>CAVZXE010000007.1:0-491195 GCA_963779155.1 uncultured bacterium | reverse complement strand
GCTTGCCGTTCATGCCGGCCTTGTCGATGTTGGCCGTCCACTCTTCGTACACGCCGGCCGACGCCTTGACCCAGTGGTCCAGCTCGGCGCCGGGAATCACGTAGAAGGTGTTGCCACGATCGACCGCCGGCTTGCGCCCGGCGATCGGCTTTCGTCCCAGATCCTGCCGGCCGTCGACGACAGCGTGGCGCCGCTGTTCCTGTCGATCACGGCCTTCAGGTCGGCCGGCAGCGAGTCGTACTTCCCCTGGTTCATCGCCAGGATGAATACCGACGTGTAGAGCGCCGGGCGCGCCGGATCCGTCTCGGAGTGGTACTTGACCATCTCCTGCAGTTTCACCGAGGGGATCACCTCCCAGGGCAGCAGGAAGCCGTCGATCACGCCTTTGGAGACGGCCTCCGGCACCTGAGGCAGCGGCATCGCCACCGGCGATGCGCCGAGCGACGCGAGCAACTTGTTGGACATGCGGGTCGGGGCGCGCATCTTCAGCCCCTTGAGGTCGGCCATCACCTTGACCTGCTTGTCGCGGGTGTGGATGTAGCCGTCGTCGTGCACGGCGAACATCAACGGCTTGACGCCGGCGAATTCCTTCTGGCCGTACTTGACGTAGAAGTCCCACGCGGCCTTCGAGCCGGCCTCCGCCGTGCTGGTGATGAAGGGGAGCTCGAACACCTCCATGATCGGGAAGCGCCCCGCGGTGTAGCCGGGCAGCGTGAACGAGATGTCGGACACGCCGTCCTTGGCCTGGTCGAACAGCTGCGCGGGCGTGCCGCCGAGTTGCATCGCTGGGAAGATCTGGCACTTCATGCGGTTGTTCGACTCGGCGGCGATCTTGTCGCACCAGGGGCCGAGGATGCGTGTCGGGGGCATCGCGCCTGGCGGCCAGAAGTGGTGCACCTTCAGCGTCACCACTTCCTGGGCGACGCTGGACAGCGCCAGCAGCGCGGCGGCGGCAGCAAGGCCGTGTCTGAGGATCGGGCTCATGGGATTGTCTCCGGAGGTTCGGGGCGATGACGCGCGGCATCGCAATGGTATGCGCCGGCCCTGCCGCGGCGCATCAGGGTTGAACCTGCCACGCGCCGATCAGGCGGCTTTCAGCACCGTCGCGGCGCAGTCGCCGAAACCGATCCTTGCCGCGCCTTCGCGCTGGCACCACGCGCGCAGGATGACGCGGTCGCCGTCGAGCAGGAACGTGCGCGTCTCGCCGCTGGGCAAGCGCAGCGCCTGCCGGCCGCCCTGCGACAGCTCGAGCAACGAGCCCCCCTGCCCCGGCTGCGGGCCCGACTGCGTGCCGCTGCCGAGCAGGTCGCCCGGCGCGAGGTTGCAGCCATTGCTGGTGTGGTGCGCCACGAGCTGGGCGAGCGTCCAGTAGGCGTCGCTGAAGTTCGACTGCGAAAGCCTTGCAGCCGCCGCGCCGGACGCACGCATGGCGGCGGTCTGCAACCACACTTCGAGCGTGATCTCGATCGCACCGAAAGCGCGGTTGGCCGCCGATTCGAGGTAGGGCAGCGGCTGCGGGTCTTCTGGCGGGCGTGTCCACGCGCAGCGATAGGGCTCGAGCGCCTCCATCGTCACGATCCATGGCGAGATCGTGGTGCAGAAGTTCTTCGACAGGAAGGGCCCGAGCGGCTGGTATTCCCAGGGCTGGATGTCGCGCGCCGACCAGTCGTTGAGCAGGCACAGCCGAACAGCCGGCTCTCGGCCTCGTCGATGCCCACCGGCCTGCCCAGCGCGTTGCCCTCGCCGACGAAGGCGCCGATCTCGAGCTCGTAGTCGAGCCGCCGCGAGGGGCCGAAGACCGGCGGCCCGTCGGCCGTGACGCGGAACTGGCCTTTCGGGCGCACGAAGTCGCAGCCGCCGACGCGGATCGACGAACGCGCCCGTGGTAGCCGATGGGCACCCACTTGTAGTTCGGCAGCAGCGGCTGGTCGGGCCGGAACAGCCTGCCCACGGCCGTGGCGTGGTGGATGCCGGTGTAGAAGTCGGTGTAGTCGCCGATGCGGCACGGCAGGTCCATCTCGGTCTCGGCCTGCGGCAACAGGCACAGTTCGAGGAACGGGCCCTGCACACTGCCTTCGGAGAGTGCCTGCGACAGCGCCGCGCGCAGGTCCCGCCGGGCCTCGCCGCCGCCCGACATCAAGGGGATCAGGTCGCCGTCGGCGAGCGGCTCCAGCAAGGGCACGACCGCGGATCCCCAGGGGCACTGCGCGAGTGCGAGCCTGCAGGTCGAGCACCTGGTCGCCAATGGCCACGCCGATGCGCCATGGCTCGCCGCTCCCGCCACGTCGAAAGCGCCCGTAGGGCAGGTTCTGGATCGGAAAGTCGGTGTCGCTCGACATTCGCCGAAGCGACCCAGCTGCGCAACGCGGGATCGTGAGTGGCGTCGCCCATCGTCACGGACGGTGCTGGTCGACCAGCGCCGACCAGCAGTCGGCGTAACCGCGGTCGAGCGCGCCGCCGTTGAGCGCGAACTCGGTCGGCACGAAGCGCCAGCGGCTCTCGAACATGAAGGCGAGCGTGTCTTCGAGCTTGTGCGGTGCGAGCGCGGCGGCAGAGGCCCTGGCAAAGGCCTCGGCGTCGGGGCCGTGCGGCACCATGCAGTTGTGCAGCGAGGCCCCGCCCGGCCGGAAGCCCTCGGGCTTGGCGTCGTACTGGCCGTGCACCAGCCCCATGAACTCGCTCATCAGGTTGCGGTGGTACCACGGCGGGCGAAACGTGTCCTCGGCCACCATCCAGCGCGGCGGGAAGATCACGAAGTCGCAGTTGGCGGTGCCCGGCGTGTCCGAGGGCGAGGTCAGCACGGTGAAGATCGACGGATCGGGATGATCGAAGCTGATCGAGCCGATCGCCATGAAGTGCCTCGTGTCGTACCTGAACGGCGCCAGGTTGCCGTGCCAGGCGACGACGTTGAACGGCGTCGCCGCGGCCTGCGCGCGCCAGACGCGGCCGCCGAACTTCTTGACGATCTCGACGCCGCCGGGCGCGTCGTCGAATGCAGCCACCGGTGCCTGGAAGTCGCGTGCGCTGGCCAGACCGTTGGAGCCGATCGGGCCGAGTTCGGGCAGGCGGAACGGTGCGCCGTAGTTCTCGCACACGTAGCCGCGCGACGGCCCCTCGACGGCGATGCGAAATGCCATGCCGCGCGGCAGCAGCGCGATCTGGCCCGGCGCGACTTCGAGCACGCCGAGCTCGGTCGTGATGCGCAGCAGGCCTTGCTGCGGCACGAGCAGCATCTCGCCGTCGGCATCGACGAACACGCGCTGCATCGATCGGTTGGCCAGGTACAGGTGCGCCGCGATGCCGCTTTGCGCATCGGCGTCGCCGTTGACGGCGAGCGTGCGCAGGCCGTCGATGAAGTCGAGCGGCTCCTCGGGAATCTCCACCGGGTGCCAGCGCATCGGGTCGGGCGGCGCAACGATGCCGTCCCTCGCACCCGTCTTGAGCCAGGCGTGCGTCAGCGGCGCATAGCCGCCGACCACCACGCTCGGCCGGCGGCGGTACATCCAGGTGCGCAGATTGGCGGCACGCGGCGCCGTGAACGCACTGCCGCTCAGCAGTTCGGCATAGAGGCCATGGGCGACCCGCTGCGGGCTGTTGCGCCCGATCGGCAGGCTGCCGGCAAGCGCCTCGCTGGCAAGCTCGTTGCCGAAACCGCTCTGGTAGGCGAGTGCAGAGCTCATGCCTGCCTCGGCTTCCAGCTGTTCACGTAGTCGGGATTCTCGACCCCGGGCGGCATCGGCGCCAAATCCACCGCGAAGCGCGTGTCGATCATCACCGCCACTTCGTCAGTACTGCGCCGCTCGCCGGCGTTGTTCGCCGCGGCCAGCGCGAACGCCTTCGGGTGCGGGCCGTGGGCGAAGCCGGCCGGATGCAGCGTGCACATGCCGGCGGTGATGTTGTCGCGGCTGAAGAAGTTGCCGCGGTGGTAGAAAAGGAATTCGTCGAACTCGACGTTGCTGTGGAAGAACGGTACCTTCAGCGCGCCGGGGTCGCTCTCCAGCGGGCGCGGCGCGAACGTGCAGATCACCACCGTCTTGGAGAGAAACGTGGCGTGCGCCGTCGGTGGCAGGTGATAGCGGTCGGACAGCATCTCGCGGACGTCGCGCCAGTTCAGCCTGACCGGCACGCAGTCGCCATGCCAGCCCACGCAGTCGAGCGGGTTGAACGGAAACGTCACCGTGCTCACCGCGCCGCGGCGTTTGATGCGCAGCGTCGTTTCGTGCTCGCTGTACTGGGCCTTGAAGGCGTCGTCGATCTTCGGCGTCTCGAGCACGGCTGCGTCGAACAGCGCGTGGCGCCCGACGATGCCGCGATCCGGCAACTCGAAGGCGTCGTCGGTCGCCTCGATCAGCAGCATGTCCACCGGCTGCGCCGCCTCGATGCGCCACGCGGTGCCGCGCGGCAGCAGGAGGTAGTCGCCATCGCGAAAGCCCATGTGGCCGTAGTCGCAGAACAGCTCGCCCGCACCAGCGTGGATGAACAGCAGGTCGTCGCCGTCGCCGTTGCGCACCAGGTGCTGCATCGCGCCCGCCGGCGCACGCCACCAGCGCACCTGCGTGTTGGCGTTGCCCAGCAGCGGGTGTGCCGCGAGCGGGCAGGCGGCGCTGGCCGCCAGCTTGTTCAGGTCCAGGCAATGCGGGCGCAGCGGGCCGTCCCACGCGCTCCAGTCGGTCGGCTTGTGCTTGTGCAGTGTGTGGCTCGCGGCGCCGAAGAATCCCTCGCGGCCATGCTCGTGCTCGAAAAGGCCCGCCGGGATGTCGCAATGGGCCTGCCGGTTGAAGACGCCCTCGGTCTTGGGGAATCTGATCGCCTGTTTCATGGCGTGGCTCCGGGTTCGGTGGCGACCCCGGCACGCGCCGCAGCCAGCGCCTCCCGAAGGATGCGCAAGTCGCCGATATGGTTGGCCAGCAGCAGCACGAGGCGCGCGTTGACGAGGCGGCTCTGTTCGTCGCTCAGGTCGCGATGCGATTCGATCAGCATCTCGTAGAACGTGTCGCCCGGGGTGTACGCGTGCAGCGGCCGCGCGCCGGTCACGCCAGACCAAGGCGCCTGCGCCGTGGCGCCCGGTCCGCGCGTGTCCGGGCCGCCTGCGCTGAGCGCTTGCAGCGGCGCTTCGCTGCTGCGGCTCTCGCCGAAATTGGGCTCGGTGTTCAGGTGGTGCATCGGGCAGCTCCTCAGGCGTTGCCAGTTGCCCGTGCGACCGCGGCGCGAACGGCCGCGGTGTCGAGCTGGCGCCAACGTGCGGCGACGTGCTGGTCGGGCCGCAGCAGGTAGGCGGTGCCGGGCCGGGCGTCGAAGCGCTGCGTGGCAAGGCCCTTGAGGTCGATCACCACGGTCGCGCCTGCGGGTGCCTCGGTCGCGCGCCGGGCCACGATCAGGGCATCAACGCGGATGCGGTCTCTCGCCAAGACGGCGATGGCCTCGCGTTGCGCTGATGTCACCTGCGCCGCGTCGTCGGCGAACCACATCAGCACGAAGCGGTTGCCGGTGTGCTGCAGCAGCCAGCCGTCGGCGCCCGCGAACTGCACTGGCGCATCGTCCATCGGCGCGCCCGGCGCCATCAGGCCGGCGAAGACCTCGCCGTCGGGCGTATTGAGCGCCGAGGCCGTCAGGTGCGCCGGCACCGACAGGCGCCCCGAGTTGACCAGCGCGCGCGCGAACGCATGATCGGCGGCGAGCGTCAGCACGGCGTTGCGGAAGTCCTTCGAGACCTGGCTCTTCGGCGTGATGAAGTCGGTCGAGCGGGTCGAGTTGAGCAGGTTCTCGTCGGCCGCTGCGACGCGCTCGTCGCTGTAGCTGTCGAGCAGCGCCTCGGGCGCAAGGCCATCGACGACGAGCTTGAGCTTCCAGCACAGGTTGTCGCTGTCCTGGATGCCCGAATTCGCGCCGCGCGCCCCGAACGGCGACACCTGGTGCGCCACGTCGCCGGCGAACAGCAACCGGCCATGGCGAAAGCGCTCCATGCGCCGGCACTGGAACGTATAGACGCTGACCCATTCGAGCTCGAACGGGTGAGCGTCGCCGAGCATCGCCCGGATGCGCGGGATCACGCGCTCGGGCTGCTTCTCGGCTTCGGCGTCGGCCTCCCAGCCGAGCTGGAAATCGATCCGCCAGACGTTGTCGGCCTCGCGGTGCAGCAGCACGCTCTGCCCGGGATGGAACGGCGGGTCGAACCAGAACCAGCGTTCGGCCGCGCCCTCGGGAAACATCTCGGCCGTCATCACGACGTCGGCGATCAGGAAGCGGTCCTGGAAGACCTTGCCCACGACGTCGAGTCCGAGCCGGCGGCGCACCGTGCTGCGTGCACCGTCGGCGACGATCAGCCAGTCGGCGTGCAGCGCGTAGCGGCCCTCGGGCGTCTCGACCTCGACGCGCACGCCGTCGCCCTGCGGCTCGACATCGATCACCTTGTTCCACCAGCGCAGATCGATCCCCGGCAGTTCGCCAGCGCGTCTGACGAGGAACTCCTCGAGGTAATACTGCTGCAGGTTCACCATGCCGGGCCGATGGTGGTCGGCCTCGGGCAGCAGGTCGAAGCGGAAGACCTCGGCGTCGCGGTGGAAGGTCCGGCCCACGTTCCAGGTCACACCCTTGTCCACCACGGCGTCGCCGCAGCCCAGGCGGTCGAGGATCTCCAGGGCGCGCTTGGCGTAGCACAGGCCGCGCGAGCCGACGCTGACGGTGTGGTCGTCGTCGAGCAGCACGACCGGCAGGCCGAGCTGCGCGCAGTCGATCGCCGCGGCAAGGCCGACCGGGCCGCCGCCGACGATCACGACGGGGTGGCGCGCCGGACTCGCGGCGCCGAAGTCGGCCGGCCTGCGGTAGGCGAACTCGGGATAGGTATAGGTCTTGAGCACGGGGCGATCCGAAGGCCCGCTGGCTCAGCCTTCGAGCGACTGCCACATCTGCCGGTCGCGCTCGGCAGTCCAGACGCGCGGATCGGGGTATTGCGTCGCTTCGTCGAACGCGCGTGTCACGTCGAACGGCATGCAGTGGTCGAAGATGACCCACTGGCCGTACCTGGGCTTGAGCGCCGCATGGGTCTCCTTGTAGATCGCGCGCAGATCCTTGCCCGAGGCGGCGCCGGCCTTGACGCTGGCGAAGAGATCGCTGACGAAGCTCTTGGTGCCGGCCAGGCCGGCCTGCACCATCTGCGGCGTGGCGAGCGCAGCGCCACGCCCGGGCACCAGCGCCACGGGCTGGAGCGCGGCAATCCGATCGAGCGTCTGCGGCCAGTCCTGGAAGTAGGCGTCGCCGGCGTATGGGGTGGCGTCGAACTCCACCAGGTCGCCGCTGAAGAGGATCTTCTGCTGCGGCAGCCAGGCCACGGTGTCGCCCTTGGTGTGGCCACGGCCGAGTTGCAGCAGTTGCACCTCGAGCTTGCCCAGCCACAGCGTCATCTTGCCGGTGAAGGTGATCGTCGGCCAGGTCATGCCGGGCGGGATCGACTCGACCGCATTGAACAGGCGCGGGAAGCGGCCGATCTCGCTTGCCTTGTCGGCCTCGCCGCGTTCGACGATCAGGTCGTAGGTGTCCTGGCTGGCAATGACCTGCTGCGCGCCGTAGGCGCTGGCGCCGAGCACGCGCACCGCGTGGTAGTGGCTCAGCACGACGTACTTGATCGGCTTGTCGGTCACCTCGCGGATGCGGCGGATCACGTCGGCGGCCATCACCGGCGTGGCCTGGGTATCGATCACCATCACCGCGTCGTCGCCGACGATGATTCCGGTGTTCGGGTCGCCTTCGGCGGTGTAGGCGTAGGCGTTGTCGGACAGCTTGTCGAAGCTGACCTTCTTCTCGATCAGGTCGGCTTGGGAGGCAAAGGCTTTGCTCATCGGGGGCTCCGGGGAAGTCTGCTCATTTTCAACTCGATCGGGCGCTGCCGCCATCCGCATCGGCTGGCAGCGGGGTGACCAGCACCTTGTCGACCCGCTTGCCGTCGAGATCGACGACCTCGAAGCGCCAGCCCTCCCATTCGACCGCGTCGGCAGTCTGCGGCAGGCGGCCGAGGAGCAGCATCACCATGCCGGCGAGCGTGTTGTAGCGGCCGCGGTCCTCCTCGGGGAGTTCCTTCACGTTCAGGCGGTCCTTCAGTTCGGGCACCGGAATCAGGCCGTCGAAGAGCCAGCTGCCATCGGCGCGCCGCACCGCCCAGGTGTCCGCGTCGGTGGGGGTCGTGAATTCGCCGGTGATCGCCTCGAGCACGTCACGCACGGTGATCACGCCCTGCACTTCGCCGTATTCGTCGACCACGAACACCAGTTGCACGCTGGTGGCGCGAAAGTGCTCCAGCAACTCCATGCCCGACAGCGTCTCGGGAACGAACACCGCCGCCTGCAACTGCTCCGTCAGCGACAGCGGCTCGCCGCGGAGCAACTGCTGGAGCAGGCTTTGCGCCGAGACGATGCCCAGCACGTCGCTCAGCCCGCCCCGGCACACCGGGTAGCGCGAATGCTCGGCCTTGCCGATCAGGCGCAGCACATCGTCCTGCGGCGCCGCGACGTCGAGCCAGACGATCTCGTTGCGGGGGATCATCATCGAGCCGACCGGCCGGTCGTCGAGGCGGAACACGTTGCGCACCATCTGGTGTTCCTGTGCCTCGATGACGCCGGCGTCGAGGCCCTCCTCGAGGCTGGCGGCGATCTCCTCTTCGGTCACGCTGCGGCGCGGCCCGCCGTGGATGCCCAGCAGGCGCAACGTGGCGTTGGTGGACCACGACAGCAGCTTGACCAGCGGCCGCGCGATCCACGACAGCCACTCCATCGGCTGCGCCACGGCGCGCGCCACCGCTTCGGGGAACATCTGCCCCATCCGCTTGGGCACGAGCTCGCCGAAGACGATGGTCAGCATGGTGATGATCATCACCACCAAGCCGGTCGCGGTGATCGCGGCAGCCTTCTCGCTGATGTGCAGCGCGAGGGCCAGCCAGGCCGCCAGCGGTTCGGAGAACGCGGCCTCGCCGACGATGCCGTTCAACACCCCGATCGACGTGATGCCGATCTGCACCACGGAGAGGAACTTGGTCGGGTTTTCGTGCAGGTCGAGCGCGGCCTGCGCCTTGGCATCGCCCGACTCGACCATCACGGTCAGGCGCGCCTTGCGGCTGGCCGTGAGCGCCATCTCCGACATGGCAAACAGGCCGTTGAGCAGGATCAAGAAGGCGAGAAGGGCAACGTCCATGCATTGCGCGTTGCGTGCCGGCGGCCGCTGCGCATTTCCCTTGAAAGGCCGAGGCGGCAGAGCGTAGCAGAATGACGCGATGAATCTTCTCATCGGCGATGTGCAGGGTTGCTGCGACGCGCTCGACCGCCTGCTGGCCGAAACCGGCTTCTCGCCGTCGCGCGACCATCTGTGGGTGATGGGCGACATGGTCAATCGCGGGCCGCAGTCGCTCGCCACGCTGCGACGCCTGAAGGGCTACGGCGCCGCCGCGAGCTGCCTGCTCGGCAACCATGACCTGCACCTGCTCGCCGTCGCCGAAGGTGCGCAGCGCCTGAAGCGCCAGGACACGCTGGCCGACATCCTCGACGCGCACGACCGCGCCGCGCTGCTCGACTGGCTGCGCCGGCAGCCCCTGGCGGCATTCGACGAGGGCTGGTTGCTGGTGCATGCCGGGGTCGTGCCGCAGTGGGACCGTGACACCACGCTGGCGCTGGCGGCAGAAGTCGAGGCCGTGCTGCAGAGCGACCTGTGCGCCGCGTTCCTGCGCGCGATGTACGGCAACACGCCGACGCGCTGGAACCCGGGGCTGGCCGGCAACGAGCGCCTGCGCTTCGTCGTCAATGCGCTGACCCGCATCCGCTTCTGCGACGCCGCGGGCCGCCTCGAATTCGAATCCAAGGACGGCGCCAGTGCCGCGCCGCCCGGCTTCATGGCCTGGTTCGACGTGCCCGGCCGCCTGAGCCAGGGCACGCCCATCGCCTTCGGCCACTGGTCCACGCTCGGCCTGATCGATACGCCCGAACTGCTTGCGCTCGACACCGGTTGCGTCTGGGGCGGCAGGCTCACCGCGGCGCGCATCGACGGCGGCCGCCGCGAACTGGTGCAGGTGCGCTGCGCGCAGGCCAGCACGCCGGGGCGCTGAGGGCGCCGTTTAGAATCCCGCCGGCACGCGCGGGAGACGTGGCCGAGTGGCTTAAGGCTGCAGTCTTGAAAACTGCCGAGGGGGCAACTCCTCCGTGAGTTCGAATCTCACCGTCTCCGCCAGGCTGCATGGATTCCTGCATCCCGCGCCGGAACGTCCTTCGTCGGACCGACCGCCGGCGCATGCCCGGCGGAGGTCTCGCCGACGACCAATGGTTGCTCGGCGACAACAGTTTGCCTGCGAATGCAGCCCGCCATGTAGAATCTCGCGTCCCCTGTAAACGGACTGGTGACGCCAAGCGTTGAATCGGCGCTACTCATCACCGCGGTCGGTACATGCGCCCAAAGCGCCATGAATGATCGGCAGTGAGTCGATGGCACCGGCCCTTAACAAGTACCCTTTCCTTTTGGAGATTCGCATGAAATTCGCTCCTTCCATCTTCACCATCGCCCTGCTCTCGGCTTTCGCCGTCACCGCCTCGGCCCAGACGCCCGCTTCGGCACCCACCCGCGCCGAGGTCAAGGCCGAAGCGGCTGCCGCCAACAAGGCCGGCACGATCCCGACGGGCGAAATGTCGACGACCGGCCAGGCCACGCCGAAGAAGCCCAAGACCGAAGCCAACCGCGCGGTCGTCAAGGATGACACCAAGGCAGCCGTGAAGGCCGGTACCATCCCCGAAGGTCAGCAGGCCGTTGTCGGGCAAGACACACCGAAGAAGCCCAAGACCGAAGCCAACCGCGCCGTCGTCAAGGACGAGACCAAGCCGGCAGTGAAGGCGGGCACCATTCCTTCCGGCGAAGAGTCGATCGTCGGTCAGGACAAGGGTTCCGCTTCGGCCCCGAAGAAGAAGTAATTTGTAGCGCTGGCCTGCAAGGTCGGCTCGCATCGAAGGCGGCGCGGGGGGTTCCCTTCGCCGCCTTTGTCGTTTCCGGGTGCCGCGCACATGGCGATGTGTAAACCGATGGGTCCCGCCGTACGTTGAGCAAGCGCTGTTCGACTCGTTGCCGCGGTCAGCACGTGCACAAAATGTGCACAGGGCTGTTGGTGCTGAATCGATGGCACGGAACTGACCCCGATCCATTCCACTTGGAGATGCGCATGAAACTCGCTCCCACCATTCTCACGCTCGCCCTGGCATCGGCCTTCGCCGCCAGTGCGTCGGCACAGACTGCCGCCTCGGCGCCCTCCCGCGCCCAGGTCAAGTCCGAAACGGCAGCCGCCAACAAGGCGCCCAAGGTCGTGCCCGGCGAGGAGCTCGAGCGCGGCCAAAAGTTGCCCAAGAAGCCCAAGGACGCCGGGGCTCGCGCCGCCGTCAAGGATGAAACCAAGGCCGCCAACAAGGCGCCCAAGGTCGTGGCCGGCGAGGAACTCGAGCGCGGCCAGGCGACGAAGAAGAAGCCCAAGAGCGACGTCAGCCGCACGGCCGTCAAGGAAGAAACAAAGCCCGCGGTCAAGGCCGGCACCATTCCTACCGGCGAAGAGTCGGTGGTCGGGCAGGACAAGGGCCCGCCGAAGAAGAAGTGACTCGCAGCGCCGTCAGCCAGGGCCGGCTCGAAGCCAACGCGGCGCAGGGTTTCTTCCCCTCGCCGCCTTGGTCGTGCTGCGGGCCGGCGATTGCCTGGCCCGAGCCGGCTGACTACCCGATGCAGGTCCGGTTCTTGCCGGTGCGCTTGGCTTCGTAGAGTGCCTCGTCGGCGCGCTCCAGTGCCCGCTCGATGGTCTCGCCGGCCCGGTAGGCCGTCACGCCGGCCGAGAAGGTCACGAACACGGTCTTGCGCTCGTGCATGAACAGGCCGACCGATAGTGATCGCTGCAGCCGCGTCAGGATCTGCTGGCCGTCCTGCGCCGCAGTCTCGGGCAGCAGCACGACAAACTCCTCACCGCCGAATCGCGCCACCAGGTCGGCCGGCCGCAGCGACTTGCTGACCACGTCGGCCAGCGACCTCAAGGCCACGTCGCCGGCGCTGTGGCCGAGTTCGTCGTTGAGGCGCTTGAAATTGTCGACATCGAGCAGGCCAATCGACAGCGGCTGGCCGTCACGCTCGAAGCGCGCCCGCGCGATCTCGAACGCCTGAATCAACCCGCGCCGGTTGGCGATCTGGGTCAGCTGGTCGGTCGAAACCTCGTCGGACAGGCGGCGCAGCTCCGACTCCAGCGCGACGACGCGATCGGAAAGCTCGGTCGCTCGCGCATGCTCCGAATGCAGGCGCTCCTGGGTCTGGCCGACGATCTCCTGGACGCTGCGAGTCTCTTCGAGCATCTCGCCGACCACGCCGGTGAGGCTCTCGAGCGATTCAGCGCGATCGATCACCTCGGCGTAGCGGCCGACGTTGTCGTGGAAGCGGCCGGTCCTCGACCCGAGTTCGCCAACCTCCTGCAGCATCTGGTTGATGAGCGACTTCAAGGCATCGCGCGCGTGGCCGCGCTCGTCGCGCAGCTTTCCCTGGTGCTCGCGCGTGTGGCGCAGCAACTCGCCGGCCGAGCGCACGCCGCGGGCCGTGATGCCGCTTTCGAGTGTCAGGCGCATGGCGTCGAGCTGGCCCTTGGCCCAGCTGTCGTCCTCGGCCATGTCGCCCAGGCTGGCGGTCAGCTCCACGCACAGGCCTCCGAGCTGATCGACCAGGTGGTGCCGGTGCTGCAGCACCCGATCGGCGCGCTCGCAAAGGCGCGCCAGTTCGTCGGCGTGTTCCGGCGTCGCACTGTCGGCCGCGATCGCCTGCACCAGGGCCGCCAGCTCGGCGCGAAGGCCGCTCGGCTCGCTCGCAGGCAACGCCGCTTGCACACTCGCCGCGAGGCCGTTCACGACGGGCAACCAGGCTTGCGCCGGTGCCACGGCCGGTGGGGCCGTCGCGCCCTGGGCCGTCTCGGCCGGGGCCGCCGACTCCGCGACCGGCGGCGCGGGTGCGATCGCGTCCGCATCCAGTGGTGCGGTCGCGCTGTCGACGCTGTCGCTGTCCCAGCTGCCGACGAGTTGTGACAGGCGCCGCTGGAGCATCCTGGCATCGACGCGGCTGCCTGTCAGCACACGGTGCAGGCTTTCCTTTCTGCGCGCGCTGGTCCATTGGCGATCTCCGCGCTCGACCCCGCGAACGATGCGCTCGATCAGGCTCGCCAGCGCCGTGGCCTGCGCCGGGCCGCCGGCCAGGCCGGCGAGCGCGCGCTCGGCATGCTCCCAGCGCCCCTCCAGCACGGCCTGCATCAACGCCTGCCGGTCGGTCAATTCCGCTTCGGGCGCCGCCGCGGCAACGAGCCGGTCCAGCAAGGGGTGCAAGCGTTCGGGCAGGATCGCGAGGGCCGCGCCACCGGCTTCGGCGCGGTAGGCGCGGGCGTAGTTATCGGGTGTCGGCTCGAGCCGACCGGCGACGAGCCGGCGCAGTGCGGCCTTGGCCAGTTCGGCCGGGGCCGCGGCAGGCGCTGTGTTCGTCTTGATGTCCATGCAGTCTGTCGTGCGTGCGCCGTGCTGGCGTCGTTCAGTTGCGGGGCCGGACGCTCGCATCGCGCAAGTGCTTGCCGCGCGGCAGGTCGTCCGGGCTGTCTTCGGCGGCGCCCACGATCCATGACGCCTTTCGCGTCAGGATGGTCTGCTCGCGCCACGCCTCGATCTCTTCGGGCGGCAGCGGCCGGCTGAACAGGAAGCCCTGCATCAGGCGGCATCCCAGGCGGTGCAGCACCTCCATCTGGCGCAGTGTCTCCACGCCCTCGGCGACCACGCGCAGGCCGAGCGAGCGGGCGAGCGCGATGATGGCGGTCACGATGTCGGAGCTCTTCGGCGCCAGCCCCAGCTCGCGCACGAACGAGCGGTCGATCTTGAGCTCGCTGATCGGCATGTTGGTCAGGTAGGCGAGCGACGAGTAACCGGTGCCGAAATCGTCGATCGAGATCTGCACGCCCATCTCGTTGAGCCGGTGCAGCGTCGTGTTGACGTTGCCGGCGTCCTTCATCAGCCCGGTCTCGGTGATCTCGAGCTCGATCGCATGATGCGCAACGCCGTACTGGCTGACCACCTGGTGGATGTACTCGACGAGGTCGGCGCGCTCGAAGAGCCGGTTCGGCAGGTTGACCGCGATCGACTCGGCAAAGCCGAAGCTGTCCTGCCAGAGGCGCGCCTGGCGCGCCGCCTCGCGCAGCGCCCATTCGCTGAGCGGCACGATCAGCCCGGTCTCCTCGGCCAGCGGAATGAAGTCGCCGGGCGGCACGAGCACGCCATTGCGGCGCCAGCGCATCAGCGCCTCGACGCCGACCATCGTCACGCTGCGCGCATCGACCTTGGGCTGGTAGTGCAGCACGAGCTCGTCGCGCTCGATGGCCTTGTGCAGCGCGCTTTCGAGCTCGATCTTCTCGCGTCCCTTGCCCGCCAGCATCGGGCTGTACACCGAGTGCGTGTTCGGGCCGCGCGACTTGGCCGAGTACATCGCCACGTCCGAGCTGCGCATCAGGTCGGCGACGGAGGCGCCGTCGCGCGGGAACAGCGCGACGCCGATGCTGGCGGTGACGAAACACTCCTGCCCGCCGACGAAGATCGGAGCCTTCATCAGCTCGAGGATGCGCGTCGCCACCCGCCTGGCATCGCGCTCGTCGGCCACCTCGGGCAGCAGCGCGACGAATTCGTCGCCACCGTAGCGACCCACGGCCTCGAGCAGGCGGTGCGAGCGCGACCCCATCGAGTCGAGCGAGAGTTCGATCTCCTTGTCCGAATGGCGCACGCTCGAGCGCAGGCGGCGCGCCACCTCCATCAGCAGTTCGTCGCCGGCGGCGTGGCCGAGGGTGTCGTTGATGACCTTGAAGCGGTCGAGGTCGATCAGCAACACACCAACCTGATGACCCATCCGGCGCGCGTGCTCGAGCGCGCACTCGGTCCGCAGGTTGAGCTGGGTCCGGTTGGGCAGCCCGGTCAGTGTGTCGAAGTGCGCCAGGTGGCGGATCCGGTCCTCGGCCAGGCGGCGATCGGTCACGTCCTGTACGAAGCCGGTGTAGCCCGCCATCAGGCCCTGCTCGTTGAACTCGGGCTCGGCCTCGACGTGGATGATGCGCTGCTTGCCGTCGCGCACGATCACAGGCATGTCGGCCGCCAGCGCCGACGAGTGGCGCAGCGTGTCTTGCAGCAGGTCCATCAGGTCGCTGCGTGCGTCGGCCGGAACCAGGCGCAGCGCCTTGCGCAGGCTCAGCGGCGTGTCGGGATCGAGGCCGAGCACGCGCATGCCCTCGACCGAGAACATCGGGCCGTCAAGGCCCAGATACCAGTCGAAGCTGCCCATGCGAGCCAGGTCCTGTGCGCGCGCGAGCTTCGTCTTGCTGCGCTCGAGCTCGATCCTCGTTCGCGACGAGCGCAGCAGGTGCCGCAGGCGCCCGCCGAGCAGGCTCCACTGGGTGGACTTGACGAAGAAGTCCGTGGCCCCGGCCTCGTACGCTCGCGAGATCGACGCGTCGTCGTCGAGCCCGGTGAGCATCAGCACCGGCAATGCCTCGAAGCCGCTGCGGCCGCGCAGGTTGCGGCAGGTCTCGAAGCCGTCCAGCCCGGGCATCAAGGCGTCGAGCACGACCACGTCGGGCGACCACGCCTGCAGCAGCTCGAGCGCACGCTCCCCGCTTTCGGCCTCGGTCACGTCGAAGCCGCGCTCGCGCAGCGCGTGCGAGGTCAGCAGCAGATTGACCTCGTCATCGTCGACGAGCAGCACCTTCGGCAAGGCCTGCGGGTTCGCGTCGAGAGAGCTTGCGGTGGACGTCATGGGAGGCAGTCGAGCGTGTACTTCAGCGCGTCGAGCACCGCGTCGATCTCGATGCACAGCGCGCTGATCTGTTCATGCATGCCTTCGGTCTCGCCCTGCCTGGCCATCGCTTCCATTTCGGCGCACAGGCGCGACAACTTGACCGCGCCGATGCTTGCAGACGACGATTTTAAGGTGTGAGCCACATGCCGGATGCCGGCGGCGTCGGCCGCCGCCTGCGCCGCGCGGAGTTGCGGAACGAGGCGCGCGACCGAGGTGTTGAAGGCCTTGCCCACCCGCTCGATCAGCTGGCTCGCACCGGTCGGATCGAGTTCGCGCAGGCGCTGCAAGGCCTGCGGGTCGAGCGTCGCGGTCGCAGGTGCGGCCAGCGCACCGGTGTGGCTGCCGGCAGCGTCCGCCATCGGGGCCTGCGGTCGGGAGCGCGTGAACAAGTGGCGAATCAGCATGAGGCTCGACGGCACATCTGGAAGTTGCTCGGCCTGCAGGTGCTCGGACGGCCGGGCGCACGGTAGGTCCGCGCGACCAGCGCCGAACCGGGCTCGCGCCGGAACGCAGGCGCGAGCCGCTGCAGCATCGGTTCAATGTGCTTGCGCATTTTGGTTGCCCGCATTGTGTTCCACGACGAGCAGACCGTGTGGCATCGACGCCGATCGCCCCTGCGCGCCGCGCGCGCCGATGAGGCCGTGCCGACGCCTGACCTGGGTCCAGCCGCTGCGCGAGCCGACCGAGCCGGGGGATCTTGTCGTCGAATCGACACGCCGCTTCCGGGACACGCGCGCGCCCTGAATCCGCCTGCTGGAGTCATCGGCTCGCCGGGCCGAAACTGAAGCCCGAACGGCATGGCCGCACCGGTCCGGCCGGCGCCTTTCGCTGCCGAGGGCGTCCTTACAATGGCCGCCATGCCCAGCCCCCTCCCGGATCCCGCCGACATGCACGATCGTTCATCGTCGCGGGCCCGGGGTGCAGCGCTCATAGCCGGCGCGCTGGCAACGGCAGCCGCGCTGTCGCTCGCCTCGATGGCGCTGCTTCGCGGCGGCGCGGCCCCGGCGCCGGCCGCGCTGCCCTGGCTGCTGGCCCTGGGCGTTGCCTGCGCTGCGGCGGCGGTCGGATGGATGCTGTGGCGACAGCGCGATCTTGCCGAAGAGCTGCACAGCGCCCGTCACGAGATACACGCCTTGGGCGAGTTGCTCGACGCCTGGCAGTGGCGCTGCGACAGCGCGCATCGTCTGACGCAGTGGCGCCCCCCCGCCGATGCCGCCGACAGCGAGTGGTCCGCCGTCGGCGCGCTCGGCCAGCCGGTGTGGGAACACTTCGGCGCCGAACCAGTGGCCGCCGCCGCGCTGCGCGCCCGGCTCGAGAGCGGCTCCCGGCTCGACGGCCTGAAGGTGTGGCGTCGCCGCGAAGGCGGCGAGCGGCAGCGGGTCGAATTGCGCGGCGCCGCGTTGACGGACGCGCAGGGCCGGCCGGCCGGCTACCTCGGCACCGCCCGCGTGCTGGACGACGACGCAGCGCGCGACAGCGACCAGCGCCTGCTCGGTGCCCTGTTGCTGGCCTTGCCGGTGCCGGTGTTCGTGCTGGCCGGCAGCCCCGGCGCGCCCTTGAGCGTAGAGCGGGGCAATGCCGCCGCGGCGCTGTGGCTGGGCCTGAAGCCGGCGCAGCTCGCCGGCCTGGCCCTTGCCGATCTGCAGTCGCGCCTGCCACGGGACCTGCGTGCGACGGTGGCAGACGCCCTGGCGGCGACCGAGGGCAGCGCCGACCGCCCCGTCGGCGCCGGCTGGGACGTTCGGGCGCGACGTATCGATGCCGGCCGCGACGGAGACTCCGTGGCCGTCGGTGCCGCTTGCCGATGGGTGATCACCCTCGTCCCGACCGCGCGTGCCGAGGCCTCGCCGGCCCCTTCCGGCGCCGAGCACGAGTCGTTCAGCTATACCGTCTCGCACGACCTTCGGGCGCCGATCCGGGTGGTCGAGGGCTTCACCAAGATCCTGAAGGAAGACTACGGTCGCCAGCTCGACCGCATCGGCAACGACCATCTCGACCGCGTGCTCGGTGCCGCGGCGCGCATGAACAGCATGATCGACGCCCTGCTCGCGCTGTCGCAGCTGTCGTCGCGTCCGCTGTCGCGCCAGCCGGTCAACCTGTCCCAGCTCGCGACCTATGTGGTCGACGACCTGCGCCGCCAGTCGCCCGAGCGACTCGTGACGGTGCACATCGAGGCCGGGCTGCAGACCCAGGGCGACCCCACGCTGTTGCGCATGGTGCTCGAGAACCTGCTCGGCAACGCCTGGAAGTACAGCGCCAAGAGGCGCGATGCGCAGATCTGGCTCGAGCGCGGCCTGCACGACGGCCAGCCGATGTACACCGTGCGCGACAACGGCGCCGGCTTCGACATGCGATTCGCCGACCGCCTGTTCGGCGTCTTCCAGCGTCTGCACAGCGCGAACGACTTCCCGGGCACCGGCGTCGGCCTGGCGTCGGTGCGCCGCATCGTCAGCCGCCACGGCGGCGAGGTCTGGGCCGAGTCGGCCGTTGAGCGCGGCAGCAGCTTTCACTTCACCCTGCCTGCAGGCAACGGCGCGGGCTGAGCCTGGCGCGTCGCTCGCATCCCCGGTTCAGGTCCGGCCTGGCCGCGCGAGCAACTCCGCCGCGTCGAGCAGCCGCACGGCGGCGTGCTCGGTGCTTTGCCCGTCTTCGCCGGCCAGGCGCTGCAGCCGTTCGAGCGCCACGCCGCGCGCGAGCGAATGGCGGTGCATCAGCACGCCAACGGCCATCGCCACGGTGGGCGTCAATGCCTCGGGCGGAGCCTCCGGGCTCGCGGCCGGCAACGCCGGCCCGCTGCGCAGCCGCGCCAGCGCCGCCTCGACGGCGGGCAGGATCTGGCGCACTTCTAGCGGCTTGACGAGGTAGTCCACCGCACCGAGCGCCTTGACCTGGGCCACCGTGTCATCGTCGGAGAAGGCCGACAGGAACATGAACGGCGTGTGCAGGAACTCGCGCAGGTAGGCGGCGACATCGAAGCCGCTCTTGCCTTCCATGCGGATGTCGAGCAGCGCCAGATCGGGGTGGTGCTCGCGCGCCAGCAGGATTGCGTCGTCGCCGTTGTCGGTGTCGATCACCTCGTAGCCCGCCTGCAGCAGGCCGTGGGTCAGCGTGGCCAGCACCAGCCGGTCGTCGTCCACCACCAGAATCTTGCCTTTGTCCGTCACGCTGCTACTCGCTTCCGTCGGGCGCATTGCGCAGCCCCATGCCAGGCGATGATTGTGGCCGATGCCGGCGCCCCGGCGCTCGACTTCGAGATCCGCCCCGGGACCGACACGATGGCGCCGAGCGTCCGCTCACGCCGCGTCCAGGCGCCTGATTCCCGGCGGCACGAGTGACACCGTCGCGAGCACGCGATCGCCCTGCTGCTCGATGGCCAGCGTGGCACTGCGCCGGGGCATCAATGCCCGCACCAGGCCCAGCCCCGAGACGCCACCCGGAATGTGCGCCAGCCTGAATTCGGGCCCGAGCGCCCCGGCGTTGTCGATCACCAGGCGAACGCCGTCGTCCCCGCAGCTCAGCAGGCATCGAACCTCGGCATCCGTGCTCCGGCTGTGCTTGATGGCGTTGGTCAGCAGTTCGTTGATCGTCAGCGCGATCGGGATCGACTCGGCCTCGGGCAGCGCCCACGGTCGCGCGTCATCGTCCTCGACCCTGAGCACGATCGCACGCCCGAAGGTTCGCTGCACCGAGCCGGTGATGGCCTCGACGACGCTGCGCAGCAACAGCGGCCCGGCGGCGCCGACCTGCAGCCCGTAGACCTGGGCAATCGCCTGCACCTGCCCGACGACCTCGGAGATCACCGCTTCGACCTCGGGCTTGCGCGCCGCGATCTGCTGCAACAACCCGGCCACGCCCTGCAGGTTGTTCTTGATGCGGTGGTGGACCTCCTTGACCAGCATCTCGCGCTGCGCGATCGCGGCCTCCAGCCGCGCCTCCTGCGCCGCGCGCTGCTCGGTCACGTCGGTCGCGACGAGCAGCAGCTGGTCCGGGGCTTCGCCCGGCCGGCCCAGCGGCAGGTAGCGCGCATCCCACAGCCGCTGCTCGCCGCCCATCGCCAGGCTGTACTCGCGCTTGGTCAGCGTGCCGGCAGCGAGCGCGGCCTGCATGTCGACGCGCATCTCGGCGGCCGTCGCCGGCAGGTGCATCTCCTCTGGCGTGCGGCCCACCAGATCCGCGATCGGCCGGCCGACGATGCCCGCCGCCGCCTGGTTGAGCTGCAGCACGCGCAACGTGCGCGCGTCGCGCAGCGCAATCGCCAGCGGCGCCATCTCGATCACGCGTTGCAACGATGCCTGCGACTCCGCGCTGCGCGCCTCGGCCTGACGGCGCCGCTCGATGTCGAGCAGCGCGTAGGTGAGCTGGCGCCCGGTGCGCTCCATGCCGGTGGCGACGACGTTGCCGACGATCCAGAACTCGCGCCCGTCGCGGGCCTTGACGCGGCATTCGAAGGTCTCGGCCTGGCCTTCGAACAGATCGTTCAGGTACTGCGTCTGGCGGAACGGGTGCTCGGGCTCGGGCGTTGCGACCGTGCTGATCGGCTGGCTGACGAAGTCGGCCAGGTCGCCGCCGAACATGCGCCTTGCCGAGCGGTTCATCCACTCGATGCCGCGCGCGCCGACGGTGACGATGCCCACCAGCACCGAGTCGAGGATGGCCCGCGTGCGCTCGGCCTGCAGCGCCACCGCCTGCTCGGCGCGGTGCCGCGCATCGACGTTCACGTACGAGGCGATCATGCCGCCCGCCGGGTCGCCCTCGACGACGAGCCGCTTGCTGACCTGCACCCACAGCAGTTGCCCGTCGCGGCGGCGCAGGTGGCGCTCGCCGCTCCAGCGCCCGCGCCGGCGAAGCTGTTCGTCCTCGCGCGCCCACAGGCGGTTGAACTCGGCGCGGTCGGCGAACAGGACCTCGAAGCTCAGCTCTGCAACGTCCTCCACCGGGTAGCCGGTGAGCGTCGCGAAGGCTTCGTTGGCGCGCTGGATCAAGCCGTCGCGGACGAACGCGATGCCGACTTCGGACAGGCTGAACATGAGCTCGCGGTCGCGCGCCAGCAGCTCGAGCTCGCGCTGCTGCGCCTTCAGGCGCGTGATGTCGGACAGCACGGCGATCGCCTCGATCGTGTCCGACACCGGGCCGGTGCGGTGCACCGACAGCGAGAGCCAGCGCGCGCCGCCCGGCGGCGTCGCGGTCGGCTCGCGGGCGGGCAGCCCGGCCTCGGCCTCGTCGACCTGGAACTCGGTCTCGAATACCGCTCCTTCGGCCAGTGCGAGGAGCGCCTGCTCCACGATCCGGTTCGCCTGGGCCCGGCGGGCAAACAACTCGCGAATGCTGCTGCCTGCAGCTCGACCGGCCACCAGGCCGAGCATGCTCTCGAAGCGCTGGTTGCAGCGCACCAGCACGTTGGCGCGCATGTAGGCAATGCCGGCGCTGGTGCTCTCGAGAATGGTCGTCAGCTCGTGCAGCAGTTGCTCGCTGCGTTGCTGCGCGTGGTGCTGCTCGGTGATGTCGAGCGTCACGACCGAGGTGGTGCGCTTGCCCGATGCGAGCGTCGCCGGCTCGACCCGCGTCAGCAGCCAGCGCAGCCCGAGATCGGGGTGACGGATCGCGTAGCGCGCCTCGGTGCGCAGGGTGTGGCGCAGCGCGTGCTGCACCTTCTCGAACTCGGGCAGCGACGCCGCGACAACCATGTCGCGCCCGACCGCCTGCAGCGCTGCCGACGGCAGGCTCGCCCCGCCGGCGGGCACCGCTGCGCCGGCGCCAGGCCGCTGCCGAAGCCAGCCCGTCGACTCCTGGAACGTCGCCAGTCCGACGCCCGCGGTATCCATCAAGGCGCCGATCTGCATCTGCGCCAGGTCGCGCTCTTCTTCGATGCTGCGATCCTCCACCACCGCCATGTAGCGGCGTTGGCCGCCCGAGGTCTCGTAGCAGCGAACGACGGCGCGCAGGCGGCGCGGCGCGCCCTCGCGGTGCGGCAGCCAGGCATGGCCCTCCAGCGTGCTGGCGCCGGGCTGCAGCTGCGCCAGTGGGCGGCCCTCGCTGAACCCGAGCAGCTGCTGAATGTTGGCCGAGGCCTCCGACAGCAACACCGGCACTGCGCCGACGATCGCGTCGAAGGCGCGATTGGTGCGCACCAGCAGCCCGGTCTCGTCGAACAGCACCATGCCGACCGGACTCAGGTTGAACCAGTCGTCGAGTTCGCGCGCGGCACGGTCGGCGCGTTCGCGCGCCACATGCTCGGCGGTGCAGTCCTGCAGCGTCACGAGGTAGAGCGTGCGCCCGTCGTCGTCGAGCAGGGCGCGGCGGGACTCGCGCGACCAGCGCTCGCGCCCGGTGGCGTCGATGAGGCGGCGCTCGAGCAGCGGCGGCACATCGCGGCGGTCGAAGTCCTCCCGCAGCAGCGCGCGCAGCGCTCGCTGCTCGCCCCGGTCCGCCTCCGGCTGGAGTTCGATCGGATCGACGCCGATCAGCTCGTCGCGCCTGAAGCCGCAGAACTCGACGAATGCGTCGTTCGCGTCGAGCAGGCGAAAGTCCGGCCCCTGCAGCAGCGCCGGGAACGGCGAGTCCCAGACCAGTCGAAGCAGCTCGGCCGACGCCGGCAGCAGCATCGCCCGGTCGAGCGCGGTCGCCGGAAGGCGCGGCGCCGCCTCGCATTGCAGGCGCAGCGCCCATAGCCGGGCGTCGAGGCGTTGCAGGGCGAGGTCCGCCTCGCGGCCGTCGGGCAGGGTGAACGGAAGCGAAGACGCATCGCCGGCGCAGCCGGCCAGCACGCCGCGCGCCCAGCGCAACGCGGGCGCGCCGAGCGCCGGCTCCAGCCTTTCGAGCCGCCACCCGGCCTCGCAGCCAAGCAGGCGCAGCGCCGCCGCGTTGGCAAACGAGATGCGGGCATCGCGGTCCAGCACCAGCACGGCGTCGGACAGCAGATCGAGCAAGGGGTGAAGCAGCGGCGCGGCAGACACGGATTGCAGCGGATTCATCGCGCGTCGGACGGGGCCTGGTTCAGGGATCAACCTCGCAGTGTACGCAGGGCGCGGGTGGGGACGGCCGGCGTCAGACCGGCCGGAGGCGATCGGCCAGCCGACGGGCAGCGGCAACGCCAGCGCCGTCGCGGCCCCCGCTCACTCCAGCTGAGCCGCGGCGGACAGTGCCCGCAGCTGGGCGCGATTGATCTCGCCGACGCCGAGCAGCAGCTTCTCGGCCGCCTCGCGGACGTCGAACAGCGAATCGCCTTCGATCGCGCGCACCAGCTCGAAGTACGGGTGGTAGGGGCCGGTGTTGCCGACCAGCGCCTGGACCACGCGCTCAGGCACCGGGATGCTCTTGAGCAACTCGGCGAAGGGCTGCTGGAACATCCGATCGAGCAGCGAGAAGACGCCGCAGATGAACATCTCGTTGCGCATCTCCTCGTCGCCGACCGAACGTGCCAGCTCCTCCATCAGCAGGCCGCGCCGGACGGCGGCGAACATCACCGGCTTCAGGTTTGCATCTTTGGTCGAGGTGGCCAGCAGCAGCGCGAGCCAGCGCTTGAGCTTGCGATGGCCGAGCATCATGATCGCGTGCGCGAACGACGCGATCTCGACCCGCAGCCCGAACGCGGGCGAGTTGATGTAGCGCAGCAGCTTGAAGGCGAGCGTCGGGTCGCGCCGCAGCGTCTGTTCGAGGCGGTCGATCGACTCCTCGCGGTCGACGCGGTGGATCAGCTCGACGATCACCTGCATGTCGGCCTGCCCGGCCGCCCGCGAGGATTGCTGCGCCCTGGCCAGCGCGTCGTTGATCGGCCAGCCGAGCACGGCGGCCGCGCCGCGGCCGAAGCTCGCCTCCATCTCGGCCATCGTGCGGATGCCCGACTGCACGACGGCGATGCTGCGGCTCGCCGCATGCGGCGACGCCGCCGCGCCCTCCTGCAGGCGGCGGTCCTCGGACAGATCGACGATCGAATAGCTGAAGCACGGCAGCACGTCGCGCGGCAATTCGTCGGCCGGGCGGCCCTTGAGCAGCAGGACGTTGCCGTTCGCGCGCAGCGCGAGCAGGGCCTCCCGCTGCGCCGGGTCGCTGGCCATGAACGAGGGCACCTCGAGCATCAGGTTCGGGCTCGCCGGAGCGCGCAGCAGATCGCCGAGCAGGCCCTCGCTGAGCACGTTGAGCGAGACCCGGCCGCCTTCGGCCGGCCACACCTGCGCCACCGCGGCGAGCAGTTGCCCGGCGTCGAGCGCCGCGTCCGGCCACAGCGGAAACACCGTCAACCGGGTGGCGGTGACGGCGCGGTTGCGGTCGATGAACGGCGAGTAGCACAGGGCCACCTGGCCAAGAATCGCTGCGTCTGACATGTTCAGGTCTTGATGAAGTCGAACAGCGAGAGCCGCTGCACCGATGCATAGGTCTTGAGCGCGGCGTCGTAGCCGACTTGCCGGTTCTGGAAGTCCGAGATCGCCGAGACCATGTCCAGGTCCTCGGCCGCCGAACGCTCGACCGAGCCGTTGAACGCCGCCGTGTCGTAGCGCCCGCCAGCGCTGTCGATGCGGTTGAGCGTCTCGCCGGCGGTGGAACGCGCGCCCATCATCCGGGCCAACAACGAGTCGAGGTTGCGCAGGTTGTCTGCCGTCGCCTGCGTCCGCGTGCTGGCGCCGAGCAGCGGCGTCGCCAGGTCGGCCGCCGCCTTGTCGAGGGCGGCGAACACGCTCAGCGTGGGTGTCGACGGTGCCAGTTCGAACGCGTCGCCCGCCGCCGGGGCGCCGTTGACGGTGACGGCCATGCCGTCGACCACGATCGCCTGGCCGGCGACGAACGCGACGTCGGTCAGTGCGGTCGGCGCGCCGTCCTTGAGCACGCTGTAGGTCGTGGCGCCGCCGGTCACGCCGAACTGAAGGCGATACGTCGAGCCCGTGATCGCGGCCGGATCGGTCACGCGGCCGGTGTCGATCCAGCCGCTGCCGGCGCTCGCCAGGCGGCGCGTCTCGAACACGCCGTTGCCGGTGGGCGCCGTCATCCAGGCGGCTGCGCCGTCCATCGTCATCGGCAGCCCTTCGGCGCGGTCGGCACTGCTCTCGCCACGCGTGCCGACGAATTGCACGCCGCCCGCGGCGTCCAGGAAGGGCGGTGCGCTCGATCCCTGCCCGCCGAAGAGGTAGCCGCCGGCGCCGTCGCCGCGGTTGGCCACTGCGAGCAACTGCTCACGCAGCCCGCGGATCTCGTCGCCGAGCACCTTGCGCTGGCTGTCGTCGTAGGTCGCGTTGCCACCGGCCACGATCGCCTCGCGCACGCGTTGCAGCAGGTCGCCGGCGTCGCCGAGCGCGCCTTCGACCTGGGTCATCGCGGAGCGGCTGGCGTCGACCGAGCGCAGTCCAGCGCCGGCCCGCGTCACGCCGGCCAGGGCGCGTTCGGCGCGGGCGGCGTTGATCGGGTCGTCGCTCGCGCGCATCACCCGCTTGCCGGCGCTGAGCCGGAGCTGGGCGTCGGCGAGCTCGCTCTGGCGCTGCGAGAGACGCTCGACGGTCGCGTCGTAGGCGTGGGCGGTGCTCAGGCGCATGGCGAATCCTCGGTGTCGGGCGGGGCGCGTCTCAGCGCGAGGTGACCTGCAGCAGCGTGTCGAACACCGCCTGCGCCACCTGCAGCATCTTGGCCGCGGCCTGGTAGCTCTGCTGGTACTGGATCAGCCGCGCCGCCTCTTCGTCGAGGTTGACGCCAGCCTTCGCGCTGTTGCGCGCTTCGGCGTCGCTCGCCACCGACGCGGACAACTGCGCCGCGCCGTCGGCGCCCTGCACCCGCACGCCGACCTCGGTCAGCGCGTTGCTCCAGGCGTCGGTGAGCGTCGCGCCACCCACCAGCGCCGCGTCGCGCAAGGCCACCAAGGCCAGCGCGTTGCCGTTGCTGGCGCCGGGGAACGGCGTCGGATCGACCTCGATCAGGTCGCCGTCGGCGGGCGTCCCGCCGATCGAGAGTTCCCACCGGCCCGTGCCGTCGCTCACGGCAATCGGCTGGCCCGCCACCAGCGGCTGCGCCGCCGCGAACGTGGCGCCGCCATCGAGGCTGACCTGGTAGGTCGTCGGGCCGCCCGGCGGCGCATTGAACTTGACGACGGCATCGGCGGGCGCGGTGAGCTGTGCCTTGACTTCGAGCGAGCGGATCGACAGCGTGCCGCTGTTCGCGGCGCCGAGCGTGGCCGTCACCGGCGACGCGGCAGCGAGGCCGCGCGGATCGTCGAGCACGCGCTGCAGGCCCGCCGCGGCGGCCGCTACCGGCTGCAGCAGGAAGCGGTCGCCAGCCGTCGCCGCACCGCTGTCGAGGCGGACCGTCATGCCGTCGACCGCAACGCCGGCGGCCAGCGCTGCGGGTGTGAACGTCTGCGGCGCATCCGTGCTGCCAAGCCGCGTCAGGGTGTAGTTGCTGCCGTCGAAGCGCAGTTCGTAGTCGCTCGCCCGGAGCTGGCTCGCATCGGCGGTCTGCACGCTCAGCACGGCACTGCCGGCGTTGCCGGACGCCGGCAGCACGCGCGGTGCGCCGATCGCGAACAGGTCACCGCCAGGGCTGCCGGCGGCGCTCGTCAGGTCGAGCCCGAGCCGCTGCTGGGCGTTGAGCGCACCGCCGAGCGCCGCAGCCATCTGGCCGACGGCGTTGCGCGCGTCGCGCAGGTCCTCGTTCTGGAACCGCAGCAGCCCGGCCATCGAGCCGCCGACGATCATGCCCTCGGGCAGCAGGCGGTCGAAGCCGCTGTCGCGCACGCCGATGCGCAGTTTCGACGGGTCGAACGGATCGGCCAGGGCCGTCAACGGCAGGGCCTCAGCGCCCAGCACGAGCCGCTGCCCGCCGCCGATGAACAGGCTCTGCGAGCCGTCGTCGGCCTCGATCGCGGTGACTTGCAGGTAGGCGCCGATCTCGGCCACCGCGCGGTCGCGCTGGTCGAGCAGGTCGTTCGGCTCGTGGCCGGTCGCCTTGGCCGCGGCGATCTGCGGGTTCAGCGCGGCCACCGTCTGCGCCAGTGCGTTGACGGCCTTGATCGAATTCCTCAGGTCCTGCGCGACCCCGGCCTGCAGGGCGTCGATCCGCTCGCCGGTGGCCCGAAAGCGCGCCGCGGCGTCTTCCGCACGCGCCAGCGCCACCTGGCGCGACGAGGGATCCTGCGGCCGGCTGGCCACGTCGACGAAGGCGTTGAGCAGCTGCCCGCCGAGGTAGCCCAGCCCCGCCTCGCCCGTCGCAAACAGCTTCTCGAGCTGTTGCAGCTGCGACAGCCGGGCGCCGTCGGCCTCGGCCACCGAGCGTGTAAGCGCGACCTCGCGGGTCAGGAACCGGTCGTGAGAACGACTGATCGTCGTCACGTCGACGCCCTTGCCGAAGAAGCCGCTGCCGGTGTACTGGCCGGTGCTGGTGGCGAGTTCCGCCTGCTGGCGCGAGTAGCCGCGGGTGTTGGCATTGGCGATGTTGTTGCCGGTGGTCTGCAATGCGGCGTAGCTCGCCGTCATCGCGCGCGCGCCGATCGAGAACAGGGCGGTCGAAGACATGGTCCGGCTTCTCCGTTCAGCCCAGCGCGCGCTGCAGGCGCAAGGTCGTGTTGATCACGCGGCCGAGCTTGTCGGCGTAGGCGGGGTCGGTCGCGTAGCCCGCCGCCTGCAGGCCCTGCGCAAAGCGTTCGGCGCTGCCGCCACTGGCCAGCACCTGGCTGTAGCGGCTGTTGTCCTTCATCAGCCGGGCATAGTCGCGGAACGAATCGGCCGCCGACGCGTAGACCCGGAAGCGCTGGGTGAGCCGGCGCGGCTGGCCATCGACGTATTCGGTCGTCGCGACCTCGGCCACGGCGCCCTTCCATCCGCTGCCGGCCTTGACGCCGAACAGGTTGTTGGCGCTGCCGCCATCGGCGCTGCGAATCTCGCGCTGGCCCCAGCCCGTCTCGTGAGCGGCCTGGGCCAGCATGAACGCTGCGGGAATGCCCGTCTCGGCCTCGGCCGCGCGCGCGGCCGACTGGTTCGCCCGCAGGAAGTCGAGCTGCCGAGCCTTGCCATTGGTCTGGCTGAACTCGCTCTCGCTGCGTGCTGGCGCGGGCGCCGTGCGTCCGGTGGGCGAAGCGGTGAGCGGGGCCACGCCCATCTGGCGCTCCAGCTGGCGCGCGATCACGTCGCCGAGCCCCCCGCGCAAGCCCGTCATCTGGCTCGCGAACTGGGTGTCGAGCATCTCGGTGCCCATCTGCGTGCCGGGGTTGTCGAGCATGCCGCTGGCCAGCGTGGCCTGGCGCATGCTCTTCATGATCTCCTGCATGAAGAGGGCCTCGAACTGCTTCGCCGCTTCCTTGATCGCGGCCTTCGGGTCGGCCGCGGCGCGGCTGCGCAGCGCGTCGGTGGTCAGGGTCGCAGGCGCCACGGTCGCCATCAGATCACCTCGATCTCGGCATTAAGCGCGCCGGCCGACTTCATCGCCTGCAGGATCGCGAGCAGGTCCTGCGGTGTCGCGCCGAGCGAGTTCAGCGCCTTGACCACATCGGCCAGCCTGGCGCCCGAAGGCATCTCGACGAGCATGCCCGGCTGGGCGCGGATCTGGATGTCGGCCTGCTCGCTGGTGACCGTGCGCCCCTGCGAGAACGCGGCCGGCTGGCTGATCACCGGCGTCGAGTTGATGACCACGGCCAGGTTGCCGTGCGCCACCGCGCAGGCCGCCAGCGTGACTGCCTGGTTCATCACGACCGAACCGGTGCGCGCGTTGAGCACGATCTTGGCGGCCGGCGCGGCAAGTTCGAGCGGCAGGTTCTCGACGTCGGCCAGGAAGGCCACCCGCGCTTCGGGCGAGGCCGGCATGCGCACCCGCACCGAACGCCCGTCGAGCGCCTGCGCGGTGCCGTCACCCATCTTGCGGTTGATGGCCCGAGCCACTTCACGCGCGGTATTGAAGTCGTTCGCGTTCAGGTCGAGCTGCAGCGTCTCGCCCTGGTTCAGCGGCGTCGGCACACTGCGCTCGACCGTCGCACCGTCGGGCACGCGGCCAGCGTTCAAACTGTTGACCTGTACCTTCGAGCCACCCGCCGCGGCGCCGGCACCACCGACGACGAGGTTGCCCTGCGCCATCGCGTAGATCTGGCCGTCGGCGCCGCGCAGCGGCGTGCTGATCAGCGTGCCGCCGCGCAGCGACTTGGCGTTGCCCATCGACGAGACCGTGACGTCGATCGTCTGCCCCGGCTGCGCGAACGGCGGCAACTGCGCCGTCACCATCACCGCGGCGACGTTCTTCAGCTGCATGTTGGTGCCCTGCGGCACGGTGACGCCGTTCTGCTGCAGCAGCGCGATCATGCTCTGCGGCAGGAAGGGAATCCCCGTGCTCGAGTCGCCGGTGCCATCGAGCGCCATGACCAGACCGTAGCCCACCAGCGCATTGCTGCGCACGCCCTGCACCGAGGCGACTTCCTTGACGCGCGCCGCCTGCGACGGCAGCGGCCACCACAGCGCGGCGCTGGCGGCAAGTGCGGCGAAGGTCACCAGCCAGCGGATCACTCGGTCGGTCGGGTTCATGGCGCAGGCCCAGGTTCGGTCCAACCGATTCTCGACGGCGCTAGAACGGCACAACGTTCAAAAAGACCCGCGACAGCCAGCCTATTCCCTGCGCCTCGGCCTGTTGGCCGCGGCCGCGGTGCTCGATGCGCACATTGGCGATCTGCGCCGAGGCAATCACGTTGCCCGGCCGGATCATCAGCGGGTCGACCTGGCCCGAGAAGCGCAGCACGTCGACGTTGTGGTTGACGCCGATCTGCTTCTCGCCGGCGATCACCAGGTGGCCGTTGGGCAGCACCTCGGTGACGCTGACGTTGATCACGCCGCTGAAGTCATTCGCGGTGTCGGTGCTGCCCTTGCCCTCGAAGGTGTTGGTCGACGAGCCCGCCGCCGAGGCGCGGGTCAGCGCGGTCACCTTCAGCGCCGGCAGTGCCGTGACCGCAGCCTCGAACTTGCCGTTCTTGTCGACCGTGCTGTTGGACTTCTGGCTGGCGCTGACGCGCTCGACGATTTGCACCGTCAGCGTATCGCCGACCAGGCGCGCCCGGTAGTCTTCGAACAGCGGCCGGTACTGGCCGGTCTGGAAGATTGCGCCGTTGTTGACGGTCGGCGCCGCGATCGGCAGCGGCCGCACCGACGTGGGCTGCGCCACGTCCACCGGCGGCGCACTGTTGAGAGCCTGGCAACCGGCCAGGGCGAGCGTGCACAGGGCAAGGATCAGGGGCTTCATGTCGAATTCCAAGTTGTGCCCCCTGGATGCCATCGGCACCGGCCCCCCGCGGGGGGCGCCGTCGCCCTGGGGCGGCCCGGCGGCGACGGCGACGGCCGGCTCACAGTTGCGCGAGCTTCTGCAGCATCTGGTCGGAGGTCTGGATCGCCTTCGAGTTGAGCTCGTAGGCGCGCTGGGTCTGGATCATCGAGACGAGCTCCTCGACCACGTTGACGTTGGAGGTCTCGACGAAGCCCTGCTGGATCGAGCCGAGGCCGTTCAGCCCCGGTGCGCCGGCGCTCGCCGTGCCCGAGGCGGTGGTCTCGGTGAAGAGGTTCTGGCCCTTCGGCTCGAGGCCGGCGGGGTTGACGAAGCTCACCAGTTGCAGTTGGCCGACCGTCTGCGCCTGCGCCTGGCCGGAGAGGGTGACGCTGACGGTGCCGTCGGAGGCGATCGTCACGCTCTGGGCGCCGGCGGGGATCGTTATCCCGGGCTGCAACGGGTAGCCGTTGTTGGTGACGAGCACCCCCTGCGCATCGACCTGGAACGAGCCGTCGCGCGTGTAGCCGGCCGTGCCGTCGGGCATCTGCACGTGGAAGAAGCCGTTGCCGCGCACCGCCAGGTCGAGCGGATTCGTGCTTTGCTGCAGGTTGCCCTGCGAGAACGTGCGCGAGGTGGCGACGGCGCGCGTGCCAAGGCCGACCTGCAGCCCGGTCGGCAGCGTCGTCTGGTCGGAGCTGTTGGCGCCGACCTGGCGCAGGTTCTGGTACATCAGGTCCTCGAACACGGCGTGCGAGCGCTTGTAGCCGTTGGTCGAGACATTGGCCAGGTTGTGCGAGATGGTGTCCAGCTGGGTCTGCTGGGCCTCCATGCCGGTCTTCGAGATCCACAGGGAACGCATCATGGCGGGGCTCCGGGCTATGCCGCCGATGGTGCCCCTTCGCACCCCGGATCAAGCGTCGAAAAGACGGGTGCTCTGCAGCCTTCTTCGCGCTTGATGCAGTGCTGGTGGCGCAGGCTTGCGTTGCCGCCGGGCTTGCTGGCACGCGGCGGCCGCGCGGCTGCGGGGATGCAAGTGCGCCGCGGCAAGCGTGGCCGCGGGCGCCGTGCGCCGGCGACGGGCCACGGCCCGGGGTCGCGCGCGCGAAAACCCCCGTCGCACGCTGCGCAGGTGCCCTACTGCTTCTGCGCGACCACCCGACCCTCGCTGTTGATGAAGACGCGATACCGGTTCCCGTCCCGGCAAGTGGCGACGTGATCGTTGTCCTTCAGCAGGGTGGCACTGACCACTTCGCCGCAGGGCAGCCCCAGCAGCGCGATCACCGACGTCAGGTCCTTGAGGAGCGCGGCATCTTCCGCGGCGCGGGAAGGCAACGCACCGAGCGTCGCAAACAAGGCAGCGAGCGTCAAGGCTGAGGTACGAGCATTCACGTTGTTTCTCCGGCGAGCGACCTAGACCGCCGCAAACTTCGCGGGATCGGAAAGAATGCCCCAGATCGATTCGCGCGACGACGCAATCGCCGTGGCGAGCGACTGGTCGGCATCCTGCAGCAGCGCCAGCACCTTGAGAACCAGCCGATCGTACGATTGCCGCAGCTCGGCCAGCGAGGTCTTGAGCCGCCCCTGGTAGAACGCCCGGAACTGCCCCAGCAGATCGTCGACCTGGTTCTTGAGCGTGATCTTGGTGAACACGCCGATCGCCTTCGTCTCCTTGAGGCGCGTCTCGAGCGACTTGAGATCCAGCGGCGGCGACGCGACCGGCCTGGCTGCCGCCGCCGGGGGCGTCACGCTCTGGGGCGCGTGCGCTGCAGGCGTAGGTGTCGAGGCCGCCTGCGCCTGCGCCTTGGAGGGCGCAGCAACGGGCGCGGACGCCCCCTTGCCGGCCGGGACGGATGCTGCGGCCGGTACCGCTGCCGACGCCGTGATGGCGTCGTGCCCCGCCTTCGTTGCCGCATGGGGCGTCGCGGGGGCGGCCCCCTTGGGCTCGAACGACGTCGTTGCCGCGGCCGGTGGCGGATCGCGCTGCGGCGCGCGCTCGATGCCGGCGCACCCCGTCAGCAGCAGGATGCAGCACAGCGCAACGCGGCGCGCCTGGCCCGCGCCCATGGCGATGAATCGAGTCGCCGGGCCGGTGAGCCGACGAGTCCGGCGGATTCTGGCAGTGGCGGCGAGCACGTCGGCCTTTGGTGGGGCCGGTGTCCGATGGCCCTTGCATCGGGCTGCGCCGGTCGAAGCATCGGCGAAGCGCCCAATACGCAATGGCAGCCGACTCACGATCATCATGCGGGGAGTGTCCCACAGGCCCCGGCGCGTCAGCCACCCGCCGACGCGGGCCGAAGGCGACCACCGAACAGCGGCCGCCCGCAGCGCGCAGGCTCAGTTCGCCGACAGCAACTGCGCCGCAGCCTTCTCGTCGGCCTCGGCGGTCTGCATCATCTTCATCTGCGCCTCGAACTGGCGCGCCGCAGCGATCATCGCCACCATGCTCTCGACCGGGCTCACGTTCGAGCCTTCGAGCGCGCCGTCCTGCACCCGCGCCGCGGCGTCGGCCTCGAGCGGGTCGCCGCCGGGGCCGCGGAACAGGCCGTCGCCGCCGCGTTCGAGCCTGGCCTCGGGTGTGACGAGCTTCAGCTTGCCGACCACGCTGTTGGCTCCGCTGGGCAGGCGTACGTTGATCGAGCCGTCGCCGGCAATGCTGGGCTCGCTGTTGGGCGGCAACTGGATCGGCCCGCCGTCGCCGAGCACCTGCAGACCGCTGCGCGTCACGAGCGTGCCGTCGGCGCCCACGTCGAGCGAGCCGGCGCGGGTGTAGGCCTCGGTGCCGTCGAGCGCCTGCACCGCGAGCCAGCTGTCGCCGCGGACCGCGACGTCGAGGTTGCGCCCGGTCGTGGCCACGGGGCCGGGCGCGCTGTCGTAGCCGGTCGTCGTCTCCAGGGTGAACACGCGGGTACTCGCGCCGCTGCCCTGCACCGGCACCGCGCGATACGACTGCAGCTCGGCGCGAAAGCCCGTCGTCGAGACGTTGGCCAGATTGTTGGCCAGCGTGTCCTGGCGCTGCAGCGTGGCCTTCGCGCCCGACATGCTCAGGTAGATCATCCGATCCATGGCAGCTCCCTTGGCAGGCGGACCTGATCGAGCGTGACCGCGCTGCGCTCAGCCATCAGCGCAGGTTCACCAGGGTCTGCATCACCTGGTCTTGCGTCTTGATGGTCTGCGCGTTGGCCTGGTACACGCGCTGCGCGGTGATCATGTTGACGAGTTCGCCGGTCAGGTCGACGTTGCTTTCCTCGAGCGCGCCGGACTGCAGCACGCCGAGATTGCCGTTGCCCGCCGTGCCGACCACCGGAGCACCCGAGCCGTACGACTGCGCCCAGGCATTGCCGCCCAGCGCGATCAGGCCCTGCGGGTTGCGAAAGGTCGCCAGTTCGAGCTGCCCGGCAGGCTTGGACTGGCCGTTCGAATAACGCGCCATCAGCACGCCGTCGGCTTCGATGTTCACGCTCGTCAGCTGGCCCGGCGCGAAGCCGTCCTGCGACAGGCTGGTGACGCCGAACGACGCGCCGTACTGCGTCGCGCCGCCGAGGTTGAGCGCGACGCCGACGATCGGCAGCGTCGCCGCGCCGAGCGAATTGGTCGACGCCGGGATGTCGAAGTTCACCGGGCCCACCGGCGCGGTCGGCGTGCCGCCGTTGGGCGGGAAGGTGATCGTCGTCACCGGCGTCGGCACCGGCGGCGTGGCGCCGTTGTCGAGCACCGCCTTGCCGTTGGCGGCGACGTACACGTTCCAGCTGTCGGTGCCGGCCTTCTGGAAGTAGTAGGTCAGCGCGACATCCTGCCCCTTGGCGTCGAAGGCGGTCAGCGAGGTCGCGTTGTTGTAGGTCGTGGCGTCGGCGAAATCGATCTGCGGGCCGGCCGCCGGCAGCGTGGTCGCCGAGCGCGAGTCCAGGTTCATCTCGAGCCGGATCCTCGTGGTCGCGTTCGGCGTGATGCCTGCGGTCGGCAACATCAGCGGCCCCGACTGGCCCGGCTGGACAACGCCCTGCGCGTCGGCCGGGTAGCCGATCAGCTTTTGCTGCTGGTTGTTGACGAAGTAGCCGTCCTTGTCGAGCTTGAACTGGCCGTTGCGGGTGTACACGGCCGGGTTCTTGCCGTCGCTCACCTGGAAGAAGCCCGAGCCGTTGATGGCGATGTCCATCGGGTTGTCGGTGCGGGTGATGTTGCCCTGCGTGAACTGCTGCGCCACGGCCGCCAGGTTGACGCCGATGCCGACGTTGTTGGTGCCGGCTCCGTTCAGCGCGGCGGCATAGACGTCGGCGAATTCGGCGCGCGCGCTCTTGGCGCCGAAGGTGTTCGCGTTGGCGATGTTGTTGCCGATGACTTCCAGGTTCTTGCTGGAGGCATTCAGACCGGAGAGACCTTGGTTGAAGCTCATGGGAGTTCCTTGGGTGGGGGGCGGTGAGTCCGCAGGGGTGTCAGTTGAAGGCCTTGACCGTGCTGTAGGCCACGCTGCCCGACTTCTGCAGCTCGAGCCTGAGCGAGTCGCCGCCAGTGCTCACCGCGTCGACGCGGTCGCGCATCAGTGGCGTGACGGAAAGCTTGGTGGCGCCGCTCTTGGCGGTGACGCGAAAGCGCAGCCCGCTGCTGTCGCTGGCGCTGCCGGCAGGCCAGCCGAAGCTGTGCAGGCCGCTCGACTGCGCGCCCAGATCGATCGCGTCGAGCACCTGGCCGCTGGCCGAGAGCACTTCGACCTTCACGCTGTCGGCCGCGTTGGCGAGTTCGAAGCCGCCCTGCCCCACGCCGTCGGTGATCGACATACTGTCGCCCGGCACCACCACGTCGTGGCCGACCAGTGTGGCCCCCTGCAGCGCCTGCATCTGCATGAACTGGCCCGACAGGCCCTGCACCGAGGTGTTGAGCTTCTCGATGCCGCTGACGGTGTTGATCTGCGCCATCTGGCTCGTGACCTGCGCGTTGTCCATCGGGGACAGCGGGTCCTGGTTCTGCATCTGCGCAACCAGCAGCTTGAGGAAGCGATCGGCACTGGCCTCGTCGTTCTTCGTCGCCGGCGTGGCGGTGACGGCGGAGGCGCCGGTGGAGGCAATGGAGGCAATGCTCATGGTCGGCTTTCGTGCGTCGGGCAGGTCACGCCTGGCCCATCTGCAGCGTCTTCTGCAGCAGGCTCTTGGCGGTGTTCATGACCTCGATGTTGTTCTGGTACGAGCGCGAGGCCGAGATCATGTTGACCATCTCCTCCACCGCATTCACGTTGCTGTAGGTCACGTAGCCATCGGCGTCGGCCTGCGGGTGCTTGGGGTCGTGCACGCGGCGGCCGGGCGTTTCGTCCTCGGCAATCTGCGTCACGGCCACGCCGGCCGCGGCCTCGGGCCGCCCCGGCCCGCCCATCAGCAGCGTCTGGAAGACCACCTGGCGGGCCTTGTAGGCCTGGCCGTCGGGGCCGGCCACGGTGTCGACGTTGGCCAGGTTGCTCGCCACGACGTTGAGCCGTTGCGCCTGCGCGCTGACCGCGCTGCCCGAGACGTTGAAGATCGAGAACATCGACATGGCGGCTGGCTCCTGCAGGGTTCGGGCGTGCGGGCCTATTGCCCGGTGATCGCGCTCGTCAGCGTGCGCACATGGCTGTTGATGAAGCGCAGCGTGGCTTCGTAGCGCACCGAGTTGTCGGCGAAGCTGGCCCGTTCGCGGTCCATGTCCACCGTGTTGCGGTCGAGGTTGGTCTGGCTCTGCGTCGCGTATTCGAGCGCGCTGCCGGCGCCCGACGCTGCGCCGTCGCCGATGTGCCCCGGCCGGCTGGTGGCCAGCGCGTTCGCCGCCGGCATTGCGCCGGTGGCCTGCCGCAGCGCCTGCGCGAAATTCATGTCGCGCGCCACGTAGCCGGGGGTGTCGGCATTGGCGATGTTGCTGGCCAGCAGACGCTGGCGCTCGGAGCGCAGCGCGAGGGCCTGGCCGTGGAAGTCGAGCGTGTCGGTAAGGCGGTTGAGCATGCTGCCGATCCTTCGCGGACCCCGGGGAGTTCCGGGGGTCGTGTCGGGTCATTGTGGTCAGCGGCGGGCCGGCCATATGCGCGAACAGTGCCGCCTTTGGCCGCCAGTTCGCACCACCGCGGCCGGACCGGCGCCCCTAGAGTGGCCCCGTGGACGCCCTGCCCGCCCCCTCCCAGCGCAGCCGCCGCGTCGCCTTGCGCGCCACGCGGCTCGCCCGCGCGGCCGCCGTCTCGGGGCTGCTCGCGCTCGGCGTCGGCCTGGCGGCGCGCGCGGCCGGGCCGGCCGCACCGGCGCCGCCGCCTTCGGCGCAGTCGGCGGCGGCGGCGGAATCGCCGGCACCGGCCGCCGCGTCCGAGCTCGAGCAACAGGTGCGCCAGTTCGCGCTCGATACTGCCGCGGCGCCCGGCCTGCGGCTCGAGGTGCAGGTTGGCGCCCTCGACTCGCGGCTGCGCCTGGCGCCCTGCGATCGCGTCGAGCCCTACCTGCCGGCCGGCACCCGCCTGTGGGGCCGGACGCGCATCGGCCTGCGTTGTGCCCAGGGCGCGACGCGGTGGAACGTCTACCTGCCGCTGACCGTGAAGGTGTTCGGCCCCGGGCTCATCGTCGCAGCCACGCGGCCCATGGGGGCCGTACTGGGCAGCGCCGACCTGCGGCCGGGCGAAGTCGACCTGGCCGACGGCGCCGGCCCCGTCGCCAACGCCGAGCTGGCCGTCGGCCGCACGCTGGCGCGGCCGGTGGTGGCCGGCCAGACCCTGCACCAGGCCGATCTGCGGGCGCGGCAATGGTTCGCCGCCGGAGACACGGTGCAGGTCACCGCGATCGGCCCCGGCTTTCGGGTCAGCGGCGAAGGCCAGGCGCTCGGCCCGGGCCTGGAAGGTCAGCCGGCGCGCGTGCGCACCGAGAGCGGACGCATCGTGATCGGCGTTGCGGTGGCCGAGCGGCGCCTCGAAGTGGGCCTGTAACCATGCGCGCCGGGATGTACCACTTGCACGAAAGCACTAAAGTCGGGAATCAAGCGTCCGATACAGCGTTCATGTTGATGGGGCGTGACCGTCGTCACCCCCGCAGTCGCCGCCAGGCCGTCCCTGGGCGCCGCTGCTCCCTCGGGGGGCCGGCGCCGCCGGCGCCCTGGAGGCAAATACGGAGCATCCCATGAAGATCGGCAACCCCGCATCGGGCATTCACGAGCCGGCACCCCCGGCAGCCACGGGCACCGGACGCACCGCACCCGACGAAGCGGCCAAGGCGGCAGCGGCCGGCGCGGCCGACAGCAGCGCCAAGGTCGAGCTTTCGAGCACCGCGGCGAGCCTGCTGTCGGGCATCAAGGGAGCCCCGGCCGAGTTCGACGCCGACAAGGTGGCGCGCATCTCGCAGGCCATCGCCGACGGCACGTTCAAGGCCAACCCCGAAGCGATCGCCGACAAGCTGATCGCCAACGCACAGGAAGTCCTCGGCAGCGTCAAGCGGTGACGGCGGGCGCACCCATGCCGGCCCCTACTGCCGCCGCCGCGTCCACGCCCGCGGGCGACGATCTCGAGGAAGCCCTGAGTGCCGTCGAGGCTCGCCTGACCGCGTTGGGCCTGGCGCTGCTCGAACGCAACAGCGCCGACATCGACACCCAGGCCAGCGAGCTGCACCGCGCCTTGGCGCGGGCGGTCGAGCACTTCTCGCAAGCGGCGCGCCATGGCACCCTGCCGCCGCCGCTGCGCCAGCGGCTGATGCGCGCCAGCAGCCAGGTGGCGGCACAGCGCGAGTCGTTCGCGCGCGCCACCGCCGCGCTCGACCGTGCGATCGACGTGCTGCTGCCGCGCGAGGCGAGCGGCCTGTACTCGGCGCTGGGCGCCAACGAACGCAGCCCGCGCGGCGGCTCGCTGCAGGCCTGAGCGCGAGACGGCCCCCGGGCCCTTTGCATTCGCGGCCCCCACCGGGTCTCAAGCGGCTTGGAGAGGCCGCGCGCCGACGCGCTTCATGGCCGCACGCCGGCATCGGACTTCAGCGCCGCCCTCCGCCCGCCGTAGCGCGATGCACGTAGAAGCGAACCGGCGCCGATTCGATCAGTACCGCGCCCTGCTTGTCCACGATGGCGATCTGCAGCGTGTGATCGGCGCGCTCGGCGCCAGCGGCCTGGAGCCAATCCGATTCCTCGATGCGCAGGTTCACCGAGCGGAAACTCGAAGCAAGCCGTTTCCCGTCGAGGCTGAGCCGGATGCGGTCGCCGCCGCGCAGCGCGGGAACGGCGCGCGCGCTGACGTCGAAGGCGCCGGTGTTGGTGTGGACGGTCCCCTCGCTTGCCGGCGAGACGATCGCGAGCGACCGGTACGGCGCCGCCGCAACGGCCGGAGGGGGCGATGCGGGCGCGATCTGCGGGCTCTGGATCACATTTGGCGGCGGCAGATCGACCACGCTGGCGCCGGGCGATGGTTTGTCGGAAAAGACCGGACCGGCCTTGTCCTTCGACTCGTAGATGGCGCCCTGCGCCAACGCCACCACCGCGTGCGCGGCCAGCGCGGCGGCAACGATCCAGCGACCCGCCATCTTCATGCCTCCTTCTGCGCCTTCGCGGCGCCCTTGAGCTTGCCCATGAAGTTCAACGCCAGCTCGAAGCCCGCAGTCACGAACGCCAGCAATTGCGCGAATTCCTCGTCCGAGAGCTTGCGCGCAGCGTCGTGCGCGCGGTAGATGTTGGCGAACTCGCGCTCGCGCGCGCCCTGCACGACGAGCTTGCCGATGCCCAGGCTCTCGAGCGTCTTCCAGAGGTCGGGGTTGTAGGCACGGGTGAACTGCATGACGAAGGTGACCGGATCCTTGCGCCCCAGCACCGACGCCGCGCGCAGGATCAGCTCGAACGGCATCGCCACCTTGCCGCTCTCGATCAGCTCGAGCTCCGACGCGTCGTTCAGGCCGAGCGCGGCGCCGAGGTCGTTGACCGTCAGGCCCGCCGCCTGGCGCAGTTCGTGCAGCAGCGAGCCCGCCTTCTCGACCGCCGCCTTGTGTTGCGGCTTGTGCAGGCGCGACTTGGCCAGCGTCACCCCGAGGTCGGTCGCCGTCCCGGCCATGCCCAGCACCGAGTTGGTCCATGACTGGAGCTGCCTCGCCAGCGCCTTCAGCGCCGACTCGGCGATCGGCGCCGGCGCCGGCAGCACCGGCAACTGCGGCAGCGGCGGCGACACCTTGCGTGCCGTGGCGGGCTTGGGCCGGCTCGTGCGCTTGCGCGGCGCGGTCCGCGCCCGGGATGCCGCGGGAGTCTTGCCTGTCGTGGCCATCGAACCTTTCCGCGCGTCGACGACGCGCCACTTCGCCCTGGGACACCCGCCTGCGGAGGCATCGCTGCGCCGCCGCGCCCGTCCCCACTGAGCCGTCGCGCCGCAGCGGCCCTCTCATCGGCATGGCCGCGGATCGAACAGCCCACCGCCGGGTACCGCAAGTATTGCCGCATTTTCGCGCAGGCTGGCGGTTCGGTCACCGAGGACATGCCAGGGCCTGCCAGGACGCCCCTCACCAAGTGTCGATGAAGCGCGCCCCGCCTGCCTGCAACGGCGGCACCGAAGCCAGCCCGCGCACCAGCCAGCGGCGCGACTCGGCGGGGTCGATCACGGCGTCGATCTCGAGGACGCTCGCCATGTTGAGCGCCTTGCCGCGCTCGTAGGCCGCGCCGACCATCCGCTCGAAGAGCGCCTGGCGCGCGGCGGCGTCGGGTGCCGCCTCGAGCTCCTTGCGAAAGCCCAGCCGCACCGCGCCTTCGAGCCCCATCGCGCCGAACTCGCCGCTCGGCCAGGCGACGCAGAAGAACGGCGCCGCGAAGCTGCCGCCGGCCATCGCCTGCGCGCCCAGGCCGTAGCCCTTGCGCAGCACGATGGTGAACACCGGCACAAGCAGGCTGGCCGCGGTGACGAACAGACGCGAGGTCTTGCGCACCATCGCCTTCGCCTCGGAGGCCACGCCGACCATGAACCCCGGTGTGTCGCAGAGCGAGACGATCGGCAGCGCGAACGCGTCGCAGAGTTGCATGAAGCGCGCCGCCTTGTCGCAGGCGTCGGCGTCGATCGCGCCGCCGAGGTGGCGCGGGTTGTTGGCGACGAGCCCCATCGCTCGGCCTTCGATGCGCACCAGCGCGGTGATCATGCCGGCGCCGAAGGCGGCGCGCAGTTCGAGCACCGAGCCGCTGTCGCACAGCAGCTCGATCGCGGCGCGCATGTCGTACGCGCGCACGCGGTTCTCGGGCACGCAATGGCGCAGCGCGCGCTGGTCGGCACATTCCCATCCGGAGGTCGCGCCCTGGAAGTACGACAGGGTCTGCTTCGCCGCACGAACAGCGGCCGCTTCGTCGTCCGCCAGCACGTCGATCACGCCGTTCGCGGCCTGCATCGCCGCCGGCCCCACGTCGCCCGGCGCCACCACGCCCAGGCCGCCGCCTTCGATCATCGCCGGTCCGCCCATGCCGATGGAGCTGTCGCGGGTGGCGATGATCACGTCGCTGCAACCGAGCAGCGCCGCATTCCCGGCAAAGCAGCGGCCGGCGACGATGCCGACGCGCGGCAACTTGCCCGACAGGCGCGCGTAATGGTGGAAGGTCGTCACGTCGAGGCCGGCGACACCGTTGAAGTCGGTATCGCCCGGCCGGCCGCCGCCGCCTTCGGCGAACAGCACGATCGGGATGCGCCAGTCTTCGGCAAGCCGGAACAACCGGTCGGTCTTCTTGTGGTTGAACAGCCCCTGCGTGCCGGCGAGCACCGTGTAGTCGTAGGCCAGCACGGCGCAGCGCGCGGCCTGCGTGCCGAACTGCGCGGCGTTGACGCTGGCCAGGCCCGCCACCATGCCGTCGGCCGGCGTGTTGCGGATCAGGTCGTCCAGGCTGCGCCGGCCGCGTTGCGCGGCAACGGCAAGCGCGCCGTATTCGACGAAGCTGCCCTCGTCGACCAGGTCGGCGATGTTCTCGCGCGCGGTGCGCAGGCCGCTTCGGTGGCGCCTGGTCACCGCCTCGGCGCGCTGCGCGTCGAGTCCGATCGCGTGGCGCTCGATCGCCTCGGCCAGGTCGGGGCGGATGTGGTCTGGGACCGCGCTCGCTGCGCTGGCGCCCGACTTCGCCGCCATGCCGCTGAGCTCGACCCACAGCAGCGGCGCGCCCGCGCGTACGCTGTCGCCTGCGGCGGCACCGATGGCGTGCACGCGCGCGCTGGCATCGGCAAGCACGAGGTGCTCCATCTTCATCGCCTCGATCACCGCGACCTGCTCGCCCGCGCCGAGCAAGTCGCCGGGCCGGGGCGTGAGCTCGACCAGCACGCCGTCCATCGGCGCGACGATGGCCGTGCAGCCCGGCGGGCCGCCTGGCATCGGCTCGGCACGGCCCCGCAAGGGCGCCTCGGCCGGCAACGCGTGACGCTGCGGGTGGCCGGCGCCGGCCGCAACGAGCGCGGCGCCGTGACGCTCCACGAAGCCGGTATCGACCCGGTTGGCCTGCACCTCGGCGCTTAGCAGCAGCGCCTGCAGGAAGCGCTGGTTGGTGGGCACGCCGTCGAGCCGCAGTTCGCACAGCGCGCGATAGGCCTTGTGCACCAGATCGGCATAGTGCGCCGACGCGCTGTGCACCACGAGCTTGGCAAGCAGCGAATCGAAGCGCGGATTCGGCGTATAGCCGCTGTAGGCGCAGCCGTCCACGCGCACACCCGGCCCGCCGGGCCATTCGATGGCGCGCAGCGTGCCGCCGGCGGGCAGCGCGTCGCCGTCGGCGGCCATGGTTTCCATGTTGATGCGCAACTGCATCGCATAGCCGCGCGCCACGGGCGGCGCGGCCAGGCCGACGTCGGCCAGGCTGGCACCGGCGGCGATGCGCAACTGCGCCTGCACGATGTCGATGCCGGTCACCATCTCGGTCACCGTGTGCTCGAGCTGCAGGCGCGGGTTGGCCTCGATGAAGAACCAATGCAGCGGCTCGCCGGCCGCGTCCAGCTCGACCAGGAACTCGACCGTGCCGACACCGCGGTAGCGCGTGGCCTGCGCCAGCGCCAGCGCCGCCGCGCCCAGCCGCTCGCGCAGCGCCCGAGGCACGCTCGGGCTGGGCGCGATCTCGACCAGCTTCTGGTGCCGCCGCTGCAGGCTGCACTCGCGCTCGCCCAGGTGCGTGGCCGCGCCGCTGCCGTCGCCGACGATCTGCAGCTCCACATGACGCGCACGGCCCGCCAGGCGCTCGACATACACGTCGCCGCTGCCGAAGGCCTTCAGCGCCTCCGACGCGCAGCGCGCATGCGCTGCGGCCACCTCGGCGGCGCCGCGCGCGGTGCGGATGCCGCGCCCTCCGCCGCCGGCCACGGCCTTGATCATCATCGCGCCGCCGTCGCCCAGGCTGGCCAGGAAGTCGAGCGCCTGCGCCACGGTGGTCGCGCCCTGCGTGCCCGGCAGCACCGGGACGTGGCAGCGCTGCGCCAGCGCGCGCGCCTGCAGCTTGTCGCCGAAGAGTTCGAGCACTTCGGGCGCCGGGCCGACGAAGCAGATGCCCGCCTCGGCGCAGCGCCGCGCGAGTGCCGCGTTCTCGGCCAGGAAGCCGTAGCCGGGGTGCAGTGCGTCGCAGCCGGTGCGCAGCGCGGCGCGGACGATCTGCTCGATGTCGAGGTAGGCGCCGGGGCCGCTTCCGGAGAGCGCGACGCTCGCGTCGGCCTGGCGCAGATGCAGCGCTGCCGCATCGTCTTCGGACGCCACCGCGACCGTCGGCACGCCGAGGTCCGCGGCGGCGCGAGCGATGCGGATGGCGATCTCGCCGCGGTTGGCGATCAGCAGTCTTTGGAAGGGCATGGTCGTGGCAGTGGCTGGGTGCGAGCGCAAGCATGCCGCAAGCCCGCACCGCGGCTTGTCCCGTGCGCGACTGATCGCGCGCGCGGCCGTGGCCACGTCTGATGTCGGCACGCCCCAAGGATCCGCTCAGCGTCGACGCCGGCCGACGGGTCGGCGCGGCGCCGGCCTGGAGTGCGCCGTCGCGTACGGCGAGCTGAGACCGACTTCGGGAAGTCCGGATCGGCGAATGCAGCGCCCGGCGCTGAAGGGAGGTCCGGCGGGACGTGGACGCACATCAGCACGCCCGTCGTCCGGCAACGTGCCTTGCGGCGGGTGCATCCGCCCTCGAAACGGGAGCCGACAGCCGGTGGCATCTCCAGGCCACCGTTGTGTCCGGGCCGCCCGGTCACTGCGGCCGCTGGTCCTTGCAGTCTTGCAGCACCATCGTCTCGCGTGCGCCGGGGAAGGCGGCCCGGAACCACAGACTGCCGATGTCGCCCTTGACGTGCCAGCGATAGCCCACCTTCTCGTCGACCGCAAGGTAGTTGGCGCCCGAGCCCGTCGGCCCGGAGCGCAGCAGCGCCAGCGTGCCGTTGACATAGATTGTCGCGAACGAGTCGCCGCCCTGGATGTTCAGGTAGACGACGGGCAGCTTCGCGCCGCCGGTGCAGCGGTACACATGCGACGCGCTGTTGAAGTTCGGCGTTGCGGCCGCCTGTGCCAGGACGGCGATCGGGAAGGCGCAGCACAGCGCGGTCAGGGCAGGAACGGCGGGTCGAAACATCGGTCTCCTTGTCGGTCAGTCGCGGTCGGTACGCGCAGGGCGCGGGTTCAGCATATGGGCGCGCTACGCCACGATCTCAACTTCGCCTTCGATCTCGACCGGAATGTCGAACGGCAGCTCGGCCATGCCCACCGCGCTGCGCGCGTGGGCGCCGGCCTCGGGGCCGTAGAGCTCGAGAATGAGATCGGAAAAGCCGTTGACGACGCTCGGCTGGCGGTTGAAGCCCGCGGCCGAGTTGACCATGCCGAACACGCGACCCCAGGCAGCCACGCGATCCAGGTCGCCGAGGGCGCGCTTCAGGCTGCCGAGGATGGCCAGCCCCGTCAGCCGAGCCGCGACGTAGCCTTGCTCGATCGTCAGCTCGCGCCCGAGCTTGCCCAGCGGCATGGCCAGCGTTCCGTCGGCGTTCAGCGGCCCATGGCCCGAGATCAGCGCCCGGCGGCCGACCAGCCTGACAAACTGGAACGGCAGTGTCGTGCCCGTCGGCGCCTGGAGCTGCGCCGGCAGCACCAGGCCCAGCGCGGCCAGTCGATCTTCGATTCTCGCCATCGGAAGCCTCTCTTGCACAGTGACGCGGCTTTCGGCTCCGGCAGCCACTCGCGAGTGTCCGCCACATCGAGCCACGGCCGGGACCGCCCGGGCGGCGGGCCTTCGCCAGCGCCGAGTTTACGCACAAGGCATGGGCCGGGCGGCAGGCAAAGTGGCACGGTAGCCCGGTGCAGCACATTGACGCAGACCTCGCCGGGGACGATGGTCGAGCCGCCCTACCCTGCCAGCCCATGCGCGGCCGGCGCCGCAACGACGATCATGTCGCTTGAGTTGAGCGCCAGTCGCCCCGTGACGTGGGAATTGAGGCTCTTGCTGCGTCGCTTGAATTCCCGACCGAGCCTGCTTCGGCGCGCTTCCGGACAGGTTAACCGCTATGTTCGCGGTCGAGTCGCTGCGCGCGAGGCACGCGCAGTGGACGGTGCGACAGCGCGGCCAGGTGGGCTGACGGTGGGTCCTGTCGTCAGGGTGTCGAGCAGGGTCCGTTCCAGCCAGTCGCGGAACCTGTCGGGGGACCACCCGGATTCGTGCACGAGCTTGTGGTACACGTCCCGGCCGGTGAACATCCAGAGAATGTCGCCCGCGGCCGCTTTGTCCAGGCCCGTCCTCGCCCGATGCGACTCGAACAGCGCGTCGATGCGTGCCCGCTGCATCTCGCGCCGGAGGTCCTCGAAAGACTGCTGCGTCTTGCGCAGCTCCGGGGAGAACGCCGACGCCTTCAGCAAGTGGCTGAGCTCGGCGCTTTCGCCTTCGTAGACTGCACAGGCGACCTGGGCCGACAACGCGATCCGCTCGACCGGGTCGACGACGCCGTCCAGCCGGCGCTGCGCGTCCTGGAAGCGCGGGCCGAAGATCGCCTCGTGCATCAGCGCATGCAGCAGGCCAGCCTTCGATTTCACCGTTGCGTACACGGTCGCCTGCGACACCCCGGCGCGCTGCGCGATCTGCGCAACCGTCGTCGCATCGATGCCCTTGCGTGCGAACAGGTGTTTGCCGGCCTCGAGTACCTTGGCACGGGTGTGGAGCGCCTCGCCTTCGCGGCGTTTGGACCGATACGCTCTCTTGTCAGGGCTTGCCATATTGAATATAGTTCACTACAGTGAAGCAGGAGGGGGTGGACACATGACGTTCGAAGCGTACATCACCAACATCCGGGCCAAGACCGGCAAGGACCCGAAGGACTTCTTCGATGAGGCCGTACGCAGTGGCGTGCTGCACCCCGAGACCCAGACGATGCAGTTCGTCGCCTGGCTGAAGTCCAGCTCGGGGCTCGGCCACGGGCACGCGATGGCGGTCTGGGAAGCCTTTCGCCGCAATGGCTGGGTTCCTCTGGCGCCCGAACCTGCCGCGGTGCGCCGTGCCCCCGGCAGGAAGTGCAGGCCATGAGCGCTGCGAAGTCGCAGACGATGGTCGGCTCGGCCACCCCTACCGCGCCAGCATGGCGGCAGCGCCTCGGCCTCGGGCTGTCGAGTCTGGCGATCCTGTTCTTCCTGCTCGATGCCAGCGGAAAGTTGCTGCAGATCGAGCCTGTCATGCAGAGCACCGTCGAACTCGGTTGGCCGGTTGCCACGGTCGTCCCGCTCGGACTGCTGTTGCTGGTAGGCGCGATCCTGCATGCCTTGCCGAGCACGGCCGTGCTCGGCGCCATCTACCTGACGGGGTTCCTCGGCGGTGCGATAGCCACGCACTACCGCGTTGGCTCACCGTTGTTCACCCACGTGCTGTTTGGCGCCTATGTGGCCGCGATCATGTGGGGCGGGATGCTTCTGCGCTATCCGCAGTTGCTGAAGGTCGTCATGCCGCCGCTGCGGCGGCGCTGCGGTGACGGCCGCGGAGATTGACCACGCTTCGACACACGCGAGAAGTCGATGAGCCGATGTCCGGCGCCGGGCCCCCGACGCCTTGTCGCCGGCGACGGGCCGTCAGGGCTGAGACATCTCGCGCCAGGTCGTGCGCTTGTCGTTGGCGACCAGCGCATCGCCTTCCGTGCGCGGCAGCGAAGTGGCCAGCCCCGCATGCTTGCCTCGCCGAGGCGCGGCGAGCTGCCAGTGTCGAGGTTCTGTAGGATCTCTAAGGACAAGTACGCGGGCTGCCGTTTCATCATCGCGCGCATGTGGTTCAGCGCGGGCAGTGCTGCAAAAGGCTCGGTGTTCGAGGCGAGCTTCCCCTCAACGAACACGGTCCTATGACTCGCGGCCGCGGTGACTGGCCGCGCTGAACTTTGGGCCGTCACCAGGCCGGAAGCCGACGCCCTGATGTCAAGAAGATTCAAGCGGACCCCTGCTACCGCGCCAAGCTCGACCACAGCAACCGGTTGCTACCGCAGCACGCTCGCCACGATGGCGTGACGGTGTGCCTGGCTCTCGAGGTCATGGAATACCGCGCCGACGACAGGTCGCGCATCCTGCGCTGTACGCCGGCCGACAAAGCGAAGATCGAGCGCGAGCCGGCCATCGCACCCGCCTTCTCCGCCGCCGAGGCCGTACCGCTGCGCCGGATGCACGCCACCGGCACCGAGTTTGAACTGCTCGACAAGGCCATCGTCTTCGCCGGCGCCCAAGTAGCCGCGCGGCGCGTGCCGGCGCCCGTGGTGCTGGTCGTCTCGGCCGGCTCGTGCAAGACGGCAGTCACGGCCAAGCACGGTGCCGCGTCATGCGGTGGCCCCGCGCGGTAACGCCGCCGTAACGCCAGATCTGAGACACTCGCGCGGTCGCAGGTGGCGTCATGTGAGGTGCACGATGAACAGTTTTCAACAACACCGTCGGCAATTTCTGGCCTGGGCAGGGCAGGGCATGGTATTGCTGTCTGCCACCACGCTGACCGCCTGTGGCGGTTCCGGCGACGACGGCGACGGTGGGGACAGCGTTGATGGCGCAGGGGGCGGCGACGGCGAAAGTTTCGGTGGCAATGGCGCGCCGGCAGGCGGCAGCCCCGGCGCCGCAGTCGGCCCGCAGCAACGCGTCGCCACGCTCGACTCCGTGCGCAACATGGTCGCCAGCCTGGGCTCGGGAAGTGCGCACTTCGACAGCGCGGCGCTGGCCAGCGCGATGCAGTCACTCCCTGCGCTGGAGCGCGTGGGCATCTCCAGCCGAATGGGCAATGTCTGGGCCCGCTTCACCGATGGGCAGATGTTGGTGGTGCCCAACAATCTGGAGCCGGGTACCGCCTCCGGTGCCAGCGCCCACACGGCGCCACAGGCCGCGCGGCCAGCGCGCGCGCAGGCGTTGGCGCAGCGAGAGCGTTCACTGGCCGGCGACGGCGGTCTCGACCTGCCTTCGCTGCTGGTGGCGCAGCAGTACCGCCAGCTCGACATGTTCGGTGAGGTGCCGATGAGCTCGTCACCCGAGGCGGCCCACCTGTGCCAGAACTTCGTCAGCGCCGAGACGCTGCCCAGGCTGCGCAAGATGGCGGTAGGCCGCGGCTTCATACTGCCCGCGATACAGACCGGCGAACCGCCCGACGAAGGCATCGACAACGGCGTCCTCGGACTGTCGCGTTTGAGTGGTGACGGCGTCTTCTTCATCACCGCATGCGCCGCGCAGGCCGGCAACGACGACAGCCCGCGCACGCTGATCTGCACCGGCACGGCCGCCACCGAAGCCAACCTGGCGCGCCACGAAGCCAGCCTGAACGCGGGGCTCCTGAGCTATGCCGTGGGCATGCGGGGCTTTTCTGGCGCCTGGGAGCCATTTGCGTGCCTGGCGATCGGGCCGGAGTTCGCATCGCTGAACTGGAGCTTTCCCACCGAGAGCATCGGCATCTTCAACCTGACCGGCGGCGCGAGCTTGTCCGACTGGATCGTGCCGCTCAATCGCGCCGGCCTGCGCCACATCCTGGGCTGGGAGCAAGCGGTATCGTGGCAGCGCATGCTGGCCTTTGCCGACGACTTGGTCCAATTGAGCCTGGCCACCAACAACCTCGACGGCACGAACGTGCGCCAGGCGCCCGAGCCACGGCTGCGCGCTTACGGCGTGGGAGAGACGCTGGGCCATCTGATCAAGCGCGGCGTAGCGGCAGGCCCGAACGGCGGCAACGCGGCCCTTTACCTGCAGGCATCGACGCCAGCGCTGTATGCCAACACGCTGCTGCCCACGATCGACTACGCGCTGATCCGCGAGGGCCGCATGGAGTTCGAGTTGGTCGGCCAGTTCGGCGGCCGCGCCGACACCGCTGACGTGAGCGCGCGCATCGCGCTGGCCCAGTCCGCGGGCGAGCCCTTCGCCGAAGGCCTGCTCTCCCGCGCCGCCGACGCGCCCCTGCAAGGCTCCGACAAGCTGCGCGATCCGCAGTGGCAAGGCGACTTGCTGCAAACGCTGATCGATGTGGAGCAGCTCGCGCGCGGCGGCTACGTGCAGGTGTTCAACGGCGGGCGCTGCAGCAACGTGGTGCCCATCACCCACTGGGAAATTCCTTTGCGCGCGGTGACGACGATCGACGAGCTCACACTCTCCATCACCGTCACCATCCACCTGCGGGCCGACGTGCACGGCTGGCGGCTGGATCCCGAAGCGCAGCCGCGCAACGGTGCGTTCCAGTTGGGTCTGGAAAGCTCCGTGCACAGCCACGCCGATTTCACGGCCAGCGGCACCATCAGCCGCAACGACGCGTTGACCCGCACCACCACCACCATCAGCTGGAGCGGCGACGGCAGCATCGGCAACAGCATCGGCAACGTCGTCGTCACGCTGGGCGGGCTGCTTCTCTGGGACAGCCGACGCCTGTCGTCAGTGACCCTCGGCGTGAATGGCGGCGGGGCGCACCGGCAGCGCACGGTGATGGAGCAGTTCGACATCAACGGCACATTGCTGCGCCGTACCGACGAGACAGTGGATGTGCCGGTCGCCCTGTCGGCTGCCGGCCCGGGCCAGCAAGGCCTGCTTGAACTCAACTTCGACGACGTATGGGGCCTGCAGGCCGGAGAGTTCGACATGCTGCCAGTGGACGACCACATCCTTCCCGCGCCACCGCAACGCGTACGCCGCTCGCGCATCAGCTGGCCAGCGGTGACGCCGGACTTTCCGCCGCGCAAGGACTACGGCGGCACCTGAGTCCGCCCGGCGCGGCGAGCCGGGACGCCTGCGACACGAGCATGGCCAGGTGAGATGCCAGGAAGTTCTCCGTGGCCACCGGCTGCCGCTGGCAGTTGTGCCGTCAGCCGCTCGACCCGGCGCAGCAGCCGCTCCCGCGACGAAGCAGCCGGCGACCCCGTCCGCTACCGGGGCTATACCTGCATGTTCATGATGTCGCTGTAGGCCTGCACCAGGCGGTTGCGCACCTGCAGCGTCGCCTGGAAGCCGAGTTGGGCCTTCTGCATCGCGACCATCGTCTCTTCGAGGCCGACCGTCGGGTTGTCCATCTGCACTTCACGCTGCAGCTGCACTGCGGTGTTCTGCGACTGGCTCACCGCGCCGAGCGCCTGGGTCAGTGCCTGCTGGAAGCCCGCGCCCTGAACCGCCTTGGCGCCGGCCAGCGGCTGGCCATTGGTGGCCAGGCCGGCGCGGGCCACGGCCTGGGCGAAATCGAAGGGCTTCAGGGTGACGTTCATGCTCGGGGCTCCATCTCGGCCGTGGCAGCGCGCCCGCGACAAGCGCCGACACGCCTCCGATCAGCGCAGAGGCATCGTAGTCGCGCGGCGGCCGCGGCGGCGGCGCGAACTGGCGGCCGTTTGACGGGCTGTTCGGCCCACCGCAGCAGCGCCCAGGTCCGAATAATCGGCGTCATTCGGCCCACCTTCGGCCTCGCTTGCCTGAACCGGACACCTCCTCCCGATCCATGGAAACCGCCGTCGTTCGCCAGATCAACTCCCCCGCCCTGCCCGCCGCCGCCGAACTCGGGTCGCGCCTGCTCGGGATGCCGCTCAAGGCCAAGGCCACGCTGGCGATCGGGCTGCTTGCGCTGCTGGCGGTGGTGCTCGCGCTGTCGATGTGGAGCAGCCAGGGCGACTACAAGGTCCTCTACGCGAACCTGTCCGACAAGGACGGCGGCGCGATCATCGCCCAGCTCTCGCAGATGAACGTGCCCTACCGCCACGCCGACGGCGGCGCGGCGATCCTGGTCCCGTCGTCGCAGGTGCACGACGCGCGCTTGAAGCTCGCTTCGGCCGGGCTGCCCAAGGGCTCGGTGGTCGGCTTCGAACTGACCGACACCGCGCGCTTCGGCCTGACGCAGTTCGGCGAGCGGCTGAACTTCCAGCGCGGGCTCGAGGGCGAGCTGACGCGTTCGATCACCGCGCTGGCTGCCGTGCAGGGCGCCCGGGTGCACCTGGCGCTGCCGAACCAGAACGGCTTCTTTCGCGAGCAGCAGAAGCCCTCGGCCTCGGTGCTGCTGACGCTGCACCCCGGCCGCACGCTCGACCGCGCCCAGGTGGCCGGCATCGTCCACCTCGTCGCGTCGAGCGTGGCCGAACTGAGCCCCAAGGCCGTCAGCGTGCTCGACCAGACGGGCGCGCTGCTCTCGGGCCCGTCAGACGCGGTGGCGACCAGTGGCCTCGACGCGCAGCAGTTGCAGTACGTGAGCCAGGTCGAGCAGGGCTACGCCAAGCGCATCGTCGACCTGCTCGAACCGGTGGTCGGGCGCGACAACCTGCGTGCCAGCGTGGCCGCGGAGATCGACTTCTCGCAGACCGAATCGACCTCGGAGCTGTTCAAGCCCAACCAGGGCGAGGCCGCCGAGAAGGCGGTGCGCAGCCAGCAGAGCACGGAAGTCTCGGGCGGCGCGGCCGTCGCCGCCACCGGTGTGCCCGGGGCCGCCTCGAACCAGCCGCCGCAGGTGGCCACGGCGCCGATCGTCGGCAGCGCGGCGCCACTGCAGAGTGCGCAGCTCGGCGGTGCCGGCGGCGGCTCCGGCCGCCGCGACAGCACCATCAACTACGAGGTCGACAAGACCGTGCGCGTGACGCGCAACGCGACCGGCAACGTCAAGCGGCTCAACGCGGCGGTAGTAGTGAACAACCGCAGCGTCACCGACGCCAAGGGCAAGACGACGACGCAGCCGCTGAACCCGGACGAGCTCGAAAAGCTCACCGCGCTGGTGCGCGAGAGCGTGGGCTTCAACCAGGAGCGCGGCGACTCGGTGAAGGTCGTCAACGCGCCGTTCCGGCGCGAGGTGCCGGCAGAGATCGAGCTGCCGCTGTGGAAGCAGCCCGAGCTGATCGACTGGGTGCGGACGCTGGCCGTGCCGGGCGCGCTCGCGGCGGTGGCGCTGCTGGTGATGCTCGGCCTGGTTCGCCCGGCGCTGAAGGCGGCGCGCGAGCCCAGCGTCCGTGGCAAGACGCTCAACGCCGTGGTGCAGGATGAGGAAAGCCTGCCGCCGCTGTCGGGCGGCGGGCTGCCGGTGCTCGAGGCGCCGCGCTCGACCGCCCAGCTCGACCAGGCGCGCCACATTGCGCAGCAGAACCCGGCCGCGGTAGCCGGCATCGTGCGCGACTGGGTCGGCGGGCAGGCCGCATGAAGCGAAGGGCGAGGATCGTGCGAGCCGCCGGCCCCGCGAAGCGAGGCAGGCGAGCGCGATCGTGTTGCGCCTGCACTGCCTTCTGCGCAACGCGGACGTTCCGGCGCAACCCCGGAACGGGGATCGACCCGCGGATTGCGGCACACCGCCGGCGCGGCAACGACCCGCAACCTCGCGGCCTTGCGGAGGCGTCCGCATGAGACACCCTGTGTCAACCCCCTCGCCGCGGGCCGAGCGCCGGGCCGCTCCCAGGCTGGCCCGCATCCCCCAGGGGGATCGGCCACGGTACTCCGTGGACGAGGGGCTGTCATGAGCACCAAGCCCGGCGCGGGCGCGGCAGACGATGCCGGCGCCGAAGACGCCGCGATCCTGCTGATGACGCTCGGCGAGGAGAATGCCGCCGCGGTCTTCAAGCACCTCTCGCCGAAGGAGGTGCAGCGACTCGGCGAGACCATTGCCCGGATGAAGGCGGTGCCGCGCGACCGCGTGGACAGCGTGCTCGAGCGCTTCGGCGCGCTGGCCGGCCAGCAGAGCATGCTCGTGCCCGACAACGACGAGTACGTCAAGGCGGTGCTGCGCAAGGCGCTCGGCGACGAGAAGGCCAACCTGCTGCTCGACCGCATCCTCCAGGGCAGCGACGTGAGCGGCATCCAGAGCCTGAAATGGATGGAGCCCGGCGCGGTTTCGGAGCTGCTGCGCCACGAGCACCCGCAGATCGTCGCCGCGATCCTGGTCCACCTGGACTTCGACCAGGCCTCGACCGTGCTGAAGACCTTTCCCGAGCGCCAGCGCAACGAGGTGCTGATGCGCATCGCCACGCTCGACGGCATCCAGCCTTCGGCGCTGAAGGACTTGAACGAAGTGATGTCCAAGGTCCTGGCCGGCGGCGACCGCCTGCGCAAGGCCTCGCTCGGCGGCGTGAAGGCGGCGGCCGAGATCATCAACCTGATGGGCGGCAGCATCGAGACCGCCGTGCTCGACTACGTGCGCGATGCCGACAACGAGCTGGCGCAAAAGATCATGGACAACATGTTCACGTTCGACGATCTGGAGAAGATCGACGACAAGGGCATCCAGTCGCTGCTCAAGGAAGTGCAGTCCGAATCGCTGGTCATCGCGCTCAAGGGCGCCACGCCCGAGCTGCGCGAGAAGATCTTCAAGAACATGTCCACCCGCGCCGCCGAGACGCTGCGCGAAGACCTGGAATCGCGCGGTCCGGTGCGGGTGTCGGAGGTCGAGGCCGAGCAGAAGGAACTGCTCAAGGTCGTGCGCCGCCTGGCCGACGAAGGCCAGATCGTGCTCGGAGGATCGAGTGACGATGAGTTCCTCTAAGCGCCAGGCGCCGCCGCGCAACGTGCCGCCGCCGACCGGCGGCAAGCCCTCGGCCTACGCCCGCTTCATTCCGCGCGAAGAGCTGAGCTCGTTCGCCGCCTGGAACCCCGACGCGCTGTCCGGCGGCGGCGCGTCGAACGCGCCGCTGCGCCGCGCGACCGACAAGCCGGTGCCGGCGCAGAACGCCCCGAGCGCCGCCGAGGAGCTCGCCAACCAGCTGCGCGTGGCGCGCATGGCGGGCTACCAGGACGGCTACCGCGACGGCCTGGTCGCGCTCGAGGCCTTCAAGCAGGCCTACGCGAGCCAGGTGACGGCCCAGCTCGGCGCGCTGACCGGGGCTTACCACGGCGAGCTCGACGCCCTGCAGCAGCAGATGGCGCAGGCCGTGGCGGCGGCGGCGGCGCAGGTGGCGCGCCAGGTGGTGCGCAGCGAACTGGTGGCGCGGCCCGAGCTGATTGCCGCGGTGGCGCAGGAGGCGATCGACACCTTGCTGATGAGCGCCCGCCACATCACCTTGCGCGTGCATCCCGACGACCACGCGCTGGTGGCGCTGGGCACCGGCGAGGCGCTGGCCGCGCGCGGCGCGCGGCTGGTGGCCGATGGCGGGGTCGCACGCGGCGGCTGCGCCGTCGAGTCGGACATCGGGGCAATCGACGCCACGCTGCAGACGCGCTGGGCGCGCGCCGCGGCGGCCCTGGCGTGCGCATCGGGCTGGGAGCTCCAGGCCGCGTCGGCCGCCCGCACGGACGGCGAACCGGAGCCCGAGGCATGAACGCGGCGCGGCCGGCTCCGCTGCCCCCCGCCGCCGCGCGCATGGACCCGCGCAACGCGAGGGACCCCCTGCCATGACCACCGCCGCCGCAACGCGAAGCCAGGACTGGCAGCGCTTCCTCGCCGACCTGCAAGCCTTCGCCGCCGAGCCTATCCCGCTCGAATCGCAGGGCACGCTGGTTCGCGTGGCCGGGCTGGTGCTCGAAGCCGCGGGTATTCGCGTGCCGGTCGGCTCGGTCTGTGAAGTGCGGATGCCGGGCCAGCCGCCGGTGCTGGCCGAAGTGGTGGGCTTCTCGGGCGACCGCGCCTACCTGATGCCCACCGGCGACGTGCACGGCCTGGTCAGCGGCGCGCACGTGGTGCCCAGCCCGTCGCCGATCGTGCCGCTGGCGCTGGGCGCGACGCGGCACCCCTGGCGCCGGCGCGAAGACCGCACGCTTCACCTGCCGGTCGGCGACGGCCTGCTCGGCCGCGTGGTCGACTCGCACGGCGAGCCGATGGACCGCAAGGGCCCACTCGCGCGCGTCCACAACGAGCCGCTGGTGCGGCGCCCGATCAACGCGATGGACCGCGACCCGATCCGCCAGCCGCTCGACACCGGCGTGCGCGCGATCAACGCGATGCTCACCGTCGGCCGCGGCCAGCGCATCGGCCTGTTTGCCGGCACCGGCGTCGGCAAGTCGGTGCTGATGGGCATGATGGCGCGCTACACGGCGGCCGACGTGATCGTCGTCGGCCTGATCGGCGAGCGCGGCCGCGAAGTCAAGGAGTTCATCGAGGACATCCTCGGCGGCGACGGCCTCGCGCGCTCGGTCGTCGTCGCCGCGCCGGCCGACGCGCCGCCGCTGGTGCGCATGCAGGGCGCCAACTACGCGACCGCGATCGCCGAGCACTTCCGCGACCGCGGCCAGCACGTGCTGCTGCTGATGGATTCGCTGACGCGCTACGCGATGGCGCAGCGCGAGATCGCGCTCGCGATCGGCGAGCCGCCGGCGACCAAGGGCTACCCGCCGTCGTGCTTCGCCAAGCTGCCGCAACTGGTGGAGCGCAGCGGCAACGGCATCAACGGCGTCGGCTCGATCACCGCCTTCTACACGGTGCTGAGCGAAGGCGACGACCCGCAGGACCCGATCGCCGACGCGGCGCGCGGCATCCTCGACGGCCACATCGTGCTCTCGCGCGAGCTCGCCGAAGGCGGGCACTACCCGGCGATCGACATCGAGCGCTCGGTCTCGCGGGTGATGAACAACGTCGTCCCGCCCCCCCACGCCGAGGCGGCACGGCGCTTCCGCCAGCTCCATTCGAAGCACGCCAAGGCGCGCGACCTGATCCAGCTCGGCGCCTATGCGCCCGGCCACGACGCCGACCTCGACAGCGCGGTGCAGCTGCACCCCGCGATGACCGCGCTGCTGCAGCAGGACATGCATTGCCCGGCCACGCTCGGCGAAAGCCTGCAGCGCCTGCGCAGCGTGCTGTCCGATTGACCGGATCGATTCGACTCGAGAGCATCCACATGAAACACAACGCGTTCGCAGAACCGGCACGCGCCGCCGCGCCGGGCCGCCCCAGGCAAGGCCCGACCCTCGCCGAGGGTCGATCGTCGCCCCTGACGATCGGGGTGTCGTCATGACCCCGATGCAACCGCTGCTGACCCTGCTCGCCCAAGCCGAGCGCGAGCGCAACGACGCCATGGCCGAGGCCAAGCGCATCGAGATGGAGCACCGCCACGCACTGCGCCAGGCCGAGCAGCTGCAGACCTACCGCCGCGACTACGAGCAGCGCTGGAGCGCCCAGTTCAGCCTCAGCGGAGGCATCGCCATCGTGCAGTGCTACCAGGGCTTCATCACCCGCCTCGGCCAGGCGATCGAGGCGCAGGAGCGGGTGACGCTGCTGGCGGCGCAGCGCCTCGAGCGGGCGCAGCAAGCCTGGCAGCAGCACGAGATGCGCGTCGCGTCCGTGCGCAAGCTGATCGAGCGCCGTGGCCGTGAACAGCGCGGCGTCGAAGACCGACGCGAACAGAAGCAGCTCGACGAACACGCCGCGCGCCAACTCTGGGGCCGCGCGGCAGGCTCCGGCGCACTGCCGGCCCTCTGACGCCCACCGCAACGCCTGCAACAACCCACCCGCGAGACCACGCCATGCTTGCAGCGACCCCTATTACCTCGGCCGAACGGCCAGAGAGCACGACGCGTGCGCCGCAGCGCGCAGCGTTGGCGGCGGCGGAGCCCGGTCCGCGCTTTGCGGATCTGCTGCAGCGCGGCCAGGCGACGCACGGCGTGCTGGCGCGCCCCGCACAGCCCAACCCGACACAGGCCGAGAAGCAGCCCGCGGCGCAGCCCCAGCCAAAGCCTCAGGACAACGCACGCGGCAACGCCGATGGCGCGGCACCCACGCCAGCGCAGCCGACGACACGCGCCGCGGCGCAAAAGGCGGGCGCGAAGCCCGCGCCACACCCGCGCGAGAAGGCCGAGCCGTCGATCACCGCCAGCGGCGGGAGCAACAGTCCGGCGACCGGCGCGATGCTCGCCAGGGACGAGTCCGCTGGCGCGGTACCGATCGACCCCTTGCTCGCCGCCGACCTGCGCGCACCGTTGCCTACGCCCTCCATCCCAACCACCCCCGGCAGCGCCAGCCCTGCGGGCAGCGTGGCGTGCCCGGCGGTTGAGGTGGCCGGCCAGGCGCCGGCCCCCGAGCTCCGCGGCTGGCCGGCCGGACTGAAGCTCCCCGGCCTGGCGAGCGCAGAGCCCGCTGACGGCGCTGACGGCGTTGACGCCGCCGCGCCGATGCCGGCGGCCGACGCCGGCGGCGCGGCCGGCCTCGGCAACGGCGACACGAAGGCGAGCAATGCGCGGCTCGGGGCCGGCCCGGGCGCCGACCCGACCCACGAGGCGCGCGCCGATGCGGCCGCGCCAGACGGCACGCGGGCAGCCGGGCTGGCAGCGCTGCCCGCGCTGGCGGCCGACGAACGTGGCCCGGCACGTCTCGAGGCTCATCCCGAAACGCCCGCCCTGCACGATGCGGCGCAAGGGCTGCTTCCCGGCGTCGGCGGCGCCGCGCCGCGTGGCGTCGACGCCGCCACGCTGGCGCCGATCGCCCTGCCGGCACCGCTGCATTCGCCCGAGTTCGCGCAGGCGCTCGGCGCGCAGGTCAGCGTGCTGGCCCGCGACGGCGTGCAACGCGCCGAACTGCACCTGAACCCGGCCGAGATGGGGCCGATCAGCGTGCAGATCGAGATCGACGGCAAGGCGGCGCGGGTCGACTTCGCCGCCGGCGCAGCCGCCACGCGCGAGGTGATCGAACGCGGCCTGCCCGAACTGGCCTCGGCGCTGCGCGAGCAGGGCCTCACGCTCGCCGGTGGTGGCGTGTTCCAGCAGGCGCCCGACCGGCGCGACCGGCCCGAGCCCGAACCCGGCGGCAATGCGGGACGTGCGCGCCGCCGTGGTGCGCTCGAGGGTCCCACGCCGCCGCGCGCCATCGCCGTTCCCCTTCCGCAGGGCACGCTGGACCTGTACGCGTAGCGGGGCCGCGTGGCCGGGCGCTCGAGCCTGCTGCGCAGCGTTCCGTGCCGCGCGTCGAGCGGCCGGCCCAGGCGACGCGCCAACCGCAGCCCGCGCACGCGGCACGCTGGCTCGAGTCGAGATACGCCATCGCTTTCGCCCGCTTATCGCCGCTTCGTCGCCGGGGCCGTGTTTCCATAATTTCCTTCATGCCACGGGGCGTGGACGCAGCCACTCGGTTGCGCCGTGCCCAGGTCCCGGCCGAAGGAGTTGCCACTCATGTCTGCTGCCGCGCCCGCCACTGCCACCGACGACATGCCGGTGCCCGCCAAGGGCAAGAAGAAGCTGATCATCCTGATCGCGATCGCGCTGCTGGTGGTGCTCGCGGGAGGCGGCGCCGCAGTCTTCGTGATGAAGAAGCGCGCCGCCGCCGCGGCCGAGGAAGGCGGTGACGAGAACATCGCGGCGGCAGCGCACGGCGCCGCCGAAAAGGACGGCCACCGAGTGGCACCCACCTTCGTCCCGCTCGAGCCGTTCGTCGTCAACCTGGCCGACAAGGACGCCGAGCGTTACGCGCAGGTCGGCCTGACGCTGGAAGTGGACGATCCGAAGTTCGCCGACGAGATGAAGCTCTACATGCCGGCGATCCGCAACGCGATCCTGATGATCCTGGCCCACAAGAGCGCGTCCGAGCTGCTCGACCGCGCCGGCAAGGAAGCGCTGGCAGCCGAGATCATGCGCGAGGCGGTGCGCCCGATGGGCATCGAGATCGACCCCGAACCCGCCGCCGAGGCCGTGGCGCACCCGCCTGCCGACGGCAGCGCCCCGGCCAAGCCGACACGTGCCGCGAAACTGCGCAAGCCGCCGGTGCACAACCCGGTGCGGCGCGTGCACTTCGCGAGCTTCATCGTGCAATGAGTGCCGTGGCGAGGACCCACCCCGAAGGCCGGCAGCCCTCCAGGGCGCACCCATGAGCATGAACCAGCACATCCTGTCGCAGGACGAAGTCGATGCGCTGCTGCAGGGCATCACCGGAGAGAGCCAGAACCTCGACCAGGTGGAGTCGCAGTCGGGCGGCGTGCGCGATTACGACCTGGCGAGCCAGGAGCGGATCGTTCGCGGGCGCATGCCCACGATGGAGATCATCAACGAGCGATTCGCGCGCAACCTGCGTGTCGGCCTGTTCAACTTCCTGCGCAAGAGCCCCGAGATCTCGATCGGCGCGATCAAGGTGCAGAAGTACAGCGCGTTCCTGCGCGAGATCGTCGTGCCGACGAACTTCAACATCGTCTCGGTGCGGCCGCTGCGCGGCAGCGGGCTGATCGTGTGCGATCCGACGCTCGTCTTCGGCGTCATCGACGCGCTGTTCGGCGGCAGCGGCAAGTTCCACACGCGGATCGAGGGGCGCGACTTCTCGCCCACCGAACAGCGCATCATCCAGCGCCTGGTCGAGGTCGTGACGACCGAGTACCGCAACGCCTGGCAGGGCGTGTATCCGTTGGACCTCGAGTACCAGCGCTCGGAGATGCAGCCGCAGTTCGCCAACATCGCGACGCCGGGCGAGGTGGTGGTGACGACCTCGTTCACGCTCGAGATCGGCGACACCGTCGGCACGATCCACTTCTGCATTCCGTACGCGACGCTCGAGCCGATCCGCGACGTGCTCTATTCCACGGTGCAGGGCGACGCGAACGAACCCGATCGCCGCTGGGTCACGCTGATGAAGGCGCAGATCCAGGCCGCGAGCGTCGAGCTCGTCGCCGAGCTCGGGCACGCGCCGGCCACCGTCGAGCAGTTGCTGTCGTTCAAGGCCGGCGACTTCATCGAGCTCGACCTGCAGCCCGGCATCCAGGCCAAGGTGGACGGCGTGCCGGTGCTCGAATGCCACTACGGCACGTCCAACGGCAAGTACGCGCTGAAGATCGATCAACTGTTGACCAACTCGAACACGGGCTGGCTTGGAGAGTCCCATGTCTGAAACCAATCCCGCGGGCATGAGCGACGAAGACGCGATGGCCGCGGAGTGGGCGGCCGCGCTGACCGAGGCCAAGCCCGAGTCGGCCTCCGAACTGCAGGACGGTGGCGATCAGGTCGCGCCGGCAGCGTTCACAAACTTCGCCGCCACCCCGAGCCCGGCAGCGGCCAACGACATCAACATGATCCTGGACATCCCGGTCCAGCTCACGGTGGAGCTCGGTCGCACGCGGATCCCGATCAAGCACATCCTGCAGCTCGCGCAGGGCTCGGTGGTCGAGCTCGACGCGCTGGCCGGCGAGCCGATGGACGTGCTCGTCAACGGCTACCTGATCGCGCAGGGCGAGGTGGTGGTGGTCAACGAGAAGTTCGGCATCCGGCTGACCGACATCGTGACGCCATCGGAGCGCATGCGCCGGCTGAGCCGCAACTGAGCGATCCGCCGCGCCATGACTTCCGCCCTCGGGCCCCTGCTGTGGTTCGCCGCGATCATTGCGCTGATCCCGCTCGCGCTGTGGCTGCTCAAGCGCACGCCGGTCGGCGCTCTCGCGGCGCATGGCGTGCTGCGCAGCGTGGCGGTGCTGCCGCTGTCGCCGCAGCAGCGCATCGTGACGGTGGAGGTGGGGCGCGGCGACGAACGCCGCTGGCTGGTGCTTGGCGTCACGGCGCAGAGCATCACCCCCTTGCACGAGATGGCGCCGCAGGACGATGCGCCGCTGGCCGATGCCGCGCTGCCTGCATCGCCATTCGCCCAGGTGCTGACACGCCTGCGCCAGCGGAGCACCCCCGGTGAACGCTGAGCGCCGGTTTGCCGGCGCGGCCCCATGGCGCCTCGGGCTGCTCGTCGCCGCGACGCTGCTCTCGGCCGCGCCCGGCAGCGCGCTGGCCCAGGCCGCGGGCGGCGCCGCCCTGCCGCTGCTGATCGGCCAGGGGGCCGGCGGCACGAGCTATTCGGTGCCGATCCAGACGCTGCTGTTCTTCACCGCGCTGTCGTTCCTGCCCGCGGTGCTGCTGCTGATGACGGGCTTCACGCGCATCGTGATCGTGCTCAGCCTGTTGCGCCAGGCCCTCGGCACGCAAGCCGCGCCGCCGAACCAAGTGATCGTCGGCCTGAGCCTGTTCCTGACCTTCTTCGTGATGAGCCCGACGCTCGACAAGGTCTATGCCGAGGCCTACCAGCCGTTCAGCGAGAACCGCATTGCCTTCGACGAGGCGCTCAGGCGCGGCGAACTGCCGATGCGCGAGTTCATGCTCAAGCAGACCCGCCAGTCCGACGTGATGCTCTTCGCCAGGCTGGCCAAGCTCGACCCGGCGGTCAAGTCGGCCGAGGTGCCGTTCAAGGTGCTGGTGCCGGCATTCGTGACGAGCGAGCTCAAGAGCGCATTCCAGATCGGCTTCCTGATCTTCATCCCCTTCCTCGTCATCGACATGATCGTCGCCAGCGTGCTGATGAGCCTGGGGATGATGATGCTCAGCCCCGTGCTCGTCGCCCTGCCCTTCAAGCTGATGCTGTTCGTGCTGGCCGACGGCTGGAACCTGCTGCTCGGATCGCTGGCGGCGAGCTTCGCTTCATAGCCCGCCCAGGGATCGACATGGATTCGCAACAAGTCTTCACCTACGGCCAGCAGGGCCTTACGCTGCTGCTCATGGTCGCCGCGCCGGTGCTGCTGACGGTGCTGGCGGTGGGGCTCGTGGTCAGCATCTTCCAGGCGGCGACACAGATCAACGAAGCCACGCTGTCGTTCGTGCCGAAGATGATCGCCGCGGTTGCCGTGCTCACCTTTGCCGGGCCGTGGATGCTCGGCACGCTGGTCGAGTATCTGCAGCGGATGCTGCAGGCGATACCCTCGGCCGTGGCCTGAAGATGTCTGCCCCGAGCTCACATCGTTCGCCGCTCCCGCGGGGCCGAGTCCGGACATGAATCGTCCTCTGGACTGTCTGTGCGTGGCGAGGGGCCGGGCCGCTGGCCCAGCGCGGCCGGCAGGGCCTCGGCCGGCCTGGGAGCGGTCCGGCGCCGGCTGAGACGCGCGGCTCCCCACTGCGCGACACCCGCCGCCCCATGCTCACCTTCACCGAAGCCCAGGTGCTGGCCTGGGTCAGCCCCGTGCTCTGGCCGTTCCTGCGCGTGCTGGCGCTGTTCGGCGCGATGCCGGTGTTCGCCCAACGAAGCGTCCCGATGCGCTTGCGCGTCGCATTGGCCTTCCTGATCGCGCTTTGCGCGCAGGCCTCGCTGCCCGAGATGCCGACGATCGCGCTCGATTCGGCAGCGGCCTTCCTTGCCGTGATCCAGCAGTTGCTGATCGGCCTCGCGCTCGGCTTCGCCGCGCGCATCGTGTTCACCGCGATCGAACTCGCGGGCGAAGTCGTCGGGCTGCAGATGGGGCTGAACTTCGCCGGCTTCTTCGACCCGGCCACGGGCGGCCAGGCGACCGCCGTCAGCCGCTTCTACGGCGTCAGCGTGGCGTGGCTGTTCATCGTCATCAACGGCCACCTGTTGCTGGTCGCCGCCGTCGTGCAGAGCTTCCAGGCCTTCCCGGTCGGGCCCGAGCCGTTCGCATTCCTGCACCGCGTTCAGCCGCAGTTGTGGGGCGCGGAGATCTTCCGGCTCGGCCTGTGGATCGCGCTGCCGATGATTGCGATGCTGCTGTTCGTGAACCTCGTGCTCGGCATCGTGTCGCGCGTCGCGCAGCAGATGAACGTGTTCGCGATCGGTTTCCCGATCACGCTCTCGGTCGGCCTGCTGGGCGTGCTGCTGACGCTGCCAATGATGAGCGCCCCGTTCACGATGGCGCTCGAACGAATGCTCACCTACTTCCAGTAGCGAAGCGGCCCGCACGTCACAGGCGGAATCGACACTCGCGAACCTGGCGGGCAGTCTGCTTTCGCCCAACTCCGCCGGGCCGAGGGACAGGGCCGGATGACGGCTCAGCGGTGGGGAACCGCCGGTTGATCATCACTGCATGCTGAAACAGCGCCGACCTGCGGTGATGCCATGAACAGCGCCGAGGCGCCATAGAATCCACCGTCCTTTACGGACCCCTCCCTCGCCTTGAAGACACCCCAGCGGCCGCCCGCCGCCATTCCGCAGTCACGCCTCGGCCGGCTCGCCCGCATGGGCATGGCCGCAGGCGGGCTGGCGGCAGGCGCTGCGGCGCAGGGACTCAAACGCATGGCTCGCGGCGAGGCGCCAGACTTTCGCGGCGCGCTGCTGTCCGCCCCCAACGCCAAGCGGCTTGCGGAGCGACTCGCTCGGCTTCGCGGGGCGGCGATGAAGATCGGGCAGCTGGCCTCGATGCAGGGCGAGCACATCCTGCCCGCGGAGTTCGCGCAGGCGCTCTCGGTGCTGCGCTCGCAGGCCGCACCGATGCCACCGCAGCAGCTGCGCCGGGTGCTCGGGCGCGAATATGGCACGGGTTGGGAGCGCCGCTTTGCCGCGTTCGACCACTCGCCGATGGCGGCCGCGTCGATCGGGCAGGTGCATCGCGCCACCACGGCGGACGGGCGCGACCTCGCGCTGAAGATCCAGTACCCCGGCGTGGCCCGCTCGATCGCGAGCGATGTCGACAACGTCGCGGCACTGCTGCGCCTGTTCAATCTGCTGCCGATCGACCTGGACGTGGCCGGCATCGCCGACGAAGCCAAGCGCGAGCTCCTGCAGGAGGCCGACTACCTCAGCGAGGCACGCTTCCTCGAGCATTTCGGAAAGCTGGTGGCCGACGAGCCGATGCTTCTCGTGCCGCGCGTGCACCGCGACCTGACGACGACGCGCATCATGGCGATGGACTTCGTCGACGCAGTGCCGCTCGACGTGCTGGCGACGATGTCACAAGCCCGGCGCAATGCCGTGGGCACGCTGTTCGAACGGCTGATGTTTCGCGAACTGTTCGAATTCCGCGTGATGCAGACCGACCCGAACTTCGCAAACTATCTCTACCAGCCCAAGAGCGGACGCCTGGTGCTGCTCGACTTCGGTGCGACCCAGCACTTCGGCACCGAGCTCGTGGCGAACTACGCACGCATCAGCCGCGCCGTGATCGACGGTGATCGCGACGCCGTCGCGCGCCAGGCACAGCGCATCGGCTTCACGGCGGCGGACGATCCGCCTCAGCGCATCGAGGCGGCGGTCGACTTGTGCCTGCTGGTGTGTGAACCGCTTTGCCATGTCGGTCGCTACGACTTCGGCGCATCAGACCTGCCCGCGCGCGTGCGCAAGCTAGGTTTCGACCTGGCCTTTCGGCGCCGCCTGCTGCGCCCGCCACAGCCCGAAACCTTGTTCCTGCATCGCAAGCTCGTGGGCTCATTCGTGCTGCTGGCGCGCATCGGTGCGCAGGTCGATGCGCGGTCACTGATCCTGCCGTACCTGCCGAAATCGTAGGGAACGTCACCCTTCGCGAGCGTGGATGAGTCTCGTCTCCGCCACGCTCCCGTGAACGAACGCCTGCTGCTCAAGTCCGGTCGGCGTCGGATCGGTCGAAGGTCGCCCGACGTGCGGCGGAACAACGCAGTGAGGTCAGGGCTTGAAGTCGCCGCCGAACGCGAACACGAACTGGTCGGGCTTGAGGTACTTGCGCAGCGCCGCGTTGACGCTTTGGAGCGTGGCGGCGGCGATCGCATCGTCGACCTTCTGCGAGATCGCGAACGTGCGGTCGAGGTAGAGGTTGTGGTTCAAGGCGCCGGCAAGGTTCGCGTCCTGCGCGCGGGCGAGCTGGCGCGCGCTGAGCAGGCCCTTGCGGGCCTCGTCGAGTTCCTGCGCGGTGACACCGTCCTTCAGCGCGCGGGCCACTTCCTCGCGGAAGGCGGCCTCGACGCGCGGCTGGTTCTGCGGCGCGAAGATCGCCGACGCCTGCCACATCGAGTTGGGTTCGTGGCTGCTCCAGGCGACACTGCTGTGGACGTCGTAGGACAGGCCCTCCTTTTCTCGCACGCGCTTCCACAGCCGCGAGCTGCCACCCTGCCCGAGCATGCGGTTGGCCAGCGTGAAGGTGGCGTAGTCGGCGTCGGTGTCGGCGAGCGGCAGCGCCAGGCGCACCTGCATCGTGGCGTTCTGCTTGTCGGGGGTGCGGATCGTGAAGCGTTCGGGCGTCACGCCGACCAGCGGCGTCGGCACCCGGGCGTAGGCGCCTTGCGACTTCCAGTCGCCGAACGCCGCCTCCAGCGCCTTGCGAACGGCGGCCACGTCCATGTCGCCGCTGGCACCGAACTGCGCGTTCGCGGCGCCATAGAAGCGGGCATGGAACTCTCGCACCTGCTCCACCGTCACCGCCTTCGCGTCGGCCACCGCTTCGTCGAAGCTGCGCGCGTGGCGCACGTCGCCACGCGGATATGGGTTGCCATGGCGGTCGAGGGTGTTGTCCACCACCGCTTCGGGCTCCTTGCGCCGCGACTCGATGTCGGCCAGTACTTGCTGGCGAAGTTCCTCGAGCGCGGGCGCGGGGAAGCTCGCGTCGCGCAGGACCTCGCCCACGAGCGCGATCACTGCGGGCAGCTTGTCGCGCGTGGTCGTGATGCCGACCGTGGTCGCTGCGTCGTCGCCACCGAAATGGACCTGCGCCTGGAGCGCCTCGAAACGGTCCTGGATCTGCTGGCGGCTCAGCTTGCCCGTGCCGCGATCGAGCAAGCCGGCGGTGAACCCGGGCACGTCGCCGCGGCCGAACAGGCTGCGCTCGTCGCCGTAACGCAAGGTCAATCGCGCCTGCACGACCTGGCCGCGCGAGCCCTTGGGCAACAGCGCCACCTTCATGCCGCTTTGCAGCGCGAAGCGCTGCGTGCGTGCGTCGATGTTGGCCGGTGTGGGGCTGAACGCCTCGGCCTGCACGGCGGCGGCATCGCCCTTGTAGCCCTTCAGCGCGGCGGCCAGGTCGACCTTCTCGGGTGCGGGCGCGCGCACCGGCTGCTCGGTCGGCAGGTAGGTGCCGAGCACGCGGTTGGCCGGCAACAGCACCTCGGCCGCGACGCGCTGCACGTCGGCGAGCTTGAGATCGCGCACGCGGTCGCGCTGCAGGAAGAACAGGCGCCAGTCGCCCTGGCCGATGGTTTCCGACAGCGCCACCCCCACCGACTCGGCGTTCGTGAAGCGGCGATTCCACTCGTTGAGCCACTTCGCCCTGGCGCGCTCGAGTTCCTCGGCCGTGATCGGCTCGCGAGTCGGCGGCTCCAGCGTGGCGATCATCGCGGCGCGCGCCGCATCGACGTCCTGGCCGGGAGCGAATTCGGCGATGAACATCATCACGCCCGGATCCGCCAGGTCCTGCGCCCAGCCGCCCACCGACGCGGCGCGCTGGGTCTGCACGAGTTGCTTGTAGAGCCTTCCCGAAGGCTCGTCGCCGAGGATGCTCGCCAGCACATCGACGGCGGCGAAGTCCGGGTGGGCGCCGGGCGGCACGCGATAGCCGGCCAGCAACAGCGGCACTCCGCCGCTGCGCCGCAGCGTGTAGCTGCGTTCGCCGTCCTGTACCGGCTCGACGGTGTAGAGCGCCGGCAACTTGCGCTTGGGCGCGCGGATGCGGCCGAACGACTCCTGCACCCAGGTCAGCACCTGCGGCGGATCGAACTTGCCGGAGATCACCAGTGTCGCGTTGTCGGGCTGGTAGTAGGTCCGGTAGAACGCCTGCAGGCGCGGGATGTCGACGTTCTCGACGTCGCTGCGCGCGCCGATCGTGGCCTTGCCGTAGTTGTGCCACTGGTACATGGCCGCGAGGCCGCGCTGGTAGAGCACGCGCTGGGGGTCGTTCTCGCCGCGCTCCATCTCGTTGCGAACGACGGTCATCTCGGTGTCGAGATCCTTGCGCGCGATGAAGCTGTTGACCATCGCGTCGGCCTGCCAGTCGAGGTACCACTTCAGGTTGTCGTCGTTGGCGGCAAAGCTGGCGAAGTAGTTGGTGCGGTCGAAGCTCGTCGAGCCATTGGCCCGCAGGCCCCGCTTGGTGAACTCGCCCCACACTGCCGGGTGCTTGGGCGAGCCTTTGAAGAGCAGGTGCTCCAGCAGGTGCGCCATGCCGGTCTCGCCGTAGTTCTCGTGGCGCGAGCCGACGCGGTAGGTCACGTTGACGGTGGTCGTCGGCTTGGAGTCGTCAGGCGCCAGCAAGACCTGCATGCCGTTGGCGAGCCGGTACTCGGTGATGCCCTCGACCGACTGCACCGGCTGCGGGAGCGGCGCCGCCCGTGCGCCCAGTGCCGCGACGGCGAGCAAGACAACGGACAGCAGTCGATGCAGCATGAAGGGACCTGTTGTGGGAGTGCGGCAGTGTAGAGGCACCCGGCACCCGCCGGTTCCGCTGTGGCGCCCACGTTAACGCCGGCCTAATCGATCCGACGTGGCGAGTGCCTTTGTCGCGGCGAATGCCGGCAGCGGCGCGCTATCGCGGCACGATCTCCGACTCGATCTTCAAGTCGAGCACGTAGATGACCGACGGTGCGCCCGCGGTCGCCGGGCTGCGCTGGAACTGCTTGAGCCGCAGCACCGTGCGTTCGCCCGGGGTGTGGGTGAATCCGTTGATGCCCTCGTAGAGGGGCCGCCAGGGTCCCGGCGCTCCCACGACAAGGCCCTGGCCGTCGTAGCGCCGCTCGCGAACCTGCAGGCAAAGCGCTTCGCCGTTCAGCGGGTTGTTGCAGGCGACCTTGCGCGCCGCGACCTCTAGAAAGACGATGCTGGGTGCACCATAGCGGGCCTCTGGCGTGAGCTCTCCGCTCAGGATCAGTACGTCCTTGGCGGTGGACGTTAATCGGAGCCGGGGCTCGGCGCCTTGCACAAGCTCCACCTTCAGCGGCCCGGCCAGCAAATCCGACAACGCGGCATCGGCTTGCATCTTCAACGGTTCGCAGGCCATCATCGTCGCGGCCATCCGCCCCACGGTCATCTGCCCCGCGGCATCGATCCGATAGCCGCCGCTCAGCTGATTGCAGCCGCCCTCGACGTGAAGCCTGCCGCCGGCAAAGTTGAACACGAACTGCCGCCCTGGAGCGGGCGACACGGCCGCGATGGGCCGCCCTTGGCCGTCGGTCGCCGCTTCCAGGCTCCACCGGTGGGCCTCGAGCGCCTGCGCCAGGCCCGCGGCCGCAGTGGCCGGCGCCACGAGCGTCAGCACCCGCTTGGCCGAAGGCGTTGCCGCGGGCGGGCCATCGCGATCGAGCAGCACGAGGCGTCCCTCGCCCACCGAGACCTGCTGCCCGCCACCCTTCGCGTCGAGCGTGACGCCACTGCCTGCCGCGTTCCACGCGAACTGCCCGAGCACGGTCTGCGCAGCTTCGTCGCGCCCCAGGGCACGGGTCGCGAGTTCGTAGCTGCCATCGCGATGGAGCGTCAGCCGCGTCTCGACGCCGGGGCAATCGGCGCAGGGCAGGATGCCTTCGTAGGTGCCGGCCCAGTCGAGCGAGTTCTGGCTGGTATGCACGTCGGCCGGCTTCGCGGCCCCCGCGACGGCTTGCGATTGACGAGGCATGCAGGCCGCCAGGAGCACGACCAGGGCACAAGCGATCCACACGGTTTTCAATCGGAGCTCCTTCCTGTCAGGCGCGACGCCCGAAATACGGCGCCGTCTCGAAGACCGACGGCGGAAATCCCTGGCCATGCATGGCCAGGCTGCGCTTGAGCACGAAATCGAACAGCAGCACGTTGTACTCGCGCAGCCGGCGCAGCGGCTCGACGGCGGCGGGATCGAGCCACTGCCGGTCGACGAGCGCCTGCATCGCGATCAAGGGCACCACGCCCGGCAGGGGATAGTCCGAGCCGTTGAGCAGCCGGTCGTGCCAATCGCGGCGCTCGAGCAAGGTGGCAATCACGCTCATCCGGTTGCCCTGCGTGATGGCCGCGATGTCGCCGACGAGGTTGGCGCGATACTGCGCCTCGTCCATCAGTTGCCCGAACAGGTCGAAGTTCGTGAGCTTGGACGAACGAAGCTCGTCGATGTGGCCGCTGCCGAGTGACGCGCAATGCGCGACCACCACGCGGACACCGGCATCGAGCGGCCGCCGCAGCCGCAGCGGATTGCCCAGATGCTCGCCGAAGCCATGGACCGCGCGCTCGTCGCCGGCATGGGTGACGAGCGGCAAGCGCAGCGCCGCGAGCTTGGCGAAGAAGCGATCGCAGCGCGCATCCGCGGGATCGATGTTCTGCGCCGAGGGCAGCCACTTGACCGCCCGCGCCCCTCGGGCCGCCGCGGCGTCGAGCCGATCGAGCGCGCTGGGGTCGTAGGGATGGATCGACGCCGCCCACTCGAAGTGCGTCGGATGGCGGGCCGCGAGCCCGGCCACGTAGTCATCCGGAACATGAAAGGTCGAGCGATCGAGCAGCGGCGCGCCGGCGTCGTCGCGCGCCCAGTCGAAGCCGAAGAGAAGCGCATGGAACCCCGGCGCCATGGCCCGGCACTGCGCCAGCAGGCGCTCGACGAAACTCGTGTCCACCGTGCCAGGCGACTCGACGACGCACGACGCGTTGACGTAGAACTCGCGCTGCACGTAGCCGCGCGGGCGCCAGATCTCCTCCATGCGCGGGTTGAACCAGAGCCTGCTGCCCGAGTCGCCGTTGCCGAACACGTGGCAGTGCGAGTCCAGGACGCGGGCTGGTTCGAGCCCCTTCCATGCGGCCACGACGAGCGGATGGTCGAGCAGGTCGGGCGGCAGGTCGGCGCGGCACGGGTTGAGCACGCCGTGCCGAAACGAGAAGTCGCAGCCCGTCGCCAGCAGCCCGGCCGCGCAACCCGCCGCGCCCAAGAAACGGCGCCGGTTCATGCGCTGCGGCGCGGCATCCGGCCCGTCGCGCTGCCTGGCGCCCACTCGCCCAGGTCGTGCCTCATTGCACCGGCCCGCCTCCGATCGCGCCAAGCCTGCCGTCGTGCGCCTTCACTCTGGAATCGAGTTCAACAGGTACATGACGGCGAGCACCCCGGTCGGGCGACCGAGCTTGCCGAGCCATTGGGCAAAGATGGCTTCGATGTCGCCGCCCATGTAGACCTGCGTGAGCGCCTTGTTGACCTCGAGGCGAAACGCCGAGTCGTTGCGGGGCAGCGCCATCGCGTAAGGCTCGACCGACAGGTCTTCGGCCACCAACGCGAGCTTGGCCGGCTCCTTGGCCTGCGCCGAGAGCCCGATGAGCTTGACCTTGTCGCCCGCGTACGCGTCCACGCCGCCGGACTCGAGCATCGTGATGCCCGCGGCGGCGTCGGCGATGGGCACGACCGTGGCATTGACGAGGCGGATGCGAAGCATGTCGTTCAACCGCTTCTCGGTCGTCGTGCCCTTGAGGACGGCGATGCGCTTGCCGCCGAGATCGGTGATCTGGTTGATCGGAGACCCGGCCTTGACGAGGAATCCGCCGCCATCGATGAAGGTCAGGTTCGAGAAATCGACGCTGGCCAGTCTGGACTGCGTCTGCGTCGTGTTGGCGCATTCCAGGTCGGCGCGCCCGGTAGCCACCATCTGCAGGCGCTCGTTCACCGAGCCGGCCAGCCAGTTCACCTTCAGGTTTGGCTCGCCGACCGCGCGGCCGATCTGTGCGATGGCGCGCTTGCACAGGTCGATCGAATATCCGACCGGCTCGTTGTTCGGGCCGACGAAGGAGAAGGGCAACGAATCCGGGGAGTAGGCGACGTTGATCGCCTTGGCCGCCTTGATCTTGCCCAGGGTGCCAGGGACGGCCTGCGCGGCGGCAGGGCCCGAAATCACGGCCGCGGCGACGACCAGCGCCGTCAGGAAGGTCTTCAGCATGGAGGCTTCGATCTCGATTGAAGTTGAAAGGACGCACCGAGCTGTGCTCATCCCTGCGCCGCGATTGGGGCGGCGCAGTGTACCGCAGCGCCGCCCGTTGAACGGGTGCCTTGCGGCGCCCGCTACTTCGCGGAACCGCCCGTCCGCGGCGCTGCGCTGGCGCTCGTGCCGATGCCTTCCTCGATGCGTTCGAGCACGTAGGGGAAGAAGGGGTTCGACGACATCCGCGACAGCGAGTCCAGCGGGACGATCAAGATGCCGCGTTCGCCCCGGGTGGCGATGGATCCGAGGTTGACGCCGTACTCGGGCGGGGCATCCGGGGTCAGGCCGTAGAGCGAATCGTTCATCGGGAACGAAAGCGCCAGATGCGACAGCGAATACACGTCCCGCGGGTATATCAAACCCAGCGGGCGGATCTGTTCCGTGGTCGCACCGGCCTCGGTGACACGCTCTTCGACTTCGGCGGTGCCGGGGCTCGCATTGGTGATGACGGTCGTCCTGAACGTTCGCGGCGCATCGGGCAGCAGCCGCGCCAGCACGGTATCGGTACTCGGACGCAACAGCGGGCCGAATCGGGTGTTGCGGTTGAGGTCGAACAGTACGAGCTCACTGCCGTTCGTTGGCAGGTTGAGGTAGAGCGCATTGACGATCGCCCTCGTGCTGACCGTGAAGTCCACCACCGATTGAAAGGTGAGCACGGGCGCCAGCTCGCCCAGCCGGCCTTCCTTGGCGTACTGCGCGATCCGGTCTTGCAGCGCGCGCGCCACCAGCGAGCTCTGGCGCGCGCCGTTGACCGGGAACGAGTTGAACTTGAAGGGGTTGAACTCCGGCACGATGCCCAGCCACGCCGCCTTGGCGAAGGTCGGGAACACGGCCGGCCAGCCCATCACCCCGGCGAAGCGTGCGAGGCTCGTGACCCCGATCATCGGCGAGATCAGCACGATCCTGTCTGGCCGCGCGAGCGTCTTGTCGGAGGCCGCTTCGAGCGCGTACTTCATCGCCAGCGCACCGCCATTGGAGAACCCGATCAGATGCAATGGCGTCGACGGTCCGGCGCGGCGCTGTGCCTCGCGCACCGCGAGGCGGGTCGCCGCGGTCCACTGCTCCCACTCGACCGCGGCCAGCCCGCCCGGGACCGTGCCGTGACCCGGCATCCGGATCGCCACCGCGACATAGCCGTCCTCCGAATAGCGCTGCGCGATATGGCGCAGGCTGTAGGGCGAGTCCGTCAACCCGTGGAGCAGCACCACCGCACCGACGGGTGCGCGGTCGGGCTCCATGATGTAGGAGCGGTTCCAGTCGCGGGCGAACCTGCCGGGATAGATCGGGCTGTCCGCGAAGTAGCGGTTACCGGGCTCCTGGGCCTGCGGACCCAGTTTGTCGGTGACCTCGGCCCGCACTTCGGCAAAGGCCCTTTCCTCGGCGGCCAGGTAGCGCGCCCAGTCCGCTTTGTCGATCTCGCTGGCCGACAACTCATGCGGCACGAAGGTGTGCCAGAGCTCCAGCGGCGGCCCGCGCTGCGAGTCGTAGGCGCGCACCGCCAGCAGCGTCAACACACTGACGGCCAGCACCACCGCACCCCACTTCAACAGCTTGACCGCCTTCGACGCCATGGCTTCGATTCCACGCAAGGACGCGACTCATGACCCGTCGCTGATCATTCCACGCCACAGGCAAAGCGCTGCTCGCGCGCTCCTCGACCTCGATTCATTGTATGCAGCGCCGCGCGGCGAGCCTCTGGCGGCGCCGGCATCGGCCGGGCTGGCGGGCTTCGATTCGGCTGGCCGGCGGCGCGAATGCGCTCTGGGCCCGCCGGCCATCCTTCGGGCGCGGAGCCAGGGGCGCAGACGGAGGAGCGACGACTCCACAGTCGCGCGTCGGGGCTGGATTCGGCGCGGGTAAGATCGCCCCGGCCATGCCAACCAGCGGAAATGACTACCCGATGAACCCATTGCTGACGCTGGTCGCCGGCATGGCTCTGCTGCTGATGACCGGCTGGGTGCTGTTCATCGGCAAGGACGTCTTCGTGCCGGTCTTCTTTGGCGCCGTCGTGGTCTATGTGATCGTCGGTCTCGCGCTTGCGTTGCAGCGGATCCCGTATCTGGGTCGGCCCCTGCCGATTCAGCTCAGGTACGCACTCTCCATATTGATCATCTCGTTCTCGCTCACCGCAGCCACCTACCTGATCATCGCCAACAAGGACAATGTCATTGCACTGGCGCCTCAGTACCAGGAGTCGCTGCTCACAACGATTCAGAAGCTCGCTGGGGTCTTCCGGATCGAGACCGAACCGACCTGGGCAACGCTGCGCAAGGAGCTTCTCGCGCAGATCAACATCCAGCGCTTGCTGGGGTCGATGGTCGTTTCGGTGTCGTCCGTCGCCGTGAGCATCGTGGTCGTGCTGTTGTACGCGGTCTTTCTGCTGGTCGAGCACCATTCGTTCTCGAGCAAGATCGGCCATGTATCGAGCGACCCGCGCATCGTCGCCCGGATTCGTGAAGTCGCGAATGACATCAATACCCGGATCGGGTCTTACCTGATGCTCAAGACGCTGCTCAGCGCTCTGCTGGGCGCGGTGAGCTGGATCATCATGGCGTTCATGGGGCTCGAGTTCGCCGCCTTCTGGGCCGTACTGATCGCATTGCTGAACTACATTCCCTACATCGGGTCGTTTCTCGGCGTGCTGTTCCCGGTCGTCATGTCGATCGTTCAGTTCGAGGATCAGAGCACGATCTTCTCGCTCCTGCTTGCGCTGTCGCTTGCCCAATTCCTGATCGGGAACTTTCTCGACCCGTACGTCATGGGCAACTCGCTCAACCTGAGTCCGTTTGCCATTCTGGTAAGTCTGGCGATCTGGTCCGAGTTGTGGGGCATTCCGGGCGCCTTTCTGGCCGTCCCGATCACCGCGATCCTGGCCATCGTCTTTTCGGAGTTTTCGCATACCCGGCCCCTTGCCGTCCTGCTGTCGAAGTCCGGGCGGCTCTGATCGCACCGGACACCCCTGGCCCGGATTCGAGGCAGCGCATGATTCTCAAGAGCGTCACCGAGTTGTTCAAGGCCGCCGCGGTGAACTGGGTCCATGACTACGCACAGAGCATGGGCGCCGCCCTGGCCTTCTACACGATGTTCTCGATCGCGCCCCTCCTGCTGATCGTGATCTCGATCGCCGGCCTCGTGTTCGGCGAGGCCGCCGTTCATCGCGAGATATTCGCCCAGCTTCAAGGCCTGCTCGGGGCGCCTGGGGCGTCAGCGGTGCAAGGCCTGCTCGAAGCCGCGGCAGGCAAGCCCGCTCAAGGCGCCACCGCGCCCATCTTCGGTCTGATCTTTCTCTTCATTGGTGCGACCTCCGTGTTCGCCGAATTGCAGGACGCCCTCGATCGGATATGGCGGGCGCCGCAACGATCCCGCAGCGCCGGTCTGTGGGGTCTGGTGCGGGCGCGCTTGTTGTCGTTCGGGATGATCCTCGGCTTCGGGTTCCTGTTGATCGTCTCATTGGCGTTCAGCGCAGGCCTGGCCGCCGTGGGCAAATGGTGGGATCCCCTTGCCCAGGGCTGGGCGAGCGTCGCGAACACCATCGAACTCGGCCTGGGCATCGTGCTGGCGACCGCGATCTTCGCAATGATCTACAAGACCATGCCGCGTGTCGGCATCCATTGGCGAGACGTCTGGGTCGGGGCGATCGTCACCTCGCTGCTGTTCATCGCGGGCAAGTTCCTGATCGGCGCCTACATCGGAAGAAGCGACATATCGTCGGGTTTCGGCGCCGCCGCTTCGCTGATCGTTGTCCTGCTGTGGGTGTATTACTCGGCACAGATCTTCCTGTTCGGTGCCGAGTTCACCTGGGCCTATTCGCACAAGTTCGGTTCCCGAAAAGGGCAGGCTTCGGCGCACGGCTTCGGCTCCCTCCCCGCATCGGGCTGAACGTACCGCTGCCGTCTCGAATGGGGCGGCATCGAGGGGCCTGCTGATGTTGCCGCGCATCCCGGCACACCCCTGAAGATGCGGCGTGCGCGACGCCGCCGCGGTCAGAGTTTCACCGTTGAACCCTATTGGCGCCGCTTGTCGCCGCACGCAGCGGCTTCAGGCCCGGGACGGTCGGAGCCTGGTCGATCGAGCAATACACCGCGCCTGAGCGTGCCTCTTCAAGGGGCCGGTGTATAGAACTTTCGCATCGGGTGCCAGACGCCGAATGAGCCCCGGGTCGCTGCCGATTGCCTGAGTTAGACTGCGCGCTTGCCGCAACCGCGAGGAGAATTCAAATGAGCAATTTCTGGGACTTGATCTGGTTGATGATCTCGACCTTCGTCTTCGTGTCCTACCTGATCATCATGTTCCAGATCGTCGTCGATCTCTTCAGGGACAGCAATCTCGGTGGGGGCTCGAAGGTACTCTGGATCATCGGCCTTGTCTTCCTGCCGTTCCTGACCGCGATTGTCTACATCATCGCCCGCGGCAGAGGCATGGCCGATCGGCAGCAGGCCACGTTGCAGCGCTCGAAGTCGGACACGGATGCGTACATCCGCAGCGTGGCCGGAAAGTCGCCGGCAGCCCAGATCGCCGAAGCCAAGACCCTGCTCGACGCCGGCACCATCAGTCAGGACGAATTCACCAGGCTCAAGGCCAAGGCGCTGGGCTGACCTGTCGCCGGGGTGTGCCGGCGACTCGACACCGCCCGTCACGCCCTGAGTTCATCGAAGCCGGGCCACGCGTGTTCGCAGCCGGCCGTGGCGGCCATGGGGCGACCGCCTGGAGCACAGGGCCCGTCGACCTGGAGCTCCCGGAGCCTGCGCGTGGATACGGCGGATCCGCCGACCTTGGCAACGCCATCCAGCCCGCCATGTGGGCGCGCTGGCCAAGCGCGCCAGCGGGCTAGTAGCCCGTCGGATTCTCGCGCCAGCTTGCCATGCCGGAGAGCACTTCCTGCCGAGCCGCCTCCGGACCCTCCCAGCCCCGCACCTTGACCCACTTGCCGGGCTCGAGATCCTTGTAGTGCTCGAAGAAGTGCTGGATCGCATTCAGGCGCATCGCGTTGACGTCTTCCGGCCGTTGCCAACGGCTGTACATCGGCAGCACCTTGTTGATCGGCACCGCGAGCAGCTTGGCGTCGCCGCCAGCCTCGTCTTCCATGCTCAGCATGCCGATCGGGCGACAGGTCACGACCACGCCTGGGGTCAGCGGATAGGGCGTGACCACCAGCACATCGACCGGGTCGCCGTCGGCCGACAGCGTTTGCGGGATGTAGCCGTAGTTGCACGGATAGTGCATCGCCGTCGTCATGAAGCGGTCGACGAACAGCGCCCCCGTCGCCTTGTCCACCTCGTACTTGATCGGGTCCGCGTTCATCGGAATCTCGATGATCACGTTGAACTCGTCGGGCGCGTTCGCGCCGGCGGTGACTTGCTGCAGACTCATGATGGGGCTCGATCAAAGGCAGGGGATAATGGCCATTTTACGCACCGCACTTGCCTGTCCCTTACACGCCGCATCCTTCGGTCGGTTCGCAGCTAAACACCGTGCGCTGGGCGTTGCCTTGTCACAGAGCTTCCCGTAGCATCCCGCACCAACCGGCCCGGCCAGCGCGCTGAGGCCCGCGTGTCTTTCGCCACCCTCCCCATCCCCGAGACCCCCCGAAGGAGACCTTTGATGTCCACAACGATGGCGCTCAACTTCGCGCTTGCCTGCGGCCTGGCCGCGGTGATCTACGGCTTCGTGCAGCGAAGCTGGATCCTCAAGCAGGACGCCGGCAACGCGCGCATGCAGGAGATCGCCAAGGCGATCCAGGAGGGTGCGGGCGCCTACCTGGCCCGGCAGTACAAGACCATCGCGATCGTCGGCGTCGTGCTCGCGGTGCTGATCGGGATCTTCCTTGACGGCACGACGGCCGCCGGCTTCGTCGTCGGCGCGGTGCTGTCGGGCGCGTGCGGCTTCATCGGCATGAACGTCTCGGTGCGCGCCAACGTGCGCACCGCGCAGGCCGCGAGCAAGGGCATCGGCCCCGCGCTCGACGTCGCCTTCAAGGGTGGCGCGATCACCGGCATGCTGGTCGTCGGCCTGGGCCTGCTCGGCGTCGTGATCTTCTTCCTCTTCATCACCGGCAACGGCAACCTGACGCCCGACAAGAGCCTGGCCGCGGTGCTCAAGCCGATGCTCGGCTTCGCCTTCGGCTCGTCGCTGATCTCGATCTTCGCGCGGCTGGGCGGCGGCATCTTCACCAAGGGCGCCGACGTCGGCGCCGACCTGGTCGGCAAGGTCGAGGCCGGCATCCCCGAAGACGACCCGCGCAACCCGGCCGTGATCGCCGACAACGTGGGCGACAACGTCGGCGACTGCGCCGGCATGGCGGCCGACCTGTTCGAGACCTACGCCGTGACGCTGATCGCGACGATGACCCTCGGCGCGCTGGTCGTCAGCGCGGCGCCGATGCATGCGCTCGTGTACCCGCTGCTGCTGGGCGGCGTATCGATCATCGCCTCGATCATCGGCTGCTCGTTCGTCAAGGCCTCGCCAGGCATGAAGAACGTGATGCCGGCGCTCTACAAGGGCCTGGCCGTGGCCGGCGTGCTGTCGCTGATCGCGTTCTATTTCGTCACCACGCTGTTCATGCCGGCCGACGCGCTGGGTGCCGGCACGCACCTGCGGCTCTTCGGCGCCTGCGCCGTCGGCTTGGTGCTGACCGCCGCGATGGTGTGGGTCACCGAGTACTACACCGGCACGCAGTACAAGCCGGTGCAGCACATCGCCGAGGCCTCGACCACCGGCCACGGCACCAACATCATCGCCGGGCTCGGTGTCTCGATGCGCTCGACCGCCTGGCCGGTGATCTTCGTCTGCATCGCCATCCTCGTGGCCTACCAACTCGGCGGGCTGTATGGCATCGCGGTGGCCGCCACGTCGATGCTGAGCATGGCCGGCATCGTCGTCGCGCTCGACGCCTACGGCCCGATCACCGACAACGCCGGCGGCATCGCCGAGATGGCCGAGATGCCCAAGAGCGTGCGCGACGTTACCGATCCGCTCGACGCCGTGGGCAACACGACCAAGGCGGTGACCAAGGGCTATGCGATCGGCTCGGCGGGCCTCGCCGCGCTGGTGCTGTTCGCCGACTACACGCACTCGCTCGAGGGCCGGGGCATGAGCGTCAGCTTCGACCTGAGCGACCCGAAGGTGATCGTCGGCCTGTTCATCGGCGGCCTGATCCCCTACCTCTTCGGCGCGATGGCAATGGAGGCGGTCGGCCGCGCCGCCGGCGCGGTGGTGGTCGAGGTGCGGCGCCAGTTCCGCGACATCAAGGGCATCATGGAAGGCACCGCCAAGCCCGAGTACGGCCGCGCGGTCGACATGCTGACGACGGCGGCGATCAAGGAAATGATCGTCCCCAGCCTGCTGCCGGTGGTGGCACCGATCCTGGTCGGGCTGCTGCTCGGCCCGGCGGCACTCGGCGGGCTGCTGATGGGCACGATCGTGACCGGCCTCTTCGTCGCGATCTCGATGTGCACCGGCGGCGGTGCGTGGGACAACGCGAAGAAATACATCGAGGACGGCCACCACGGCGGCAAGGGCAGCGAGGCGCACAAGGCCGCAGTCACCGGCGACACCGTGGGCGACCCGTACAAGGACACCGCCGGCCCGGCGGTGAACCCGCTGATCAAGATCATCAACATCGTGGCCCTGCTGATCGTGCCGCTGCTGCCGATCGGCGCCTCCACCGGCGCCGCGCCGACGCATGCGGTGGCGGCCGCTCCCCGCGCGGCAGTTGCCGTCGCCGAAACGGCCAAGCTGTATTTCGAGACCGGCAAGGCCGACTTGTCGGCCGACGCCCAGGCCGTGCTGGTCAAGGTCATCGTGGTGGCCCGGGCCAACGACGCGGCCAAGCTCGTCGTCAGCGGCTACCACGATGCCACCGGCGATGTCGAGAAGAATGCCGAACTTGCCAAGCAGCGCGCGCTGACCGTGGCCAATGCCCTGAAGGCGGGGGGCATCGCCGAAGCGCGAATCGAGTTGAAGAAGCCGGAGCAGGTCAACGCGGGCGACGCGGCCGAGGCCCGGCGCGTCGAGGTGAGCGTCAAGTAGCCTCGCCACCTGCGATCCATCGCAGGGTTCATCGAGGAGCCCGCTTCGGCGGGCTCTTTCGCGCCAAGCCTGCCGAGCACGCCCTGCGCACCGTCCACGTTGTGACCAACGATCGAACCCTCGAGCGCTGCCTGGGCGGGCCGACCACCGGCGGGCGGGCGGCACTGCACCAGACCGTCGATGGCATGGACTGCGCCCGCCCCTTCGCAGGGCATCGGCAAGGCGCGCCCTGCGCCGGGCCGCCGGAGCGCGGTTCAGCGATCGACGGGGCGCTCCGGCTCTGCCCCTGGGCGCCTGACCTCATGCGGCGTCAGCCGCAATCTCCCTGCGGTCGCCCGTTGACGCCCGCACGCCGTGGGCACGGCGAGCGCGGCCCGCCTGCGTGGCGGCGAGCCATGGCGGTGGCTCGTGCGCTGGGCTTGCCGGCCCTGCTGCTCTGCGCGGCGGCATCGCCGGTGGTCGCCGCCGACGGGGCTGCCGACACCGCCGAACCCGCGACGTCGGGCCTGTCGCTGCTCGCCCCGAGCGATCGCGGCCTGCGCTCGGACCTGGCCTGGCTGGTCGACCGCGGCGTGCTGAGCCTGCCGCTCGGGACCTGGCCGATGCCGTCGTCAACGCTGAGGGCCGCCTGGTCGGGGGTCGATGCGCGCACGCTCGACGCCGCAGACGCCGACGCCCTCGCGCGGGTTCAACGCGCCGTGCGCCGAAGCACCGACACCGTCCGCCTCGCGGCGCGCGTCAATTCGGCCCGCCATCCGGCGCTCGACGGCAGCGATGCCGCGCGCGGCGCCGGCAACGGCACGCTGAGCTTCTATGCCGGCAGCGAGCAATGGGGCGGGCAGCTCACGCTCGGCGTCGTCGCCGACAACCTGACGCCCGACGGCCAGCAGGGCAACCTGGACGGCTCGTACCTGGCCGCCTTGCTGCCAGGTACCGTGGTTGCAGCCGGCGCGACCGACCGCTGGTGGGGCCCGGGGCAGTTCGCGAGCCCGATCCTGTCCACCGCGGCGCGGCCGATCGCCGGGGTGATCGTGCGCAGGGCCGAAGACCATGCTCCCGAAACCCCATGGCTGCACTGGATCGGCCAATGGGGCTACGAACTCTCTGCCGGCCGGCTCGCCCACTACGACCCCGACGGCACGCGCACGATCGGCCTGCGCTTCTACACCCGCCCCTGGCCCAACGTCGAAGTCGGGCTGAGCCGGTCTGTCCTGTGGGCGGGCGAGGGGCAGCCGCACAATTGGGTTGCGTTTCGCAATGCGCTGCTCGGCCGCAGCAACATCGACGACCCGGCCACACAGGGCGCCGACCCGAGCGACGAGATCTCCGGCCTGGACTTGCGGATCTCGGCCGCCGACGCCTGGGGCGGCAGCTGGGCGGGCTACCTTCACCTCGTGGGCGAAGACGAGGCCGGGGGCGCGCCGACCAAGCTCTTCGGCACGATCGGCGTGCAAGCCAAGTCGGTCATCGCCCGGCAACGTTTCGAGGCCACGCTCGAGGCCACGGACACCGTGTTGTCGCGCCTGTTCGGCCTCGGCCCGAACCCGACCGATTACCCTGCCTACACCCACTCCACCTACCTGCAGGGCTACTACCAGGGCCGCCTGCCGATCGGCGCCAACATCGGCGGCGGAGGCTACCTCTACACGCTGGGGCTGGGCTGGACGCCGATCGATCACCCCGATCAGCTGCGCTTGTACGGCACGGTGTTTGGCGGCCACGTCAGCGAGGCGGGGCCGCAGACAATCAACGCCGCGTTCGGCGCGCCGGGGAGGCTGAACGGGCTCTCCCTCGCGCTCGAGGGCGAATCGGCGGCCGGCGTGAAGTGGCAGATCGGCGTCTCGGTGCAGCGCTACGCTGGCGGCGACCGGCCGGTGACGGGCCTGCAGGCCGGCATCGACGTGCCGCTGGCAACGGGGCGGTAGGCCGCGGCCGGCCGCTCAGGTCGCGCGCTGTGCGCCATCGGGCGCTTTCGCATCGGCGAGCGGGGGCTGCGGCGTCGCTTCGGCAGCGACGTGACGCAGCACCCGTTGCGGGAACGGAATCTCCACGCCCGCCTCGTCGAGCGCGCGCAGCACGCTGAGGTTCACCGCCGAGCGCACCGAGCCCTGGCCGTTTTCGGGGTCACCGATCCAGAAGTGGAGCATCAGGTTGAGCCCGTCGGCGCCGAAGCCGTCGAGCAGCACGTTCGGCCCGGGTTGCTTGAGCACGCGATCGACCCCCGCGATGACCTGGACCAACATCGGCAACACGGCCGGCAGGTCGGTCCCGTAGGCCACCTGCAGCGGGCTGGTGATCAACACGGCACGGTCGGCCAACGTGGCGTTCTCGACCCGCTGCGTGATCAGCAGTTCATTGGGCACCAGCGCCTCGCGGCCGTTGAGGGCCTGGATCACGGTGTAGCGGGTGCGAATGTCGGTGATGCGTCCCTCGAAGGTGTCGACCTTGACCATGTCGCCGATCCGCAGCGAACGCTCGGCCAGGATCACGAAGCCGCTGACGTAGTTCGCGGCGATGCGCTGCATGCCGAGGCCGACGCCGACGCCGATCGCGCCGCCCAGCACCGACAGCGCCGTCAGGTCGATCCCGACCGACGACAGCGCAATCAGCAGCCCGACGACGAGGAGCACGATGCGCAGCACGTTGGCCACCATCTTGCGCATCGACAGATCGCCGCCGGCGCCGCGGAGCAGCCTCGACTCCAGCACCGACGACAGCCACAGCGTCAGCACCATCACCACGCCCGCGGAAAGGGCGCCTTCGATCATGTTGCGCAGCGAGACGCTTGCCCCGCCCATCTTCCAGGTCACGCCCTCGAGCTGCTCCAGGATCGGCGGCAGCACGCCCGTGATCCACAGCACGACCGCGATCCACGCGACCCACGACACCGTGCGTTCGACGGCGACGACCCAGCGCGACTCCGGCAGCGCCGCCCGCAGCACGCGCGCCGTCAGGCGGATGACGGCCAGCGATACCAGGATCGGGATCGCCAGTTTGAACAGCGCCGGCCTCAACACGCTGCGCAAGCCCTCGCGCGCGAGCAGCGCGAACAGCAGCGCAAGCACCGGAAAGAGCACCCCGTCGACGTCGCGCCGTCCGAACAGCACCGTGCCATCGATGTCGAGCATGCGTCGCAGCTGCCAGGTGATCAGCCACGCCAGCGCGATGCAGGCGCCGAGCACGCCAAGCTCCTTGAGCAAGCCGACGCGTGTCACCTCGTTGAGCAGGTCGCTCAGGGCCTGCGGCCCGAAATCGATTCCCATGTCAGGCCGCGCCGGGCCGCCTCCAGGCGGCCTGAGTGCCCCCTCGAGGGGCGGCGAACGAGGTGCGCCGGGTGGCGGTCATCGCGCGGTTCACAGGTCGGCGAGCACGCGCACATGCGCCGCCACGCTGCGCGCCAGTGCGTCGAGCACGTAGCCCCCCTCCAGGCACGAAACGATGCGCCCCCGGGCATGGCGCTCGGCCACGGCCTTGATGCGCTGGGTCATCCATTCATAGTCGGACTCGACCAGGCCGAGCTGGCCCAGGTCGTCCTCGCGGTGGGCGTCGAAGCCGGCCGAGATGAAGATCATCTGCGGCTTGAACTCCTCCAGCCGCGGCATCCACATCGCCTCGATCATGTCGCGCACCTCCGGCCCGCGCGTGTACGGCGGGATCGGCACGTTGCACATGTTGGTGCCCATCGGCACCGCGCCGCTGTAGGGGTACAGCGGGTGCTGGAAGATGCTGACCATCAGCACCCGCTCGTCGCCGGCAATGATGTCCTCGGTACCGTTGCCGTGATGGACGTCGAAGTCGACGATCGCCACCCGCTGCAAGCCGCGCACGTCGAGCGCGTGGCGCGCCGCGATGGCCACGTTGTTGAAGAAGCAGAAGCCCATCGCCTCGGCACGCGTCGCGTGGTGGCCCGGCGGGCGGATGGCGCAGAAAGCGTTCTCGACCTCGCCGTCGAGCACCGCGTCGGTCGCCGCCACGGCGGCCCCGGCGGCACGCAGCGCGGCGCGCCAGGTGCCCGGGCCGACGACGGTGTCGGGGTCGATGTGGCGCGGCTCGCCGCTCGCGACCACCTGCTCCAGCAATTCTTTCAACTCGCCGACATAGCGGCTCTCGTGCGCCAGCGCCAGGCTCTTCAGTTCCGCCAGCGGCGCCGTGCGCGAATCGAGCGCGGCCTCCAGGCCGGTGGCAAGCAGGTAGTCGTGGATCGCATCGAGCCGCTGCGGGCATTCCGGGTGGCCGGCTCCCATGTCGTGCAGACGGCAGTCGGGGTGGCTGTAGATCGCGGTGGCCATCGGCGTTCGGCGTGGTAGGTTTCGAGCAGTGAGCCCGCTATGGGCGGGCATGCACCATGTTATGGTGGTTTGCATGACATCCCCGCTGTCGCTGCAACTCACCCGGCTGGTCGATCAGATTAGCACGATCATCGTCGGTAAACGGCCCCAGATCGAGGACTGCGTCGCCTGCATGCTGGCCGGCGGGCACCTGCTGATCGAAGACCTGCCCGGCGTCGGCAAGACCACGCTCGCGCATGCGCTGGCCGTTTCGCTGGGCCTTCGATTCTCGCGCATGCAGTTCACGGCCGACCTGATGCCCTCCGACCTGCTGGGCGTCAGCGTGTACGAGCGCAGCAAGGAGGACTTCGTCTTCCACCCCGGTCCGGTGTTCGCGCAGGTGCTGCTGGCCGACGAGATCAACCGCGCCGGACCGAAGACCCAGAGCGCGCTGCTCGAGGCGATGGAGGAGCACCAGGTCACCATCGAAGGGCGGACGCGGCCGCTGCCGCGCCCCTTCTTCGTCATCGCGACCCAGAACCCGAGCGACCAGCTCGGCACCTACCCGCTGCCCGAGTCGCAGCTCGACCGCTTCCTGATGTGCATCACGCTCGGCTACCCCGACCAGGGCTCGGAGCGAGCGCTGCTCGCCGGGCAGGACCGGCGCGAGGCGATCGAGCACCTGACGACGGTGATGTCGCCCGAGGAACTGATGGCCGCGCAGCAGGCGGTGCTGGCGGTGCATGTTTCCGAGGCGTTGCTCGACTACCTGCAGGCGCTGATCGCCGCGACGCGCTCCGGTCGCTGGTTCGTCGAGGGCCTGAGCCCGCGCGCCGGCATCGCGGTGCTGCGCGCAGCGAAGGCGCGCGCGCTGCTGGCGCAGCGCGACTACGTGGCGCCCGACGACGTGCAGGCGATCCTGGCCCAGACCATCGCCCACCGCATGGTGCCGGCGGCCGGCGCCGGGCGCGGCCGGCGCGAGCAGGTGCGCGCGATGGTCGAGGCCACGCCGCTGCCCTGAGAGCGTGAGAGGCCAACGGCCGTGGACCGCTCCGCCATCGTGCGCGCTGCCACGCTGCTGAACCTGCGCCTGGAGCCGCTGGCCTGGGCCAGCGCGCGCCTGCGGGCGCGCTTTCGCGCCTGGTGGCAGGCCCGCCTGCCGCGCACCGACACGCTGCTGCTGACCCAGCGCAACATCTACATCCTGCCGACCCGCGCCGGCTTCCTGTTCGCTGGCACCCTGCTGCTGTTGCTCGTCGGCTCGATCAACTACCAGCTCAACCTCGGTTACCTGCTGACTTTCGTGCTCGCCGGCAGCGGGGTCGTGTCGATGCACCTGACGCACGGCACGCTGCGCGGCCTGACGCTGCACCTGCACCCTGTCGCAGCGGTGCATGCAGGCGAGGCAGCCCTGCTCGAACTCGTGCTCACCAGTCCCGGCGCCGCGCGCTGGGGCATCGGCCTGCGCATCGAGTCGGCGCCGCCCTCCACGCTGACCTGGACCGATGTCCCCGCCGGCGGGCAGGCGGGCGTGCAACTGAGCTTCGTGCCGAAGCGACGCGGCCAGCACGATGTGCCGACGCTCATCGCCGAAACGCGATTCCCCCTCGGCCTGTTCCGCGCCTGGACGGTCTGGCGGCCGGCCGCGCAGTTGCTCGTGTACCCGCAGCCCGAGCGGCCGCCGGCGCCCTTGCCCGCCGCAAGTCCGATGGCCGGCGGCCCTGGACAGCCACGCCGCTCCGAGGGCGCCGACTTCGAGGGCATCCGAGGGTATCGCCGCGGCGACCCGCTCAAGCTCGTGGTGTGGAAGAAAGCGGCGCGGGCGCTGGAGGCAGGCGGCGAATTGGTCAGCCGCGACAGCAGCTCATCGACGAACTGGCAACTTTGGCTCGAGTGGCAACGCTGCGCCGGTCTGGCCGACGAAGACCGCCTGTCGCGGCTGGCCGCCTGGGTGCTCGCGGCCCACCGCGCCGGCGTCACCTACGGGCTGCGCCTGCCGGGTCTCGAGCTGGCGCGCGGCCAGGGCGAGGCGCAGCGTCGGGCGAGCCTGGAGGCGCTGGCGCTGTGGGCAGGACCCGCCGCCACCAGGACGCCCGGCGTGCCTCACCCCGAGAGCAGTCGCCGCCTTCAAGGAGCGTGGCGATGACAAGAGCGACACTTTCTTCAGCAGGCGTTCGGCTGTCACCTTTCGGCCCATTGCTGCCCTTGGACGTCCGCTTTGCGGGCGAATTCTGGCGCGGCAAAGGCACGTCCGGGCAGGCCGCTTCGCTTCACTGGGGCGGTCTTCGCTTCGCTCAGACTTCCCTGCGATGCTCGGTCTCGTGGCCCCGTCGCAGAACTCACTTCGCTCACTGCGTTCGCTGCGTTCGGACATCCGCGACGAGTCAGTTGACAGCTCGCGCTTCGCGCGAGGCCACGAGACCTACGCTTCTCGGCACCCCAGAGGCGCTGCGCGTCCTGCCCGAACGCGCCTTTGCTGGGGCGCGGGCGCTGTTCGCGACAAGAACCACAAGCGTTGCAGCGCGGCGGGCGGTGCCCGGTGGGGGCGATTTCTGTGGCGGCGAGGAGCGGAGGGCTCCAGTCGGCGCGCGCAGCGCGCTTCGTAGACTGCCTCGTCGCAGTTGTCTGAGCGCAGAGAGCGACGCGAACGAAGCGAGTTCTGCGACGCGACTGAAGGCCGAGCACCACAGCGGAGTCGGCGCGCAGCGCCGACCGCCACAGCATGAGCTTCCACCGGGCACCGCCTGCCGCGCCGCGCTGGAGCTACACAAGAGCCGACGCATGCGAACGGCGGCAACGGGCCGCAAGCAGCCAGCGGCGACGCGGCCGCGTTCAATCAATGCGGCGCGGGCCCTGCGAAGTGCGGCGGGGGCATTGACATGCCACTGGTAGCGTCGGCCCCCCGCCTGCTGCCGCGATGGCCCGGCTGGCGAAGTCTGCCGCGCGACACGCGCGATACGATGTTCCTGCTTGGCGTGATCGGCTGGACGATCCTGCCGCACCTGCCGCACCTGCCGGCGTGGTGCGCGTTCCTGACCGGCGGCGTGCTGCTGTGGCGGATCCGGCTGGCACTGAACCATGCCGCACTGCCCGGGCGCTGGGTGCTGGTGGCGGTGTTGATGCTGGCCGCCGGGCTCACGTTGTGGTCGCACCGCACGCTGCTCGGCAAGGAGGCCGGGGTGACGATGCTGGTCGTGCTGATGGCGCTCAAGACGCTCGAACTGCGTGCGCGGCGCGACGCCTTCGTCGTCTTCTTCCTCGGCTTCTTCCTGATCCTGACCCAGTTTCTCTACTCGCAGACGCTGCCGGTGGCGCTGGCGATGCTGGTCGCGGTGTGGGGCCTGCTGACCGCGCTCGTGCTGGCGCACATGCCGGTCGGGCAGCCCGCGCTGCGCCAGGCGGCCGCACTGTCGGCACGCTGTGCGCTGCTCGGTGCGCCGGTGATGGTGCTGCTGTTCGTGCTCTTCCCGCGCATCGGGCCGCTGTGGGGCCTGCCCCAGGACGGGCTCGCCAAGACCGGGCTGTCGAGCTCGATGCAGATGGGCAGCATGGCCGAGCTGGCTGCGGACGAAAGCGTGGCGCTGCGCTTGCGGTTCCAGGACGCGAGGCCGCCAACGCCCGATGCGCTTTACTTTCGCGGCCCGGTGCTGTCGCGCTTCGATGGCCGCGAGTGGACGGCGCTTCGCGGCGGATTCGTCCCCGGCGTCCGGCCGCCGGCCGAGCTGCGCGTTCGCGGCCCTGCCCTCGGCTACGAGATGACGCTGGAACCCCTGCGCCTGCCCGTGCTACCGCTGCTCGAGGCCACCGCGGCCGCGCCCCGGCTCGAGGGCTACCGCGTGCAGCAGCAGGCCAATCTCCAGTGGCGCACCGACCGGCCGATCTTCGAGCGCCTGCGCTTCAACGCCGAAGCCCATCTGGACTTCACCCATGGGCCGATCGAGCCCGTGCCCAGCCTGGACGACGACCTCGCTCTGCCGCCGGGCACGAATCCGCGCACGCTCGCCTGGGCCGCGGCACTGCGCGCCGAGCCGCGCTACGCCAACGCGCCGCCGCAAGTGCTTGCCGCCGCGCTGATGCAGCACATCCGCAGCGGTGGCTACACCTACACGCTGACCCCGGGCGCCTATGCCGAAGACGGCGGTCTCGATGCGATCGACGAGTTCTGGCTCGACCGCCGGCAGGGCTTCTGCGAGCACTTCGCGGCCGCGTTCGTGGTCGTTCTTCGGGCGATGGGCGTGCCGGCGCGCGTAGTCACCGGCTACCAGGGGGCCGATGCGTCGGCGGTGGACGGCTACACCATCGTCCGCCAGAGCAACGCCCATGCCTGGGCCGAGTACTGGCAGCAGGGCCGCGGCTGGGTCCGCGCCGACCCGACCGCCGCCGTGGCGCCCGAGCGCATCGTTCGCAGCCGCAGGCTGGTGCCCGAGCCCGGCCTCGTCGCCGGCGCGCTCGGTGGCATGAGCCCGGCCCTGCTCGAGCGCCTGCGCGACGGCTGGGAGGCGGTCAACAACCGCTGGAACCAGTGGGTGCTCAACTACTCGCGCGGCCAGCAGATCGACCTGCTCAAGGAGATCGGCTTCGAGGCGCCCGGCTGGGAGGAGCTGGCGCTGTCGTTGATCGTCGCGCTGACCGCGCTCAGCGTCGCCGGCGCCGGATGGGCGTGGTGGGAGCGTCAGCGCCAGGATCCCTGGGCGCGCCAGTTCGCTGCGGCACGGCGGGCGCTGCAAGGGCTGGGCATCGACGCCCCGGCTCACGTGCCACCCCGCGCGCTGGCCGCAATGGTCGCAAACCGCTTCGGCGCGCAGGGCGCTGCGCTCGAGGCGCTGCTGATGCAGCTCGAGAGGCAGCGCTATGGACGCCAGGCGCTGGCGCGACCGCTGGCCTCGCTGACCCGCGCGCTGCGTCGCGAAGCGCGGCAACTGGCGCGTCAGCCGGCGCCGATCCATGCCCAGCCCGGCTGAGGTCTCGAAGGCGCTGCGCCAGGGTCGATCAGCCCTCGCCGGGTGACAATCCCTTCGATGAGCCTGCACCTGCGCGAACCGCCGACGGCACTTTGCGCCCTGGGCCTGTGCCTCGCGCTGTGCCTCGCGCTGGGCATGGCGCCCGCAGCGGGCGCCGCCAAGGCGAAGAAGGCGACCCACACCGCCTTGGTCGCGGCCGCCCCTGCCCACGGCGACGCCACACCCGAGCCAGGGACCTACGGCCAACGCGAGGAGGTGCTGCGTTTCGGCAGCGAGCTCGCGCAGCGCCAGGGGCTCGATGCCGCGCCGGTGCTGGCCGCCCTTGGCGCGGCGCGCTTCCAGCCGAGCGTGGTCAAGTTCATCATGCCCCCGCCGGCCGGCACGGCGAAGAACTGGGCCGCCTACCGGGCCCGCTTCGTGGAACCCCGGCGCATCAAGGCCGGGCTCGACTTCTGGCGCACCCACGAGCGCTGGCTGGAGCAGGCCGAGGCCGTCTATGGCGTGCCGCCGGAAATCGTGGTCGGCATCGTCGGCGTCGAGACGATCTATGGCCAGCAGATGGGCAGCTTCCGCGCGATCGATGCGCTGGCCACGCTCGCGTTCGACTTTCCTGCCGGGCGCAAGGACCGCAGCGCCTTCTTCCGCGAAGAACTCGAGCAGCTGTTCGTGCTCTGCCTCGGCCCGGCGCAACGCGATGCCTGCGATCCGCTCGCACTCAAGAGCAGCTTTGCCGGCGCGCTCGGCATGCCGCAGTTCATGCCGAGCAGCGTCAACCGCTATGCCGTCGATTTCGACGCCGATGGCCGGATCGACCTGCACCGCAGCGGCGCCGACGTGATCGGCAGCGTGGCCCGCTACCTGGCCGAGTTCGGCTGGCAGCGCGGCCTGCCGACCCGGTTCGAGGTGGCCGTGCCGGTCGATGCCGCCGAGCGCGCCGCGCTGCTCGTGCCCGACATCGTGCCGAGCTTCAGCGCGGCCCAGTTCGCCGAGCACGGCGCGCGGCTCGAGCCCGCGGCGCTGGCCCACGACGGGCCGCTGGCGCTGGTCGAACTGCAGAACGGCGACGCCGCGCCGAGCTACGTGGCCGGCAGCACGAACTTCTACGCGATCACGCGCTACAACTGGTCGAGCTACTACGCACTGGCGGTGATCGAACTCGGCGAGGCCGTCAAGCGCCAGCGTCTCGCGTCGCGTTGACGCCGTGGCCATGCAGGCGCCACCCGCGCCCTGACGGGGCTGGCCGCCCTCATCGGCGCCTGGTTCGAGGCCGTCCTCGCGGGGCGAGGGCGCGCCCTTCGCCGGCGGCCGCAGCGAGCGTCATTCGTGCCCGTCCCGCCGGCGCCGCTGCGCGTCGGCGATCAGCATCATCACGACGGTCGAAGCGAGCCGCGAGCGCACCGAGTCGGCGCGGCTGGTCAGCACGATCGGCACCCGCGCGCCGAGCACGATGCCGGCGCTGTCGGCCCCCGCCAGGTACTGCAGCTGCTTGGCCATCATGTTGCCGGCCTCGAGGTCGGGGGCGAGCAGGATGTCCGCCCGGCCGGCGACGGCCGACGCGATCTTCTTGCTGCGCGCGGCCTCCATGCTGACCGCGTTGTCGAACGCCAGCGGGCCGTCGATCAGGCCCCCGGTGATCTGCCCGCGGTCGGCCATCTTGCACAGCATCGCGGCGTCGACCGTCGCCTGCATGGCCGGGTTGACCGTCTCGACGGCCGCCAGGACCGCCACGCGCGGCTGCTCGATGCCCAGCAGATGGGCCAGGTCGATCGCGTTCTGCGCGATGTCGGCCTTCTCGAGCGCGGTCGGCGCGAGGTTGATCGCGGCGTCGGTGATCATCAGCATGCGCGGGTACGACGGCACGTCGAGCACGAACACATGACTCATCCGCCGGCCGGTGCGCAGGCCGGAAGCCGACGACACGACCGCCGACATCAACTCGTCGGTGTGCAGGCTGCCCTTCATCAGCGCCTGCACCTCGCCGGCGCGCGCCATGGCCACCGCCCGCAGCGCCGCCTCGTGGCTGTGCTCGGTGCCGACGATGCGATACGGCGCCAGGTCCAGGCCGGCCTCGCGCGCCGCGGCGCGGATCTTCGCCTCCGGGCCCACCAGCACCGGCTCGATCAGGCCGCGCCGGGCAGCCTCGATCGGCCCGCGCAGCGCGTCCTGGTCGCACGGATGGACGACGGCACAGACGACGCGCGGCAGGCCCTCGCACCGCTTGAGCAGCTTGGCGAAGGCGTCGTTGTGGCGCAGCACGATCTCGGGCGTCGCAAGCTCGGTGTAGGCAATGCGCCGGGTCGGTGCGGCCACCGTCACCGTGCCCGCGATCAGGTCCACGTCGCCATTGCGCACATGGCAGTCGAACACGATCTGGTGGCCCTCGGGGATCTTCTCCATCGCGGTGACGCTGCCGACGATCAGGTCGCCGACGACCATCGAGCCACTGAAGCGCAGGTCCTGCCTCAGGATCGTCGTGCCCGGGCCGGGCAGGCGACGCTGCAGCACGGCCGACAACAAGGCCTCGGCAGCCACGGCCTCGGCCGCCATGCGGTCGGGGCGCACGTTCTCGGCATCGGTATGGAACGGGTCGACATCGCCCGACACGAAGGCCAGCGCTTCGACGTCGGGTTCGGTGAGCCGATGCGAGCGGGTGATCGTCTCGCCGATCTCGATCTCGTCGAAGGTGCGGTTGGTGAAGGAATTCATCGCGGTCGGGCAGCTTTCATCACGGCGTATGGAGTCTGGCACGCCAGGAGTCGATGACATCGGCGCGGCGTGGTTTCGCTCGAGGACCGCGCGATGGCCCGGCAGTCTTCATGCCATGCCCGCCTCGCGCGGTACAGGCCTCGACGCGCCCTGGTCCGCCAGGCCGAGCACAACGTGCACCACGCCATCCTGGCTGGTCCGCGTCATCGGCAGGCCGCTGTGCTGGAACACCGACAGCATCGGCGTGTTGCTGGCCAGCACCTCGGCCTCGAAGCGGGCGATGCCCCGGCTGCGCGCGATTTCGGTGAGCAGCGCGAGCAGCGTGGTGCAAAGCCCCTGCCCCTGGTAGTCCTCCTCGATCGTGAACGCGAGTTCGGCCGCCTGCGCCCCGCCTTCCGCGGTGCGAGCGTGGTAGCTGCCGCCGCCGATCAGGACCTCGTCAGCCCCGTCGCCGAGCGCCACCACCAGCACGACGACGTTCACGAAGTCGGCCCCGCCGAGGCGCTCCAGTTCGTCCGCGCTGAGCTCCTTGCGGTATGCGAAGAAGCGGGTGTAGATCGAGCGCGGCTCGAGCTTGCGGAACGCAGCCAAGACCTTGTCCTGGTCGTTGGGGCGGATCGCTCGGATCACCACCGGCGTGCCGTCGCGCAGCCGGGCTTGCCGGCGGAAGTGGCTGATGTCGCTCGCATCGGTCATGGCGTTCATTGTCCCATCGGCCGGCCGCGCGGCATGCGAGCGAGGCCCCGATCGCGCCGGGAGGCGCCGCAGGCAGCCCGGGCGGCGCCTTGCGGCGCATTTCGTCGGCCGCGGCGGCAGCCCATCCCGCGCCGGCCGCGGCTCGTCGCAAGGCCCGTGCATTCGGTCGCGCCACTGCCGATACTGGCTTCATCGACGCACCTGCACACCGCCGCTGAACCCTTGCACAGGAGCCCGCCATGAACGCCCACACTTCGCTCAAGTCCACGCTGCTGATCGCCACCGCCGCCATGCTCTGCGCCGGGCTGCAGTTGGCGGCGATCGACACGCTGGCCGCTTCGCGCGGCGCGGCAGCCAGCCAGCCCGTGCTGCTGTTGCCAATGGTCCTCGTCACCGCAGAGCGCGAACCGGTGCTGGGCGTGATTCAGCAGCTGCCGCAGGTCGTCGTCAGCGGCCGCCTTCCCGACCGCGACGCCGCCACCGCACGGGCCGAGCCCGCCAAGGCCGAGCCGGCGAGCTGAGAGGCCACGAACTGGAAGGCCGATCGACCGTCTCGGTCGCACGGCACTGGGGCGGCGCACCTGCGGGCGCGCCGCCCGCTTTTTCGGGCCCACGATCGCGGCGCGGGATCTGCGCATCGACCAGCGCCAGCGCGCGACGCACCGCGCGCACGCGGCCGCAGGGCCTGCACGCCGTGAGCGACCATGACCCGCCGCCAAACTCGCGCCTGCAAGGCGCCGACTTCGCTGCGCTGCGCCCTCAGGCCGGCATCACGCTCACCGAGACCTCGAGCGTCTGCTCGCCCCCACCGAGAATCACGCCGCGCAGGGGCACGACGTCAGCGAAATCGGCGCCCCATGCGAGGGTGATGTAGCGCGTGTCGGCCAGCTGGTCGTTGGTCGGGTCGAACTCGACCCAACCGCTGCGCGGCGAATAGGCGGCGACCCAGGCATGCGATGCGTCGACCCCCATCAGCCGCGCCTGACCGGGCGGCGGATCGGTCAGCAGGTAGCCCGAGACATAGCGCGCCGGCAGGCCGAGCGCGCGCAGGCAGGCCAGCATCAGGTGCGCGAAGTCCTGGCACACCCCGCGCCGGTGCTGCAGCACCTCGTCGACCGAGGTGCTGACGGTGGTGGCCTCCGGGTCGAACTCGAAGTCGCGGTGGATCGCCTGCATCAACGCCACAACGGCCTGCAGCCAGTCGCGTCCGCCCGCGAAGTGCGGCTCGGCGTAGGCGCGAGCGGCGTCCGACAGCGGCACCAGCGGTGTCGGCCCGCACATCTGCGCCGCGGCCAGGTCGCACGGCGGCGCGGGCTCGCGCACGGCGGCGCGCACGGCCTCCCAGGCTTCGTCGGCGAGCGCAGGCGCGGCGCACGCGGCCACCTCCACCAGGCACTGCATGCGCACGCGCAAGCGGCGGTGCGGGCCGTGCAGCGCGAAGTGGGCGACGCTGTTGCCGAAGCTGTCGGTCGCGTCGTGCCGCTCGTCGGGGGGTGGCTCGATCTGCAGCGAGTGCGCCAGCAGGTGCTGCCATGGCAGGGCGCGCGGGGTCAGGTGCGCCAGCTGCCAAGACTGCGCGACAGGTGACGCGTAGGTGTAGTGCGTCTCGTGTTCGACGCGATAGCGCGCAGGCGTCATGCCGCGGATGGCGCCGGGCCGCGGCCGGCCGGCCGAGCCTCACCTCGCGGGGCAGCCAACGCAGTGAGCTGGCTGATTCTCATCACGCAACCAGCGACAGCACGCTGCGCGAGGCGACATGGGAGAAGAACTTCAACGTCAGTTCGTCGGAAGTGCCGCGCGCGGCCCGGCCCAGTTGATCGAGCAGCGCCGCCAGCACCGCGCTCTCGGGGTGCAGGTCGGCGGTGCCGAGCCCCTTCAACGCCGCCAGGACGGGCGCCAGCAGGTCGCTCGCGAAGCGGCCGTGCTCGCGTTCGAGCTTGTCGACGTACTCGACCAGGCCCTTGACCTGGAAGGCCACCGAGCGCGGGTTGGTGTCGTCGCGCAGCAGCAGGTCGAGCACCGGGAGCCACTCCGGCGCCACCGCGTAGCGGGTGCGGTAGGTCATGCCCGAGTCGGCCAGCTCGAGCAGCCAGTCGAGCCCGCTCGCGCGGCCCTCGCCCGTGGCCACTTCGAGCGCGGCGCACAGCTGCGTCAGCCGCTCGATGCGGCGGCCGATCGACAGGAAGCGCCAGCCGGTGCCGCGAGTCATGCCGTCGAGCACGAAGCCCGACAGCGTCATCATCGAGGTCACCGCGCGATCGAGCCAGGCCAGCGCCAGCGGCAGCGGCATCGCCCGACCGCGGCGAAAGACCGGATCGGCGATGAGCCGGTTGAGCGCGCGCCAGTTGTCGCTCGACATCCGGTCGCGCAGGTTGAACGCGACGCGCGCCAGCCGCCGCAGTTCGGCACCCAGGCCGGCGTCGGGGTCGGTCGCGGCGCGCAGCAGGTCGGCTGCGGGGTCGTCCAGCGTTTCCAGCAGGCCTTGCCGCTCGGCCAGCGCGAGCGCGGGCACGACGCCGCCCTCCGCCTGTGCTTGGTCGCCGATCACGCTGGCGATGGCCACCCGCAGCAAACGCGCGGTGGCGTCGCAGCGCTCGCCATAACGGCCGAACCAGAACAGGTTCTCGGCGGCGCGCGACGACACATTGCCGCGCGCGGCGACGAGCTCTTGTGCGCTGACCGTGTTCGACAAGAGCGAGAACGACGCGTTCACCGGCCCGTCGGACATCACCCAGGTGTCCTTCGACCGCCCCCCGCGCTGCATCGCGATCACGCGCGAGTCGCCGGCGCCGGCCACGCGCGTCAGGCCGCCGGGCATCACGCGGTAGCCGCTGGGCGTGGCGACCGCAAACACGCGCAGCCCGACGGTGCGCGCGCTCAGCCGGTCGCGCAGGCGGCCCGGGCGCTCGCCGGCCTCGCGGTCGAGCACGGGCGCCTGCGACACCTGCACCCACTCCTGCGCCACGAAGCGCTCCGGCTGCGCCGCAACGCGCGCGTGCAGCGCGGCGCGCTCGGCGCCCGACAGGTCGGCGCCGAAAACCGCGTCCTCGCCCGAGGCGCGATCGAGGGGCTTGATGATCAAGTGGTCGAGGTGCTCCCAGGCATCCTCGAACGCTGCCGGCTCGCCCAGCCACCAGGTGGCCACCGAGGGCAGGCGCAGCGGCTCGCCGAGCAGCTGCTCGGCCAGGCGCGGCAGGTAGCCGAGCAGGGCCCCCGATTCGAGCACACCGGCGCCGAGCGCATTGGCCAGCATCACGGAGCCGCGGCGCGCGCAGTCGGTGAGGCCGGCCACGCCGAGCGCCGAATCGGACCGCAGCTCGAGCGGGTCGCAATAGTCGTCGTCCTGCCGCCGCAGCAGCGCGTGCACGCGCCTGAGCCCGGCAACGGTCTTCATCCACACCTTGCCGTCGCGCACGGTGAGGTCACTGCCCTCGACCAGCGTGAAGCCGAGGTAGCGCGCGAGCAAGGCGTGTTCGAAGTAGGTCTCGTTGTAGGGGCCCGGCGTGAGCAGCCCGATCAGCGGCGGGCCGTCGCCCGCGGGCGCCCATTGACGCAGCGCATCGCGCCACGCATCGAAGAACGCCGCCAGATGCTGCACCTGCAGCTCGCGAAACAACTGCGGAAAGACCCGCGCGACGACGAGCCGGTTCTCGAGAGCGTAGCCGGCTCCCGAAGGCGCCTGCGTGCGGTCGTTGACGACCCACCAGTGCCCGTCGGGCGAGCGCGCCAGGTCGGCCGCATAGTGGAACAGGTGCACCCCGCCCGGCGGGCGGATGCCCTGCGCCTGGTGCAGGAAGCCGCTGTGGCCGAACACCACCGCGGGCGGCACCGCGCCGCCCTTGAGCAGATCCTGCGACCCGTACACGTCGGCCAGCACCCGGTCGAGCAGTTCGGCGCGCTGGGCGACGCCGGCCTCGATCTGCTGCCACTCGTCGGCGGAGATCAGCAGCGGCAGCGGATCGACCTGCCACAGGCGGTCGGCGCCCTTCGGGTCGGCATAGACGTTGTAGGTGATGCCCTGCTCGCGGACCTCGCGCTCCATCAGCGCCAGCGTGTCGCCCACGTCGGGCGCCTGGCGCGCGGCGAGCGCGCGCACGAACGCGTCCCAATGCGGCCGCGGCTCGCCGGGCGCGGCGAGCATCTCGTCGTAGCGATCGGCGGGGACCGCGTACTCCTTCAGCAGCTTGTGGGGCATCTCATCGGCGATGGGTGACGCGGCAGTGTGGCACAGGCGTCGCGCGGCGATCCGCCGGATGCCTGCGACGGCGCCCGGCCGGGCCGATCCGCCGCCGGCACGGGCGCTGGCCGATATGATTCTCTCCGGCGCTTGGCAGGCAATGACCCGAACTTGTCAGCCTTTGACCTTGGCGTCCGGCTCGCAGCGGCCCAGAATCCGCTCTTTCGCACCGTGGCGACGCGACAGCCTCGCCCATCACCGACGAGGTTCCCATGAACGACACCACCGATCTGCTGCGCATCGGCGCGGCTGCCAACGAACGCGTCGCGAAACTCTTCGCCCTGCAGCAGGCGGCCGCACTGAAGGAGCCCAACCCGGGCGCCGACGAGCGGCGCAGCCGCCTGAAGGCGCTCAAGCGCCAGGTCACGCGCTACCAGGATGTGCTGGCCGAAGCGATGAGCCAGGACTTCGGGTTCCGCCCGGTGGCCGAGTCGAAGATGCTCGACCTGCTGGGCTCGGTGCTCGAAGTCAACCACGCGATCGCGCACGTGCGGCGCTGGATGAAGCCCAGCCGGCGCTCGACGGAACTGCTGTTCCTGAGCAACAGCGTCAAGGTGCTGTACCAGCCCAAGGGGGTGGTCGGCGTCATCGTGCCGTGGAACTTCCCGATCTACCTGGCGCTGGGCCCCCTCGTCGCCGCGCTGGCCGCGGGCAACCGGGTGATGATCAAGATGTCGGAAGCGACACCCGCCACCAATGCCGTGCTCAAGACGCTGCTCGCCGAGATCTACCCCGAAGACCTGGTCGCCCTGGTCGGTGAAGAGCTGGTCGATCCGAGCGTCTTCACCGCACTGCCGTTCAACCACATCGTGTTCACCGGCTCGCCGGCCGTCGGGCGCATCGTCATGCGCACCGCGGCCGAGAACCTCACCCCGGTCACGCTGGAGCTCGGCGGCAAGTCGCCGGCGGTCGTGACCCGCAACTACCCGGTGCGCGACGCGGCCAAGCGCATCACGCACGGCAAGTCGGCGAACTGCGGACAGGTCTGCATCGCGCCCGACTACGCGCTGGTGCCGCGCGAGAGCGTCGATGAGTTCGTGGCCGGCGTGCGCGAGACCTTCAAGCGCTTCTACGACAACCGGAGCGACGGCAACCCGAACTACACCAGCGTGGTCAACGAACGCCAGCACCAGCGCATCCTCGCCCTGCTGGCCGACGCACGCGCCAAGGGGGCCCGCATCGAAGCCTGCGCGCCGGCCCCGGCCGGCAGCGGCCGGCAAATGCCGCTGCACATCGTCACTGGGGTCACGCCCGACATGGCGCTGATGAACGACGAGCTGTTCGGCCCGATCCTGCCGGTGGTGCCCTACGACCGCATGGAAGACGCGATCGCCTTCATCCACGAGCGGCCGCGCCCGCTGGCGCTGTACTGCTTCAGCCACGACAGCGCGGAACGCGACGAGCTGCTGCGCCGCACCCACTCGGGCGGCGTGTCGGTGAACGACTGGGGCTGGCATGCCGTGAACCACGACGCGCCCTTCGGCGGCATCGGCAACTCGGGCATGGGCAGCTACCACGGCATCGAGGGCTTCCGCGAGCTCTCGCATGCCCGCACCGTCTACCAGCGGCAGCGCTTCTTCCCGATCGGCCTCTTCTACCCCCCGTATGGCACCTTCGTGCAGCGCATGGCGCTGCGCTTGTTCCTGGGCGAGGCCGACCCCAAGCTGGGCGGCAAGCCGCAGCACTGACGGTGCCCCCAAGAACGACCACAAGGAGACCACGATGCCCGCCCTCTCGACCATCGACCTGGCGATGTTCCTGCTCGAATCGCCCCAGCGCACGCTCAACATCGGCCCGCTGGTGCTGCTGCGTCCGCCGGCGGGCTTCAAGGGCAACTTCGCCGACAAGCTCTACGCCAAGCTGCTGAAGCGCCCGCCCGGCGCGCCGTTCAACTACCGGCTCAACCTGTCGCTGACGAGCCTGCCCTCGGTCGAACCGATGGCCAGGCCCGACATCGCCGCGCACGTGCATCGCCTCACGCTCGCCGAGGCGTCGATACCGGACCTGCTCGAGAAGGTCTGCACCTTGCACGAGACGCTGCTCGACCGGTCGGGCCTGCTCTGGCAGTTCTACGTCATCGACGGCCTGGCCGACGGGCGCGTGGCGCTGTACGGCAAGGTGCACCACGGCATCATCGACGGCAAGACCTTCGTCAAGGCCGTCACGCAATGGATGTCGGACGACCCGAAGGAGAAGGAGGTGCGCGCGATGTGGGACGGCGTGCCCCGCCCCGGCGCGCGCGACGAACAGCGAGCGGGCCTGGTGCAGCGCCTGCTGTCCGCCGGTGGCCAGGCCGCCGATACGCTTCGCTCGACCGCGGGCCTGTACGGCATGCTGGCCGAGCAGGGCCTGCGCTCGGCCGGCCTCGGCGACGGCCTGCCGCTGCCCTACCTGAAGGTCTCGAGCGACTTCGACGGCCCGCTGTCGGCGCGACGCTCCTATGCCTTCTGCAGCCTGCCGCTGGGCGAGATCAAGGCCATCGGCAAGGCGCAGGGCGCGACCGTGAACGACCTGCTGTTGACGGTGCTCGACATGGCCCTGCACCGTCACCTCGCCAGGCGCCGCGGCGCACCGGGGTCGCCTCTGCTGGCCGACATGCCGGTGGCGTTGTCGGGTGGCGCCAAGGGCGGCAACCAGATTGCCGTGCTGCAGGTACCGATGGGCGGCGCGCAGGCCAGCCCGGCCGAGCGTCTGGCCGCGATCCAGGCCGAGACCGCGCGTGTGAAGACGTCGCTGAAGAAGCGCAGCAGCGGCGCGCTGATGCTCTATTCCACGCTGGTGCATGCGCTGCCCCTGCTGATCGAGCGCGTATCCACCCGGGCCGCGCCGCGCATCGCGAACCTGATGATCTCCAACCCCTTCGGCTTCGAAGGCCAGCAATACCTGATGGGCGCGGCCGTCGAGCTGGCGTTGCCGCTCTCGGTGCTGGCCGCCGGCTACAAGCTCAATGTCACTGCGGTCACGGTGGGCGACCAACTGCAGATCGGGTTCCTGGCCATGCCCGAGGCCGTGCCACACATCGACAAGCTGGCCCGCGGCACCGAACGGGCCTTCGACGAGATGAGGGCGGCGCTCGGCCCAGGCGCGCCGGCGAGTGCATCGAAAGCCGCCGCAGGCCAGCGGCCTGCGCGTGCCAGCGCAGCGAAGGCGCCCCGCCAACGGGTCGCAGCGCCTGCATCGGCGACGCCACGGCAGGCGGCGACCCGACGCCGCAAGGGCAGCGTGGCGCCCGCGGCCCCACCAACCAGGAAGGCCGCGCCGGCGCGATCGACTGCCAAACGCTAGCCGCGCATTCCGCCGGCACAAGCTCGGCGCAACCCGATCCCGAATTTGACAAGGAGAACCCTATGCTTCAACCCGGCCTGATGATGGACCGCCCGCTGCTCGTCTCGGACGTGATCGAACACGCCGCCGCGCAGTTCGGCGACGTCGAGATCGTCTCGCGCGAGACGCACGGCCCGCTGTTCCGCTACAGCTATGCAGACTGCGCGCAGCGCGCGCGCAAGCTGGCTCATGCGCTGCACCAGCTGGGCTTGACGGCGGGCAGCGCGGTCGGCTCGATCGCCTGGAACAACCACCGTCACCTCGAGGCGTACTACGCCGTTTCGGGCAGCGGCATGCTGATGCACACCTGCAACCCGCGGCTGCACCCGCAGCAGCTGATCTACATCATCAATCACGCGCAGGACCAGGCGCTGCTGTTCGACGCCACGTTCGCGCCGCTCGTCAAGGGCATCGCCGCGCACTGCCCGAAGGTCAAGGCCTGGGTGTGCCTGAGCGACGCCGCGCAGATGCCCGACCTGCCGGGCATCGAGGGGCTGATGTGCTACGAGGACCTGATCGCGCCGCACAGCGAGCACTTCGAATGGCCCTCGTTCGACGAACGCACTGGCGCGGCGCTGTGCTACACCTCCGGCACGACGGGCAACCCGAAGGGCGCGCTGTACTCGCATCGCGCCATCGTGCTCAACGCCATGTCCGGCTGCATGCCGGGGGTGCTCTCGCTGTCGCCGCGCGACACCATCCTGCCGGTCGTGCCGATGTTCCACATCAACGCCTGGTGCATCCCCTACGCTGCGCCGATCGCCGGCGCCAAGCTGGTGCTGCCCGGGCCGAAGCTCGACGGCGCCAGCCTGTACGAACTGATGGAGTCCGAGCGCGTGACGGTGAGTGCCGGCGTGCCGACGATCTGGCTGGCGCTGGCGCAGCATGTCGAGCAGCACAAGCTGCGCTTTTCGACGATGCGCCGCACGGCCGTCGGCGGCTCGGCGATGCCGCAGGCGCTGATCGCCAAGTTCGCCGACGAGTACGACGTCGAAGTGCGCCATGGCTGGGGCATGACCGAGACCACCGCGGTGGCGACGATCAGCGCCCTGATGAGCAAGCACGACGCGCTGCCCGCGGCGGGCCGGCATGGGGTGATCGCCAAGCAGGGCAAGTCGGTCTTCGGCGTCGAGATCAAGGTCGTCGACGAGGGCGGCGCCACGCTGCCGCGCGACGGGCAGTCGCAGGGCGAGTTGATGGTGCGCGGGCAGTGGATCGTCTCGGGCTACTTCAAGGGCGAGACGTCGCCGTTGAGGGACGGCTGGTTCCCGACCGGCGACGTGGCGACGATCGACGTTGACGGCGTGATGCAGATCCGCGACCGCGCCAAGGACGTCATCAAGACCGGCGGCGAATGGATCAGCTCGATCGATCTCGAAAGCGCCGCGATGGCGCACCCCGCGGTGGCGATGGCCGCGGTGATCGGCGTCAAGCACCCGAAGTGGGACGAGCGCCCGTTGATGTTCATCGTGCGCAAGCCCGGCAAGGCCGTGGAGCGCGACGAGATCCTCGCCTTCCTGGGCGAACACGTCGCCAAGTGGTGGGTGCCGGACGACGTGATCTTCCTCGATGCGCTGCCGGTCGGCGGGACCGGCAAGGTGCAGAAGACCGATCTGCGCAAGCAGTACGGCGGCGTCTTCAGCTGACCAGGCGGCGCCGCCCCGGCGGGCCCGGAAGGCCCCGCTGGCATGCAGCGCCACCGGCAGACGCTGCCTCGATACGCGTGGCGCGGGACGGCCATGCGCTTCGGATGCAGCCTTCCCGGTCGATCAGCGGTTGGCCTTGGCCTGGTCGTGCAATTCCTTCCTCATGGCTTGCGCTTCCTTGATGGCCGTCTCGAGCCGCTCCTCCGCCTGCTTCATGATCTTTCGCATCATGCTGGCGTCGGGCTCCTTCCAATCGCCGCCGGCGTTGCTGGCCATATAGGCAACGGCACGTGCAAACTCGATCAGCTTGAGGTCTGGATTGCCCCCTCGCTGAGGCATCGCCCGAACGCCGACCCAAGCGTGCCCGGTCAGGACATCCTGCCCTTCGGCGATGAGGGGGGCCCAGGCACCCTTGTCTTGAAACTTCGGCGCATGCGCCACGCCCGTGCCATGGCACGCGGAACAGACTTCCTTGTAGACCTGCTCGCCGCCTTTCAGGCTGGCGGGCGCGGGTGGCTGGGCGTGCGTTGTCTGAAGGAACAGCATGGGCACGGATATCGTCATGCAGCGCAATGCGTTGGGATTCATGGGTGCTTGGCAGGGTGGGCTGTGGCGTTCCGGATTCGACACAGAAGCGTTGGGTCAAATCGCAATGTGAATATGCCATAGGCGGGCAAGTCGCCATCTCACCGCCCTCGGGCAACCACCCTTCTGCGCGCGCCCAGGGCCGGGCTGCGCCGAGCCTGTTGAACGTTCACTGGCAGGTCAGCGCTTCGTGCCCGCCGTGGTTCGCAGTCCGGCCCGCTTGTCGAGCGTCAAGGCGGGTGCCGCTGGCGGACCAGGGCTGCCGTTCAGCGCGGGGCGGATGCCTGGCTGGCCGCTGCGGCACGGTCCTGCAGGCTGGCCAGCAGGCGCTTGAAGTCCGCGTTGTTGCGCAGCAGTTCGCGGCCGGTGGCGATCAGGCTATCGACCTGATCGGCGTCCAGCGCAAGGCTGGTCGGGATGGCGTTGAGGAAGCGGCGCAGCGGCCCGTCGGGTACGTCCTCGAAACTCAGGCGAATGAAGTACGACGTGACCGGTCGCTCGGGAGTGGAGAGTTGCTGCGCCCAGCGGGCGAGGCTCACCTGCGTCTGCTGCAGCGTCGCCACGTTGTAGCGATGCAGCTGGATGTTGGTGACGGCGTTCAGCGTGTCCTCTATCGATGGGGCCTCCCGGGTCGCACCGATGCCCATCGGCGTATCGGCCGAGGCGTTCACCGAAATGATGGCGATGCGGCGCGGCGCGGCGATGCCCAGGCCTTGCAAGTACTCCTTCGCGCCGCCCACCAGCTCGACCGTGTCGAGCATCGCGCGCAGTCCCAGGTTGTCGGTGATCCCGCCGTCGACGAACTGCGCGTACTTGTGCGCGACCTGGTTCTCGAACGCAGTGTCGCCCTGCACGATCATCGCCAGGTTCGGGTTGTCGTTGTCGCGCTGCTGCGCCGCCACCAGCCACGGCGGGAGGTGCTTGCCGCAGCCGCCGTAGTTCTCGACCACGACCGGGTCGAAGACCACCGGCACCGCGCTCGACGCGGTCACGGCGCGGGCGAGCGAGAACGTCGTCAGATCCGAGCACAGCAGGTTGAAGTACTCCTGCACGAACGAGAAGCGCGCGCCCGAGCTCAGGTCGGAGGTGTTGATGAGGATCAGCGGCGCGTCCTTCCTGATCAGGTCGGCGAAGGTGGCATCGCCGAACAAGGTCTGCTGGTAGTAGGTCACCGCCATCTCGGTGCGCCCGCGGCTGCTGAACCAGCGCAGCGGATCGAGGAAGCCGCGCACCAGGGCGGCCTCGATGTCGCGGCGCAGGAAGCGATCTTCGAAGTCCACGAACAGGCGGTCGCCGTACAGGCCGTAGTAGGCCGAGGTGAAGCTGCCGCCGGAGACGGAACTGATGACGCTGATCGCGTCGAGCAGGCTGCGCTCGGTGCCGTCCAGCCGCACGCGCGTGTCGCGCAGTTCCTGCATCACGCCGTAGGCGAGGGCCGCTGCCCGCGTGCCGCCGCCGGAGAACGCCACGGCCAGCGTCAACTCGTCGGAACGTCGATCGAGCTTCCTGGCAAAGTCGCCAAGCGTGTAGCCTGGCCTGGCCTCACCCGGCAACAGCGGCCTGTTGTCCACCCGACCATAGGTCGTGCAGGCGCTGACGATCAGCGCCATGGCGAGCATCGACGCGCTGCTGTGCGCCTGCGGCATGTTCCTGTCTCGGCGAGAAGCTCTCGTCACCCGTTCTGGGCGCCCCGGGCCGGCGGCTGACGCCTCGTCCGGCCCATCGGGAGTTTGCCCGAAGTCGGTGCCCCGCGATGCCGCCATCCGTCGCGAAGCGCCTTGCGGGACGAATCACGCGGCGCCCGCTGAGACCGCCCTTCGGAGATCGAGCGTGAACGGGAAGTCCGGATTGCGCTCCTCGCGCGGCACCCGCATCTCGCCCGGCGTGTGGCCGAGGCGAAAGAATCGCGCCAGGCGCCGTGCTTCGGCCTCGTAGGCGTTGACGGGGAAGGTGTCGTAGTTGCGACCGCCGGGGTGCGCCACGTGGTACTGGCAGCCGCCGAGCGAGCGGTTCATCCAGGTGTCCACCAGGTCGAAGGTCAACGGCGCCTGCACGTCGATCGTCGGGTGCAGCGCCGAGACCGCCTGCCAGGCGCGGTAGCGCACCGCGCCGACGAACTCGCCGACGATGCCGGTCGGCTGCAGCGGGATCACGCGGCCGTTGCAGGTCAGCACGTGGCGGTCGCCGACAAGGCCACTGACCTTGAGCTGCACGCGCTCGACCGACGAATCGACGAAGCGCACCGTGCCGCCCGGTGCGCCCTCCTCGCCCATCACGTGCCAGGGCTCGAGCGCCAGGCGCAGCTCGACATCGACCCCGCGCGCGCTGAAGTCGCCGAGCTGCGGAAAGCGGAAGTTCAGGTGCGGCGCGAACCAGTCGAGCGCGATCGGCGTGCCGAAGTCGTTCAGCTCCTCGATCACGTTGGCAAGGTCTTCCCACACGAAATGCGGCAGCATGAAGCGGTCGTGCAGCTCGGGGCCCCAGCGCTTGAGCCGCGCCGGCCGGTACGGGTGCTGCCAGAAGCGCGAGACGAGCGCACGCATCAGCAACTGCTGCGTCAGGCTCATGCGCGCGTGCGGCGGCATTTCGAAGGCGCGCATCTCGAGCAGGCCCAGGCGCCCGGTGGGGCCATCGGGCGAGTACAGCTTGTCGATGCAGAACTCGGCGCGATGGGTGTTGCCGGACACGTCGATCAACAGGTTGCGCAGCGTGCGGTCGATCAGCCACGGCGGGCACGGCGGCTCGCCGGGCGCGGTGAGCCGCCGGACCTCGGCGAAGGCAAGCTCGATCTCGTAGACCGAATCGTTGCGCGCCTCGTCGATGCGCGGCGCCTGGCTGGTGGGGCCGACGAACAGGCCCGAGAACAGGTACGACAGCGCCGGGTGGTTGTGCCAGTAGCCGATCATGCTGGTCAGCAGTTCCGGCTTGCGCAGGAACGGTGAATCGGCCGGCGTCGCCCCGCCGAGCACGAAGTGGTTGCCGCCGCCGGTGCCGGTGTGGCGCCCGTCGAGCATGAACTTTTCGGTGGACAGCCGGGTCTCGTGCGCCGACTGGTAGAGGTGCGTCGTCTGCTCGACGAGTTCGCCCCAGCTGTGCGCGGGATGAATGTTGACTTCGATCACGCCCGGGTCCGGTGTCACCCGCAGGATCGCCAGGCGCGGATCGCGTGGCGGCTCGTAGCCTTCGAGGATCACCGGCAGCTTCATCGCCACCGCGGTGTCTTCGACCGCGGCGACGAGCTCGAGGTAGTCCTCGAGCGCCGAAACCGGCGGCATGAACACGTACAGACGGCCACCGCGCGGCTCGGCGCTCATCGCGGTGCGGGTGATCCAGCTGGCGGATTCGAAACGCTGTGGCGCCGTCTGCTCGGCAGCCGGGGCGTCCTTCGCGCCGCCGGGAGCGCCCGCGCCACGCGGCACGGCGCGCGAGCGGTCGGCCGGAGCGCCTGCTGCGGCGCGCGCAGCGCCGCCCAGGGCAACGTCGGCCCGGCCCTTTTCGTTCGGTCGCGCGAGCAGGTGCGGGTAGCGCAGGCGCTGGTAGGCCGGCAGCGGCCCGAATGCCTGGGTCGGGTCCGGCGGATGGATCCAGGGTAGGTCGCCCGCCGCAGCCCAGGGCTGCGAGTCCAGCGGCAGGCGGTAGCCCAACGCCGAATCGCCCGGGATCAGGAAACAGCGCTGGCCGCGCAGGAACCACGAGCCGGTCTGCCAGCGCAGTTCGCTGCCCGGGTGGCGCGCGACGGGCAGCACATGGCCGACCACCTTGTCCAGCCCCTGCGTGAAGACCTTGGCGAGTCGCTCGCGTTCCAGCGGCTCGGTCAGGCGGGCATCGAAGGGGTCGACGTTGACCGGCAGCTTGCGCTCGCGCCACAGGTGGTACCAGACGTCTTCGTACGCCGGGAACACGTACTTCGCGGCCAGCGACAGCCTGTCGGCCACGCCGGCCAGGAAGTCGCGCGCCTGGGCCTCGGTGACGCCGTCGTCGCGATGCTCGTCGCCGAACAGCTCAGGGTGCGTCCAGACCGGCTCGCCGTCGCGGCGCCAGAAGAGGTTGAGCGACCAGCGCGGCAACTGCTCGCCCGGATACCACTTGCCCTGGCCGAAGTGGAGCAGCCCGCCCTGACCGTACTTCAGGCGCAGCTTGTCCATCAGGTCGGCGCTGAGCAGGCGCTTCGTCGGGCCCATCGCGTCGGTGTTCCACTCGGCGCCGTCACGGTCGTCCACCGAGACGAAGGTGGGCTCGCCGCCCTGCGTCAGGCGCACGTCGTTCTTCTGCAGGTCGGCGTCGACCCGGTGGCCCAGCGCCTCGATCGCGCCCCATTGCGCGTCGGTGTAGGGCAGCGTGACGCGCGGAGCCTCCCACACCCGCGAAACCAACATGCGATGCTCGAAGTCGGTCTCGCAGTCTTCCAGCGCGCCCGTCACCGGCGCCGCCGAACCGGGGTCGGGCGAGCAGGCCAGCGGAATGTGGCCTTCGCCGGCCAACAGGCCCGAGGTCGGGTCGAAGCCGATCCAGCCCGCGCCGGGCAGGTAGGCCTCGCACCAGGCGTGCAGGTCGGTGAAGTCGACCTCGGTGCCGCTCGGTCCGTCGAGCGACTTGACGTCGCTCTTGAGCTGGATCAGGTAGCCGGAGACGAAGCGTGCCGCAAACCCCAGGTGGCGCAGCAACTGCACCAGCAGCCAGCCGCTGTCGCGGCACGAGCCGCTCGCGTTGACGAGCGTCGTCTCCGGCGTCTGCACTCCGGGCTCCATGCGGATCAGGTAGGCGATGTCCTTCTGCAGGCGCTGGTTCAGCGCGACCAGGAAGTTGGTGGTCTGCATCGGCTCGCGCGGAATGCTCGCCAGGTACTTGGCAAAGGCCGGCGTCGCCTCGCCCTTGAGGCGGTACGGCGCGAGCTCGTGCGCGAGCGACTCGTCGTAGTCGAAGGGGAAGTTCTCGGCCGACGGCTCGAGGAAGAAGTCGAACGGGTTGAGCACCGCCATTTCGGCGACCAGGTCGACCTCGATCCGGAACTCGCGCGTCTTCTCCGGAAAGACCAGGCGCGCGAGGTAGTTCGACTGCGGATCCTGCTGCCAGTTCTCGAAGTGCTCGGCCGGCTGGACGCGCATCGAATAGCTCAGGATGCGCGTGCGCGAATGCGGCGCCGGGCGCAGCCGTACGACCTGCGGGCCGAGCGCCACCGGGCGGTCGTAGCGGTAGTGCGTCACATGGTTGAGCGCGACGTGGATGGACATGAATGGCTTTCGGTTGCTGCTCGCGAAGGGGCAAGTGTGTCAGCGGTGACGTGGTTCAGTCAGCGCCGTGGCGCCCCAAGGCGATTGAGCGCCCCTTGGGAGCCGGGACCGGAAGCAGATCGTCCGCTGGACGGTTTGCGCCTGGCGCGGAGCCAGACCACCGGACCGGCGCGACCTGCAAGGCGGCGAACGCACTGCGCCCCGGGGCCGTCATCCCTGGGCCGGAACGAGGAAGTCACGGCTGATGCCCAGCCCCAGCGTGCCCACGCGCTCGAGGAACTGGGTCAGGAAGGCATGCAGGCCCGTCGCCAGGATCTCGTCGATGCGCCCGAAGCGCAGGTCGGCGCGCAGCCGCCCGGCTCGGCGCAGCGTGTCCTGCGACTGCTCGTTGGCGACCATGCGCAGGTTGCCCACCACTTCGTTCATGCACGCCGCCAGCGAGCGCGGCATGTCGGGGCGCAGGATCAGCAACTCGGCCACCTTCTCGGGCCGGATCACGTTGCGGTAGGCCTTGCGGTAGACCTCGAACGCCGACACCGAACGCAGGATCGCCGACCAGTGATAGAAGTCGTACTCCTGGCCTTCTGCATGGCCCTCGCCGTGGCCGTTGGTCGGGCCGAAGAACTCGCTCTCGACGGCGTGGAACTTCACGTCGAGCAGGCGCGCCGTGTTGTCGGCCCGCTCGAGGAAGCTGCCCATGCGCAGGAAGTGGAACGCCTCGTCCTGCAGCATCGTGCCCATGGTCACGCCGCGCGACAGGTGCGAGCGGAACTTCACCCACTCGAAGGTCTCGCTCGGGTCTTCGAGGAAGTCGCCGACGGCGAGCTGGCGCTTGAATTCGAGCCAAGTCTGGTTCTGCGTTTCCCAGACCTCGGTGGTCAGCGTGCCGCGCACCGCGCGCGCGTTCTCGCGCGCCGAGGCCAGGCAGCTGACGATGCTCGACGGGTTGCGCTCGTCACGGACCATGAAGCTCATCACGTCGGACGCTGTCACTTCCCCATAGCGCTCGGCGTAGTCGCCGCTCAGCTCGGAGATGCTGAGCAACCCCTTCCAGCCGTCGATCGCCGCATCGGCCGACTGCGGCAGCAGCGACATCTGGTAGTTCACGTCGAGCAGGCGGGCGGTGTTTTCGGCCCGCTCCATGTAGCGCGCCATCCAGAAGAGATGGTCTGCCGTTCTAGAGAGCATCGTTCAACTCCTCTCGGGCCGAAAACCCCGCTACGCGCTCGCGCGCGCCGCCGTGTTGTGGCTGCGCCGCAGGTCGCTGCGCGACTTGACCGGCCCGCTCCATGTAGCGCGCCATCCAGAAGAGATGGTCTGCCGTTCTAGAGAGCATCGTTCAACTCCTCTCGGGCCGAAAACCCCGCTACGCGCTCGCGCGCGCCGCCGTGTTGTGGCTGCGCCGCAAGTCGCTGCGCGACTTGACCGGCCCGCTCCTTGTAGCGCGCCATCCAGAAGGGATGGTCTGCCGTTCTAGACACAGTGCCGTTCAGTTGGCCGTTCGCCCTGAGCCTGTCGAAGGGCCGGCGCCATCGGCAGCGAGGCATCGACAGGCTCAGCCCGAACGAGGCGGTGGCTAAGCGAACAACACTGGTTCTCGACAACATGGCGCACCTCCCGCGTGCCGCCTGCCGCATTGCAAGCCGTCAGGCGCTCGTCAGGCACGCACCCGTGCGCAGGCACGGGCGCATGTCCGGACTCGCTCCAGAACAGGTGATCGGCGGTCCTCGATAGCATCGTTCAGTCCTCCAGCACCCAGGTGTCCTTGGTCCCGCCGCCCTGCGACGAGTTGACGACCAGCGAGCCCTCCTTCAGCGCGACGCGCGTCAGGCCGCCGGGCACCATCTGCACCGTCTTGCCCGAGAGCACGAACGGGCGCAGGTCGATGTGGCGCGGCGCGATACCGCTGTCGACGAAGGTCGGGCAGGTCGATAGCGCGAGCGTCGGCTGCGCGATGTAGCCGCCCGGGTTGGCAAGCAGCGCGGCGCGGAAGTCCGCTATCTCCGGCTTCGTGGCCGCCGGGCCGACGAGCATGCCGTAGCCGCCGGCGCCGTGGACCTCCTTGACCACCAGTTCGGCCAGGTGGTCGAGCACGTACTGCAGGTCGCCCGCTTCACGGCACAGGTAGGTCGGCACGTTGTTCAGGATCGGCTTCTCGCCGAGGTAGAACTCGATCATCTTCGGCACGTAGGGATAGATCGACTTGTCGTCGGCCACGCCGGTGCCGATGGCGTTGGCGAGCGTCACGTTGCCGGCGCGGTAGGCGCCAAGCAGGCCCGAGCAGCCGATCGTCGAATCGGACCGGAACGCGAGCGGATCGAGGAAGTCGTCGTCGAGCCGGCGGTAGATCACGTCAACCCGCCGCGGGCCGCGCGTGGTGCGCATGTAGACGAAGTTGTCCTTCACGAACAGGTCCTGCCCTTCGACCAGCTCGATCCCCATCTGCTGCGCCAGGAAGGCATGCTCGAAGTAGGCACTGTTGTACATGCCCGGCGTCAGCAGCACGACGGTCGGCTCGTTGACCGAGGGCGGCGCGACCGCGCGCAGGGTCTCGAGCAGCAGGTCGGGGTAGTGGGCCACTGGCGCGACGCGGTGCTCGCCGAAGAGCTCCGGGAACAGCCGCATCGTCATCTTGCGGTTCTCGAGCATGTAGCTCACGCCGCTGGGCACGCGCAGGTTGTCTTCGAGCACGTAGTAGCTGCCGCTGCCGTCGGCGTTCGCGGCGCGCACGATGTCGATGCCCGAGATGTGCGAATAGACGCCGCCCGGCACGTCGACGCCGATCATCTCGGGCCGGTACTGCGCATTCGTCGCGATCTGCTCGGCCGGCACCAGCCCGGCGCGAACGATGTCCTGGCCGTGATAGACGTCGTGCACGAAGCGGTTGAGTGCCGTTACGCGCTGGCGCAGCCCGCGCTCCATCTCGCTCCATTCGTGCGCCGGAATCACGCGCGGGATCAGGTCGAACGGGATCAGGCGCTCGGTGCCCGCGCCCTCGTCGTCCTTCGCGCCGTACACGGCGAAGGTGATGCCGACGCGGCGAAAGATCACTTCGGCTTCTTCGCGCCGCGACTGCATCACGTCGCCCGGCTGACGGGCCAGCCAACGATCGTAGGCGGCGTAGTGCTCGCGCACCGAGTCGGGCGTGGCCCGCATCTCGTCGAAACTCGGTCTCATCCGCCTGCCTCCTTCGGCTCGGGTACTTGTAGCGCAGGGTAGCAAATTCCGGGCCCTGCACTTCCCGTTGGCGTACGCCTCAAGGCGGTGCCCGCGCCCCATCAACGGGCGAAGCCGGCGCCGGCGCACCGCCGTGGTGCCAATAGCGTCGCGCGGCGTCGCGCTGGCAGACGCCGTCGGGTGCCCCGTCCGCGGCGCGCAGCCAGGCTCCGCAGTGCGGGCTCAGGCGCAATTCGATGCCGCGCTCGCGGTAGCGTTGAAGCACCTCGGGCACCGGGTGGCCGAAGCGGTTGCGGTAGCCGGCCTGGACAAGGGCGATCCGCGGCTGCACCGCGTCCAGCAGCGCCGCGCTCGACGACGTGCGGCTGCCGTGGTGCGGGACGAGCAGCAGTTCGCTGCGCAACGCGTCGCCGTAGGCTGCCACCAGCGCCGCCTCCTGTTCGAGCTCGATGTCGCCCGTCAGCAGCATGCTGGCCTCGGCGCCCTGCACCCGCAGCACGCAAGACAGCGCGTTGGGCTTGCGCTTGCGCTCATAGTCCAGCACGGGCGGATGCAGCACTTCGAAGGACACACCGTCCCACTGCCAGCGCTGCCCGGCCTCGCAGCGGCGCTGCGGCACGGCGCCGGCGAGCAGCGCCTCGCCGGGCTCGAGCGAGCTCTGGATCTGCGCCACCGGCATCGCCCCGAGCAGCGAGGCCGCGCCGCCCACGTGGTCGTTGTCGCGATGGCTGAGCATCAGCACGTCGATGCGCGGCTCGCCCGCCGCGCGCAGCAGCGGCAGCAGCACGCGCTGCCCGGCATTGCTCTCGCGCGAGTACTGCGGGCCGGCGTCGTACACCAGCAGGTGGCCGCGGGTGCGCAGCAGCACGGCCGTGCCCTGCCCCACGTCGGCCACGGTGACCGCGAACTGCCCGTCACCGGGCAGCCCCTGCGGTGGCGGCAGCAGCAGCGGCAAGGCCAACGGCAGGGCCAGCATCCGCAGCTGCCACGGCAGCGGCAACACCAGCAGCAGCGCGGCCAGCAGCGCCGCCAGCTGCGCCCACAGCGGGGCGGCGGGCACCGTCCAGACGGCGAACGGCCAGCCCGCCAGCACGGCGAGCCCGCCGACGAGGCCATCGACGGCCCAGGCGGCCAGTGACCACAGCGGCGCCAGCAGCACGCCCAGCAATGCCAGCGGCGTGATGACGAGCGTGACCAGTGGAATCGCCGCCAGGTTGGCGACGAAGCCGACCAGCGATACCTGCTGGAAGAAGACGAGCGAGAGCGGCGTCAGGCCGACGGTGGCAATGAGCTGCGTGCGCAGCCCGGCGCGCACGCCCTGCCACCCGCGCAGAGCCGCGCTGCGCCAGGCCGGGGCTCCCGCGTCCAGAGGTGCCAGAGGCGCGCCGTGTACCACTGCGGACGACATCAGCAGGCCGACCGCCATGAACGACAGCCAGAATCCCGGCTGCAGCAGGGCCCAGGGGTCGGCGAGCGTGACCACCACCGCCGCCGCCAGCAGCACCAGCGGCCAGGGCCAGCGCCGCCCGGCCGACTGCAGCAGCGTCACGGTGGCCAGCATCCACACCGTGCGCTGCGCCGGCACGCCCCAGCCCGAGAACACCGCATAGGCGAGCGCAGCGGTCAGCCCGCCCCAGCGCCCGGCCAGCGGAGCCGGCAGCCACAGCATCGCACGCGCGCTGCGCCGCCACACGGCCGCCACCATCAGGCCGGCGAGCCAGGCGAACATCGTGACGTGCAGCCCGCTGATCGACATCAGGTGCGCCACCCCGGTGTTGCGGAACACGTCCCAGTCCTCGCGCTCGATGGCGGCCTGGTCGCCCACCGCGAGCGCCGCCAGCACGCCGGCCGTGCCGGGGTCGCCCACATGGCTGAAGAGGGCGTCGCGAACCCGCTGGCGCCAGCGCTCTACCGGGTGGCCGGCGGCGGCTTCCAGGCGCTCGGCCGGTGGCGTGTCGCGGACGTAGCCGGTCGCGCGCAGGCCCTGCTCGAACAGCGTGAGCTCGTAGTCGAAGCCATGCGGGTTGGCGTTGCCGTGCGGCTGGCGCAGGCGCGCGGTAAAGCGCCAGCGCTGCCCCGCGCGCACCTCGCTTTGGGGTTGCGTCAGCGCTGCGTCTTCGTGGCTGCCCCGGTACCAGCCCAGCGCCACGGTGCGCGGCACGCGCACCGCCTGGCCGTCGAGCGCGGCCTGCTCGACATCGAACCGGAAGCGCAAGCCCGTGGCACCGGCCTGGGGAAGGCTGGCGACGATGCCGGTCAACGCCAGATCGCGCCCCTCCAGCGCCGCCGGCAGCGCATCGGCCAGGCGCACGCCGGCCTGCAGGCCGGTCGCGCCGAACCCGAGCCATGCCGCGCCCGGCAGCGCCAATGCGATCGCCAGCGTGCGCAGCCGGCGCAAGCGCGACGCCAGCAGCAGGCCGAGCGCTCCGCCAGCCAGCCCCAGGAGGTACTGCTGCGGCGGCCACAACGCCGCCTGTTGCAGTTGCACGGCCACGCCGGTCAGCCAGGCCAGCGCGAGGCCAGCCAGGATCGCGCCGATCGGAGCTGCGTGCATGGCGGCAGTGTAGGATTTGCCTTTCGCACCGACGCCCGCCCGCAGCGCGGCACATTGCCATGTCCGTCTACGATCGCCTCAAGTCCCTCGCCATCGAGCTGCCACCGGTCGCGGTGCCCGCCGCTGCCTACGTGCCGTTCGTTCGCAGCGGCAATCTCGTCTTCGTGTCGGGGCATATCGCCAAGCGCGACGGCAAGCCCTGGGTCGGGCAACTCGGCCGCGACACCGACACCGCCACCGGCAGACAGGCGGCGCGCGCGGTCGCGATCGACCTGCTCGGCACGCTGCAGGCGGCGGTAGGCGACCTGAACCGCGTCGAACGCATCGTCAAGGTGATGAGCCTCGTCAACAGCACGGCCGACTTCACCGAGCAGCACCTGGTGACCAACGGGTGCTCGGAGCTGCTGGCCGAGGTCTTCGGCGAGCAGGGCGCGCACGCCCGCAGCGCGTTCGGCGTGGCGCAGATCCCGCTCGGCGCCTGCGTCGAGATCGAGCTGATCGCGCAGGTCCGATGAGTTCGATGGGTTCGCTCCTGGGCCCGCGCCGCGCATCCCTGCTGATGGCGGTGCTCTGCCTGCTGGCCGTGGCGGCGGCCCTCGTGCTGCAGCACGCGTTCGACTACCGGCCCTGCCCCTTCTGCATCCTGCAGCGCCTGATCTTCCTGGCCATCGCCACGCTCTGCCTCGTGACCGCCTCGATGCGCTCCCGGCGCCTGCGCATCGCGCTGAAGGGGCTGACGTTCGTGCTCTGCGGTTTCGGCATCTTCACCGCGCTGTACCAGCACGAGGTCGCATCGAAATCGTACTCGTGCAACCTGAGCTATGCCGACAAGATGCTCAATGCGCTCGGCGTCGAGTCGCTCTGGCCGGCGCTGTTCCAGGTGACGGCCACCTGCGCCGAGGCCGCCATCAAGCTGCTCGGCGTGCCGTTCGAGTTCTACAGCCTCGCGCTGTTTGCCTTCGTCGGACTGGGCTCGGCAGCGCTGGCCCTGCGCTCGGTGAGGGTCGAGCACGCCTGAAGCGCGCCCGGTCAGCGCCCCGCGTCGTCGATCATCCACTGCGCCGCGCGCTCGGCGATCATCAGCACCGGCGAGTTGGTGTTGCCGCTGGTGATCGTCGGCATCACGCTCGCGTCGACCACCCGCAGGCCGGCGATGCCGCGCAGCCGCAGCCGCGCATCGACCACCGCGCTCGCGTCGTCGGCGCGGCCCATGCGGCAGGTGCCCACCGGGTGGAAGATCGTCGTCGCGATGTCGCCCGCCAGGCGCGCCAGGTCGTCGTCGCTCTGGTACTGCACACCGGGCTTGACTTCCTTCGGCGCGTAGCGCGCCAGCGCCGGCTGGCCAACGATGCGTCGCGTCAGGCGCAGCGACTCGGCGGCGACGCGGCGGTCTTCGGGCGTCGAAAGGTAGTGCGCTGCAATGGCGGGCGCGTCCTCCGGCCGCGGCGAGGTGATGCGCACCGTGCCGCGGCTGGTCGGGTTCAGGTTGCACACGCTGGCGGTGATCGCGTCGAACGAGTGCAGCGGCTCGCCGAACGCATCGAGCGAGAGCGGCTGCACGTGGTATTCGAGATCGGGCCACGCCTGCGTCACCGACGAGCGCGTGAACGCGCCGAGCTGCGACGGCGCCATGCTCATCGGGCCGCTGCGGCGCAGCGCGTACTCGAGGCCGATCATCGCCTTGCCCCAGAGTGAATGGGCGAGCGTGTTGAGCGTCGTCGCCCCGCTGACGGCATAGACCGAGCGGATCTGCAAGTGATCCTGCAGGTTCTCGCCGACACCGGGCAGCTCGTGCCGCACCTCGATGCCGTGGCCCTGCAACAGCGCGCCCGGCCCGATGCCCGAGAGCTGCAGGATCTGCGGCGAGCCGATCGATCCGGCACTGAGCACCACTTCGCGCGCCGCACGCACCCGTTGCAAGCCTTGCGCCGCCGCCAGCTCGACGCCCGTGCAGCGCATGCGCCCGTCGGCCCTGCGGTCCAGCAGCAGTCGGTGCACCTGCGCACCGGTCAGCAGTTCGAAGTTCGGGCGGCCGCTGCAGGCCGGACGCAGGAAGGCCTTGGCGGTGTTCCAGCGCCAGCCGCGATGCTGGTTGACTTCGAAGTAGCCCACGCCCTCGTTGTTGCCGCGGTTGAAGTCGCCCGTGGCGGGAATGCCGGCCTGGCGCGCCGCTTCGGCAAAGGCGTCGAGCACGTCCCAGTGCAGGCGCTGCCGCTCGACCCGCCACTCGCCGCTGGCGCCGTGGAATTCGTTCGCGCCGCCGTGGTGGTTCTCGTGGCGGCGAAAGGCCGGCAGGCAGTGCTCCCAGCGCCACAGGGGCTCGCCACACAGATCGGCCCAGCCGTCGTAGTCGCGCGCCTGGCCGCGCATGTAGATCATGCCGTTGATGCTGGAGCAGCCGCCCAGCACCTTGCCCCGCGGATAGCGCAGCCGGCGCCCGTTGAGCCCGGCGTCGGGCTCGGTCTGGTACAGCCAGTCGGTGCGCGGGTTGCCGATGCAGTAGAGGTAGCCGACCGGGATGTGGATCCAGTGGTAATTGTCGCGGCCGCCGGCCTCGACGAGCAGCACGCGCCTGCCCGGGTCGGCGCTCAGCCGGTTGGCCAGCAGGCAGCCAGCGGTGCCGGCGCCGACGACGATGTAGTCGAAGACAGCTTCGTCAGGCATCGCTCAGCTCCTCCCGCATCGAGCCGCCGGCACGCTTCGCCGGCACGGGGTCGATCCCCGCTTCGCGGGGCCCCTCGCCCTACCGCTCCGGCTCGCGCCGGCGCCGACGACGATGTAGTCGAAGACGGCTTCGTCAGGCATCGCTCGGTTCCTCCCGCATCGAGCCGCCGGCACGCTTCGCCGGCACGGGGTCGATCCCCGCTTCGGGCTTCATTTCGCCATTGTGGCGCCGCCTCAAGCGCCGGACCCTTCTACATTGCACTGCGCCCGAGCACACCGGCGATGCGTCGCAGCAGCCACTTGGGCGTCGCCCGCCCGGCAAGGGTGGCCGCGACGTTGAGCATGCCCGGCACGCGGATGACCTCGCCGTTCATGCAGGCGCGGTAGCCCTCGGCGGCGACCGCATCGACATCGCCGATCAACATGCCGGGCAGTTTGCCGAGCCTCGGGCTCTGCGCCTTGGCCGCGCTGACCATCGGGGTGTCGGTCACGCCGGGGCAGAGCGCGGTGACGGTGACGCCGCTGCCGCGAAGCTCCTCGGCCAGCGACTCGGTCAGCGACAGCACGTAGGCCTTGGTCGCCGCGTAGGTGGCGAGCGACGGCACCGGCTGGAAGGCCGCGATCGAGGCCACGTTGAGGATGCGCCCGTGCCCGCGCTGCACCATCGGCGGCACAAACTCGGCCAACATCGCCGTCAGGCCCGAGACGTTGAGGTCGATCAGCGCCTGATGGCGCCGCGCGGGCATCTTGACGAACGCGCCATGCTCGAGCACGCCGGCGTTGTTGACCAGCATGTCGATGCCAACGCGCCTGCGCCTCAGGCTGGCCGCGAGCGTGGCTACAGCGCCGGGCAGCGAGAGGTCGGCCGGCAGCACCGTCACGCGGATGCCGAATTCGTCGGTCAGGGCCCGGGCCAGCGCCTTCAGCTTGTCGGAGTTGCGTGCCACCAGCACGAGGCGGTGGCCATCGCGCGCAAGGCACTTGGCCAGCGACTCGCCGATGCCCGACGAGGCGCCGGTGATCAGCGCGGTCTGCGTGGCGGCGGATGGCTTCATTCGTCCGTCAAGTGAGTGCCACCGATGGCGGCGCCGAGCGCGTGCCCGCTGGCCCTACTTCGGGAACATGAACTGCACCTGCGCCCGCAGCTGCCAGTCGGCGCCGTTGTCGGGGTGCACCACGTTGTAGTACGCCTGCAGGCTGGTGTTCACCGGCAGCTTGCCGAGGTGGAAGATCTTGCCGATGCCGCCGCCCAGCGGCACGGTCCACTGCTGGCCGCTCTGGGCCTTCCAGTCGACCGTCAGGATCGGACCGCTGACCATGTAGAGGCCGCCCGGGAAGTTGTAGTTGACGAAGGGCTGGATCAGGCCGTTGTTGTACGAGCCGCCCTGCTTGCTGCTGCTGAGCGACCAGATGTTGTTGGCCAGCACGCCATAGACCCACGGGTTGCCGTGTTCGAGCTTGAGCACGACGACCGAGGGGCCGAGGCCCCAGTTCTTGTTGCCGAGTTCGGCACTGCTGTTGGTCGGGATCTGCAGCACCGGCCCCGCGCCCCAGATCAAGCCCTTGGGCTGCGCCGGCGACAGGAACGCGGTCAAGACGATGTCGCCGATGCCGCTGGTGCTGTCGATCGTCGGGCTCATCGCCGGCTGCCAGATCACCGGCAGGATGGTGCGCGTGATGATGTTCCATTCGCTGTTCACCGAGATCGGAATCACCGGCTGGATGTTCAGGATGTTCTGCGTTCCCGACAGCGGCCCGACATTGAAGTTGGTGTTGTTCTGGAACGGCACGCTGATCAGGTTGCCGACCGGGTTCTGCGCCAGCTTGGCGAGCTCCTCGGCGCTCAGTTCGGCGTGCGCCAGGGGCATGGCCGCCAGCAGCGCGAGGGCGAGCGTGGCGCGAGGGCGATGCGCTGCAATGGCTGCGCGGTGGTTCGTTCGTTTCATGGCTTGCCGTTGGGTGAAGGGGTGGATCGGGGCGTCACTTCGCACGGGCGAAGGCGACTTCGTACTTCTGTCGTTGAACCGCCTGGTAGTACACGCCCTTGAGCTGGTCGCTCGCGGCGTCGTAGGCGAGCGTGTAGGTCGAGCCGCTGTAGCCGCCGGCGCGCAATTCGAAAAAGAGTTTGAGCGCGCCACCGTCGCGCGTGGCCTCGGCGGTGTAGAACGGCAGCGGCGCCGGATTGGCATAGCTTGCGTCGAGCTTGCCCGCGGCATCGACGGCCTTGATGTTGATGACGTAGCCGCCGTCGGGCCGCACCCAGCGCCCGACCAGGACGCCGAAGGCTGCCTGCGGTGCGGAGACCGCGGCCGTCGCCCCGGCTGCCTTGGCGGCAGGCCCCTGCGCGAAGGCCGGGCCCGCTGCCAGCAGGGCCCCGCCCAGCAGCGCGAACACCGCGCAGTGAAAACGACGCATCAGACCTTCAGCATCGCGTAGGCGAGCGCCGCGTTGCTGCTCCAGTCGAGATTGCCGATCTTGGCCTGCATGCCCTCCAGCAGGGCCGAGACCTTCCACCGCGGCTGGACATACCAGTCGAGCGACACGCCGATCAGCGGCAGCGGCACGGTCGTCGAGCTCGAGGTCGATGCGCTCCCCGTCGCGCTGCCTTCGCCCTCCACCGTCACGGTGCCACTGACGTCGCAGTTGACTCGCCCGCCATACAGGCCAAGCACACCGGCGAACTCCAGCGCCTCGCTCTTGTGAAACGAGTAGCGGTAGTCGAGCGGCAGGCACTCGTTCTTCGCCTCGGCGTTGATGTCCAGGCCGGCCTTGAACACGTTGTCGCCCACCGTGATGTCGCGGTCGTACTGCTTGCTGCCGCCACGCTTGGCGCTGAAGTACATGAAGTCGCTGCGACGCCGCTCGGCCCAGCGCCACGTGCCCGAGGACTGGAAGCTCGTCAGCGTCTTGTTCAGCCCGTTGCCTTCGAGATCGAGCTGCGTGCCCTCCCGGGTGCCGCCGTTCAGGCCAACCCTGGTGTCGAACTGGTTGACGATGCCGCCGAAGTTCAGCGTGAACTTGTCTTCGCCTCCCTTGATGAACTCCTGGGCCAGCGCCGACTGCGCCAGCAGCAGGCCCGAGGCCGCAAGCGCGCCGTGGACCGCACGGCAAAGACAGGCGTGGCGGTTCATGAGAGGCCTCGAAGGTTTGGGCTGAAGTTCAGTGCGGGCTCGCGGCATGCCGGGCGTCGAACGCGTCGGGAGCGGCAGGCCACGTTGCGTGCGATCGATTTTGGCACGGCACCCGCCGAGCGCATGCAAGGGATCGCCGATCGCCGGCCATGCCGTCGCGATATCGTCAGTTGGCCGCAACGCCGCCGATCTCGGCGCCGCTGCTCGTCACTCCGGCACGCGCTGCCGGCATGACGTCGAAACTGCCGCCGAGCGCCTGGTACAGCCGTATGCGATTGGCGCGCTGCGCGCTGCGCAGGCGGATCAGGTCGGACTGGTTGGCGATCTGCGCGGCCTGCAGTTGGGCCACCCACAGCAGGTCGGCGCGACCGGCCACGAACTGCTGCGTGGCGATGCGCACCGCATCGGTCCGCGCCTTCAGTGCGCTTTCGTCCAGCGGCAACCGCGCGGCGAGCAGCCGCTCGTTGGCCAGCGAGTCCTCGACTTCGCGGAAGGCGTTCAGCGCCACGCTGCCGAAGTGCGCCACCGCCTCGGCCTGCTGCGCGGTGGCGATGGCCACCTGCGCCTTTAGCGCACCGCCCTCGTAGATCGGGATCGACATGCCGAGCGCCGCGCTGGCCAGCCACGGGTTCATGCGCAGCAGCGAGGTCACGATGTCGCTGAAGCGCCCACCGGTGACGGACAGCCCGAAGCTCGGCAGCAGCGCGAGCTCGGCTGCCTCCTGCTGGCGGAATGCGGCGAACACCACCCGCTCGGCGGCGACGAGGTCGGCACGCCGCTCCAGCAGCGACGAGGGCAGGCCCGCGCCGGCCGGCGGCGGCAGGAAACCGAACACGGCCGCCACCTCGATCTCGGCCGCCGGGTAGCGCCCGAGCAGGGTCTCCAGCGCGCGCCGCGCTTCGCCGTAGCTCTGCCGCGCCGCCTCGACGCTGCTGCGCGAGCCGTCGAGCTTGGCGGTGACGTCGGCCACGTTCAGGTCCGAGTCCTTGCCTGCGGCGCGCCGCACGTTGACCAGCTTGAGCAGTTCAACGTACACCTGCACCGCCTGCTCGGCCAGCGTCAGCAGTTGCCGCGTCTCGATGCACAGGTACCAGCTCTTGGCCACCAGCGCCGCCAGCGATTCGCGCGCCCACGCATAGTCCGCTGCCGCCGCCCGGGCGCCATATGCAGCACTGTCCGTCTGCGCGCGCAGCCGGCCCCAGACATCGATCTCCCAGGCCACGCCGACGTAGCCGACGTAGGAACCGTGTGCGCTGCCGGCATCGCGGTCGTAGGTCGAGCGGGCGCCGAGCTGCGCGCCCACCTGCGGCAGCATGCCCGCGCCGACCACCGTGACCGACTGCTGCGCCACCTCGACGCGCGCCGCCGCCACCCGCAGGTTGGTGTTGTTGGCGATGGCCTCGGCGACGATGGCATCGAGCTGCGGGTCGCGGAAGGTCGCGACCCAGGCGGCGGGCACGGGTGCCACGCTGGCGCCGGCGTGCCAGGCCGGCGGCAATGATGTCGCCGGCGGCAGCGCCTGGGCGACGATCTCGCCGTGCTCAGGCATCGGCTTCAACGCGCAACCGGCAAGCAGCGCCGCCAGCAGCGCCGCGAGCGGCACCGCGGGCTGCAGCACGGCGGGGAGCGAGATGCGGCGCATGCTCATCCCGAGAAGGGGTAGATCCAGTTGAACCAGCTGTAGGCGCGGATCATGATCTTGCGCAGCGGCACGAACAGGCTCTGCGGGTTGGCATAGATCGCGGCGCGCCCCTGGGTGCCGATCGGGAACTTCGACTGATCCGGGTCGTCGAGCTGGATCGCCACCGCGAACTGGCCCTGCGGCCTGTCGGTGGGCACCGCCTGGAAGTTGGGCACCACCCCGCTGGGCAGCATCTGCCCGGAGCCGCTGCCCTGCCAGATCGCCAGCACCTTGCCCTTGAAAATCTGCCCGGGGTAGAGGTCGATCGCCGCTTCGACCTCGTTGCCGGGCTTCACGTACTTCAGGTTCTCCTGGAAGACGGTGGCCAGCAGGTAGCGGTCGGCGTCGCAGACGAACGAGGCAATGGCGCCGAGGCGCACGTCGCCTGCCACCATGCCGGGGCGCGCCTGAAGGTTGATGAGGTAGCCGTCTTCCGGCGCCACCATCAGCGTGTTCTCGAGATAGAAGCGCGCCTGGTCGAGTTCGGCCTGCACCGTGGCCACGGTCGTGTTGACGCCGTTGATCTGCGAGTTGAGGTTCAGTTTGGCGCGCTGCTCTTCGGCCTGCGCCTCCTTGATGGCCGCCTGGTCGGCGGCCACCTGGGCGGTCCACTTCTGCGCATCCTCCTCCGGGCCGGCGCCTTGCTTGGCCAGGGTCGTCGACAGCGCCTGCTGGTACTGCGCAAACTGCAGCTGGGCCTTGGCCCGGATCACCTTCTGCGCCGCCACCTGCACATCGGCCTGCATCACCAGCACGTTCTGCTTGGCCTTGGCGAGCTGGGCCTCGAGCTGGCTGACCTGGTACTCGAACATGCGGCGGTCGAACTGGAACAGCGGCTGGCCCTTCTTCACCGGCACGTTGGGCTCGACCAGCACGGCCATCAGCAGCGTCGGCTGCGGCAGCCGCGGCGTGAGCTGGATGGTGTGCTGGATGATTTTTGCCTCGGTGGCGTAGGGCGTCATGAAGCGCAGGCCGATCAGGAAGATGATCAGCAAGTGCACGCCGACAAAGGCGGACACCACGCCCCACGGGATGCTGAACTTCAGCCACTTGAACTTGAAGAATACCGCCCATACCACGACGGCGTAGGCGAACAGCAGCACCAACCCGAAGATCATGGCTTGCCCTCATCCACAACCGGCGGGGCCTTGCCTTCGCGTTCGGCCAGCCGATCGGCCGCCGCCCGCTCCGAAGACTGCGCCACGGCGGCGTGCATCGTCGAAGGCTCGCCGCGCAAACGGGCAATCTCCGCGTCGGTTTCGATGGCCTCCTCACGCGGGAAGCGCCGGATGTCGACGATGTCGGTCGGCTTGAAGGCCCAGATCAGCGCCTGCATCCACGGGTACACGGTGGGCAGCAGGCCGGCATAGCCGAGGTACTTGACGGCCTCGGCTTCCGGATGCTTGCGCGCGATGGCGATGCGCCCCGGCAGCCCGGCCAGGAAGAGCCAGACGACGATCAGCGCGGCCACGCAGAGCATCAGTACGAAGAACGTCAGGTAGTCCCAGAAGTCGAGTTCGAAGCCGAGCATGTCAAATCCTTCGCGTCATCGATGCGTGCCGGTCGCCGCCTCGTCGTTCGACGCCAGCAACCGCGGCACATAGCGCTGCGTCAGCATCAAGCCCAGCACCGAGGTGACGACCAGCATCACCAGCACCGCGTTCAGCATCGCCTGGTCGAGCAGCCGCTGCCCGCTGGCGTCGCGCGTCTGGAAGGCCACCAGCGCGCCGGCCAGCGTGGCGGCGATCTGCGGCATGGTCAGCGACCAGACGGCCAGGCGCGCGTCCGCGCTGTGGCCGAAGGCCAGGCCCGCCAGCTGTGCGGCCAGCCATTTGCCGAGCAGCAGCGCGCCGGTGATGCCGGCGGCGATCGGCAAGTGCTGTTGCGCGGTCCGCACGAACAGCACCGGGTCGACGAGGAAGCCGGTGACGAGGAAGAAGGCCGGGATGAACAGCGCACTGGCGATCAATTCCAGCTTCGCCGTGACTGCCTTGTCGCGCAGCACGACGTTCAGCGCCAGGCCGGCGATGAAGGCGCCGACGATGTCGGGCATGTCGACGGCCTGCGCCAGCAGCGCCGCCGTCACCAGCATCAGCAGCATCAGGATGAAGCTGGCCTGTTCGTCGTCCTGCAAGCTCCTCAATAGCCTGGCGCCGGCCCAGCCCAGGCTGACCAGCAGCAGTGGCACGAAGACCACGATCCCGGCCAGTTGCCCGGCCAGATGCGGCCAGGAGAACCCGCCCACGAAGGCCGAGACACAGGCCGCCAGGACCACCAGCGCCAGCGTGTCGGACAACAGCGTCGAACCGACCGCCACCACCACCGGCTCCAGCCCGGCCGCGCCCAGGCGCATCACGATCGGCATGCCGATCAGCGTGTGCGACGCGATCAACGCGCCGACCACGACGGCCGGCAGCAGCCCATACCCCAGCCCCAGCGCAACCCCCGCGCCCAGCAACAGCGGCAGCAGCGTGGTCAGCAGCGCGAACACCGCGCAGCGCCGCCGCGCCTGGCGCAGCAGCGCCAGGTCGATCTGCAGGCCGGCCAGGAACATCAGCAGCAACTTGCCCAACTCGGCGAAGAAGTCCGCCACCGGCCGCTGCGCGGCGAAGAGGTCGAGCGCATGCGGCCCGAAGGCCACGCCGGCAAGCAGCAGGCCCACGGTGGGCGGCACACCGACGCGACGGCACAGCAGCGGCACGATGGCCACGAGCAGCAGGCCGATGGCGAACTTGGCCATCGGCGACAGCAGCACCAGATGCGCCTGCAGCGTCTCCATCAGCCGGCACCGGGTGGATGGAGTGGCGCCGCGCAGGCATTGGCGCCAGGCGAGCTGAGTCGGCTGCAAGCATGAGTCACTTTGAAAATCGGAGCGTCGACACGCGCGGGCTCAGCGCCTGAAGCCGCCGCCGCCACGGAAGCCGCCGGCGCCGAATCCCCCACCACCGAAGCGCCCGCCGAACCCGCCGCCGCTGAAGCCTCCTCCGCTGAAGCCGCCGCTCCCGCCGAAACGGTCGGCGCTGCAACCGAAGAGGCCGCCCCCGCCAAAGAGGCCACCGCCACTGCGCGAGGCATCGCTGAAGGCGCCAAAGCGGTCATCACCGGCACTGCTGGCTTGTGACTGGCGATCCGCCCAGGAGGTGTCGCCCGAGGCGGCGCCCCAGCCGCTCGAAGAGTGCTGCTGCCAACCGCCGCTGCCGTCGCTGCGCAAGACGTTGCCGCTGCTGTCGGCGAACGTGTTGTTGCCGCCACTGGGCTTGCCGTTGTTCCAGGTGTTGGTCTCGCCGGTCCTGGCGTTGTAGGTCGTGGTCTGCGCGCTGCGAGCCGCGCCTTGCGGCCCCGCGGTGGCGGCCGTCGTTCGATCGACCGAACTGCCCCCCGCACTGGTGAACGACGAACTCGACCCGTACGAGCGCTGCCCGGTGTAAGTGTTGTAGTTCCCGCCGCGCGCCACGTTGCCCGAGCCGCCGGCCGGTGTGTTGACGGTGCGGTCGTAGGCGCGCGAGGCGTTGCCGGTCCAGGCGTTGTATTGCCTGCCCGCCGCATAGCTGCCGGTGGTGCCGGTGCGCGCATTGGCGTAGCTGCCGCTGGCCCTTGTGCCGGCCACGCCGCCGCCGGCGTACCAGGAGCGCGTCCCCGAGTAGGCCGCGTTGCCCCAATGCCCGTAGACGTTGGCGCTGGCCGACGCGCAGCAGCCGTAGCCGCCCCAGTACGCCGGGTGGTAGTAGCCGCCGCCCCAGTACGCACCGTAGTACGCGCCGCCCCAGCCCCAGAAAGCCGCAGTAGCCAGGCCCAGGCCGACGCCATAGGTGAAGCCCACATAGGGGTTGTAGATCGGCGCCGCGGCGAAGCCATAGGTGTAGGGCGGCGGATACCAGACCGAACCGATCCACGGGTTGTAGGCGTAGCCGGTACCGTAGACGATGGTGCCGTCGGCCGAGACCACCGTGCCCATGTAGCCCGGCGTGTAGCCGACGTAGACGACTTGCGGCGTCGCCTCGTAGATGCGCACGTAGGTGACGTAGTAGATCGGCGACGACGGCGGGATGGCGTAGATCACGTCGGGCACCAACGCGGCCACCACCCATGGCCCGGTGACTGCAGGCGCGGTGAACCAGACCCCGGCCTGCACCGCGTAGTACGCGTTCGGCGAAACCTGGATCAGCGGAACGTCGGAATTCACCACGTAGGACAGTGCCGTGCCGGCAATCGGTGAATACTGCGGCGCCCCGTCGAAGCTGGGCGTGAACTTCGGCCCGCCCGCGCGCTTGATGGTGGCCGTTTGCGGGATCGAGTTTTCGATCACCGCCTCCTGCGCCTGCGGCGTGCCCGCCACCGTAGGCAGCACGGCCGAGGCCAGCGAACCGGGTGGAATGCGCGCGAAGTCCGGCGGCAGCGCGGTGGCGGCGATGTAGTTCCACGGCCCGTTCAGGCTGGCCGAGGTGAACCAGCGGCCCGACGCGAGGATGAAATAGTCGCTGGTCACAGTGTTGATGAACACGTCCGAAGTCGTGTTCGACGCCCACAGCAACTGCGTGCCGTTGATGGGCACGAAGTCGGGCTGGCCGCTGAAGACGATCAGCTCGCTCGGCACCTGGCTCGTGATGACGGTCGGCACGCCGTTGGCGAGCGAGGGCTTCGGGTTGGCCTTGGGTCCGCCGTCGAGCAGGTCGACCACGCCCGCCTTGGCCAGGCTCTGCGCCACACCGCTCATGCCGATCGGCACGATGCTGGCCTGCGCCCAGGGGCCGGCCACCGAGTCCGACGACAGCCAGCCGTCGTAGACGTGGATGTAGAACCTGTCGCCCAGGCCGCCCTGAAGGATCAGCGCGTGGGTGTTGATGACTCGGTTGAAACGGCTGTCGCTGGGCACGGACTTGATCACCGGCGCGCCGTCGATCGGCACCAGGATGGCCGGCGAACTGCTGATGAACACCTTCGGCGGCGTGTTCTGCACCGCCACCGTCGGCGGCTTGATGCCGTTCAGCGCGAGCGAGGTCGTCAGGCGGTCGAGCGCGATCGTGCGCACGTCGTTGGCCACCGCGGTCTGCAGTTCGGCCGCGAAGGCCGCGCCGCGGTCGGGCAGCGTCGGGAAGTCGCTCTTCGTGATCTTCAGGTTCTCGAACACCACCGTCCGGTTGATCTTGTCGACCTGCGTGCGCGCGGTAGCGAAGAGCACGCCGAAGCTCTCTTCCTTGGCGCCCTTGGGCATGATCGCCAGCGCGGCGCGAAAGTCGATCTGGTTGCCCTGCCACTGGTTGACCTGCGGCTGGTACATCAGCACCGTGCCGCTGGCCAGGTTCACCTGGCGCGGCCAGGGGTCGGCGGGCAAAGTGCTGGCGGCGGCGCCAGTCTGCGCAGATGCTGGCATGAGCACGGCAGCAAGCATCACGCAGACAAACGCGAGCCAAACGAAGCGCGGGAAGGCGATCATGTGATGGAGTCCTGTCCGGCCACCTCAAGCGTTACGGCCTGCTGGCTGCCGTGATGACGATCTCGACGCGGCGGTTCTTGGCCCGGCCCTGCGGCGTGTCGTTGCTGGCCACCGGCCGCGACTCGCCGAAGCCCTGCGCCGAGATGATGTTCTGCGGCACGCCCTTCGATACGAGATAGCGCACCACCGCATCGGCGCGCGCCGACGACAGCTCCAGGTTGGATGGGAAGCGCGCCTTCAGCTCGGGGCCGATCGGCACGTTGTCGGTGTAGCCCTCGACGACGATCTGCTGGCCCTTGAGTGCGGCGAGCGTCGGCGCGATCTTGGCGAGCGCGGCTTCGCCCTTGGCGTTGAGCGTCCAGCCGCCTTCGGGGAACAGCACCTCGTTAACCAGGGTGACCTTGAGCTGGTTCTGCAACTGCGTGATCTGCGCCTGGTCGGCGCTCAGCTCGCTGGAGAGTTGCTGGTTGAGGGCCGAGTAGGTATCGGCCTTCTGCACCTCGGTGTTGTAGGTCTGCTGCGACACGCAACCTGCCGCCAGCACGGCAGCAGACAACAGCAGACTGAGCTTGATCGATTTCATGATTTCTCCATTCGTGATTGAAAGGGTGCGCCAAGGCGCGGTGACAGGCTTGCAGCGGTGGCGGCGTGCGTGCCCGCTACTTCGGGAACATGAACTGCACCTGCGCACGCAACTGCCAGTCGGCGCCGTTGTCGGGGTGCACCACGTTGTAGTACGCCTGCAGGCTGGTGTTCACCGGCAGCTTGCCGAGGTGGAAGATCTTGCCGATGCCGCCGCCCAGCGGCACGGTCCACTGCTGGCCGCTCTGGGCCTTCCAGTCGACCGTCAGGATCGGACCGCTGACGATGTAGAGGCCGCCCGGGAAGTTGTAGTTGACGAAGGGCTGGATCAGGCCGTTGTTGTACGAGCCGCCCTGCTTGCTGCTGCTGAGCGACCAGATGTTGTTGGCCAGCACGCCATAGACCCACGGGTTGCCGTGTTCGAGCTTGAGCACGACGACCGAGGGGCCGAGGCCCCAGTTCTTGTTGCCGAGTTCGGCACTGCTGTTGGTCGGGATCTGCAGCACCGGCCCCGCGCCCCAGATCAAGCCCTTGGGCTGCGCCGGCGACAGGAACGCGGTCAAGACGATGTCGCCGATGCCGCTGGTGCTGTCGATCGTCGGGCTCATCGCCGGCTGCCAGATCACCGGCAGGATGGTGCGCGTGATGATGTTCCATTCGCTGTTCACCGAGATCGGGATCACCGGCTGGATGTTCAGGATGTTCTGCGTTCCCGACAGCGGCCCGACATTGAAGTTGGTGTTGTTCTGGAACGGCACGCTGATCAGGTTGCCGACCGGGTTCTGCGCCAGCTTGGCGAGTTCCTCGGCGCTCATCTCGGCCTGGGCCGCGGCTGCCGCGAACACCATGGCCGTCGACGCGATAACGCGCAGGGGTCTGGGGGCGGGAGTCATTGAGGTCTCCTGCTCTTGAAGTTCGTGACAGCAGATCATGACATCGGGACCTGCCTAGAACGGCCTTGCGGGCCCGATCTGCGGCGCGCGCACCGGCTTGGCCATGCCGAAGAAGATGACCACGCCCTGCCCGCCGCAGCGGGTAGACAGCGCCTCGGTCGCGCCGGGGTAGCAACTATCGATGTCCTGCCAGTTGTTGATCGCCCAGACGTCGCCCGCCGGGCCGACGGCGATGTCGGTCTGCAACTGCAGGCCGCCGCCGACATACCCGCCCGGTGGCGAGATCTGGTCGCCGGTCTTGAACCCGGGCGGGCAGTTCTCGGTGCGCACGCCGCACAGCTGCACGATCGGGCTCGCGGGCATGGCGAAGTTGCTGACCCAGACGTTGTCGTTGCCATCGACCACCACCGCCCACGGCCCGGGCAGGCCGCCACCCTTGAAAGGCGAGCCGGGCAACTGCGTGCCGTCGGGCCGCAGCACGGTGACGCTGCCGCCGCCGCCCTTCTGCTCCGACATGGTCTTGGTCAGGTAGTCGGACGCCGACAGCACGCCGCCCGTCTTCAGGTGCACGGCCATGTCCACCATGTGCGCCATGCCGACCAGGCCAGCGCCGAAGCGGTTGGTCACCCAGACATTGCCCTGGCTGTCGATGTTCAGGCCGCTGTTGTTGGAGCGCACGTCGAGCTTCACGGCTTGGCCCGGGTCGGCGGCCGGGAAGCGGATGACGTGGAACGAGCTGTCCGACACCCAGATCCGATCCTGCTGGTCGATCGCCAGATGGAAGGGCGCGGTGAACGACTTGCAGGGCTCGGCGCTGTCGCCTTCGCAGACGATGCGGCCGCCTTTCCAGTCGCCTTTGGGGAAGTGCAGCAGTTGGCGCTTGGAGATGCCCAGCGCCCACATGTCGCCGTTGGGCGCGGTGATGATGCCCTGCATCAGGCCGAGCCGACCGCCGAAGTTGATGCCGTCCGGCGGCGTCAGCGGCCTGCCGTCCTTGTCGAACACGGTGATCGACTTGCTGCCGTAGCTCGACAGCCAGACGTTGCCCTTGAGGTCGATGGCCGCGCCGAAGGTGCCGCCCTGCATGCCGCCACCGGCAAAGCCGGTGGTGATCGGCGAGAGAGGCTTGCCGTTGGGGTCGAACTTGCTGGCGTTGCCCTGCCACAGCGCGTCGCTGGCCTGCCAGCCGACGGTGAAGTTGTTGCCGACCCAGAGGTTGCCTTCGGCGTCGAACATCGCCTTGCCGCCGGCCCGGAAGCCACCACCGTCGAACTTCAGCGGCAGCACCCAGGCACTGGGCGAGAACTGCAGGTAGGGCATGTACGGCACGGCGCGCATGGTCTTGCCCTGTGGCACGGGATACAGCGCCTCGAGTGCCTTGAAGGTGCGCGCCGGCTGGTACCAGGGCGCCCGCGCGATGGCCTGCGCCGCCGTCAGCGTGTCGACGGGCGTCGCGCCGGTCGGCCCCTTGGCGGCGAGGAAGACCGTTTCGCAGGCTTCGGGCCGCACGCGCGTGACGCAGCCGGCGAGCACGCTGGCCAGCGTCGCGAAGTTGGCCATCGTCGGCGTCTGGCCGCTGTTCAGCGGGTCCTGGATCGTGCCGCCCCAGCCACCGCTGCCCAGGTCGACGAAGCTGGGCACGTTGCCGGCGGCGATCCTCAGTTGCAGCGGCTGGGCCTTGATGGCCTCGCCGTCGATGAACTGGTTGTGCGTCCACACCGACGCCACCGTCGTCATCTCGTTGATCGTCACCTTCGTCGGCGCCTTGGCGCCCAGCACCGCCAGCAGCGCGATGGCGGGGTTGTCGCCGCCCGACTTGTCTGCCGCGGCGCGACCGCCCCTGGCCACCAGGTACAGGCTGCTGCCCGCGGCGGAGGCGTCGGGCACCGTCATCGCAAAGCGCCCATCGGCGCCGCTGCGCGCTTGCGCCACCTGGCTCGGCGCGCCGGTGCTCGCGGACCACAGCGTCACGGTCGCATTGGCGATCGGCGCGCCCGCGCCGAGCACCTGGCCATCGAGGGTGGCGGCAAGGACCGGCAACGTGGCGAGGACGCCGGTGACGGACAGCACCACGGTTCTGAACGATGTCTTCATCTTTACCTCAGGTTGTGAACTGGTTTCGATTGTCGGCGGCCGCTGCCTCACGGCGCGTGGCCCGCGGCGCGTCGCCGCCTGGCCCGCAGCAGCCACGCCACCACGGCATAGAGCAACAGGCCGAGCATCAGCAGGGCGCCGGCGAGGATCGGCCACATCTGGCGCAGCAGGATCGGCGCGTTGTTCGTCAGCACCTGCCGGATGCCGTTGTAGCCCGGCTCGGGCAGCACCACGCCGTTGGCGGCGATGAACTTGTCCACTTCCGCCTTCAGTTCGTTGAACAGCGCGGGTTCGCTGCTCGCGAGATCCCTGCTCTCGGTCGGATCCTGGCGCAGGTTGTACAGGTGCCAGGCGCCATCGCTGAAGGGCGGTCCGTCGCGAACCAGCTTGAAGTCGCCGCGGAAGATGGCGAAGCCGCCGGTGCTCTCGAAGCCGATCACCTGCGTCGGCTCGTGCGCGGCGCCGGCCTTGCCTTCCAGATAGGGCAACAGGCTGGCGCCGGTCGGGCGGTACAGCTTCTTGCCCTTGTATTCGTCACCCGGCAGGGCGATGCCGGCGATATCGAGCACCGTCGGCAAGAAGTCCGTCACGTAGGCGAACTGGTCGGTGATCCTGCCCCCCTGGATCCGCCCCGGCCAGTGCACGATGAAGGGCACGCGCATGCCGCCTTCCCGGGCGTTGCCCTTGAAGAGCGCGAACGGCGTGTTCGACACTTCGGCCCAGTCCTGCGTGTAGTGCACGTAGCTGCCCTTGCCGCCGAGATCGTCGATGCCGAGCGCGTAGTTGAGCCGGTACCAGAGCCGGAACGGCAGGTTCAGCTTCGACAGCTCGAACGGGTCGGCGCCGTTGTCGGACATCACGATGAACACGGTGTCGTCGAGCTGCCCGGTCTGGCGCAGGTGATCCCGGAGGCGCCCGATCTGCCGGTCGGCGTTGCTCAACATGGCGGCAAACACCGACATCTTCTTGGCCGCCGCGCGCCGCTCGCTGTCCGAGAGGCTCGCCCAGGCCTTGGCGCCGGGCGCCTTGGGCAGCGTCATCCCCGGCGGCATCAGGCCCATCTCCACCTGGCGCCGGTAGCGCGCGTCACGCACCTTCTCCCAGCCCTCGTCGTAGCGGCCCAGGGTCTGGTCGATGTCCGCCTTGGGCGCCTGCAGCGGCGAATGAACGGCCTGCAGCGCGATCATCGCGAAGAAGGGCTTGCCGGCTGGCTTGCCCTCGTCGATGTAATGGATCGCCTTGTCGAAGTAGTGCGTCGTGGAGTAGAAGTCCTTGGGCGGCACGGCACGCTTGCCGTCTTCCCACCACACGGCCTCCATGTTGAGCGGCGCGTAGACCTTGGCTTCGAAGTTGTCGGCGCCGGTCTGCTCGAGCCCGATGTAGCGGTCCCATCCCCTGGCACCGGGGCTGCGCTCGACGCCGTTGCCGAGGTTCCACTTGCCGGCGTAGTAGGTGGCGTAGCCGCCGTCGCGCATCAGCTGCCCGAGGCTGTGCGCGTTGTCGCTCAGGTAGCCCTCGTAGCCGGGCTTGCCCTTCTGGTTCTCGGCAATCGCCACCAGCAGCGTGCCCGCACCGGCACGGTGGTTGTCGACGCCCGACTGCAGCATCGCCCGCGATGCCTCGCAGGTGGATGCGGTGTGGAAGTTGGTGAAGCGCACCCCGCCCATGGCCAGGCTGTCGATGTTCGGCGTGGCGATCTCGCTGCCGTAGGCGCCGAAGTCGCTGAAGCCGGCGTCGTCGATCAGGATGAAGGCGATGTTGGGGCGCTTGGCGGCCGGAGCGCCGGTCTGCGCGAGCGCCGGGCCCGCGCTGCAGACCAGCAGCGCCAGCGCTGCCAAGACGCGGCAGGGCAGTCGAGTGAGCTCGAACTTAGACGGCATTGACGCGGCCTTTGTGGTGTGATCGCTGGGGGTCGCCGGCATCGATTTCGCGGCGGCCTGACGAAGTTCTCCAGCTCGCCGAGCCGCTTCATCGCCTCCATCGCCTTCAGCGAGTTGTAGTTGATGTTGCTCGCGTTCAGGCTGCTGCCCTGCCGGAACGGAAAGTCCGGCAGCGTCTTCCGGAAGCCGCCGAGCTTTTCCTGACCGGGCAGCTCGCGCACCGCGGTGGAAATATCGCCATCCTGCGCGGCGACCAACATGCCAGGCCATCATGCCGCGATTGGCACGATCCCAATGAACCTGTACACTTTCAAAACGTACACATTGGAGATTGCGATGCCTCGCGCAATGCTTGAAGACAACAGCCGGCTGGCCCTTCGCATTCGCGCGAACGACAAGGCCACGCTGATGCGGGCGGTGGCGCTCGAGCACACCGGCATGACCGATTTCATTTTGCGGCACGCCTTGGACGCGGCTCGCAAGGTGATCGTGCAGGCCGAGCTCGTGACGCTTTCCGAGCGCGACAGCCTGCGCGTGCTCGATTTGCTGGAGAACCCGCCTGCGCCCAATGCAAGACTGCTGGGCGCGGCGCGGCGCATGCCCAAACACGGATGAACCCGCTGGATTGGCATGAATGGCCGGTTTCGAAAGATCACGACCGAGAGGCCTTCGAATGCGGCGACGTACAGTTGAACGAGTTTCTTCGCCGCCATGCGCGGCAGAGCCACGAGAGGGGCGGTGCGAAGACCTTTGTCGCCGCGCCGATCGGTGACCCGAGGCGCGTGCTGGGCTTCTACAGCCTGAGCCCGGCCTCGATCGAGCATGCGCGTACGCCCGCGCTGGCAAGCAAGGGCCTTGCCCGATACGAGGTGCCGGTATTCCGTCTGGGGCGTCTGGCCGTGGACGCACGAGTGCAGGGCCATGGCCTGGGTGGGCAACTGCTGTTGGCCGCTGGACGCCGCTGCATCCGAGCCGCTGCCGAGGTCGGCGGCGTTGCGCTGCTGATTGACGCCAAGGACGAGCGGGTGGCGGGTTGGTACAAGGCGTATGGCGCGCTGTCATTGCTGGACACACCTCTTTCGCTGGTGCTGCCACTGGCCACCGTCGCCGCGGCGCTGAAGGCGGTACGACGCCGATAGCGCGACGGTGATCGATGTCGAACCGCATCAATTCCGCGGCGGCTTGACGAAGTTCTCCAGTTCACCCAGCCGTTTCATCGCCTCCATCGCCTTCAACGAGGTGTAGTTGATGTTGCTCGCGTTCAGGCTGCTGCCCTGCTGGAACGGAAACTCGGGCAGCGTCTTCAGGAAGGCGCCGAGCTTCTGCTGCACCGGCACGAAGAGCCAGATGTTGTCGGCATACCAGCGGATGTACATGCCCGACTCGTGCGGCGCCTTTTCGTAAGGGTCGGCGCGCAGGTTCACGATCACCGGCCAGCCCGGCACCTCGCGCACGGCCGTGGCGATGTTGCCGTTCTGCACCGCGAAGTGCACCTTCCAGTCGTTCCAGCGCACCGCGTTCAGCTCGCCGCCGGCGCCGAAGTAGTAGATCTCCTCGCGCGGGCCCTTCTTCACCTCGCCCTTGAAGAAGGGCAGGAAGTTGTAGCCGTCGAAGTGCACCTTCCAGGTCTTGCCGCCCGCCGTGTAGCCGGCCTTGGCCTTCTCGACGATGTTCGGCTCGCCGGCCGCGGCCAGGAAGGTCGGCAGCCAGTCCTCCTGCGAGAAGATATCGTTGACGATGCTGCCCGGCTTGATCACGCCCGGCCAGCGCACCAGCATCGGCACCCGGAAGCCGCCTTCCCAGGTGGTGCCTTTCTCGCCGTGGAAGGGCGTGGTGCCGCCGTCGGGCCAGGTGCCGGTCTCGGCGCCGTTGTCGGTGCCGTAGACGACGATGGTGTTGTCGGCAATGCCCAGTTCGTCGAGCTGCTTCAGCACCGCGGCCACCATGTCGTCGTGCTCGACCATGCCGTCGGGGTACAGGCCGATGCCGGTGCGGCCTTCGGCCGACTTGGCCAGCCGCGTCCACACGTGCATGCGCGTGGTGTTGAACCACACGAAGAAAGGCTTGTTCTCCTTGGCCGCGTTGGCGACGAACTTCTGTTCGGCGGCGAAGATCTCGTTGTCCACCGTCTCCATGCGCTTGCGCGTCAGCGGGCCGGTGTCGGTGATGGTCTGCCCGCCCTTGCCGTCGGCAAAGGTGTGCAGCACGCCGCGCGGGCCGAACTGCTTGCGGAAGGCCGGATCCTTCGGGTAGTAGTAGGTCTCGGGCTCTTCCTCGGCGTTCAGGTGGTACAGGTTGCCCAGGAACTCGTCGAAGCCGTTCACCGTCGGCAGGTGGTTGTCGCGGTCGCCCAGATGGTTCTTGCCGAACTGGCCGTTCACGTAGCCCTGCTGCTTGAGCAGCGTCGCGATGGTCGGTGACCAGGCCGGGATCCCCTGCGGCGAGCCCGGCATGCCGATCGTCAGCAGCCCGGTGCGAAACGGCTGCTGGCCGAGGATGAACGAGGCCCGCCCGGCGGTGCAGCTCTGCTGCGCGTAGGCGTCGGTGAAGAGCGCGCCCTCCTTCGCGATGCGGTCGATGCCCGGCGTCCTGTAGCCCATCAGCCCCAGGTTGTAGGCACTGATGTTGTGGATGCCGATGTCGTCGCCCCAGATGACGAGGATGTTCGGCTTCTTGGCCGGCGCCTGTGCGAGGGCGGGGCCCCAAAGCACGGCAGCCACCACGCAGGCGAGAAAGCGGGTCAAGAGCTTGCACATGGGTTTGTCCTTCACCAAAGAAATGGCGGGCGGCACTGGAGAGCCGCCCGCCCGGTCAATGCGCTAAAGACCTGGCAGGTCCTAGTCCTTGCTTCCTGTCCTGGCCATCTGCTCCTTCACCTGCGTGAGAACCTGCGCCAGGCTGTACGACGCCGGCGACTGCAGCGCCGGGAACGGCCCGTAGCTTTCAAGCTCCTGCAGCCACAAAGCCTGGCCGATGGGAATGATGTTCCAGTCGTAGATGTAGGCCGTCATCGGTCCGGTAAGGGCACCGCCTTGGCCGAGGAGGGTCTTCGGCTGGAAGCCCACGGACCCCTCGAACGGATCGCGCTTGATGTTGTTGACCAAGGGCCAATGGAAGGTGTGGACCCCCATCAGGCCACCGGTGTTGGCCTCGGAGGCCATCGCGAAGTAGATCTTCCAGTTCTTGTAGCGCACTGCCGACGGAACCGGACCACCGTAGTAGAAGAACGTGTCGCGTGCCGATGTCGCAGACTTGCCGGTCAGGTAGTCGAGCTGGTTGACGCCCTGGAGCTTGGTCTTGACGATGCCGGGGTACTTGCCCGCCATGACCTGCTCGTTCAGCTGGTTGCCCTTGGCCCCGCCGGCGATCTCGACGAAGGTCGGCATCCAGTCGTACGACGCGAAGATGTCGTTCAGCACGGTGCCCGGCTTGATGTGCCCCGGCCAGCGGATCACCGCAGGCGCGCGCATGCCGCCTTCCCAGGTGGTGAGCTTGCCGCCTTTGAATGGCGTGTTGCCGCCGTCGGGATAGGTGATGACTTCGGCGCCGTTGTCGGTGGTGAAGACGACGATGGTGTTGTCGAGTTCGCCCATCGCCTCGAGCTTCTTCAACACTTCGCCGATGTTGTCGTCCAGTTGCTTCATGCCGGCTTCATTGGCGCCCCAGTCCTTGCCGCCGGGGGTACCGACCATCCCCATGTACTTGGGCGACAGCATGGTCGTGATGTGCATGCGCGCCGGGTTGTACCAGACGAAGAACGGCTTGTTGGTCTTCTTCGGGTCGTTGCGGTCGAGAAAGTCGATGACCTTGGCCGAGATTTCCTCATCCACGGTCTCGGAACGCTTCAGCGTCAGCGGGCCTTGGTCGCTGCAACTCTGGTTCTTCTCGGTGCCGTCGGCAGACTTGCAGGCGATGACCGGCCGCGGCGGCGTCATGCACAGCGTGGTCTTCGGATCCACCGCGCCGGTCGGGTCGCTCAGGCCGCGCACCGGCGTGTTCTTGCACGGCGCGACGATGGCCTGCACCGTCGGTGAGCTGTTGATGTCGGGGAAGCTCACACCCTGCATCGCGTCCAGGTGGTATAGGTAACCCCAGAATTCCTGGAAGCCGTGCGCCGTCGGCAGCGCCGCCGAATGGTCGCCCAGATGGTTCTTGCCGAACTCGCCGGTGCTGTAGCCCTGGTCGAGCAGGAACCTGGCCAGCGCCGGCGTGCCCGGCTGCAGGAACGACGGGCTGCCCGGCAACTGCGGCGGGATCATGCCGGCGCGCAGCGGCGTCATGCCGGTGAAGAAGGCGGTGCGCCCGGCCGTGCAGCTCTGCTCGGCGTAGTAGCTCATGAACTTCGCACCCTCCTTGCCGATGCGGTCGATGTTGGGTGTCTCGCCGACCATCAGGCCCTGGTGATAGATGCTCGGCTGCATCCAGCCGATGTCGTCGCCCATGATGAACAGGATGTTGGGCTTCTTGGCTGGCGCCTGCGCCAGCGCGGGCGCCGAGACGCCCACCGTCACGCAGAACGCGGCGAGACCCATGATGACCGTTCGCTTCAGATTCATTTCATACCCTCGGTAGTTGTTGCGACCACTTCAAACCATTCACCAGCGCGCGCTCAATCGAACGCGAAGACCTTGTTCCAGTCATCCTTCATGCTGATGACGGTCCAGCCCTGCTTCTTCGCCTGGTCGTACAGAGCCTGCGTGAACGCGCCCACCTTCGTGGCGGGCAGCCCTTGCGCGGGGCCGTACGCGTATTCGCGTTTGGCGTCGTCGTGCAGCACCAGCATCGACAAGCGCGCACCGTCGCCGGCCTTGGTGTACTCGAGCATCTGCTGGTCGCCGGTCGAGTTGCCCGCCGCCATGACGGGGCGGCGGCCGATCATCAGGTGGATGCCTTCGGGCTTGCCGGTGTAGTTGTCATTCAGCAGCACCTTCGGCTCCTTGAACAGGAAGGGCTTGCCGTCCTTGGCAACCATGTACTTCAGGACGCCGGCGGTGCCGATCACCTGCTCGGGCGGGATGCCGTAGACCTTGTCGGAGTACGTGCGCACGAAGTCCTGCCCGCCGCCGGTGACGATGTAGGTCTTGAAGCCGTTGGCGCGCAGGTACTTCAGCACCTCCTGCATCGGCAGGTAGGTCAGCTCGGTGTACGGCTTCTTCCAGCGCGGGTCCTTGGCTTCGGCGAGCCACTTCTTCACTTCGGCGCTGAACTGGTCCACCGACCGGTTGGTGTACGTCGCGGCAAGGATCTTCTCCAGGTCAGGCATCGTCAGCTTCGCCATGGCCGCACGGTCGCCTTTAAGGATCTGCAGCACCGTCGAGAACGGGGCCGCCTTGGCCAGCTCGGGCTTGGCCTTGACCAATGCCGGCACCTGTTCCAGCGCGTACATCACGAACGAATACAGCGGCTGTTCGACCCACAGCGTGCCGTCCTGGTCGAAGGTGGCAATGCGCTCTTCGGGCGGCACGAACTTCGGGCTGCCTTGCGTGGTGGTGTCCTTCACGAACTCGACGATCGCCTTCTTCGCGGCGCCGTCGTTCCACGACGGCAGCGGGTCGGGTTGGGCCTGGGCCGTGGCGCCCAGCGCGAAAAGGCTGCCCAGCGCCAGCGTGCGGGCGAAGGTCAGGGTGGTTGAGAGGATCTTCATTCCAGGTTCTCCAGAAGGCGGGCCTGCCTTTCAATGCTGGGCGCCCGCGGGTCCCGTCACGGCATTGATCGCATCGACCAGCACCGTGCCGCGGAACGGCTTGGGCAGGTAGCCGGCCGCGCCGCGCCGCCGCGCTTCGGCTTCGAGCCCTGGCTTGTCGTGCGCGGTGATCAGGATCAACGGCGGCCAGCCGCCGCGGGCGCGCAGCGTTTCGGTCAATTCCAGCCCCGACATCGCGGGCAACATCAGGTCGGTCACGACACAGGTCGCGCCCTCGGCCGAACCGAATTCCAGCAGGGCCTCGGCCGACGCATAGGCGTCGCACGTGAAGGCGTGCGCATTGAGCATTCGTTGGAGCGCGGTTCGCATGCTGTCGTCGTCCTGAACCAGAAGAATCCTGCGTGGGAGTGCCTCGCCCATTGATGCGTCTCCCTGGTTCGGTTCTGCCCGAAGCGCGACGCCGCCGCACCTCGACCGGCCGATGATCCGCCCGCACCGTCCGCAGCGCCATCGGACGATCGGGCAGCGCGCCATGCACCAAAGGGCAATTCGCAACCGTGATAATCGGGGCGTTCTTCCATCGCTTCGACACCCTTCGAAACCGCACCTCCATGAACAAGACCTTCTCCATCCTCAGCGCCTCGCTCCTCGCCGCCGCCGCCCTGCCCGCCTTCGCACAGAACAACCCGCCCGCACCGCAGGGCGCGGTGCTGGCCGCCCCGGCGCCGGGCACGGCCACGATCGCCGCGGCCGCCACCGTGTCGGCCACCGTGACCGCAATCGACAAGACCACGCGCCAGGTCACGCTCAAGGGCCCGAAGGGCAACCTGAACACCGTGACCGCCGGTGCCGACGTGCGCAACTTCGACCAGATCAAGGTCGGCGACGTGGTGACCGTGCGCTACATGGAAGCGCTGACGCTGACGCTGAAGAAGGACGGCAAGGAACTGCGCAGCATGACCGAGACCCCGGCTGCCGCGCGCGCCCCCGCCGGCGAGCGCCCGGCCGGCGTGGTGGCCAACCAGACCGAAGTGACGGCCAACGTCATCGCCCTCGACGCGAAGACGCAGACGGTCACGCTGCGAGGGCCGAACCGCACGGTGGAACTGAAGGTGCCGGACGCCGGCCAGTTCAAGCTGATCAAGGTCGGCGACCAGATCCAGGCGACCTACACCGAGGCACTGGCGCTGTCGGTCGAGCCGGCCAAGCAATAGGGCGAAGCAGGGCGGACGCCCCGCGTGGCGCGCGGCGGCAACAAGCCCGCCACGCAGCACCGCGCCGTTGCCAAGCAAGCGATCGCCGCGGCCCAGGGCCCGTTGGAGCGCGCCCGCAAGGGCGAGCAGGGCTTGCGCAGCTTCAGGCCACGACTTCCAGTCCGCGCTGCCGCACCAGGTGCAGCAGCTTCAGGGCGGTGCCGGTCGGTCTCTTCTGCCCGATCTCCCACTTCTGGACCGTGGACAGGCTGGTGTTCAGAAGCTTGGCGAACACCGCTTGGCTGACCCGCGAGGACTCGCGAATGCGCTTGATCTGGGCGGGTTCCAGCGGCTCGACCGGCGGCAGGCACAACCGGTCGAACTCGCGCAGCGTGACCTGATCCATCACGCCGGCCTTGTGCAGCCCCTTGGCCGTTTCATGCACGGCCGCCAGGATGGGTGACTCAGTCGTTCGCATCGCAATCCACCTCGATCAATTCGCCCGCCTGCTTCGCCCTGGCCACCGCCTGGGCGCTCAGCGACAGCAGGTGCGTCGCCAACTTCTTCAGGGCTTCCGCTTCGTCCTTGTCGATGTTGCTCCGCTCGCTCTTCGGAAACCCATAGACGAAGACCCAGCGGTTGCCCTTGTTGGTGGCGACGAGGGTCGGTAGCCCCCGCTCTTGCCCTGGCCCGGCCGGCCGATCCGCTTCTTGAGCAGACCGCCGCCCAGATCGGCGTCGAACAAGCCGCTTGCCATCTCGCGCACGGCGACACAGAGGCTTCACGAAGCCAGCCCCTGCCTGCCCGACCAACGGTCGAACCATCGGGTCGTGTAGATCGCCATGCCCCCATCTCTTCGTCGGTTTTTATAGCACTAAGTGCTATGTATAGGCAAGGGTTCGTTTCACTGGGTCGAGCCCCGTGCGCGGCCGGCGCGCGCCCTACTCGTCGTCGGGCGCGTCCAGCTCCAACTGCGCGGCGTCCGCGGCGCGGCCGTGCTGCTCTAGTTCGCGCAGCATCCCGGCGTCGGACAGGTCGATCGGGTTCGAGGCCTTCCAGTCGCCGTGCGCCGTGGCATGCAGCGCTTCCACGATGGCCGGCTCGTCGACCTCGATCGCCAGTTCGCGCCGCTGGTCCAGGCTGGTGGTGCCGAGGTTGACGGAGCCGACGATGGCGCGATCGCCGTCGGCCAGCAGCAGGTTGGCGTGCAGGCGCAGCGTGCCGAGCCGGTGCACCGGTACCCCCAGGTCAGCGAGCAGGCGCAGGCCGCTCACGTCGGTGACGAGTTCCTTGCCCTGCATGCGGTGCACCGCATGCGCCATCAGGCGCAGCTTCACACCGCGTTGCCGGGCGCGCACCAGGCGCTCGATGATCACCGGGTCGTGGAAGCGCTCGCTCTGCAGCAGCAGAGAGTGGCGCGCGGCGTCGATGAAGCCGGCCACGCGCGCCCGTGCGCTGAGCGGCGACCAGATCAGGTGCGGCGGGTCATGCGGCTTGAAGTGCTCGTGCTGCCAGTCGGCGTCGAAGCCGGCCGCAATCTCTTCGACCTCATGCCGGTGCGTGGTGGCGACGGCATGGTCGCGCGCCTCGGCGAAGCCGGCGGCCGACCAGTCGAGCGACTGCACGAGCGCGGTGTGGTCGTCGACGATGAGCGACTTCTCGTGCACGACCGAGAGCTTCTTGCTGGCATCGGCCACCTCGGCGCCGCCGGCTTGCAGCGCGGCACGCGCCGCCGCGTTGTCGGGCACGCCGCCATGGCCCGCGCGGTTGAAGAGCACGCGCACTGAGACGCCGCGCCCGGCCGCCGCCACCACCGCTGCGAGCAGCAGCGGGTGGTCGAGCGCGTAGGGCTTGATGCGAAGCGACACCGTCGCCGCGTCGAGCAGCGCGACGATCGGTGCCGGTCCGGCGTCGGGAAGGACGATCAGCGAGCGTGACATGGCTCGATTCTGCCAGTACCCGTCCGCCGCCGCCCTGCGCGCGCAGCTCTTGTGTCGGCGAACGCCGCGTCGCGCGAGTCCGAACGACACACGGCCCTGCGGCTGGCGGGCACGGTGATGGCATGCCGTGCATTCAGGATGCCTTCAGGAGTGAAAGCGTGACAACCCTCAGCATTCGCGGCCTCGATGCCAAGGCGCTCGCCGCACTCAAGGCACGGCCAGCAGATGACGACCGTGCCGAAAGCCTTGCTGTGGAAGCGCATCAAGGCCCTGGCGCCCTGAGCGAGGCGGCAGCTGGACATGCAGGATATCGTTGCGCAGGGCGGCGCAGGCCGCAGCCCGGAAGCGCGTTACCCGCCGGCCAGGTTGCGCAAGCGCTCGGCCAGCGCGCCGAGTTCGGCGGCCGAGTTCGCACCGAGCTTTTCCATGAGCTGCGCGCGCTGCGCCTTGACGGTGCGCTCGGCGATGCCCAGTTCGTCGGCGATCTGCTTGTTCAGCTTGCCGGCGACGACGCGATCGAAGACCTCGCGCTCGCGTGGCGTGAGCAGCGCAAAGCGCGCGCGCAGGAGGTCGGCATCGCCGCGCGCAGCGCGCTGGCTCTGGTCGCGCGCAAGCGCCCGCTCCAGCGCGTCGAACAGGGTCTGCCGCTCGACGGGCTTTTCCAGGAAGTCCACCGCGCCGGCCTTCATCGCCCGCACGCTGGCGGCCACCTCGGGATGGCCGGTCATGAACACCACCGGCAACGCGATGCCCTGGTCCGGCAGGGCCGCCTGCAGATCGAGGCCCGACGGGCCGGGCAGGCGCAGGTCGAGCAGCACGCACCCGTGGCGGTCGCGCGGCGAGTGCAGCAGGAATTCGCCCGTCGAGGCGTAGCCGCGCGCCTCGTACCCTGCCGCATCGAGCAGGCGCAGCAGCGCGGCGCGCAGCGAGTCGTCGTCATCGACGACACGGATCAGCGGTGCGCCACTCATGGACGCCCCTCCACTGGCATTGCAGCCACCCCGGCCGCGGGTAACTTAACATGGAACACGGCGCCTCCGGCGGGATCGTTCTCGGCCCAGATGCGGCCACCGTGCGCCTCGACGATCGTGCGCGAGATCGAAAGGCCGAGCCCCATGCCCTTGCGCTTGGTGCTGAAGAAGGAGTCGAAGAGCCTGGGCAGGTGCTCGTCGGCAATGCCCTGGCCACGATCGCGCACGGTGATGGCAACGCCGTTGAAGATGCCCTTGCACGACACGACGACTGAGCGCCGGGGCTCGGGCAGGCTGGCCACCGCGTCCATCGCATTGAGCGCCAGGTTCATGACCACCTGCTGGATCTGCACCCGGTCGCCGATGATCTCGATGGGCGTTGCGGCGGGCTCGACGTCGAGTTGGACCTGCCTTCGATGCGCCTCGGCATGCAACACCGGCGCCAGGTAGCTCAGCGCGGCGTTGACGTTGAAGCGCGCGTGTTCTGCCTCGTGCCTGGCCAGCAGCGTGCGCAGGCGGCGGATCACCTCGCTGGCGCGCAGGTCGTCGCGGCGGATGTCGGCCAGGATCGTGCGCAGCGCGTCGCGCCGGTCTTCGCCCGACTCGAGCAGCAGCTCGGCGGTGTCGGCGTTGCTCAGGATCGCGCCGAGCGGCTGATTGATCTCGTGCGCGATCGAGGCCGTCATCTCGCCGGCGACCGCGAGCCGCGACGCGTGCACGAGTTCGATGCGCTGCTTCTGCACCGCGTTCTCGGCCAGGCGGCGCCGGCGGCGCTCGAGGACGAGCCCGCCGATCATCCCGGCCTGGAGCAGGAACACGACCGCGGCGGCGATCACCTCGTTGCGGTGCGCCTGCCACAGCGTGGGCTCGTTGAACTGCAGCACCGCGTCGTGCGGAATCGCGGCCTCGGCGATGCCCCAGCGCCGGACCTGGCGCCAGTCGACCACCAGGGCCGTCGGCATGCGCTGCGGCAACGCCAGCGAGGCCGGCGCGGCGCCGCCGAGCAGCGCGTTCACGATCTCACCGGCCTGGTGCCCCATAGCCTCGAAGTTCGGCACGACACCCCCGACGACACCGGTGCCGATGAAGGTGTTGAAGGGCGCATACACCGGCGCGGTGGAGGCGGTGGCAAGGGCCTCGGCAGACCCGCGAGGCGTGAAGGACTGGCCGTTGCCATCCTGGTAGAAGCCGGGCGTGAACACCACGCTGTCGTCCGTGAGCGCGCCCAGGCGCTTCAACAGTTCGGCACGAGGCAGCCCCGACAGGAACTCGGCCGTCGCGCGGGGCGCGAAGCGCGGCAGTTCCGTGCGCAATTGACTTTCCCACGCGCGATCCGGAGGGGAGTTGCCCGTCACCACGACCACGCGCCGCGCCTTCGGATGCCATTGCAGCGCCTGCTCGATGGTGCGCGAGAACTGTAGCTCGATCGGCACGCCGACCACGCCGGCAGGCAGCGGCGCGTGCGCTCGCAGGTAGCCCTGGGTGGCGGACATGTGCACCACCGCGACGCCCGGAAAGAGCTGGTCGCGGTACTTCAGCAGGAAGCCGAGCGCTTCGTCGCCACCGGCAATGACCACGTGGGGCGGCCGCGGCGCGTACTTGTCGTGCAGGTAGGTGCGCACCGTGTCTTCATAGGCCTGGCCGCCCATGCGCGGCATGTCGAGAAATTCGTCGAGCACCAGCACCGGCCGCTCGGCGGAACTGCGGATCGCCTGGCGCAGGCCGCGATCGCCTTCGATGGTCGCCGGCAGCAGGCGGCTGTTGGAGTACAGCACCAGCACGGTCGCTTCATGATGCGACGCCACGGCGGCGGGGTGGCACAGCGCAAGCAGCAGCGCGAGCAGCCACGCCCACTGCATGGCGCGGCGGGATACCCGCCGGTCAGCGATTGTCGCCATCGAAGGGAATCTTCGCGTCCTTCTCGAAGCGCGCCTTGCGCTTGCGCGCGAACACCCAGATGACGATGCCGATGAATGCGGCGATGAGGAGGACGTGATAGATCGTCAGTTCCATGGCGATGCCTTCATGTTTGCGCGATGAACGGTGTGTGTGGAACCACGGCCCCGGCCCTATCGACGCCTTCGAGCACATCGGCTCGCCGCGCGAGGCGCATCGGGGCGGCCTGGCTCGGTGTGCCCGAGGCGGGCGGCGGCTTGTCCACCGTGGCGGGCGCCGCCTACGCTGGCGCGTTCTTGGCCGCGGCCGCCTACTTCGCTGGCGCCTTCTTCGGTGCGGCCTTCCTTGCCGGTGCCTTCCTTGCCGGTGCCTTCCTTGCCGGTGCCTTCCTTGCCGCTGCCTTCTTTGCCGCTGCCTTCTTCGCTGCCGCCTTCGTCGCCGGCAGCTTGGCGCCGGCACCTTGGCCCGTGCCCGCAGCACGCAGCGCCGTCACCCCTCCCCGGGCCGCCTTCGCTGTCGGATCGAGCGCCTTCTGCGCTTCTCGCACTGCCTTGCGCAACGACTTCCTGGCCTTGCGGGTGGCCTTCTCCAGCCGCGCCTCGGCCTTCTGGAGCAGCGCGTCGAACTGGCGCTTGGCCCGCCCGCGCTTGGTCAAGGCGGCCTCTTTGGCCTTGTGAAGCTCGGCCGAGACGGCTGCGCCGACCGCGTCGACCTTCTGGCTGACGGCCTGGTGCACGTGTTGTGCGGCCTCGGCGAGGTGGCTGGCCGCTGCGGCGAGCTCCGGGTTCTTCGGTTTGCGGGTAGGCATGTCTGTCTCCACAGGTGATGGGCTCTAATTGGCTGCCGAAGCCGCCGACGCGGCAGCGGCTGGCGCGGCGGCGATCTCGATCTTGGCCTTGGACTTGAGCTCGTCCAACTGCTTCTTCAGGTTCTGCTGCCGGACCTGCTGGGCCAGATTGGGTTTGACGTCTTCGAAGGCGGGCGCCTCGATGGGCCGCGTGTCTTCCAGCAGGATCACGTGATAGCCGAACTGGGTCTTCACCGGCTCCTGCGTGAACTGGCCCTTCTCGAGCGCGGCCACCGCGGCCCCGAATTCGGGCACCATCCGGCGCGTGTCGAACCATCCCAGCTCGCCGCCCCTGGCCTTGGAGCCCGGGTCCTTTGATTGCGCCATCGCCAGCTTGCCGAAGGACGCGACATCCTTCTTGAGCTTGGCGATGATGTCCCGCGCTTCGGCTTCCTTTTCCACCAGGATGTGGCGCGCCTTGTATTCGGTGCCGCTGATGGTGGCCTTGATGCGCTCGTATTCGGCCTTCAGCGCGTCGTCGCTGACCGGATTGTTCTTGATGAAGTCCTGAACGTAGGCGTTGGCCAGCACCGACTGGCGGATCCCGTCGATCTGCTCGATGACCTCGGGCGTCTTGTCGAGCCCCTTCTTGATCGCCTCCTCGGCCACCACCATCTGCATGGCCAGGCCCTCGACGATGGCACTGCGGGATTCCGGCGTGTCAGGACGGCCGGCGCCGGCGCCCTCGCGGACGATCGCATCGACACGGCTCATGGTGATGGGAGCGCCGTTCACGGTGGCCGCGACCGGCTCCTTCGTCACCGGGGTCGCGGGCTTGGCGTCCTTGTTGACATTGCAGGCGGCAAGGGCCAGCACCGACGCGGCGCTGGCCAGGAGGATTCGGGAGGGGATCGAGATCACTGTGGGGTCCTTGGCGTGTTCGAGGCTATGGAGCCCGCGATTATCGTTGCCGCGCCGAAGCGGCGCCGGCCGATGCAGGCCGCCCCGGCCAGGCGTCATCGGGAGCGCATGTGCTCGCGCAGCCATCCGGCGAAAGCGGCTTCGTCGATCTGGCCGGCGGCGACGGCGAGCAGGGTCATGACGCACGCGCCATCGTCAGCGAGCAAGTTGAAACCATTGAGGGCCAGGAACAGCTCTACCGCGACAAACGCAGTGCGCTTGTTGCCATCAACGAATGGGTGATTGCGGGCAATGCCGAAGCCGTAGGCGGCAGCGAGATCCGCCGCGTCGGGTGTGCCGTAGTGCGCGAGCTGCCGGGGTCGCGCGAGCGCCGACTCGAACAAGCCCATGTCTCGCGTGCCAGGCGCACCGCCGTGTTCGGCAAGCTGCTCTTCGTGCACCGCCAGCATCACGGCATCCTCGAGCCAGTTCCAGTCCGGCGTCGACGTCACTTGGCGAGCTCACGCAATACGTTGCGCCGCCTCTTCATAACCTCTCGCGCGGCGTGCATTTGCAATTCGAACTGCGGGCTGTACGGCGTCAACATCACCCCGTTCGCCGCGTCGGTGACGAACACGCTGTCGCCTTTGTGCAGCTTCAGCCGCGCCAGCACCTCCTTGGGCAGGATCACGCCGACCGAATTGCCGATCTGGGTGAGTTTGAGAGTGGTCATGGTGGACTCGCGACAGTTATAACGAACGTAATACTATCTCGGCCCAGATGCGCACGCAACCCGAACCCTTGCGACACCCGAACCCTGCCACCCGACGCCTGTCATCTCTGCGGGCGCGGCACGGCGCCAGCTGACCACCTGGCAGTGGATTCCCGCGCGATTCCCGCGCGTGCCAGAGTGACAAGCCAAAGCGAACATGGCCGCGCACTGGCGCCGCGCGCACAATGAAATTCGCATTGCAAGGAGCGCTCGCATGGCCGCCACCCCGAAGCCCGCCCCCGCCCGTACCCCGCCCCACCCGTTCGCCGCGACCCGCCAGACCTTCAAGACCGCCTCCGGCCGCGAAGGCCGGTTCTTCTCGCTGCCGGCGCTGGCCCGCAAGTACCCGAACGTCAGCCGGCTGCCGGTCTCGATCCGCATCGTGCTCGAGAGCGTGCTGCGCAACTGCGACGGCCGCAAGGTCGCCGCCGAGCACGTCGAGCAGCTCGCCAACTGGCAGCCGGTGGCCGAGCGCAGCCACGAGATCCCGTTCATCGTCGCCCGCGTGGTGCTGCAGGATTTCACCGGCGTCCCGCTGCTGGCCGACCTGGCCGCAATGCGCAACGTGGCTGCGGCGATGGGCAAGGACCCGAAGGCGATCGAGCCACTGGTGCCGGTGGACCTGGTGGTGGACCACTCGATCATGATCGACCACTTCGGGTCGAAGAAGTCGCTCGACCTCAACATGAAGCTCGAGTTCTCGCGCAACCGCGAGCGCTACGAGTTCATGAAGTGGGGCATGGACGCGTTCGACACCTTCGGCGTCGTGCCGCCCGGCTTCGGCATCGTGCACCAGGTGAACCTCGAATACCTGGCGCGCGGCGTGCACAAGACGACCGACGCCCAGGCGGCACCGAAAGGCGACGCTCCACCGCTTTTCTACCCCGACTCGCTGGTCGGCACCGACAGCCACACGACGATGATCAACGGCATCGGTGTGGTCGGCTGGGGCGTCGGCGGCATCGAGGCCGAGGCGGGCATGCTCGGCCAGCCGGTGTACTTCCTGACGCCCGACGTGGTGGGCATGGAGCTCACCGGCCGGCTGCGCGAAGGCGTCACGGCGACCGACCTGGTGCTCACCGTCACCGAGCTGCTGCGCAAGGTGGGTGTGGTCGGCAAGTTCGTGGAATTCTTCGGCGAGGGCACGGCCAGCCTGGCCGTGCCCGACCGCGCGACGATCGCTAACATGGCGCCCGAATACGGCGCGACGATGGGCTTCTTCCCGGTCGACGACAAGACCATCGACTACTTCGAAGGCACCGGCCGCAGCAAGGCCGAGATCGAGGCCTTCGAAGGCTACTTCAAGGCGCAGAAGCTGTTCGGTGTGCCGGGCGCCGCGGGCGCCTTGTCCGGTTCGTCGGGCGAGATCGCCTACACGCAGGTCGTCCGGCTCGACCTCGGCAGCATCGTGCCCAGCCTGTCGGGCCCGAAGCGCCCGCAGGACCGCATCGACCTGGGCAACGTGAAGGCGCAGTTCGGCGCGCTGTTCAGCAAGCCGGCGGCCGAGAACGGCTTCAACCAGCCGGCAGACAAGCTCCGCCTGCGCTTCGGCGCCGCGGTCGCGGCGTCGCCGGCCGCACCTGCGCTGGCGCCGGGGCAGGCGCGCGACGTGGTCGAGATGGTCGGCAGCCGGCCGACCCTGTCTGCGGCCCGGTCCAGGCCGAGCGAGCTGACGATCGGCAACGGCGACGTGCTGATCGCCGCCATCACGTCGTGCACCAACACCTCGAACCCGAGCGTGCTGCTGGCCGCCGGGCTGCTGGCGAAGAAGGCGGTCGAGGCCGGGCTGGAGGTGCAGCCCCACATCAAGACCTCGCTCGCACCCGGATCGCGCATCGTCACCGAATACCTCGAGAAAGCCGGCCTGCTGCCCTCTCTGGAAAAGCTCGGCTTCAACGTCGCGGGCTACGGCTGCACCACCTGCATCGGCAACGCGGGCGACCTGACGCCTGAGATCAACGATCTCATCACGAAGAACGACCTCGTCTGCGCGGCGGTGCTGTCGGGCAACCGCAATTTCGAGGCGCGCATCCACCCGAACCTGAAGGCCAACTTCCTCGCCAGCCCGCCGCTGGTGGTGGCCTACGCGATCGCCGGCACCGTGCAGCGCGACCTGATGACGGAGCCGCTGGGCCGGGGCAAGGGCAAGGATGGAAAACCGCGGGACATCTTCCTCGGCGACGTCTGGCCGACGAGCGACGAAGTCCACAAGCTGATGAAGCACGCGATGAACGGCCAGGCCTTCCGCGCCAACTACGCCAAGGTCAAGAGCGAGCCGGGCCGGCTGTGGGAGCGCATCAAGGGCGTCACCGGCAACGTCTACTCCTGGCCGCAGAGCACCTACATCGCCGAGCCGCCCTTCTTCAAGGACTTCACGATGACTCCGGCGGCACTGGTGGCCGGCGTCACCGGCGCCCGCATCATCGGCCTGTTCGGCGACTCGATCACGACCGACCACATCTCGCCCGCCGGCTCGTTCAAGGACAGCTCGCCGGCGGGCAGGTACCTGCTGGGGATGGGCGTGCAGAAGGCCGACTTCAACAGCTACGGCTCACGCCGCGGCAACCACGAGGTGATGATGCGCGGCACCTTCGCCAACGTGCGCATCAAGAACCTGATGCTGCCGCCGCTGGCCGACGGCTCGCGCGAGGAAGGCGGCATCACGCTCTACCACGCCGAGCGCGGCGGCGCGCCCGAGAAGCTGCCGATCTACGACGCCGCGATGCGCTACGTCGCGGCCGGCGTGCCGACGGTCGTCTTCGCGGGCGAGGAGTACGGCACCGGTTCCAGCCGCGACTGGGCGGCCAAGGGCACGCAGCTGCTCGGCATCAAGGCCGTGATCGCGAAGAGCTTCGAGCGCATCCACCGCTCGAACCTGGTCGGCATGGGCGTGCTGCCGCTGCAGTTCAAGGGCGGCGACAGCTGGCAGGGCCTGGGCTTGAAGGGCGACGAGGTGGTCGACGTCGTGCTCGGCGAGTTGAAGGCGCAAAGCGACGCCGCCCTCGAGATCACCGCGGCCGACGGCACGCGCAGGATGGTGAGCGTCGTCCTGCGCATCGACACGCCGATCGAGGTTGACTACTACCGCCACGGCGGCATCCTGCCCTTCGTGCTGAGGCAGCTGCTGGCCGCCTGAGCGGCGCACGTCAGCCGGCGCGTGCGAGCTCGCCGAAGCGCTCGGCATCGAAGCCGACGGTCAGGCTGCCGTCCGGCCACTCGACGACCGGGCGCTTGACGAGGCTCGGCTGGGCGAGCATCAGCGCGCGGGCGCCCGCCGCGTCGATGGCGCCGGCCCGGGACGCGTCGTCGAGTCGGCGCCAGGTCGTCCCCTTGCGGTTGAGCAGGCGCTCCCAGCCGACGATGGACAACCAGCGGTCGAGGCGCTCCGGCGGCAGGCCATCGCGCTTGAAGTCGTGGAACTCGAAGGCGACCCCTGCGGCCTGCAGCCAGGCGCGCGCCTTCTTGACGCTGTCGCAGTTGACGATGCCGTGGACGATGGTCATGGCGGCTCAGCGCGGGCCGCCCATGCCACCGCCGATGGCACCGCCCATGCCCCCCCGCGCATCCGAACCCGGATCGCACTTCGGATCGATCCCCTGGCTGCCCGAGATCACCTTGCCGTCGTCGCCGATCGAGATCTGGAACCACAGGCAATCGTTGGTCGGGTAGCGGTAGTTCCACACCACGAGTTGCTGGCGCCGGATGGGGCGGACCTCGCCCGGGTGCCCTACCCGCATCAGCACTTCGTCGACACTCATGCCGGGCGTGATGCGGGTCAGGTACCAGAGGTCCATCACCTGTTCCCAGTCGACCATCCGGCCCGCGGCATCGAAGTTGACCATGTAGGTCTCGCGCCCGGCCGGGCCGCGCGCGTACTCGAGCCGCGTGCCGCCATCGGGCAGCTGGTAGCGCCCGGTGGGCGTGCCCATCGCCTGGACGACCTCGGCTTCGGACTGCCCGGGCTGCAGCGCCTTGGGCGAGTAGCCGCTGCAGGCGCCGAGTGCGAGTGCGCAGGCGAAGGCGGCCAGCAGGCCGCGAGCGGGGATGGTCATCGTGTGCAACATCGGATCACTCCAGCGATTCGAGGCGGACGGCGCGCCCCCGCAGGCTCGGCAGGCCGATGCCGACGGCATCGAACCCGCCATCGACGGCGAGCACCTGCCCGTTGACATAGCTTGCCGCAGGGCTGCACAGGAAGCCGACCGCCGCGGCGATTTCCTCGGGCGTGCCGTAGCGGGCCAGCGGAATGGCGTCGTGGTAGTCAGCGCGGATGGCCGGGCTGTGCACCTTCAGCGCCATCGCGGTATCGACCGGGCCCGGCGCCACGGCGTTGACGCGGATGCCGAGGTTGCCGAGCTCGGCCGCCTGCTGGCGCGTCAGGTGCATCAGCGCCGCCTTGCTGGTGCCGTAGGCGACGCGCAGCGTGCTGGCGCGCAGGCCCGAGATCGACGCGATGTTCACGACGCTGCCGCCGCCGCTGCGCAACATCACCGGCGCGCAGGCCTGGGTGCAGAGGAACGGGCCGTCGAGGTTGGTGGCCAGCACCTGCCGCCACTCGTCGTAGCTCGTGTCGAGCAGGGGCTTGAAGATCGCCACGCCGGCGTTGTTGACCAGCGCATCGATGCGCCCGAAGCCGCCGGCCACACGGTCGATCGCCGCGCCGACCTGCCGCGGGACCGACACGTCGCAGTGCAGCGCCATCACCCGCGAGGCGTCGCCGAGTTCGGCGGCCGCGGCATGCAGCGTGGCCTGGTCGATGTCGATCAGCGCGACGCGGTGTCCCTCGGCCAGGAACCAGCGCGCGATCGCCAGGCCGATCCCGCGCGCCGCGCCGGTGACCACGGCCACCGGCGCCTGGCCGGCGTCGCTGAAAGAGGCAGCGCTCACGCAAGCGCCGAGGGCAAGGCCCGGGTCAGGCGGCGACGGCCGTCTCGGCGATGCACCGGTTGCACTTGCCGAGGCCGCTCAGGCGCAGGTCGGGCTTGCCGTCGCCGGTCTTGAAGTTCGCCTGGCAGCGCCGGCAAACGTACATCCGGGAGTTCGACATCATCGGCTTGACGCCGCGCTCGGGCGCCGGGCGCGCGGCGGTGTACTCGGCCTGTGATTGGCGCAGCTTGTTCGAGCCGTCGCTCGGGGGGGTGGGGGCGGAACGTCGTGTGGCCATGGCGCTGGGGCGGGAAGTCCGGGTTGTGAGCGTGCCGGCAACATGCCGACGAACCCCCGATTGTCCTCTCATTGGACCGGGCTTGCCCGTTGCGGGGTTTTCGCGGGCCTGCGCGGCCGCTGCAGCGCGGTAAGCTGGCGCCATGCAAGCGACCGAAGAACTGTTCCGCGACGACGCCACGCTGGGCGAATGCAGCGCCATCGTGACCTCCTGTGACGAGCGCGGGCTGCGCCTGGACCGTACCGTGTTCTACCCCCTCGGCGGCGGCCAGGCCGGCGACCGGGGCCAGCTCGAGCTCGCCGAGGGCCGCGTGCTCGCGATCGCCGACACGCGCAAGGGCGCGGCGCTGGGCGAGATCGTGCACGTGCCGGCGGCCGGCCAGGAAGCCCTGCTGGCACTTTTCGACGCTGGCCAGCCGGTGCTGGCACGCATCGACGTGCCGCGCCGGCAACGCCACATGCGTTTTCACACCGCCACGCACCTGTTGTGCGCATTGGTGCCACACCCGGTCGACGGCTGCTCGATCACGGCCGACTATGCACGGCTGGACTTCCATATGAGCGAGCCGCTGGACCGCGAACTGCTGAACGCCGGGCTAGCGCGGCTGGTGCGCGAGGCGCACCCGGTGCGCCAGCGCTGGATCAGCGAGGCCGAGCTCGACGCCAACCCCGGCCTCGTGCGCAGCATGAGCGTTCAGCCCCCGCGCGGCCTGGGGCGCGTGCGCATCGTCGAGATCGAAGGCGTGGACCTGCAGCCCTGCGGCGGCACCCATGTGGCCAACACGATCGATATCGGCCCCGTCGTCGTCACCAAGATCGAGAAGAAGAGCGCGATGACCCGCAGGGTCGTGCTCGGCTTTGCCGAGCCAGCCGGAGGCTGATCGCGCCGCACTTCCGGCGCAGGCTCACATCGCGCAGCGATGTGAAGCGGGCAACGCCCGCGTGCCGTAGCCACAAGAAGAGCGCGATGACCCGCAGGGTCGTGCTCGGCTTTGCCGAGCCAGCCGGAGGCTGAGGCCGGACCGCGTGAGTCCCTGCGGACTCACGCGTGCCTGCCGAAGGACGGCGGGCCTGCGGGTCCGTCGGCTGATCGCGCCGCACTTCCGGCGCAGGCTCTCATCGCGCAGCGATGTGAAGCGGGCGATGCCCGCGTGCCGCAGCCACAAGAAGAGCGCGATGACCCGCAGGAGTGAACGTGGACGTGAGGGCGTCCTCGCGGACGCACGCACGCCTCGTGAACGGCTTCGGGCCTGCACGCCCAAAGCCCGTGCTCGGCTTCGCCGAGCCAGGCTGACCCCCACGCTCGCCCGGGACGCGGCCGGTCAGAAACCGAAGGCCGACCCCACGCCGAGCAGTGTGACGACGCCCAGCAACGCGAAGATCGCCGCCGCGATGGCGTGCACCAGGCGCACCGGGATGCGGTGGGCGATGCGGTCGCCGAGCAGCACGGCCGGGACGTTGGCGATCATCATGCCCAGCGTCGTGCCGCCGACGACGGCGAAGAACGACTGGTACTGCGCCGCCAGCGCGATGGTGGCCACCTGCGTCTTGTCGCCCATCTCGGCCAGGAAGAACGCGACGAAGGTCGCGCCGAACACGCCGTAGGGCGCGATCTTCGCGTCGCCCTCGTCGAGCTTGTCGGGAATCAGCGTCCAGACCGCCATCGCCAGAAACGAGACGCCGAGCACCCAGCGCAGAGTCTGCGGGCCGACGGCGCTCGTGATCCACGAGCCGAGCGCGCCGGCGAAGGCGTGATTCGCCAGCGTCGCGGCAAGGATGCCGAGGATGATCGGCGTCGGGCGGCGGAACTTGCCGGCAAGGATGAACGCGAGGAGTTGTGTCTTGTCGCCGATTTCGGCCAGGGCAACGATGCCCGCAGAGACGAGAAAGGCTTCCAACGGGAACTCCGGATTGAGGTGGGATCGGCCTCCCCGTCCGGCGGGAGCCAGGCCTCGGCCGAGGCCGCCCGCCGATGCTAGCGCCCTGCCGATGCTAGCGCCCTGCCGGCGCGCCCTGCCTCGCCGCAAGAGCCCCGGCATAGAGCGCCAGGTACGACGCCGCGGCAACGTTCCATGAAAAGTCTTGCGCCATCCCGCGCCGCATCAGCGCCAGCCAGGCCTGGGGTTGGCGGTACAAGGCGACGGCGCGCTCCAGCGCGTATTCGAGCGCGGCGGGCGTCGCGGCGTCGAACACGAAGCCGGTGGCGCGCCCGGCGTCGCTCGCGTCGATCACGGTGTCGGCCAGGCCGCCCACCCGCCGCACCAGCGGCGGCGTGCCGTAGCGCAGGCCGTACATCTGGGTCAGGCCGCAGGGTTCGAAGCGCGACGGCACCAGGATCACGTCGGAGCCCGCCACCAGGCGATGCGCCAGCGCCTCGTCGTAGCCGATCCGCGTTGCGACGCGTCCCGGGTGCGCGCGCTCGGCGCCCAGGAATGCCGCTTCCAGGCCCGGCTCGCCGCTGCCCTGCACCAGCAGCTGCGCGCCCTGCCGCAACAGCATCGGCAGCGCCGCCAGCACGAGATCCAGCCCCTTCTGCGACGTCAGGCGGCTGACGACGCCGAACAGCGGCGCGTCGGCCTGCGGCTCGAGCCCCGCCTCGACCTGCAGTGCGCGCTTGCAGGCCGCCTTGCCCTCCGGTTGATCGGCGCTGTAGCGCGTCGCCAGCGCCGGGTCGCGCTCGGGGTTCCAGACCTCCTGGTCGACGCCGTTCAGGATGCCCGACAGCTCGCCGCTGCGGCCGCGGATCACGCCGTCGAGGCCGAACCCGTATTCGGGAGTCGCGATCTCGCGCGCATAGTTGGGGCTCACCGTCGTCACGCGGTGGGCGAACTTCAGGCCGGCCTTCATCAGCGAGAGCTGGCCGTGGAACTCGAGCCCGGTCGCAGCCATGAAGCGCGACGGCAGGCCGAGCAGCGCGAAGTCGGCCTGCGCGAAGAGCCCCTGGAAGGCCAGGTTGTGCACCGTGAACACCGACGCGGCGGTCGTCGAGGGGTGGGCGGCCATGTAGGCGCAGGCTGGTGCCGCATGCCAGTCGTGCGCATGCATCACATCGGGCGTCCAGGCGGCATCGAGTTCGCCCGCGGCCAGGTGGGCAGCGACCCAGCCGAGCAGGGCGAAGCGCTGCAGGTTGTCGGGCCACTCCTGGCCGCCGCTGTCCTGGTAGGGGCTGCCGCCGCGGCGGTACAGGTAGGGCGCGTCGATCACGTAGGCGGGCAGGTGGCTGAATGGCATCCGGCCGCAGCGCAGCGTCACCCGCGCGGCGCCGAAGACCGGACCGATCTCGCACACCGTGCGCTGGTGCAGCACCGCATCGGCGATCGCAGGCAGGCCCGGCAGCAGCAGCCGCACGTCTGCGCCGGCACGCGCGAGCGCCGGCGGCAACGCCGCAGCCACGTCGGCCAGGCCGCCGGTCTTGACGAGCGGGAACACCTCGGCCGCGACGTGCAGCACCCGCATCGGCGCAGACGCCACTGTTCGCGCAGGCGCCTTCAAGCGAGCTTCGCGAGCATGTCGCGCGTGACCAGCGTGATGCCTTGCTCGCTGCGGTAGAAGCGCCGCGCGTCCTCGGCGGCGTCTTCGCCGATGACCAGGTCGTCGGGGATCACGCAGCCGCGGTCGAGCACCACCCGCGTCAGCCGGGCGCGCCGCCCCACCTGCGATTCCGGCAACAGCACGCTCCAGTTGACGCTGGCATGCGAATGCACGCGCACGCTGGAGAACAGCACCGAGCGGAACACCGCGCCGGAAATGATGCAGCCGCCCGAAACCATCGACTCGATTGCCAGCCCGCGCCGGTCGGCCTGGTTGTGCACGAACTTGGCGGGCGGCAGCTGCGGCTGGTAGGTCCAGATCGGCCAGTGCTTGTCGTACAGGTCGAGCAGCGGCACGGTGGCGGTGAGGTCGATGTTGGCGTCCCAGTAGGCGTCGATCGTGCCGACGTCGCGCCAGTAAGGCGCCTGGTCGGCCTGCGACGACACGCAGCTCAGCTCGAACGGGTGCGCCGCGGCGCAGCCGTTGCGCACCGCGTGGGGAATGATGTCCTTGCCGAAGTCGTGGGTCGAGTTCGGGTCGTTCATGTCGCGCGCGAGTTCGGCGTAGAGGTACTTCGCGTTGAAGACGTAGATGCCCATGCTCCCGAGCGACTGCGTCGGGTCGCCCGGCATCGGCGGCGGGTCGGCGGGCTTCTCGACGAATTCGGTGATCAGGTTGTTCGCGTCGACCGCCATCACGCCGAAGGCACTGGCCTCGGCGCGCGGTATGGCGATGCAGCCTACCGTGCACTCGCGCCCCTTGGCCACGTGGTCGGCCAGCATCAGCGCGTAGTTCATCTTGTAGATGTGGTCGCCCGCCAGCACGACGACGTACTCGGCGTCGTAGCCGTCCAGGATGTCCTGGTTCTGGTACACCGCGTCGGCAGTGCCGCGGTACCACGACTCCTCGTCGACACGCTGCTGCGCGGGCAACAGGTCGACGAACTCGTTCATCTCGCTCTTCAGGAAGGCCCAGCCGCGCTGCAGGTGGCGCAGCAGGCTGTGGCTCTTGTACTGCGTGATCACGCCGATGCGCCGGATGCCCGAATTGAGGCAGTTCGACAGCGCGAAATCGACGATGCGGAACTTGCCGCCGAAGTACACCGCCGGCTTGGCGCGGGTATCGGTCAGGTTGCGCAGGCGGCTGCCCCGGCCGCCGGCGAGCACGAGTGCCACCGCTCGCTTGGGCAGGTCCAGGTTGTGTGCAAGTTCGTTCGGCTCCATGAATGCTCCGTTGCCCATTTCGCGATCGATGCAGTTGTGTCCGCACCACATGCCACCCACCCCCGGCGACTCCTTCGATTGTGGATCGCCCCGGCGCCGGCCGCAAACCGCGTGGCAACACCGCATCGCCGCGCTGCGAGGCTGCCGAATTCGCGTGCCGGGGACGGCACAATCGACGATTGGCCCGCGCCTTGCATGGCACGATGCCGTGATGGCGCGCCGCCGGTGCCGAGCGCACCCGGGCCCGGCACCCCGGCGCGCCGCCGATTGACGAAGGATCGACTCGATGCTGACCCCGACCTCCCACCCGCCCGGCTTCGCCGACGAACTCGACAGCCTGCTCCTGACCACGGTCGGCGTGGCCCCTGGCGACGCCAGCACCGCCGAGCTGATGCAGGCGACCGCGGGGGTCGCGCGGCGGCTGTTGTCGGAGCGCTGGGTGCAGACGCAGGCTGCCGAGCGCGCCGACAAGGCGCGCCGCGTGTACTACCTGTCGATGGAATTCCTGATCGGGCGCACCCTCGCCAATGCGCTGGCGGCGCTGGACCTCGGCGACGACGCGGCAGCGGCGCTGCGCCAGCGTGCGGTGCAGCTCGAGGACGTGGCCGAACAGGAGGCCGACGCCGCTCTCGGCAACGGCGGCCTGGGCCGGCTCGCGGCGTGCTTCCTCGACTCGATGGCCACGCTCGGCCTGCCGTCCTTCGGCTACGGCATCCGCTACGAGTACGGCATGTTTGCGCAGGACATCGTCCAGGGGCGCCAGGTCGAGCATCCCGATCCGTGGCTCGCCGACGGCACGCCGTGGGAATTCCCGCGCGCCGGCATCAGCTTCCCGGTGCGCTTCGGCGGCTGGGTCGAGCAGCAGGGCGAGCGCGCGATCTGGCGCCATGCCGGCGAAGTGGCCGCCAAGGCCTACGACATGGTCGTGCCCGGCCACGGGACGCAACGGGTCAGCACGCTGCGACTGTGGAAGGCGGCCGCGCCGGCGCACATCGACCTGCACGCCTTCAACACCGGCGACTACGCGCGCGCGGCCGAGGTGAAGAACGAGTTCGAGAACATCTCCTGGGTGCTGTACCCGAACGACAGCACGCCGGCCGGCCGCGAGCTGCGCCTGCGCCAGGAGTACTTCTTCACCAGCGCATCGCTGCAGGACCTGCTCGGCCGCCACCTGCTCGAACACGCGCGGCTCGAAAACCTGGCCGACCAAGTGGCGATCCACCTCAACGACACGCACCCCGCGATCGGCGTGGCCGAACTGATGCGGCTGCTGGTCGACGAGCACGGCATGCCCTGGGCGGCGGCGTGGGCGCAGTGCCAGCGCGTGTTCTCGTACACCAACCACACGCTGATGCCCGAGGCGCTCGAGACCTGGAGCGTCGGCCTGATGCAGCACGTGCTGCCGCGCCACCTGCAGATCATCCTGCGCATCAACCAGGAGTTCCTCGACGCGGCGGCGCTGGCGCGGCCGGGCGACGACGCCTTCCTCAGCCGGCTCTCGCTGATCGACGAATCGGGCGAGCGACGGGTGCGCATGGCGCACCTGAGCGTCATCGGCAGCCACAAGGTCAACGGCGTCTCGGCGCTGCACTCCGAGCTGCTGGTCAAGACCATCTTCGCCGACTTCGCGAGCCTCTACCCCGAGCGCTTCATCAACGTCACCAACGGCGTCACGCCGCGGCGCTGGCTGGCGCAGGCCAACCCGGGCCTGGCCGCACTGCTCGATCGCAGCATCGGCAGCGGCTGGAGGCTCGACCTCGACCAGCTCGCCGGCCTGGCGCGCCACGCCGACAGCGGCGCACTGCGCGCCGTGTTCGCCACGGTCAAGCACGCCAACAAGGCGCGCCTGGCGGCGTACATCGAGCGCGAGGTCGGCGTGCGGCTCGACCCGGCGAGCCTTTTCGACGTGCAGGTCAAGCGCATCCACGAGTACAAGCGCCAGTTGCTCAACGTGCTGCACGTGGTGACGCGCTACCAGGCGATCCTCGCCGACCCGCAGGCCGACTGGGTGCCGCGCAGCGTGATCCTGGCCGGCAAGGCCGCGTCGTCGTACCACATGGCCAAGCAGATCATCCGCCTGATCCACGACGTCGGGGCCGTGGTCAACAAGGACCCGCGGGTGGGCCACCGGCTGCGCCTCGTCTTCGTGCCGAACTACGGCGTCTCGGTGGCCGAGCTGATCATGCCCGGTGCCGACCTGTCGGAGCAGATCTCGACCGCCGGCACCGAGGCCTCGGGCACCGGCAACATGAAGCTGGCGATGAACGGCGCACTCACCATCGGCACGCTCGATGGTGCGAACATCGAGATCCGCGACAAGGTGGGCGCCGACAACATCTTCATCTTCGGCCACACCACGCCCGAGATCGCGGCGCTCAACCAGGGCGGCTACCAGCCGATGCGGATCTACGAATCGAACCCGGCCCTCAAGGCCGTGCTCGACGCGATCGCTGGGGGGCAGTTCTCGCCCGACGAGCCGGACCGCTACCGCGGCCTCGTCGACGCGTTGCTGTGGGGCGGCGACCACTACAAGCTGCTCGCCGACTACGACGCCTACGTGGCGGCGCAGGTGCGCGTCGATGCGCTGTACCGCGACGGCGAGGCCTGGGTGCGGCGCGCCATTGCCAATGTCGCCGGCATGGGTGGTCTGTCGTCCGACCGCGCGATCCGCGACTACGCGACGCAGATCTGGCACATCGCCCCGCGTTCACTCGCGCAGCGCGCGGTAAGCTCGGCGCATGCTGACGGATACTGAGGTCGATCTCCTCCGCGCCGGGCGCCACGGCGACCCGTTCGCGGTGCTCGGCGTGCACGAGGGTGCCGCGGGGCATTACCGCATCTGCACCTTCCAACCCGGCGCGCGCACGGTCACGCTGATCGACACGGCCAGCGGGCAGCCGCTCGCGTCGCTGGTGCAGCGTCATCCCGACGGCGTCTTCGAGGCCGACGTCGCCGGCGCCCGGCCCGCCGACTACCGGCTGCGCGTGCTCTGGACCGACGGCAACGCATCGCTGCTCGACGACCCCTACCGCTTCGGCCCGGTGCTCGGCGAAATGGACGCGTGGCTGCTTGGCGAAGGCTCGCACCTGCGGCCGTTCGAGATCCTCGGCGCGCACCTGCGCACGATGCAGGGCGCGCCCGGAACGAGCTTCGCGGTCTGGGCGCCCAACGCGTCGCGGGTCAGCGTCGTCGGCGACTTCAACATCTGGGACGGGCGGCGCCATCCGATGCGGCTGCGCCGCGAGTGTGGCGTGTGGGAGATCTTCATCCCCGGCCTCGGCGCCGGCACGCGCTACAAGTATGAAATCCATGCGCGCGACGGAGCGCTGCTGCCGCTGAAGGCCGACCCGTATGCGTTCCAGGCCGAGCTGCGCCCGGCGACGGCGAGCGTCGTCGGGGCGATGCCGGCGCTGGCGGCAGCCTCGACGCAACGCCAGCGCGCCAACGCGCTCGACGCGCCGATGAGCATCTACGAGGTTCACCTCGGCTCGTGGCGACGCAAGCCCGAAGAAGGCAACCGCTGGCTCGACTGGGACGAACTCGCCGAGACGCTGATTCCCTACGCAAGGGAGATGGGCTTCACGCACCTCGAGTTGCTGCCGGTCAGCGAGTATCCGTTCGACGGCTCCTGGGGCTACCAGCCGGTGGGGATGTACGCGGCGACGGCGCGCTTCGGCGAGCCGGCGGGCCTGCGCCGCTTCGTCGACCGCGCCCACGCCGACGGCATCGGCGTGCTGCTCGACTGGGTGCCGGCGCATTTCCCGAGCGACGCGCACGGACTGGCGGCCTTCGACGGCACCCAGCTCTACGAATACGCCGACCCGCGCGAGGGTTTCCACAACGACTGGGACACGCTGATCTACAACTTCGGCCGCACCGAGGTGCGCAACTTCCTGGTCGGCAACGCCCTCTTCTGGCTCGAGCGCTACAACGTCGACGGGCTGCGCGTCGATGCCGTCGCCTCGATGCTGTACCGCGACTACAGCCGCGAGCCGGGCGAGTGGATTCCGAACGTCCACGGCGGGCGCGAGAACCTCGAGGCGATCGACTTCCTCAAGCGGATGAACCAGGTCGTCGGCGTGGAGCGCGCACAGGCGGTGACGCTGGCCGAGGAATCGACCGCGTTCCCGGCCGTCTCGCGGCCGACCTTCGCCGGCGGGCTCGGGTTCCACTACAAATGGAACATGGGCTGGATGCACGACACGCTGGCGTACATGCAGCGCGACCCGATCCACCGCAAGTACCACCATCACGAGCTGAGCTTCGGCCTCGTCTATGCGTTCAACGAGAACTTCGTGCTGCCACTCTCGCACGACGAGGTGGTGCACGGCAAGGGTTCGATGCTGGCCAGGATGCCGGGCGATCGCTGGCAGCAGTTCGCCAACCTGCGCGCCTACTACGGCTTCATGTTCGGCCACCCCGGCAAGAAGCTGCTCTTCATGGGCTGCGAATTCGCGCAGACCGCCGAGTGGAACCACGACCAGAGCCTCGACTGGCACCTGCTCGGCGACCCGCTGCACGACGGCGTGCGCCGCCTGGTGGCCGACCTGAACCGGCTCTACCGGGCGACGCCGGCGCTGCACGAGCAGGACTTCGGCCCCGAGGGCTTCGGCTGGATCGACCATGGCGACGCCGAACGGTCGCTGCTGTGCTTCACGCGCCACGGGCGCGAGGCGGACGCAATGGTCGCCGTCGTCTGCAACTTCACGCCGACCGTGCACCACGGCCTTCGCGTCGGCGTGCCGCGCGCGGGCCGCTACGTCGAGTGCCTGAACACCGATTCCGCGCACTACGGCGGCAGCAACGTCGGCACGCCCCTCGGCACGGCCACCTCGCAGCCAGTGGCCTGGCACGGCCACGCCCATTCGATCGTGATCGACCTGCCTCCGCTGGCCACGGTGTTCTTCGAATGGAAGGCGTGACTTGACCCCGAGGGTGCCTGCGGCGTCGCCCCCGCGAGGGGAAGCGCAGTCGGCTTGCGGGCCGAGGCCGGACACGGCCAGTGGCTGCGGACGGGCCGAGCCTACCGAAGGACAGCGGCCCCTGGCCGATGGCAGCCCGCCGCCGGCCGCTGGGGCCACGATCGAGACCGGTTGCCCGTGGCCGATGGGCGCGCACTGTGACGACGGCGGCGGGGTCAACGTCGCCGTGTTCTCGGCGCACGCCGACGTGATCGAGCTGTGCCTGTTCGACGCCACGGGCACCCGCGAGCTCCAGCGGCACGCGCTGCCGGGCCGCAGCGGCGACGTCTGGCATGGCCGCCTGCCCGGCGCGGGCGCGGGCCTGGTTTACGGCCTGCGCGCGCATGGCCCGTGGGCGCCCGAACGCGGCCACTGCTTCAACCCGCACAAGCTGCTGCTCGACCCCTATGCGCGCGAGATCGTCGGCCGCTTCGACTGGCGTGGCGAACATTTCGGCGCCGAGCCTGCCCGCCCGGAGCGGATGGACCGGCGCGACAACGCAGCGCAGGCGCTGAAGGCGCGCGTCGTCGACGAGCGGTCCGAACGCGATGCCGAGCGCGCGGCGGAGCCGCATCCGCACACGCCGCTGGCCGCAAGCGTGCTCTACGAGGCCCATGTGAAGGGCCTGACGATGCGCCACCCCGGCGTTCCGGCGCCGCTGCGCGGCAGCTATGCCGGGCTGGCGTCGGACGCCGCGATTGCGCACCTCGAGCGCCTCGGCGTCACTGCCGTCAGCCTGCTGCCGGTGCACCAGCACCTGGACGAACAGCGGCTCGTGGCCCGCGGCCTCACGAACTACTGGGGCTACAACACGGTCGGCTTCTTCGCCGTCGAACCGCGCTACGCGAGCGGCGCCGGCGGGTTGTCGCCGCGCCAGGAATTCCGCGCGATGGTGAGACGCCTTCACGCGGCAGGCATCGAGGTGATTCTCGACGTGGTCTTCAACCACACTGCCGAGACCGATGCGAGAGGGCCAACGATCGGCTGGCGCGGCCTCGACAACCTGAGCTACTACCGAACGCTGCCCGGGGAGCCGGGCATCTACGACAACCTCAGCGGCTGCGGCAACACGCTCGACCTGCGCCATCCGCGGGTGTTGCAGATGGTGATGGACAGCCTGCGCCACTGGGCGGGCACGATGAACGTCGACGGCTTTCGCTTCGACCTCGCGCCGGTGCTGGGCCGCGGCGACCACGGCTTCGACCTGCGCGCGGCGTTCTTCCAGGCCGTGGCGCAAGACCCGCTGCTCGCCGGCCTGAAGATGATCGCCGAACCGTGGGACCTCGGCCCCGGCGGCTACCAGCTCGGTCGCTTCCCGAGCGGCTGGGCGGAGTGGAACGACCGTTTCCGCGACGGCACGCGACGCTTCTGGCTCGGCGGCGCGGGTGCCTCGACGCGCGGCGAGTTCGCGCAGCGCCTGTGTGCGTCGTCCGACCTGTTCCACACCCGTGGCCGCGCGCCGGCGGAGTCGGTCAACTTCATCGCCGCCCACGACGGCTTCGCGCTGCGCGACCTGCTGACCTACGAGCACAAGCGCAACCACGCCAACGGCGAGGACAACCGCGACGGCCACGGTGCCAACCACGGCTGGAACTGCGGAGCGGAAGGCCCGACCGACGACGCGCCGGTGCTGGCGCTGCGCGCCCGGCTCCAGCGCGCGCTGCTGGCCACGCTGCTGCTCGCGCAGGGCACGCCGATGCTCGCCGCCGGCGACGAGCTCGGCCACAGCCAGGGCGGCAACAACAACCCGTATTGCCAGGACAACCCGACCACGTGGATCGCCTGGGCCGAAGCCGACGAGGCGCTGATCGCCTTCACGGCACGCCTGATCGCGCTGCGCGGGCGGCTGCTGCCACTGGCCAACCACTGGTACACCGGCGGGGCGGATGGCCGCGGCCGCCACGACCTCGCCTGGCTGCGCGCCGACGGCCGGCCGCTGACCGGCGACGACTGGCGCGACCACGCGGCACGCACGCTCGGCGCCTTGATCGGGGCGCCCGGCAAGGGGCCCGGACCGCTGCTCTTGCTCTTCAACGCCGAAGCGCAGGCGCGCCCGTTCACGCTGCCGGAGGGAGCCTGGCAGGCCCTGCTCGACACCGCGCACGGCGAGAGCGGGGCCGCCTGGCAGGGCGAGGGCGACTATCCGCTGGCTGCGTTCAGCCTGGCGCTGCTCTCGCCTCCCCCCTGCCCGGCGGCATGAGATTCGATCGCGCCTGCGGCGTGCTGCTGCACCCCACCTGCCTGCCGGGGCCGCACGGCTCGGGCGACCTCGGCAGCGCGGCCTACCACTTCGTCGACTGGCTCGTCGCCGCCGGGCAAAAGCTCTGGCAGATCCTCCCGCTGGGCGGCATCGGGCCCGGCAACTCGCCCTACATGAGCTGCTCGGCGTTCGCCGGCAATCCGCTGCTGATCGACCTGGCGGAACTGCATGCCCGAGGCTGGCTCGAGGCCGACGAACTCGTGCCGCCGTCGGCCGCCTTCGACGCGCAGCGCGTGAACTTCGCCGTCGCGGTGCCATGGCGCCTGGAGCGCCTGAGCCGCGCCGCGGCGCGCTTCGCGGCGACGCAAGGCGACGCCGACGCCGCGGCGTACGCGGCGTTCTGCGCCCGGCACGCCGGATGGCTGGACGACTACGCGCTGTTCATGGCGCTCGCCGACCACCACCCCGGGCAGCTCTGGTGCGAATGGGACCCCGCCCTCGCCCACCGCGAACCCGCCGCGCTCGAAGCCGCGAACGAAGCGCACGCCGAACGCATCGCCTTCCACAAGTTCTGTCAGTGGCGCTTCTTCGAGCAGTGGTTGCGCCTGAAGGCGTATGCCAACGAGCGCGGGGTCCGGATCGTCGGCGACGCGCCGATCTTCATCGCCTACCAGAGCGCCGAGGTGTGGGCGCGCCAAAGCCTGTTCGAACTCGACGCGAACGGCCACGCCAGGGTCGTCGCGGGCGTGCCGCCGGACTACTTCAGCGCAACCGGCCAGCGCTGGGGCAACCCGCTGTACCGCTGGAGCGCCCACGCCGACGAAGGCTACGCGTGGTGGACCGAGCGCATCCGCCGCACCTTCGAACTGGTGGACATCGTGCGCATCGACCACTTTCGCGGCTTCGCGCAACACTGGGAGATCCCTGCGAGCGAACCCACCGCGGTCAAGGGCCACTGGCGGGCCGGGCCGGGCAGCGCGCTGTTCAAGGCGATTGCGAAGGCGCTCGGCCCGCTGCCCATCATCGCCGAGGACCTGGGCCTGATCACGCCCGACGTGACGGCGCTGCGCAAGCGCTTCGCGTTCCCCGGCATGCGCATCCTGCACTTCGCGTTCGGCGACGACAGCCGCAACGTCTACCTGCCGCACCATCACGAAGCCGACAGCGTGGTCTATACCGGCACGCACGACAACGACACCACGCTCGGCTGGTGGGCGAACGCCAGCGCGCACGAGCGCGTCCACGCGCTGGCCTACCTGGGCTGCGACGGCCGCGAGATGCACTGGGACCTGATCCGCGCCGCCTGCGCATCGGTGGCCGACACCGCGATCATCCCGTTGCAGGACGTGCTCGGCCTCGGCGGCGAACACCGCATGAACCTGCCCGGCCGCGGCGAGGGCTACTGGGAATGGCGCTTCGAATGGGCGCAGGTGCAGCCCGAGCACGCACCGCGCCTGGCGGCCTTGTGCCAGCTGTACGGGCGCTGACCACCGGCCCTCGATCGAACGCCCGGGGAGCACACCCCCGCGCCCATGCAAAGGGCGCCCGGAGGCGCCCCTTTTCTGACCGCTAGCCTGGATTTCCACGCACCACCGTTGAGGTAACGCCGCCGGTCTGGCCAGCGACCTCTCGCCGCTGGCGGCGCTCACGTCGCCTGCGCTCCCACTGTTAACGCTCGGTGCGCCTATCGCCTCCACACGGCAGCCCGCATCTGGGGCTGTCGGCCCTGCGCTTGCCGGGGCCGGTCTTCAGGCCCATCCCCCGCTCAGCCGCATGCAGCCTGGGTTTTCCCCCATCGGTGCCGGTTCCGTCCTGCTTTTCGTTGACGCAACAGGATCTTACGTATCACAATGCAGGTATGGGTTTAGGGGCACCTAAAAACATAACAGACATCCGACGATTCTTCGCCGAGCCCTCCCATCCCCGCCAGCGCCAGTACGAGGCCCTGCGCGCCTTCTTCGTCGATGACCGTCCTTCAGCCGAGGTCGCCCGTGCCTTCGGCTACACGCCGGGCTCCTTCCGCGTGCTGTGCCACCAGTTCCGCCGTGAACCCGAGCCGCAGTTCTTCAGCACGCCTGTTCACGGCTCCCGCACCCAGCCGCACAAGTCCAAGGCCCTCGAGATGGTGGTGGCCCTGCGCAAGCAGAACCATTCGGTCTACGAGATCAGCCGCGCGCTCAAGGATCACGGCACGCCGCTGAGTCCGACCGCCGTGCGCGAGGTGCTGCGCGAGGAGGGCTTCGCGCCGCTGCCCCGGCGCGGCGACGACGAGCGGCTCGAGCATGTGGGGCCGCTGGCCGAGGCGGTGGCCGACGTGCGCGAGTTCGCGCTGCGGCCCGGCACGCGGTTCACCACGCGCTGCGGCGGTCTGTTCCTGTTCCTGCCCGACCTGGTGCGTCTGCAGCTCGATGGTCTGGCCTCGCGCGCCAAGCTGCCGGGTTCCAAGATGATCCCGGCTTCGCACGCGCTGCGCAGCGCGCTGGCGCTCAAGCTGTGGTCCATCGAGCGCAAGAGCCACGTCATGGCCTTCGTCACCGATCCGGGGCTGGCGCTGTTCTGCGGCCTGAACGTGGTGCCGAAGAAGAGTTTCCTGTGCGAGTACTCCTCGCGGGTGGAACGCGAGCGTTCGGTCCGGCTGCTGGGAGCCTGGCACGGGGCGGTGATGGAGGAGGGGCTGTTCGATGCGCGGTCGTTCAACCTGGACTTCCACTCGGTGCCGTACTACGGCGAGGATCCCCAGGTGCAGCGGCACTTCGTGTCCGCCCGCAGCCGATCGCAGCCGGCCGTGCTCGCGTTCCTGGCGCAAGACGCCAGTGGTCGGGCCTTCTGCTACTCCAACGCCGATCTGCGCAAGGGCGAGGAGGCCGAGGAGATCTTCCGCTTCATCGAGTTCTGGCGGCGTCAGCACGGCGAGTTGCCGCGCCACCTGGTGTTCGATTCACGGCTGACCACCTACGCCCATCTGGCGCGGCTCGAGCAGATGGGGATCACGTTCATGACGCTGCGCCGCCGCTCGGCGGCCCTGCTGCAGGAGGTGCAGGATCTGCCGGCCTCGGCCTGGCGCCGGGTGAGCCTGGATGTGCCGGCGCGCAAGTTCAAGAACCCGCGCGTGTTCGAGCAGCCGGTCATGCTGGCCGGCGCGAAGCTGCGCCAGCTCTTCGTCGTCGACCTGGGCCACGAGCAGCCGACGATCCTGTTGACCAACGACCGCGACGGCTCCCACGCCAAGCTGCTCACGCGCTACGCCCAGCGCATGCTGATCGAGAACGCCTTGTCCGACGCGGTGCGCTTCTTCCACATGGACGCGCTGTCGTCGGCGGTGGGGATGAAGGTGGACTTCGACATGACGCTGCTGGTCATCGCCAGCGGCCTGTACCGGTTGCTGGCGCGCCGCATGCGCGGCTATGCCGAAGCGCAGGCGCGGCACATCTTCCGAGACCTGATCGACACGCCGGCCGACGTCTCGATCACCGGCGCTGAGGTGCAGGTGCACTTCCACCGTCGCGCCCATCTGCCCGTCATACTGGCGTCGGAACTGCTGAACACGCCGGTCGCTATCCCCTGGTGGCCGGGGTACTCGCTGCGGATGTCGGCTTAGGGGCGGCGGGTCGCGGCAGGGGGAGTTTGTTAGTTCAAATGTGGTGCGTGGAAATCCAGGCTAGCGAGACGCTCGAGGCGTCATCAGTTCAGCGGCACCTTCTTGCCGTCCTTGTAAACGTACAAGGTCATCGCGGGGTTCTTCAGCTCGCCATCGGACTCGAAGCCGATCTTGGTCGTCACGCCCTGGTAGTCGGCCTGGAACAGCAGCGGGCCATAGACCTTCGGGTCGGTCGAACCGGCGCGCACCATCGCGTCGACCAGCAGGCCCACGGCGTCGTAGGTGTAGGGCGAGTAGACCTGGAACTGGCCCGGATACTTGGCGTCGTAACGTGCCTTCCAGGCATTGCCGCTGGGCATCTTCGCGAGCGAGGCGCCACCTTCGGCGCAGACCACGTTGCCGATGGTCTTGGCACCGCCGGCGTTCTTCACCAGCTCGGCCGTGCAGATGCCGTCGCCACCGAAGACCTTGACGTTGGTCAGGCCGAGTTGCTCCATCTGGCGCAGCAACGGGCCGCCCTGGGTGTCCATGCCACCGTAGAAGATCGCGTCGGGTTGCTTCGCCTTGATGGCGGTCAGGATGGCGGTGAAGTCGGTCGCCTTGTCGTTGGTGTACTGCTCGTCGACGACCTGAACGCCGCGCGCCAGTGCCGTCTTCTTGAACACCTCGGCAACGCCCTGCCCGTAGGCGGTGCGGTCGTCGACGATCGCGACCTTCTTGACGCCCAGGTTGTTGGCGGCGTGCAGTGCCAGGCCGGCGCCGAGCGCATTGTCGTTGGCGATGATGCGATAGACGTTCTTGAACCCCTGCTGCGTCAGCTTCGGGTTCGTCGCGGCACCAGTGACCATCGGCAGGCCGCAGTCGTTGTAGACCTTCGAGGCCGGGATCGTCGTGCCCGAGTTCAGGTGGCCGACGACGCCGTTGACCTTGGCATCGCACAGCTTGGTGGCCACGGCAGCGCCCTGCTTCGGGTCGGCGGCATCGTCTTCGGCCACCAGTTCGAGCTTGATCTTCTTGCCGCCGACGACGACGCCCTTGGCGTTGAGATCCTCGACCGCCATGCGGGCACCGTTCTCGTTGTCCTTGCCGTAGTGCGCCTGACCACCAGACATCGGAGCGACGTGGCCGATCTTGACGACTGTTTCCTGCGCTGACGCGGCGACGGCGCACATCGCCACCACGGCACCCGCGATCACACTGAGCTTGACTTGCATGCAAAACCTCCGGAGGGGATTGTTGGAAGAACCGAGACTGGATGAGAGGCCAAGGACGGCATCCGCCCTTTTTCTCAACGCGCGCAACGATACCGCAAAAAGGGCCCCACCCTGCATCGGGAATCCTCGGGTCCGGCCCTACTTTCTGCGCCCAGCGCTGCGTTCATGCACCCGGCGCGCAGCCAACGGTACCTTCGCAACCAGCGCCCGGCCGACCGAGCCTTCGCAACCGGCCTGGCGTCAGCGCCCGCGCTGACGCGCCAGTTCCTGGCTAACGGCGCGCTCCACCACGTCGCGCAATGTCGTCGCGAGCTCCTGCCGCAGGTCGCGGACCAGGGTGTCGGCGAGGCGCGCCAGCGCTGGCGTCAGGGCTTCGCGCAGGCGGTATTCGAGCATCAGGTCGGTGTGACGCTGCAGATCGGTCAGGACCCGCTGGACCAGTTGCTCCTCGCTCGGGCCGGGCAAGCCGTCGGCATCGACCTGGATCAGTGCCTGCGGCGCAGCAGGCGGCGCGAACTGTTGGGCGCTCTCTTCGGCGCTGTCGATGCGTTCGGGTGCGGCGGGCAGCTCGATCACCTCGGTGAGCGTCGGCAGGCCTTGCAGATTGTGCGGCCCGGACCGGAGCGGACTCATGCGATCGCCTCCGCCATGCCCGGCACATTGCCCCCCCCGCCGGTCGGCGATCCGATCGCATTCGCGCTTCGATCCCCGCTTCGCGGGGGCTTCGGGCTTGCAGACCCGAAGCCGCTCCGGGCTGCGAACGATGCGCAGGCATCGTTCGCTTTTCGCCCTACGCCCCCTCTTTCGCGACTCATGCGATCGCCTCCGCCATGCCTGGCAAATCGGCACCCCCAGCGGTCGGCGATCCGATCGCATTCGCGCTTCGATCCCCGCTTCGCGGGGGCTTCGGGCTTGCAGGCTCCAAGCCGCTCCGGGCTGCGAACGATGCGCAGGCAGCGTTCGCTTTTCGCCCTACGCCCCCTCTTTCGCGACTCATGCGATCGCCTCCGCCATGCCTGGCAAATCGGCACCCCCAGCGGTCGGCGATCCGATCGCATTCGCGCTTCGATCCCCGCTTCGCGGGGCCCCTCTTTCGCGACTCATGCGATCGCCTCGTGTCGCTTGAGCGCGTAGCCTCGATCGGCGTAGTGCTTCCAGCGCCGGCGGGCAGCCTGCTTGGGCGCCTCGTCCACTGGCACCACCTCGATCACGCGCTCGAAGCTCTCGAAGCCGGGCACCAGGTCGTCGCTCAGGTTCAGCAGCACCTCGTGATGGGGCGCCTGATCGACCCGCTCGACCAGCCAGATCGGCGTCTCCAGCAGGCGCGGCGCGACGGCCTCGCCCGGGGCGACACGCAGGTGGGGCACGAAGTCGGTGGCCTCGGAGGTCCACAGCAGACTGTCGAGCCGCGCCAGCGTTGCCGGGGGCGCACTGACCACCACCCGCGCCCCGCGCGCGTGCGCCTTGCGCAGCAGGCGGCAGGCGTAGCCCAGCCGGTCCGGCACGTTGAGGTGGAACATCACCTCGGTCACGGTGCCGGCCCCGCTCGCCGCAGGGTGGCACCGCACGCGCCGAATCGCCCTGCTCGCGGGACGCGGCCCAGGCGCCGCGAGGTCGTCACGCCGATGCCTGCGCCAGCACGAAGTGCGTCAGCAAGCCGACCGGGCGCCCGGTGGCGCCTTTCGAAAGCCCCGACTTCCACGCGGTGCCCGCGATGTCGAGGTGCGCCCAGCGGTACTTGCCGCTGTAGCGGCGCAGGAACATCGCGGCGGTGATCGCACCGCCCGCGCGCGGGCCGACGTTGCCCATGTCGGCGAAGTTGCTCTTGAGCGCCTCGTCGTATTCTTCGTCGAGCGGCATTCGCCAGCAAGGATCGAGCGCGCTCTGCGCGGCGCCCTGGAACTGCGCCGCCAGCGCGTCGTCGGCCGTGAACAGGCCCGAGTGGTGGTGGCCGAGGGCGATCACGCAGGCACCGGTGAGCGTGGCCACGTCGACCACGAGCGCCGGCTTGAAGCGCTCGGCGTAGGTGAGCGCGTCGCACAGGATCAGCCGGCCTTCGGCGTCGGTGTTGAGGATCTCGATCGTCTGCCCCGACAGGCTCGTCACCACGTCGCCCGGCTTGATGGCGCTGCCGCCGGGCATGTTCTCGCACGCCGGCACGATGCAGACGAGGTTGAGCCTGGGCTTGAGTTCGGCCACCGCGCGCAACGTGCCGAGCACGCTGGCCGCGCCACCCATGTCGAACTTCATCTCGTCCATTTCGGCTGCCGGCTTGATCGAGATGCCGCCGGTGTCGAAGGTGATGCCCTTGCCGACCAGCACCACCGGCGCCTCGCCCTTTGGCGCGCCCTGGTAGTGCGCGACGATGAAGCGCAGCGGTTCGTCCGAGCCCCGGGCCACGGCGAGAAAGGCGCCCATGCCGAGCTTCTCGACATCCTTGCGGTCCAGCACCTCGACCTTGAACCCATGGCGCTTGCCCAGCCTCTTCGCCTGCTCGGCCAGCACGGTGGGCGTGCAGTGGTTGCCGGGACGGTTGGCGAGTTCCCGCGCCAGTGTCACCCCGGCGGCCACGGCCTGCCCCCGCGCCAGCCCCTGCTTGACCGCCTTGGCGTCTTCCTTCGCGCACAGCATGGTGAGCTTGTCGATCACCGCATCGGCGGCTGCGCTGGGCTTGGTGTGGCGGTACACGTAGGTCGCGTCGGCGGCCGCCGTGACCAGCGCCTCGGCGTGCTCGGCCGTCAGCGCGAGCGGCGCCGACACGGCCACATGGCGTGCGCCGAGCCCCTTGAGCACGCCCAGCGCCGCGCCGATCGCCTTCTTGAACGCCTTGGGCGTGGCGTGCGTCGCCGCCGCCACCACGAGGCGTGGCGCCTTCAGCCCCGCCGGGTTGTGCAGGTAGAGCGTGCGGCCGGCCTTGAACTCGAAGTCGCCGCGCTTCACCGCTTCGGCAACGAGGCTCGCCACGCGCTGGTCGATCGCGTCATCCAGCCGCTCGCCGACGACCACGCACACCAGCGCGTCGGCCGCCACACCGGCCAAGCCCTCGGGGGCGGAAATCTGATGACGGAAGTCCATAATGCGGCCCAGTCTGCAAACCCGCGATGTTATTCGATTCCTCCCTGCGCAAAGACCTCTCGCGTGCCTTCGGCGCGACCCTGGTCGTGATCCTGACCATCGTGTTGACGATGATGCTGATCCGCACGCTGGGGCAGGCCGCCGGCGGCAAGGTGAGCCCGCAGGACGTGGTGCTGCTGCTCGGATTCACCTCGCTCGGCTACCTGCCCACGATCCTGAGCCTGTCGCTGTTCATTGCGGCGGTGGCCACCTTGACGCGGATGTACCGCGACAGCGAGATGACGATCTGGTTCGCCAGCGGGGTGAGCCTGTCGCGCTTCGTGAGGCCGTTGCTGCGCATGAGCTGGCCGGTGCTGCTCGTCGTGCTGCTGCTGGCGCTGTTCGTCTGGCCCTGGGTCAACCAGCGCGGGGTCGAGCTGAAGGACCGCTACGAGCGCCGCTCCGACCTCTCGCGCGTCGCTGCCGGCGAGTTCCAGAGCTCGGCCGACGGGCGCCGCGTGTTCTTCATCGAGCGCGACACCGACGACGCGCGGGTCGGGCGCAACGTGTTCGTCCTCACCCTCCAGGGCGACGCCGAGGCGGTGACGTCGGCGCGAGCCGGGCACATCGAGTTCGAGGGCAACGACCGCTTCATCCTGCTCGAACGCGGCCAGCGCAACGAGGAAAACCTCAAGAGCGGGGAGCGCACGCTGGCGCGCTTCGAGAGCTACCGCGCGCTGGCCGACGAGAAGCTCTCGGGCGCCATCGACGACCTGCCGCCCACCGCGCGCACCACGCTCGATCTGCTGCGGCAACCGACGCGGGCCTTCCAGGGCGAACTCGCCTGGCGCATCGGCCTCGTGCTCGGCGCCGCCAACCTGCTGTTGCTGGCGATCGGGCTGGCGGCCACCAACCCACGGCGGCCGGGCAGCTGGAACCTGCTGCTGGCCTTGCTCGCCTTCGTCGTCTATTTCAACCTGATCAACCTGTCGCAGGCGTGGATCGCCTCGGGCAAGGCGGGCATGGGCAGCATGCTCGCGGCCATCCACGGCGGCGCATTCCTGCTCGCGCTGGCGCTGCTGTGGTGGCGCGACCATGCCAGCACGAGCCGCCTGCTCGCCCTGCGGCGTGGCGCCGGCGCATGAAGATCGTCCGCCGCCTGCTCTACGCCGAGATCACCAAGGCGGTCGCCTTCGTCGCCCTCGCATTCCTGTCGCTCTTCTTCTTCTTCGACTTCGTCGCCGAACTGGCCAAGGGCAACGAGAAAGGCTACACGGCCGCGCACGCCGCCGTGTACAGCCTGCTCTTCCTCCCCGGGCATCTCTATGAGCTGGCACCGATCGCGGTGCTGATCGGCGCCATCTATGCGCTGGCCAGCCTGGCGCAATCGTCCGAGTTCACAATCATGCGCACCGGCGGCCTCGGCCCGGGGCGCGCGCTCGGCGCACTCGCCGGGCTGGGCGTCGCATTCGCCGTCGTCACGTTCGTGATCGGCGACTACATCGCCCCGCTCAGCCAGACCCAGGCCGCATCGCTGAAGGCCACCTTTCGCGGCGGCTTCAAGCTCGAGCGCGCCGGCGCATGGTTGAAGGACAGGCGCGCAACGCCCGAAGGCGAGCGCTCCTACTCGGTCAACGTGGCCAGCGCCAGCAGCGGCGGCGAGTTGCGCGGCGTGCGCATCTTCGAGTTCGACGCCGACGGGCGGCTCCTCTCGCGCATCGCCGCCGAGAGCGGCAAGGTCGGCGCGGATGCCGCGTGGCAACTCACCGATGCCAGCGTCACCGACTGGAGTTCCACCACCCGCGACGGGCGGCCGCAAGTGCGCGAGACCCGCCACGCCAGCCTGGTATGGCAGAGCACGCTCGGCGCCGACGTGGTGTCGGCGGCCGTGCTGCCGCTGGCGACGATGTCGACGCACGACCTGTTTCGCTACATCCAACACCTGAGCGAGAACGAGCAGGCCTCGCAGCGGCACGAGATCCAGTTCTGGAAGCGCGCCCTGTACCCGTTCGCCTGCCTGGTGATGATCGCGCTGGCGCTGCCCTTCGCCTACCTGCATGCACGCAGCGGCGGCATCAGCCTGAAGGTGTTCGGCGGCATCATGCTGGGCATCAGCTTCGTGCTGCTCACCAACGTCGCGAGCCACATCGGCCTGCTGAGCAACTGGACGCCCTGGCTGGTCGCCTCGGCGCCGAGCGCGTTCTACCTGCTGCTGTCGATGGCCGCGTTCACCTGGCTGGTGCGCTACCGCTGACGGCCGAACGATGACCCAGGGCCTGCTGCTCTTCGCCCACGGCGCACGTGATCCGCGCTGGGCGCTGCCGTTCGAGGCTGTGGCGCGGCGCATCCGCGCGCAGCGCCCCGCCCTGGCGGTCGAGCTTGCCTTCCTCGAGTTCACGGCGCCCGACCTGCTCGAGGCCGGGCATCGCCTGGCGGCCGCCGGTTGCAGCACGGTCGAGGTGCTGCCGCTGTTCCTCGGCGCGGGCGGCCACGTGCGCAAGGACCTGCCGGTCTTGCTGGAGCGGCTCGCCGAACGTCACCCCGCCGTCGGGTGGCGGCTGCGGCCCGCGATCGGCGAGGCCGACGCCGTGATTGCCGCGATGGCCGACGAGGCGCTGCGCCTGCTCGCAGGCCCCGGCGGCCCGGCGCTGCGCCCGGCGCCACGGCCGCTGGAATAATGGCGTCCCCGACCCGCACGAGCCCAGGCCCATGAACCTGCATCAGTTCCGGTTCGTCCAGGAGGCCGTCCGGCGCAAGCTCAACCTGACCGAAACTGCCAAGGCCCTGCATACGTCGCAGCCCGGCGTGTCCAAGGCGATCCTCGAACTCGAGGACGAGCTCGGCGTGGACATCTTCGCCCGCCACGGCAAGCGGCTGCGCCGCGTCACCGAGCCGGGCCAGGAGGTGCTGCGCGCGATCGAGGTGATCATGCGCGAGGTCGGCAACTTGAAGCGCATCGGCGACGAGTACTCGAAGCAGGACGCCGGCACGCTGTCGATCGCAACCACGCACACGCAGGCGCGCTACGTGCTGCCCGAGCCGGTGGCGGCACTGCGCAAGCGCTTCCCGAAGGTCAACGTGAGCCTGCACCAGGGGACGCCCGACCAGGTGGCGCAGATGCTGCTCGAGGAGGTGGCCGACATCGGCCTGGCCACCGAGTCGCTCGCCGGTTACGGCGAACTGGTGACGCTGCCCTGCTACGAGTGGCTCCACGTGGCCGTCATGCCGGCCGGTCACCGGCTGGCGCAGCTCGAGCGCATTTCGCTCGAGGACCTGGCGATCGAGCCGCTGATCTCCTACCACCCCTCGTTCACCGGCCGCACGCGCATCGACCAGGCCTTCGCGGCGCGGCGGCTCAAGCCCAACGTGGTGCTCGAGGCGATCGACGCCGACGTGATCAAGACCTATGTGCGCCTGGGCCTCGGCGTGGGCATCGTCGCCGAGATGGCGATGCGCGACGACCCACCGGGCGGCGACCTGGTGTCGCGCCCGGTCGGCCACCTGTTCGGCCAGAACGTGGCGCGGGTGGCCTTCAAGCGCGGCGCCTACTTGCGCAACTTCGTCTACGCCTTCGCCGAACTGATCTCGAGCCGCCTCAGCCGCGCGCTGGTCGAGCGCGCGATGAGCGGCGAGGCCGACGACTACCAGCTGTGATGCCCATGAACCCGTTGCCGAGCCCTGCCCTGCAAAGCCGCCTGCCCCACGTCGGCACCACGATCTTCACGACCATGTCGGCGCTCGCGCAGCAGCATCGCGCAGTGAACCTGGGCCAGGGCTTTCCCGACTTCGACTGCGACCCGAAGCTGCTCGATGCGGTCGAGCACGCGATGCGCAGCGGCCACAACCAGTACCCGCCGATGCCCGGCGTGCCAGCGCTGCGCGAGGCCGTCGCGGCCAAGCTCGCGACGCTGTATGGCCGCAGCTACGACCCCGGCAGCGAGATCACCATCACCGCCGGCGCGACGCAGGCGATCCTGACCGCGATCCTCGCCATCGTGCATCCGGGCGACGAGGTGATCGTTCTCGAGCCGGCCTACGACAGCTACGAACCCAACATCGTGCTCGCCGGCGGCACGGCCGTGCACGTGCCGCTCGACGCGGGCACCTTCCGGCCGAACTTCGACGCGATCGGCGCAGCGCTCTCGCCGCGCACGCGCGCCATCCTGGTCAACACGCCGCACAACCCGAGCGCCACCGTCTGGACGGCCGACGACATGCGCCGCCTGGCCGAGCTGTTGCGCCCGACGGATGTGATCGTGATCGCCGACGAGGTCTACGAGCACATGGTCTACGACGGCGCGCAGCACGAGAGCGTGGCCCGGCATGCGGCGCTGGCGGCGCGCAGCTTCATCGTCTCGAGCTTCGGCAAGACCTACCACGTGACGGGGTGGAAGGTCGGCTACGTGGCCGCGCCGGCGGCACTGATGGCCGAATTCCGCAAGGTGCACCAGTTCAACGTGTTCACCGTCAACACGCCGATGCAGCACGCGCTGGCCGCCTACATGGCCGACCCGCGGCCGCATCTCGAACTGGCCGCGTTCTACCAGCGCAAGCGCGACCTGTTTCGCGCCGGGCTGGCGGGCACGCGCCTGGCGCTGCTGCCGAGCGCGGGAAGCTACTTCCAGTGCGTGGACTATTCGGCGGTCAGCGACGCCAGCGAGCTCGACTTCTGCCAGTGGCTCACGCGCGAGGTCGGCGTGGCGGCGATCCCGCTGTCGGCGTTCTACCGCGGTGGATTCGAGCAGCGCATCGCCCGCTTCTGCTTCGCCAAGAGGGACGAAACGCTGGCGCTGGCGATCGAGCGGCTGGCGCGCATCTGAGGGTACGGTCCGCGCCCCGCAGGTTCGTCACGGCCGCCAGCCGGGGCCGGCGGCGACGGTTCAGCGCGACTTTGGACCCGGCTCGCCCGCAAGGGCCATGGCGCCGGAGGTCGGGCTGAAATCGGTGAGGTAACGCGAAGGCCGCGCGTCGCTCTCGGCAAGGCCCGCATCGAGACAGGTGATGTCCACGTCCACCTCGGCCGGATGCGCCTGCGGCACGCCGGCAGCGGGCGTGGGGTGCAGGCGCGTCAGCGGCTGCGCATCGCTTGCCTCGCCACCGATCGGCAGCAGCAGATCGACGCTTGCCGGCGCGGCCTCGCGCTCCGCGAGGTCGCGCGCGACCGCGTACAGGAACAACAGTTCGCGATAGGCCGGCAAGTCGAAGGTCGAGTTGCCGGCGTCGCGCCGGAACAGCGAGGTCTCGAGGGCCTGCATCGTCTGCGCCGGTGTCGCCCAGAGCGCCTGCAGGCTGGCGGTCACGTTCGGGTAGTCGAGCAGCGCGCGCCCCTGTTGCGGGTCGGATTGCCAGTCCGGCGCATAGGCGTTGAAGCGGCGGTTGAAGCGTTCGCGAATGCGCTCGTAGGCCTCGCGCTCGTCGCGCCGCCGGTAGATCTCGAGCAGCTTCAGGTAGGGCAGCGGGCTCGCGCCCCCACTGCTGCGAAGGTGTCCCATCAGCAGGTCGATCGCGGCCTCGTCCTGCCCCAGCACGACGAAGAACTCCGCCTGCTGCTCGAGGTCGATCAACTCCTCGACCGTCATCTCGTGCACGGGCTCGGCGGCGTGCGGCAGGGCATCGGACTCCGCCTGGGCCAGCGCCTGCGCCTGCGTCAGCATCATCGGGCTCGCGGTCGTCTCGACGACGGCGGGCTCGTCGGCCGATGCGCGCTGCCGATCGGGCCGCGACGCCGGCTCGGGCCGCGCCCACGCGGTATCGGCATCCGCCTCGGGCTCGGCGTCCGCCTCCGCGACGCCAGGCGATGCGCCCTCCGGCGGCGCCCACCATTGCGCAGCGGCGCGCCGATCGGCCCGCCGCTGCCACACCAGCGCCGCGACCGCGGCAGCCAAGGCCGTAGCCAGGGCGGCCAGCGCGAACACGAGCGGATTCGAGTAGCGCTGCGATTCGGCCTCGCGCAGCCGCAACTGCAACTGCGCCAGGCTCGCCTGCGTTGCCTGCGACTCTGCGCGCAGTTTCGTCAAGCTGTCTTCCAGCGCCTGCAGCCGTTCGCGTTCCCTGGCGCGCTGCGCGGCTTCGGCGTCGATCGCCGGCACCGGCCGCTCGGCGCCCGAGGCGGCAGCTTCGGGCGCTGCCGCCAGGGTGCCGGTCAGGCGCAGGTTCAATCGTTCGCGTGTCGCTGCGTCGTCGGCGGTCTCGAGCCTGAGCCGGGCGCCCGTGGCCGCCGGCGGCGCGCGGGCCGGCTTGCCCGCCGTCGAGACATGCCGTGGCCGGCGCACCGCCGGCTCGCTGGCGACATTGGCAGACGCGGTGACGCCGCCCTCCCGGTCTGCCGGCAGGAGCGCCACGCGCCGTGGGCGCTTCGATGTCTTGGCGGCGATCTTCGCCGTGGAGCCGGCCTGCTGCGCCTTGGGTGCCGCGACGCGAGCGGCCGCGGCCTCGCTGCGCCGTGCCGAGGCCGAAGCCGGGGCGACCGATGCCGCCGCTGGAGCAGTCGCTTGGGCCAGGTCGATCGTCGGCGGGTCGATGAAGGCCACGAAGCGCCGCGACACCCGATTCGGGCAAGTGATCTGCACGTTCACGCTGACCACCGGTTCGTCGATCGCCACCCCGCTGCGGACGCGCAGATGACGCTCGGCCGGATCGCTGCCGGGTTCGATCGAGACCGATGCGGGCAGCCGGTTGTCGCCCGAAAACACCTCGACCGAGATGCACTCCGCGACCAGGGACTCGTCCCCATCGAGCCGCACACCGAGCGCCAGGTTGAGCGGCTGCCCGAGCACCGTGGCGTTGCTGACGCCGCCGAACCCGAACGCCATGGCCTGCGCCACCGGCAGCGACAGGAGCGCTCCGAGGGCAAGGGTGAACAGCAGTCTCAGCATGCGTCAAGAGTGGCGTTTAGCGAAACGACTCTAGCATGGCGTTACAACTCGAAAGCCCGGAAAAGCACCGTTCGAGCGGCCGTTTCCGGCCCGCCTGTGGCGCATGACACAATCCGCGCGCCGCTGCGATGCCAGCACGTCCCGACGGGTGCCCTCGATGTTTCGCCCCCAACGCCCACCGCGTTCGCTGCCCAAGGGAATGGCCCGCCGCAACGCCGCGGGCCGCAAGGCAGGCAATGGCAATGCATAGGCGAGCTACGCGCACCGCATGAAGCTCAGCACCAGTCACGCCGAAAGTGCCCTGGCCCGATCGTTCGCGGGCGTAGCGACGGGAACCAGCCCGTTGCTGCCGTTCGCCTGCGTCCGCTTTCTGGAGGCTTCGGCGCGGCGCGGCAGGCGGAGCCCGGCAGGGGCTCATGCTGTGGCGGTCTTCGCGCAGCGAAGACTCCACTGCGATGCTCGCCCTGGGGTCGCGTCGCACAACTCACTTCGCTCGCTTCGCTCTCTGCGTTCAAACAGGTGCGACGGGTCAGTCTACGAAGCGTGCTTCGCACGCCGACCCCAGGCCTGCGCTTCTCGTCGCCACAGAAATCGCCCCCACCGGGCACCGCCCGCCGCGCTGCAACGCTTGTGGTTCTTGTCGCAAACAGCGCCCGCGTCCCAGCAAAGGCGCGTTCGGGCAGGACGCACAGCGCCTCTGGGATGCCGAGAAGGTGAGCCCTGGGGCAAGCGGTCCGGGGGACCGCTTGCGCCTTGCGAACGGCCGGGCCGACTGGCCCGGCGCGGCCTGCAAGGCCAGGGCTCGTGGCCCCGCGCGAAGCGCGAATCCTTAACTGACTCGTCGCGGATGTCCGAACGCAGCGAACGCAGTGAGCGAAGTGAGTTCTGCGACGGGGCCACGAGACCGAGCATCGCAGGGAAGTCGGCGCGCAGCGCCGACCGCTCCAGTGAAGCGCCACGGCCTGCCCGGACGCGCCTTTGCCGCGCCGGTCGTGTCCTGCATAGCGGACGTTAAAGGACGGCAATGGGCCGACAGCAGACCTTCGCTTGGCATTCGGGCACAAGCTTGCCGCTTTCGCTGCGCGGGAGCAGCGCCTGCACCGTTCGGACCCCTGCGTCGCGGGCCTTGCAAACTGTGGTGGAGCCGTTGAGATGACGTCAGAACTGCAGACCGAACGCCGCGCCAGCACGCTGGTGCTGACGATGAGCGGCCCCGCCACACGCAACACGCTGTCGGAGCAGTTGTTCACCGCGGGCGTCGAGGCGCTCGACGTGGCCGAATCCGATCCCGACGTTCGCTGCCTGGTGCTGCAGGGCGAGGGTGGGCATTTCTGCGCCGGCGGCAACGTCTCCGGCCTGCGCGAACGGCGCGGCGCCGACCCTTCGGTTCAGATGCAGATGGTGGAGCGATTTCACCAGTTCATCGAGGCGCTGCGCGCCTGTCCGAAGCCGGTGATCGCTGCCGTCGAGGGTGCCGCCGCCGGCGGCGGATTCTCCCTCGCGCTGGCCTGCGACCTGATCGTTGCTGCCGAGGATGCGAAGTTCATCATGTCGCACGGGCGGCTCGGGCTGTCGCCCGACGGGGGCGGCAGCTGGCACCTGGCGCGGTTGCTGCCGCGGCCGCTGGCGCTGCAGTTGATCTGGCTGGCGGAGCCGGTGAGCGCGCAGCAATTGCATGCGCATGGCGTGGTGAACTGGGTCGCCGACCGAGGCCAGGCGCTGGCCGAGGCCTGCGCCGTGGCCGAGCGCCTGGCGCAGATGGCGCCCAACGCGCTGGCGAGCGTCAAGGAACTGGTCGGCCAAGGCCCCGGCCATTCGCTCGCGCCGCATCTGAAGCTGGAGCGAGACCATTTCCTCGAGAACCTGTTCCACGCCAACGGCGGCGAGGGGCTGCAGGCCTTCGCCGACAAGCGCCCGCCCCGCTTTCGTTGAGCGGCACCGCAGCGGTGCCGGCCCGCGCCGGGCGGCTACGGCTCAGGTGCGATAGCCGGTGTCGATGCGGTCGAGCCGGCGCAGGAGCCCCGGCCAGTTCAGTGCACCGGCGCCCAGCCCGCGCGTGACAGCCCGGCTCTGCGCTTGGGCGCCGGCAATGATGCGCGGGTCCACGCTCGTCAACTCGCGGCCGCCGGCCAGGGCGCGAACCTGGATCGTGCACACCGTCTCGAACATGTACATGTTCAGGAACGCGTCGGCCACCGTGGCGCCCAACGTCAGCAGGCCGTGGTTGCGCAGCATCAGGAACTGGGCGGTGCCCAGGTCGGCAACGAGACGCGGCTTCTCGTCGTCGTTCAGCGCCACGCCTTCGTAGTCGTGGTAGGCGAGGCTCGACAGCACGAAGATCGAGTGCTGCGACAGCGGCAGCACACCGCCCTTGTGCGCCGAGACGGCAATCCCGTTGAGCGAGTGCACGTGCAGCACACATTGCGCGTCGTGCCTTGCGCCGTGGACGGCACTGTGGATGGTGAAGCCGGCGGGGTTGACCGGGAACGGCGACTCGTGCAACTTGTGGCCGCCGGCGTCGATGCGCACCAGGCTCGAGGCCGTGATCTCGTCGAACATCAGGCCTTAGGGGTTGATCAGGAACTCGTCGTTGCGGCCGGGGACGCGTGCGCTGATGTGGGTGAACACGAGGTCGTCCCACCTGAACAACGCCACCAGCCGGTAGGCGGCGGCCAGATCGACCCGCGTCTGCCACTCCTCGGCACTGACCTCGTCCTTCAGGCTCGGGATGTTCAGGCTGTCTTGCATCATGACGCTCTCCGGTGAGGGGTTCGACGCAGCACCGCCGCGCGCGGCGATGCGCCGCAGACTAGACTTGGGTCACAGGCACAGGCTGTCACGTCAGCGACAAAACATGAGCGGCCCCATTCTTACAATCGACGAGCGTTCCAACATCGAGACGGGCTCGTGGTTTTCCAAGCTCTCACTGCCGCTTCGCGAAGCCATCCTGTCGCGTTCGATCGTACGCCGGGTTCCGGATGGCGCGCTGATGTCGTCGCGCGGATCGCAGGCCGACGAGTGGTGCGGCGTGGCCAAGGGCTCGGTGCGCATCAGCTCGGTCTCGCTGTCGGGCAAGCAGGTCACGCTGACCTACGTGGAGCCGGGCCTCTGGTTCGGCGACATCTCGCTCTTCGACGGCCTGCCGCGCACGCACGACGCCAACGCGCATGGCGAGACCACGCTGCTGGTGGTGCGCAAGCCCGACTTCAAGCAAATCCTCGCCCAGCACGTGGAGCTGTACGACGCGCTGCTGCGCCTGAACTGTCGCCGCCTGCGGCTGATGTTCGACGTCGTCGAAGACCTGAACACGCGCCCCCTCGCGGCACGGCTGGCCAAGCAGATCCTGCTGCTGGCGCGCAGCTACGGCGTGCCGCAGGGCGAGGAGATCCGCATCGGACTGGCCCTGGCGCAGGAGGACCTGGCGCAGTTGCTCGGCGCGTCGCGCCAGCGCGTGAACCAGGAGTTGAAGGCCTTCGAGCGCGACGGCGCGGTCCGCATCGAACCGACGCGGCTCGTCGTGCTGTCCAAAGACAAGTTGCTGGCCATCTCCGAACGGTGAGCTGAGCGATTGGCCCGCCCCGGAAGCTCGCCCGATCGGCGGCGGCACTCACCCCGAACCTGAACCTGAACCTGCCACCGAATGGAACCCTTCACCGGAACCAAGCCCGTCGCCGAACGGCACGCCTTCGACGTGGCGGCGCTGCAGGCCTTTCTCGAGTCGCGGTTGCCGGGCTTTGCCGGCCCGCTCACGGTCGAGCAGTTCAAGGGCGGCCAGTCGAACCCGACCTACAAGCTCCTCACGCCCGGCACCGCCTACGTGATGCGCGCCAAGCCCGGCCCGGCGGCCAAGCTGCTCGCCTCGGCGCACGCGGTGGATCGCGAGTTCCGGGTGATGAGCGCGCTTGCCGCCACCGCCGTGCCGGTGCCGAAGATGCATCTTCTTTGCGAGGACGAGGCGCTGATCGGCCGCGCGTTCTACGTGATGGAGTGCGTAGCAGGGCCGCGTGCTGTGGGACCAGGCGCTGCCCGGCATGGCCCCGGCCGAGCGGGCCGCGATCTACGACGAGATGAACCGCGTGATCGCCGCGCTGCACAGCGTGGACGTGCAGGCCGTCGGCCTGGCGGACTACGGCAAGCCGGGCAACTACTTCGAGCGCCAGATCGGGCGCTGGAGCAAGCAGTACGTCGCTTCGGCCACCGAGACGATCGCGGCAATGGATTCGCTGATGGCCTGGCTGCCGGCCCAGATCCCGGCCAGCGCGCGCGACGCGTCGCAGGTGTCGGTGGTGCACGGCGACTTCAGGCTCGACAACCTGATGTTCCACCCCACCGAGGCGCGCATCCTGGCCGTGCTCGACTGGGAGCTGTCCACGATCGGCCACCCTCTCGCCGACTTCAGCTACCACTGCATGTCGTGGCACATCCCGCCGGGTGCGTTTCGCGGCATCGGCGGGCTCGACCTGGCCTCGCTCGGCATTCCCGACGAGACGAGCTACGTGCGGCGCTACTGCGAGCGCACCGGACGCTCTGCCCCCGGTGCGGCCGAGGCCGTGATGGCCGACTGGAACTTCTACATGGCCTACAACCTGTTCCGCCTCGCGGCGATCCTGCAGGGCATCGCCAAGCGCGCCCGCGACGGCACCGCGGCCAGCGCGCAGGCCGAGGAGTCGGGCGCCCGGGCGCGCCAGCTCGCCGAGCTGGGCTGGCAGTTCGCCCGCGCCGCCTGAAATGACGGCCCCAGGACACCGTCGGTCTCGTCCCGCGAAGGGATCTGGGCCCAAATGCGACGAGCTGCCGAGGGCAGATGGCGTGAGCGGCCATCGAGTGCGCCCGCGTGAGTCCCACCACTGACACTTCGGAGAAACCCATGGACTTCAGCTACTCCCCGCGCACCCGTGACTTGCAGGCCCAGGTGCTGCGTTTCATGGACGAGCACATCTACCCCGCCGAAGCGGAATACCTGGCCGAGATCGAGGCCAACACCGCGGCCGGCAAGCGCTGGACGCCGCTGCAGGTGATCGAGAAGCTCAAACCCAAGGCGCGCGCGCTGGGGCTCTGGAACCTGTTCCTGCCGCCGAGCGCCGACGGGACGGCGCGCGAGCCCGAGCACGGCCCTGGGCTGAGCAACCAGGACTACGGGCCGCTGGCCGAGATCATGGGTCGCGTGCCCTGGGCGAGCGAGGTCTTCAACTGCTCGGCACCCGACACCGGCAACATGGAGACGATCGCCCGCTACGGCAGCGCCGAGCACAAGAAGCGCTGGCTCGAGCCGCTGCTGGCCGGCGAGATCCGCAGCGCGTTCGCGATGACCGAGCCTGCCGTGGCGTCGTCCGACGCGACCAACATCGAGGCCCGCATCGAACGCCAGGGCGACGAGTACGTGCTCAACGGCCAGAAGTGGTGGACCTCGGGCGCCGGCGACCCGCGCTGCAAGGTGTACATCTTCATGGGCAAGACCGACCCCGCGGCGCCGCGCCATGCGCAGCAGTCGATGATCCTCGTCCCCGCCGACGCGCCCGGCGTCAAGGTGCTGCGCGCGCTGCAGGTCTTCGGCTACGACGACGCGCCGCATGGCCACATGGAGGTGCAGTTCAAGAACGTCCGCGTGCCGGCGAGCAACATCCTGCTCGGCGAGGGGCGCGGCTTCGAGATCGCGCAGGGCCGGCTCGGGCCGGGGCGCATCCACCACTGCATGCGCCTGATCGGCCTGGCCGAGCGCTCGCTCGAGATGCTGTGCCGGCGCGCGACGAAGCGGGTTGCGTTCGGCCGCCCGATCTCGGACCAGGGCGTGACGCGCGAGCGCATTGCCGAGGCGCGCTGCAAGATCGACATGGCGCGACTGCTGACGCTCAAGGCGGCGTGGATGATGGACGTGGCCGGCAACAAGACCGCCAAGGCCGAGATCGCGATGATCAAGGTCGTCGCGCCGCAGATGGCCTGCCAGGTGATCGACTGGGCGATGCAGGTGCACGGCGGCGCCGGCATGTGCCAGGACTTCCCGCTCGCCTACTACTACACCGCGGCGCGCACGCTGCGCTATGCCGACGGCCCGGACGAGGTGCACCGCAACGCGATCGCCAAGATCGAACTCGGCAAGTACGCCTGACGCGGCCGGGGCGCCGAAGCGCGCGCCGGCGCCCGGGCCGCGCAGCTCATTCCTTCGCGGCTTCGGGCTGGAGCTGCGTCTGCCATGCCGTCGAAGCGGTGCTGGGCCATGCCTCCGGCCCGTCGTGCGGCCCGCCGCCCACGCGCACGGCCTGCGCCGCGGCCGTCTCGAACAGATTGACCATCGTCTCGATGACGGCCACGTCGGGCTCGGCGAGTTGCAGCCGCAGGTAGACCCGCCCGCGCAAGGTCATCAGCACCCAGGGGGGCTCGTCGGCCAGCGCGCCGCGCGCCGCCTCGGCGAGGCGCTCCGAAAGCAGGCCGTCGATCCAGGCCGCCGCTGTCGTCGGCGAGGCGGCCACTGCGGCGAATCGGCTCTTCAGCGCCCGGGATGCGGCAAGCGGCACCTTCTGGAACATCGCCAGCCAACGCATCTCTTCCGGCGTCGAGACGTCGATCTGCGTCTGCATCTTTGCCGTGTAGTCCTCGAACGTCCGGCGCTCCAGCGCCTCCATCAGCGGGCGCGAGAGCAGCAGCATCTGCAAGTCCTGCGACAGGCCGAGCTCCATGCGCAAGCGCAGCTCGTGCCCCTCGATGTAACTGCGCTGCGGCGGCCCCCACTCGAGTCGCCAGGCGCGCCCGTCGAGCCGGCCGTCGATCACGAAGCCCGCATCGTCGCGCGCACGCTTGAATTGCGCGCCGCGCCGCGCCGCCCAATCGGCCACGGCGCGCCAGTCCGGTCCGCCGGGCTCCCCTGCGATCCAGCGTTTGAAGGCATCGAGCATGGCGGTGGTGGATCGTCTAGAGTCGTGGTCACGGGCACCGGCGGTGCCCACTGGAGAACGACGAATGATCGAAGTGTATTCGTGGGCCACGCCCAATGGTCACAAAGTGCACATCATGCTCGAGGAGTGCGGCCTGCCCTACCACGTGACGGCGGTCGACATCGGCGCCGGCGACCAGTTCAAGCCCGAGTTCCTGGCCATCAGCCCGAACAACAAGATCCCGGCCATCGTCGACCCCGACGGCCCCGACGGCCAACCGATCTCGCTCTTCGAATCGGGCGCGATCCTGCTCTACCTTGCCGCCAAGACCGGCAAGTTCCTGCCCGCCGACACGCGTGGCAAGTACAGCGTGCTCGAGTGGCTGATGTTCCAGATGGCCAGCGTCGGGCCGATGCTCGGCCAGGCGCACCACTTCCGCGTCTATGCACCGGAGAAGATCGAGTACGCGATCAACCGCTACACCAACGAGGCCCGGCGCCTGTACGGCGTGATGAACAAGCGCCTTGCGAACAGCACCTACATCGCCGGGCCGGCGTACACGATCGCCGACATCGCCATCTTCCCCTGGCTGCGCTCGTGGAAGAACCAGGGCATCGACTGGAACGATCATCCGCATCTGAAGGGCTGGTTCGACGAGATCGCCGCAAGGCCCGCAGTGCAGCGCGGCGTCGAGGTGCTCGCCGCGCAGCGCAAGCCGCTGGTCGACGACAAGGCGCGCGAGGTGCTGTTCGGCGCCGAGCAATACCGGCGGCACTGAACGCCGGCCCACGGCGCCGCGCCGGGCCCGAGCGCTCAAGACCCGGGCGCCCCCGCGCCGAAGCCCAGCGCCGGCAGACCGCGCACGCCCGGCGTCAGCACGAACGTGGCGCCCGCCAGCGGCTGCGCCTGCAGCGCCTCGGCGCCCAGGCCCGCTCGGGCGCTGGTGGCGAGCAGCGTCGCGTAGTCCGCGCCGCCGAAAGCGACGCTCGTGATCTGCCGTGCCGGCAGGTCGATCTGGCGCAGCAGCTTGCCGTCGACACTGAACCGCCGAACGCAGCCGCCACCCCAGAACGCGATCCACAGGCCGCCTTCGGCATCGAAGCACATGCCGTCGGGCGTGCCTTGCCGGACGTCGAACTGCAGCCACAGGGTCTTGTCGGCCAGGCGGCCCTGCGCATCGAGGCGGTAGCGGTGAATGCGGGCCTTGAAGCTGTCGGCATGGAACAGCCATTGGCCATCGGGCGTGATCGCCGGGCCGTTGCAGACGTGCATGCCGCGCTCGACGACATGGATGCTGCCGTCGCCATCGAGCCGCGCCAGCTGGCCCTCGGCGCGCGTGTAGTCGTCGGCATTCATCGAGCCGGCCCAGATGCGACCCCAGCGGTCAGCCTTGGCGTCGTTCAGGCGCACGCCGGGCTGTCCCGGGTGCGGGCTGCCGATCCGTTCGATGCGCCATGCCGGCTCGAGCCACAGGCGCACGAAGCCCGATTGCAGCCCGGCGATGAAGCCGTCGCCGTCGCGGCGCGGGATCAGCCAGCCGATGCGCTCGGGCGCGTCCCAGCGCTGCGTCGCAGCGCTGCCGGGCGCCCACGCATGGATCGCGCTGCCCAGCACGTCGACGACGAGGAAGCGCCGTCGCCCCTCGTCCCACAGCGGGCCCTCGCCGAGTTCGAGCCGCGGGATCGGCAGCACGCCGAAGGGCAAACTCGCGACCGGCCCGGGCCTTGGCGCCTGCGCGCGATCGGGGAGGCTGTCGATGTTCATTGCCGTCTCGGACCTGGGCCCAGCCCATCTTTGTCACTTTTCGGCCCATTTCCGGGATGCATCGCCCGCAAACCCGCATGGATGCTGGAGGTTGGTTGAAAAATGAAATGTAGTGCCATAATATGTTGTAACAGATGATCCAGGTGCCCGGTTTTCGTGCAGCATCGGGCAATGTTCATCCGGCGCACCCAAACGCGACCCCGCAACTCGGGCGAGCCGTACTCGACCTTCCGCCTCGTTCAGTCCTCTCGCGTCGGCAGCGCTGTCAAGCAGTCCACGCTGCTCAACCTGGGCAGCCATTTCGACCTGCCCCAAGCTGAGTGGCCCGCGCTGGCCAGGCACATCGATGAACTGGTGCAGGGTCAGCAGCCTCTGGTCGACGCCGCGCTCTCCGACAAGGCCCTGGCCCTCGCACAGCGCTATGCAGCGCAGTTGATTGCGCTTCGACCCTCGGCTGCAGTCGTCACGCCGGCCCAGGCCGCTGCAGTGCGGCCGGGTGAATTGGACCGCTATCAGGAGGTCGACCTCGACTCGCTCGAGGTGGTGCGCCCGCGCAGCGTGGGGGTCGAGCATGCGGCGCTGTCGGCGATGCGCCAATGCGCCTTCGAGGACAAGCTGTGCGCACTCGGCCTGAACCGCCCGCAGATCGCCGCGGCCGTGGGCGCCGTCATCGGCCGCATGGCGCACCCCGGCAGTGAGCTCGCCACGCACGCTTGGTTGCAGCGTCGCTCGGCCTTGGGTGAGCTGCTGGGGTTTGACTTCGAGGCGATGGATCTGAACCGGATGTACCGGGCCTCGGACGTGCTGTACAAGCACCGCGAGGCGCTGCAAGATCACCTGTTCGCGCAGGCACGGGCGCTCTTCGGCTTGGGCGAGACCATCACCCTGTACGACCTGACCAACACCTACTTCGAGGGCATCGCAGCAGGGGTGAACAAAGCCAAGCGCGGGCATAGCAAGGAGAACCGCACCGACTGCCCGCTGGTGACCTTGGCCATGGCGCTGGACGGCAGCGGCTTCCCGCGCCGCAGCCGGGTCTTCGCCGGCAATGCCAGCGAGCCCGCCACGCTCCAAGAGATGCTCACCGGCCTGGGCGCACCCAGAGGTGCCACAGTGGTGATGGACGCGGGCATCGCCACCGAAGCGAACCTCACTTGGCTCAGGGCCCAGGGCTATGAGTACGTGGTGGTGTCGCGGCTGCGCGAGCGCCAGTTCGATCCCGCGCTTGCCACCGAACTCCAGTCGGCCGGCCAGGCGACGATCAAGATCCAGCGCGTGCTCGATGAGCAGGGCCACGCGCTGCTGTACTGCCACTCGCCGGCGCGCGAGCAGAAGGATCGCGCCATCGATGAGGCCAAGTCGGCCGGCTTCGAGGCGGTGTTGCTCAAGCTGCAGGCTGGCCTGAGCAAGCCTCGCGGCACCCGGGACGTAGGCAAGGTCATGGAGCGGCTCGGACGCGCCAAGCAGCGCTGGTCGCGCGCCGCGCAGCACTACCAGGTCGAGGTCACGAAGAATGACACCGGCAAGCTGGTCAGCGCCATCACCTGGACCAAGCGCATCAAGCCCGGCAGCGCCGCAGCGCACCCGGGCGTGTATTGCCTTCGCACCACCCTCGTTGCGTTGGACAACGCTACGCTGTGGCGCACCTACACGATGTTGACCAATCTCGAGTCGGTGTTCCGATCACTCAAGACGGACCTCGGGCTGCGGCCCGTCTTCCACCAGATCGACCGCCGAGTCGAAGGGCACCTGTTCATCAGCGTGCTGGCCTACCACTTCGTGCAGACGCTGCGCCTGCAACTCAAGGCCCGCGACATCGACGACAGCTGGGAGTCACTGCGCCAGACGCTCGCCACGCAGCAGCGCGTAACGGCCACCTTGCAGCGCCGCGACGGCCGGGCCGTGCACGTGCGCAAGGCCACCCGGCCCGAGCCCCTTCATCAAAAGATCAACGAGATCCTGGGCCACACGCCCAACCCCGGCGGCACCCATCGCGTACTCGTCTGAAGCGATCTCAAGGTCGGGCCATCTGCGATGCCACGCTACACAAAAGTAGTGCCATACCCGCCGCAATACCGCTCCAAGTCATTGATTCCATTGGCAGTCGTAGTGCCGAATGACAAAGTTGGGCCAGGATTGAAGAACTCGCCCGAGGGCGACCCAGGAACCTTGCCCGCATCGTCTCACGATGCTCGTCGGTGTTCTCGGGATCGCGCCGGACACGAGATCGCGCCGATAGATGCCAACGCAGGCATCGCGATAGAATCCGCACCTGTCGCGGGTGTAGTTCAATGGCAGAACGGCAGCTTCCCAAGCTTCATACGAGGGTTCGATTCCCTTCACCCGCTCCAGACGAGTGAACCGCAACGGTTCGCGATCTCACGCCCCCTGGTTGACTCAAGCGCTGAGGGGCTTCTTTCATGGCCTGCCGGCACGAGCCTCGAATGGCGCTCGATGCAGCGGGGAGTTTCCGCGCTGGGAATGGTTTACCCGCTGCGTCGGCGCGCCAGGCATCGCTATCCTCCTGCCACCCGCGCGGTGACTGCTTCGCGTTCCCATTCCGAAACCCGTACGACCCATGAAACCATCGACGTCGAGCACCCCATCCCAAAGCTTCAGGTTCAGCCTGTGCGCGGTCGCGCTTGCCGCGCTCGCCGCCTGCGGAGGCAGCGACGACATGCCGAGCCGCGGCGCTTTGCTCGAGGCCCCGACGACGCTGACCACGCTGACCGCCGCCGGCATCGATGCCGCGACCGCTGCCAGCGGCCTGCAGGGGCTGAGCGGCAAGGCGCGCTGCGACGTGAAGGTCGTGGCATTGAACTACGCCACCGTCGGCGCGGCCGGCGAGAGCACCAACGCGTCGGGCGCGATCAACGCGTCGGGCGTGCTACTGGTGCCTACCGGCACCTGCACGGCGGCCGCGGCGCTCGTGGCCTATGCGAAGGGCACCGATGTGCAGAAGCCGCGCACATTGGCCAATCCGGCCGACGGCGAAACCTTCCTGCTCGCTGCGATGTACGCGGCCCAGGGCTACGCGGTGGTCGCCACCGACTACCTCGGCTTCGCCAAGTCGAACTACGCCTACCACCCCTACTTGCACGCCGACTCGGAGGCGAGTTCGGTGATCGACTCGATCCGCGCCGCGCGCAACGCCGCACCGCTCGTCGGCGGCTCGCTGTCGGGCAAGGTCATGCTGACGGGCTATTCGCAGGGCGGCCACTCGTCGATGGCGGCGCATCGCGCCGCCGAGCGCGACAACGCGGCCGAGATCACCGTGGTCGCAGGTGCGCACCTGGCCGGCCCGTACTACCTGTCCGCGGCGCAGAAGAGCCCGGTCGCGATCGCCGGGATCCAGTTCTTCGGACCGTACTCCACCACGTCGTGGCAGAAGGTCTACGGCAACGTGTACAGCGATGTGAACAAGGTCTTCAAGGCGCCCTATGCCAGCTACATCGAGACCCTGCTGCCCAGCCCGACGCTGAACTACACGACGCTCGTCAGCTCGGGCAAGCTGCCCGGCGCCGGCGGCGAGACGCCGGCCCAGGCGCGCGACCTGGTGTTCCAGGCCGAGTTCACGACCGATCTCCTCACCAACGACACCAACGGCGTCTACCTGGCGGCGAAGAAGAACGACCTGCTGGGCTGGAGCCCGAAATCGGCAGTGTTGCTGTGCGGCGGCGCCGGCGACCCGACCGTGCCGCCCGCGATCCATCAAAACATGATGAAGGCCGACTTCGACAGCCGCGGGCTGCGCAACGTCAGCTCGGTCGACGTCGATGGCTACATCCAGGCCACCTACGGCCCGGGCGGCGCAGCCCCGACCGACCCTGCCTCGCCCGCCTTCGCCGCCTACTACGGCAGCTACCACGGCAGCTACGAGCCGCCGTTCTGCCACGCCCAGGCGAAGGCCTTGTTCGACACACTGAAGTAAGCCTCTGCGCCGGCGCGGCGACGCGGGGCGGTGGGTCCTTTGCCCGCTCGCCGGGGCCGGACTCCCGGCTCTTGGCGGCAGGTGCGCGAAGCCCGCGCTCGGCCTGCGGCCAAACGATGCCGCGCTGCCACGTCCATCGGCAGCGAGGCACGAAGCGACGCGACAGGATGTCGCCCCAACGCAAGCCCCGGGGCATCCGCGCCGTTGCAGCCGTGGGCCAAGATGCGCCGCCTTCGCCCCGCTGTTCCGGCTTTCGGCCGCCGGCCGGGCTGACACAATGGCAACATCAAGGCGACAAATCGACCGCAGCACTGGGCGGAGTCCGGAACCCGTCACCGGAGCCATAGACCGTCGCTGCGCACCCGCGCAGTGTCCGGAGGCGACCAGGGCCACCTCGGGGTGGCCCGTTGCTTTGGTGGCTGCGCATTCAGCGTAGCGGCACGGCACGACCCGACTGCCGCACGGCGCGGGGGTGCGACTGATGCATCGATGCGTGCCGCCTGCACCGCCGGCGGCAATGTGCCCTCGCCGAGCGGCGCCTCGCGAACGCAACGGTCGTCTCGCGACGCGTCGTCGGCGTCGCAGCGCTGATCGGCCTGTCACCGCTGATCGGCCGGCGCGGCCGATACACTCGCCCGATGTATTGCCGCCGCGCCTTTGCAGGCCCCTGATCCGAACGTGATCCCGATCCTGCTTGCCAACGCGGCGGTCAGCCTGGTCGTCGGCGCCGCCCTGTTGCTCGCCTGGCGGCGCGACGCGGCGCAGCGCTTCTGCCAGAGCGTCGGCTGGGCGTTTGTGGTGCAGGCCTCGGCCCCGCTGGCCTACATGCTGTGGCATGACACGCACGCGCCCTGGCACCTCCTCGGCGCGGCGGCGCTGCTCGCCTGTGCCGTTGCCTATCTCACGCTGATGATCGTCGGCGTCGGGCAGCTCGCGGACCGGCAGCTTTCACGGCGTGCGATGCTGGCCTTGATCGGCGCGCTGGGCCTCGTCGTCGGCACGGCGCTCGCCTTCGAGCCGCGCCTGGCGCAGGCGATCACGAGCACGGCGCATCTGGCGCTCGGCGGCGTGGCGACGTTCTGGCTGTGGCGCCTCGGCCGCGCCGAACGCCTGGCCGGGGTGCTGCTGGTGTGCCTCGCCTGCACCCACTTTGGCTATGCCGCATTCGGCGAAGCGGCCCTGCCCGTCCAGGCCGGCACCGCGGCCGTGCTGAGGACGGCGCTCGGCCTGGCGCTGCTCTATGCCGCGCTCGTACGCTCGGCCGCCGAGTCGCGCCGGCTGCGCGAGCACTTCACCCGCATGACCGATCTGTCGCACCAGGGCGTGGCCGTGATCCGCGGCGAGCGGATGCTCTACGCCAACCCCGCGCTGCTGCGCATGTATGGGTTGGAGCGGCTCGAGGACGCGCCCGACAACTGGCGCAACGCGACGATGCCGGCCGAGGAGCGCGCCGCCGCCCGCGAGCGGCACCGCCGCATCGTCAGCGGCGAACTCGAGCACGTGGAGTGGGAAGGGCATCGGTTTCGCCCCGACGGTACGCCGCTGCGCCTGCGTTTCAGGGCATGGCGGATCGACTGGGACGGCGAGCCCGCCGAGCAGGCGGTCGTGAGCGACGACACCGCGCACCACGACGCATTGCGCACGCTGCTGCATCAGGCGACACACGACGAGCTGACCGGACTGCCGAACCGCAGCGCGCTGCTGCAGCGGCTGCGCGAGCTGTGCGGCGCCGAGGCGCCGGGGGCCTTTGCGCTGCTGCTGCTCGACGTCGACCGCTTCGAACTGTTCAACGAGGCCCACGGCCCCTCGCTCGGCGACGACGTGCTCAAGGCACTGGCGAGCGGGCTCGCCGCCTCGCTGGCCGGGCAGGCCGAGGTGATGCGCCTCGGCGAGGACGAGTTCGCGCTGCTGGCGCGCGCGGACGACGGCGAGGCGGCCGCACACCGCCTCGTCGGCGCGGTGCGCGAGTTCGTCGCCCAGCCACTGACGCTGGAGCGGCACCGCTTCTACCTCGACGTGTCGATGGGCGTGGCGCTCCATCCGGCGACGGCACGCGACCCCGAAGCGCTGCTGCGCGCCGCCAATGCCGCGATGCACCAAGCCAAGCGATCGCCGGGAACGACGGTGCAGTTCGCCGAAGACCGCTTCGAGCGCGGCTCCGGCAGCGCGCTCGATGTCGAGCAGGCTCTGCGCTCGGGCTTGAGCAACGAGGAGTTCAGCCTCGTGTTTCAACCCAAGGTCGGCGCCCACGGCGGCGCCCTGGTCGGCTTCGAGGCCTTGGCGCGCTGGGAGCGCCCGGGCCTGGCCAGCGTGAACCCGCATGACTTCATCGCCGCCGCCGAGCGCACCGGCTTGATCGGGCCGCTCGGCGAGCTGATCCTGCTGCGCGCCTGCCGGCAGCTTGCGCAATGGCGGGCGCGGTTCGCGCACATCGTGCCGGTGGCGGTGAACGTGTCGCCGCTGCAGTTGCTCGACCCCGACTTTCCCGATCTCGTGGTCCGGGCCTTGCGCCGCTTCGACCTTCCACCGCGGCTGCTGACGCTCGAGATCACCGAGAGCGCCGCGGTGACGCACATGGCGCAGGCGCATGGGCAGATCGACCGGATGCGCGCCCACGGCATCGAGATCGCACTCGACGACTTCGGCACCGGCTTCTCGTCGCTCAACATGCTGCGCGGCCTGCCGCTGCAGACGGTGAAGATCGACCGGACGCTGATCGAACCCCTGCCGGCGCCGGACGCCGCCGCGGTGGTCGCGGCGATCTGCGCGCTGGCTCGCGGCTTGAGGCTCGACGTGGTGGCCGAGGGCGTCGAGACCGCCGCGCAGGCCGGCGCCGCAGAGGCCGCGGGCTGCCAGGTGATGCAGGGCTACCTCTACGCGCGCCCGCTGCAGCCGGCTGACGCCGCACGCTGGTTGCACTGAAGGCCCCCGCCGCCCGTGGGGCCGCGCTGCGTCATGGCGTCGCCGCTCCGAAGGCAACGTCGGGCCGCCCCCAAGTTTCCCTTGACCCCCGCGAGGGGCGGGTTGGGCGGCGTCCGACCCTGGGCGCCGCTCAGAGCTTGAGCTCCAGCCTGAGCATCCAGTTCACGTAGGTGCGCGAGGTGGTCTGCGTCGTCTCGCGCTCGATGGCGGTGTCGAAGCTGCCGCCCAGCAGGTAGTCGGCCGGCGCCAGGTTGGTCGCCGTCAGGCGCAGTTGCACATCGGGGGTGAAGACCCACAGCGCATTGGCGTCGATCACCAGCTTGCGGCCCTGGGTGACGGTCTGCACCTCGCTCAGCCGCGTGGTGTAGCCAGGGTTCCAGTTGATGTTGCCGCCGAGCGTGAGCGGCAGGCTGCGCAGGCGGTAGTCGACGCCGAGGTTGGCGGTGGCCGGGGGTTGCTGGTCGAGACGGTTGTCCGGCCCCGGCACGCTCGCCACGCGAGAGCGGAACAGGCTGGCATTGGCCCGAACGTCCACCGGCAGCGCGTCGGGCCACATGTCCGAGAGACGGAACTTGGCCTCCAGTTCCAGCCCCTGCGTCACCGCGTTGCCGATGTTTTGCGGCTGCGCCACCCAGCGCGGCACGTCGGCCCAGGGCACGACCTGCAGCGTGGTGACGTTGCGGATCAGGTTGGCCAGATTGCGCTGGAACAGGTTCGCGCTGAGCAGGCCGCCTCGGGAAAAGTAGTGCTCGAGCGCGAAGTCGACGCCGGTCGCGAGCTCGGGCAGCAGCTCGGGGTTGCCGACGCGGTCGGGCGAGGTCGGGATGTTCGGCCCCGGCGTGGGGTAGCGGGCCGACAGCGACGGCCGGGCGATCAGGTTCTGCAGCGTCGGCGCGCGGTAGCTTCGCGTCACGCTGATGCGAAGCTGGTCGCGGCTCGTCGGCTCGGGCTTCCAGACCGCATGCACGATCGGCGCCCACACGTTGCTGAGGTTGCGCACCAGGCTGCCGTCGGCCTGGTCACCCTCGGTCGCGATGCCTTCCCAGCGCAAACCGGCGTGCGCCGACCATTGCGGCGTCGGGTTCCACTCATCCTGGGCGTAGAGCGCGAAGCGCGAGGTCGCGGCCTTGAAGTTGTCGCCGAACTCGGCCAGCAGCGGCTCGCCGTTCTGCAGCGTGCTGCGCGTCTCGACGCGCCGCGTGCCCTCGAACTCGGCGCCGGTGACGATGCTGTGCTCGCCGTCGGCGAGCGCAAAGAGCTTGCCGGTGAGATTGAGCGACCGGTCGCGCACGTTTGAGGTGTCGTCGATCACGCGCAGCAGCGTATCGACGGCGTCGAACTCGTTGCGCATGTTCTGGTTGGCGACGCGCGCGGCACCCAGGCCACCACGCAGCTCGAACCGCGACGTTTCGCCGAGGCGCCGGTTCCACTGCCCGTTCAGGCGCACAAGCGCGTAGTCGGTGTCGCCTTGCGCGCGCGCGCTCGCGTAGGGCGGCGGCAGCAGGCCCACGCTCTGCGTCAGCGTCGCCTCGCGCTGCGAGTGGCCCTGGCTCGCCACGACGAACGGCGCCAGCACCAAGGACTCGCCGACCTCGCCACGCCACTGCAAGCGCGAGCTGAGGTTCAAGCCCTGGCGCCGCTCCTGCCCGGCGATCTGTTCGTTCTGCGCCAGGGTCGTGAGGCCGCCGTCGAGCGTCTGGTTGACGGTGACGATGTCGGTGTCGCTCTCGCGCCGCTGGCCATAGGCACTCAGCGAGAGGTTGTAGATCAACGCGCCGAGGCTGTCGTTGCGCGCCCACGAAAGGCTCGGCGAGAGCCGTTCGCTCTCGATCCCGACGCCGAGCTTCAGCTCGTTGATGCGCTTGCGAAATCCCTCGCGGGTGATGATGTTGATGGTGCCGGCGATCGCCCGCACGCCGGTCTCGGCGGTGGGCGCGCGCAGGATCTCGATGCGTTCGATCTGCTCCGGCGTCAGCGAGTCGAGCGAGAAGCCGGGCGGCACGCGCTCGCCGTCGAGCAGCACCTGCGTGTAACCGCTGCCCAGGCCGCGCATGCGGATCGCGCCGCCGCGCCCCGGCGCACCCTGCATCGTCACGCCGGGCAGGCGCTTGAGCAGTTCGCCCACGGTGCTGTCGCCGGAGCGCTCGATCTCATCGCGACCGATGACGATCTTCGCCGCGGTGGACTGGCGGCGCTCGTCGGTGTCGGTGCCGCGGGCCCCAGTGACCTCGACAGGCTCCAGCTTTGCCGGCTCGGCGGCCGTGTCGGGTGCGGGTGCGGGAGCAGGCGTGGGCGTGGGCGTGGGCGTGGGCGTGGGCGTGGGCGTGAGCGTGGGCGGGGGCGCGGGCAGGGGCGTGGGCGAGGCCGAAGGGGCCGGCTCTGCCGGTGCGGCATCCTGGGCCCACGCCGGCCCGGCCAGCAGCGCAGCGGCCAGAACGAGCACGCGACGGCAGCACCACTTCGGCAAGCGCCGCTTCATGCGCTCATGCGGCCGCACCTTGCCGCTTGGCCGCCACCGTGCCAGCCGCCTGCGAGCGCATCGCGTGGCCGAGGGGGGGACGGGCAGCAGCGGCGTCGGCGTGTTGCAAGGGCATGGTTGGCGACGGTCGGCAGCGGTCGAGGCCGGGCACGCCGGCCGAGTTAGTATGCCCGCGAGCTCGAAGCACGACCGATGCCGTTCCGCCCCGTCTCCCTGCCAGCGCCCGTCCAGGGCGCGCTGTGGCTGCACGCGATGCCGGGCCGGCTCGAGCCTTGGGAGGTGTTTCTCGCCGACGCGCGCCTGGTGCAGCTGAGCCTCGTCGTCTGCCTGACGCCACGCCATGAGTTGGCATCGCTGTCGCCCCGCTACGACGCGGCGCTGCGCCAGGGCACGCTGCCGATGCGCTGGCTGCCCCTGCCGATGCGCGACCTCGGGCTGGCCGCCAACCTCGAGCTCTTTCGCGAGGGCATCGACCAGATCGCGCAGGGCGTGACGAACGGCGACGTGGCGCTGCTGCACTGCGCAGCGGGCATCGGCCGCACCGGCACGGCGGCGGCCTGCCTGCTCAAGCGGCTCGGCCTGCCACGCGAGCAGGCCCTGCAACTCGTGCGCGAGGCCGGCTCGAGCCCCGAATCGGCCGCGCAGTCGGGCCTTGTCGATAGTTTCTGACGGCGGCCCGATGCACGCGCCGGCGAGCGCAGCGCTGGCGTTCGTCCACGTCGGCGACGCGCTGCTCGCGATCGACAAGCCGAGCGGCCTGCTCGCCGTGCCCGGCCGCGGCGCCCACCTGCAGGACTGTGTGGCCACCCGTGCGCAGGCCCTGTTCGCCGATGCGCGGGTCGTGCACCGGCTCGACATGGCGACCTCGGGGCTGATGCTGATGGCCCGCGGCGCAGCGGCGCAGCGCGCACTCGGCAACACATTCGCGCGGCGCGAAATCGACAAGCACTACATCGCGGTCGTGGCCGGCCTGGTGGCGGCGCCGGCCGGCGATGGCTGGGGCGAGATCGAGCTGCCGCTCGCCGCCGACTGGCCACGGCGCCCGCGCCAGAAGGTGGATCCGTGCCGCGGCAAGCCGTCGCTGACGCGCTACCGCGTGCTGAGCCATGACCCGAAGATGCACTCCACACGCGTCGAGCTGCGCCCGCTGACCGGCCGCTCGCACCAGCTGCGAGTGCACCTGCTCGCGATCGGCCATCCGATCCTCGGCGACGCGCTGTACGCGCCGCCCGAGGTGCAGGCCCAGGGCGCCAGGATGCTGCTGCACGCCAGCGCGCTCGCCCTGCCCCACCCCTTGAACGGCGAACGCCTCGCGTTTACCAGCCCGCCGCCGTTCTGAGCGAGAACGTAGACTGCGGGATGACTTATCTGACGATCCTCACCGGCGCCTCGCGCGGCATGGGCGCGGCCATCGCCGAACAGCTCTTGCAGCCGGGCCGGACGCTGCTCTGCATCTCGCGCGGCGCCCATCCGCACCTGGCCGCACAGGCCGCCGCCGCGGGCGCGACGGTCGAGCAGTGGCCGCTCGACCTGGCCGCGCCGCTGCCGGCCGCAGCGCGCCTGGAGGCGTGGTTGCTGGCGCTCGACGGCGAGGCGTTCGCGAGCGCCACCCTGATCAACAACGCGGCGGCGATCACGCGCCTCGGCCCGCTGGAAGATTCGGACGCGGCGGAGCTGTCGGCTGCGCTGCGCGTCGGCCTGGAGGCGCCGCTGCTGCTGACGGCGGCGTTCCTGCGCGCCACGCAGGGCTGGCGAGCCCGCCGGTTGGGCGGATGCAAGGTGCTCAACATTTCGTCCGGCCTGGGCCGCCACGCGATGGCCAGCCAGGCGAGCTACTGCGCCGTCAAGGCGGGGCTGGATCACTTCTCGCGCTCGGTCGCGCTCGACCAGGCGGCTGCGCCGCACCCGGCGCGCATCGTCTCGCTGGCCCCGGGCGTGATCGACACCGACATGCAGACGCAGTTGCGGGCCGGCGACCCGGCGCGCTTTCCAGACCACGCGCGATTCATGCAGTTGAAGGCCATGGGCCAGCTCGACTCGCCGGCAGTGGCGGCAGCCAAGGTGCTCGCGTTCTTGCAGCGTGTGGACTTCGGCGACAGACCGGTGGCGGACGTTCGCGACGTGTGAGCGCGGGCGGCAGCCTGCGCCCGCGCAGCAACGGGCCGGAGGCGCCGCCGCCGGCACGTCCGCCGCGCTGCGAGTTCAGGCCTCGCCTCGGCGCACGCCCCTGACGGGACGACCCGTCTGACGGGCAGCCTGCCGCAGGTCGCGGGCGCGCCCCGACAACCGGGGAAGCAGCGCCGAGAGATCATCCCGGCGCCCGCTTGGCCTTCATCCGTGCATGCCCGGCCCGGCCGCGCGCCTTCCACTGCGCCACCTGCTGCTGGCGCTCGAGCACGGTCATCGTGTCGCGGCGCGCCTCGCGCAGCAGCTTGTGGAAGTTGCGCAGCCGGTCGGGTGCCACGCCGGCACGCACCGCGCAGCCGGGCTCGTCGCCATGCCTGCAGTCGCGGAAGCGGCAGTGCCGGGCCAGGCTGTCGATGTCGCCAAAGCTCGCGCCGAGCGTCGCTTCGTCGGCATCGGGCCGCAGCGCCCGCAGCCCCGGTGTGTCGATCACGCAGGCGCCGCCCGGCAGACGGTGCAGCGAACGCACGGTGGTGGTGTGCTTGCCACGGCTGTCGTGCCCGCGCACCGTGCCGGTGTCCTGCAGGGCTTCGCCCGCCAGCGTGTTGGTCAGGGTCGACTTGCCGGCGCCCGACGATCCCAGCAACACCAGCGTCTGCCCGGCGCCCAGATAGGGCGCGAGCAAGGTCGCCGTGTCGGGCGAGCGGGCATCGACGATCAGCAGGTCCAGGCTGGCCGCGACGCGGCCGCGCATTCCGTCGAACGCCGCCTCGATGGCGCCGGGGGTTGCCACGTCGGCCTTGGTCAGCACGATCACCGGCCGCAGCGCGCCGGCGTGGACGAGCACCAGGTAGCGTTCCAGCCGGCGCAGGTTGAAGTCGTCGTCGAGGCCCATCAACAGCAGCGCGGTATCGACGTTGCTGACCACCGGATGGCGCTGTCCGTCGGCGTCGCGGCGCGCCAGGTGCGTCAGCGGGGGCAACTGCCGCTGCACCCACCACGCGCCGTGCGCGTCGCGCTGCGCGAGCAGCCAGTCGCCGACGGCGAGGCCGGTGTCCGCTTCGGTCAGCGCGCGCAGCAGGCGTGGCAGCACGCGTGCGCCGTGCTCGTCGTGGCCGTCGTGCACGCGCACGGTCTCGCGGTTCACTTCGGTCAGGCGCATCAATTGCAGCGCCGCGGCGCCTGGCAGGCCGGCGGCGGGTGGATCGTTGGCGATCTCCTGTTGAAGGTGTCGATGGACGGCGGGGGTCAGGCCTATCGAGCGCAGGCGCTCGGGGTCGATCTCGATCATGGCGGTATGGATTCCGGGTTCACGCCCGCGCCAGGGAGCGGCGACGGGCCGACGGCCTGGCGCGCGCGTCAGGCGCGCACCAGGCGGACAGGTCGGAGAGCGTCGGCCGCGTGCCGCGGCGGGAGGACGAACCTCGAAGTGCGCTGCCGCGGGATCGCCCGCGTTAGTGCGGGCGCAGCGGCAGGGAGGGGAATGCGCTGGGGGTGCGAGCCCGCCTCAGGCAACGGCCGACAGGAGGGCGATGTTCGGATGGGTCATGGCACGTCTCCTTGTGGCAGGTTGCGGGGATGCCTGGCTGGAGTTGCAGGCGCGGGGCCGCAGTGTTGCAGGCCGATCTGCGGGTGTCAATGGCCAGCCTTGCCTGCGCACGACGCGCTCGCCCGTTCGCAAGCGTTCAGCCGGCTGGTGGGGCATCGCGCCGCCGGCGGCGCCGCTGCCACCAGCGCCACAGCAGAACCGGCACGCCGACGACCGAGATCAGGCACCAGACGAGCGTCGCGTAGTCGGCTGGCGTCCACGGCGCGCGCAGCAGATCGGCGTCGCGCAGCTCGGGCGGGAACGGGCGCGGTGGCACCGGGACGATCTGCGCCATCGCCGGGTCGCTCGGCACGAGCGTCCGGTATTCCCAGGTCGACACCGCCGGCGCGTTGCCGAACGCGCGGCTCGACGGGAACTGCGGAAAGCGCAGGAACGCCAGCGCCTCTACGTCCTGCGCAAGCATCTGCGCGAGCGTGCCGTCGGGCGCCGTGCTGTCCTGCTGCATTGCCAGCAGGCTGGCGAAGGCCTCCTCGAGCGCGGCGGCCGGCATCAGCCGTGTCTGGTCGGTCCGCAGGTAGTCGAATGCGAGCCGGGCCTTGTCGATCGAGCGGTCCTTGACCGCGATGAACGGGTACGCCAGCCACGCCAGCACGCGGCTCGACGGGCCGCGCGCCGGCACGGCCCAGCCGAGCGCGCGCAGCGTGTCGACGCTGATCGACGCGCAGTTCTGGTTCGGGTGGTAGTAGACGAGCTGGTGGCGATAGAACTGGTTGAACACGCGGTTCAGCGCCGACTGCACCAGCACGGCGGCGCGCTCGTCCTTCAGTACTGCGACCACCATCGTCGACGGCCGGTACCAGCCCTGGCCCGCGTTGAGGTCGGCGAGGTAGTTGTCCAGCGGCACCGGTGCCGCGATGATGCCCTTCTCGCTCTCGACGTCGAGCGAATAGAAGTTATTGACCAGCCAGTCGCCGATGCTGCCGTCGGGTTGCACGCGTCCGGTGACGATCGCGAAGTGCCCACCGTGCGCCTCGTCGTCGTCGCCCTGCGCGCCGTTGACCATCAGGCCGAGCACCGGGCGGCCCGTCCAGTCGGCGCTGGCGCCGGGGCGCTGCCACAGCGTCATCGCGGCGAACGGGCTCTGCGCGCCGCCGCGCGGCGCTTCGCGCATCAGCAGGCCCAGCGCCTCGGCCGGTGGCCCGGGCGGCAGCGCGCGTGCCTGTGGCGCCAGCGGGCCGAGCCGGAAGTCCTGCGGCCAGATCGATCGCGCGACGAAGGCGTCGGCCGTCGTCGTGCCGCGAAGCGTCAGGTCGCGCGAGCTGAAGAAGGCCAGCGACGAGGCATCGACGTACGAGCGGTTGAGCGCGATCTTCGGCGCGAGCCGCAGTGGCATCGTCCCCTGTGGCGTGACCACCTGGCGCGCGCCCTCGCCGAGCCGGGCCTGCCGCAACACCTGCGGCGCGGCGGCCCAGACCAGCGGCGGATAGTCGATCGACGCATCGGCGGGGCGGCCCGTCGTCCAGTGGCGCACGTCGTCGAACGCATGCACGCCGGCTTCGAACCCGGCCACCGGCTGGCCTGGCCGCGGTGCGGCGATGGTCTCGTCGCGAAAGTACCAGCCCGCCTGCCGCGCGGCCGGGCCCGCCGCCAATGCGCCCGTGCCGACAGCGAAGGCAGGCGCCGGGTAGAGGCCGAACCAGCCCTCGGCATTCGCCGCGATGGCGAGCGTCGGCAGTGCGGCACCGGGCGCGGCCGCCTGCGGGGATGCCTCGCGCGGAGTCGCGATCGCGAGCACGATCAACGCGCCACAGCGCAGAGCGAGGCGCTGCGCCGAAGGCGTCGGCTGCAGTCGCCGCGAAGAAGGCTCATCGCGCGGCATGCCTCAGGGGCCGCCGGTGCGCCGGCCATCGGGCTTGCCATCGCCATGGCGGCTCGACGCCAACGGCGGTGCGGTCGCGGCCGTCGCGCGGTCTGCCTGAAGGGGCGCCGCCGCATTCCGCGGTGAACTTCGCGTCGGGCGTTCGAAGCGTGGCGGCGAGGGTGGCACTTCCCGGGAGTGTCATGGGTGGTCGCGGCGTCGTTGAGGCCGCGCGATCTTGACACAGTGCGCGGCGCGCTGGCGATGGCGCTATCCTGCGGCGGCGCCTCGACGGCGCGGAGCGCACGATGCCCAGGGCCCAGATCTTCATCAGCTACCGCCGCGACGACGCGGCCGGCTATGCGCGCGCCGTGTACGACGCGTTGGCGAGGCGCTTCACCGCCGAGCGCGTGTTCATGGACGTGGACGACATCGGCGCCGGGCAAGCCTTCGACGAGGCCATCCAGCGCGCGGTGGGCGAGTCCGAGGTGCTGCTGGTGATGATCGGCAAGCGCTGGCGGGGCGAACGCGAAGGCCGGCCACCGCGGATCAGCGAGGCGGGCGACTTCGTTCGGCGCGAAGTCACTGCCGGCCTGGCCAAGGGCCTGCGCGTGATTCCCTTGCTGCTCGACGGCGCGACGATGCCGACCGAAGCCGAGCTGCCCGCACCGCTGCGCCCACTGGCGCGGCGCAATGCAATCGAGATCGGCCATACGCGCTTCGAGGCCGACATCGAACGCCTCGTGGCTGCGCTGCGCGAAACCATCGGCGAGCCGGCATCGCGGCCACCCGGGACAGCCCGGTGGTGGGGCCTGGCAGGTGCCCTGCTCGCCATCGCGCTGGCCGTGCTGTGGCAGTGGCGCGCACCGTCGGGCACCGCCAGCGGCGCGGCGTCGGACCCGACGGCTTCGAGCGCGGCCGCCGCAACGAGCACAGCGCGCCCGGACATCAATGGCCCATGGCAGGCCGACGTGAGCTACGACTGGCCGAACGCTCGCTACATGGAACGCTTCAGCTTCGACGGCGATGGCAGCGAGCTGCACGGCAGCGCCTCGTTCCTCGGCACGCCCAGAGGCATCCTCGAAGGCAGCACGGAGCCGGGCGGCCTGCGCTTCGTCACGCGGACGAGCGAAGTGTCAGGCGCTGCGGGCAGCGGCGTCGAGACGGTGCACCGCTATCGGGGCCGGCTCGTCGACAACGAACTGCTCTTCGTGATGCAGACCGAGGGCGGCGCCTCGCCTCATGCGCCCGTGGAATTCGTGGCCCGGCGCGCGGCCGCGGCGAGCGGACCGCGCTGAAGTGCGCCTCGTTGCCGGGGCGAGCAGCCGTTCGGACGTGTCGGTCGCCGGCTCCAACTGGCGCGCGAGACCTGCGGTCGACTCGACCGGCCGCGCGTCCCGGCCGCGGCTGGTTCAGCCTGGATTCGGCACTTGGACGCGCCCGAGCGGGCTGCGGGCGGTGCGCAGGCAAGGCACGACGAGCCTGCGGGCCCATGCTCGCGAGGAGGAGCAACGTCGCTTGCGTGCCGCAGCGCGGCTCGATCGGGTGGGTAGCGCCCTCACCCCAACGGTGAAGCGCGACGTGGGAACAAGGCTCAGTGTCTATGCGGGTTAGCCAGCGCTAGCAAGCGGTCAACTGCCGAATCTAGGTTCAGAACGACCGCGGCAGCCCCAGCACGTGCTCGGCCACGCAGGCGAGGATCAGGTTGCTCGAGATCGGCGCCACCTGGTAGAGCCGCGTCTCGCGGAACTTGCGCTCGACGTCGTATTCGCACGCGAACCCGAAGCCGCCGTGGAACCGCAGGCGGGCGATGGCCGCTTCCCAGGAGGCCTTGGCTGCCAGGTGCCTGGATGTTGGCCTCGGTGCCGCAGGGCTCGCGCGCATCGAACAGCGCGCAGGCCCGCCAGCGCATCGGGTCGGCGGCCTCGATCTCGATGTGCGCCTCGGCGATCGGGAACTGCGCGCCCTGGTTCTGCCCGATCGGCCGCACCGTCAGGCCGTGGCCGATCGCGTCGCGCTGATCGACGCGGAAGATCGACAACCCTTCGGACTTCTTCGCCATCTCGGCAAGCGCCGCAGTACGAGGGAGCAGGATCATCAGCTCGGAGGGCGGCACGTGCGAGATCCGCACCTTCTGCCCGGTGACGACATGGCGGTCGCCGCCCGGGCCACCGCGGCCCGCACCGCGCTGGTCTTGATCTTGGTGGTGTCGGTGCAGGCGCCCGGCTCGGTCACGGCCATGGACTGACGGCGCAATTCGCCGCTCGAGATGCACGGCAGGTAGAGCCGCTGCTGCGCCCCCGATCCGCGGCGCGGCAGCGTGCCCATGTTGTACACGCGGCCGTGGCAGGCTCCCGCATTGCCGCCGGCACGGTTGATCTCTCCCATGATCACCGACGCCTTTGCCAGCCCAAGCCCCGAGCCGCCGCAGGCCCGCGAAATCAGTGCCGCCATCCAGCCAGTGCGGGTGAGTGCAACGACAAGGGCCCCGGCGTCGGCGCGCTCGGCGGCCGCGTGGCGAATGTACGCGCCGGGGAATGCCGTGCACAGCCCGCGCACGGCGTCGCGTATGTCCTGCTAGCCGCTGCCGAGCGGGCCCGTGGACGGATCGCTTCCCGTGCGCAAGCGGACCGCCCGGCACCCGTCAGTGCGTTTCCTTGGCGTGATTGATCGAGTACTTCGGGATCTCGATCGTCACGTCCTGCTGCGCCAGGATCGCCTGGCACGACAGGCGCGACTGCGGCTCCAGGCCCCAGGCGCGGTCGAGCAGGTCTTCTTCGCTCTCGTCCATCTCGCCGAGCGACTCGAAGCCCTGGCGCACCACCACGTGGCAGGTGGTGCAGGCACACGACATCTCGCAGGCGTGCTCGATGGCGATGTCGTTCTCGAGCAGCGCTTCGCAGATCGAGGTGCCGGCAGGCGCCTCGACGCGCGCGCCGGCGGGGCAGTACTCGGGGTGGGGAAGGACGGTGATGACGGGCATGGGGTTGGCGGCGGTCCGGTCAGATGTCGTTGACGCTGCGGCCGGCCAGCGCATGGCGGATGCCGCGGTTCATGCGCTCGGCGGCGAACGCCTCGGTGCCGCGCGCGAGCTCCTCGACCGCAGCGTCGATCGCACGGTGGTCGTCTCCCGCGGCGTGGGCCTGCAACTCGTTGAGCAGGCCTTCGATGGCAGCGCGCTCGGCGGAATCGAGCAGATCGCCATCGGCAGCGAGCGCCGAGCGCGTGCCGAGCAGCAGCCGCTCGGCTTCCACCTGCGACTGGCGCAGCGTGCGCGCCTGCATGTCGGCATCGGCACTGCGGAAGCCCTCCTGCAGCATGCGGGCGATGTCGTCGTCGGCGAGGCCGTAGCTTGGTTTGACCGTGATGGCAGCCTCGACGCCCGAGGCCTCCTCGCGCGCCTTCACGCTGAGCAGCCCGTCGGCATCGACCTGGAAGCTGACGCGGATGCGCGCCGCGCCGGCCACCATCGGCGGGATGCCGCGCAGCTCGAAGCGCGCCAGCGAGCGGCAGTCGGCAACGAGCTCGCGCTCGCCCTGCACCACGTGCAGCGCGAGCGCGGTCTGGCCGTCCTTGAAGGTCGTGAAGTCCTGCGCGCGCGCGGTCGGGATCGTGCTGTTGCGCGGGATGATGCGCTCGACCAGCCCGCCCATCGTCTCGAGCCCGAGCGAAAGCGGGATCACGTCGAGCAGCAGAATCTGATCGCCGCCCGCGTTGCCCGCGAGCTGGTGTGCCTGCAGGGCCGCACCGAGCGCCACCACCTCGTCGGGGTTCAGGTCGGTCAGCGGCGGCTGACCGAAGTACGCGGCGACGGCCGCCTGCACCATCGGCATCCGCGTCGAGCCGCCGACCATCACCACCCCCTTCACGTCGCCGCGGTCGGCGCGGGCGTCGCGCAGCACCTTGCGCACCGCGGCCAGCGTGCGTGCGACCAGGTCGCGTGTCAGCGACTCGAAGGTCTCGCGATCGACGCGCAGCGACAGCTCGCCGCCCGACAGCGGGCAGGCAAATGTCGCGTGATCGGCCACGCTCAGCTTTTCCTTGGCCGCCCGCGCCGCGACGAGCACCGCCCGCTTGTCCTGCGGCGTGCTCGCCTCCAGACCGGCCTGGGCCATGGCCCAGTCGGCCAGCAGGTGGTCGAAGTCGTCGCCGCCCAGCGCCGAGTCGCCGCCGGTCGCCACCACCTCGAACACGCCGGCAGCCAGGCGCAGCAGCGAGATGTCGAAGGTGCCGCCCCCCAGGTCGTAGATCGCGTACAGGCCTTCGGCGCCATGCTCCAGTCCGTAGGCCACTGCGGCCGCGGTCGGCTCGTTGATCAGTCGCAGCACGTTCAGGCCAGCGAGCTGCGCCGCATCCTTGGTCGCCTGACGCTGCGCGTCGTCGAAATACGCCGGTACGGTGATCACCGCGCCGAAGATCTCGTCGTCGAAGCTGTCTTCGGCGCGCTGGCGCAGCGTTGCCAGGATCTCGGCCGAGACCTCGACCGGCGACTTCACGCCGGCCACGGTGCGGATCTGCAGCATCCCGGCCGTGTCGATGAAGTCGTAGGGCAGCTTGCCGGGCTGCGCCACGTCGGCCAGGCCGCGACCCATGAAGCGCTTGACCGAAACGATGGTGTTGCGAGGGTCGAGCGCCGCGTCGGCCAGCGCCTCGGTGCCGACCTGGCGGCGCGGCTGCCCGCTCGCATCGACGAAGTAGCGCACCGCCGACGGCAGGATCACCCGGCCCTGCGCATCGGGCAGGCATTCGGCGACGCCGCTTCGCACCGCGGCCACCAGCGAGTGCGTGGTGCCGAGGTCGATGCCGATGGCGATGCGTCGCTGGTGCGGGTCCGGGCTGTCGCCGGGTTCGGAGATCTGCAGAAGAGCCATGGGCCTATTGTCCCAGCGCTTCGAGACGGCGATCGACATCGCTCTGAAATCGCTCGACGAACATCAGGGCTCTGACCTGGCGCGCCGCCTCGGCGTAGTCGTGGTGTTCGTCCAGCGTGCGCGCAAGCTGCGCCAGCAAGGCCTCGCGTTGCGCGGCGACATCGCTGGCCAGGGCTTCGACGGCCGCGGCGCCGGTGGCTTCGTCGAGCGCCTCGCGCCAGGCCATCTGCTGCATCAGGAACGCCGCGGGCATCGCCGTGTTGTTGTGGGCGTCGATCGCCGCGCCGTTGAGTTCGCACAGGTACGCGGCGCGCCTGAGGGGGTCTTTCAGGCGCTGGTAGGCCTCGTTCACGCGAACGGCCCATTGCATCGCCACGCGCTGGGCGGCCGCGCCCTCGGAGGCAAAACGGTCCGGGTGCACCTCGGTCTGCAGCGAGCGCCAATGGGCGTCAAGTTCGCCGCGGTCTTGCGCCTGGCGCGGCGGCAGGGCGAAGAGTTCGAAGTCGTTTGCGTTGAGTTTCATGGGATAAAGCGCGCAGGGCTCACTGCGTTCGCGGGCCCCTGCCTACCGCGGCGCCCGGTGTGAGAGCATCGCCCCCTGCCTGCCGCGTGGCGGCCGGGCTGGCGCCACAGCGAGTGCCGTTTCGGGCGGCCGCGCGCCGGACCCGGCCTGCGCGGGCTCAGACCCGGAACGACTCGCCGCAACCGCAGCGGTCCTTTTCTCGCGGGTTGTGGAACTTGAAGCCTTCGTTCAAGCCCTCGCGAACGAAGTCGAGTTCGGTTCCGTCGAGGTAGGGCAGGCTCTTCGGATCGATCAGCACCTTCACGCCATGGCCCTCGAATACCGTGTCTTCAGGCGCCACTTCGTCGGCGTATTCGAGCTTGTAGGCCAGGCCAGAACAGCCGGTGGTCTTGACGCCAAGGCGCACGCCCACGCCTTTGCCTCGTTTGGCGATGAAGCGCGACACGTGGCGCGCGGCGGCTTCGGTGAGAGTGACTGCCATACGGGGGTTCGGTTCAGTCCTCGCAGGTCCACCCCGAGAGGGCTGATCCCCTCGGTTGGCGACACTGCAGGTGTCTCGGGTTCGTCAGCACCTCAGTGCTGCCGGGCTTTGTAGTCGTTGACGGCGGCCTTGATCGCGTCCTCGGCCAGGATCGAACAATGGATCTTCACCGGCGGCAGCGCCAGTTCCTCGGCGATCTGCGTGTTCTTGATGGTCAGCGCCTCGTCGAGCGACTTGCCCTTGACCCATTCGGTCACGAGCGAGCTCGACGCGATCGCCGAGCCGCAGCCGTAGGTCTTGAATCGGGCGTCCTCGATCAGGCCGGTCTGCGGGTTGACCTTGATCTGCAGCTTCATCACGTCGCCGCAGGCCGGCGCGCCGACCATGCCGGTGCCCACGCTCTCGTCGCCCTTGTCGAAGGAGCCGACGTTGCGCGGATGCTCGTAGTGCTCGATCACTTTTTCACTGTAGGCCATGGTGTTTCTCCAACAAGTTCACTGACGGGTGTAGCGGCGCCTCGGCCCTCGCCGGGCCGTCCCCAACGGGGCCGAGACCCCATCGGGAGGCGACGCCTGAGGTGCATCGGGCTTGTCGCTTCTTCAATGCGCCGCCCACTGGATGGTGCTGATGTCGATGCCATCCTTGTACATCTCCCACAGCGGCGAAAGCTCGCGCAACTTGGCGACGTTCTCGCTGATGGTGGCGATTGCGTAGTCGATCTCCGGAGCGGTCGTGAAGCGGCCGATCGTCATGCGCAGCGAGGAATGCGCGAGCTCGTCGCTGCGGCCGAGCGCTCGCAGCACGTAGCTCGGCTCCAGGCTGGCCGAGGTGCAGGCCGAGCCCGAAGAGACCGCGAGGCCCTTGATGCCCATGATCAGCGACTCGCCCTCGACGAAGTTGAACGACATGTTCAGGTTGTGCGGCACGCGCCTGTCGAGATGGCCGTTGATGAACACCTGCTCGATGCCCCGCAGCCCCTTGAGCAGGCGCTGCTGCAGCATGCGGATGCGTTCGCTCTCGGTGCCCATTTCCTCGCGCGCGATCCGAAACGCCTCGCCCATGCCGACGATCTGGTGCGTCGGCAGCGTTCCCGAGCGCATCCCCCGCTCATGCCCGCCGCCGTGCATCTGCGCCTCGATGCGCACCCGCGGCTTGCGCCGCACGTAGAGCGCGCCTATGCCCTTCGGGCCGTAGGTCTTGTGCGAGGCCAGGCTCATCAGGTCGACCGGCAGCGTCGCCAAGTCGATCGCGACCTTGCCGGTCGCCTGCGCAGCGTCGACATGGAAGATGATGCCGCGTTCGCGGCACAGCGCGCCGATGGCCGCGATGTCCTGGATCACGCCGATCTCGTTGTTGACGAACATCACCGAGACGAGGATGGTGTCGGGACGCATCGCAGCCTTCAGCCGGTCGAGGTCGAGCAGGCCGTCTTCCTGCACCTCGAGGTAGGTCACCTCGAAGCCCTGGCGCTCGAGTTCGCGCGTGGTGTCGAGCACCGCCTTGTGCTCGGTCTTGACGGTGATCAGGTGCTTGCCGCGCGTCTTGTAGAAGTGAGCCGCGCCCTTGAGCGCGAGGTTGTTCGACTCGGTGGCGCCGGAGGTCCAGACGATCTCGCGCGGGTCGGCGCCGACCAGCGCAGCCACCTGCTCGCGGCTCTTCTCGACGATCGCCTCGGCCTCCCAGCCCCAGGCGTGACTGCGCGACGCCGGGTTGCCGAAATGCTCGCGCAGCCAGGGAATCATCGCGTCGACGACGCGCGGATCCACCGGGGTGGTGGCGCCGTAGTCCATGTAGATCGGAAAGTGCGGTGTCATGGGGCTCTGGTGGGGTTGTTGCCGGTCGCTGCGGCTCTTCGGCAGCGCGCCGCGATCGCCGGGCAGGAGGATCTACTTCGAGAAGGCCGCGCCAAAGGCGAAGACCGAGTTCGGTGCCGTGATCTTGATCGGCTTGACGACCGGCTGCGTCGAGATGGCGCGCTTGACGGGCTGCTCCTGCACCGAGACGCCCTTGGCGAGTTGATCGTCGACGAGCTTGCGCAGCGTGATCGAGTCGAGGTATTCGATCATCTTCGTGTTCAGGCTCGACCACAGGTCGTGCGTCATGCAGCGGCCTGAGTCCTCGCCCATGCAGTTTTCCTTGCCGTGGCAGCCGGTGGCGTCGATCGGCTCGTCCACCGCCACGATGATGTCGGCCACCGTGATCTCGCTCGACTTGCGGCCCAGCGCGTAGCCGCCACCGGGGCCGCGAGTGCTTTCCACGAGTTCGTGCCGGCGCAACTTGCCGAAGAGCTGCTCGAGATAGGACAGCGAGATCTGCTGGCGCGCGCTGATCGCCGCCAAGGCAACGGGGCCGGTGTTTTCGCGCAACGCCAGATCGATCATCGCCGTGACGGCGAAACGCCCTTTGGTGGTCAAACGCATGAAATTCTCCTGAAGTTGGCCGCAGACAAAGTGCCGAACCGGCCTGCGGGGCCGGGCGAGTCAGGCGAACCGACATCGACGGGAAGCGCGGTCAAGCCCTTGCGGCTAACCCGAGCGATTTGGTCGATTTTACCTGATCCCGAGTGTTTTGGTCGAGATTGCGCACGGAAGTTCCGTCGAACTCGCGGACACGCCTTGCGTTCACCGCGCCGAAGCCTGAGGCCGCTCAATAGACGCGCCGACGAAACCGGTCATGATCCAGTCTCGTTCCGACCGACCGCCCTTGGTTCCCGCCACCATCACCCAGACTGCCGAGCGAGCGTGGAAGCTCGCCGGAAACTGGACCGTGCGCGGCCTGGATGAGCTGACGCAGCAGATCGCGACGCTGGCCTGCGCACCGGGGGAAGTCGCCCTCGACGGCTCCGCGCTCGATGCCATCGACACGGCGGGGGCCTGGATGCTGCAGCGATGGCTTCACCAGCACGGTGCGCGGGCCATCTTGCGCCATTGGCCGCCTCGGCTCGAGAAGCTGATGGCGCTTGTCGCGGCACACCCGGACTCACCACTGCTGCAGCCGCCCCGGCGCTCGTGGGTGGCCCGGGCTGGCGAGGGCTCCGTCGCCGGCCTGCAGCAGGCGCTGGCGTTGCTCGCGTTCGTCGGCGAGAGTGCGGCGTTGGCGCTGCGCTTGTTCGCGCACCCAGCGCGCATCCGCTGGCGGACCACGCTGCGCAACCTCCAGACGGGCGGCTTCGAGGCGCTGCCGATCGTCGGCCTGACCGCGTTCCTGCTCGGCATCGTCGTCGCCTACCAGGGCGCCGACCAGTTGCGCCACTACGGCGCCAACATCTTCGTGGTCGACCTGGTCGGCTATGCCATGCTGCGCGAGTTCGCGCCGCTGATCACGGCCATCATCGTTGCCGGCCGCTCCGGCTCGGCCTACGCGGCGCAGATCGGCACGATGCTCGTCACCGAAGAGGTCGATGCCATGCGCACGCTCGGCATCGAGCCGATCGAGCTGCTGGTGCTGCCCAAGGTCATGGCCCTCGCTATCGCGCTGCCGCTGCTGACCGTGTACGCCGACGTGATGGGGGTGTTCGGCGGCATGATCATGGCGCGGCTGCAGCTCGACATCGGGTTTCACGAGTTCGTCGACCGCTTCGGCCGCGAACTGCACGGCGCATCGCTGCTGATCGGCGTGGGCAAGGCATGGGTGTTCGCGCTGATCATTGCGATGATCGGCTGCTTCCAGGGCTTTCGCACGCATGGCAGCGCCGACAGCGTGGGCCGCCAGACGACGCTCAGCGTGGTCCAGTCGATCTTTCTCGTGATCGTCGCCGACGCGGTGTTCTCGGTCGCCTTCAGCATCCTCGAGCTCTGACCTCATGGAACCCGAGATCGTCATCCGGATGCGCAAGGTCTGCACCCGCTTCGGCAGCCACGTGGTTCACCAGGACCTCGACCTCGAGGTGCGGCGCGGCGAGGTCTTCGCGATCGTCGGCGGCAGCGGTTCTGGCAAGACCGTGCTGCTGCGCGAAATGATCCTCCTGCAACGGCCGAGCTCGGGCAAGGTCGAGGTGCTCGGCACCGACGTCGACGCGCTCGACGAGGATGCGACGCGGGCGCTGCGCAAGCGCTGCGGCGTCATGTTCCAGCACGGCGGCCTGTTCAGTTCGCTGACCGTGCGCGAGAACGTCGGCCTGCCGTTGCGCGAACACAGCACGCTCGACGACGATCTGATCGACGCCATCGCCGACTGGAAGCTCTCGCTCACCGGCCTGAGCGGCGACGCGGGCCTGAAGTACCCGGACGAACTCAGCGGCGGCATGCTCAAGCGCGCCTCGCTGTCGCGCGCGATCGCGCTCGACCCGGAGCTGCTTTTCCTCGACGAGCCCACCTCGGGCCTGGACCCGGCCAGCGCAGCCGGCGTGGACGATCTGATCCGCCGCATGCACACGCTGTATGGGCTGACGATCGTGCTCGTCACCCACGACCTGGACCTGCTGTGGCAGGTCTGCGACCGCGTCGCGGTGCTCGGCGAGGCCCGCGTGCTGGCCACCGGCTCGATGCCGGAGCTCTCGCAGCAGGAGCATCCCATCATCCGTGGCTACTTCGACGACCCGCGGGCGCGCAAGGCTCACGAGCGCGCAGAGGCTTAGCAGCACAGGAACCGCCATGGACGACAAGGTCAACTACACGCTGGTCGGCGTCTTCGTGCTCGCCCTCGGCGCCGTGCTCATTGGCGGCGTGCTGTGGCTCGCGGCCGACCTCGGCGGGCACAAGCGCTACGAAACCTACGAGTCGATCATCGAGGAGTCGGTGTCGGGACTCAACATCGACGCCCCGGTCAAGTACCTCGGGGTCGATGTCGGCAAGGTGCGCCAGATCCGGCTCGATCCGAAGAACCCGCAGCATGTGCAGCTCCTGCTGCTGATCGAGCGCGGCACGCCGATCAAGCAGGACACGCTGGCCGTGCTCAGGACCCAGGGCCTGACCGGCATCGCCTATGTCGAGCTGAGCGGCGGCAGCATCGACTCGCCGCCGCTGGTGGCCACGGTCGAGGGCCAGATCCCGTCGATCCGCTCCAGGCCGTCGCTGAGTCTGCGCCTGGAAAGCGAGCTGACGACCGTCCTGGCCAACCTGAACCGCACTTCGCGCAACCTCACCGCTGCGCTCGACGACGACAACCGCGTGCAGCTGAAGAAGATGCTCACCGCCACCGCCGAATTGACGCAGGCGCTGGCGGCACAGCAGCAGGTGCTGAGTGCCGGCATCGCCGACGCGGCGCGCACGGCGCGCAACACGGCACGCGCCAGCGAGCAACTCGGCCCGATGCTGACGCGCCTCGGCGCCAGCGCCGATGCGTTGGCGAAGATGGCCGACGCGGTCGCCCGCACCGGCGCCGGCGCCGGCCGCACCGTGGATGCGGCAAGCAGCGGCATCCGCCAATTCAACAGCGACACCCTGCCCGAGATCGAACGTCTGCTCGTCGAGCTGAACGTGCTCGCGGGCTCGATGCGCCGCCTGAGCGAACAGACCGAACGCGACCCGAGCAGCCTGCTGCTCGGCAACCGCAGCCTGAACCCGGGCCCCGGAGAAAAGGCCAAGCCATGACGAACCCCTCGCGACGGCGCGTGCTGACCCAGGCCCTGGGCTGCGCCGGGCTGCCAGCGCTGGGCCTGCTCGGCGGCTGCAACGCGCTGCTGCCGAAGCCGCCACCGGCGCCCGCGCTGTTCTCCATCGACGGCGGCAACCTGGCGGCTTCGGCGCCGGCGATTCGACCGCCACCGCCCAACGCGCCGACGCTGATCGTCGGCACGCCGCGCGCCGCGCCGGGCTTCGACACCCCGCGCATCGTGTACGTTCGCCATGCGCACGAGCTCGAGGCCTTTGCCTACAGCCAATGGGTGCAGCCGCCGGCACTGATGCTCGCGCCGCTGATCGCCAAGGCCGCAGAGCGCAGCGGCGCCTTCCGCGCCGTGCTGCTCGCGCCGACGGTCGCCGTCGCCGAACTGCGGCTGGACACGGAGCTGGTCCGCCTGCAGCATGAATTCGCAGACCCGCCGAGCCGCGTGCGGCTGACGCTGCGCGCGGTGCTGGTCGAGACCGCGACGCGCCGCGTCGTCGCCTGGCGCGAGTTCGACACCAGCGCACCGGCGGCGAGCGATGATCCCTATGGCGGCGTGGTGGCCGCCAACCAGGCCGTCAACGAGGTGCTGGCCGACCTTGCGGCGTTCTGCGCCCAGGCCGCGTCCCAAGCGGCCGCCCCGCGCTGACCGGCCCGCGCGTTCGGGGGATTCAGCCCGGGCCGGGCGGCAGCGGGGGAATGTGGTCGCCGACATTGGCGCCGAAGGCCTGCTCGCGCAGCAGTGCCAGTTGGTCGCGCACGCGGGCCGCCTGCTCGAACTCGAGGTTGCGCGCGTGCTCGAGCATCTGGCGCTCGAGTTGCTTGACGCGCTTGCCGAGATCCTTCTCGCTGAGCACCTCGATCTGCGCCGCGGCCTGTGCCGCCTTCAGGTCGTCCTTGGCGCCCTTGGGGTTGTAAACGCCGTCGATCAGGTCGCGCACCTCCTTCACGACGCTGTGCGGCGTGATGCCGTGCTCGAGGTTGAAGGCGACCTGGCGCGCGCGCCGGCGCTCGGTTTCGCCAATCGCCAGCGCCATCGAGTCGGTGATGCGGTCGGCATAGAGGATGGCCTTGCCGTTGAGGTTGCGCGCCGCGCGCCCGATGGTCTGGATCAGGCTGCGCCCCGAACGCAGGAAGCCCTCCTTGTCGGCGTCGAGGATCGCCACCAGCGACACCTCGGGAATGTCCAGACCCTCGCGCAACAGGTTGATGCCGACCAGCACGTCGAAGGTGCCCAGCCGCAGGTCGCGCAGGATCTCGACCCGCTCGACGGTATCGACGTCGCTGTGCAGGTAGCGCACCTTGACGCCGTTGTCGGCCAGGTAGTCGGTCAGCTGCTCGGCCATGCGCTTGGTCAGCGTCGTGATCAGCACCCGCTCGCCCGCAGTGACGCGTTCGCGGATCTCCTGCAGCACGTCGTCCACCTGATGGATCGCCGGCCGCACCTCAACCTCCGGGTCGACCAGGCCGGTCGGCCGCACGAGCTGCTCGACGACCTGGCTCGCGGTGCGCTTCTCGTAGTCGGCCGGCGTGGCCGAGACGAACACCGCCTGGCGCATCTTGCGTTCGAACTCCGCGAACTTTAGCGGCCGGTTGTCGAGCGCGCTCGGCAACCGGAAGCCGTATTCCACGAGTGTCGTCTTGCGCGCCCGGTCGCCGTTGTACATGCCGCCGAGCTGGCCGATCATCACGTGGCTCTCGTCGAGGAACATCAGCGCGTCGGCCGGCATGTAGTCCACCAGCGTCGACGGCGGCTCGCCCGGCTTCGCGCCCGAGAGATGCCGCGTGTAGTTCTCGATGCCCTTGCAGTGGCCGATCTCCTGCAGCATTTCCAGGTCGAAGCGCGTTCGCTGTTCGATGCGCTGCGCCTCGACGAGCTTGCCCATGCCGACGAACTCGGCGACACGCGTGCGCAGCTCTTCCTTGATCGTCGCGATCGCGTTCACGACCTGCTCGCGCGGCGTCACGTAGTGGCTGCTCGGGTACACGGTGAAACGCGGGATCTTCTGCCGGATCCGGCCCGTCAGCGGGTCGAACAGCTGCAACGATTCGACCTCGTCGTCGAACAGCTCGATGCGGATCGCCAGCTCGCTGTGCTCGGCCGGAAAGACGTCGATCGTGTCGCCGCGCACGCGGAAAGTGCCGCGCGAGAAGTCGGTCTCGTTGCGCGTGTACTGCATGCGGATCAGCTGCGCGATCACGTCGCGCTGGCCGAGCTTGTCATGCACGCGCAGCGTCATCACCATCTGGTGGTAGGCCTGCGGCTCGCCGATCCCGTAGATCGCCGACACGCTGGCCACGATCACCACGTCGCGCCGTTCGAGCAGGCTCTTCGTCGCCGACAGGCGCATCTGCTCGATGTGCTCGTTGATCGCGCTGTCCTTCTCGATGAACAGGTCGCGCTGCGGCACATAGGCCTCGGGCTGGTAGTAGTCGTAGTAGCTGACGAAATACTCGACCGCGTTCCTCGGGAAGAACTCGCGGAACTCGGCGTAGAGCTGCGCCGCAAGCGTCTTGTTCGGCGCGAACACGAGCGCCGGCCGGCCGATGCGGGCGATCACGTTGGCCATCGTAAAGGTCTTGCCCGAGCCGGTGACGCCGAGCAGGGTCTGGAAGCTCAGCCCGTCTTCGATGCCTTCGACGAGTTGCGCGATGGCCTGCGGCTGGTCGCCGGCCGGCGGATAGGGCTGGTAAAGCTGGAACGGCGAGCCCGGAAAGCTGACGAACTCACCCGCGGGCGGCGGCGCGGCCTCGACTTCATTGTTGAGCCCGGTGGAGGCTGCGGCGGCTACGGACATCGGGGCACCTCGAGGCAGCGACTAAAATTCGACCTGTTCCCGGCTCGTGGCCGGGGCACAGGCAACCTGCAAGCCTACCCGACTCGCGACACCCTTGCGCAGCAACCCCCTTCTTCCACCGAAAGCCGTCCATGTCCTTGTTCTCCGCCGTCGAAATGGCACCGCGTGACCCGATCCTCGGCCTGAACGAGCAGTTCAATGCCGATCCGAACCCGGCCAAGGTCAACCTCGGCGTCGGCGTCTATTTCGACGCGGACGGCAAGCTGCCGCTGCTCAAGTGCGTGGCCGAGGCCGAAGCGCTGATGCAGGCCTCGCCCAAGCCGCGCGGCTACCTGCCGATCGACGGCATGGCCGCCTACGACAAGGCGGTGCAGGGCCTCGTGTTCGGTGCCGACAGCGAGGCCGTGACCGGCGGGCGCATCGCCACCGTGCAAGGCCTCGGCGGCACCGGCGGGCTGAAGGTCGGGGCCGACTTCCTGCACCGCGTCAACCCGAACGCGCAAGTGCTGATCAGCGACCCGAGCTGGGAGAACCACCGCGCGCTGTTCACGAACGCCGGCTTCGAAGTCGGCACCTACCCCTACTACGACGCTGCAGCGCACGGGGTCGACTTCGCCGGCATGCTCGCGGCGCTGAACGCTGCCGCCGCGGGAACGATCGTGGTGCTTCATGCCTGCTGCCACAACCCGACCGGCTACGACCTCACGCCGGCACAGTGGGCGCAGGTCGTGCAGGTGGTGAAGGCGCGCGATCTGCTGGCCTTCCTCGACATGGCCTACCAGGGATTCGGCGTCGGGCTGGCCGAGGACGGCGCGGTGGTCGGCCAGTTCCTGGCCGCGGGCATCGACTTCTTCGTCGCGACGAGCTTCAGCAAGAGCTTCTCGCTCTACGGCGAGCGCGTCGGTGCGCTCAGCATCGTCTGCGAGAGCCGCGACGAGGCCGCGCGGGTGCTCAGCCAGTTGAAGATCGTGATCCGCAGCAACTACTCCAATCCGCCGACACACGGCGCGCAGATCGTCGCCACGGTGCTGACGACGCCCGCGCTGCGCCGCCTGTGGGAAGAAGAGCTGGCCGGAATGCGCGTTCGCATCCGGCAGATGCGCACCGCGCTGCGGGACAAGCTGCGCGCCGCCGGCGTGCAGCAGGACATGAGCTTCATCACTCGCCAGCAGGGCATGTTCAGCTACTCCGGCCTCGGCCGCGAGCAGATGCAGCGCCTGCGCAGCGAGTTCGGCATCTACGGGGTCGATTCCGGCCGCATCTGCGTCGCGGCACTGAACCAACACAACATCGATGCGGTCGTGCGGGCGATCGCACGCGTCGTCGAGTTGCCGGTCGGTTCCTGAGGCGCGCAGGCCCGGACGGGGGGCCAGCGGTGTCGCCCTGGCGACACCGCTGGCGATTTCGCGCCGATTTGTCGGTCTCTTGCGGGTTTTCACCCGCCTTCCAGTCAGCATGATGACAGCGGAATGCCTAGAATGGTGCAACGCACAATGGTTCGCGCGTCTTCGCTGCCAGCCTTGTCCCCAGGTTCGCTGCGCCGGGCGGGTGAGCCGCATTGAGAAGGAAGCCCGATGCTGTACCAGCTGTATGAAACCCAGCGCGCCCTGCTGAGCCCGTTCTCGGAATTCGCCTACACGTCGGCCAAGCTGTACAGCCATCCGCTGTCGCCCTTCTCGCACACACCGCTCGCGCCACGCGTTTCGGCCGGGCTCGGCCTGATGCACCGCCTGGCCAAGGCCTACGAGAAGCCCGAGTTCAACATCCACTCGGTGCACATCGACGGGGTCGACGTGGCGGTCCAGCAGCGGGTGGCGATCACCAAGCCGTTCTGCCGCCTGCTGCGCTTCAAGCGCTTCACCGACAACGCGCCGATGCTCGACCAGATGAAGGACCAGCCGACGGTGCTGGTGGTGGCGCCGCTCTCCGGCCACCATTCGACGCTGCTGCGCGAGACCGTGCGTGCCTTGCTGCAGCACCACAAGGTCTTCATCACCGACTGGACCGATGCCCGCATGGTGCCCGCCGAGGCGGGACCGTTCCACCTCGACGACTACGTGGCCTACGTGCAGGAGTTCATCCGCCACGTCGGCCCCGGCGTGAACGTGATCTCGGTCTGCCAGCCCACCGTGCCGGTGCTGGCGGCCGTCTCGCTGATGGCCAGCAACGGCGAGCCGACGCCACGCACGCTGACGATGATGGGCGGGCCGATCGACGCCCGCCTGAGCCCGACCAAGGTCAACAACCTGGCCGCCAACAAGAGCCATAGCTGGTTCGAGACCAACGTGATCTATCGCGTTCCGCACAATTTCCCGGGCAGCGGGCGGCGCGTCTACCCCGGCTTCCTGCAGCACAGCGGGTTCATCGCGATGAACCCGGACCGGCACCTGAAGTCGCACTACGACTACTTCCTCGACCTCGTGCGCGGCGATGGCGACAACGCCGACTCGCACCGCGAGTTCTACGACGAGTACAACGCCGTGCTCGACATGCCTGCCGAGTACTACCTGGACACGATCAAGACCGTGTTCCAGGACTTCGCGCTCGTCAACGGCACCTGGGAAGTCGGCGGCCAGCTCGTCCGGCCGCAGGACATCACCCGCAGCGCGCTGCTGACCGTCGAAGGCGAGCTCGACGACATCTCCGGTGCCGGCCAGACGCGCGCCGCGCACGGCCTGTGCACAGGGGTTCCGAAGCAGCACCAATATCACTACGACGCCAAGGGCGCCGGGCACTACGGCATCTTCTCCGGCCGCCGCTGGCGCGAGAACGTGTACCCGGAGGTGCGCAACTTCATCGCCAAGTACAACCCGAAGGGCGAAGCGCCGGCGACCCCCCGGTCGGCGAAGGCGGTCGGGGCGAAGGTCGCCGCACGCACGGGGCGCGCGACGACAGCGGCGCTCGCCCGCAGCGGCAAGGCCACCGCCGCGAAGCGGGTCAAGTAACGACATGACGCGGATGCACCGCCGTCGCCACTGACGCGGTGCAGTCGACCCGGCGCCGATAATCGGCCGGTGAGTCCCGCCGATCCCGCCGCCGCAGATCTTGCCGAGCGTCTGAACGACGCCTTGCCGCAGACGCAGTGCACGCGCTGTGGCTACCCCGACTGCCGCGGCTACGCGCAGGCGATGGCCCGCGGCGAGGCAGGCATCAACCAGTGCCCCCCGGGCGGCGCCGAGGGCATCCGCCGCCTGGCCGCGATCACCGGGCGCCCGGTGCTGCCGCTCGACCCGACCCACGGCACCGAGGGGCCGCTGCGCCTGGCGCTGATCGACGAGGACTGGTGCATCGGCTGCACGCTGTGCATCAAGGCCTGCCCGGTGGACTGCATCGTCGGCGCGCCCAAGCTGATGCACACCGTGGTTGGCGAACAGTGCACCGGCTGCGAGCTGTGCGTCCCGGCCTGCCCGGTCGACTGCATCGCGATGGTCGACGCATCGAGCCCGCGCACGGGCTGGTCGGCGTGGAGCGCCGCGCAGGCGGCGCAAGCGCGCGAGCGCTACGCGTGGCACCAGCAGCGCATCCGGCGCGAGCAGATCGAGAACGACGAGCGCCTCGTCGCCAAGGCGCAGGCCAAGCTCGACGACCTTCAGGCGGCCTCGGCAATCCGCGACCCGCAACTGCTCGACAGCAAGCGCGCGATCATCGAAGCCGCGCTGGCACGGGCGCGGCGGCAGCGCGAAACCTGATCGCGCTGCAGCGTCGCGTTCTGCACCAGCGGGTGGCGCCGGGCTGAGACAATCCGCCCATGAAGCGCCGCGACATCGAACCCTTCTTCGCGACGCTGAAGGCGGCCAACCCCCAGCCGCAGACGGAACTCGAGTTCACCAACGTCTTCGAACTGCTCGCCGCCGTGCTGCTGTCGGCCCAGGCGACCGACGTCAGCGTCAACAGGGCCACGCGCCGGCTGTTCGCGGTCGCCAACACGCCGCAGAAGATGCTTGCGCTCGGCGAGGCCGGGCTGATCGAACACATCAAGACGATCGGCCTGTATCGCAGCAAGGCGCGGCACCTGATCGCGACCTCCCGCCTCCTTGTCGAGCGCCATGGCGGCCAGGTCCCGCGCACACGCGAGGCATTGCAGGCGCTGCCCGGCGTGGGCAGGAAGACCGCCAACGTGGTGCTCAACGTGGCCTTCGGCGAACCGACCATCGCGGTGGACACGCACATCTTCCGCGTCGCCAACCGCACCGGCCTGGCGCCGGGGAAGGACCCGCTGCAGGTCGAGCGGGCATTGCTCGAGCGCGTGCCTGCGGCCTACCTTGCGGACGCGCATCACTGGCTGATCCTGCACGGCCGCTATGTGTGCCAGGCACGCAAGCCGCAGTGCGCGCAGTGCCGGGTGGCCGCGTGGTGCGACTTCGCGCAGAAGACGGCGCGATGAGCCGCCGCGGTTCGTGGCGGCTGCTGGCGCTGGCGCTGCTCGGCGGGGTCGCCGCGGCGGCCGGACAGCCCGTCAGCGTCACCGACGACAGCGGTCAGACGCTCGTCCTGCCCCGGCCCGCGCGGCGTGTCGTCGCACTGGCGCCGCACCTGACCGAACTCGTCTTTGCCGCCGGGGGGGGCGATCGATTGGTCGGCGTGATCCGCTACAGCGACTTTCCGCTTCCCGCGCGCACGCTGCCCGTGGTCGGCGACGCGTTCGCGCTCAACCTCGAGCGGATCGGGCAACTCAAGCCCGACCTGGTGCTGGTCTGGCAGTCCGGCCTCGGCAAGCGCCAACGCGAGCAGTTGCGCGCGCTGAAGCTGCCCGTCTTCGAGAGCGAGATCCGTCGCGTCGACGACATCGCCGCGACGCTGCGCCGCCTCGGCACGCTGCTGGGCACGCCGGCCGAGGCCGAGCTGTCCGCGGCGAGCCTGTTGCAGCGCTGGCAATCCCTGCAAGCCCGCTACGGCGGGCGAGCGCCGGTGCGCGTCTTCTATCAGCTGTGGCATCAACCGCTGATGACGATCAACGGCGAGCACCTGATCGCGCAGGCCATCACCGCCTGTGGCGGCATCAATGTGTTCGCCGGCCTGCCGGCGCTGACACCGACCGTGAGCTGGGAGGCGGCGGCGCAGGCCGATCCGCAGCTCATCGCCGGCGCGCGGCTCGATGCACAGGCCGTGCCGGGCGGGCGCTGGGCCGAACTGAAGCACGTCGATGCGGTCAAGCACCGGCGCTATGCGCTGCTGCCCCCCGAACTGCTCGGCCGCATGGGGCCGCGCTTCGTCGATGGTGCGCAGCTGCTGTGCGAGGCGATCGACCAGGCACGCTGACACAAGCGCCGCGCCCGCCGCTCAATCGACCATGAGCCAGGCCCCGTCGGCCTGGCGCCAGCGGCAGCCATAGACCGCCTCCAGCCGGTCGGCGCTGAGCATCTGCGTCACCGGCCCGGCGTTCCAGCCACCGTCGCCCCGCAGCGCGAGCACATGCGTCGCGACGCCGGCGATCCAGTTCACGTCGTGCGCGCTGAATACCAGGCAGCGTTCGGCCAGCGTGCCCAGCCAGCGCGCGACCTGCCGCTGGTGCGCAGGGTCCTGGAACGCGACCGGTTCGTCGAGCAGCATCAGCGGCGCGCCCTGTGCCGCGCATTGGGCCAGGGCGACGCGCTGGCGCTCGCCGCCCGAGAGTTGCATCACGTCGCGCTCGGCCAGGTGGGTGGCGTCCAGCGCGCGCAGCAGTGCCCAAGGGTCCGGCCCGCCGGGCACGCAGGCGGCGAGTTCGAGCAGACGCTGCACGGCGATCGGGAAGCGGTCGTTCGACTGTTGCGGGGCGAACGCGCGCAGCGCGGCGGCATCGGCCGGCGACCATGCCGCCTGGTCGCGCCCGAGCCAGTCGACGACGCCTTCGCGCCGCGGCACCGACAGGCCCGCCAGGGCGCGCAGCAGCGTGCTCTTGCCGACCGCATTGCGCCCGATCACGCACCAGCGTTCGCCCGCGCGCGCCTGCCACGACAAATCGCGCAGCAGCGTGCGGCCGGCAGCGCCGAGCGTGAGCGAACGGGTCTCGATGAGCAGCCGGTTCATCAGCGCCCGCTCCGCATCAGGAAGCCGATGAACAGCGGCGCGCCGATCAACGCCATCACCGCGCCCACCGGCAGCTCCATCGGCACCACCACCACTCGCGCGGCGAGGTCGGCCGCGACCAGCAACGCAGCGCCGCCGACCGGGCTCATCCAGGCCAGTTCGCGCGTGCGCTGCACGCCGGCCAGGCGCAGCAATTGCGGCACGACCAGGCCGACGAAGCCGATCGCGCCGGCTGTCGCCACCGCCAACCCGGCCGCGAGCGACGCCGCCACCAGCAGTTCGTAGCGCAGGCGCCGCACCGGCTCGCCGAGCAGCGCGGCCGCCTCGCTGCCGAGCATCAGCCGATCGACGCTGCGCCGGCGCGCGAGCAGCGCCAGCGCAAAGGCCAGCGCGCCGAGCAGGCACACCCAACCGTGCTGTGCGCCCGAGAGGTCGCCCACGAGCCAGAAGATCGCGCCGCGAAGATGCTCGTCGGGCGTGAGCGTGAGCAGCAGCGTGGCCAGCGCACCGGCGACCGACGCCAGCATGGCGCCGGTGAGGATCAGGCGCGCCGAGGCGTCGTCGCTCGCCGCCAGCGCCGATCTCGCCAGCGCGAGCAACAGCACGCCAGCCAGCAGCGCGCCGCCCGCCGCGCCGATCCACAGGCTCACGCCGCCCATCAGCGCCAGCAGCGCGCCGACCGAGGCGCCGCCCGAGGTGCCGAGCACGTACGGGTCGGCCAGCGGGTTGCGCAGCAGCACCTGCATCGCCAGCCCCGACAGCGCCAGCAGCGCGCCGACGCCGGCCGCAGCCAGCACCCGCGGCGCGCGCAGCGCAGCAATCAGCTCGGCGTCGAGTCCGCCGCTGCCCAGCAGCACCGCCGCCGCCAGCAAGGTCGCCGTCGTCGCCAGCAGCAGCGCGGCGAAGGCAGCGAGGCGGGTGCCCTGCAGGCCCATGTTCAGCCAGCCGCCGGGTCGCAAGCCGCCAGCGCCGGCTGGCCCTCGTGCCGCGCAAGCCGGCAGAGGCAGACGTGCAGCCACGGCTCCGGGCCCCACGGAGGGCCGCGAAGCGGCGAAGCCGCAAGCCTGGGGGTCGTCATTGGAGGCTCAGATCTTCCAGCGCAGGCCGATGAAGGCGCCGAGCGAGGGCTGGTTGTAGCCAGCCACGGTCTGGTACTTCTCGTCGAGCAGGTTCTCGATGCGGCCGAAGAACTGCACGCCGCGCGCCACGTCCCACTGCGCCAGCAGGTCGATCAGCGAGTAGCTGCCCAGCGCCGCGCCGCCCACGTCGCGGCGCGAACCGACGTAGGCCCATTGCGCGCCGACGCGCCAGGCGCCGACCGGCTGCCAGACGGTGGCCGAGGCCAGCGTGCCGGCGCGGCGCAACAGGCGCTCGCCGGTCTCGGCGTTGACGGGGTCCTGCACGGTCAGGCTGGCACCGAGTTCGGTCGTGCCCAGCACGCCGTTGTAAGACAGCTCCAGCCCGTGGTTGTCGGTGCTCGCGACGTTCTCGAACACATTGGTCCTCATGTCGTACTGGAACTCGTTGCGGACCCGGCTCTTGAACAGCGTCGCGCGAAGCAACTGGCCTTCGGCCGCGTACTGCAGGCCGAACTCGAACGAGTTCGCGTCCTCAGCCTGCAAGGCCGGGTTGCCGAAGTACGGCGCATAGAGGTAGCCGAGGGGCGGCGCGTTGAATGCGCTCGACGCGCTGGCGGTGAGTTTCCACTGCGGCGCGACCTGCAGGCCGTAGCCCAGGTAGCCGGTGGTCTGGCCGCCGATGCCGCCGATGTCGTCGTAGCGCAGGTTGAGCTGTACGCTGCTCGCGCCGATCTGGCCTTGCGCGCCGGCGAACAGCGCGCCGACGTTGCGCGACTTCGCATACTGGCCACCGAAGCCGTCGTCGGTCGCGATGGTCTGGCGCTGCCACTCCACGCCGGCATTGAGCTTCCAGTCGGGGTTCAGCGTGAAGCGGTTGCTCCAGCTGAGCAACTGGTTGCCCGAGGTGTACTGGCTGCTGTAGCCGAACTCCCCGCTCTCGACGAAGTGGCTGTCGTCGCGTTGCCAGCCGTAGCTCAACTGGCTCTGCCAGTCGCTCGTGAACTGGTTGCTGCTCGCCAGGCGCGCGGTCGAGACCTTCGTGCGGCTGGTCTGCATGTCGACCGCGCTGGCGAACGCACTGTCGTAGTCGAGCCTGCCGTCGCTTTGCGTCAGCGCCAGTCCGAGGGTGTGCCCGGCCGCGAACTCGTGCGAGATCGATGCCGAGCCGCTGGTGTTGCGGTAGCCGTCGCGGTCCGGGTTGACGGCCGGGTCGGCCACCGGGTCCTGCGCCGAGAAGCCGTTGCTCTGCTGACCGGCGATGCCGATGGCGAGCCGCGTGGCGCCGAACTGGCCCGACGCATTGGCGCCCGCACGCGCATAGCCGTAGGCGCCGCCTTCGAGCGTGACATCGCCCTCGGGTGCGCCCTGGCCGCGCCGCGTGAAGACCTGGATCACGCCGCCGACGGCCCCCGAGCCGTAAATCGCCGAGACGTTGCCGCGCACGACCTCGACGCGTTCGATCTGGTCGAGCATCAGGTGCTCGACGCCGATCGAGCCCGTGGCATCCTGCCGCGTCTGCGGCACGCCGTCGATGAGCAGCAGCACCTGCGACGACGGCGCACCGCGCAGGAACAGCGTTGTCGCCGCGCCGCGCCCGCCGTTGCGCGCCATCTGCAGCCCGGCCTCGCGGGCCAGCAGGGCCGGCAGGTCGATCGCCTGCGAGCGATCGATGTCCTCGCGCGTCAGCACGGTCGAGTGGGCGAGCGACTCGGCGAGCGGCTGCGGGTAGCCGGTGGCAGTGACGAGCACCGGATCGAGCTGGGTTCCGGGCGTGAGTTGGGCCTTTGCAGGAAGTGACAGGAGGATGGCCAATGCAGCGGCCAGCGACAGGGACCGTGCCGAGGGGCGAGAAGACATGAGGGAAACGTCCACAACAGGCGCCTACCACCCGCTTCCCCGCGGGTGCGTGGCATTTCGGTGCTTCGCCGAACCGGCGAGCACCCCCTGTTGGCCGGTATCCGGGCTGGCGGAACCGGCCCGGGCGACCTTCCCAGGGGCCGTGGCCCCCAGTGGCAATGCGCTCGGGCTGAAGCCGTGTGGGCGGCTTCGTCCGCTGGACCGTTGCGGGGGCAGCGCAGGCTGGGAATGCGCACGGCGCGAGACCGGCCGTGCATTCCTTCTGCTTCCCGTTTAACTGCACCGGCAAGAACACCGGTGCGGGCACCAACAGGGGTGATTGTGACAGAGCCGACCTCTACAATCCGATCCACCGCCGCCCACCTCAGCACCTCCGCACCATGGCCACCGTCGAAGACCTCGCAGATCGCGTGGAACGCCTGTTGCTGCGACACGAAGAACTCAAGCGCACGGCCGCGCTGCTCGAGCAGCAGGTCGCCGGCGTGACGCAGGAGCGCGACAGCCTGCGCTCGCGCCTGAACGCGGCACGCGCCCGCATCGATGCGCTGCTCGAGCGCCTGCCGGCGGAACGGCCCGCGGCGACCGAACGCAAGGAAGCCACGCCGTGAAGCAGCTCGAAGTGACGATCATGGGCCAGAGCTACATCCTTGGCTGCCCCGAGGGCGGCGAGACTTCGCTGCTCACGGCGGTGGAGCGGGTCGACCGGGAGATGAGCGCGATCCGCGATGCCGGGCGCGTCAGGGCGCGCGAACGCATTGCCGTGCTGGCGGCGCTCAACCTCGCCTATGCACTTGCCGAACGTCCGGCAGCGGCTGGCGCGGGCGCGACGAATGTGGACATCGGCGCCCTGGTGCAGCGGCTCGACCATGCACTCGGCGCCGACGGGCAGTTGCTGTGAAATGCGCACCCCTGCGGCCTCAAATTCGACCGCCTGCGTCGCGCCTCGCGGCGTAGAATGGATCCGTCCGTTGCGCTCGCGTGAGTCTTATATTTCCTTGAACCGATGCTCTTGCCGAGCTAGGGCTTGGAACATCGTCCGGCAGGCGTGAACGTCTCGCGTCAGATGATCCCAATGCCGGACTGACCTCGCCCACCTGAACCCTGGGTTCAGGAATGCGGCTCCCGGTTCGCGACGGACACCCCCCACCCTCACCGCCGCGATGACGCGCCAGTTCTGGCTCATGAAGAGCGAGCCGTCGGAGTGCTCGATCGACGACCTCGCGCGCGCGCCGCGGCAGACCGTGCCCTGGGTCGGCGTGCGCAACTACCAGGCGCGCAACTTCATGCGCGACCAGATGCGCATCGGCGACGGCGTGCTGTTCTATCACTCGAGCTGCCCGCAGCCGGGCATCGCCGGGCTGGCCAGCGTGTCGAGCCCGGCCTATCCGGACGCGACGCAGTTCGACCCGCGCAGCCCGTATTTCGACCCCAAGTCCGCACGCGATGCGCCGCGCTGGATCAACGTCGATGTGACGCTGCGTGCCAAGGTACGCCTGATCGGCCTCGACGAACTGCGTCGCCACGCCGAACTGGCCGCGATGCGCGTGCTCCAGCGCGGCAACCGCTTGTCGATCACGCCGGTCACCGACGCCGAGTGGCGCTTCATCTGCGAGCGCCTGTGGGGTATCGGGCCTTGAGCCGCGTTGCTGCGCCACCCGGATCGGCGCCGACACCGGCGGGCGGTCGTGCCCGCAGTGCGCGACCGAAGCGTCGCGTGCGCCCGTGGCCTCGCGCGAGCGGATGGCGCACGGGGCGCGATCGCCGCGGTCCGCTCGCACCGCGCTGCGACAGGGGGCCAGACCACCCGCACCGCGGGCCATTGCGATGATCCTAGGCCTGGAGTGGCCGCTGATTGCCGAACTCCTGCTGCTCGGCTCGGTGACGGGATTCCTGGCCGGCCTGCTGGGCATCGGCGGCGGGATGCTGATGGTGCCCTTCCTGACGATGATCCTGGCCCACCGCGGTGTGCCCGCGGACCTGGCGGTGAAGATGGCCATCGCCACCTCGATGTCGACGATCCTGTTCACCTCGCTGTCGAGCGTGCGCGCGCACCACCGGCGCGGCGCGGTGCGTTGGGACCTCGTGCGCCGGATCGCCCCCGGCATCGTGGTCGGCGGGTTGCTGGCCGGCGCCGGCGTCTTTGCCTTGCTCAAGGGCGCCTGGCTGGCCATCATCTTCGCCTTGTTCGTCGGCTTCTCGGCAACGCAGATGCTGCGCAACACGAAGCCCAAGCCGAGCCGCCAGATGCCAGGTGCGGCGGGTCAGTTCGGCGCGGGTGGCGCGATCGGCTTTCTCTCGGGCCTGGTCGGCGCGGGTGGCGCGTTCGTGTCGGTGCCGTTCATGACCTGGTGCAACGTGGCGATCCACAATGCGGTGGCGACGAGCGCTGCGCTGGGCTTCCCGATCGCGCTGGCCAACACGCTGGGCTACGTGATCGGCGGCTGGTCGCTGACTCCCGCGCTGCCCGGGGCGTTCGGCTACCTCTACCTGCCCGCCCTGGCCGTGATTGCCTCGACCAGCGTGCTCCTGGCGCCATTCGGGGCACGTACCGCGCACGCGATGGACACCGCGCAACTCAAGCGTGTCTTTGCCTCGCTGCTGTTTGCGCTGGCCGCCTACATGCTCCACAAGGGCCTCAGCGGGTGAATCCCGCGAGGTCGAGGGCTCTCAGGTCGGCTCGAAGCGGATGCTGGCCAGCGTGACGTGGTTGCCGCCGCGACGCCTAGCCTCGCCGAGCGCAGCCTCCGAGGCGTGCAACAGCTCTTCCTGGCTCAACGCCGTGTGCGGGAAGCTCGCCACGCCCATCGACACGCTGAAACCGAGTTCGTGCCCGTCGAGCATCACGATCTGGGTCGCGCACTGTCGGCGCAGGCCCTCCATCCGCGAGTGCGCGGTGGCCAGGCCCACGCCCGACAGCAGGACGGCGAAACGGTCTTCGTCGAGCCGGCACGATGCATCCATCGCCCGCGTATTGCTGCGCAGCAGCCGGCCCAGCGCCTCGAGCACGCGGGTACGCGCCGCGGGGCCGAGCGCCAGCACCTTGTCGGACAGCGGGTCGAGGGTGATCGAGACCAGCGCGAACTCGCGATGTTCGCGCGACGACAGGTCCACTTCGCGGCGCAGCTGATCGTCGAAATGAACCCGCTGATACAGGCCGGTCTCGACGTCGCGCAGGCCGCCGTCGGGCGCATCGCGGCGGACGGCCTCGCCGGCACGTTGCTGGGTCTCGATCTGTTCCAGCGCACGTTGCAACTGGGCGTCCTTGGAACGGTTGGCGGTGACTTCGGTCCACAGGCCGCACAGGTAGCGCGGCGGGCCGCCACCGGCGGCGGGCAGGGTCTGACGGAACACGCTGAACTCGCGCCGCTGGCCAGCACGCTCGATGCGGTGCTCGCTGACCTGCGGCACGCCGAGCGTGACGGCGGATTGCTCCGCCGCGCGCAGCGGCGCCCATTGGCCCGACTCCATCAGGTCGGCGTCGGTCAGTCCGACGACGTCGGTCGCCGGCCGCCCCAGCAGGGTGGCCATGGGCGGGTTCACATAGGCGTAGCGGCCGCTTCCGATCTCCTTGATCGACAGCAAAGCCTCGGACCGTGCGATCCACGCCAGCAGCACCTCGCAGATGGCGCTGTCGGCCACGCCGAGCGACGCACCCAACGATCCGGCAAGGTCGGAAGGGGCGGCGGTTGCAGGCGACAGGGCTGGGTTCATGGAGGCGTTTCCTCGGGCGCTTCATTCGGCAGGCGGCGGGAGACACTCGAGACATGAATCACGCGACGCCGTTACCTTGCGTCATGATCTTGGCTGGCCGCCTGAAACATTTCAAGTGCCTCCCCGGTGAATCGGACTTTGCCCCCCTAACTTGATGATAGCCGCCGCCTCCCGAGCGCCGCATCGGCACAAACCACACGCGCCATCGGTCCGCGACACTCGGCAGGCCGCGTCGCGCGCTGCCCGATCGAGGGCGTGTGGGCTCGGCGGCGCCGCAAGGCGGTCTTCATCACCACTCGCGCAGCGGAGAAGCGCATGAGCCCGCCGGGCCGCCCCAAGGGCGAATGCCGGAGTGCGCAGCACGAAGGTACACCAGTGAGCATCGAGGGCTACATCCGGCAGATCGGCCGAGGCAAGGAGGGCGCGCGTTCGCTCACCCGCGACCAGGCCTACGCGTTGATGGCCGAGCTGCTCGACGGCCGGGTCAGCGATCTCGAACTGGGCGCCTTTGTCATCGCGATGCGCATCAAGGGCGAGTCGGTGGACGAACTCAGAGGCTTCCTCGACGCCACCCGCGAACGCTGCTTGCCGCTCGCCTCGGCGCGTCCGGTGGTCGTGCTGCCGTCGTACAACGGGGCGCGCAAGTTGCCGAACCTGACGCCGTTGCTGGCGTTGCTGCTGGCCGGGGCCGGCCTCCCGGTGCTGGTGCATGGCCCGCTGCGCGACCCCTCGCGCGTGACCAGCGCCGAGATCTTCCAGGCCCTCGGGCTGCCGCCGGCGCGTGACAGCGCAGGCATCGAGAGCGCCTGGCAGCGTCGTGCGCCGGCTTTCGTCAGCACCGAGTGGCTGTGCCCGCCGCTGGCGCGCCTGCTCGACGTTCGGCGCGTGGTCGGCTTGCGCAACTCCGGCCACACCGTGGCCAAGCTGCTCGACCCGCTGCGCACCGGGCCGGGTTTTCGCGTCGTCAACTACACGCATCCCGAGTACGCGCAGCTGCTGGCCGACTTCGCGGCGCGCACCGGCGCGACGCTGCTCCTGCTCCGCGGTACCGAGGGCGAACCGGTGGCCGATCCGCGGCGCCTGCCGCGCCTCGACGTGTACCTGGGCGGCGTGCTGCGGGCCGACCTGTCGCTGCCCGCCCAGGAGGGCACGCTGAGCGGCTTGCCGCTGCTGCCGCGCGCCTGCGACGCCGCCACCACGGCAGGCTACATCGAGGCGGTGCTCAGCGGCGGGAAGACGGCACCGGCGCCGCTGGTGCAGCAGGTCGAAGTCGTGTCGCGTGCGCTCGCGAGCCTTGCCGGCGCGGCAACGACGGCGCCAAGCGCCTGAGCCGGCGGCGCCTGATGGCCGTCAGCCCCATGCCAGCACATGCGCCCATCCGCGATGCAGCGCTTTGACGCCGTCGTCATCGGCGCGGGCGCAGCAGGCCTTTTCTGCGCCGGCATCGCCGGGCAGCGCGGATTGCGCGTGCTGGTGCTCGATCACGCCGAGAAGGTGGCCGAGAAGATCCGCATCTCCGGCGGCGGGCGGTGCAACTTCACCAACCGCGAGACGACGCCAGCGAACTTCCTGTCCGCCAACCCGGCGTACTGCCGCTCGGCGCTGGCGCGCTACACCCCGGCCGACTTCCTGGCCCTGCTGCGGCGCCACCGCATCGGCTGGCATGAAAAGCACAAGGGGCAGTTGTTCTGCGACGACAGCAGCGACGACATCGTCACGATGCTGCTGCGCGAGTGCGAGGCCGGCGCGGTCACCCGTTGGCAGCCCTGCGCGGTGCGCGCGGTGCGCGCAGCCACCGGTGGCTACGAGATCGAGACCGACCGCGGGCGCGTCCAGGCGGCCAATGTCGTCGTGGCGACCGGCGGGCTGTCGCTCCCGAAGATCGGCGCCAGCGACTTCGGCTACCGCCTGGCGGGCCAGTTCGGCCTGGCGCTCGTCGAGCCGCGCCCGGCCCTGGTTCCGCTGACATTCGATGCCCGGCAGTGGGCGCCCTATGCCGCGCTGGCGGGCCTGTCGCTCGAAGTGCAGGTTGGCACCGGCAGCGGCCACGGGCGCGGGCTGTTCGTCGAGGACCTGCTGTTCACGCACCGCGGGCTGAGCGGGCCGGCCATCCTGCAGATCTCGAGCTACTGGCGCCCCGGCGAGTCGCTGCGGCTCGATCCGGCGCCGGGGCTCGACCTGGCCGCAGCGCTGTGCGCGGCCAAGGCCGGATCGCGCCGCAAGCTGGTCAACGCATTGGCGGTGCTGCTGCCGCACCGGCTCGCCGACACCTGGCTGGCGCCGCACCCCGGGTGGGCCGACAGGGCCGTAGCGGAGATGCCCGACCGCGACCTGCTGCAGCTGGCCCAATCGCTGAAATGCTGGCAGCTGACGCCCACCGGCACCGAGGGCTATCGCAAGGCCGAGGTCACGGCTGGCGGCGTCGACACCCGGGCGCTGAATTCGCAGACGATGCAGAGCCTGGCCCATCGCGGGCTCTGCTTCATCGGCGAAGTGGTCGACGTGACGGGCTGGCTCGGCGGCTACAACTTTCAATGGGCGTGGGCCAGCGCGGCGGCCTGCGCGCGGGCGCTGGAGCCGGCGCGCCGGGACAAGCCCCAAACCTGAAGGCAGCCAGCCGCCAACGTGCGGCGTGCGCCGCGCACCCACCCGACCGGCCGCAGCAACCGACCGGCACACCCTGCAGGCGCTTGCTGGCGCCGCACGCAGCATCATTGCCGCGGTGGTCGCGCCGTGGCGAGGGCCGTCTCATGGGCTATAATTTCGCTCTTTGCCGGCAAGCACGCACCGCTGCTTGCCGCTCGGCCCGGGCGGCGAATGCGCAGCGTTCAGCCCGGCACCGCGCAGGTTCCGCGTGCAACCACCTCAACTCTGATCTTTCAATGACTACAGTTCGCGTCAAGGAAAACGAACCATTCGACGTGGCCCTGCGCCGCTTCAAGCGCACCATCGAGAAGCTGGGCCTGCTGACGGACCTGCGCGCCCGCGAGTTCTACGAAAAGCCCACCGCCGAACGCAAGCGCAAGAAGGCCGCGGCCGTGAAGCGCCACTTCAAGCGCATCCGCAGCATGCAGTTGCCCAAGCGCATGTACTGAAGCGCTGTGCGCCGACGCAAGCCGGCACCAGGTTCCACGAAGCCCGCGAAGTTCAGTCTCGCGGGCTTTTGGCTTTCTGAATGTTCTCCCCGCCGAAGACCGCCACCATGACCCTCAAGGACCGCATCACCGAAGACATGAAGGCCGCCATGCGCGCCCGCGAGGCCGACCGCCTGCTGGCCATCCGCGGGCTGCTTGCGGCCGTCAAGCAGCGCGAGGTCGACGAGCGCATCACCCTCGACGACGCGGCCGTGGTGGCCATCGTCGACCGGCTGGTCAAGCAGCGCAAGGACTCGATCACGCAGTTCGAGGCCGGCGCCCGCCCCGACCTGGTGGCCAAGGAGACGGCCGAACTCCACGTGCTCGAGGCCTACCTGCCGCAACGGCTCGGCGCCGCTGAGATCGCGGCCGAGGTGGCGGCGCTCGCCGCCGCGCTGGCCGCCGAACTCGGCCGTCCGGCCGGCCCGGCCGACATGGGCCGGCTGATGGGCGCAGCCAAGGCTCGCCTCGGCGGGAAGGCCGACATGGGGGCGGTCTCTGCGGCAGTCAAGAAGTCGCTCGCGCCCTGACCTACGGTGCGCAGGAGCCCGCATGACATCCCCTGCCATCCAGCGACTCAGCCCCGACCTGTGCGTCGCGCCCCAACTCGGCCCCGAGGCCATGGTCTGGGCGGCGCAGCAGGGGTTTCGCAGCGTGATCAACAACCGTCCCGACTTCGAGGCCGGCCCCGAACAGCCGACCAGCGCGGTGCTGGAGGCCGCAGCAGTCGCCGCAGGTCTGGTCTATCGGCACCTGCCCGTGGCGCCGGGCTTCCAGAGCCCGGATGAGATCGCGCGCTTCGCGGAACTGCTGGCGACGCTGCCCAAGCCGATTCTCGCGTTCTGCCGCTCCGGCACGCGCTCCGGCAAGCTCTTCCTCGCCGCCGCCCGGGGCTGAACCGCGGGCGGAGCGTCGCCGGAGCGCCTACTTCTTCCCGCTCTTGTCGTCCTGCTCCATCGAGCGCTGCAGGGCCTTCATCGGATCGTCGTCCTGCGCAGCGCCAGCGCCGTCGCCTGCGGCGCTCGCGCCCGGCTGCGGCGGCGCCGCCGTGTCGGCTGGCGACGCGGCCGCGTCCGCGGGCCGCGGCGCGGCGTCGTCCATGCCCTGGAGTTGCTGCAGCACCTTGTCGGCGTCGAGCTTCTCGGTCTGCGCGATGCCGCCGGTCACGAGGGTCGGCATCGCGATGACCGCCGCCACCATGATCAACTGCAAGACGATGAAGGCGATCGAGCCCTTGTAGATTTCCGAGGTCGCCACGGCCGGGATGGCCTCGCCGGTGACGCGGTCCTTGTAGTCGGTCTTCGCCGCCACGCTGCGCAGGTAGAACAGCGCAAAGCCGAACGGCGGCGTGAGAAACGAGGTCTGCAGGTTCATCGCAATGACCACCCCGAACCAGATCAGCACCATCTCGGGCGGCGTGCCTGGCGGCAGCAGGGCGGGCAGCATCTTGTCGGCCACCGGCGCGATGATCGGGATCACGATGAACGCGATCTCGAAGAAGTCGATGAAGCAGCCGAGCACGAACACGAGGATGTTGACGACGATCAGGAAGCCGAGCGCACCGCCCGGCATCTTGGCGAACAGGTGCTCGACCCAGATGTGGCCGTCGGCGGCATTGAAGGTGAAGCTGAAGACGGTGGAGCCGATCAGGATGAAGAGCACGAAGCAGGCCAGCCGCGTCGTGCTGTCGAGCGCCTGCATGAGCTGCTTGCCGCTGAGCTTGCCGCGCGCACCGGCCATGATCAGCGCGCCGAGCGCGCCCATCGCGCCGCCTTCGGTCGGCGTGGCGATACCGAGGAAGATCGTGCCGAGGACGAGGAAGATCAGCACCAGCGGCGGGATCAGCACGAAGGTGACCTGCTCGGTCAGGCGCGACAGCAGGCCGATCTTGAGCAGCCGGTTGACGAGCGCCAGCACCAGCGCCAGCAGCGACGCGACCGTCATCGACAGGATCAGCGTCTCGTCGGCGGGGGCTGGCGTTGCGCGCCCGATCAGCGGATTGATGATGCCCTCGTGGAGATGCGACCAGGCCACGCCGGCGACCGCGCAGACGGCCAGCAGCACCAGCAGCGAGACGTGCCCGCTGGAGCCGTTGGCCTCGCGGTAGATGCGCGCCTCGGCCGGCAGCGCCGGTACCCAGGCCGGCTTGACGATCGCGACCACGGCGACGAACACCAGGTACAGCCCCACCAGCAACAGGCCGGGGATCAGCGCGCCGGCGTACATGTCGCCGACGGAGCGGCCCAGCTGGTCGGCCAGCACGATCAGCACCAGCGAGGGCGGGATCGCCTGCGCCAGCGTGCCCGAGGCGGTGATCGCGCCGGTGGCGATGGTGCGGTTGTAGCCGTAGCGCAGCATGATCGGCAGCGAGATCAGGCCCATCGAGATCACTGCGGCGGCGACGACGCCCGTCGTCGCGGCAAGCAGCGCGCCGACCAGGATCACCGCGATGGCCAGCCCGCCGCGCACCGGGCCGAACACCTGGCCCACGGTCTCGAGCAGGTCTTCGGCCATGCCCGAGCGCTCGAGGATGATGCCCATGAAGGTGAAGAACGGGATCGCCAGCAGCGTGTCGTTCTGCATGATCCCGAACACGCGCAGTGGCAGGGCCTGGAACAGGTTGCCGCCGAACATGCCGGCCTCCATGCCGATGAAGCCGAACAGCAGGCCCGTCGCGGCCAGGCCGAAGGCCACCGGAATGCCCGACAGCAGGAACACGAACAGCCCCGCGAACATCAGCGGGACGAAGTTCTGGGCGAGGAACGAGGCTTCCATCTATTTCGCCCCCGCCAGCTTGCGTTCGGCCTCGGCGGCCAGTTCCTCGACGAGCAGTTCGTCGGCCGACTTGCCGGGTTCCACGCTCACCGGCTCGGGGATCAGGCCGCGCAGGAAGGCGATGCGCTTGATCAGCTCAGAGATCGCCTGCAACAGCAGCAGCGCGAACCCTGCCGGCACCAGCGCGAACACCGGCCAGCGGACCAGGCCACCGGCGTTCTGCGACATCTCGCCCGAGGTCCATGCCTTGGTGAACAGCGGCCAGCTCAAGGCGATGAGGATCAAGCACAGCGGGATCAGGAAGACGATGATCCCGGCGATGTCGATGATCGTATTGGTGCGCTTGGACAGCTTCGACGAGATGAAGTCGATCCGCACGTGCACGTTGCGCAGGAACGCATAGCCGGCGCCGAGCAGGAAGACCGCCGAGAACAGGTACCACTGGATCTCGAGAAAGGCGTTCGAGCTCAGGTTGAACACCTTGCGGACGATGGCGTTGCCGGCGCTGATCAGCACCGCCGCCAGCACCAGCCAGCGCACGAGGTGGCCGACGTGGCCATTCAACCAGTCGATGCCGTTCGAGACCTTGAGCATTGCAGACACCATGACTCCCTTGACGACGACGAGGCGGATTCTCGGCCCCCGGCTGCGAACGAGGCGCTCGCGACTTTCCGACACCGCACTTTACGGACTCCTGGTGCCGAACGACCCGCCGCGGCCGCGACCCAGGGAAAGCACCGGCCGCGCGGCGCCGGCGTCGCCCGAACTGTACGCTGCCTTGCGGCGCGCGGCGTCGGCGGCGCGCCGGTGCGCATCATCCCGATCGCGGCTGCGACGCGCCGCAACTACATCCGCTCGATGCGCGCGAACGCAGAGTGGTTGTGGATGGACTCGAAGTTCTCGATCTCGACGCTGTAGCGGCCGATGCGCGCATCCGCTGCGAGCCGCAGCGCCACGTCGCGCACCAGATCCTCGACGAACTTCGGGTTCTCGTAGGCGCGCTCGGTCACCCACTTCTCGTCGGAGCGCTTGAGCATCGGCCAGAGCTCGCTCGACGCGCTGTCTTCGGCGAAGCGCACCAGTTCGGTCCACGCGATGTCGCGCAGCGTCTCGACCCGGATCGTCACGTGCGAGCGCTGGTTGTGGGCGCCGTAGTCGGAGATCTCCTTCGAGCAAGGGCACAGGCTCTTCACCGGGACCACGACCTCGGCCCAGAGCGTCGTCTCGGCGGGCACCGTGCGCGCCTCGACGATCCAGCGGCCCTGGTATTCGAGCAGGCTCTCGACCGAAGAGACCGGCGCGCGCTTGCGCAGGAAGAACGGAAAGGCCGCCTCGATGCAGCCCTGGCTCGCGTGCAGGCGCTCGAGCATGCGGCTCGCCTGGGCGCGCAGCGCGCCGCCATCGAGCGGCTCGTCGAGCGCGTCGAGCCAGGCCACGAAGCGCGACATGTGGGTGCCCTTTTGCTCGGCCGGCAGCGCGACCGCCAGCGACCACCGCGCAACCGTGGGCAGCACCGCCTTGCCGATGCGCAACTGCAGCGGATAGCGCAGGCTCTTGATGCCCACGTGCTGGATCGCCAGATGGCGTTCGTCGCGCCCGCTCTGGGTGTCGGGAATGTGCAGCGCGTCGTGGAGGTGGGTCATGGATGGCATCCTGGCCTCGCGAAGCGCGCCCTTGTCGAGGCACGCCGGAGCCGATCGGGATTCGTGTCGCTCGAGAATGACAGCAAACGATCAGCCGCGCTGCGCGCAGGGCCGAAAGCACCTGCTCGGCGGCGACTGACTGGCACTCCAGCCAGATCGGAGGCAGGCCGCGCTCAAGGCAATCAATGATTCGCCGCCGGCCGCACCAGCAGCGGCTTGGCGGCAAAGCGCTTGAGGATGGACTGCTCGATGCCGGCGGCATCGAGCCCGCACATCGCAAGCAGCCTGGCCGGGTCACCATGTTCGACGAAGACGTCGGGCAGGCCGAGCACCAGCACCGGCACGTCCAGTCCGGCCGCCTGCAGCGCCTCCAGCACCGCACTGCCGGCGCCGCCCATCGCACAGCCCTCCTCGACGGTCACGATGGCGTCGTGGCTGCGCGCCAGGTCGGTTACCAGATCGACGTCGAGCGGCTTCACGAAGCGCATGTTGACCACGGTCGCGTCGAGCCGCTCGCCGACCACCAGCGCCGGATGCAGCAGCGTGCCGAAGGCCAGGATGGCGATGCGCTGGCTGCGGCTCGTGGACCGGCGCCGCAGTTCGCCCTTGCCGAACGGGATCTCCGTCATCGGCTCCTGCACCTCGACACCGGCTCCGCTGCCGCGCGGATAGCGCACTGCCGTCGGATGGTCCTGCAGGTACGCGGTATAGAGCATCTGCCGGCATTCGTTCTCGTCGGCCGGCGCCAGCACGCTCATGTTCGGGATGCAGCGCAGAAAGGCGATGTCGTAGGCGCCGGCATGCGTCGGGCCGTCGGCGCCGACGATGCCGGCACGGTCGAGCGCAAACACCACCGGCAGGTTCTGCAGCGCCACGTCGTGGATCAACTGGTCGTAGGCGCGCTGGAGGAAGGTCGAGTAGATCGCGACGACGGGCTTGAGGCCCTCGCAGGCCAGCCCGGCGGCGAACGTCACCGCGTGCTGCTCGGCGATGCCGACGTCGTGGTAGCGCAGCGGAAAGCGGCGCTCGAACTCGACCATGCCCGAGCCCTCGCGCATCGCCGGCGTGATGCCCACCAGGCGCTCGTCGGTGGCGGCCATGTCGCACAACCACTGGCCGAACACCTGCGAGAACGTCGGCTTGCCGGGCGCGGCCTTCGTGAAACCCTCGGCCGGATCGAACTTGCCCGCCGCGAAGTGGTAGCGCACCGGTTCGGCCTCGGCCAGCTTGTAGCCGTAGCCCTTCTTCGTGACCACGTGCAGGAACTGCGGGCCCTTCAACTGGCGCAGGTTCTCGAGCGTCGGGATCAGCGAATCGAGGTCGTGGCCGTCGATCGGGCCGACGTAATTGAAGCCGAACTCCTCGAAGATCGTGCCCGGCACGACCATGCCCTTGGTGTGCTCCTCGAAACGCCGCGCCAGTTCGAACAGCGGCGGCGCGTTCTTCAGCATCGCCTTCGCGGTATCGCGCGCGGCGGCGTAGAAGCGGCCCGACATCAGCCTGGCCAGGTGGCGGTTCAGTGCCCCGACGGGGGGCGAGATCGACATGTCGTTGTCGTTGAGGATCACCAGCATGTCGGCGTGCGACACGCCCGCGTTGTTGAGCCCCTCGAAGGCCATGCCGGCGCTCATCGCGCCGTCGCCGATGATCGCCACCACGCTGCGCTCCTCGCCCTTCTGCCGCGCGGCGACCGCCATGCCGAGCGCGGCCGAGATCGAGGTCGAGGAGTGCGCCGTGCCGAAGGTGTCGTATTCGCTTTCCTCGCGCCGCGGGAAGCCGCCGATGCCGCCGATCTGGCGCAGCCCGCCCATGCGCTCGCGCCGGCCGGTCAGGATCTTGTGCGGGTAGGTCTGGTGGCCCACATCCCAGACCAGGCGGTCGTTGGGCGTGTCGTACACCGCATGCAAGGCTACGGTCAACTCCACCGTGCCGAGGTTGGACGACAGGTGGCCGCCGGTCTGCGACACGCTGTGGAGCAGGAAGTCGCGCAGCTCCTGCGCCACTTGCTTGAGCTCGCTGCGCGACAGGCGGCGCAAGTCGGCCGGGCTCTGGATGGTCTTGAGCAGGGCGTGTTTCATCGTGGGTTCTTGATCCGTGGTAGCCGGCTCAGCTGTCGCGCTCGACGATCCTGTCGGCCAGCAGGCCGAGCCAGGCCGTCTGCGCCAGCCCGCTGCGGCCCAGCGCGCGCAGCGCAGCATCGCGCAACTCGGCGGCATGGCGGCGCGCGGCACCGAGCCCGAGCACCGTCACGTAGGTCGGCTTGTTGTCGTGGGCGTCCTTGCCGGCGGTCTTGCCCAGGGTCTCGGATGCCTGCGTGACGTCGAGGATGTCGTCCACCACCTGGAAGGCCAGGCCGATCGCGTCGCCATAGTCGGAGAGCGCCTGCCAGGCCGCAGCGTCGGTCTGGCCGCAGGCGGCGCCCATCAGCACGCTCGCCTGCAGCAGCGCGCCGGTCTTGCGGTGGTGCATGTCGCGCAGCGAGGCTTCGTCCAGCGACCGGCCGATGCTGGACAGGTCGATCGCCTGCCCGCCTGCCATGCCGGCGTGGCCGGCGGCACGCGCCAGCAATCCGCACAGGCGCGCCTGCAGCGGCGGCGGCACGCCGCTGTCGGGCGTCAACAGCTCGAACGCCAGGGCCTGCATCGCGTCGCCGGCGAGCATCGCCTGCGCCTGACCGTACTGCACATGCACGGTCGGCTTGCCGCGGCGCAGCACGTCGTTGTCCATGCAGGGCATGTCGTCGTGAACCAGCGAGTAGGCGTGGATCAGCTCGACGGCGCAGGATGCGCGCAGCGCCGCGTCGGCATGTCCCTGCACCGCCTGCGCGGCGGCGAGCACGAGCAGCGGGCGGACCCGCTTGCCGCCGTCGAGCACGCCGTAGCGCATCGCCTGCCCCAGACCGGCCGGCGCGTCAGTCGGCACCCACGTCTCAAGCGCGCTCTCCACCGCGTCGAGTTCGCTCCGTACCCAGGCGTCGAATTCGGCCCCTCTCATGTCTCGATCCACGCCTTCAACTGGCCCTCTTCCAGCACCTTGACCTGGGCATCGACGGCGTCGAGCCGCGCGCGACAAAACGCCAGCAACTCGGCGCCGCGACGATAGTTCTCGAGCAGCCGGTCGAGCGGCATCTGGCCGCCCTCCATCGCTCCGACCAGACGCTCGAGTTCCGTCAGCGCGTCTTCGTAGTTCGCAGGCGGAGCCTGGGTCGGCGGGGTCGGTGCGGCGTGCGCTTGTTTGGCCATCTTGCGGGGTAAAGCTTCAATTGTAGTCAGCCCGCCCCGGCCCGGGATGCTTCCTGCCCGGGCCAGACTGGCACGCCGGGCGACCGGCAAGGCTGGCGGACCCCCTCTGGGTACAATCGCGCCCTCGCCGAACCCGGCACCCGCCGGAGATTCGGCGCCCCGTCCCACCCCACCACCCCGCGCGATGCCGGGTGGCGCCCTGACACTGGTGATTGGAGACCCTCTCGGGATCATGTCGGACCTGAGCCTCGCGCCCGAGGCGCTCGAGCGCAGCCGCTCGCAGCTGCCGGTCTCCGCGTACTTCGACCCCGAGGTGTTCCGCCGTGAGGCGGCGGGCATCTTCGGGCAGCGACCGCGCTACCTTGCGCACCAACTCGTGGTGCCGGAGCCGGGCGACCACTACGCGCTGCCGCAGGAAGGCGAGGGGCGCGCGCTGGTGCGCACCGCCCGCGGCGTGGAACTCATCTCCAACGTCTGCCGGCATCGCCAGGCAGTGATCCTGCGCGGACGCGGCCATACGGGCGGCAGCATCGTCTGCCCGCTGCACCGCTGGACCTACGACCTGCAGGGGCAGCTCCTCGGCGCGCCGCACTTCGCCGACGACCCCTGCCTGAACCTGCGCAACTACCCGACGCAGACCTGGAACGGGCTGGTGTTCGACGCCGGCGGGCGCGACGTGGCGGCCGACCTCGCACCCGTTGGCGCGCATCCGGCGTTCGATTTCAGCGGTCACGTGCTCGACCGCGTGTACGTGCATGAGTGCCACTACAACTGGAAGACCTTCATCGAGGTCTACCTCGAGGACTACCACGTCGGCCCGTTCCATCCGGGGCTGGGCAACTTCGTCACCTGCGAAGACCTGCGCTGGGAGATGGGCGCCGAGTATTCGCTGCAGACCGTCGGAGTCGCCAGCGCGATGGGCAAGGCGCTCGGCAAGGCCGGCTCGGCGGTGTATCGGCGCTGGCAGGAGGCGGTGATGCGCTTCCAGCAGGGCCGCCCGCCCGCGCACGGTGCGATCTGGCTGACGAGCTACCCGACGCTGATGCTCGAGTGGTACCCCAACGTGCTGGTGGTCTCGACACTCGTTCCGCGGGGGCCGCAACACACGACCAACATCGTCGAGTTCTACTACCCCGAGGAGATCTTCGCGTTCGAGCGCGACTACGTCGAAGCCCAGCAGGCCGCCTACCTCGAGACCTGCGTCGAGGACGACGAGATCGCGCTGCGCATGGACCTGGGCCGCGCGGCGCTGCTCGCGCGAGGCGACGACGAGGTCGGGCCCTATCAGTCGCCGATGGAAGACGGCATGCAGCACTTCCACGAGTGGTACCGGCGCCAGTTGGCTGGCGCGGCCTGAGCCGCCGCCGCGAGGCCGTTGCGGCATGCGATCACGCCTGCTGTCGCCGCCGGCGATGATGGTCCTCGCTTCGCTGCTGTTCGCGCTGATGGGCGTGTGCGTCAAGCTGGCGTCGGCGCACTATGCGGCGGGCGAGATCGTGCTGTACCGGGGCCTGATGGGCGCGCTGATGATCGCGCTGCTCACCCGCTGGCGCGGGGGCACGCTGCGCACCACCGTCCCGGCGATGCACTTCTGGCGGAGCCTGACCGGGGTCTGCGCCCTGTGCCTGTGGTTCTACGCCATCGGCCGCCTGCCGCTGGCCACGGCGATGACGCTGAACTACATGTCCTCGGTCTGGATGGCGCTGTTCCTGATCGGCGGCGCGATCGCGCTCGGCGGTTCGCGCGTGGACGCCCGGCTGGTCTGCACGGTGCTGGTCGGCTTCGCCGGCGTCGCCTGCGTGCTGCAGCCGGCGATCGAGCGCGACCAGCTCTGGGGCGGCCTGGCCGGGCTGCTCTCCGGCGTGCTGGCGGCGATGGCCTATCTGCAGGTGACCGCGCTCGGCCGCGCCGGTGAGCCCGAGACGCGGATCGTCTTCTATTTCTCTCTGGGTGGGCTCGCAGCCGGCGCGTTGACGACGCCGCTCACGGGCGGCCTCCACGCGCACAGCCCGGGCGGCCTCGTGCTGCTGCTGGCCGTCGGCATGCTCGCCACGCTGGCGCAACTGCTGATGACGCGTGCCTACAGCACCGGGCGCACGCTGGTCAACGCCAGCCTGCAATACCTGGGCATCGGCTGGTCGTTCCTGTTCGGCGTGCTGTGGTTCGATGACCCCGTCACGCCTCTGGCGCTCGCCGGCATGGCGTTGATCGTCGCCGCCGGCATCTCGGCGGCCAGCCTGCGCCGCGCCGTCAACCCCGCCGATACGGCAAACTCGACGCTCGAATCATGAAACCTGCCGCTTCCGTTACCAGCCCGCTCGTCGATGCAGCCTCGCTGAAGGCCGCGCTCGGGCATGAGCACCTCGTGCTGCTCGACGCGAGTTTCGACCTCGCCGACCCTTCGGCCGGCGAGCGCGCCTTTGCCGAAGGCCACCTGCCCGGCGCCCGCTACGCGCACCTCGAGCGCGACCTGGCCGGCGCGAAGCGTCCGCTCGGGCCGGGCTTCACCGGCCGACACCCGCTGCCGCGGCGCGCTGCGTTCGCAGCCACCGTCGGCCGCTGGGGGATCGGCCCGAAGCATGCCGTCGTCGCGATGGATCGCCAGGGGGGGCCCTACGCCGCGCGCCTGTGGTGGATGCTGCGCTGGCTGGGGCACGCCCGGGTCTGGGTGCTCGATGGAGGCGTCGGGGCCTGGCTCGATGCCGGTGGCGCGCTCACGACCGACGCACCTCGGGTGACGCCGCTGCCGCCGTACCCGGCGCAGACGCGCTCGATGCCGACCCTCCCCGCCGAAGCGCTGCGGCGTCGGCTCGGCCAGGTCCGCATCGTCGATGCCCGCGCAGCGGAGCGCTTTCGGGGCGAGGTCGAGCCGCTGGACAGCGTGGCAGGCCACATTCCCGGTGCGTTCAACCGACCCTTCAAGGACAACCTCGCAGCGTCCGGGCGCTTCAAGTCGCGCGAACAACTGGCGCGCGAGTTCGGCGCGCTGCTCGGCCACCAGGCACCGGCGGAGGTGGTGCATCAGTGCGGCTCGGGCGTCACCGCCTGCCACAATCTGCTGGCGATGGAGGTCGCCGGGCTGCCCGGCGCGCTCCTGTACCCCGGTTCATGGAGCGAATGGTCGGCCGACCCTGCGCGGCCGGTCGCGCGCGGCGGCTGAACGCCTGGCGCGGGCTCGGCACGCAGCGGGTGGCGCGCCTTGACCCCAGTCAACCCAAAGCCCGCGGAAGAGCGCACCATTGCCATCGCGGAGAAACCCGACCTGCCCTTGCTGAAGGAGTCATTCATGTTCAAACGCATCCTCGTCCCGACCGACGGTTCCGACATCACGACCAAGGCCGTCGCCACGGCGATCGGCCTGGCCAAGGCCCTGGGAGCCGAGCTCTACACGCTGAGCGTCAAGGAGCCCTTCCCGTACAGCGCCATCTCCGAGATGCAGCCCGTCCCGCCGCAGGAGTTCTTCGACGCCCAGGAGCGCATCGCCAGCGAGCGCGTCAACGCCGTGCGCGATGCCTGCAGCGCGGCCGGCCAGACCTGCCAGGCGCACACCGTGGAGGCGGTGCATCCGTGGGAAGCGATCATCGAGCACTCCACGAACAATGCCTGCGACCTGATCGTGATGTCCTCGCACGGCCGGCGCGGCGTGACCGCGCTGCTGCTCGGCAGCGAGACGCAGAAGGTGCTGACGCACAGCGCGACACCGGTGCTGGTGGTGCGCTGAACGCGTCGCGTCGGCACGCGCTGGCCACCGGGCGCTGCCGGTGCGCGGTCACGCGCTGCCGTCCGGGGCTGCGCGAGGCCCGGCGCCATCCGTGCGATGCTCGCAAGGGCGCGACAGGGCCGCAACCGCCCGAGGCTCGACTCGCGCGCACCGCTTCGGCAAGCGCTGGCGCGGGCCCGCGTCAGTGCACCAGCCGGGCCATGATGACGATGATCGCCATCCCGGCTCCCAGCCAGGCCAGCTGCGCGGCGGTGTCGGCGAGTGGCATCCGCTGCTGCAGCTGCGGGATCAGGTCGGCCACGGCGACGTAGATGAAACTGCTGGCCGCGACGACCAGCAGGTACGGGAACAGCGACTCCCACGGCCCGACCACGAAGTAGCCGATCACGCCGCCGACCACGGCGGACAGACCCGACAGCGCGTTGTAGAGCAGCGCCTTCCTGCGCGACAGCCCGGCGTTGAGCAACACGATGTAGTCGCCGACCTCCTGCGGGATTTCGTGCGCGATGATGGCCAGCGATGTCACCACGCCGAGCTGCACGTCGGTCAGGAACGCGGCAGCGATGATGATGCCGTCGCAGAAGTTGTGGATGCTGTCGCCGAGCAGCACGCTCCAGCCGCCCTGCCCGGCCTGCTGCTCGTCGAAGTGATGATCGTGGTGGTGCCCGTCGCCCTCGTGGTGGTGGGTGTGGCGGTACAGCTCGGCCTTCTCGAGCAGGAAGAAGAACAGCAGCCCGGCCAGCAGCGTGGCGAACAGGCTGTGCGGGCTGGCCTGGCTCTCGAACGCCTCGGGCAGCACGTTGAGCAGCGCCGTCGCCAGCAGCACGCCTGCCGACAGGCTGACCAGGTTGCGCACGACACGCGCGAGCAGGCCGACCGTCAGGCTGGCCGCGATCCCGACGGAGAGCAGGCCACCGGCCAGGGTGGCGAGCACGATGTAGGTCAGGGTCATGGGGGGCGTGTCACGCGGTCACCTGGCATCCGGGAAGCGGGGCCGCGCTTCCTGCGGCATGGCCGCGCCCGTCCGAGCGGACTCAGGCTCAGGCCACGCCGTGGGCCTCGAACCAGGCGATGCACTGCTTCCAGCCGTCTTCCGCGGCGTCCTGGCGAAAGCTCGGGCGGTAGTCGGCATGAAAGGCGTGCGGCGCGTCGGGGTAGATCACGAACCCGGAACGTCTGGCAGCGGCGCTGCCCGAGCCCAGGGCGGATTTCATCTTATCAACCGTGTCAAGCGGGATGCCCGCGTCGGCGCCGGCATACAGCCCGAGCATCGGGCCATGGAGCTTGCCCACGAGATCGATCGGATGGGTGGGCTGGAGCGCGTTGGGCGTACCGACCAGGCGCCCATACCAGGCCACGCCCGCCTTGACCGCCGGGCTGTGCGCGTCGTACAGCCAGGTGATCCGCCCGCCCCAGCAGAAGCCGGTGATGCCGAGCTGGGCCGTGTCGCCGCCGTTGGCGCCCGCCCAGGCCACGCAGGCGTCGAGGTCGCCCATCACCTGCGCGTCGGGCACCTTGGCAATCACCTCGGCCCCCAGCTTGGCGATCTCTGGGTACGACTTCGCGTCGCCCTGGCGCACGAACAGTTCGGGCGCGATCGCCAGGTAGCCGAGCTTGGCGAAACGCCGCGCGACATCGGCGATGTGCTCGTGCACGCCGAAGATCTCCGACACCACCAGCACCACCGGCAGCCGGACCTTGCCCTGCGGCATCGCGCGATAGGCCGGCATCCTGAAGTCGCCCACCGGAATGCCCACCTCGCCGGCGACGAGGCCGGCGCTGTCGGTCTTGATCGTCTGCGCCGTGACCGGCAGCACGGCGGCGGCAAAGCCGCTGCCGACGGCGGTGGCGATGAAGCCGCGGCGGCTGAAGTCCTGGGTCGGTGTCAGGCTGTCGAACTCGGTGCGATGCATCGGCGTTTCCGGGTGGGTTTGCGAGGAGCGGATTGTAGGAACGATGCGCCCGCGCGGCCGGTGGCGTCGCGAAATGCCCTGACAATCGCGGCATGGAAACGTCCCTTCCGATGAGCGTCGTGCGCGGCGAGGCACCGCGCTGGCCGCACCATCTCGCCGCAATCGACATGGGCTCGAACAGCTTCCGGCTCGAGATCGGCGAGATCGTGCGCGGCGGCTACCGGCGCATCGACTACCTGAAGGAAACCGTGCGCCTGGGCGCCGGGCTCGATGCCGACGCTCTGCTCACCGAGGAGTCCGCGCAGCGCGGACTGGCCTGCCTGGAGCGTTTCGCGCAGCGGCTCGCGGGCTACGCCGCGCCGCAGCTGCGCGCGGTGGCCACGCAAACGCTGCGCGAAGCGCGCAACCGCGACGCCTTCCTCGCCCGCGCGCAGACGGTGCTCGGCCACCCGATCGAAGTGATCTCGGGGCGCGAGGAGGCGCGCCTCATCTTCGCCGGCGTGGCGCGGCTGCAGCCCTCCGAGGCGCGCCGGCTGGTGATCGACATCGGTGGGCGCTCGACCGAGATGATCCTCGGCGCGGGGCGCAAGCCGACCCAGGCCGAATCGTTCCAGGTCGGCAGTGTCAGCCTGTCGATGAAGTGCTTCCCCGACGGGCGCCTGACGAAGAGCGCGTTTCGCCTGGCGCAGATCGCGGCCGGCGCCGAACTCGAGGAGGCGCTGGTGCCGTTCGCGCGCAGGCACTGGCAGGAGGCGCTCGGTTCGAGCGGCACCGTCGGCGCGGTGTCGCAGCTGCTCGGAGCCAGCGGCATCACCGACGGCAGCGTCACGCCCGAGGGGCTGCGCTGGTGCATCGAGCAGTGCCTGCGCGCCGGCCACATCGACCGCCTGGCGCTGCCCGGCCTGAAGGACGAGAGGCGGCTGGTGATCGCCGGCGGGCTGGCGATCCTGTACACGCTGGCCACGCACTTCGGCATCGAGGCGCTGCGCCCGGCACGCGGCGCGCTGCGCCAGGGCGTGATCTTCGACCTCGGCGAGCGCCGGGTCGCCGCGCGCGACCCGGCCCATGCGCACGACATTCGCGACGCCTCGGTGCGCGAGATGCAGCGCCGCTTCATGGTCGACGTGCAGCAGGCCGAACGCGTCGGCAGCGTGGCCGACGCGCTGTATGCGATGGTGCAGCCGCGCCCGGCCGCGGCACTGCCCAAGGACGAGCGGCGAGAGCTCCGGCGCGAACTGTCGTGGGCGGCGGCGCTGCATGAGGTGGGCATGATGGTGTCGCACCACGACCACCACCGCCACAGCGCCTACGTGCTGGCGCACGTCGATGCCGCGGGGTTCTCGCAGTCGCAGCAGCGGCGCCTGGCCGAACTGGTGCTCGCGCAGCGCGGCAGCCTGCGCAAGAGCGAGGCGGCGCTGGCGAACGAGGAATTCGCCTGGCAGGTGCTGTGCCTGCGACTGGCCATCGTGAAGTGCCACGCCCGCCGGGCCATCGACCTGGCTGCGCTCGGCTTGCGCCGCAGCGGCGAGCAGGCGCGGCTCGATGTCGCGCCAGGCTGGGCCGAGCGCAATCCGCGCACGATGTACCTGCTGCAGGACGAAGTGCTGGCCTGGGAGCGCAACGGCTCGCTGCGCCTGAGCCTGAAGGCTTGAGGGCCACCCGCGCGCTGCGGGTCTGCGGCTACAGCTTGTCGGGTGCCAGGACGGCCTGCAGCGTCACCTGCGCCACGCCGCCGCGGTCGCGCCGCGCCAGCCACCACACGGCGCCCTTCTTGACCGACCACGCCTGATCGCTGCCGGCCAGCAGGCGCGCCGCCACGATGCCGAGCGTCGGCTGATGGCCGACGATCAGCACCGCCCCGCTGGCCTGCGGCCAGCGCGCCGCGGCGAGCAGCTCGTCGGCGCCGCCCTCGGGCTTGAGCGGCTCCACCGTCTTGAAGCGCCGCTCCAGCGCCTGTGCGGTCTGCTGCGTCCGCAGCGCCGGGCTGACGAGGATCCGCGTCGAGGGCGGCAGCCTCGCGTCGAGCCATGCAGCCATGCGCCTGGCCTGGCGCTCGCCCTTGGGCGTGAGGCGACGCTCGCGGTCGTCTTGCCCCGGCTGCAGCAGTTCGGCCTCGGCGTGTCGCCACAGGATCAGGTCCATCGCATCCTCCACGGTTGCGTTGCGAGATGAATCGAATGCACGTCCGCTTCCGCTGGAGCGTCACCCTAGCGGGCGACTTGCAGCCGTGCCATCAAGGCCTGCTGCGCGCTCGCGCCGTCGAGGCCGGCTCGCCGGTAGCTGCCGTCGCCCTGCTCCAGCCAGGCATCCTTGCCGTCCATCAGGTAGGGCACCAGGCATTCGTCGATCAGCCGCTGGCGCAGCGCGGCTTCGCGCACCGGCCAGGCGATCTCGATGCGGCGGAACATGTTGCGGCTCATCCAGTCGGCGCTGGTCAGGTACAGCGCCTCGTCCAGCGGGCCGTCACCCCAGCGGAAGTACAGCACCCGCGTGTGCTCGAGGAAGCGCCCGACGATCGAGCGCACCCGGATGCGGTCGGTCTGCCCCGGCAGGCCGGGCGGCAGCGAACACGCACCGCGGACGATCAGGTCGATCTCGGCGCCCGCCTGGCCGGCCTCGATCAATGCCTGGATCAGCGCCACATCGGTCAGCGCGTTGACCTTGATCACGATCCGGGCGCGGCGCCCGGCCCGGGCCGCCTGCACGACCTGCTGCACCCGCTGCAGCATCTGGCTGTGCAAGGTGAACGGCGCCTGCAGCAGCTTGCGCAAGGGCCGGGTCTTGCCCAGGCTGGCGAGTTGCTGGAACACGCTTTCGGCGTCGTCAGTCAGCTTGGCGTCGGCGCTGAGGGTGCTGATGTCGGTGTAGAGCCGCGCCGTCTTCGGGTTGTAGTTGCCGGTCGAGAGATGCACGTAGCGGCGCAGCACCGGGCGCTTGGCCGTTCCCTCGCGCCGCGTCACCAGCAGCATCTTGGCGTGCGTCTTCAGGCCGACGATGCCGTAGACCACCTGCGCACCGACGGCCTCCAGCCGTTCGGCCCAGTTGATGTTGGCCTCTTCGTCGAAGCGCGCCTTGAGTTCGACCACGCACAGCACCTCCTTGCCGCGTTGCACCGCCTCGATCAGCAGGTCCATCAGCGGCGACTCGCTGCCGGTGCGGTAGATGGTCTGCTTGATCGCCAGTACGTCGGGGTCGACCACCGCCTCGCGCAGGAACTGCACCACCGGCTCGAACGACTCGAACGGGTGGTGCAGCAGCACGTCGCCCTGCGTCAGGCGCCAGAAGATCGATACATCGCGCGGCAGCGAACGCGGCCACGAGGGCGTGTACGACGGGAAGCGCAGCGCCGGTGCGTCGGCGGCGTCGATCAGCGCGTTGAGCCGGCCCAGGTTCACCGGCCCGTTGACGGGGTACAGCGCCGCCGGCGGCAGATCGAACTGGCGCAACAGGAAGCCGGACAGCTCGCCCGGGCAGGTGTTGCCCACCTCGAGCCGGATCGCCTGCCCGAAGTGGCGTGTCGTCAGGCCCGAGCGCAGCGCCTGGCGCAGGTTCTTCACGTCTTCCTCGTCAACGGCGAGTTCGGAGTCGCGGGTCAGCCTGAACTGCGAGAAGGCCTCCACGCGCCGCCCCTGGAACAGCTCTTCCAGGTGGGCGCGGATGACGCTGGTCAACAGGACGAAGGCCTGCTTGCCCCCCGAGAGCTTGTCGGGCAGACGCATCACGCGCGGCAGCACGCGCGGCACCTTGACGATGGCGACCTGGTTCTCGCGCCCGAAGGCGTCCTTGCCGCCCAGACGCACGATGAAGTTGAGCGACTTGTTGGCCACCTGCGGGAAGGGGTGCGCCGGGTCCAGCCCGACCGGCACCAGCAGCGGCCGCACCTGGCGCTGGAAGAACTCGTCGACCCAGCGCCGCTGGGCCTTGTCGCGCTCGGCGTGGCTGATGACGACGATGCCGGCGCGCTGCAGCGCCGGCATCACCTCGTCGTTGAAGCACTTGTACTGGTCGTCGATCAGCGCGTGGGCCTGGCTCGCCACCGATTCGAGGTCGCCGTTGACGACGCCGGTGCCGGGCTGACGCGCGGCCTCGATGTAGTCGGCCAGGCGCACCTCGAAGAACTCGTCCATGTTCGACGAGACGATGCAGATGTAGCGCAGCCGCTCCAGCAGCGGCACGTCCGGGCGCCGCGCCTGCGCCAGCACGCGGCGGTTGAACTCGAGCATGGCCGTCTCGCGGTTGAGCAGCGCGGGCGTGGGGTTGGCGGCGGTCATATGCCGAGTCTATGAAAGTTTGGCGACGGGGCCATCCCAGGCCGTCCAGAACCTGATCTCGGGCCTGCGCACCGCGTCGAGATCCAGTGCGAGCACGCTCTCGGGCGGCGGCAGATCGTGCATGCTTCAAACGTGCTCTTCGAGCAGGACGCGAACCTACGGTCCAGCAAGATCGTCGAGACGGATCAGCGTGGCCGTGGGCACCCGGCAACAAGCCGCTTGGTCTGCGCCGGGTTCCGCCTTGGTGATCGGTCGGGTACTTCGCTCCGCCCGTCGATCCGACAAGGCCTCGTTCGCCGTAGCAAGATGGCCGTCTTCACCATTTCGGAGAGCCCGATGTCCAAGCTCAAGGTCCAAGCCTTTTCAGTGTCGATCGACGGCTACGGCGCCGGGCCCCGGCAAAGCCTGGAGGATCCGCTCGGCGTGGGCGGCCTGTCGCTGCATCAGTGGTCTTTTCAGACGCGCACCTTCCAGCAAATGCACGGCGGCGACGGCGGCAGCCTCGGCGTGGACGACGACTTCGCGCGGCGCAGCTTCGCCGGCAACGGCGCGTGGATCCTAGGCCGCAACATGTTCGGCCCGGTCCGCGGCCCCTGGCCCGACGACCGCTGGAAGGGCTGGTGGGGCGACGATCCGCCCTACCACACCCCGGTGTTCGTGCTGACCCATCACGCGCGCGAATCCATCCGCATGGAAGGCGGCACGACCTTCCACTTCGTCACCGGCGGCATCCACGAGGCGCTGCAGCGCGCGCAAGAGGCCGCGCAAGGTCAGCACGTGCGCCTGGGCGGCGGCGTGGCCACCGTGCGGCAGTATCTGCAGGCCGGCCTCGTCGACGAGATTCATCTGGCGCTGGCGCCCACGATGCTGGGCAGCGGCGAGGCCCTGCTGGCGGGCATCGACCTGACCCGGCTCGGCTTTCGCTGCACCGAGCACGTGGGCACGCCGCACGCGATGCACGTGGTGTTGACGAAGGCTTGACCGCGCGACTCGAAGCGTCACTCGCCGTCCCGCTGGTCGGTGCCCTGCGCTTCGCGGCGGAAGAAGAGGAGCCCCTGGGCTCCGCGTCTGCAAGCCCCGACGACGCGGCGGTTCAATCTGCAACGCGTCGAGCCGAGCGGGAGTTGCCTGCATGGATTCCTTGGGTTGATGTGTCGTGCTCATACTGACCTTGCCCCTCGGCACGCCACCTGTCGTCAGAGATCGACCAGATTGCCAATTCGTTGCGATCGGCCTTGAGCTTCGCGGCGATGATCTTCTTGATTTCCTTGGGCAGTGCGTCAGCAGCCGACGCGTGGACGACGATGTGCTCCAGCGCTTCCGCTGCGATGTCTTCGCAATAAGCTTCCCAGAAGGAGGTAATCAGCACGATTGCCGACCTTATTCAGGACTTCAAGCCCGTAGCGGCGCCCAGCCGCGTTTGCGCCCTTCTCCGTATGGAGCTGTAGCAGAGCCTCAATGTCCTTGAGGTTTTGATCGAACGCGGCTTGGGCCTTACTTGGCATCTGTGGGTATAGCTTGCAAGGGGCTATCGTGCTTTCGGGCGCCAAGACGCAGCTCGTGCAGTGCACGCAGCGCAAGGCCGGCCCCGCAGGCTGTTCGGGGCCGGTTGTGATGCGCGAACCGGACAGTGGCGCATCGGACCTTGCCAAGTTGCCGGCCTCGCCGCTGCATCCTCCCGGCAGACCCGCCCCGATCGATCAACAGCGAGGGCTGCGTGCCTGGCCGCCGTCATCGTCCTGCCGACCCGGCCTGGCGGCTCAATCCCCCACCAGCCCATTCCGGATCGCATACACCGTCATCTCCGAGTTGTTGGTCAGCCCGAGCTTCTCGAGCACGCGGGCGCGGTAGACGCTCACGGTCTTCGGGCTCAGGCTCAGCTCCTCGGCGATGTCGGACAGCCGCTTGCCGGAGGCGATCATCACCAGGGTCTGCAACTCGCGGTCCGACAGCTTGGCATGCGCCTGCGCGCTCGCCGGCGTGGTCAGGCTCTCGACGAGCATCTGCGCGATCTCGGGCGTCACGTACTTGCGCCCCTGCGCCACCGTGCGCACCGCGGCGACGATCAGCGCCGGGTCGCCGCCCTTGTTGACGTAGCCGAAGGCGCCGGCGCGCAGCGCGCGGATCGCGTACTGGTCTTCGGGGTACATGCTGACCACCAGCACGCGCAGCGCCGAGCCCTCGTCCTTGAGCACGTGCAGCACGTCCAGCCCGCTGCGGCCGGGCAGGTTGATGTCGAGCACCAGCACGTCGCAGCTCGTGCTTCGCAGCAGCGTTCGCAGCTCGCCGTAGTCGCCGGCCTCGCCGACGACCTCGATGTCGGGCGCGTCCGACAGCGTGTCGCGGATGCCGCGCCGGATCAGCGCGTGGTCGTCGCAGAGCAGCACCTTGATCACAGATCGCCCCATTGGCTCGGGTCGTGATGCTCGGCCGCCAGCCCGCTTGCCGGGGCGGGCGCCAGGCGGGCCGCGGCATCGTCGAACGTCAAGGGCACCGACAGGATCAGCGTCGTGCCGCGCGCGCTGCTGCTGAGGTCGACCCAGCCGCCGACCGTGCTCGCCCGCTCGTGCAGCCCGCGGATGCCGAACGATCGCGCCTTGGCCAGGTCGTCGCGGTCGAGGCCGCGGCCGTTGTCGCCGATCTCCAGCGTCAGCGTGCCCGCGGCCACCGTGAGATCGACGCTGACCCGCGTCGCCCCGGCATGCTTGGAGACGTTGGTCAAGGCCTCCTGCGCCGTGCGGTAGGCCACCAGCGGCACGCCGGGCGGCAGCTCGAGCCGGTCGTGGTCGCTGCTGAAGTGGCAGGCCACGCCGGTGCGCCGCTCGAAGCGGCTCGACATCCACTGCAGCGCTGCCACCAGCCCCTGCTCGAGGATGGCCGGGCGCAGGTTGTGCATCACCCGCTGGCTGGCCTCGATCGCGTGGGCCACGGTCTCCAGCGCCGACGCCACGCGCTGGCGCACCGCCGGCGACTCCGAATGGCGCGCGATCCACGCCAGGTCGAAGTTGAGCGCCGTCAGCGAGCCGCCGACATCGTCGTGGATCTCGCGCGCGATGGCCGCCCGTTCGCTCTCGACGCTGGTCTGCAGATGCTGCGCCAGTTCGCGCAGGCGCTGCTTGCTCTCGCCGAGTTCTCGATCGGCCAGCCAGCGGGCGCGCCGGGTCTCGTTGGCTTCCACCGCATGGAGCAGCGCCGGCACCAGGCGCGACATGTTGTTCTTGAGCAGGTAGTCGCTGGCGCCGTTCTTCATCGCCTCGACGGCGGCGTCTTCGCCGATCTCGCCCGACAGCAGCAGGAACGGCACGGCCTGCCCGCTCGCCTTGAGCAGGTCGAGCGCCACCAGGCCCGAGAAGCCGGGGAGGTTGTAGTCGGAGACGATCGCGTCCCAGGGCTGTTCGAGCGCGCGCAGGAACTCGGGCTCGGAGTCGATGCGCTGGATCGCCACGTCGAGCCCGCCGCGCCGCAGCTGCGCCAGCGTCAGCTCGTGGTCGAGCTCGGAGTCCTCCAGGTGCAGGACGCGCAGGCGGTGCGCCGGTGCGAGCGATGTCATGGGGCGAAGTATGCCGTGTCGGACCGGCGGGATTTGGCTGCCTTTCGCCGCCCTGATTGTCCTCATGATCCGTGCCGCGCTGCCGAAGATGCCGGCAGGAAGCGCCCGGTCCGCCGGCGCTCGACGGCCGGCCGTGCGCTCAAGTCGCGCTGCGTGCGCCGGCACCCAGGAGTCCGAGCAGGGAGCGACGATGCCAACCCACCCAGAAGCCCCGCCAGCGCCCGTGCCCGGCCTGCCATTGATGGCGGCGGTGGGCCTGCAGGACCATCTGCTGACGGTCGGTCACGATCTCGACCGTCTGCAGGCCCTGCTGGCGCATGCGTGCGACACGCTGCTGCAGAGCTTTCACGGCGCCGCCGGGCACTTGCGCGACTTGCGCGAGGCGGCGAACGCACCGCTGGCAGCGTCGCAGCCGCTCGACGCCGCGCTGGATGATCTCGGCAATGCGGTCATGGCGCTGCAGTTCCAGGACATGGCCGCGCAGCTCATCGAGCACACGCACCGCCGCCTGCGCAGCTGCGCCGACCAGCTGGCGCGCCAGGCTTTCGGCGACGACGACGAGGATGGCCCGGCCGTGGTCGAGGAGGCGCCGCTGCGCCCGAACCCGGTAACGCAGGACGAGATGGACGCCGGCTCGGTGGAGCTGTTCTAAAGCGGGACCGCAAGACGGCCGATATCAACCGAGCCAACCCGGAGCACTCAATGCATTCAATCCTCGCCGTGGACGACTCCGCGTCGATGCGCCAGATGGTCTCGTTCACGCTCAAGAGCGCCGGCTACAACGTGGTCGAGGCGGTCGATGGGCAGGACGCCTGGGAGAAGTCGGGCAGCCGCGATTTCGACCTGGTGCTGACCGACCAGAACATGCCGCGCATGGACGGCATCGGCTTGACGAAGAAGCTGCGCGAGCACCCCAAGTTCAAGGCGACGCCGATCCTGATCCTGACCACCGAGTCGAGCGATCAGATGAAGATGGCCGGGCGCAGCGCCGGCGCCACCGGCTGGCTCGTCAAGCCGTTCGACCCGACCAAGCTGATCGAAGTGATCCGCAAGGTCATCCGCTAGGTCGCGCGACCGACGCAACCCCGGCCCGGGCGACGCACTTCCTGCCTCGCACCGCCTGGCCCCCAAGCAGGAGCTCGCCATGGGCGAAACAACAAGCGGCGGCGCGCAGGCCCATGCCGGCATCGATCTGAGCCAGTTCTACCAGGTCTTCTTCGAGGAAGCCGGCGAGAACCTCGACCGGATGGAGAAGCTGCTGCTCGCGCTCGACATCGCGGCGGCCGACGACGAGGAGCTCAACGCCGTCTTTCGCTGCGCACACTCGATCAAGGGCGGCGCGGCGACGTTCGGCTTTGCCGACGTGGCCGAGCTGACGCACCAGATGGAGACGCTGCTCGACAAGCTGCGCCGCCATGAGCTCGTGCCGACCGCGGCGATGGTCGACGTGCTGCTGCAATCGGGCGACGCGCTGCGCGCCCAGCTCGCCCGCCACCAGAGCCCGGGCGGCGACGCCGTCGATACCGAGGCACTTCTGCGCCAGGTGCGCGCACTGGTGGCCGGCGGGGCGGCGCGCCCGGCAGCGGAGCCCCCTCGCGCCAGCGCACCGGCGGCCGCGCGGCCGCTCGCACCACCAGCGGCACCGCAGGGCCTGCGCCAGCTCGAGCTCCAGGTCGGCCCGCTGCAGCGGGTGAGCGACGCCGACGACCTGCTCGAGCTGTTCCGAGAGATTCCCGACCTGGGCACGCTCGAACCGCTCGACGGCGGGCAGAGCGCCGACGGCATGCGGCGCTTCAAGATCACCACGACCAGCGGCGACAGCGACCTGCTGGACTTGTTCACCTTCCACGTCGCACGCGAGCAACTGGCCCTGCTGCCACTGGGCAAGGGCTACGGCTTCCATCACGGCGCGCCCGGCGCACCGCCGCCCGAGCCGAGCGACACCGGCTATGGCTTCTTCGACAACGCGCCCGGGGCGCCGGCCGAGGCGCAGGCGCCGGTCGCACCATCGGGCAGCGCGGGCGAACCCGGTGCATCCGCAGCGCATCGCGCCGCCTCGCCCCGCGCCCCGGTGGCGACGCTCGAGGCGTCGACGCTGCGGGTCTCGGTCGAGAAGGTCGACCAGCTCATCAACCTCGTCGGCGAGCTCGTCATCACGCAGGCCATGCTGGCGCAGAACAGCCTCGGGATCGACCCCGCGCTGAACCAGCAGCTTGCCGCCAGCCTGGCCAACCTCGAACGCAACACGCGCGACCTGCAGGCATCGGTGATGTCGATCCGCATGATCCCGATGTCGATCGTGTTCAGCCGCTTCCCGCGCATGCTCAGAGACCTGGCGGCCAAGTTCGGCAAGAAGGTCGATTTCGTGACCCAGGGCGAGGCGACCGAGCTCGACAAGGGGCTGGTGGAGAAGATCACCGATCCGCTGACGCACCTGGTGCGCAACTCGTGCGACCACGGCATCGAGCTTCCGGCCGAGCGCCTCGCGCTGGGCAAGCCCGAGCAGGGCACGATCACGCTCGCGGCGTCGCACCAGGGCGGCTCGATCGTGATCGAGGTGCGCGACGACGGGCGCGGCCTGTCCCGCGACAAGCTCCTGCGCAAGGCTCGCGAACGCGGCATCGACGCCCCGGACTCGATGTCGGACAGCGAAGTCTGGAGCCTGATCTTCGCGCCCGGCTTCTCGACCGCCGACGAAGTCACCGACGTCTCGGGCCGCGGCGTCGGCATGGACGTCGTCAAGCGCAACATCACCTCGCTCGGCGGCTCGGTCGAGATCGACTCGGCCGAGGGCTACGGCATGCGCGTCTCGGTGCGCCTGCCCTTGACGCTGGCGATCATGGACGGCATGTCGATCGGCGTCGGCGACGAGGTCTACATCCTGCCGCTGTCGTCGGTGATCGAGTCGTTCCAGGTCCAGCCCGGCATGGTCAGGACGATCGGCGGCAGCGGCCGCGTGGTCGAGGTGCGCAACGAGTTCATGCCGGTGCTCGAACTCGAGCAGGTCTTCAAGGTGCCGCGCAACGAGGCCGCGAGCGGCAGCGCGATCATGGTCGTGGTTGAGGCCGAGGCCGGCCGCGTCGCGCTGCTGGTGGACGAACTGCTCGGCCAGCAGCAGGTGGTGGTGAAGAACCTCGAAGCCAACTACCGCCGGGTCGAAGATGTCTCGGGTGCGACGATCATGGGCGACGGCCGCGTGGCGCTGATCCTCGACGTCGGCAGCATGGTGCGCCGTTCCCGCCACTGACGCCACGGCGCGCCCGGCGACGGCGGGCGCGGGCCGCCCGCGCCGCAAGAAGTGCTTACATGCGGCGACCTTTGTGCCGATATGCAAGACAACCCGCCGGCCTCGCCGAGGCGCGGACCCTCCACAGCGGCATCCGCCTGACGCCAGGCGCGCCACATCGACAGACCCCGCCCACCCCCGCAGGAGAGCGCCATGACACCGACCCATTTCCTCAGGCTCGCCATCGCCGCCGCAACTGCCGCGGCCGGCCTCGGCCTGAACCCGTCGCTCGCCAAGGAAGGCAGCGCCACCGCCGCCGAGGCAACCGCGATGGTCAAGAAGGGCGCGGCGTACCTGAAGGCCAACGGCAAGGACAAGACGTATGCCGCCATCAGCGACCGGCAGGGCCCGTTCGTCGACCGTGACCTCTACCTCGTCGTGTACGGCCTCGACGGCACGGTGCACGCGCACGGCGCCAACGAAAAGATGATCGGCAAGAACCTGATCGACCTCAAGGACGTGGACGGCAAGGCCTTCGTCAAGGAGCGCGTCGAGCTGGCGCAGGCCAAGGGCAGCTTCTGGCAGGACTACAAGTTCACCAACCCGACCAGCAAGAAGATCGAGCCGAAGAGCATGTACTGCGAGCGAATCGAGGACGCCGTGCTCTGCGGGGGCATCTACAAGTAGGCCGGGACGCGGCCGATCCCTTGCGTACGGCGCACTCCGCGCCACAGGAGAGACGATGAAGCTCGGTTCCAAACTGCTCGCGGCACCGCTGCTGACCGCCGCCTTCGTGCTTGGCGTGGGGGGGCTGAACGCGCTGCTGATGAGCCGCGAGGCGAAGGACAACCAGGCCACCTTCAAGGCGACGCTCGCCCAGGCGCGCACGCTCGCCAGTGCGCAGGACGAGGCGGGCCGGATCCACGCCGGCATCTACCGCACCGTGGCCCTGATCGCCTCGCTCGACGAAGCCCGGATCAAGGCCTACCGCGCCGGCCTGGCGTCCCAGCTCGCCGGGGTCAAGAGCGCGGTCGCTGCGGTCGTCGAGGGCTCGCCGGCCGACCCGGCACTGCGCGAGGCGCTGGCGCAGGCCGGCGCGCAGATCGACGTCTATCGCAAGCAGGCCGACCAGGCGATCGACCTGTCCTCGGCCGACCCGAACACCGGCGTCGCCGCGATGCAGAGCGCCGACGCCACCTTCTCCGCCCTGGCCAAGACGCTGTCGGGCCTGTCGGCCCGGATGGACGCGCTCGCCGGCGCAACGCTAGAGGCGTCGCTCGCCCGCTCCGAACGCAGCTACCTGCTGCTCGGCCTGCTCGCCATGGCTGCCGCCTGCGCCGCGGTCGGCATGTCTTGGCTGGTACAGCGCAAGGTCGTGGCCGAGTTGCACCGCGCCGTCGAAGTGACCGACGCCGTCGCCTCCGGCCGGCTCGACGTCGATGCCCGCACCGAACGCTCCGACGAGGTCGGCGACCTGATGCGGGCGCTGGCGAAGATGGTCCGCCAGCTCAACGCGTCGCTCGGCTCGGTGCTGCAGTCGTCGGAGTCGATCCGCATCGCCTCGACCGAGATCGCCACCGGCAACCTCGACCTGTCCACCCGCACCGAGCAGACGGCCTCGAACCTTCAAAGTGCGGCCTCGAGCATGGGGCAGCTCAACGGCGCCATGCAGCACAGCGCCGAATCGGCGCGCCAGGCCTCGCACCTGGCGCAATCGGCCGCCGCAGTTGCCGCCCGTGGCGGTACCGCGGTGTCGCAGGTGGTCGAAACGATGCAGGAGATCAATGCCAGCTCGCGGCAGATCGCCGACATCATCGGCGTGATCGACGGCATCGCGTTCCAGACCAACATCCTGGCCCTCAATGCCGCGGTGGAAGCCGCGCGGGCCGGCGAGCAGGGGCGCGGCTTCGCCGTCGTCGCGAGCGAAGTGCGCAGCCTGGCGCAGCGCTCGGCGCAGGCCGCCAAGGAGATCAAGAGCCTGATCGGCGCCTCGGTGGAAAAGGTCGAGTCGGGCGGCCGCCTGGTGCAGGACGCCGGCGCGACGATGACCGAGATCGTCGCCTCGGTGCGGCGCGTGTCCGACATCATCGGCGAGATCACCACCGCGGCGTCGGAGCAGTCGCAGGGGATCGGCCGCGTCAACCAGTCGGTCAGCCAGCTCGACCAGATGACGCAGCAGAACGCCGCACTGGTGGAGCAATCGGCCGCCGCGGCGGAGAGCCTCAAGTCGCAGGCGCAGGTGCTGCGCCAGATCGTCAGCAACTTCCAGCTCGGCGCGTCCGCGCCGGCCATCGCCTGAAACGCCTCGGCCGCGCGCGCCCGAGGCCTGCTTCCGAGCCCCCCGCCATGAACCTGATTGCATTCATCCGCCAGTTCAGCATCCGCACGCGCATGATCGGTGCGATCGCCGTCGTGCTGCTGTCGCTTGCCATGGTCGCCGGCGCCGGCGCGTTCGGCATGCTGCGCATCCAGCAGCAGAGCCAGGCGGTTTCGTCGTCGGCGCTCGCGCCTGGCCAGGCGCCGGCGTCGTCGCACCGCGACGCTGCCGCGGCCGAGGCGGCGTTGCAGCCATCGGCGACGCAGGCGATGTGGCTGCTGGGCGCCGCCCTGGCGCTGGCCGCGCTGCTGGTCGTGCCGCTGACGCTGCTCAACATGCACGGCATCTGCCGCCCGCTCGATGAAGCCCGCCAGCTTGCCGAGCGCATCGCCGGCGGCGACCTGTCGCAGTCGATCCACGCCGGCGGGCAGGACGAGCCGGCCGCGCTGATGCGTGCACTGGCGCAGATGCAGCTGGCGCTGGCGCGCATGGTGTCGCAGGTCCGCGCCTCGACCGACAGCATCGGCACCGCGAGCGCCGAGATCGCCAGCGGCAACCTGGACCTGAGCCAGCGCACCGAGCAGGCGGCTTCGAACCTGCAGCAGACGGCGAGTTCGATGGAGCAGCTCACCGGCACCGTCCGCCAGTCGGCAGATTCGGCGCGCCAGGCGAACCAGCTCGCGTCGTCGGCGGCCCAGGTCGCGGCGCGCGGCGGCGCGGTCGTCTCGCAGGTCGTCGCCACGATGGACGAGATCAATGCCAGCTCGAAGAGGATCGCCGACATCATCGGCGTGATCGACGGCATCGCCTTCCAGACCAATATCCTGGCCCTCAATGCCGCGGTGGAAGCCGCGCGGGCCGGCGAGCAGGGGCGCGGCTTCGCCGTCGTCGCGAGCGAAGTGCGCAGCCTGGCGCAGCGCTCGGCGCAGGCCGCCAAGGAGATCAAGAGCCTGATCGGCGCCTCGGTCGAGAAGGTGGACTCCGGCTCGCGGCTCGTGGCCGACGCCGGGCAGACGATGAAGGAGATCGTCGGTTCCGTCCAGCGCGTCAGCGACATGATCGGCGAGATCACCGCGGCCGCGGCCGAGCAGTCCGACGGCATCGGGCAGGTCAATGGCGCGGTGACGCAGCTCGACCAGATGACGCAGCAGAACGCCGCGCTGGTCGAGCAGAGCGCAGCCGCTGCCGAGAGCCTGAAGGAACAGGCCATGCGGCTGGCCGGCGTGGTCGGCACGTTCAGGCTCGACGCGCAGGCACCGCAGGAACCGGGCCGAACTGTGGCCGCAGCGGCGCCCCGTGCCGCACCCACGGCGCCGCACCGGCCTGTGCCGAGCTTGACCCGCACCGTGCCTGCACCGAAGCCGGCCCCGGCGCGGCGAGCGGATCCGCCCCCGCCGCCTTCGGCCGCCGAAGACGACTGGGAAAGCTTCTGAGCGGCACGCCATGACCCACCGCCCGATTCAGACCGGCGCCGCGGACCGAGCACCCTGCCCGGCCCCGCCCACCCGGCGCGCGCCACTGACCGACCCCGAGGACCCCTCATGGACATGATCGCCGAAGCCACCCACGTGGCCCGCCACGAAGCCACCCGCGCCCAGCAGGCCGCGCAGCTCGGCGGCGAGTTCCTGACCTTCCGCCTCGGTGCCGAGGAATACGGCATCGACATCCTGAAGGTGCAGGAGATCCGCTCCTACGAGCTGCCGACGCGGATCGCCAACGCGCCGCCGTTCATCAAGGGCGTGGTCAACCTGCGCGGCGTGATCGTGCCGATCGTCGACCTGCGCCTCAGGCTCGGTTGCGACAGCGCCGAGGTGAGCAGCTTCACCGTGGTGATCGTGCTCAACGTGAAGGGCCGCGTCGTCGGCGCGGTGGTCGATTCGGTCTCGGACGTGCTCGAACTGTCGCGCGACGCGATCAAGGCCGCACCCGAGATGGCCTCGTCGGTGGACGCCAGTTTCATCACCGGCATCGGCAGCGTGGGCGAGCGGATGCTGATCCTGATGGATATCGAGTCGCTGATGGCGAGCCCCGAGATGGGCCTGGTCGACGCCGCCCGCTGACCAAAGCGCCGAGATCGGCGCTGTGCCGGCTCGCGGCGCCGCCGGTGGCCGAGGCGCACCGGCTACTCCGCCGCCCGGCGCAGCGTGTCGACCACCGGGCGGCGCAGCACGTCGCGCAGCCCCCACCAGCCGGCACCGAGGGCCAGCAACGCACCGGCGGTGGCGCCGGCCAGCGGCACCCACGGCGAAGGGTTCCAGCTGAACTCGAACACGTAGCGGGCCAGCGCCCACCCGACCGCCATCGCCGCAAGCGATGCCAGCAGGCCCGCCAGCGCGCCGACGCCGAGCAGTTCGGCGCGCTGCACGCGCGCCAGCAAGGTCGCGCTGGCGCCGAGCGCGCGCATCACCGCGAACTCGCGCGAGCGCGCCTCGCGGGTCGCGGTGATCGCGGCGAACAGCACCACCAGCCCGGCGGCGAGCGTGAAGCCGAACAGGAACTCGACAGCGCGGATCACCTGGTCGAGCACGCGCTGCACCTGGCCGATCGAGGCCGACACATCGACGTTGGTGATGTTCGGGAAGTCGCGGCTCAGCGCGTTGTCGAAGCCGCCGATCGCGGGCGCGCGGAAGGCGGCGATGTAGCTCAGCGGCACCTCCGGCATCCGGGCGCGCGGGAACATGACGAAGAAGTTGACCCGCATCGAACCCCAATCGACCTTGCGCAGGCTCGTGATGCGCCCCTCGGCCGGCATGCCGGCGATGTCGAAGCGCAGCGAGTCGCCCAGTTCGAGGCCGAGGCTTTGCGCGAGGCCGGCCTCGACACTGATCGCGCCCGCCTCCTCGGCCTGCCAGCGCCCGCCGACCAGCTCGTTGTGCGGTGGCAGCTCGGCGGCGTTGCTGAGGTTGAACTCGCGGTCCACCAGGCGCTTGGCGCGCTCGTCGGTGAAGTCTTCCGGCGTCACGGGCTTGCCGTTGATCGCGACCAGCCGGCCGCGGATCATCGGGTACCAATCGAAGCTGCCAACCCCGCTGTCGCGCAGGCGGCTGCGGAAGGCCTCGCCCTGCTCGGGTTGCACGTTGATGACGAAGCGGTTCGGCGCGTCGGGCGGCGTGGCGCGCCGCCAGGCGGCGATCAGGTCGGTGCGCAGCAGCACCAGCAGCACCAGCGCCAGCAGGCCGACGCTGAGCGCCGAGACCTGCAGCACCGCGAACGCGGGCCGCGCCGCGATCTGCCGCGTCGCCAGCACCATCCAGCGCGGCGCGCGCGACTCGGGCACCGCGCGGCGCAACAACTGCACCGCGAGCCACGACGCGGCGGCAAACAGCGTGACCGCGGCCGCAAAGCCCCCGACCGCGATCAGCCCGAGCTTCAGGTCGCTCGCCACCGCGAGCAGCAGCGCGACGAAGCCGAGCGTGCCGGCCCCGAGCACCGCGATCGATGCCGGCTTGAGCGCTCCGACGTCGCGCCGGATCACGCGCAGCGGCGGCACGCGGGCGAGCTGCAGCACCGGCGGCAGGCCAAAGCCCAGCAGCAACGTGAGGCCCACGCCGACGCCGAACAACGCTGGCCAGGCGCTGGCCGCCGGCAGCGCGGCGTCCACCAGCCCGGCCAGCAACCAGACGAAGACGTGGTGCACCGCAAAGCCGATCAGCACCCCGGCCAGGCTCGCCATCACGCCGACGGCGGCGAACTCGCCGAAGTACTGCAGCGCGATCGTTCGCTGCGGCTGGCCGAGCACCCGCAGCATCGCGCAATCGTCGAGGTGCCGGTTGGCGAACTCGCGCGACGCGATGCCCACCGCCACCGCGGCGAGCAGCGCGGCGAGCAGCGCGACGAGGTTCAGGAACTTCTCGGCCCGGTCCAGCGTCTGGCGCATCTCGGGCCGGCCCGACTCGAGCGACTCGACGCGAAGGCCGCGCAGCCCCTGCGCCTTGATTTGTGCCTCGGTCGCCTCGACGAACCGGCGAACGGCTGCGTCGCGCCCGGCTGGCGCCGCCACCGCCAGGCGGTAGCTCACGCGGCTGGCCGGCTGGATCAACCCGGTCGCCGGCAGGTCGGCCTGGTTGAACAGCACGCGTGGCGCGAAACTCGTAAATCCGGCACCGCGGTCGGGCTCGACGACGATGATCTGCGTCAGGCGCAGCGCCGCGTCGCCGAGCAGCAGACTGTCGCCCAGCCGAAGGTTCAGCGCGTCGAGCAAGCCCGCATCGACCCAGGCTTCACCGGCCGGCGGCGCCTCGGCGACGCTGCGCCGCTTCGCGTCGGCGCCGGCCTTGAGTTGCAACTGGCCGCGCAGCGGGTAGCCGTCGGACACCGCTTTCGCGGCGACGAGCTTGGAGGCGCCGCCGCGTTCGTCGGGCGCGCGCGCCATGCTCGGAAAGCCGGCACTCGTCGCCACCTCGAGGCCGAGCGCCCGCGCCAGGGCGGCGATCTCCGGCGGCGCGGGCTGGTCGCTGCCGACGACTGCGTCGCCGCCGAGGAGCTGGCCCGCGTCGCGCGTCAGCCCGTTGTTGAGGCGGTCGGCAAAGAAGCCCACCGCGGTCAGCGCCGCCACCGCGAGCGTGACGGCGAGCGCGAGCAGGCGCAACTCGCCGGCGCGAAAGTCTCGCGCCAGCTGGCGTGCCGCGAGCGCCCACCAGGCGGGGGCTTGCGGGCTTAGAAGCGGGGGCGCGTTCATGCGGGGCGATGCGGCGGGACGTGGCGCGACGATAGCGCAGCCGCGCCCGAGGAGCCGGCGAAAGGGCATGCCGCCGCCGGACGCTGCCCTCTGGCCGCAGGCGGCCCGGCGACGGGCTGAACTGAACCGTGCATGCAAAGCGTGCGAATGCGGGCGGAACCGGGCGGTGCTCCAATCGGGTCCATGGACCTGCCTTCGCTCTTCGTCTCGCACGGCTCGCCGATGATCGCGCTCGAACCTGCCGCGACCGGAGCCTTCCTGCAACGCCTGGGGCCTGCGCTCGACGGCAGTTTCGGGCGTCCGCGGGCGGTGCTGGCGGTCTCGGCCCACACCACGGCGCGCGAACCGGTGCTGCTGGCCGCCGCGCAGCACGACACGGTGCACGACTTCGGCGGCTTTCCGGTGGCGCTGTACCGCCTGCGCTACGACGCGCCGGGCGCGCCAGCGCTGGCCGGCGATGTCGAAGCCCTGCTCCGGCGGGCCGGCCTCCCCGTGCGCCGGCAAGACCTGGGCGGCCTCGACCACGGAATCTGGACGGTGCTGCGATATCTCTACCCTGGCGCCGACGTGCCGGTGCTGCCGCTGGCCCTGGTGCCCGACATGCCGCCGGCACAGCTTTTCGCGCTCGGCGAGGCGCTGCTGCCGCTGCGCAGCCGCGGCGTGCTGGTGCTCGGCAGCGGCAGCATCACGCACAACCTGCGGCTGGTGTTTGCCAACCGGCCGGGCGCCGGCTCGCCCCGGCACGTGGCAGACACGGCAGGCAGTGCCGAGATGCCCGAGAGCCGGGCCTTTCGCAACTGGATGGCAGACAAGAGCGCGGCGCGCGACTGGGATGCGCTGTTCGACTACCGGCGCGCAGCGCCCCACGCAGCCCTGATGCACCCGACCGACGAGCACCTGCTGCCCTGGTACCCGGCGGCCGGCGCCGGTGGCCGCGACGCGGCGCCGCTGCGTCTGCACGCGGGCGTGAGCCTCGGATGCCTGGGCATGGACAGCTACGCTTTCGGCGCCAGCGCCGCGATCTTGCAGGCCGCCCTGGGCTGACCCGCTCGGGCCGGCCGGCGCGGGTGCCTCAGGCGCCGCGCTCGTCCAGCATCGCCTCGCGCACCGCGGCGGCCTGGCGCCGCGACACGGCCAGCCATTCGTCGACCGGGCTCACGCGCACGGCCCAGCCCTCGGCGCCATCGTCGTCGGCCAGCGTGCGACGCTCGAGCGCGCGCATCGCACGGCGCGCAACCAGTGCATTGCGGTGCACGCGCAGGAAGCGCTCGCCCAGGCGCTGCTCGAGATCGCTCAGCGCTTCGTCGAGCACGTAGGTGCGCTCGGCCGTGCGCAGCGTCACGTACTTCAGCTCGGCCTTCAGGTACAGCACTTCGCGCAGTGGCACCCGGATCACCCGCCCGAGTTCGGTGACGAGGAGCACCGGCTCGGCCTCGGCCACCGGCGGCGCGGCGACGGCGCCGCGCTGCGCGGCGCGCTGCAACGCCGCCTGCAGACGCTCGCGCCGCACCGGCTTGGTCAGGTAGTCGACCGCATCGAGATCGAACGCGCCGAGCGCGTGCTCGGCGTGCGCGGTGACGAACACCACCGCCGGCGGGCGCGCCAGGGCCTTCAGCTCCGCGGCAAGCTGCAACCCATCGCGGCCGGGCATGCCGATGTCGAGCAGCAGCAGGTCGCACTCGTGCGCGGCCAGCCAGACCAGCGCCTGCGTCGCGTTGGCGGCCTCACCGGCGACGGCCGCCTTCGGCGCCGGGCACTCCTCGACCAGGCTGCGCAGGCGCAACCGCGCCAGTTCTTCGTCATCGACGAGCAGGATGCGCAGCGGGTCGGTCATCGGTGGCCTCACTCGGGAATGACGATGCGCACGCGGAACCGGTCGCCTTCGAGCCCGGCGTCGAACTGCGCCGCCACGTCGTGCATCAGGTGCAGGCGCTCGCGCACATTGCGCAGCGCCATGCCGGCGCCGGGGCGCGACGGCGTGCCCGGCACCGTGTTGTCGATATCGACCACGGCATGACCGCGCTTGAGGCGCGTGCGCACGCGGATCGCACCGCCCTCGGGAGCGGGCTCGACGCCGTGACGAACCGCGTTCTCGACCAGCGGCTGCAGCAGCAGTGGCGGCACGCGTGCCATCGCCGCGGCCGGGTCCAGGTCCCAGCTCACCCGCAGCCGCTCGCCGAAGCGAATCTGCTCGATCGCGAGGTAGCGCTGCGCCAGCTCGACCTCGGAGCCGAGGGTCACGGCCTGGGCCGTGTCGGCCAGGGCGACGCGAAACAGTTCGGCCAGGTCTTCGAGCAGGCCTTCGGTGCGCGCCGGGTCCACGCGCGCCAGCGTGATCGCGGTGTTCAGCGTGTTGAACAGGAAGTGCGGCCGGATGCGCGACTGCAACTCGGCCAGCCGCGCGCTGGTGTCGGCCGGACCCTGCGCGGTGGCGCGCAGGCGCAGCCAGTAGAACAGGGCCGCAGCGAGCGCTGCGCCGGCGAGCGCGGTGGCCCGCCAGCGGCCCGGCGCGAAGGCGGTGCCTTCGGCCAGTTGGCCCAGCCCGACGGTGGCCTGAAGCGCCCAGCAGCCGGCGGCACAGGCGGCGCCCAGGCCGATCGCCGCGGTCCACTGCGCCGGCTCGGGCAGGGGCGCCAGGGCCTCCTTGAGCAGGCACGACAGCACCAGCCACAACAGCACGCCGGGCAGCGCCACCCCCGAACCGAGGGCGAGCTGCGTCAGCCACTGCTCGAAGCCCGCGGCGACGAACATCACGCCGAGCGCCAGCACCGCATGCACGAACAGCACCGCGCGAAGCACCACGCCGACGTGGCACATGTCGAACGCCGATCCCGAGCCGTCGCCCTGGCGCGGCACGGGCCCGTCGGCAGCGACGCCGAAGCCGGTGCTGCCGAACCCGCTCGACGCGCCGTCACCGGGACGGGTCGAAGTCGGCCAACGGCTGTCCACGGGGCTGCCGGTGGGCGGCGAGCCGGTTCGGGCGGGCGGCGTGGGATCGGGCATCTTGGGTGGGCGCCGATAGAATCGTCAGCCTCGGCGCCCGCGCATTGTCGCCAACTCCGGCGGCCTCGCCCGAGGGCGGCCGCGTCATCGCTTACACACCATGTCCAGCAACCAACTCGATGCCAAAGCGACCGCCTGGTCGGCCCTGTTCTCGGAGCCGATGAGCGATCTGGTCAAGCGCTACACGGCCAGCGTGGGCTTCGACCAGCGCCTGTGGAAGGCCGACATCGCCGGCAGCCTGGCGCACGCCGAAATGCTGGCCGCGCAGGGCATCCTCAGTGCGCAGGACCAGCGCGCGATCGAGGACGGGCTGGCCGCGATCGGCGCCGAGATCGAGGCCGGGACGTTCGACTGGAAGCTCGAACTCGAAGACGTGCACCTCAACATCGAGGCGAGCCTGACGCATCGCGTCGGCGACGCCGGCAAGCGGCTGCACACCGGCCGCTCGCGCAACGACCAGGTCGCGACCGACCTGCGGCTGTGGCTGCGCGGCGAGATCGACGCCATCGGCGCGCTGCTGGGCGCGCTGCAGCGCGCGCTGGTCGATCTGGCCGAAACCAACGCCGAGGTGATCCTGCCCGGCTTCACGCACCTGCAAGTGGCTCAGCCGGTGAGCTTTGGCCACCACCTTCTGGCCTATGTGGAGATGTTCGCCCGCGACGCCGAACGGATGGCCGACGTGCGCCGGCGCACCAACCGCCTGCCGCTGGGCGCGGCGGCGCTGGCGGGCACCAGCTATCCGCTGGATCGCGAGCGCGTCGCGCGCACGCTCGGCATGGTGGATGAAGCCGGGAAGCCCTGCGTCTGCCAGAACAGCCTCGACGCCGTGAGCGACCGCGACTTCGCGATCGAGTTCACCGCCGCAGCGAGCATCGCGATGGTCCACGTCTCGCGGCTGTCGGAAGAGCTGGTGCTGTGGATGAGCCAGAACTTCGGCTTCATCGAACTCGCGGACCGCTTCTGCACCGGCAGCTCGATCATGCCGCAGAAGAAGAATCCCGACGTGCCCGAGCTCGCCCGCGGCAAGACCGGCCGCGTGGTCGGTCACCTGATGGGCCTGCTGACCTTGATGAAAGGCCAGCCGCTGGCCTACAACAAGGACAACCAGGAAGACAAGGAGCCGCTGTTCGACACGGTCGATACGCTGCAGGACACGCTGCGCATCTTCTGCGAGCTGGTGGGCGGCAGCCTCGACCCGCAGACCGGTGCCCGATCGGGTGGAATGCGCGTCAATCCCGAGGCCATGGAGTGCGCGGCGCGCAGGGGCTACGCCACCGCGACGGATCTTGCCGACTACCTGGTCAAGAAGGGCCTGCCGTTTCGCGATGCCCACGAGGTGGTGGCGCATGCGGTGAAGGTGGCGCAGGCGGAGGGCCTGGACCTGAGCGAACTGCCCCTGGCCACACTGCAGCGCTTCAACCCGGCGATCGGCGACGACGTGTACGCGGTGCTGTCGCTGCGCGGCTCGCTCGACGCACGCAATGTGCTCGGCGGCACCGCGCCGGCGCAGGTGCGCGCGCAGGTGGCGCGGCACCGGGCGCGCCTGGCACCCGGCGCCAACCCCTGAAGCAGCGCCGCCCGCCGGACGGCACACCGGCCGTCTTCAGCGCGGGCCCTCGACCTGCCAGGCATGGACGCCGGCGCGATCGTCGGCCGACGGGTCGACCGGCAGCAACCGCGCGCCCCGCAAGAGCAACGCCGCCTGGCCGAACCCGCGCCAGCAACGCCGTGAATCGCGCGTCGGCACGAGGAGGCGCACGCCGACCGCGACGAACGAGGTGTCGACGATTCTGGGGGCGCCGAAGCGACGGCTCGTCGCGTGGCGCGGGGAATTCAGGATCGGGTAGGAGGCGGGGTTACCCCCGCCGTCCTCCCACACCACCGTACGTGCGGTTCCGCATACGGCGGTTCATGATGGACTCTGGAAGCGCCGGTGAGTATCCACCAGCGACACCAGCCCCATGTGGTCGAAGAACGACTTCGGGAACGCGGCGTTCATGTGGCTGGCCCCGGCGTTCCACCAAGCACCGCGCCCGTTGGTCGCCGAGCGCCACGCGCGCTCTTCGGTCAATCCTCGCTTCATCAGCATTTTCGCTCTGGCCCAGACGCGCTTGCACTGGCGCCACAGTCGGCCCCTCAGCTTGCGCCTGACCCAGCCGTCCAGCTCCTGCCACACGTCCTTGACCTGGGCGTGCCTGAAGTAGCTCGTCCAGCCGCGCAGCAGCGGGTTCAGCGTCTCGATGGCAGCCTTCACGCTTACCCCTCGGCTTTTGCGCAGCACGTCTTTGACGCGCTCGCGCAGCCTGTGGATGCTCGTCTTTGCCACCTTCAATCTCGCCTTGTCCCGCCCGATCAACCCGTAGCCGAGGAAGTCGCGTTGGCTTGCGCGCGCGACCCCGCTCTTGTCCAGATTGATCTGCAGCTTGAGTTCGCCCTCCAGATACCGCCTCGTGGTTTCGAACGCATGCTCGGCCGCCGTCTGGCTGCCAAGATACACGTTGCAGTCATCCGCGTAGCGCGCGAAGGCGTGCCCTCGCCGCTCCAACTCCAGGTCCGTCGTGTCCTTCCGGCAAATCTGCATGAAGTGACGCCGCAAGGTCGATAAGTTCCACTTCCATTGCAATCCGACGAGGAGACGGGCGATGGAAGTGACGAGCAAGGCGGTGCAGACGACGGGTTGCAGCGAGGGGCTGTTACGGCTGAAGCGGCAGTTTGATCAGTGGCGCGCCGGACGCCGGGCCGGCGAGCGGATTCCGTCAGAGCTTTGGTCCGGCGCGGTCGCCGCGGCCGGCGAGCACGGCGCGTACCGCGTGGCGGCCGAGTTGCACCTGGATTACGCAGTCCTGAAGCGGCGTGCCGCGCTGGCCGGCGGCAACACGCCGGCTGCGGAGTTGGCGCCCCGGTTCGTCGAGCTGTTCGCACCGGCCGGGCGGGCCACGCCGGCAGGGGCTGCGCGTCCGCAGTGCGTGGTCGAACTGGACAACGCGCGTGGCGCGAAGATGCGCGTGGAGCTCGATGGCCAGGGGTTGGCGGGGCTGTCGGTCCTGTGCAGCGCATTCTGGGCCGCGTGATGATCCAGATCACGCCGCACATGCGCATCCTGGTGGCGGTCGAGCCGATCGACTTCCGCGCCGGCATCGACGGTCTGGTGCTTGCGTGCAGGAGGCGCTTGCAGGCCGACCCCTTCGGCGGCGCGCTGTTCGTCTTCCGCAACCGCGCCCGCACGGCGATCAAGGTCCTGGTCTACGACGGCCAGGGCTTTTGGATGTGCCACAAGCGCCTGTCCAGCGGGAAATTCGCCTGGTGGCCCGATGGCGAGCAGCCCGGGCGCACGCTGCAGGCCTGCGAGCTGCAGGTGCTGCTCATGGCAGGCGACCCGTCGCGCTCTCACACCGCGCCGGCGTGGCGCCCGCTGAGCCTGGCGGCCTGAGGCCTGATGGTCCGGACGGCGCAGCTCACGGACCAGCGGCGAGCTGCTCTCGGTAGTTCCACGGCAGCCACCGCGCGGCGTCGGTGATCACGTCCTGGGCGTGATGCTGCAGCGCGTTCAGGTACTCGAACGGGTTGACGTCGCACAGCCGGCAGGTGTGGATCAAGCTCATGTAGACGTCGCCGACCTCGGCGCCGGTGACCGTCTTGTAGAACATCGACGCCTTGCGGTGCAGGATGGCCCGCTTCAGGCTCTGCTCACAGAGGTTGTTGTCCAGCGGGGCCCCGGCCTTGCGCAAGAACAGCGTGAGCTCGTCCCAGTGCCGGATCAGGTAGCGCAGCGCCTTGCCCAGGCCGGAGTTGGGTTCGACCAGGCGCCTGTCGAACTGCGCGTTCATCCAGCGCGCAAGGTCGTCCATGACCGGCTTGCTGTGCTGCTGGTGGAACGACAGGCGCTGCTCGGCTGACAACCCGTCCGTGCGACAGGTCGCATCGTGCTTGTAGACCTCGGCCAGGGCCTCGATGACGTGGCGGGCGGCTTCGGGGAACTGCTCGGCGACATCGGCCACCTGGCGTCGCCCGTGGGTCAGGCAGTTCGCCAGGACGGTCTTGAATTCGCCAGCGACGTTGGCCGCCAGCGCGTCGCACATCTGCATCGCCGGCGCCAGCTCCTGGGCGCGGTGTGCGAGCAAACGCTCCATGTTCTTGCCGGCGTGGGCGTGGCCGGTGAAGAACAGCACCACCTTGTGCTGCTTGTCGCCCTCTTGCACGACGGCGACGATGCCCGAGGTGCTGATCGCCTTGGCCACCGGCTTGACGCCGTCGGCCTCGGCGCGCTTGCGCTCGGCCATCAGGCTGAGCACCTTCATGGGCGTGTCATCGCTGTGCAGCAGCGGCGCCTGCGCGGCCTGCACGATCAACGCCTGGAAGACCGCACGCGGTGCGGGCACGGCCTTGAACACGATGTCCCACTGGGTCGCCACACTGGGTCAAATCAGGCAGCGGCACGTACAGCGAGGCCTGCAGGCCTTCGAGCCTGAAGTGCGGCATGCCGCTGCCGTAGCGCAGCAGGGCGATCATGCTCGCGCAGCTGGAGTCGTACTTCGGGCAGTGAGGCCACCGCCGCGGGCAAGGCAGCGGTGAAGATGGTGTCGCACAGCCGGCAGCGAAGCCGCTGCAGCTTGTACACCGTGGCCCCCAGCGGCGCCTGGCCCACCACCTTGACGATGGACCGGGGCGGCGAGTCGTAGACACGGCCCTTGTCGCACTGCTGGACAGCGGTCGCCTGACTCGAGTTCGGGGTGATCGCACTGGACGATGGCCGCGCCGCTGTAGGCGTGCGCGGCGTTGCGACCGTGGCCGGGGCTGGCTTGGGCAGCGGCACCGTTGCCGACCAGCTCCGGCACCGACTCGGCGGCCGATCGCGGCCGGCGCGGCCGGCGCGTCCGACTCGCCCGCCTGCGCGGCGCGCTCGAGCACGTTGCGCTTGTGCTCGGTGCGGTTGCCGAACAGCATGCGCTGGAAGCGCTTGATCGAGGTCTTCGCGTTCTGCAGCGACAGCATGACGTACACGAAGGTGCTGAACACCCGCTCGAGCAGAAGGTATTGCTCGGTGGAGAAGGTCGGCTCGGGCCTTGGCCAGGAGTTGGTCGAGCTCGGCCTGGGTGGCGTTGACGATCTCGGGCGGCTTCATGCGGCGAGGCGGCGAGTGCGGCAGCATCGAGTCCGGCAGCGACAGCCGCTGGCGGAAGTCCTTGACCAGGGCATAGCCCAGCACCTGCTTGATCGAGCGGTTCACGGCCCGCGTGGGCGCAGCCTTGCCGCGACCCGTGGTCTGCCCCATTACCGTCCAGTTGGCCGCCCGGTAGCAGGTGCCGGCAAAGCGCTGCGGATCGATGAAGGTCTCCACGAAGTAGATCGGGTGCGCGTACAGCTGCTGCCAGTCGGCCGACAGCCTCCGCGCCATGCGACCCAGGATGTGCGACGCCAGATGCGGCAACCCGCACCCAGGGCAGGATCAGGAAGCGCGTGTTGTAGGCCAGCAGCCGGATGTTGTTCAGCCGCGCCTGCGCGCACCAGCCGATGAAGCGGTCGCGGCTGCCCAGGTGCCGTGGCGCCGAGCTCCAGGCCACACAGGCGATCGGCCGGCCGCGCGCAAAGACCAGGTACTTCAGGTGCTCGCCCACGGGCTGCGAGTAGCCCAGGTAATGGTGCTGCTGCAGCAGGCCGTTGAACAGCGCCTCCTCGGGCGTGCGCCGCACCTGGCGGATCTCCAGCGGCCCGAGCTCGGCCAGGCTCATGCTCAAGTGGGTCTGCTCGACGCTGACCGCTTCGGGCTTGTCGCGTCTCCGCGACCCGAACGAATTGCGACTGACCTGACGCACCGGCGGCAGCTCGATCAGGCCCTGGCGGTGCAGCATCAGCATCATGCCGCGGCACACCATGTCGCGCAGCGCGCCGTTGGGCTGCACCCAGTTCCAGGCCTCGCACAGCTTCTCCGACAGGCGCCGGCGGCTGCACTGCGGATTCTCGGCAATGAGCTGGCGGATCAGCACGAGGTCGGCGTCGGCGATGACGCGGTGTCGGTAGCTCAACTTCGCCTGCATGCGCCGCACGGTAGGCGAGTTGGCGCTGGAACGCAAGTCGGGGGAAACGCCTGTCGGGGGAAACGCCGAGGGCGGCTCGCCCTGCGTGCAACCTACGCGACCGCCTCAGCTAAATTCAAGCGGCCTTGCCGGAGGGACACGGTCCGTCAGCATGATGTTCGATAGCAGCGGCGACAGTGGCCCGCCTTGCGGCGTGCCCTCCCGTCTTTGCTGCACCAGCCCATCACGCATCAGCCCCGCTTCCAGGAAGCGTCGGATGACTCCGAGCACTCGGGTGTCCTTGACTTCGCGTGCCACTCTTGCCATCAGCAGGTCGTGGTTGACACGGTCGAAGAACTTGGCCAAGTCGATGTCCACCACCCAGCCCCGGCCGCCCCTGACGTAGTCTCGGGCTGCTTGCACAGCCTGCCACGCGTTGCGCCCGGGTCTGAAGCCGTAGCTCGACTCGCTGAACCCGCCCTCGAATATCGGTTGCAGGACTTGCAGCACCGCTTGCTGAATCAGCCTGTCCACCACCGTCGGCACGCCCAGTGTCCTGATCCCACCCGAGGGTTTGGGAATGTCCACCGCGCGCACTTCCCGTGGCAGGTAGCTTCCTGCCAGCAGCGCCGCTTTCACTGATGGCCAGTGAGTTTGCAACCACGCCTTGAGTTCACCCACGTGCATGCCATCGGCACCCGGGGCTCCCTTGTTGCGCAGCACTCGCTCGTAGGCCCTCCACATGTTGCCGCGCTCGACCACCTGCTCCATGAGCTGCGTGGCCACTTCCGCTTTCGTTCGCCCCCGTGTCGCCGTGGCCAACTCGGCACCGTCGCTGGCCGCAGTCGGGTTCCGCCCGCCGCCTCCAGCATCGGCCGCGCACGAGGTATCGGCCCCGCTGCGCGCTTGTGCTTCGTCGTCGTCCATCGAGATCACGGGTCCTACTCGCGTTCCATCATGTTCGGCCCTTCGGTGCGCGGCGCACCTACTATGGCCTCTGCTGACTTCTCCGGCCCCATCCCCGCGCCTCTCGACGCCGGTAGCCCTCTCCGGCAGAGCCGGAGATCTCCCCGGGTATTGCGCACCCACCTTCACGCTTATGCCTGTCGGATCTACGTCGTTGCGTTCCGTGCAAGTACCGGGCTTCGACGATATTGGCCGCCTCACCCCGCAACGCCGCCTCATCCGCTTCCTGTTCGTCAGACCAGCGCTTTGCCTTCGCCTTCCTTCAGATTCGCAGTCACCCGCGACACCCTTGCCGTTCGGCTAACTCTTCCCCTTGCTGGGTGAGTAGAGGACTTCCACCTCCAAGTGAGTGCGCCCTGCCAGGCGCACCAAGAAGAAGGGCCCGGAGATGAGTCCGGGCCCTTGTGTATGGTGGAGCCGGGGGGAATCGAACCCCCGTCCGCTGGCCATCGTCAGGCAGATCTACATGCTTAGCTGGCTGATTTGGTTTTAGGGCCCTGGGTCGCGCAGCAGCACGCTACCCGTGGCCCGATTCACTTGATTTGATCCCGGGCTGAATGACGCAACCCGAGACGAGCCCATGTGTATGACCTCGCAGCCTTCGGGTTTTACCCCTCAGGCCCAGCCCATCGGCCAACTGTTGCGAGGCTCACCGGTATTAAGCGGCGAGAGCGTACGTTTGATCGTTCGCAGTTACTTTGTTTCCAGTGGATTAACGAGCGAACTGGTGCTCGGCATGCCCTGTTCCAACTCCGCACCCGCGTCGAAGCCAGGTCGGCCCCTGGTGAGCAGTAGTTTAGGCCATCGCGAGCAATTGCAATAGCTCGTGCGGCCGTTCGATTACTGCATCGGCGTTCCAGACCGCGATCGGCTCGCCCTGGCCCAGATAGCCCCACGCCACCGCCACGGTACGCATGCCGGCGGCGCGCCCGGCCTGCACATCGCGCAGGTCGTCGCCGACATAGAGGCAGGCCTCCGGCGCCACGCCGAGGCGTCTTGCGGCCTCGAGCAGCGGCGCTGGATGGGGCTTCGCATGCGGCGTAGTGTCGCCGCTGATCACCACCGCAGCGCGTGCGGCCAGCCCCATCCCGTGCACCACCGGCGTCGTGAAGCGTGCTGCCTTGTTGGTGACGATGCCCCAGCGCAGCGGATGGGCCTCGAGCGCGGCCAGCACGGGCAGCATTTCGGCGAACACGCGGCTCTCGCGAGTCAGCCGCGCCTCGTAGCGTGCAAGAAATTCGTCGCGAAGCGCGGCAAAGTGCGCGTCGTCCGGCGTGACCTGCAAGGCGACGGCGACCATGCCGCGCGCGCCGCTGCCCACCAGCGGACGGAAGCTCTCGAAGGGCAGCGGCGGAAGACCCCGCTCGACGCGCATTTCGTTGCCTGCACCGGCCAGGTCTGGCGCGCTGTCGACCAGGGTGCCGTCGAGGTCGAACAGCACCGCACCAGGGGCCGTCCCCATGCGGGCCGGCGCCCGCCTCATGCCGGGCGCCGGCAGGCCAGCAGGTAGTTGACGCTGGTGTCCGACGACAGCCAGAAGCGCCGCGTGATGGGGTTGTAGGCCATTCCGCGCGTGCCTTGCAGTTCCAGCCCGGCATCACGACACCATTGGGCCAGTTCGCTGGGCTTGATGAAGCGTGCGTACTCATGCGTGCCCCTGGGCAGCAGGTTCAGCACGTGCTCGGCACCGACGATGGCGAACAAGAAGGCCTTCGGGTTGCGGTTCACCGTGGAGAAGAACACCCAGCCACCAGGCTTCACGAGTTCGGCGCAGGCGCGAACGATCGACGCCGGATCGGGCACATGCTCGAGCATCTCCATGCATGTCACGGCGTCGAAATGGCCTGGAAGCTCCTGCGCCAGCGCCTCGGCCGCCACTTCGCGATACTCGACCGACATCGTGCCGGCTTCGAGCGCATGCAGTTGGGCCACCTTGAGCGGCTTGGCGGCGAGGTCGATGCCCAGCACGCTGGCTCCGCGCCGGGCCATCGACTCGGCCAGGATGCCGCCGCCGCAGCCGACGTCCAGGACACGTTTGCCTGGCAGGCGTGCAAGCTGGTCGATCCAGTCGAGGCGCAGCGGGTTGAGCCGGTGCAGCGGGCCGGACAGCTCACCGTCGGGGTCCCACCAGCTGTGGGCGAGCTCGCTGAACTTGGCAAGTTCCTGGGGGTCGGCGTTGGTCATGCGTGGATGGTATCGAGAATGAGGCGCCCATGAAAAACCCCGCCGAAGCGGGGTTTCGTGAGATCAGCCGGATTGACCGATCACTACTTGGTGCGCGTACCCACCAGTTCGACTTCCACGCGGCGGTTCTTGGCCCGGCCTTCAGCAGTCTTGTTGCTGGCGATCGGATCCTTCAGGCCCTTGCCTTCGGTGTAGATGCGGTTCTTCTCGACACCCTTGCTCACCAGGTAGGCCTTGACCGCATCGGCGCGACGCACCGACAGCTTCTGGTTGTATTCCACCGTGCCGATGTTGTCGGTATGGCCGACCGCGATGATCACCTCGAGGTTCAAGCCTGCCATCTTGGAGACGAGGTCGTCGAGCTTGGCCTTGCCTTCGGGCTTGAGCGCGTACTTGTCGAAGTCGAAGAACGCATCGGCAGCGTAGGTCACCTTCTCGCTCACCGGCGCCGCGGGCGCAGCGGCCGGGGGCGGCGGCGGCGGGGGTGCCGGCGGCGCAGCCTTCGGTGCCGGGGCGGGCGGCGGGGGCGGCGGCGGCGGCAACGCAGCACCGTCGCAACCCGGGTAGGCGGTTGCGGGCGTCCAGCTCGAATCGCGCCAGCACAGTTCGTTCGTCCCGTTCATCACGGGCTGGCCATCGGTGGAACGCCACTGATCTGCACCGGTGGCGTACTTGAGCTGCTCAGCGGTGGGATTCGCAACCGGCTTGGCCGGGAACGGTTGCACTGCCTGTGCACTTGCGGCCATGGGGACGGCGAAAGCTGCTGCTGCAAACAGCATGGCCACCTTGTTCAGTTTCTTCATGATTCTCCTCTCAGGGGGAAGGTACAGAGTTTCTGCAAATCGTCCGAATCGCAATCGGAAGGTACTGGCAAACCCTCACATCCAGAGCGCTCACCACCGACGCGTCATTGTGCCATAGGGCTCACAGTCCACACGATTTTGGACCAGCGCCGCGCTGGCGTTGCACGCTCTGTTGCGCCAGTGCTACAGCTTGAGCCACTTAGAATCGCCGGTTGGCAGGTCCGAGCGCTCCGGCGCCGAGCTGGCGCCTCGTCTTCACTCCCTTCACCGACCGCAGCGTCCACGCCCGCATGACCCAGTTCGCCAAGGAAACCCTGCCTACGAGCCTTGAAGAGGAGATGCGCCGCTCGTATCTTGACTACGCGATGAGCGTGATCGTGGGCCGGGCGCTGCCCGACGCGCGCGATGGGCTCAAACCCGTGCACCGGCGCTCGCTGTTCGCGATGCACGAGCTGAACAACGACTGGAACCGGCCCTACAAGAAGTCAGCGCGCATCGTCGGCGATGTGATCGGCAAGTATCACCCGCACGGCGACCAGTCGGTCTACGACACGATCGTGCGCATGGCGCAGGACTTTTCGCTGCGCCACATGCTGGTCGATGGGCAAGGCAACTTCGGCTCGGTCGACGGCGACAACGCGGCGGCGATGCGCTACACCGAAATCCGGCTGTCGAAGATCGCCCACGAGATGCTGGCCGACCTGGACAAGGAGACAGTCAACTTCGGCCCCAACTACGACGGCTCGGAGAAGGAGCCGCTGGTGCTGCCGACGCGGCTGCCGAACCTGCTGGTCAACGGCTCGGGCGGCATCGCGGTGGGGATGGCCACCAACATCCCGCCGCACAACCTGAACGAGGTCGTCGACGCCTGCCTGCACTTGCTCAAGAACCCGGGCGCAAGCGTCGACGAGTTGATCGAGATCATCCCCGCGCCGGATTTCCCGACGGCCGGCATCATCTACGGCACCAGCGGCGTGCGTGATGGCTACCGCACCGGCCGCGGCAAGGTGGTGATGCGCGCCAAGTGCCACTTCGAGGACATCGACAAGGGCCAGCGCCAGGCCATCATCGTCGACGAGATTCCCTACCAGGTGAACAAGAAGACGCTGCTCGAACGGATGGCCGAGCTCGTGCACGAGAAGAAGCTCGAAGGCATCAGCCACATCCAGGACGAGAGCGACAAGTCGGGCATGCGGGTCGTCATCGAACTCAAGCGCGGCGAAGTGCCCGAGGTGGTGCTGAACAACCTGTACAAGCAGACGCAGCTGCAAGACACCTTCGGCATGAACATGGTGGCGCTGATCGACAACCAGCCCAAGCTGTGCAACCTGAAGGACCTGATCGAGATCTTCCTCGAACACCGGCGCGAGGTCGTCACGCGGCGCACGGTGTTCGACCTGCGCAAGGCGCGCGAACGCGGCCACGTGCTCGAGGGCCTGGCCGTCGCGCTGGCCAACATCGATGAGTTCATCGAGACCATCAAGACCTCGCCGACGCCGCCGGTCGCGAAGGCGGCGCTGATGAGCAAGAGCTGGGATTCGTCGATGGTGCGCGAGATGCTGTCGCGCGCCGAGGGCGAAACGCCCGGCGGGCGTGAAGCGTTCCGCCCCGAAGGCCTGGACCGCACGTTCGGCATGCAGGCCGACGGCCTGTACCGCCTGTCGGACGACCAGGCGAGCGAGATCCTGCAGATGCGCTTGCAACGCCTGACCGGGCTGGAGCAGGACAAGATCATCACCGAGTACAAGGACGTGATGGCGCAGATCGCCGACCTGCTCGACATCCTGGCCAAACCCGAGCGGGTGACGGCGATCATCGCCGCCGAACTCGCCGCGGTGAAACAGGAGTTCGGCCAGACCAAACTCGGCGCCCGGCGCAGCGAGATCGTGCAGAACGCGCTCGATCTGGGCACCGAAGACCTGATCACGCCGACCGACATGGTCGTCACCCTCAGCCACACCGGCTACATCAAGAGCCAGCCGCTGGCCGAGTACCGCGCGCAGAAGCGCGGCGGCCGCGGCAAGCAGGCGACGGCGACGAAGGAAGACGACTGGATCGACGAGCTCTTCATCGCCAACACGCATGACTACATCCTGTGCTTCACCAACCGCGGCCGCGTCTATTGGCTCAAGGTCTGGGAAGTGCCGCAAGGCTCGCGCAACTCGCGCGGCCGGCCGATCGTCAACATGTTCCCGCTGCAGCAGGGCGAGAAGGTCAACGTCGTGCTGCCGCTGACCGACGGCTTCCGCAGCTTCCCGGCCGACCACTACGTGTTCATGGCCACCGCGCAGGGCACCGTGAAGAAGACCGCGCTCGACGAGTTCAGCAACCCGCGCAAGGCCGGCATCATCGCTGTGGACCTCGACCCGGGCGACTTTCTTGTCGGCGCGCGCCTGACCGACGGCCGCCACGACGTGATGCTCTTCTCCGACGGCGGCAAGGCGGTGCGCTTCGACGAGGAAGACGTGCGACCGATGGGCCGCAACGCGCGCGGCGTGCGCGGCATGATGCTCGACGACGGCCAGAGCGTGATCGCGATGCTCGTCGCCGAGCAGGACGAGACGCTGAGCGAGAGCCCGGTGAGCGTGCTCACCGCGACCGAGAACGGTTACGGCAAGCGCACGAGCATCGTGGAATACACACGCCACGGCCGCGGCACCAAGGGCATGATCGCGATCCAGCAGAGCGAGCGCAATGGCAAGGTCGTCGCCGCCACGCTGGTGCGCGCCGAGGACGAGATCATGCTGATCACCGACAAGGGCGTGCTCGTGCGCACGCGCGTGTCTGAGATCCGTGAACTGGGGCGCGCGACGCAGGGCGTGACCCTGATCGCGCTCGACAAGGCGACGCGCCTGATCGGCGTGCAGCGCATCGTCGAGAACGACGCCAATGCCGACGCTCCGGACGAGTCCGACGACGAAACCAACCCCAACGAAAGCAACTGATGAAACGACTGATGATGATCGCGGCACTCTGCGCCGCTGCCCCGCTGGCCCAGGCCCAGGCCCCAGCCCAGACCCAGGCCAAGAAGGATCTGGTGGCGAAGGTGCTGCTGTTGCAGCAGCCGATGATCGAGAACATCTCGCGCAGCATCGTCGAGCGCCCGGCGGCCCAACTGATGCAGGCCGCCGGCCAGGCGCTGCAGACGCAGGTGCCGGCCGACAAGCGCGAGGCGGTCGGCAAGTCGGTCGAGGCCGACGTGAAGAAGTATGTCGACGAGGCGACGCCCCTGCTGCGCGAGCGCGCGATCAAGCTCGCACCGTCGACCTTCGGCGTGGCGCTCGAAGAGAAGTTCACCGAGCCTGAGCTGAAGCAACTGGTCGCCTGGCTCGAGTCGCCGGTGAACAAGAAGTTCCAGCAGCTCGGCCCCGAGATACAGACCAACTTCGTGCAGAAGCTGGCCACCGAGGCCGGGCCGCTGCTCGACCCCAAACTGCAGGCGCTGCAGGCGAAGTTGCGCACGACCTTCGAGACCGCGACGGGCGCAGCGCCGGCCGGCGGTGCCGCTGCCAGCAACGCCGCGCCCAGGCCGGCGACATCGGCATCGCCCGCCAAGGCGAACAAGTAGGTCCGCAACGGCGCGTGCCACAGGCCATGGCCGAATCGCCGAACCCCACCGACCCGGCACTGCTCGCGCTGCGCGAGCAGATCGACAGCGTCGATCGCGAGCTGCTCGTGCTCTTGAATCGGCGCGCCGCGCTCGCGCAAGCGGTGGGCGAAGTGAAGAAGAAGGAAGGCTCGGTGGCCTTCCGGCCCGAGCGCGAGGCGCAGGTCATCGACGGGCTGAAGATGGTGAACCCCGGGCCGCTGAGCAGCGACAGCGTGGCACCCATCTGGCGCGAGATCATGTCGGCCTGCCGCGCGCTCGAGACGCCGACCCGCGTAGCCTACCTGGGGCCGGCCGGGACCTTCAGCGAGCTCGCGGCGCTCGGCTTCTTCGGCTCGTCCATCGTCAAGGTGCCCTGCGCGAGCATCGACGAAGTGTTTCGCGCAACGAGCGCCGGAGCGGCCGACTTCGGCGTGGTTCCGGTCGAGAACTCGACCGAAGGCGTGGTCGCGCGCTCGCTCGACCTGTTTCTCACCACGCCGCTGTTCATCATCGGCGAGACCAGCCTCTTCGTGCGCCACAACCTGCTGCGCAAGCTGAACTCGCTGGAAGGCATCCAGGCCGTGTGTGCGCACCCGCAGGCGCTCGCCCAGTGCCACGGGTGGTTGTCGAACCACCTGCCCCACGTCGAGCGGCGGCCGGTGGCGAGCAACGCCGAGGGCGCACGGATGGCCAGCCTCGACCCCACGCTGGCCGGCGTGGCGAGCGAACGCGCGGGCAGCGAGTACGGCCTGCATGTCGTCGCGCCGGCGATCCAGGACGACCCGCACAACCGCACCCGATTCGCAATCGTCACTCACGCCGGACGCCACCCGCAGCCGCGGCCCTCCGGGCACGACTGCACGAGCCTGGTGGTGTCGGTCACCAACCGGCCCGGCGCCGTGCACGACATGCTGGTGCCGCTGAAGGCCCACGGTGTCTCGATGAGCCGCTTCGAATCGCGTCCGGCGCGCTCGGGCCAGTGGGAGTACTACTTCTACATCGATCTCCAGGGCCACCCTGAGCAGCCCCACGTCGCCGCGGCGCTGCAGGAACTGCGCAACGCTTGCGCGTTCTTCAAGCTGCTCGGAACCTACCCTGTCGACGCTCACTGATGGGAACCGCCCCTAAAGCGTGCGGCGTCGCCGCTTCGCTCCCACCCGGGGGCCGGCAAGCCACCCCAAGGGCGGCTTGACGACGATGTTCGAGCAACTCGGCGTCATCGGCTGTGGACTGATGGGCGGTTCGTTCGCGCTCGCGCTCAAGCGCGCCGGGCTGGTCAAGCGCGTGGTCGGCTACAGCAAGTCGCCGTCGACCACCGAGCGCGCAAAGAAGCTCGGCGTGATCGACACGGCTGCCGAATCCGCGCTGCAGGCCGTTTCGGGTTCGGACATCGTGCTCGTGGCGGTACCGGTGGCCGCATCGGAAGCCACCTTCAGGGCGATCCGCCACCTGGTCGAGCCCGGGCTGCTGCTGATGGACGTCGGCAGCACGAAGCGCGACGTCGTCGACGCCGCGCGCCGAGCCCTCAAGGAGCGTGTCGTCTCGTTCGTGCCGGCGCATCCGATCGCCGGCAAGGAAGTCGCCGGCGTGGCCAATGCCGATGCGGCGCTGTACAGCGGCCGACAGGTCATCCTCACCCCGCTGGCCCAGACCTCGGCCGAGCTTGTGCAGAAGGCCACCGACGTGTGGTCGGCCATCGGGGCGCAGGTGCTGCGCATGACGCCCGAAAACCACGACGCCGCGTTCGCCGCGGTCAGCCACTTGCCGCACCTGCTCGCGTTCGCCTACTTCAACTCGGTCGCCAACCAGCCGGCGGGGCGCGACTTCCTGTCGCTCGCCGGGCCGGGCTTTCGCGACTTCACGCGCATCGCCGCCAGCGACCCTGCCGTCTGGCGCGACATCCTGATGTCCAACCGCGAGGAGATCCTGCGTCAGTCACTGCGCTTTCGGCACACGCTCGACGCGATCGAGCATGTGATGCGCGGCGGGAACACGGAAGCGCTCGAAGACCTGGTGCGCAAGGCCTCGCAAGCACGCGGCAGTTGGCAGATGAATGCGCAGAAGCAGGTGCCCGAGACATGAACCTGCCCGTCCATCGGCCGGCCGCCGAGCATGCCCTTCCCGTTCGCTCGTGCGCCGCTCGGCCTGCCCCATGTTCAGCACCGAGTTTCTCGACATCCCGCCGCTGAGCAGCGCCGGCGGCCGCGTGCGGCTGCCGGGCTCGAAGAGCATCTCGAACCGCGTGCTCCTGCTGGCCGGCCTGAGCGCCGGCACGACAACCGTGCACGACCTGCTCGACTCCGACGACACGCAGGTCATGCTCGAGGCGCTGCGCACGCTGGGCTGCGCGATCGACCGTCAAGCCGGCAGCGTGCGCATCACCGGCCTCGGCGGCCGGCTGGCGGTGCCGCGGGCCAAGCTCTTCCTCGGCAACGCCGGAACCGCGATGCGCCCGCTGGCCGCGGCACTGGCCGTGCTGTCGGCGACGCAGGGCGGCGAATTTGAACTCAGCGGCGTGGCGCGCATGCACGAGCGGCCGATCGGTGACCTGGTCGATGCGCTGCGCCGGCTCGGCTGCCGCATCGACGAACTCGGGCAGCCGGGCTACCCGCCGCTGCGCCTGTGCGGCGGACGGGTCGACACGAGCCGGCCGATCCGGGTTCGCGGCGACGTGTCGAGCCAGTTCCTGACTGCCCTGCTGCTGGCGCTGCCCCTGGTGGCCACAGAGTCGGCGGTGGGAGTCGAGGTCGAGGGCGAACTGATCTCCAGGCCCTATGTGGAGATCACCTTGAACCTGCTGGCCCGGTTCGGGGTCCGCGTCGAGCGCGATGGCTGGCAGCGCTTCACCATCGCGCGCCAGGGAGCTGGCGGCGCCTATCGCTCGCCAGGCGAGATCAGCGTCGAGGGCGACGCGTCGTCGGCCTCGTACTTCATTGCGCTCGGCGCGATCGCCGCCGGCGACGGGCGCAGCTTGCGCATCGAGGGCGTGGGAAGCGACTCGATCCAGGGCGACATCCGCTTCATCGAGGCCGCTTCCGCGATGGGCGCGAAGATCAGCAGCGGGCCGGGCTGGCTCGACGTGCAGCGCGGACACTGGCCCTTGCGCGCGATCCGGCTCGACTGCAACCACATCCCCGACGCTGCGATGACGCTGGCCGTGATGGCGCTCTACGCCGACGGCACGACGCGCCTGGACAACATCGCCAGCTGGCGCGTGAAGGAAACCGACCGCATCGCCGCGATGGCGGCCGAACTGCGCAAGCTCGGCGCCGATGTCGTCGAGGGGGGGGACTTCATCGAGGTCACGCCGCCCGACCTGCGCAAGGGCGGGTGGCACGCGGCGGCAATCCGCACCTACGACGACCACCGGGTGGCGATGTGCTTCTCGCTCGCGGCGTTCAACCGGCTGGCCGGCGCCGACCCCGGGCTGCCAGTGCGCATCCTGGACCCGCGCTGTGTCGGCAAGACCTTCCCCAACTACTTCGAGACCCTGTTCGGCGTCGTCGAGGCCGAACCCGCGGCCATTCCCGTGATCACCGTCGACGGCCCGTCGGCGTCCGGCAAGGGCACGCTCGCCGCCGCGCTGGCGGCGGCGCTGGGCTACCGCTACCTCGATTCGGGCGCGCTCTACCGCGCCACCGCGTTGGCCGCGCAGCGCGCCGGCCTCGCCGAAGGCGACCGCGCCGGAACGACGCGGCTCGCCGCGGCACTGGACTTGCGCTTCGAAGCCGGCGCCACGCTGCTGGGCAGCAGCGATGTGACCGATGCGCTGCGCGCCGAAGCGGTCGGCGCGCGCGCCTCGGCCATTTCGGCCTGGCCGGAGCTGCGCCGCGCGCTGCACGGCCTGCAACTGTCGTTCCGCCGCCTGCCCGGCCTGGTGGCCGACGGGCGCGACATGGGCACGGTGGTCTTTCCCGACGCGAAGCTCAAGGTCTTCCTTACCGCCACCGCAACGGAACGCGCTGAACGCCGTCACCGCCAATTGATTTCGAAGGGCGTTTCGGCTAATATAGAAAGCTTGCGTGCAGATCTTGAGGCACGCGACGCGCGCGACAGAAGCCGCGCCGTCGCGCCGCTCGAGCCGGCACCGGACGCGTTCTTGCTCGACAACTCGGGCCTGACCATCGAATCTTCGGTGGAGCAGGTGCTGATGTGGTGGCAGGAGCGTTGCCCGTTTCGCTGACCGTCCGGTCGGCTGCCATCGCAAACAGAGTCCGCCGCGTGGCCTTCACGCGTCGATCGTGAAACCCAACCCCGCAACGGCCTCGTTGCACCGGAAACATCCAACATGCCCCAACTCCAGACCGTCACCGCCAGCCAAGGGCCGGACTCTTTCGCCGCCCTGTTCGAAGAGTCGCTGAAGAAGCAGGAAATGCGCGCCGGCGAAGTGATCACCGCCGAGGTGGTTCGCGTCGACTACAACTTCGTGGTGGTGAACGCCGGCCTCAAGTCAGAGGCCTATGTGCCCATCGAGGAATTCAAGAACGACAAGGGCGAGCTCGAGGTCCAGATCGGCGACTTCGTCGCCGTCGCCATCGATGCCATCGAGAACGGCTATGGCGACACCATCCTGTCGCGCGACAAGGCCAAGCGCCTCGCGTCGTGGATGTCGCTCGAGAACTCGCTCGAGTCGGGCGAATTCGTCACCGGCACGGTCAACGGCAAGGTCAAGGGCGGCCTGACGGTGCTGGTCAATGGCATTCGCGCCTTCCTGCCCGGCAGCCTGCTCGACACGCGCCCGGTCAAGGACATGAGCCCGTTCGAGGGCAAGACGATGGAGTTCAAGGTCATCAAGCTCGACCGCAAGCGCAACAACGTCGTGTTGTCGCGCCGCGCGGTGGTCGAGGCTTCGATGGGCGAGGAGCGGGCCAAGCTGATGGAGACGCTGCGCGAAGGCGCGATCGTCCACGGCGTGGTCAAGAACATCACCGAGTACGGCGCCTTCGTCGACCTCGGCGGGATCGACGGCCTGCTGCACATCACCGACATGGCCTGGCGCCGCGTGCGCCACCCGAGCGAGGTGGTGCAGGTCGGCCAGGAGCTCGACGCCAAGGTGCTGAAGTTCGACGCCGAGAAGAACCGCGTCTCGCTGGGCATCAAGCAGCTCGGCGACGACCCGTGGCACGGCGTGTCGCGCCGTTACCCGAACGGTACGCGCCTGTTCGGCAAGATCACCAACATCGCCGACTACGGCGCCTTTGTCGAGATCGAGCCGGGCATCGAAGGCCTGGTGCACGTTTCCGAAATGGACTGGACGAACAAGAACGTCGCCCCGAGCAAGATCGTCGCCCTGGGTGACGAGGTCGAGGTGATGGTGCTCGAGATCGACGAGGACAAGCGCCGCATCAGCCTGGGCATGAAGCAGTGCAAGGCCAATCCGTGGGAAGAATTCTCCGAGACGGTGCAGCGCGGCGACAAGGTCAAGGGCCCCGTCAAGTCGATCACCGACTTCGGCGTCTTCGTCGGCCTGGCCGCCGGCATCGACGGCCTGGTGCACCTGTCCGACCTGTCGTGGAGCGAGCCCGGCGAAGTGGCCGTGCGCAACTTCAAGAAGGGGCAGGAAGTCGAGGCCGTCGTGCTGGCGATCGACGTCGAGCGCGAACGCATCTCGCTCGGCATCAAGCAGCTCGACAGCGACCCGTTCACGAGCTACACGACGGTCAACGACCGCGGCATGGTGGTCAACGGCAAGGTCAAGACGGTCGACGCGCGCGGCGCCGAGATCCAGTTGAACGACGACGTGACGGGCTACCTGCGAGCCTCCGAGATCAGCCGCGACCGCGTCGAAGACGCGCGCAACGTGCTGAAGGAAGGCGACGAAGTCTCGGCGCTGATCATCAACGTCGACCGCAAGCTGCGTTCGATCCAGCTGTCGATCAAGGCCAAGGACAACGCCGACAACCAAGAAGCGATGCAGCGCCTGTCGCAGACCGCCGAGCGCGAGAACGCCGGCACGACGAGCCTGGGCGCGCTGCTGCGCGCCAAGCTCGACACGCAGAAGGACAACGGCTGAGCCAGTCTTAGCGCCACGGCCGCGGCATGACCCGATCCGACCTCGTGGCGCGGCTGGCTGACTCGTTCAGCCAGCTGACGCTGCGCGACACCGAATTCGCGGTCAAGACCATCCTCGATGCGATGAGCGACGCGCTGGCGCGCGGACATCGCATCGAGATCCGCGGCTTCGGCAGCTTCTCGATCAATCGCCGCCCGCCACGCGTCGGGCGCAACCCGCGTTCCGGCGAGCAGGTGGTGATCTCCGAGAAGCTGGTGCCGCATTTCAAGCCGGGAAAGGCGCTGCGCGAAGCCGTCGATGCCCAGGTTCCGCTCGACCCGACGGGCTCGGCCCCGACCTAGACTTGCACGGACGCGCGGCGGGTGATCGCCGCGCCGCGGCCGCGACTTGGCTGGTCCTCGCCCGCCTAGAATCGGGCAGGAGGTCGTGATGCGCATCTTCGTCTGGTTGTTCCGGGCCGCCATCTTCTTTTCGTTGTTCGCCTTTGCGCTGAACAATCAGGACGTCGCCAGCGTCAAGTGGTACTTCGGCCAGGAGTGGAAGGCGCCGATGGTGTTCATCGTGCTCGCCGCGTTCGTCCTGGGCTGCGTGTTCGGTGTGCTGGCGATGGTGCCGAGCTGGTGGCGTCACCGCCGCGTGGCGCGCCGTCATCGCCCGGAGCCCGAACCGCCCGGCGCGAGCGTCGCCGGTACGGCGAGCACACCAGCGCCACTGCCAGACTTGCCGCTGCGCGATGGACTTTGAGCTGCAGTGGCTGCTGCTCGGCCTGCCGGTGGCGTTCGCCCTCGGCTGGCTGGCTTCTCGCATCGACCTGCGGCAATGGAAGCGCGAGCAACGCGAGTCGCCGCAGGCCTACTTCAAGGGTCTGAACCTGCTGCTCAACGAGCAGCAGGACAAGGCGATCGACGCCTTCATCGAAGCCGTGCAGCAGGATCCGAACAGCACCGACCTGCACTTCGCGCTCGGCAACCTGTTTCGCCGCCGCGGCGAGTACGAGCGCGCGGTTCGCGTGCATGAGCATCTGCTCAAGCGGGCGGACCTGCCCGTCGCCCTGCGCGAGCGCGCCCAGGACGCGCTCGCGCAGGACTTCATGAAGGCCGGCCTATTCGACCGCGCCGAGCAGGCCTACCGCGCCCTCGAAGGCACGCGCTTCGACACCGACGCGCAGCTCGCGCTGCTGTCGCTGTACGAACGGTCGCGCGACTGGCATTCCGCCATCGAGGTCGCGCGCAAGCTCGAGCACGGCGGGACCGCGTCGTTCGCGTCGCGCATCTCGCACTACTGGTGCGAGATCGCCGAGGAGGCCGACGCCAGGCACCAATCCGAACCCGCCGCCGAGGCGCTGCAACAGGCCCGCCTCGCGGCGCCGCAGGCGGCACGCCCGCTGGTGCTCGCCGGGCGCCGGCTCGCGCGCCAGGGCGAGCACGCCCAGGCGATGCAGGCTTTCGCTGAGCTGCGGCTCGCCCATCCGGCGTCGTTCAGCCTGGTGGCTCGCGACCATGCGGCCAGCGCGCTGGCCTGCGGGCAGCAGGCGATGGCACGTGACCAACTGCACTCCCTCTACCGACGCAGCCCTTCGACCGACCTGCTGGCAGCGATTGCGCTGCTCGATCCAGACCCGGCCGAGCAGCACGACCGGCTGCGGGCGCACCTGCGCGAGCAGCCGACGCTGTCGGGCGCGCAGCAACTGCTTTCGCTCGGCGCCGCCGGCGCCGTGACCCTGGACGCAGCCGACGCGCGGGCACTGGCCGATGCTATCGGGCGTGCCGCGCGGCCACTGCAACGCTACCGCTGCGCCGCGTGCGGCTTCGACGCGCAGCACTACTTCTGGCAGTGCCCCGGCTGCATGGCCTGGGACAGCTACCCGCCGCAGCGGCTGGAGGACCTGTGATGCACACGAAGCCGACGCGAGAGCGCCTGCAGGCGGCGCGCGTGCTGGTCGTCGGCGACGCGATGCTCGACCGCTACTGGTTCGGCGCGGTGGACCGGATCTCGCCCGAGGCCCCGGTGCCCATCGTCAAGGTGAATCGCGAGGAAGAGCGCCTTGGCGGCGCAGCCAACGTGGCGCTGAACGTGAAGACGCTCGGCGCGCAGGCGACGCTGCTCACGGTCGTCGGCGAGGACGAGCCGGCGCGCAAGCTCGGCGCCCTGCTCGAGCGCGAAGGCGTCGCGACGCTGCTCGGGCACGACCCGAAGCTCTACACGATCGTCAAGCTGCGCGTGATCGGCCGCTCGCAGCAGCTGATCCGGATCGACTTCGAGAACCAGCCCGACCACGAGGTGCTGGCCGGCATGCTGAGCGACTACGAACGGGCCCTGCCGGCGCACGACGCGGTGCTGTTTTCTGACTACGGCAAGGGCGGCCTCACGCACATCCCGCGCATGATCGAACTTGCGCGACAGCGCGGCAAGCCGGTGCTGATCGACCCCAAGGGGAGCGATTACAGCCGCTACGCGGGCGCGACCGTCATCACGCCGAACCGCGCCGAGCTTGCGCAGGCGGTCGGTGCCTGGGCGAGCGAAGCAGAGTTGCAGCAGCGCGCGCATCGCCTGCGCGAGACCCTCAAGCTCGACGGCCTGCTGCTGACACGTTCCGAGGACGGCATGTCGCTCTTCGACACCGCCGAGGGTGCTCCCGGCCACCTGCACGTGGCCGCGCTGGCGCGCGAGGTCTTCGACGTGACCGGCGCCGGCGACACCGTCATTGCCACGCTGGCTGCGATGCTCGCCTGCGGCCTGACGCTGCGCGAGGCGCTGCCACTGGCCAATCGCGCCGGCGGCATCGTCGTCGGCAAGTTCGGCACCGCGAGCCTCAGCTACGAGGAGTTGTTCGAATGAGAGTCGTCGTCACCGGCGTCGCAAGTCTTGGCTTCGGCCTGACCCGCATGAGCAGGACAGCCGACACCGAAGCCGGCGGGAGGCATTGATGCGTGTCGTCGTCACTGGCGCGGCCGGTTTCATTGGATCCAACCTGGTGCTGGGCCTGAACCGGCTCGGCATCGACGACGTGATCGCGGTCGACGACCTGACCGACGGCCCCAAGTACCGCAACCTGCTGGGTGCGCGCCTCAGCGACTACTTCGACAAGGGCGAGTTCTACGCCCGCTTCGCGCGCGCCGAGTTCGGCAAGGTCGACGCCGTGCTTCACCAGGGCGCCTGCTCCGACACCATGGAGCACGACGGCCGCTTCATGCTCGACAACAACTACCGCTGTTCGAAGAACCTGCTCGATGCCTGCCAGGCGCAGGGCGCGCGGCTGCTGTACGCGTCGTCGGCGGCCACCTATGGCGGCAGCGCCAGCTTCCGCGAGGAGCCCGACTTCGAGCAGCCGCTCAACGTCTATGGCTACTCCAAGCTGCTGTTCGACAACGTCGTGCGCCGCCTGCTACCCGGCGCGACCGCCCAGGTGGCGGGCTTTCGCTACTTCAATGTCTACGGCCCGCGCGAGCAGCACAAGGGGCGCATGGCGTCCGTCGCCTTCCACCACCACCAGCAGTTGCGCGAGTCGGGCAAGGTCCGCCTGTTCGGCGAATACGGCGGCTACGGCCCGGGGCAGCAGGCGCGCGACTTCGTGTTCGTCGATGACGTGGTGGCCGTCAACCTGTGGTTCCTCGAGCACCCCGACAAAAGCGGCATCTTCAACCTCGGCAGCGGCCGCGCCCAGCCGTTCAACGACGTGGCGCTGGCAATGGTCAATGCGGCGCGCGAGCGCGCGGGCGATGCGCCGCTGTCGTTGGCCGAGATGGTGCGAGAAGGCCTGGTCGAGTACATCGACTTTCCCGAGGCCCTGGTCGGCAAGTACCAGTGCTTCACCGAGGCGGATCTGTCGCGCCTGCGCGGCGCTGGCTGCCAGCATGCGTTCGCCGACGTGGCCACGGGCGTTTGCCGGTACGAGGATTGGCTGGCGCAGTGATCGGCACTGCGCTGTCACCCTTCGCATGCACCGGGTCAACGCGCAAGCGCGCGTCGGCGTTGGCTTGCTGTCCGTTGGGCGCATCGGGCCTGTTACTTCGCGACATCGCGCCACCAACTTCCATCACAAACAATCGAGGACACACCATGATCAAGAAGCTTCTCTTCGCGTTGTTGGCGCTGTTCGCCGCCGCGGCGTTTGCCGCGGTCGACGCGAACAAGGCCGACCAGGCCGCGCTCGAAACCATCAAGGGCATCGGGCCGGCGATCTCCGGCAAGATCATCGAGGAACGCAAGAAGAGCCCGTTCAAGGACTGGCCGGACATGATCGACCGCGTCAAGGGCATCGGCGAGGGCAATGCGGTCAAGTTCTCGGGCGAAGGGCTGACGGTCAATGGCGCGGCGTTCAAGGGCGCGCCTGCCAAACCGGCTGCCACCGAAGCGAAGAAGGAGGCCCCATCGGCCAAGGCCGAGGAGAAGAAGGCCGAGCCGAAGGCGGCGATGAAGGAAGAGAAGGACGCGCCCAAGAGCGCCAAGGCGGCATCGGCCCCCGATGCCAAGGCCTCGGCGCCGAAGCCTGGCGATGCGAAGGCTTCGGCCGCCAAGCCTGTCGAGAAGAAGTAGTCTGTGCTCGTGCGCCGGCCAGCCGTCGTCTCGGCGGCCGGCGCGACCTACCAGCAGTCGGCAGCGGTCAAGCTCCCGCCAGTGACGCTGCGCACACCGCCCTGGGTCAGCGTGAAGGTGCCGCACTCGTCGCTGGCCTGGCTGCCCAGCGGCGCGGCGCTGAGGGTGAAGGTCGATGCGGTCAGGGTAGGCAGACTCAGCGCATAGTGGCCGTTCTCACTGCGGTCGGGATAGAGCTCACCGGTGCCGAGCCTTGCCGATGCGTAGCTGCCCTTCTCGGTCATGGTGCGCTCCATCATCTGCGCAGCCGCCGACAGCGATGCCCTGGCCTCCGTGCGGCGCGCCTTGCGCACCGAGCCCTGGTATGACGGCAGGGCCACCGCCGCCAGCAGCGCGACCACGGCGACCACGATCATCAGTTCGATCAGCGTGAAACCCTGCCGGCGACGGCGAGGTTGATCACAGCTCCGTCGCACCGCGCACTCCGCCGTTTGCCCGCGGGATCGAGGCGGGACCTGCCCACTCCCCAAGCACCGGCCTTCATCTGCCAGAGGACAACGCCCCGTGCCCAGTGGCCGCCCGACGGGCTGCTCATGGCACATGAACGACGCCCAGAGCCGTTTCGCCCGGCGTTGCGGAAGCCAGGCTGAACCTCAGCTTCTGCCCCTTGGCGAGCATGCTGGCACCGACCGGCAGGCCATCGTGCAGCAACAGCGAGCGGCCCGGCTTCAGCAGGTACCAGGTGCCGTCGATCTCGATCTGCGAGCCTTCCGCCCGCACGCCCGAGACGGTGCCGGATCGCAGCGCGGGCGCGGCGGCAGCGGGCTGTGTCACGGCAGCCCTGGCCGGAGGGATGCCGGCGAGGCCCGTCACGCGGTCTGCCACCGCCAGCTGACAGCCGAGCAAAGCGGCGCCGGCCAACGCAACGATCGGGAATTTCATCTTCGCCTCCGCTGGGTTCTCGCCGGGCAAGCCGGGGAGAACCAAAGTCCACCGGGCTCGCGCATGCGGGCTCCTTCGCCGCCCCAGGGGTGTGCCGGCGCAAGGTTCATGAAGTGCGCCATGTCACTGCACCACGCGCCACATCACGCGGCCTTCGCCGCCGGTGCCGGCGGCTTCGCGCTTTTGCACCACCGTGCCATCGGAGGTGTTGACGTACTTGATCTCGCTGTTGGCATTGCCGTCCCGGAAGCCCATGAACGCCGGCGCCGCCGGTACCGCGCCGATCCGCCACCCCGACGCGTTGTTGACGCCGCCGGCGCCGCCGCCCGGGAATGCGATGTAATCCGCATCGGACAGCGATCCGTCGGCGTTGACGTCGAAGGTGGCGCTCGCAAGGCGGTTGCCGGTGAACACGTCGAACTCGAGGATCCAGCCGCTGCCGCCGTAGCTACAGGGGTCGCCGCTGTCGGGAATGAGCGACGTGAAGATCACACGCCCGCCGCGGATTCGGGCATCGGCGACGACGCGCTCGCCCGGCGTCGGCAAGTCGATGGCCCAGCCGCGCTTGTCCCGGAAGTAGATATCGCGCGTGATGGAGGGCTTGTCGCTCGGAATCAAGTTGTCGGTCGGATCACCGACCCGGTGTGTGCTGAGGCGGTAGGTGTCGCCACCGGCACTGGCCGTACCGGTTTCGATGATCTGGACCTGCAATTTGTCGGCGGTGACTGCGGTGCCGTCCTTGTCCCAGATGCCGTAGGCCGTCTGCGTATCGGTGCTGCCCGGGTCGCTCGGCGACAGGTAGCGCCCGGTGCCGAACGTCACCAGGTAGCCACCCTTCGGTGAGCGCGTCACGTCGGGTCGCGAGGTGATCGGCTTGCCGGCGCCGGCATCGAACAGCGCCTCCCCGCCAACGGCCACGCCCCAGGCGCCGGATGACGCACCGGACAGGTCGAACTTCCAGAGCTTTCCGTTCAGGTCGCCGGCGTATGCCACGTCAACGATGCCGTCACCGTTGACGTCGATCGCCGCCGGACCGGACAGGCCGTTGCTCCCTGTGGCCGACCCGGCGACGATCCTGGCCACGACCTCGCCAGTCTCGGCGTCGATCACGTACAGCACTGCCCTGCCCGCGACGCTGTCGTAGCCGTTGCCGCTGATCACCGACCAGCGCCCGTTGTTGGTCTTGACGAGCATCGGCGGCGTGAAGATGTGGCCCATGTCGGCATGGTCGGCGTCGGCCGCGTAGCCGAACTCCCATCGCGCGATGCTCGCCGCACTGGCTTCGGGATTGGCTATCTTGCCCGGGTCGGTCACGTCGAGCGCGAACAGCCCGCGACCGCCTGCGCGCAGGCCCGAGACCAGCAGCGTGCGCCAGGCGCCATCGTAGAAAACGTCGCCGACGGCCGGCGAGCCGTCCACGTTGTAGTAGTGCGTGAATGGAATCGCCGTGAGCGTGCTGAGCTTGCCGAAAACCAGGTTCGGCACGTAGGCGAACTTCTCGTCGCCGGTGGCCGCGTCGAACGCATGCAGCATGCCGTCGTTCGCACCGACGTAGAGATACGGTGTCCTTGACCGCAAGCTGGCCGCGAACGCGCTGTAAGGTGCCGCCTCGAAGTCGTCGTAGTAGTTCGCCCACGGCGCGCCGACGTAGAAGGGCGCCGAGCCGATGATGTCGCCCAGCACGGTGGTCGGCCTGTTGCGAAACTTCAGTTCGCAGTCGGTGCAGTTGCGCGCCTCTTTCGAGGTGTCGCCGCGCAGGTAGCGCAACCGCGACTCGCCTGCGCCGTCAACGTGGTCGCCGAGTTTGTTCAAGGCCGCAACCTGCGCCGGATCGAGCTCGGTCGAGGCCGGTGCAGCCGGGTCGGCCGGCCAACGAAATGCGATGCCGTGCCCGCCCAGCGACACCGACGGCTTGTAGGTCAGGATCGTCCGGCCGCTGTCCCAGGGCTGCAGCTTCAATCGTGCGGCGGCCTCCCAGGTGGGCTTGCTGGCGAGAACGCCATCGCTGCCGACGGAGAAGGCCAGCACATTGCCGGACCAGTCGATACTGCTGAACGTGCCCTGGTAGAGCGTCGATCCGGTCTGCCATGAACCCGAACTCACGCCGACCGCCGACCCGGCTCCGATCTTGGCCTGGATGTCGGAGGCCACCGCCTCGAAAGCTCTCTTCAGCGCATCTGCGCTGCTGGCCAGGAAGGCGCTCGCGGTACCGCCCTTGTTGGCCATCTCGTTGAGCGCGGCGACCGAACTCGGGTTGACGACGCGTGTCGCCCATCCCGATCACGTAGGTCTGGATGTCGAACGTCTCGCCGCCCTTGCGGGTCGAGCGCAGCGCCGTGATCTCGCTGAGCACATCGACGATTGCCGGGCCGTAGGTCCACAGCTTGGTGACGGGGTCGTAGGTGTTGACCCACTCGGTCGGGTTGTACGGGCTGCCGTCCTTCTTGCCGGTCGGGTTGCCGTCGGTTGCGAGGACGAGGTAGTTTCGCTGGCAAGTCTCGCGGATCGGGCTGGTATCGCCTTCGAAGTACCCGCGGCTTGTCTCGACCGCGCCGGCCAGAGGGGTGTGACGGGCTGCGTTCTTGATGTTCTCCGACCCGCTTGTCCGGGTCCTCCGGCGCGAGTAGCGCCTTCAGCCTGGCAAAGTGGACTCTCCTCGGCCTCGCTCTTGGAGCTGCGAGTTGACGATCGCTTCGTTGATGGTCCCCGTCGCCCGTAGATCGGGTTGTCGAAGCCCCAGCCGCGATTGATCCAGAGCCGTTGCGCGGTGATTCCATGGCATTGACCAGCCATCCTGAATCGGTCGGTGGAGAACGTCACGTTACCAGTGGCGAGCTGGAAATTGGTGTCCACATCCCAGCCACGTCCGTCGAATCGTTCTCGAAGACCGCATAGGTGCGCCCGTCGAGCCGACGCCATACATCTGCTCGAATGCATATGGCGAGTAAGTCACGTCATTCACGTCGGCATCGTCGCCCGACCGATCGAAGGTGATGAAGGCGAAGCCATTGACGGCGGGCTCCGGATTCGGCGACGCACGGCAGTGGACCGTTCACTTCGGTCTTGACGCCTTTCACCACCACCGCGTGCGAGCCGACGACATCCGACACGCCGACGCCGTCGACGACATCGGTGCAAGTGTTTGTGTAGACCATCGTGGCGGCTTTGCCGAGGTAGTAAGCAAGCACGTTGATCGGCTCGAGAGGCCCCGCTGATCCCGAAGCTGCCCAGGCCCCAGTTGAAGCTATGGCGATAGGATTCAATGATGTCGCGCAACACGCTGCGCGCCACGTTGCTGCGCGTCTCGGGGCTGGCGCCCGACAGCATCTTGCCTCCCATGGTGCCGTCCATCGACTGCGAGTTGTCGAGCATCACGAGCACGTTCGGGTTGATCGGCGGGCTCAGGAAGAGGGGCACCTGCGCCAGCTCCAGCGCCTGAGCCGGACTTCCCAAGCCGAGCAGCGCGCCCGCGAGCAGCGGCAGCATGACGCGGGCGCCGCGCGACAAACCGCGGCAGTTCGAGGCATTCGGCGGCGGGCGACGTGCGTGCTTCATGGAATACCTCGTGAGCGGGATCGGCCGGGCGTTGATGGGAGGGCGGGTGGCGATCACCGCGAATAGATGGACTGCAGCACGACTACCGTGTCTTTGCGCGCACCCGTGGCCCGGGCCGTGATGCGATAGGCGGTGCGGCCCGCCCCGCCGGAACCCTCGAGCGCACTTTCCCCGGGCGGCACGCCCATGCCGCCCAGCTTCTCGATCACGTAGACCGGCGCGCGCGCCACTTTCGGGAAGGCCGCGACCGCGGTGTACTGGCCATACTGGCGCACCCTGGCGGCTTCGGCCCACGAAAATCCGGTCTGCTCGTGCACCGGCAAGGCGCTCGGGGTCCCGCGCTGCGACGGGGGCGTACACAGGCCCTGATCGCATTCGCTGCTGAACAGCGTCACCGGGCCGAGGTTGCGCGAGATGTCGAGTTCGGCATCGCGCAATGCAGCCTCAGCCGCCTGCATCGCCAGTTCGCGGTCCTTGGTGTTGCCGATCATGCGCTCCTGCATCGTGTTGATGCCCACGACCGAGACGCCGAGGATCAGCGCGGCCACCATGAACAACAGCGCAGTGACGAGCGACACCCCGCGCTGCGCGCGTGCACTCGGAGCCCGGCGTGGCCGCATCATGGCGCGCGGCTCCGCAAGGCGACGACCTCGGTCAGCACCGTGCGCAGGCGACGATTGGTCGCCGTCACGGCGCTGCCCGCGAACTCGACTGTCTGAGGCGTCTGTGCGACGCCATCCTTCGTGGTCGCCGAGAGCATTTGCAGCCGGGCCGCGATCACCTGCTCCCAGTTCGTCACCGCGTCGGCGCTCACATAGCGATTGACCGTCTGGTCGCCCTCGGTATCGATACCCCAGCGCACATTCAGGCGGTCGATGCCCGCCGCCACCTCCTGCGGCAGGCCGTCGCCGGGCACCGTCAGACGCCAGAGCGAATTCGTTCCCGGGTGCATCACGCTCGGCGCCACGTAATAGTGCCGGGTCTGCAAGCGGTACACCGCCGCATCGCTGCGGTAGCGTTGGCCCAGATCCTTCGACACATTGCCGGGCACGACGGAGCCACCGATCTCGTGTTCGAGATCCCCGGTCGCGGCCGGGCTCGCCGCGGTGATCTGGAAGATCGTACCGGTCTTGCAACTCGCGATCAGCGCGATGTCACCGCGTTGGAAGGTGCTGCCGGGCGCGGACGCACCGACCTGCGGCGTGGCCGAGTTGCTGGCCATCGGCGCCGTGAGGCCGTAGGACAGCCTGTCGGCCGGCACCCGCATCGACAGGATGTCGCTGTGGGGATCCGGCGCCGAGGCCACGCCTGCCAGCGCTGCGCCGAGGGCCGGCGCGAAGCCGCTCCCGGTGCCGCGGTGGCCGGCCAGGCCCGACGTGCCCGTGTCCAGGAAGCCGGCTGCCGCAGCCGCAGCGGGATCGAGCACGCTTAGCGGCGGGTCGGCCTCGCGTGCGTGGCAGCCCTGGAAGCCAGCGCTGCGCAGATCGTCCTGCAACACGTCCATCGCCAGCCGCGAGTTCTCACCCATCCGCGACCCTGAGGTATTGACGACGTTGAGGGTGCGTGTGCTGACGAAGATGGCGATCGCGATCAGCGAGACGAAGAGGCCGACCGCCAGGCCGACCATCAGTTCGACCAGCGTCATGCCGCGCGCGCAGTGGCGAACCGGCCGGCCCGGGCGATGCTTCATGGCCGCGCCACCGTGACGAAACGGCTGCTACCCAGGGTGTCGCTCCACCACACCTTGACCGCGAGCAACTGGCCGGTGTCGTCGCAGGCAGGTGCGCCGGCAGTGCCATCGTCGGGCGTGCTGTCGACGCAAACCACGCCCCTGCCCTCAGGCAACTGGGCCGCCACGTCGCCCGCCCACTCGGTCATGTCGGCTGCGGCCAGTGCTGCCGGGGTGCAGCCAGTCGCGAGGCAGGCCGTATCTCCCGGGGCCCAAGTGTTGTACTTGCCGACAGCCATCCCCTTCTGGTTGGCGCGCATCCGGTCGGTCATCTGCGTGCCCAGCAACGTCGCCTTCTGGCGGTACATCGCGCTGTTGTTGAAGGTCAGGCCAAGGGTCTGCAGGCGAGCCGCGGCGATGAAGCCGACCGAGGTCACGATCACGGCGACCAATGCTTCGAGCAGGGCGTAGCCGACCAGATGCTTGCGGCGGCGGGCGTTCACGGGCATGTGCTCACCTCGGCAATGTCTGACAGGCCGACGGGTTCGAGGAGGACGCGGTAGCCCTTGGCCACCCCCGGCTGCCCGCACAACTCGAAGGCCACCGCGGTGCCGGCGACCAGGAATCCGCTCGGGCCGAAGACCACGTCCCGCACGCCCGGCGTCGGCGTGATGGTCAGCGGGGCGCCGCGGGCGGCCACCTCGCGGACCACCGCCTCGCCGCCGCTGTAGGACCCGTCGGCGTCGGCATCGACCCAGACGCGCCAGCCGCGCGCGAAGCCGCCGTCCGCCAGCGGTTGCAGCGCTTCGACCCCGACCCGCTGCCCCTGGCGCGCGGCCTCGCTGCGCGCCAGCATCAGCGATGCGACGAGTTCGGACTGCACCGCCCGTAACCGACTGGTGCGCAGGAATGACGTGAACGCCGGTGCCGCGAGCGTCAGCGCGATCACCAGCACGGCGAGTGTCGTCATCAGCTCGATCAAAGTCACGCCGCGCACTCGCAGCGCGCGGCGTCGGCAAATGCTGCCGGCGGTACCGACTCCGAAACCCCAGGTCCCCATGGACAGGTCCTCGCTCATCCCTGGCAGGCACGCGCAACTTGCTTGTCCGACGCTCTGCGGCACCGTTTGGCGCGATCTGGCGCATTTTGTTACCAGGGGCCACGCAGAGCGTAGCGCCGTGGCGACGAGCGGTTGTTGGAGCATGACGAACGAGCGGGACCCCCACCATGTGCCAGCTCGATCCGGCGCGCCACCCTCCGATCAGGGGGTTGTGCAGCCGCCGGCCCGGTTTGAGAATCGACCGGCAAATTCGACTTTTCTTCGCCCTGCGCTGTGGCTTGGCCGGCGCGAAAGCCCAGACAACAGATCCAGGAGCACTTTCGACCATGAACGCACATCCCGTCTTGACCGTCCTGCAAGCGACCGGCGCGGCGATCGCACTGCTGGTGCTCGCTGCCCCCGTGCAGGCCGATACTGCGCCGCCGGGCACCGTGTTCTGCACCGACTCTCGCGCTGCAAATATTGCGTTCAATCCAAGCTTCGTGGCCTGCTCGGCGCACTACGACAACATGCCGGCACCCAAGCCACCCCTCTACCCACAGCCTTCTTTGCTCAATCCGTTCGCCGGATACGGGGACTTCTACTTCATTGGTCAGACGAAGAACGACGACACCGGCAGCGGGCCGTTTCAACCATTCGGCCCAGGACTCACAGTTGGCACGCTGGTACTCGACACGCCCCAGACAGGGCAGTTTGTGATCGCTCTGGCGTCGTTTGACGACTACAGCCTATATCTGTACGACGCCAGCGCGATTGCCGGCGGAGTCACGAGTATTGCGTTCAGCACACGCGGTACTACTAACGAACTCTTTGGACCCTACCAGCTCGAATACGCGAACCTGTACGCCCCGATCCCCGAGCCCACAAGCGCCGCGCTGATGCTGGCCGGCCTGGCTGCTACCGGGCTCGCGCTGCGCCGCGCAAGGCCTGACCCGCGACCGCCTGCGAGCTTCCGGCCCCGCCGAGTGCGGGGCTTCGCTGTCTTGGGCGCCTCCGCGTGAAGAATCGTCATTCGTAAACCACCTGCGCCCGCCCCCCGCTCGCCCCCTCGCGCCAGCGTGCCAGCGCCGCATCGGTCGGGTAGAAGCGCGCCGCGTCGCCCAGGTCGAGGTCGGCACTCGCCTGGTCGCGGTGCACCCGCAGGCGCACGGTCAGGCCCTGCGGCAGGTCGCCGTGCTCGGTCGCCTGGCGGCGCGACGGGAAGTCGCGCAGCACCTCCGCCACCGGCGGCACGCTGCCGTTGACGTCCACCTGCAGGTACTTGCCGAAGCGGCAGCGCGCGCCGGCAAGGTCCCACACCTGCGCCACCGTCAGGCGCAGGCCGCCCGAGAACCGGTCGGGCTGGACCTTGCCCTGCACGACGATGAGCTCGTCGTCCTTCAGCAGGTCGCGGTAGGCCTGCAGCTGCTCGTCGGTCGCCACGGCCTCGATCGCCTCGCTCTTGTCGTCGAGCTTGAACAGCGCCATGCGCCCGCGCTGGCCGTTGATGACGCGCAGGTCGCTGACGATGCCGGCCAGCAGTTGCGGCTCGCGGCTGTCCAGCAGGTCGGCAATGCGCCGCTTGGCGAACAGGCGCACCTCGTCGGCACTCTGGTCGAACAGGTGGCCGGAGAGGAAGAAGCCGACGGCCGACTTCTCGAGGCTGAGGCGCTCCTTGATGCTCCACGGCTCGGCGGCCACCAGCGGCGGTTCCTGGGTCGATGCGGCATGCGAATCGATGGCGTCGTCGAACAGGCCGCCCTGGTCGGCGTGGGCGAGCTGGGTGTCGGCGTAGTCGAACGCGAGCGGGATGCTCGCGACCAGCGCGGCGCGGTTCGCCTCCAGCCGGTCGAACGCGCCGGCCTTGACGAGCGCCTCGACGGCGCGCTTGTTCAAGCGCGAGCGGTCCACGCGCGCGCAGAAGTCGAACAGGCTCGTGAAGGGGCCACCGGCTTCGCGCGCCTCGACCACGGCCTCGATCGCGCCCTGCCCGGTACCCTTGATGGCGCCCAGCCCGTAGCGCACCCTTGCATCGCCGACCGGACAGAAGCGGTAGACGCCTTGGTTCACGTCCGGCGGCTCGAACTCGATGCCCATCGCCCGCGCATCGTCGTAGTAGATCTTGAGCTTGTCGGTGTCATCCAGCGCCACGCTCATGTTGGCGGCGGCGAATTCGGCCGGGTAGTGCACCTTGGCCCAGGCCGTGTGATACGCCAGAAGTGCGTAGGCCGCCGCATGCGACTTGTTGAAGCCGTAACCGGCGAACTTCTCCATCAGGTCGAAGATCTCGTTCGCCTTCGCCTCGCCGATGCCTTTGACGGCAGCGCCTGTCGCGAAGGTGGCACGCTGGGCCACCATCTCTTCGAGCTTCTTCTTGCCCATCGCGCGGCGCAGCAGGTCGGCGCCGCCGAGCGAATAGCCGCCCACCAGCTGGGCGACCTGCATCACCTGCTCCTGGTAGACCATGATGCCGTAGGTCTCGGCGAGCACCTCGGCCATCAGCGGGTGCGGGTAGCTCACCTCTTCGCGGCCGTGCTTGCGCGCGCAGAAGCTGGGGATCAAGTCCATCGGGCCCGGCCGGTACAGCGCGACGAGGGCGATCACGTCCTCGAACAGGCTCGGCTTGGCGTCGCGCAGCATGCGCTGCATGCCGGCGCTTTCGAGCTGGAACACGGCCACCGTCTTGCCTTCGGCCATCAGCTGGTAGGTGGCCGCGTCGTCGAGCGGCAGCGTCTCGAACGCGAAGTCGCGCCGCTCGGGATGGCGCTCGCGGATCAGCGTCTTCGTCAGCGCCAGGATCGTCAGTGTCGCCAGGCCCAGGAAGTCGAACTTCACGAGGCCGATGGCTTCCACGTCGTCCTTGTCGAACATGCTCACCGCGCTGTCGCTGCCGGGCTGCATGTAGAGCGGGCAGAAGTCGGTGATCTTGCCGGGCGCGATCAGCACGCCGCCGGCATGCATGCCGACGTTGCGCACGATGCCCTCGACGCGCATCGCCAGCGCCAGCAGCTCGGCCACCTCGACCTCGTTGCGCTCGCGCTGCTCGATCTCGGGGTTCTCCTTGCGCGCGTAGATCACGCCGCCGTCGGGCTTGTCGGGCACGCGCGCCAGCGTCACCACCTTGCCGGGCGGCGCCGGGATCAGCTTGGCCACGCTGTCCACATGGCCGTAGCTCATGCCGAGCACGCGGCCCACGTCGCGCAACGCGGCCTTGGCCGCCATGGTGCCGAAAGTGGCGATCTGGCTCACCGCGTCGCGCCCGTACTTCTGCTTCACGTAGTCGATCACGCGGTCGCGGTTGCCCTGGCAGAAGTCGATGTCGAAGTCGGGCATCGAGACCCGCTCCGGATTCAGGAAGCGCTCGAACAGCAGCTTGTAGCGCAGCGGGTCGAGGTCGGTGATGAAGAGCGCATAGGCCACCAGCGAACCCGCGCCCGAGCCCCGGCCGGGGCCGACCGGGCAGCCGTTGTCGCGCGCCCAGGCGATGAAGTCGGCCACGATCAGGAAGTAGCCGGGAAAACCCATCTTCAGGATCGTCTCGATCTCGAAGTCGAGCCTCTCCACGTAGCGCGCCTGTTCGCGATCGCGCTGCGCGGCGTCGGGGTAGAGCTGCTCGAGCCGGCGCGCCAGCCCCTGGTGCGACAGGTGGCGGAAGTAGGCCTCGGGCGTGAGCTGCACGCCATTGACAAGTGGCGTCGGGAACGCCGGCAACTGCGGCTGGCCGAGCACCAGCGTCAGGTTGCAGCGGCGCGCGATCTCGACGCTGTTGGCGATTGCGCTGGGCAGGTCGGCGAAGCGCGCCTCCATCTGCGCCTGCGTCTGGAAATACTGCTCCGGGTTGAAGCGCTTGACGCGCCGCGGGTTGGACAGCATCTCGCCTTCGGCGACGCAGACACGCGCCTCATGCGCCTCGAAGTCGTCGGGCAGCAGGAACTGCACCGGGTGCGTGGCGACCACCGGCAGCCCGAGCTCGGCCGCCAGTGGCACGGCGGCGCGCACATGGGCCTCGTTCGTGGCTCCGCCGGCGCGCTGCAGCTCGACGTAGAAACGCTGCGGAAAGAGCCCCGCCAGGCGCTGCGCGAGCAGTGTGGCGCGCAGCTTGTCGCGCGCCAGCAGCGCCTGCCCGACGGCGCCCAGATCGGCGCCCGACAGCGCGATCAGGCCCTCGCCGCATTCGGCCAGCCAGCGCCAGCTGAGCCAGGCCTGCGCGCGAGCGCGCTGCTGCGGATCGGGCTCGGTCCAGGCGCGCGTCAGCAACGTGCACAGGTTGGCGTAGCCGGCGCGCGTCTGCACCAGCAGCAGCAGGCGGCTCGGGTGCTTGTCGGCGCCGTCGGGCTCGAGCCAGACATCGGCGCCGACGATCGGCTTGACGCCCGCCTTGCGCGCCGCCGTGTAGAGCTTGACGGCGCCGAACAGGTTCGACAGGTCGGTGATGGCCAGCGCGCCCTGCCCGTCTGCCGCCGCAGCGGCCACCATGTCGTCGACGCGCAAGCTGCCGTCGACGACCGAATACTCGGTGTGGGTGCGCAGGTGGACGAAGGCCATGGGCACATTCTAGGAGGGCGCCGGGCCTCGGTTCGGGCCCGCGGCGCGTCCGTAGAATGGGCGCGATGCAGCGCATTCTCAACCTGTCGGCGTACCGGTTCGTCGATCTGGACGACACGGCGGCGTTGCGCGACCGCATTCGCGCCGAGGCGCTCTCACGCGGCCTCAAGGGCACGGTGCTGCTCGCCCCTGAGGGCATCAACCTGGTGCTGGCCGGAGACCCGGCGCGGCTGCGCGACTTCACCGCCTGGCTGCGCACCGACCCGCGCCTGACCGCCCTGCCAGCGAAGGAGAGCTGGAGCGATTCGGTTCCCTTCGCCCGCCTCCTGGTCAAGCTCAAGCGCGAGATCATCCGCATGGACTGCCCGACCGTGCGTCCGGCCGCCGAACGCGCACCAGCCGTGGCGGCTGCGACCCTCGCCCGCTGGCTGGCCGCCGGGCGTGACGATGCCGGGCGCCCGGTCGTCACGCTCGACACCCGCAACGCGTTCGAGGTCGACCACGGCGCATTCGTCGGCGCGATCGACTGGCGCCTGGCCCGGTTCGGCGAATTCCCCGCGGCGCTGGCCGCCCACGGGGCCGAGCTCGAGGGCAAGACGGTCGTGACCTACTGCACCGGGGGCATTCGCTGCGAAAAGGCCGCGATCCTGATGCGGCAGAGGGGCGTCGAGCATGTGCTTCAGCTCGACGGCGGCATCCTCGGCTACCTCGAGCAGACCGAAGGCGCGCCGCACTGGTGGGGTCACTGCTTCGTGTTCGACGAGCGCGTGGCGCTCGGCGCCGGCCTCGCGCCGCTCGCTGCCTGAGCCGCGACCGATCACGCGTCGCACACACGGTGGGCCGTTTGCAACGAAGGCAAGGCGCATGAACCCTTCGACGCCGCTCGATGCTTCCCTGACGGCGCCACGGCCGCTCGCCGCCTTCTTCGGGCAGGTTCGAGCCACCAGCGAGGCGCTCGTCGGGCCACTGACGACCGAGGATTGCCAGGTGCAGTCGTTCGCCGACGCGAGCCCCGCCAAGTGGCACCTGGCGCACACGACATGGTTCTTCGAGACCGTCGTTCTCGAGCGGTTCGAGGCCGGGTTCGTGCCCTTCGATCCGCGCTTTCGCGTGCTGTTCAACAGCTACTACCAGGCGGTGGGCGCGCAATTCCCGCGCCCCCGTCGCGGCCTGCTGACACATCCGACGCTGGCCGAGGTGCTGCGCTACCGGACGCAGGTGAACGAACGCGTGCAGTCCGCGCTGGCGCTCGACGCCGACGCCGAACTGAAGGCGCTGGTCACGCTCGGCCTGCATCACGAGCAGCAGCATCAGGAGTTGCTGCTGACCGACATCAAGCATGCCTTGTCGTGCAGCCCCGGCCACCCGCCCTACGCCGAGCGCTGGCCGGTCGCGGAAGCGCAGCCGCAAGCGCTGCGCTGGTTCGGCTATGCCGAAGGGCTGCAGGCGGTCGGGCATGAGCCCTCGCTCGATGGCAGCTTCTGCTTCGACAACGAGACACCACGCCACCCGGTCTGGCTCGAAGCCTTCGAGCTTGCGTCGCGCCCGGTCAGCAATGGCGAGTTCCTCGCGTTCATCGACGACGGGGGCTACCGCCGTCCGGAACTCTGGCTGGCCATGGGCTGGGAGGGCGTTTGCAGCGGCGCAACGCAGGGCGTGCAAGCGGCACCGCTGTACTGGCAACACCTCGACGGGCGCTGGCACCACCATACCTTGCAAGGGCTGGTCGAGATCGATGCCCACGCGCCGCTGTGCCACCTGAGCTACTTCGAGGCCGACGCCTACGCGCGCTGGGCCGGCGCCCGCCTGCCGACCGAGGCTGAGTGGGAACATGCGGCACGCCGCCTTCGCAATCCGGCCACGGCCATGCTGAGCGGCCACTTCGCCGACCGCGGGGCCTTCCACCCGCTGCCGCAGCCGCAGGCCGCCGACGAGCCGGTGCAGCTGTTCGGCGACGTCTGGGAGTGGACGCAATCCAACTACAACCCCTACCCGCGCTATCGGCCTCTCCCCGGCGCGGTGGGCGAATACAACGGCAAGTTCATGTGCAACCAGTTCGTGCTGCGCGGCGGCTCGTGCGCCACCCCCGCCGGGCACGTGCGGGCAAGCTACCGCAACTTCTTTCCGCCTGAAACGCAGTGGCAGTTCAGCGGGCTGAGGTTGGCCCGCGATCTCTAGGAGGGCGAACTGGCATTCAACACGTCCAGCACATCGGAGCGGAACTCGCGCTGGTAGAGGATGTAGATGACGCCGGCCGTGGCCAGCAGGAAGACCAGCGGCGAGAGAAACCAGCCGATGGCGGCGAACGAGAAGTAGTAGGCGCGCAGCCCGTCGTTGAAGGTCTCGGCCGCCAGGCCGACGATGCGCCCGGCGCGGTCGGCGAAGGCCTCGCGCGACAACCCCTGCTCCTCGAACAGGCGGGCTTCGGGCGCTGCCGCGACCAGCAGCGCGCCGAAGGTGTATTGCCGCATCGACCAGGTGAAGCGGAAGAAGGCGTAGACGAAGATCACCAGCAAGAGCACGACTTTGAGGTCGAACACGAGCGCACTGGTGAGGGCGGCGAAAGGGATCTCGCGCACCAGCTCGCTCGCCTTCTGCGTCGTGCCGAGCACGGCCAGCAGGCCGCCGACGATCAGGATCGTGGTTGACGCAAAGAACGACGGGCTGGTCGACAGGTTCTGGATCACCACCCCGTCGACGACGCGCACCTCGCGGTAGGTGGCCTGCAGCATCCAGGCGCGGCGGATGCGGTTGGTGCTGGCCAGGATCGACGGATGGGTCAACGCCCGGCGGCGCGCGAACCAGGCGTAGCCTGCCCAGCCGGCGAAGAACGCGACCACCGCCGCCCAGTCGATCCAGGGCAGCAGGCTGACGATCTTGAGCACGGTCTCCATCGGGCCACTGTATCGCGGCTCGCCGATGCGTGGCGGATCAGGCGGTCAGGTCGAACACCAGGACTTCGGCAGCGTGGCCGTCGGCCAGCGCGAGCTGCGGCTCGTCGCGCAGGTGCGCCGCGTCGCCCGCTTGCAGCACGCGACCGTTGACGGCCAGGCTGCCGCGCACGAGGAACACGTACGCGCTGCGATCTGCCGCCAGAGGCAGCGAGGCCGATTCGCCGCCGTCGAAGAGCCCCGCGTAAAGCGCCGCGTCGGCGTGGATCGTCACCGAGCCGTCGCGCCCGTCGCTGCTGGCCACCAGGCGCAGCCGGCCGCGCTTGTCGGCGTCGGCGAAATGCTTCTGCTCGTAGCCGGGCGCGATGCCGCGCACGTTCGGTTCGATCCAGATCTGCAGGAAGTGCGTCGTCGCGTTCGGCGCGTGGTTGTACTCGCTGTGCTGGATGCCGCTGCCGGCGCTCATGCGCTGCACGTCGCCGGGGCGGATCGCGGCCCCGTTGCCGATGCTGTCCTTGTGCCCGAGCTCGCCGGACAGCACGTAGGAGATGATCTCCATGTCGCGATGCCCGTGGGTCCCGAAGCCCGTGCCCGGTGCGATGCGGTCTTCGTTGATCACCCGCAGGTTGCCCACGCCCATGTGGCGCGGGTCGTGGTACTCGGCGAACGAAAAACTGTGGAACGACTTCAGCCAGCCGTGGTCGGCATAGCCGCGCTCCGAAGACTTGCGCAAAGCGATCATGGACGGCTCCTCGGTTTGCTTCGACTGTAGGCGAGGAGTGGCGTACCGGCCATCGGCCCGCGATGAAGCATTCGTTCAAATAAGATGAACACCTCACCCGACCCGCGCCCCGAACCATGTCCAAGAGCCGCAGCGTCCTCACCCCCGATGCCCTGACGATGATGGACGCCATCGCTCGCAGCGGCAGCTTCGCGGCGGCCGCGCGCGAGCTCGGCAAGGTGCCTTCGGCGCTGACCTACAGCGTGCGCCAGCTCGAGGACGCGCTCGACGTGCTGCTGTTCGACCGCGGTTCGCGCCAGGCGCGCCTGACGGCGGCCGGCGAAGAGCTGCTCGCCGAAGGGCGGCGCCTGCTGGCGCAGATGGACGCGGTGGCCAACCGGGTCAAGCGCGTCGCCTCGGGCTGGGAAGCGCAGCTCACGGTGGCCGTTGACGGTGTGATCTCGCGCCTCACGGTGTTCGAGCTGTGCGAGGCCTTCTACGCGCTCAGCGGACGACCCCATGGCACCTCGGGGGCCGCCGCCCCGGCGAATGTCGGCACCCTCGGGGTGGCACGGCGGGGCGCTAGCCCACCCGACGGCCCGGCGACCCGGCTGCGCCTGCGCAGCGAGGTGTTGGCCGGCAGCTGGGAGGTGCTCACCAGCGGCCAGGCCGATCTCTCGATCGGCTGCGCCGCAGGGGCCACGCTGCCGGGCGACATCTGCTCGGAACCGCTGGGCGAGATGGAGTTCGTCTTCGCCGTCGCACCGCACCACCCGCTCGCCTCGGCGCCCGAGCCGCTCAGCGACGCGGAGTTGTTGCGCCACCGGGCCATCGCGGTGGCCGACTCGGCGCAGCGCATGGCGCCGGTCACCGTGAACCTGCTGCCGGGCCAGGACGTGCTGACGGTGGCCAGCGTGCCGGCGAAGATCGAGGCCCATCTGCGCGGCCTGGGCTGCGGCTTCCTGGCCGAACCGATGGTGCGCGAGCACGTCGGCGCCGGCCTGCTCGTGGTGCGCAGGGTGCAGCGCCAGCGCGCGCCTGCTCGCCTGTGCTACGCCTGGCGAAGCCCGCAGACCGAGGACGGACGGCAGGCGCCCGTGGGCCTGGCGCTGCGCTGGTGGCTGCAGCAGCTCGAAAGCGCGGCCACGCGTACGGCGCTGCTCGAACGCCACGCGGGGCTGATCATCTGAATGGTCTACCGCGGCCGCTTCGCGCCCTCGCCCACCGGGCCGCTGCACGCCGGCTCGCTGGTCGCCGCACTCGCCAGCTGGCTCGACGCGCGTGCCCATGGCGGGCGCTGGCTGGTGCGGATCGAAGACATCGATGCGCCGCGCTGCGTGGCTGGCGCCGATGAGGCGATCCTGGCGCAGCTGGCGCGTTGCGGGCTGCTGCCGGACGAAGTGCCCACCTGGCAGTCGCGGCGCGGCAGCCTCTACGAGGCCGCGCTATCGCGCCTGCTCGGCGCCGGGCGGGCCTATCCGTGCGGCTGTACGCGCAGCGACATCGCGCGCGCGCTGGCCACCGCAGGGCGCACGCCCGAGCGGCACGGCGAGGCGGTCTACCCCGGCACCTGCCGGCCTGAGCGCGGCGGCCTCGGCGACCGCCCGGGCCGCTCGGTGCGGCTGCGGGTGAGCGAGGGCGCGACCATCGCCTGGACCGACCGCCGCCTCGGCCTTCAGGCCCAGGACGTGGCGCACGAGGTGGGCGACTTCGTGCTGCACCGCGCCGACGGGCTGTGGGCCTACCAGTTGGCGGTGGTGGTGGACGACGCCGCGCAGGGCATCACCGACGTCGTGCGCGGCGAGGACCTGGCCGACAACACACCGCGCCAGATCGTCCTGCAGCGCGCGCTCGGCTTGCCGACGCCGCGCCACTTGCACACGCCCCTGGTGCTCGGCGCCGACGGGGAGAAGCTGTCGAAGCAGACCGGCGCCTTGGCGGTCGATCTGGGCGACCCGTTGGCGGCATTGCGAGACGCCGGCGCCGTGCTGGGCATCGCCTGCGCGGCGCAAGACGCGGGAAGTTGGCGGGCCGAAGCCGTCGCGCGGTGGCAAGCGGCATGGTGCGGCGGCGGTGGCATGATGCGCAGCCCCGCAACCCCACAGGACCCACGTTCATGATCACCACCCCCTCCGGCCTGCAATACGAAGACACCACCGTCGGCTCCGGCGCCGAAGCGCGTGCCGGCCAACACGTCAGCGTGCACTACACCGGCTGGCTCTACAACGATGGCGTCAAGGCCGCCAAGTTCGATTCGAGCAAGGACCGCAACGACCCGTTCGAGTTCGGGCTGGGCGGCGGCCAGGTGATCCGCGGCTGGGACGAAGGCGTGCAGGGCATGAAGGTCGGCGGCACGCGGCTGCTCGTGATCCCGGCGGCCCTGGGCTACGGAGCCCGCGGCGCAGGAGGCGTGATCCCGCCCAACGCGACGCTGCTGTTCGAGGTCGATCTGCTGGGTACCTGACGACCCCTGGCCGCCCTGTCTACAAGCCTGGCAGTCGACGCCGGCCGCGTTCAGGGTTCGCCGTCCCAGTAGTCCAGGTCATCGCTCTCGCGGTGCATGCGGGCGAAGCCCTGCGGGCGGGTCTCGTCGTCGGCCATCGCAAGGTACTTGCCGGAGTCGGGATAGACCACGACCTCGGGCTTCTCGCGCGTGCTGATCGACAGGTACTTCAGCGGCGCCGCGGAGGTATTGATGATCTGGTGGGCATATTTCGGCCCCGGCGGGACGAAGACGGTGTCGCCGGCGCGCAGTGCCAGCATCTCGCCCGCGACACGCAGGGTGCCCTCGCCCTCGAGGATCACGAACGCCTCTTCCTGCGCGTAATGAAAGTGGTAGGGGCAGCCGCGCATGCCCGGCGCCAGGATGTCGATGCTGATGCCGAGCTTGCGTGCGTCGGTGCCCGTGGCCAGGCGCGCGCCGAGGGTGTCGTACAGCGGCGGGCGTTGCTCGCGGGACTTGCCGATGTCGTCGAAGTTGCGGATCAGGCGCGCGCGCAGCCCGAGCACGGCTTCGCGGTTCGATTCGGATGCGGGGTCGGCTTCCATGGTCGGCAACTCCTCTGGGTCCAGATCGCGAGACTGTAGCGGGCTGCGGCACAATCGCGGCCACGCGCGCACCGCGCACTTCGCGGGCCCCTGCCGCTGCCGGACCCTCTGTGAACCAACTGTTCTCCCTGCTCGGCATCGAATCGTGGAAGCCCGTGCTGACCGCGCTGCTGCTGCCGCCGGTGCCATTGATCCTGTTCGTGCTGGTCGGCGCCCGCCTGATGCTGCCGCGCCGGGGGCTGGGGTGGTTGCTGGTGCTGCTCGGTGCGCTGGGCATCTGGCTGAGCGCCTGCGCCGGTATCGGCACCCTGCTGACGCGGACCTTGCTGCATCCCCCGCCTGCCCTGGGCAGCCCGCAGATCGCACAGCTGCGCAGCGACGTGAAGGCGCGTCAGGCGCTGACGATCGTCGTGCTGGGTTCGGGCCGCGAGGCCTATGCACCTGAATATGGCAGCGCCAGCCTGAGGCGCTTGTCGCTGGAACGCCTGCGCTACGGCCTGTGGCTCGGCCGCGAAACCGGCGCTCCCGTGGGCTTCACCGGGGGCGTCGGCTGGAGCGACCCTGTCGGACCGTCCGAGGCCGAGGTGGCCGAGCGTGTGGCGGCGAAAGACTTCGGCCTTCCCCTGAAGTGGATCGAGGACCAGTCGCGCGACACCCGCGAGAACGCAATCCGCACGGTCGCGCTGCTCAAGAAGGCCGGCGTCTCGCGCGCGGTGCTGGTCACGCATGGTTGGCACATGCCGCGCGCGTTGCGCCTGTTCGAGTCAGCTGCGGCCGGTCAGATTGCCTTCGTTGCGGCCCCGTTGGGAATGGCCACGCTCACGCAGGGACCCGTGCTGGACTGGCTGCCGAGCGCCGAGGGCTTCGAGCGGGTGCGCCTGGTGCTGCGGGAGTCGCTCGCCCGTCTGGGCGGCGATTAAGCCGCTCCACAAGTACAAACCCCTCCCGACCGACGAAGCGGTGGGAGGGGTGGGTGGCTGACGCCACCGGTTCGGGGCTCCGGAGGATGTTGGGTCCGGGGCTCCTCTGACGCAAGAATCGCGTCGGGGAAAATGCCTGCGTACAGGCAATTGAACCTTAAGCGCTCACGGTCACGTTTGCAAGGGCTGCCGGCCCCCCGCGGCACGCATTTCATTGATCTGCGCCAACAAGGTCGCAAAGACGCCCTCGACGCGGCGTTCGACCTCGGCATCCATCGCAATCGGACGCCCCCACTCGCGGTCCGTCTCGCCGGGCCACTTGTTCGTGGCGTCCAGCCCCATCTTGCCGCCCAGGCCGCTGACGGGCGAGGCGAAGTCGAGGTAGTCGATCGGCGTGTGCTCGACCAGCGTCGTGTCGCGCACCGGGTCCATCCGCGTCGTGAGGGCCCAGATCACGTCCTTCCAGTCGCGGATGTCCACGTCGTCGTCGGTCACGACGATGAACTTGGTGTACATGAACTGGCGCAGGAAGCTCCACACGCCGAACATCACCCGCTTGGCGTGGCCCGGGTAGCTCTTGCGGATGGCGACGATCGCCATCCGATAGCTGCAGCTCTCGGGCGGCAGGTAGAAGTCGGTGATCTCGGGGAACTGCTTTTGCAGGATCGGCACGAACACCTCGTTCAGTGCCACGCCCAGCACGGCAGGCTCGTCGGGCGGCTTGCCGGTGTAGGTGGAGTGGTAGATCGGGTCACGGCGCAGCGTCATGCGATCGATCTGGAACACAGGGAACCAGTCCTGCTCGTTGTAATAGCCGGTGTGGTCACCGAATGGCCCCTCCAGTGCGTGCAGGTAACCGCTGACTTCCTTCAGCGCGACGCCGTGCGCGCTCTCGCCGACGAACCCGGCCGCCGCGGTGGGAATGCAGCCTTCGAGCACGATCTCGGCGCTGGCCGGCACCTGCAGCATCACCCCGGCATCGCCGACGCCGCTCGCGGCCAGTTCGGTGCGGCTACCCCGCAGCAGGCCTGCGAATTGGTACTCCGACAGCGTGTCGGGCACGGGTGTCACGGCGCCCAGGATCGTCGCCGGGTCGGCGCCCAGCGCGACCGCCAACGGGAACGGCCGGTCCGGGTTGGCCAGCGCGAAGTCACGAAAGTCGAGCGCTCCCCCTCGATGGGCCAGCCAGCGCATGATGGTCTGGCGCGGGCCAATCACCTGTTGACGGTAGATGCCGAGGTTCTGCCGTTTGCGCGCGTTGACAGCGCCTTGCGGTCCACGCGTGATCACGAGGCCCCAGGTGATCAGCGGTCCGACGTCGCCCGGCCAGCAGGTCTGCACCGGAAGACGGCCCAGGTCGACCTCGGCAGCCTCGAAGACGAGCTCCTGGCATGAGGGGTGGCGCACTTCGGCCGGCTTCATGTCCCACAGCACCTTCGCCATTTGCAACAGCCTGCCCGCGTCCTTGAGCCCCTTGGGCGGCTCGGGCTCCTTGAGGCTCGCCAGCACCCGGCCCACGTCGCGCAGCTCGCTCACCTCGCTCGCGCCCATGCCCAAGGCGACTCGTCGAGGCGTTCCGAAAAGGTTGGTCAGGGCAGGCATGTCGAAACCGGCCGGCTGTTCGAACAGCAGGGCCGGGCCCGCGGCCTTGAGCATGCGATCGCTGAGCGCCGTCATTTCCAGCCGCGCGGAGACGGGCTCGGCGACCCGAACGAGCTCGCCCGACGCCTCCAGCCCCGCCATGAACTCGCGCAAGTCTCGATATTTCATACAGTTATGAAATGATTAGCAAGTTCTTAATGCTTGACTGGTTATGACAAGTCTTCCTAGAATCCGGCCACATTGATCCCCATCGAGGGATTACCCGCCCCAGGCTTCGGACGAGGCCGCTTCAGGGGCATGCCGATGGCGGTTGCGCCGACGGGCCCAGAGTCCCGTCCCGATGCACACCGCACCAGATTATCGCCGTCGCATCTGAAACGAAAACGTCCCTGCAGACGCTCGAGGCAGTGGACGGCGAACACGGAAGGAGTGTCATGACGATGCAAGACCGAATACTCGCGAAGGCCCGAGCCGCTCGCGACGCCTGTGCCGGCTCCGCGGCGGTGTTCCTGCGCGACGTGGGCAACGGCCTGCTCGAGGTCAGCCACAACAGCCTGGCCCTGATCGGCCTGGTCGTGGTGGCCGCCACCCTCTTCGGGTTCAGCCGGGCCGACCTGCGGCAGACCATCGAGGCCACCGCGCTGGGCTGGCTTCAGGCCCGGCACGAGGCACGCGCCGAACCGGCCGAGGTCGAGGCGGTCGCGCTGGCCGAGCCCGACGCCGTCAGCCGCGCCACGGCGGCCAACCCGAGCGAGCTGACCCGGCAGCAGGCCGCCGTGGCCCATTGGCTGGCACGGCGCTACCGCGTCGCGCCCGAGCCGGTCAGCCGCCTGGTGCAGGAGGCCTGGGCGGTGGGGCCGCGGGTCGGCGTCGACCCGACGCTGATCCTGGCCATCATGGCCATCGAATCGAGCTTCAACCCGTTCGCGCAGAGCCCCGTTGGCGCACAGGGCCTGATGCAGGTGATGACGCGGGTGCACGACGAGAAGTACGAGCGCTTCGGCGGCATCCTCGCCGCGTTCGATCCGGTCAGCAACCTCAGGGTCGGGGTGCAGGTGCTCAAGGAATGCATTGCACGCGCCGGCAGCGTCGAGGCCGGTCTGCGCTACTACGTCGGTGCCGGCAACCAGACCGACGACAACGGCTACGCCAGCAAGGTGCTGGTCGAACAGGGCTACCTGAAACATGTCGCCGGCGGCAAGACCGTGTCCGCAACCGCCCCGCTGAGCGGCGCGTCGCCCGCGGTTGCGCCGGCGGCCAAGCCGGCCGCCCCCCTGCCTGCGAAGGCCGACGAGGCGCCGGACCCCGAACGCGTGGCCCTGCTCCGCTGAACTGCCGTCCCGAGCCCTTCCGGTAGGCGTCGCGCCCGCCGCGCATCTCCGCCCCGGCACGCTTGCCCCGACACGCTTGGCGCAGGGCGCTACACTTGGCAGGCCGCGCGACTGGCGATACGGCCTTCGAGTGACGAGGCCCGAGGTGGTGAACCACCGGGAAGTGCGGACGGCAGCCGCCGCTTGCGCCGTTCGCCTGGGCAGCCCTCCCTCCGCACGCGTCCTGCAGCGGTGCCGCGAGGGACTTCAACCCTGAAGAGGACTGCCAGCCATGTTTGATCGCTCCCAATCCACCATCGCCCGCGTCGACCCCGAGATCTGGGCCGCCATCCAGGCCGAGAACCTGCGCCAGGAACAGCACATCGAGCTGATCGCGTCGGAGAACTACACCTCGCCCGCGGTGATGGCCGCGCAGGGCAGCCAGCTCACCAACAAGTACGCCGAAGGCTACCCCGGCAAGCGCTACTACGGCGGCTGCGAGAACGTCGACGTCGTCGAGCAGCTCGCGATCGACCGCGTGAAGCGGCTCTTCGGTGCCGAGCACGCCAACGTGCAGCCCAATTCGGGCTCGCAGGCCAACCAGGCGGTGTTCTTCGGCCTGCTTCAGCCGGGCGACACGATCATGGGCATGAGCCTGGCCGAAGGCGGGCATCTCACGCACGGCATGCCGCTCAACATGAGCGGCAAGTGGTTCAAGGTGGTGAGCTACGGGCTCGACGCCAACGAGGCGATCGACTACGACGCGATGGAGCGCCTGGCGCACGAGCACAAGCCCAAGCTCATCATCGCCGGCGCCTCGGCCTACAGCCTGCGGATCGATTTCGAGCGCTTTGCCAAGGTGGCCAAGGCGATCGGCGCCTTCTTCATGGTCGACATGGCGCACTACGCCGGGCTGATCGCTGCCGGCGTGTATCCGAACCCGGTGCCGTTTGCCGACGCGGTGACCTCGACCACGCACAAGAGCCTGCGCGGCCCGCGCGGCGGCATCATCCTGATGAAGGACCACGTCGCCAAGCAGATCAACAGCGCGATCTTCCCGGGCATCCAGGGCGGCCCGCTGATGCACGTGATCGCCGGCAAGGCGGTCGCCTTCCAGGAGGCGCTCTCGCCCGAGTTCAAGACCTACCAGCAGCAGGTGGCGAAGAACGCCGTCGTGCTGGCCGAGACGCTGATCGAGCGCGGCCTGCGCATCGTGAGCGGGCGCACCGAGAGTCACGTGATGCTGGTCGACCTGCGGCCCAAGGGCCTGACCGGCAAGGAAGCCGAAACCGTGCTCGGCGCAGCGCACATGACGTGCAACAAGAACGGCATCCCGAACGACCCGCAGCGGCCGATGGTGACGAGCGGCATCCGCCTCGGGACGCCGGCTCTGACGACGCGCGGCTTCGCCGAGACCGAGACTCGTCTGACGGCGAACCTGATCGCCGACGTGCTCGACCGGCCGTACGACGAGGCCAACCTGGCCGCGGTGCGCGAGAAGGTGGCCGCGTTGACGCGTGACTTCCCCGTGTACCGGTGAACTACAGGACAGCGGGGTCGCTCGCGCGGCCCCTTCTCGGCGGTGCGCTGCCCCTTCTGTAGTCACGCGGAAACCCAGGTCGTCGAGACCCGCGAGTCCGACGAAGGCGACGTGGTGCGCCGGCGCCGGCGCTGTCAGGCCTGCGACAAGCGCTTCACGACCTACGAGCGGGCCGAGATCGCCTTGCCATCGGTCGTCAAGAAGGACGGCACGCGGGCCGACTTCGACCTCGGCAAGATCCGCGCGTCGATGACGCTCGCACTGCGCAAGCGGCCGGTCAGCGTGGAGCAGATCGACACCGCCGTCGAGCGCATCCAGGACCGCCTGCTCAACAGCGGCGCCCGCGAAGTGACCAGCGCCCGTCTGGGCGACCTGGTGATGCGCGAGTTGAAGCGCATTGACAAGGTCGCCTACGTGCGCTTCGCATCCGTTTACCGCAGCTTCGAGGACGTGGACGAGTTCCGCCAGCTGATCCGCGACATCTGACCCGATCGAAGCCCCGTCGGCTGTTCCCCGAAGTCAGTCCCGCCTGCCGCCCGGCAGGTCCTCGACCGGGTCGTTGCCTGGCTCAGTCACCGCTGCAACCGGGAGAAGTACCCAGCCGGTTGAATGAGAAGGCAGCCGACATGCCGGGCTCCGGGTGCTACTGCGTCAGCGTCACCTTGACACTCGAGATCTTGCCGTCGAACTTGAACGGACGGCGGTCGACGTAGTCGACCGAGACCGCCGAGCCCAAGTCGACGCCGACATCGAAGGTCTCGCTGGCCGAGAACGCCGCAGGCACCGTGCGATTGACGGTGGTGCGCGCCACTTCCTGCCCGTCCACCGTCAGCACCACGTCGGCCGGCGAGAGCGGCTTGGCGCTCGCCATCCTCGTCGTCACCTCGATGCGATGCTTGCCGGCGGGCAGCTTGTTGGCCGAGCGGGCGAAGGTGCGTTCGATGATCATCATGTTGTACTCGTAGACAAGCTGGCCCTTGTCCATGTACAGCGCCAGCCCACCGCCGGAGCCGCCCAGCGCATACAGCACGCCCGAGGCGCTGTTGCCGAACTCGGCGTCGATCACGACCGTGTTGCTCTCATGGCCGATGCCCGGCGCGGTGAACTCGGGCATGCGCGTCGTCGTGGCGTCGAACTGCCAGCTCGTGTAGGGCGTCTTGATGCGGTCCTCGGGGTGCAGGCGCAGCCAGATGCCCGCGCCCAGCGGATAGATCTGGTTCGCCTTGGCCTGCGCGTCGAAGGTCTTCTGCAGCTGCGCCAGGCGCTTCGGGTCCTTCGCGGCCAGGTCAGTGGCTTCCGAGAAGTCCTTCGTGATGTCGTACAGCTCCCACTGGTCCTTCGCCGAGTCCCACTCCGCCAGGCCCGGCGCGCCGGGCAGCCAGGGCACCAGCGGGCCGAAGGTGGCTGCCACCCAGCCGTCCTGGTAGATCGCGCGGCTGCCGTTGTTGTCGAAGTACTGCACGTGCTTGCGCGTCGGCGCCTTGGCATCCTTGAAGGTGTAGGCCAGGCTCGTGCCGTCGATCGGGTCCTGCCGGTAACCGTCCACGACCTGCGGGGGCTTGATGCCGAGGACCTCGTAGACCGTCGGCACGATGTCGTTGACGTGCGAGAACTGCGCCCGCGGCGTCTTGTCGGGCCGGATGCCCTTCGGCCACGAGATCACCATCGGGTTCCTCGTGCCGCCGAAGTGCGAGGCGACGAGCTTGGTGTGGCGAAACGGCGTGTTGCCGGCCCAGGCCCAGCCGGCGTGGTACATGCTGTCGGTCTTGGGGCCACCGAGCGCATCGAGACCGCCGAGCTTCTCGAGCGCCGCGAGCTGCTGCTCGACCGTGTTCGGAATGCCGTTCTGCGCCAGCAGTTCGCTGATCGTTCCGTTCTGGCCTTCGGCGCTGGCGCCGTTGTCGCCGAAGATGTAGATCACGATCGTGTTGTCGCGGATGCCCTGCCGCTCGAGTTCGGCGATCACCTTGCCGGCCTGCACGTCCACATGTTCGACGAAGCCGGCATAGATCTCCATCAGCCGGCGCTGGAACGGACGCTGCGCTTCGGGAATGCTGCTCCACGCCGGCATCGACTCGGCGCGCGGCGTGAGGAGCGTGTCGGCAGGAATCCAGCCGAGCTGCTTCTGGCGCGCGAACACGCGCTCGCGATACGCATCCCAGCCGTCGTCGAACCGGCCCTTGTACTTGTCGGCCCACTCCTTGTGGATCTGGTGCGGGCCGTGCCCTGCCCCTGGCGCCCAGTAGAGGAAGAACGGCTTGTCGGGCGCGAAGGCCTGGTGGCGGCGCAGCCAGTCGACGCCGTGTTGCGCCAGGTCTTCGCTGAGGTGGTACTTCGGGTCGTGCGGCGGCTCGATCGCGTTGGTGTTCTCCACCAGCCGCGGCTCCCACTGCGAGGTCTCGCCGGCCAGGAAGCCGTAGAAGTAGTCGAAGCCATGGCCGGTGGGCCAGCGGTCGAACGGGCCCATGGCGGTGGTCTGGTTGGCCGGCGTGTTGTGCCACTTGCCGATCGCCGCCGTGCTGTAGCCATAGTGGCGCAACACCTCGGCCAGCGTGGCCGAGGTCTTCGGGATCACGCCGGTGTAGCCGTCCCAGTCCACCGCGCGTTCGGCGATGGTGCCGTTGCCGACGCGCTGGTGGTTGCGCCCGGTCAGCAGCGCCGCGCGCGTCGGCGAGCAGATGGCCGTCGTGTGGAAGGTGTTGTACGAGATGCCCTCGTCGGCCATGCGGCTCAAGGTGGGCGTCTTGATCTCGCCGCCGAAGGTCGATGCCTGGCCGAAGCCGACGTCGTCGAGCAGGATGATCAGCACGTTCGGCGCGCCGGGCTTCAGGTGCTGCGGCTCGGCGCGGCGCTTGTGCACCGAGTCCTGCAACCGTGGCTTGGCAATGCTCGCCGTCGGCACGGCCGGGAACGGCAACACCGACCCGTCGCTCGGCGCGGTGGGCTTCTCGGCGCCGTGGCTCTGGAACGCGAAACCGGCACTCGCGCACAGGAGCAGGGCCACACTCAGACGATGCAGCTTCTTCATGGATCGCCGCCTCACTTCATCCCGAACACGGTCACGTCGGCCTTGCCCTTCAGGAAGCCCTGCGTGTCATACCAGAAGTCGATCCGGCGCAGACTGCGCTTGCCCACCCCACGCAAGTCGATGACCCGGCTTTCGCCGCCCTGCGGAATGTTCTGCCGGATCTCGATGTTGTCCGGCGCGCCGTTGTCGTAGGTCACCACCATCCGCTGCATGTTGAGCGGCGCGTCGGTCACCTTGAACTTGATCTTGCGGAAGTTGTCGTAGGGGCCCTTCACGATGATGGTGTCGTGGTCGGCCCCATGGTCGGCATGGGTCTGGCCAATCAGCCGCCAGGTGCCCGCGCTACCGCCCTTGGGTTGCACCACCTTCTGCGCATGCGCCGGCGCTGCCGGTCCGCACAGTGTCACGGCCAGCGCCACCGGCAGTACCAGCGTCCAGGCCACGGCCGCAGTCCGTACGGCAGTCAATAGAGACGTCATCGTTCTTGTCATTGCCATGTCTTGTGCTCCTGTTTGTGAGTGCCGGCGCGAGGGCCGGCCATGTGCGTTGGAGGTCTGTGTCGCCGGTCCAGCCGGTCCATGCCGTCGCCATGCTCAACCCTGCCTGTCGCCGATGGCCCGGTAGGCCAGGGCCCCGAGCAGAGCGCCGACGATCGGCGCCGCCCAGAACAGCCACAGCTGCGCCACCGCCCAGCCGCCCACATAGACGGCGACGCCCGTGCTGCGAGCCGGGTTGACCGAGGTATTGGTCACCGGAATGCTGACCAAGTGGATCAGCGTCAGGCATAGGCCGATGGCGATCGGTGCCAGGCCAACCGGCGCGCGCTTGTCGGTGGCGCCAAGGATCACGATCAGGAAGAACATGGTCATCACCACCTCGCACACCAGCGCAGCCAGCAGCGAGTAGCCGCCCGGCGAATGCGCGCCGTAGCCGTTGGAGGCGAAGCCCTTGGCGACGTCGAAGCCCGCGGCGCCACTGGCGATGACATAGAGCACGCCGCCGGCGAAAACGCCCCCGAGCACCTGCGCCACGATGTAGGGCAGCAACTGGCCGGCAGGAAAGCGCCCGCCAGCCCAAAGACCGATCGACACCGCCGGGTTCAAGTGGCAGCCCGAGATATGGCCGATCGCGAAGGCCATGGTCAGCACCGTCAGGCCGAAGGCAAGGGACACGCCGAGCAGGCCGATGCCCACGTCGGGGAAGGCCGCGGCCAGCACGGCGCTGCCGCAACCGCCGAGCACGAGCCAGAACGTACCTAGAAACTCCGCTCCGTACTTATTCATTCGCCACTCCTGTTGGAATTGAAAGGGTCGTGGACCGTCCTCGACCCGAAGGGGTGCGGCAATTTCACCGCCATCCAGTCTGTCGCCGGTCTCTGGGCTAGTTCTTGACAGCGTCTTTGGCCTTCTCGACGGGGGTGTCGTTCTTGCTCTTCTTCTTTTCGAGCGGGCCCTTGTCCTCGACACCGGCGGCCTTCTTGCTGGAGTCCTTGACGGCTTCCTTGGTATCGCAGCGGCCGCCGACGCCCACGGTGGACTTGGCGGCTGCGCTCTTGGCTGCCTTCTCCGGCGTGCAATCGGGGTCGACGACGCCTGCGAAGGCGGCCGATGAAACGAGGGCGAGGGTCAGGCCGCTGGCGGCAATCAGTTGGGTGAGGTTCATCGCTTAACTCCTTGGAGGGTGGTCGAGCCGTTTGTTGAAGACCTGCGCGCGGCAACACCTCGTCGCCAGCGCAGATAGGGAATGCAGACAATGGCCGAGGCGACGATGTACACGGCGATGATCACCGCCGTGCGGGGCCCGGGCAGCGACGCAGCCACCAGCACCGCAATGCCGATGTGGCGCGACGCGCAGGCCACGGCGAGCGCCGTGCGGTCGTCGGGCGCCGGCCCGCCGAAGGCGTGGCCGATGCCGAGCGCCATCGCGACGAGCGCCATCAAGGCCAGCACGCCGCCCCAGCGGGCGACGAGCAACACCTCCCAATGGAGCGCCAGCAGCGTCAGCGCGCAGGCGGTGAGCACCAGACCCGCGCCACCGATCAGGCGCGACGCACAGCGCTCGGCCAGGCGCGGCTGCCAGGCGCGCAGCAACATCCCGGCGCCCAGTGGCGCCAGGAACGACTTGACGAGTATCAGCGCCACCTGCCCGGGCGCCACTTCCAGCGGCGAACCGAAGTGCGGCCCGAGCAGCGCCAGCCAAGCCGGCACGACGACGATCGCGAGCAGCGACGAGAGCAGCACCAGGCTGAAGATGTAGGCCCCGTCACCGATGCGCAGCAGCTTGCGCGGCAGCAGCGGCGCGCCGGCCGACGCCGCCAGCACGAGCAGGCCGATCTCGACCCCGGGCGCGAGCGTCAGCAGCTTCACGAGCGCGAACGCCGCCAGCGGCACCCCCACATACATCGCCAGCACCGAGCGCAGCAGCAAGCCGGGCCGATGAAGCAGGTGGCCCGCATCCTTCGTGGTCGAGTCCAGCCCGATGGCGAAGATGATCACGCCAATGGCCGCCTTCAGCAGCAGGAGCAGGGTCGCGGTCAAGGTGCGCGTGGAAGTCGAAGTCGGGCCGGGTTCACGCCTACTTCTTCAGGTGGACGATCTTCGTCTTGCCGATCGTGCCGTTGAAGGCGAACGGCGCCTGGTCGTAGTAGTCGAGCGAGACCGGCGAGTCCAGGTCGGTCCCGATGTCGAAGGTCGCGTTCGACGTGAAGTGCAGCGACATCGCCGCCGGCACCCGGCCCTGGCCCACGACATCGCCGTTGACCCGCAGCGTCACGTCCATCGGCCCGCCGATCTTGTCGACGAGCTTCGACTCGACCTCGATCTTTGCCTTGCCCGGCGGCAGCTTCGCCTTGGACTTGATCTTCGTGCGCTGGACCTCGAACAGGTTGAACTCGTAATTCAGGAAGCCGTCCTTCACGTAGGTGGTGATGCCACCGGAGAAGCCGGCCAGCGCGTAGAGCACACCGTTGGCGTTGGCGGGCACGTCCACCTCCATCGTGACCAGGCTGCTGACCTTCCCGAGCTTGGGCGCCGCGGACTCGGGCATGCGGGTGATCGGGAAGTCGAAGGTCCATTCGGTCAGCGGCGAGGCTGGTGCGTCCTCGGGATGGAACATGGCGGTGGACCACAGGCCGCCGCCGATGGGAAGGTTCTTGTTCTGCGCCGACTCGACGATGAAGAGCGCCTTCATCTCCTCGAGCTTCTGCGGGTTCGCGCTGGCGAGGTCGACGGCCTGGCTCCAGTCCTTGTCGATGTGGTAGAGCTCCCACTTGTCGGTGAGCGGCGACCACTCCTTGATGCCCTTGGGCATGCCGCCGACCCAGGGCTCGCGCGGGCCCGGGGCGCTGGCGAACCAGCCGTCGTGGTAGATGCCGCGGCTGGCCATGATGTCGAAGAACTGCGTCTTGCGCGTGCCCGGCGCCTTGGCGTCGGCGAGCGTGTAGACCATGCTGACGCCGGCGATCGGGTCCTGCTCGAAGCCGTTGACCACGCGCGGCGGTGTGATCTTCGCCAGTTCGTAGATCGTCGGCACGATGTCGATCACGTGGTGGAACTGCGGCCGCGCCGTGGCGTCGGCCTGGATGCGCTTGGGCCAGGCCACGACCATCGGCTGGCGCGTGCCGCCGAAATAGGCGCCCTGGAGCTTGGTGCCCTGGTAGGGCGTGCTGCCGGCCCAGGCCCAGGCGGCGTGGTACATGTTGTCGGTTTTCGGGCCTCCGAGGGCGTCGAGTCCGCCGAGTTCCTTCAACGCCTCGATGTGTTGCGAGATCTGGGTCGGGATGCCGTTCTGCGCCAGCTGCTCGCTGATCGTGCCGTACAAGCCCTCTGACGACGAGCCGTTGTCGCCCCAGATGTAGAAGATCAGCGTGTTGTCGAGCCGGCCCTGGCGCTCGATCTCGGCGATCACCTTGCCCGCGTTGACGTCGGCATGTTCGGTGAAGCCGGCGAAGACTTCCATCAGGCGGCGCTGGAATGGACGCTCGGCCTCGGGGATCGAGTCCCACGACGCCATCGATGCCGGCCGCGGCGTGAGCTGCGCGTCCTGCGGGATCCAGCCCTTGGCCTTGGCACGTGCGAAGGTGCGCACGCGGTAGGCGTCCCAGCCGTCGTCGAATTGGCCCTTGTACTTGTCGGCCCACTCCTTCATCACCTGGTGCGGGCCGTGCGACGCGCCCGGCGCCCAGTACATGAAGAACGGCTTGTCCGGCGCGTAGGCCTTCTGCTCGCGCAGCCAGGCGATGGCGTCTTCGGCGATGTCCTCGGTCAGGTGGTAGCCCTTCTTCGGATGCATGATGACGGGGCTGGTATTGCGAGTCAGCGTCGGCTCGTACTGCGACGCCTCACCCGCGAGAAAGCCGTAGAAGTACTCGAAGCCGTAGCCGGTCGGCCAGTACTCGAACGGCCCCTTGCTGGTGATCTGCTCCTCCGGCGTGTTGTGCCACTTGCCCCAGGCGCCGGTGTTGTAGCCGTAGTTCTTCAGCACCTCGGCCACGGTCGCCGACGACTTCGGGATGACACCGGAAAAGCCGTCGAAGTCGTTCGCGATCGCCGCGATCTGGCCGTTGCCGACGAAGGTGTGGTTGCGCCCGGTGAGCAGCGAGGCCCGCGTCGGCGAGCACATCGCGGTCGAGTGGAATCGGTTGTACGACACGCCCATCTTTGCCACGCGGTCGAGCGTCGGCGTGCGGATCTCACCGCCGTAGGTGGACGGCGTGCCGGCCCCGACGTCGTCCATCAGGATGATCAGGATGTTCGGCGCGCCGTCGGCCAGGCGCCTGGGCTCGACGCGCTTCTTGTAGGTCGAGCTCTCGATCGTGAGCCCCGCCTTCGAGCCCGAGGGCGTGGGCGGGAACGGCAGGATTTCCTGGGCCGAGGCGCCGATCGCAAACACCAGGCTCAGGATCGTGCTGCAGAAGAACGGGGCAGTTTTGGGTTGCATGAATGGCTTACCTGTTCGGAGGTTGATTCGCATCGGAGGTGTGGGCGCGTCAGAACGTGTAGACCATCTTCAGCCAGAGGTAGTCACCCTTCAGGCGGTTCTTGGTCTCCAGTTCCGGCAGCCACTTGAACTCGAAGAGCAGCTTCTCGGTGCCGATCGGCTGGATGTAGCCCAGCACCGGCCCGATGCCTGCCGTGCGCCCCTTGAAGCACCCGAGCGTCGCGCCCGCGCCGCTGTCGCAGGTCACCTGCTGGAAGTACCAGGCCTCGGCGCCGATGTTCGCGAAGCCGGAACCGAGCGGAAAGATCTGCTGCACCGAGGTGTCGAGGTGCAGGATGTCGCCGCTCTTGTAGCTCGTGGCGTTGTTCTCGGTGTTGATCGCATAGCCCAGGTGGGCGGCCGCGTTGAAGCCCGACTTCGCATTGCTGTAGGCGACGCCCGCGATCGGGTCGAAGGTCCAGTAGTTCAGCCCCGTGTTGCCGAGCCGGCCGACCTCATAGCTGCCCGTCGGCGCATAGACCGGCATCAGGAAGTCGTATTGCACGTTGCCGGACTTCCAGCCCAGCAGCACCGGCACCACCGTCAGGTCGCCGATTCCGGACACGCTGTTCTGGATGCTGACGCCGCCCAGCGCAGCGGAGTTGCCGGAGATGGACAGCCATGTGTAGGGCAGGAACGCGGCGACGCTGACGTGGGCGCCGCCGAGCACCGTCTGCTCGAACCCGTAACCCCCGCCGAGCACGAGCGTGTTCGCATCCGCATTCAGATTGGCGACGACCCCGGCCGCAGTGGGCACGTTCGCCGAGGCGTCGCCTCGGTAGTTGATGAACATCGGCTTGACAAACCCGCCGGGTGACATGGGCGGCAGGTCCACCAGCGTGGCGTTGGCGCCGGGCATGATGTGCGAGGTGCCGCCTTCGCCGGCGATGGCGAACGGGGAGGCCGGCGTCAGAGCCGCGAGGATCGCGCCCGCGACGCACAGTGAGCCGCGGGACGATCCGGCCCTCAACTTCGTTGGACTCAGCACTTCAGGATGCTCCTGTCGGAATGTGGCGCTGCGCTGACTGCGGGACTGGCCGGCACATCAAGGCGACGGCACCAGCAGCGTGATGCCTGCACGAACGACCCAGCGCTGGTTGCCGAAGTCGTTGTTGAAGTCGTAGCCGGCCTCGACGTTCGGGCGCCACTTGTGACCCCAGAAGCCGACCACCTGGCCATAGTTCGCGCTCAGCATCAGCGACGACCAGCGCGACTTCTCGAAGTCGTACACCAGCGCGCTGTTGCCGAGCGAGATCGATCGTCCTTCACCGAGCTGGTAGCCGAAGATCGGCTGCAGGTTGACGAGCCGCACGTCGGGCGCGTTGGCGTCGCCGGCGAAAGAGAAGAAGCTCTGCGCGAACAGGCCCCAGTTGGTGACCTTGGCCGACGAGTCGACGAAGCCCAGCGCCGGGCCAGCCGTCCACTTGTCGGTGGACAGGCCGTTCGCGCCGGTCGGCAACGTGCCGGAGATGCCCACGCCCCAGCGTCCCCAGGGCTGATTGAACGTGACGAGGTCGAAGATGCCCGTGTCGACGAGCCCGGTCGCCCCCGATGGCGACGAGGTGGCGTAGGGCTGCGTGACGCGGAAGATGTGGTTCGTGTCGAGCAGCCTGAATGGGATGGCTGCCCGCAGCACGATCTGGTTCGCCGAGCCGTCGCTGCCATGCAGGCGCGCCGTGTACCAGTCGTTCAACTGGAACGACATCAGCGATGCGGTCGGGTCGGTCGCCTTCGCGGCCAGTTCGTCGTTGGACTCCTTGGCGTGCGCAGGCGACGCGAGGGCCAGAAGAAGGCCCAGGCCGCAGGCCGTCGGCCCGCATCGCGCGTCGAGCGGCATTGCGATCAGCGCGGCGGGTTGACCACGACGTATTGCACCGTCGTGCCGTAGTACTGCGGCTGGTACCAGTACGAACCGCACTGCTGGTACAGCACGGCGCCGACCTGCACCGGATAGCAGCCGCTCGGGGGGAGCGAGTGGACGACCGATCCGACGACGGCCGCCGTCACCGCCACCGCGGCCACGGTGGCCGCCGGATGCCAGCCACGATCGACGTCCACGTCCACGTCGACATGCCGGCTCGTGTTGACATTGACGTTGCGGTTGACGTTCTGGTTGACGTTGACGTTCGTGTTCCGGTTGACGTTGGCGTTGCTGTTGACGTTCGTGTTGCGGTTGACGTTGGTGTTCTTGTTGACCGAGGTGCGGGTGTTGCCCTTGACCTCCCGGCCAGCCCAGGCGTCGACCGGCACTGCGGCCAGCAAGGCCGTGGCCAGGCTGCCGCTCAGCAGGCAGGCGGTTGCGAACGGCTTGCGATCGATCATGGCGGCATGCGCAAGGGATGGGTTCATGGTGCTTGCCTTCATATCACTTCGTCCCGGCCAGCGGCGCCAGCTCAATGCGCCTGGCATCCTTGGACGGCACATACGTGAATGCCGACGCCGGTGTCTGCGCTTGCAGGTTCCAGCTCAGGTTGGCGCTGTATTGCGGTTGCTCGGGTTCATCGGTGGTCGTGATCACCAACTTGCGCGGCAGGGGCCTCGCGCCACGTTCGACCCAGATCTGCCAGTCGACGCCGGGCTGGCGAAGCGCGAAGTGGTCGGTGTCGACGCCGCCGATGCGGGCCGGCCCGATCAAGGTGGCCGAGGTGATGTCGTCCACGCCCGACGCCGGCGTGCCCCAGAAGAACAGGTCCGCCAGCGGCATCTCGATGCCGTAGCGTTGCGAGAGGCCGGTCATCAGTTCGCCGACCGTCTTGCCCGGCATCGGCGCACTGGCGTAGTAGCCCATCCGCGGCGAGGACTGCGTGAGTGTCTTGCCGTCGAAGTAGTACTCACGCCAGCGGCGATCGGTGCGCACCGTCGCGCGCAGCCTGTCAGGCTTGGCATAGCGGTACTCGACGGTGCCGGCAAACTCCAGCTTCTGCCCGCTCTCCAGCACCTCGTCGGTGGTGGTGTCGGCCTTGACGACCAGCGATTGGATCGATCGCAGGTACTCGCCCATCTGCGCCAGGCGCGACAGGACCGCTGGATCGCGCACTTCGGCGGGTGCGGTCGCACCCTGCGCAAGGGTGACCTGGGCCGCGCCGAGAAGCACACCGAACACGAATGCGGCGCGGCGGTGGGGCCGTCGAACCGACGGCGTGGCAAGCGGGATCAACACGAAAACTCTCCTTGGAATGAACGGCGGCAGTGCAGGACGCCGCCAGGGCCTGAGGGCGCCGTCGAACTGCGCGCCTGCTGCGGCAGTGGGGGATCAGAAGGCGTGCTTGATGCCGACTTCGAAGCCCTGTGAATCGGCGTTGGCGGCCGCGCCGCCGCCGGGGACGTTGCTGAAACTGCCCACGACGAAGCTCGAGCCGCCCTTGTTGCTGATGCCCGCCCAGGTGCCGTACAAGGAGGTTCGCTTGGACAGGTCGTACACGGCGCCGACGGCAAACTGGTTGGCCTTCTGTCCCTGGATGTCGGCGGGCACGGTGCCGCTGCGCTCGGCCTGGCCGTACGATGCCTTCAGTGTCCACAGGCCGAGCGGTGCGCTCGCGCCGATGAACCAGTTGTCCTGCTTGTCGTCGTCCACCTTGATCTGGCCGTAGAAGCCCGCAAGCGCCATGAAACCGAAGTTCCACGAACCGGCGATGTTGAAGTTGTCGCCGTCGGTGTCGCTCGAGACCTGGGTCTGGCCGTACGCCAGCGCGACGTTGAAGGGCCCCTTCGCATAGCCGATGCGGCCACCGAAGAACTTGTTGCCGTAGCCGTTCTCACCCGCCGCCACCTGCAACTGGCCGTACAGGCCACCCGCGATGCCCGACGGCAGGAAGTAGCCGATCATGTTGTTGGCCCGGACCAGCGTGTCGTAGGCGCCGCCGACGGGCACCGCGGGAGGCTTTACGGTCAGGTTGCCGGCGGCGCCCAGGCCGGTGTCGCCAAACGGATCGAAGACCGCCGTGTTCCAGTAGGTCGCCGTGTAATCACGGCCCAATCGGCCTTCTCCCCAGCTACCGTTCAGGCTCACCGTCGAGCGGCGCTGCCAGGTCGCGGCAGCGAGCTGGCCGTTGGCCCACGTGAGCGGCGCGGTGCCGGTGTCCGGGTTGATGGCGCCTTCGAGCCAGAAGCTGGCGGCCAGGCCGCCGCCCAGGTCATCGGTGCCGCGCACGCCGATCCGGCTCGGCGCCAGGCCGTCCTGCGACATCGAGTACTGCTTGACGCCGTTGTTGTTGAGCCAGCGTCCGTTGAGGTCGACGACGCCGAACAAGGTGACCGACGATTGGGCCGACGCGACACCGGCAAAGCCGCCCAGTGCGGCGAGAGCGAGCAGGGTTTTCTTCATGAGGGATTCCTGAATAGGGGGCATGGCCTTGCCGAACCCGCAAGCGGTAGGGCTGGCGCGCGACCGGGCAGTATCTCGATTCGCGTTGGGGGTGTCCAATGCATCGCACGTGGATTTTCAATACAGTGCGCGTATGCCAATGACGCTTCAACTCATCGAGCAGGCGATCGTGCTGGGCGAAGCAGGCAACTTCGCCCGGGCCGCCGAAAGGCTGGGGATCACCCAACCGACCTTGTCGCGCAACATTGCCGCGCTGGAGAAGAAGCTCGCCCTTCGCCTGTTCGATCGCGGCCGTGTTGGCGCGGTGCCGACCGTGTTCGGCCGCGCGGTCATCGAACGCGGCGCTTTGCTGGTGCGCGATGCGAATGCCCTGCGCGCCGAATTGCAAGCCCTGGCTGGGCTGGAGGTCGGCCGCCTCGACATCGCCGCCGGGCCGTACGCGGCGGAGGATCTCGTCGGACCGGCGGTTGCGCGGCTGATCGACGCGCGCCCGGGCCTGCGCGTGCGGGTGACCGTGGTCGGGCCCGACGAGATCCAGCGCGAGGTTCTCTCGGGGCGGAATGACCTGGGCATCGGCGCCAGGGAGAGCCAGCCGGCACACGACGAACTGGCCATCGAGGTGCTGCGCAAGCGGCGCCTCTTCCTGGCGTCTCGCCCGGGCCATCCGCTCGCGGGAGGCCGTCCGACGCTGGCGCAGGTGCTGAGCTTTCCGTTCGTGACCGTGCTCCTGCAGGGTCCGTCCGGGCAAACCGCGGCGACCGGCAGTGGTGCGGGCTACCAGGACGTGCGGCGCAAGGGCTTCACCCCCGCCATCGAGGTCAACTCGCTCGACACCGCGAAGCGAATCGCCCGCGGCAGCAATGCGCTCTTCCCCGGCAGCGCGTCGATGCTGGCGACGGAGCTTTCGTGCGGGCTGCTGGTCAGCCTCGACTACGACTCCCCCGACTTGCGGACCCATCCTGCCATCGTGCGATTGCGCCATCGCACGCTGTCGCCGGCCGCGCTCAAGTTCGTCGAGCTCGTTCGCTCCGTGGAGTCGGAACTGGTCGCCGCGGAAGGGGCCGTGCGCGACATCGCCTGAGCGGCGGGCCCGGCCATCCTGCACGGTGCGCGAAGGCGCGCTCCCCCCAAACGGGGGTCCCTCTCCAAACTGAACGACCCTCCCCCGTCAAGGGGGCGCGGCATCGCGGCTGACTTTCTAAAGTGTGTGCATTGCTCCACGGAACGAGGCACACATGAACAAGCATCCCACTTCTCAACGCGGCGTCACGCTGATCGAGGCGGCGGCGACCATGGCCGTGGTCGCGATCGCCGCCTCGACGGCGGTGCCCGGCTTTCAGGGCCTCGTCGAGCGCAAGCGCCTCGAAGGCGTCGCAACCCAGCTCGCCACCGATCTGCAATACGTGCGCACCGCGGCCGTGGCCCGCAACGAGTCGCTGCGCGTCAGCTTTCACGCCGCCCCCGCCGGCAGCTGCTATGTGATCCACACCGGTGCCAAGGCGCTGTGCAGTTGCAGTGGCCCGGAACCGGCGGCCTGCAGCGCCGACGCGGTGCAGATCAAGACCGTCTGGCTGCCCGCCGCACAACAGGTCGGCGTGACGGCCAGCGTCGGTTCGATCCTTTTCGACCCGCTGCACGGCACGAGCACGCCGGCCGGCACCGCGCGCGTCACGGGCCCGCGGGGCGCCATCCACCATGTGGTCAACGTCATGGGCCGCGTGCGCACCTGCTCGCCCGAAGGCGCGCTGCCCGGCTACCGCGCGTGCTGAAAACGGAGAACCGCCATGAAGTCTTCCGCTGCTACTCGTCGTCGCGCCGCCGGCTTCACGCTGGTCGAGGTGATGGTCGCCACTTCCATCTCGGGCGTGCTCGCGTCGCTCGCCTACCCGAGCTTCAGCGGCGCGGTGCAGAAAGTGCGCCGCAGCGAGGCGCTGGTCGCGATGGTCCAGCTGCAGCAGGCCGAGGAACGCTGGCGTTCGGCCAGCAGCCGCTACGGCACGCTGGCCGAGGTCGGCGAGGTGAGCATCGCACCCGGCCGCCACTACCTGCTTAGCGTGGCCGAGCCTTCGGCCAACGGCTACGTGGCCATCGCCGCCGCAACGGGCTCGCAGGCCGGCGATCGACTGTGCCGCTACATGAAGATGAGCGTCGATGGCGGCAACGCGATCTACAGCTCGGGCGAGACCGAAGCGACGGCCAACGACGCGCAGGGGAATCGGCAATGCTGGAATCAATGACGCCTCGGCCCGGCCGCCGCGCGGCGAGCGCGCTCCCGACCGGCAAGCCAGCACGCTGCGCCCGGCTTGCCCACGCGGGACGCGCCACCCATCGCGGGCTGACGCTGGTCGAACTGCTGGTCGGCCTGGCACTCGGGTTGCTGGTGCTTGCCGCCGGCGCGACACTGCTGACCCATCACCTGCGAGAGCACCGCGCCCTGCTGCTCGAGGCGCGGCTGATGCAGGACCTTCGCACCGCTGCCGAACTGGTGGCGCGTGACCTGCGGCGGGCCGGCCACTGGGGCGACGCCGCGGCCGGCGTGTGGTCGCCGGTGCTGGCGGCGCGCGCCAACCCCTACGCCGCGCTGGCCCCGGCAGCGGCGGCGTCGGATGCAGCGAGCTTCGGCTATTCGCGCGATGCGGTCGAGAACCACTTGCTCGACGGCAACGAGCAGTTCGGCTTTCGGCTGCGCAACAAGGCGATCGAGCTGCAGCTCGGCAGCGGCAACTGGCAGGCGCTGACCGACGCGACGCTGCTCGCCATCACCGCCTTCAGCATCGCGCCGACGCTGGAGGAGATTGACCTCGGCGCGCTGTGCAGCCAGCCCTGCCCCGCCGAAAGCGCCACTTGCCCGCCGCGCCAGCAGGTGCGCAGCCTGGCGGTGCAGATCAGCGGCCGCTCGCTGGCCGACGCCACCGTCACGCGCAGCTTGCAGGCCCGCGTGCGCGTGCGCTACGACGCCCTCGTCGGGGCCTGCCCGGCTTGATCGAACCTGGGAACGATCATGAAGCTCCCCTCTCGCCAGCGCGGCGCCGCCGCCCTCGCCGTGACCTTGCTGCTGCTGTTTGTGCTGAGCCTCGTGGTCGGCTTCGCCAGCCGCAACCTGGTGTTCGAACAACGCTCGTCGGCCAACCAGGCCCGCTCGACCCAGGCCTTCGAGGCGGCCGAGGCGGGGCTGGCATGGGCTCAGGCGATGCTCAACAGCGGCGACCCGATCGGTGCCGACTGCGCCCCCAGCGCAGGGCCGGGTGCCGCCTCGTTCCGCGAGCGTTTCCTGGCGTACGACGCGGCAAGCCAGCGTTTCGACCCGCGCAGCTGGGACGACCACGGTTCGCCGGTCCCGCTGCAGGCGGCTTGTGTACTGACCGAGAGCGGGTGGTCGTGCAGTTGCCCCAGCGTCGGCCATCCGACGCTCGCCGCGCCGCCCGCCACCGGCGCCCATCCGGCGTTCGCGCTGCGCTTTGTCGCGGCGCCGCGCGGCGGGATGGTGCAAGTCGTCGCCACCGGCTGCAACCACTTTGCACCGGCCTGTCTGCCGGGCCTGTCGGGTGCGCCAACCGGTGCGGCCAGCGCCCGCGTGCAAGTCCTGCTCGGGCTGCTGCCGGCACTGGCGACGCTGCCGGTTGCGGCACTGACGGCGCACGGGGACATCGCTGCCGACGGCGTGCTGACGCTCGTCAACACCGACCCCGGCACCGGCGGCCTGACGGCACAGGCCGCAGGTAGCATCGCGATGCCGCTGGCCAGCCTGGGCACGCTGCCCGGCACCCCGCGCGAAGCTTCGCTCGCCGCCCACGACGACCAGCTCGCGAGCGCGGACGCCGAGCGCCTGCTGACTCGACTCCTCGGGCTCGACCGCGCCCGCTGGCAGCAGTTGCCCGCAACGCGGCGCCTGAGCTGCCCAGTTGACTGCGGCGCCGACCTCGCGCTGGCGATCGGGCCCGACGCCGCCCACCCGATGCAGTGGATCGCGGGCGACCTGCAGCTCGACGGCCCGGTCACGATAGGCTCGGCCGAGCGGCCGGTGCTGCTGGTGGTCGAGGGGCAGGTGCGCTTGAGCGGCGGCGCTCGGGTCCACGGCGCGATCTTCAGCCTGGGCGCGAACTGGGACACCAGCGGCACGTCGGACGCGCAGATCCACGGTGCGTTCATCGCGCTCGGCGGCGTCGGCGGCAACGGCACCCCGACGATCAGCTACGACGCCGCTGCACTGGCGCGCCTGCACGGGCAGGTGGGCAGCTTCACCCGCGTGCCGGGCAGCTGGCGCGATTTCTGAAAGGCATTCCTATGCAGACGCAATCCGTCCCTGCACGCCGCCTTCCCGCGCGGCAGCGGGGCATCTCGCTGCTCGAGTCGCTGATCGCCTTTCTGGTGCTCTCGCTCGGCATGCTCGCGCTGTCGCGCGTGCAGAACGAGCTGCGCTCCAGCGCCGAGGCGGCGCGTGAACGGTCCGAGGCGGTGCGGCTGGCACAGCTCGACATCGAGGGCCTGCGCGCCTTTGCGAGCGACGCCGGATGGGCTGCGATCGCCGACCTCTCGGCCGACGTGACGCCCCCCGGCAGCAGCACGCGCTATGCCCTCGAACGCGTGGTACAGACGAGCGCCGATCCGGCCCTCAAGTCGGTGCAGGTCACGCTGCGCTGGAGCGACCGCCACGGCGCCGCGCAACAGTTGCACCTTGCCACGCTGATCGCCGGCCACGACCCCGCGCTGTCGGGCGCGCTGACGATCCCGCGCCCTTCCTTCGCCCATCGTTGAGGATTGCGGGGCGCCACGATGGCCGAGATTCGGGTTTGACTGCTGCAAGGCACGCCCCCCGTGGCGCATCGAGCCAGGCGCGGGGTCGCCGAGTGCGGTCGGCCGCGCCTACACTGCGCCATGCCGACCGTCTTCAACGAAGCGGGCATTCGGTTCATGATCTACGTGCATGACGATGCGCCCGCGCACATTCACGTGCTGGGGCACGGCGGAGCGGTGGAATTGCTGATCGAACCGTTTGCCTTGCGCGCGGTGCGCGGGCCGCTCACCAGTGCCCAGGTTCGCAAGGTGGTGCAGATCGCAATGGACGGACGGACCGAACTGCTTCAAGCGTGGAGAGAACATCGTGGTGGCTGAACCGACCGACATCGCCGACGACGCGCGGATCGCCGCCGCGCGCGCGGCTGGCGAACGAAGCTTGCACGGTTCGCGCGCCATTGCGGCCCGCTACCTGCCGGCGCGCGACCGGATCGAAATCGGCCTGGCCTCCGGCTGGAGCGTTCAAGTACCGCGTTCTTTTTCGGCCCGGCTGGCAAACGCCTCGTCGCGGGACTGCGAACGCATCGACATCGTCGACTCGGGGCTGGGGCTGCACTGGCCTGCGATCGACGAAGACTGGTACCTGCCAGCGGTCATCGAGACGCTGGCCATCGCCCACGCAGCATAGTGCAAACCGCGCGCGACTGCGCCGTCAGCCGCGAGGGCCTTTGCAAGGCAGTGTCGGCCGAGGGCAACCCGAGTTTCGCCACCGTGCTGAAGGTGCTGGGCGCGCTCGGGTTGCGGTTGCATGTGGAGCGCACGCAAGGCGCCTGAATCGAGCCATCGACCGGGGAGTTCATGGCACCACGTTGCTGCAGCCTCGCGCGCAGCCGGAAGCGGGGTCGCCGACTCCGCTTCGGAAATTCTCAGGCACTGCGTCGACGACCCTGCTCGCGGCCGGGCCGACGGTGTTCGTGCCATCGCAAAGACCCGCTGCGGCCCGCAAAGCCGTGCTCGGGTGCCCGGCGGAGTGACTGGGAATTGGCGGAACGGAGCCGGGCACCCGGGCGCGGCTTTGCAAGCGCCGATGCCTGCGTGGGCGGTGCGGTTTCAGCGCCCGAAGAACCCGAGCGCCTGAACCGTGCAAGCCTCAGCGCGTCCGCCGCCGCACTACCACCGCCAGCGCAGTGAGGCCGGCCAGCATCAGCGCGTAAGTCTCCGGCTCTGGGACCGCGGCCACATCGCCATCGCGCACGGCCATGGCGAACAAATTGATCCCCTTGTTGTCGGTGGCCTGAAAGCCATCAGCCGTAGCGAAGAACCACGCCGCCGTCGGATCCGACGCGTACTCGGTACCGGACCAGTAGTTACTCGGCTTCAGGTTCAGGAAGTCACCTGCGCTCGACATCAAGCCCACCGAGTTGCCCAATTCGGTGTACCAGAGATGTCCCATCTCGCTGCCAGTGCAGTTGTAGACGACGCATGTGTCGCTCGTCGGCAGCCTCCAGTCGTTGTAGCCGCCGAAGCTATAGCCGTCCGCCCAGGCGACGGCAGTCGCCCAGTTCATCTGCCCATTGACGTTGGCATCGCGCAGCCAGGTGATCTTCAGATCGGTGTCGTAGAACGCATCGACCACCGTGTCTCCGTTCAGATCGCGATCCTGCAGCGCCGCTTGCACCCCACCGGAAATCAGCATCATCGCCACCGCCGCCACACCGAACACGGCGCGCTTCGTGCATCCCTTGGATTGCATCGTCAACTCCTCTTTCTTGATGTCGTCGCAGGGCCGCCGACGCGGCAGCCCCGGAAGCAAAGAGTCACCCCCCAGCGCTGTCAACCCCGTGACTCGGGGGGTTCCAGGCATCCGCGTCGGCGTAGCTCGAAGCGCGACGCTACCGGGACCCGACTCGTTGAGTGACCCGGCGCCAACGACGGCAGGCTCGCCGAGGCTCGTCACGCCTATGGCGAACGACAGCCCCGCCAGCCGGCCTCACAGTGCGCGCAGTACCAGCAGGCTTTCCTGCGCATCGGCATCGAACGCCTCGATGCGCGAGCGGTTGTTCGTCAACCCGCCCAGCACTGCAGCGCTGCCACCGTTGCCGACTGCGAGCACCAGGACCTTGGGTGGCGCACCGCGCAGCAGACTGAGCTGGCGGAAATCGTCGTCCTTGGACACCAGCATGTAGGCCTCGCGTGCCGCGAAGGCCCAGATCACGGCGTCTGTTTCGCCTCGCAACCCGACGTCTTCCAGATGCCTGGTGCCGGCAAACGCCTCTTGCAGACTGGGTACGAGCCGGTGACTCAGGTTCTCGTCGAGCAGCAGCTTCATGCCGCCAGCATGGCTGCCAGGCGCCGCTCGCGCGCGGCAGCAAACATCAGCGCGGCCCGCAGATGCTCAACGGAGAGTGCGGGGAAGTTGTCCAGCAACTCCTGCTGGGTCATGCCGCCAGCCATGTACTCGAGCACGTCGTACACCGTGATACGGGTGCCCTTGAAGCACGGCTTGCCACTGCGCACGCCGGGCCGAATCTCGATGAGGTCGTCGCTGTCCATGGGCCCACTCGCCTTGCCGTCGATGGTGTGATGCTGGGGCAGTGGTGACTGCGTTGTCAAGACTGAACCGACAGACTTGAACCGACAGACTGAACCGACGAAGTGAAGATGCCTTGCCCGCAGGGCCGGCCCGCCGGGGCATCGGGCTGCGTGCCTGCGAACCGCTGCGTGGACGGGGCGAAGATTGCGGCGCTCGCCTCGCGGTGACTGAGAATCGCGGCTATGCCGCCCAGGACACCCCCCGCAGCAAGGTCCCGGACCGAAGCCCCGGCCACATCGTTCAGCACTGCCGACTCCGCGCTGATGCACGACGCGCTCGCACTGGCGCAGCAGGCGGTCGGGCTGAGCGAACCCAATCCGCGCGTCGGCTGCGTGGTCACCGCGGCCGACGGCCGGGTGATCGGCCGCGGCCACACGCAGCAGGCCGGCGCCGCGCACGCCGAGGTGATGGCCCTGCGCGATGCCGCCATGAACGGCGGCAGGCCGCGCGGCGGCACCGCCTACGTCAGCCTGGAACCGTGTTCGCACCACGGCCGCACGCCGCCCTGCTGCGACGCGCTGATCGCCGCCGGGCTGGCCCGGGTCGTGGTCGCGGTGGGCGACCCGAACCCGCTCGTCGCCGGCGAGGGCATCGCCCGCCTGCGCGCCGCGGGCATCGCGGTGGACATTGGCCTGCTTGCCGACGAAGCGCGCGAACTCAACATCGGCTTCTTCTCGCGGATGCAGCGCGGCCGGCCGTGGCTGCGCCTCAAGGCGGCGGTATCGCTCGACGGCCGCACCGCGCTCGACAACGGGGCCAGCCAGTGGATCACCGGCGAGGCCGCCCGCGCCGACGGCCATGCCTGGCGCAAGCGCGCCGGCGCGGTGCTGACCGGCGTCGGCACGGTGCTGGACGACAACCCGCGCCTCGATGTGCGGCTGGTGGCCACGGCGCACCAGCCGCTGCGCGTCGTCGTCGATTCGCGGCTGGACATGCCGCCCGGCGCGCGCATCCTGGACGCCCCTGGCAACGTGCTCGTCTATGCCGCGGCGTCGTCGCCCGACCGCATTGCTGCGTTGCAGGCACGCGGTGCCGACGTGGTGCTGCTGCCGGGCCCGGGTGGCAAGGTCGATCTGCGGGCCATGCTGCAAGACCTCGGCACGCGGGGCATCAACGAGCTGCACGTCGAGGCGGGCGCCAAACTCAACGGCTCGTTCGTGCGCGAGGGCCTGGTCGATGAGTGGCTGGTTTACATGGCGCCCAAGCTGCTGGGCAGCGGCCGCGATCTGGCGGCCTTCGGCCCGCTCGGGAGCCTCGGTGACGCCATCCAGCTGCGCTTTCACGCCGTCGATCGCGTCGGCGACGATCTGCGGCTGCTGTTGCGGCCAGCCGCCGAAGCCGGTGCCTGACGCGCCCTGCGACAATCGCTTCATGTTCACCGGCATCGTCACCGGCATCGGCCAGATCACCTCCGCGGAGCCGCTCGGCGGCGACGCCTCGTTCGGCAAGCGCCTCACGCTGCAGGCGCCACCCGGCTACCTCGACGACGCGCAGCCCGGCGACAGCATCGCGCTCAATGGCGCCTGCATGACGCTGACCTCGTTCGACGCCGCGGCGGGGCGCTTCACGATCGACATCTCGGCCGAGAGCCTGGCCAGGACGGCCGGCCTCGACGCCCCCGGCGCGGTCAACCTCGAGAAGGCGCTGCGCGCGCACGACCGGCTGGGCGGGCATCTGGTCAGCGGGCATGTCGATGGCATCGGCCAGGTCACGCACTTCGCGCCGCTCGGCGAGTCGTGGGAGCTGCGCGTGCTGGCGCCGGCGGCGCTGGCGCGCTTCCTGGCCTACAAGGGCTCGATCACCGTCAACGGCGTCAGCCTGACCGTCAACCGCATCGCCGACAGCGTCGAAGGCTGCACATTCAGCATCAACCTGATTCCGCACACGGTGCAGGGCACGACCCTTGGCCGGCTCGCGGCGGGGCAGCGGGTGAACCTCGAGATCGACCTGATCGCACGCTACGTCGAGCGGATGCTGAGCCTGCCCGGAGGCGGCGACGCAGCCGGCGCCCGGCCCTCCGAGGCGGCCTGAGACTCCCCCTGGGAGCGGCGCCTCAGGCGTCCTGGCGGCTCAACGCCGGCCACGCGACCTCGACCTGCAGGCCGCCGAGCGACGCCGAGCGACCGACCGCGATCCTCGCGCCCTGCGCCTGCGCGATCCGGCGCACGATCGACCAGCCCAGGCCGCTCCCGGTCTCGCCGCTGCCCAGCACGCGAAAGAAGCGCTCGCCCAGGCGCGCGCGTTCGGCCTCGCCGAGGCCCGGGCCACTGTCCTGTACCTGCAGGACCACGCTGCCACTGCGCCGCGTCACCCGCACCTCGACGCGCGCCTGAGCGGGGCTGTAGCGGATCGCGTTGTCGACCAGGTTGCGCAGCAGCACGCCCAGCAGCACCTCGTCGCCCGCCACCGGGCAGGCCTCGGGCGCATCGAGCTCGATCTGCTGGCCCTTGTCGAGCGCACGGCCCGCCATGTCGGCGACTGCGCGGCGTGCCAGCGCAGCCAGGTCAACCCGCGCGGCACCGGCCTCAGGCGCGGCCTCGAGCCTCGAGAGCGTCAGCAACTGCTCGACCAGGTGCGCCGCCCGGTCGCAGCCCTCGAGCGTGGCCGCCAGCGCGTGGCGCGACGCTTCGTCGCCGCCGCGGGCCGCTGCGTCCCTGGCGCGCCCGGGCTGCCGCCCGCCCGAGGGCGTGTTGCCGCCCTGGGGCGGCCCGGCGGCGAGCAGCGCCACCTGCGCCTGGGCGCGGATCGCGGCAATCGGCGTGCGCAGTTCGTGCGCGGCGTCGGCCGTGAAGCGGCGCTCGGACTCGAGCAGCGCCGCGATGCGCTCGAACAGGCCGTTCAGCGCGGCCAGCAGCGGCAGCATCTCGGCCGGGGCGTCCGCCAGCGCCACCGGCTGCAAGGCTTGCGGCTCGCGTCGGGTGAGCGTGCTGCTGAGCTGGCGCAGCGGCGCCAGCCCGCGGCGCACAGCCCACCAGGCGGCCAGCGCCAGCAGCGGCAGCGCAAGCGCCATCGGCCAGAGCATGCTGCGCATCACGGCCCACAGGATGTCGGCGCGCGAATCGATCTGCTCGCCGACAAACACCTGCACGTCGCTCTCGGCGCCGCGCGCCGCGAACACACGCCAGGGCCGGCCGTCGATGGCCAGGGTCTGGAAGCCGCGCCGCGCCGGCGACATCGGCTGCAGCGGGGCGTTCGGCGAACGCAGCGCCAGCCGGCCGTCGTGCCAGACCTGGAACGCCACTTTCGGCGCGTAGCGGTGATGTGCCGGCGCGTCGAGCTGCCGATCGTGGCGGTCGCCCTCGATCTCGCGCGCCTGCTGCGCCACCAGGAGCGCCGCCGCCTGCGCGAGGTGGCTGTCGAGCAGTTCGTCGAGCTCGCCCTTGGCGTCGATCCAGGTCGCCACCAGCGCGCCCAGCCAGACGGCGCTGACGACGGCCAGCACCAGCACCAGCAGCCGCCCCTGCAGCGAACGCGGCAGCCTCATCGAGAACCGGCGCGGCGAGTGCGTGGCGCGCGCTGCCTCATGCCGAAGAGCCATCGTCGCGCGCCAGCGTGTAGCCGACGCCGCGCACGGTCTGGATCAGCGTCGCGCCCAGCTTGCGCCGCAGGTGGTGGATGTGCACCTCGATCGCGTTGCTCTCGACTTCCTGGCCCCAGCTGTACAGATGCTGCTCGAGCTGCTCGCGCGACAGCACGCGCCCGCTGTTGAGCATCAACGCATGCAGCAGGTCGAACTCGCGCGCCGGCAGCGCGACGGTGCGGCCGTTGTGGCTGACGCTGCGCGCCGCCGGATCGAGCGCAACCCCCTGGGCCTGCAGACGCTCCTGCGGCTGGCCGTGCGAGCGGCGCACCAGCGCGCGCAGGCGGGCCGCCAGCTCGTGCAGGTCCACCGGCTTGAGCACGTAGTCGTCGGCGCCGAGATCGAGCCCGCGGATGCGCTCGGGCACCGTGTCGCGCGCGGTGAGCACCAGCACCGGCATCGCGATCCCGGCCGCGCGCACCGCGGCGAGCACGTCGAGGCCGTCCCTCAGCGGCAGGCCGAGGTCGAGCACCGCCGCGGCGTAGGGCTCGGCGCGCATCTCGCGCTCGGCGGCCTGGCCATCGCGCACCCAGTCGACCTGGAACCCGAGCTGGCGCAACCCGGCACGCAGGCCATCGCCGAGCAGCGGGTCGTCTTCAGCGAGCAGGATGCGCATGCGGTGTGCTCCCGGCGGCGTGTTCGCTCAGTCGTGGTCCTTGTGACGATGCTTGTGCTTGGCGCTCGCGGCAGGCCGGTCGGCCGATGTGCCACCCGCCGGCGCGGCCTGCCATTGTTGCCACCAGAAGCCGAGCACGGCCACGAACATCACTGCGGCCAGCACGCCCCAGGCGCGGCGGATGCCCTGCCCGGGGGCGCCGATCTTGCGCCCGGTGACCATCGATCGCACCAGATTCTCGCGGTGCAGCCAGCTGCTCGCCACGACACCGGCCACATGCACGCCGACGACCGCGAGCATCACGCTGGCCGCGCCCTCGTGCAGTTCGCCGAGCCACTCGCCACCGATTTCGCGGTAGGCAGCCCAGCCGAGCGCGACCGTGACGACGGTCAGCGCCAGCAGCGCGACGATCGCCCACGCGCCGGCCGGGTTGTGACCCAGGTGGTGCTCGGGCCGGCCACGCAACACCGAGCCGATGTAGCGCGCCACGGCCACCCGCCCACGCACGAAATCGCTGAAGCGCGCATAGCGCGTGCCCATCACGCCCCACAGCAGCCGGAATGCGACGAGCCCGGCCATCGTGTAACCGAGCGCCACATGCAGGCCGAGCCAGCGCTCGCTCTCGGCGGTGATCCAGGCGCCGGCAAAGCTCAGCGCCAGCAGCCAGTGGAACACCCGCACCGGGGCGTCCCAGACCAGGATCGGTTGTGTAGCGGTCTTCGCGAAGTCATTCATGGCATCCTCGATCTGCGATCAGCACTGCGAATACGCCGCATGGTCGCCGATGCTGATTAAGGCTGCCTTAGCGGCTCGCCCGGCACCCCATCACCCGCGTCACCTGCCTCGCCCCCATCATGCGCATCACCCCCCATCACCCGCATCACTCCAGCGAGTACACCTCGACCTCGGCGCTGCGCCCCTTGACGCGCACCGCCGGCAGCGCCCGCAGCCCGGCGGCCGAGGCGAGCCGCCGCTGCGTCGCACCACTGACCAAGGCGCGCGTGCCGAAGTCCTTGGTCAGCGCCTGGATGCGCGATGCGACGTTGACCGCGTCGCCCACCAGCGCGTAGGACAGCCGCTCGCTGCTGCCGATGTTGCCGGCGATCACGGTGCCGGTGTGGATGCCGATGCCATGCCGCAACGCGTGCTTTCCGGCGGCCAGGCGCGCCGCATTCCAGGTGTCGAGGCGCTGGCCCATCTCGCGCGCCGCGGCCACGGCGGCATCGGCGTGGTGCGGCGCGTCGATCGGCGCGCCGAACACCGCTTCGATCTCGTCGCCAATGAACTGCAGCACCAGACCGCCGTGGGCGCGGATCGCGGCATCCATCGCGGTGAAATAGGCATTCAGGTCGGCCACCACCTCGGCCGGCGGGCTCGCCTCGACCCATGGCGTGAAGTCGCGCAGGTCGGCAAACAGGATCGTCACCTCGCGCAGTGCCCCCTCGCCGGTGGCCCGGCCGGCGAGAATCTCGTCGCGCACTTCGGGGCTCACGTACTTGCCGAAGGTCTCGCGGATCGTCTCGCGCTCGCGCAGGCCCTGGACCATGCCGTTGAAGCCCTCGGCGACGGCGCCGATCTCGTCGTTCGAGACGACCTCGCAGCGCACGTCGAGCCGACCTTGCCTGACCTGCGCCATCGCCGCCTGGACCCGGCGCAAGGGCTGCGCGATGCTGGCCGCGACGAGCGTGGCCAGCCCGATCGAGACCAGCAAGCCGCCGAGCGCAAGCACGACGACGACGCTGTTCAGGTTCTGGATGATCCGGGCAGCGGTTGCCGGGTCGGCCGAGCGCAGTGCACTGGCGCGCGTCAGCGCGGCCACCGACAGCACCGCCAGCGGGAGCAGCCCGACCAGCAGGAACACCGCCAGCATTCGCGTGCGCACGCGCAGCCGAGGCACCCGCACCGCGCTCAGCTCGCCGCCGGGAAAGATGCGCGGCAGCTCGGCGCGCATCAGGCGTTCGCTGCCGAAGAAGATGATCGCGGCCACGAAGGGCCCGGCCACGAAGGTGATGCCGAACATCTGGCGCAAGGATCGCTCGAGCGAGAAGTCGGCGGCGATCATGGGCCAGACCACACCCCAGACAAACCCCGCCGCCACCCAGCCTCCGGCGCTCAACAACGCGGCGAAAGCCGGCAGCAGCAGCGCGCGGCGACGTGCGCGGTCGCCCGGCGGTCCGGGCGGCGGCGTGCCGCCCACCTTCGTCAGCGGCGCCGCCCATCGCGCCGAGAGCCGGCGACCGATGACGAACAGCAGCGCGAAGGCGAGCACGAAATAGAGCAGCTCGCCCGCGCCCACCGGCGCCGCGCTCGCGAGCGCCGAAGGATCGACGAAGCGAAAGTACAGGAACGTGAAGATGGCGCCGCCGAGGTTGCCGAGCACGCTCAGGCCGAGCATGCGGGCGCCGAAGGATAGTCGGGGGGTCATGGTCGACCGGGTCGGGAGGGATGGCGGAGCCGTTCGGCTGGGACGTCGGCGATTGTGCGGCCGGCGCCCCGGACCGCAGTTCCCCGGGAAGCCGCTGCGCGCTCGATGGCGCAGCCGAGGGGCTCAGCGCCAGTTGTACGACAGCTGCAGCATCAGGCCCGAGGTGCCGACCTTGTTGAGTTGCGCCGAGAAGTGCTCGTCGAACTGCCAGCCGAGCGAGATCACGACGCCGGGCGAGAAACCGTCGTAGTTCAGCGGCACACGGTTCCTGAACTCGCCCTTGTAGCCGTAGAGCAGGCCGGCCGTCCACTGGAAAAACAGTGGCGGCACGTCGAACAGGTTCGGGTATTGGCGGCCGATGTACAGGTAGCCGCTGTCCTGGCCGAACGAGTTGCTGAAGTAGGTCGCGCCGTAGAGCCACAGGTCGTCGCGCTGGCGCTCGATGCCCACCCCCCACACGTACCGGTACTCCGGCTTCTGGTGCAGGTGCCGCGTGTAGGGTGCGCCGACCAGGCGCCAGTGGCCGGGGGCCATGACGTCCAGCAGGTCCTCGATGTCGGCCCGCGACGGCGCCGCCGCCAGGCCCATGCAAGCGCACGCCATCGATACCGTCACGCCCCTCCAGGGCCGCTTGAAGGAGCGGTTCATTGGCACGGATTGTCGCCAATGCGACGCGCCGCGTCCCAAGGGTCTGCGGCTCGTCGCATCGGGCGCGGCCGGAGAGGGCGCCGCCTACAATCACCCGATGGCCATTTCCCCCGTTCCCGAACTGGTTGCCGAGCTCGCCGCCGGCCGCATGGTGATCCTCGTCGACGAGGAAGACCGCGAGAACGAAGGCGACCTCTTGATGGCGGCCGAGCATGTGTCGCCCGAGGCGATCAACTTCATGGCCAGGTACGGCCGCGGGCTGATCTGCCTGACGCTGACGCGCGAGCGCTGCGAGCGCCTGCAGTTGCCACCGATGACCTCGCGCAACGGCACGCAGCACGGCACCGCGTTCACGGTCTCGATCGAGGCCGCCAGCGGCGTCACGACCGGCATCTCGGCCGCCGACCGCGCGCGCACCGTGCGGGCCGCGGTGGCGCGCGACGCGCGGGCGAGCGACCTGGTGCAGCCGGGCCACATCTTCCCGCTGCAGGCCCACGACGGCGGCGTGCTGATGCGCGCCGGCCACACCGAGGCCGGCTGCGACCTGGCAGCGATGGCCGGGCTGACGCCCGCCGCGGTGATCTGCGAGGTGATGAAGGACGACGGCACGATGGCGCGCCTGCCCGACCTCGAGCTCTTCGCGCGCGAACACGGCCTGAAGATCGGCACCATCGCGGCGCTGATCGAGCACCGCAGCCACACCGAAACGCTGATCGAGCGCGTCGGCAGGCGCCGGCTCGCCACGGCGCAGGGCGAATTCGACTGCAACGTCTTCCGCGACCGTGCCGGTGGCGTGCACCTGGCGCTCTCGCGCGGCAGCTGGGCGCCGACCGACGAGGTGCTGGTGCGGGTTCACGAACCGCTGTCGCTGATCGACCTGCTCGACACGGAACACAGCGGCCATTCGTGGCCGCTGACGCGCGCGCTGGCGACGATCCAGCGCGCCGAAGCCGGGGTCGCGGTGCTGCTCAATTGCGGCGAGGCTCCGGCGGAGCTGCTCGCGCAGATCCTGCCCGAGCACGAGCGCCCGGCCGTGCCGCGCAACCAGCTCGACTTGCGCACCTACGGCATCGGGGCCCAGATCCTGCGCGAACTGGGCGTGCGGCGCATGAAGTTGCTCGGCAGCCCGCGGCGCATGCCCAGCATGACGGGCTACGGGCTCGAGGTCACTGGCTTCGTGGCCGCCTCGGACTGACAGGGGCGCAGCTTGCAAGACGCAGACAAGGGCCAGGCGGCCGAACTGGACGGTCAGGCGCTGCACATCGCGATCGTGCAGGCGCGCTTCAACGAAGCCGTCACCACGAGGCTGGCCGAGAGCTGTGTCGCCGAGTTGCGCGCGCTCGGCGTGGCCGACGAGCACATCACGCACCTGACGGTGCCGGGCGCGCTGGAGGTGCCGCTCGCGCTCGCCGCGCTGGCCGACAGCGAGCGTTTCGACGCGCTGGTCGCCGTGGGCTGCATCGTCCGCGGCGAGACCTATCACTTCGAGCTGGTGGCCAACGAGAGCGGCGCCGGCGTGAGCCGCGTGGCGCTGGACCACCGGATCCCGATCGCCAACGCCATCCTCACCGTCGAGGACGAGGCCCAGGCCTGGGCTCGCGCCGACGAGAAGGGCCGCGACGCCGCCCGCGTCGCGGTCGAGATGGCCATCCTGATGGAAGACCTGTCGTGACCGCGAGCGAGCCGCGCAAGACCCCTCTCGCGGCGCCCGGCTCCGCCACGGCGCCGGCGCGCAAGCGGCCGCCGCAGAAGTCGTCGCGCCGCCGTTCGCGCGAGATCGCGCTGCAGGGGCTGTACGAGTGGCTGATCTCGGGCGCCGAGCCGGCAGTGATCGAGGCCCACATGCGCGAGCAGGACGGCTTCGACAAGTGCGACCAGGCCCATTTCGCGATGCTGCTGCACGGCTGCATCGGCGAGGCGGCCGAGCTCGACGCGGTGCTGGTGCGCCACGTCGACCGCAAGACCAGCCACCTGTCGCCGATCGAGCACGGCGTGCTGCTGATCGGTGTCTTCGAGCTCAAGCACTGCATCGACATCCCGTACCGGGTGGCGATCAACGAGGCGGTCGAGCTCGCCAAGAGCTTCGGCGGCACCGACGGCCACAAGTACGTCAACGGCGTGCTCGACAAGGCAGCCGCCGACCTGCGCGCCGTCGAAGTGCAGGCGCGGCGGCAGTGACCCGAGGTCCGGGCTCGCTTCGATCGCTGCCGCTTGCGGCCAGGTTCCGTCTCGCATGAAGCTCGCCTCCCGACTCGACCACATCGACCCGTTCTACGTGATGGAGTGCGCCAAGGCCGCGGCGGAGCTGGCGCGCAGCCCGGCGTGCGCCGACTCGCCGATGATCTTCCTCAACATCGGCGAGCCCGATTTCACCGCGCCGCCGGCCGTGCTCGCCGCCGCACGGCGCTGCATGGACGGTGGCCGCACGCACTACACCCAGGCAACCGGTGAGCCGGCGCTGCGCCAGCGCATCAGCCGCTGGTACGGCGAGCGCTTCGGCCTACATGTGCCGGCCGGGCGCATCGTCGTCACCGCCGGCGCATCGGCCGCGCTGCAGCTCGCCTGCCTGGCGCTCGTCGATCGCGGCGACGAAGTGCTGATGCCCGACCCGAGCTACCCCTGCAACCGCCATTTCGTCGCCGCCGCCGAGGGCGTTCCGGTGCTGCTGCCGGCGTCGGCCGCGGAGCGCTTCCAGCTCAGTGCCGCCGCGGTCGATGCGGCGTGGACGCCGCGTACGCGCGGGGTGCTGCTGGCCTCGCCGTCGAACCCGACCGGCACCTCGATCGACCCCGCCGAGATGGGCCGCATCGTGCGGGGGGTGCGTGAGCGCGGCGGCTTCACGCTGGTCGACGAGATCTACCTGCCGCTCAGCTTCGACGAGACCTACGGCCACAGCGCGCTCGCGCACAACGACGCCGCGCACGACGACGTGATCTCGATCAACAGCTTCTCGAAATACTTCTGCATGACCGGCTGGCGGCTCGGCTGGATGGTCGTGCCCGACGCGTTGCTGGCGCCGATCGAGAAGCTGGCGCAGAACCTCTACATCTGCCCGTCGACGCTGTCGCAGCAGGCCGCGCTGGCCTGCTTCGACGACGAGTCGATTGCCGAATACGAAAGCCGCCGCGCCGAGTTCCGTGCCCGGCGCGACTTCCTCGTGCCGGCGCTCGAGACGCTCGGCCTGCGCGTGCCGGTGCTGCCCGATGGCGCCTTCTACGCCTGGGCCGACTGCTCGGCGCACTCGCCGAACAGCTGGGACTTCTGCTTCGACATGATGCGCCGCGCCCATGTCGCGATCACTCCCGGCCGCGATTTCGGACGCCATGGCAGCGAGCGCTTCGTGCGCTTCTCGTACGCCAGTTCGATGGCCCAGCTGCAAGAGGCCGTGCAGCGCCTGGCGCGGGTGCTTTGACGCGCCACGCCTTTCGCGTCGAGGAGCGCACGGTGCCCCCCATCCCGCGGGGCGTCCCATTGTCGGAAGACGCCACGCCCGGCCCGCAGGCCAGCCTGCCCGGCATGGCGGCGTGGAGCGACAGCGATGCCGGCGTCCTCGACGGCCCGCGCGAGACGTTCTCGACCAACCCGCCGAGCCGGGCCGCCACCGAATTGCCCAGCATCGGGCAGATCGGCCGCTACGCGCTGAAGTCCCGCATCGGGGAAGGCGGCCTGGGCACGGTGTTCGCCGCCCACGACCCGGTGCTGTCGCGCCTGGTCGCCATCAAGACCGTGCATGTGCAGGTGCCGGCGGCCGAGCGCGCGAGCTTCAATGCCCTGTTCCTGAACGAGGCGCGCGCCGCCGCCGGGCTGTCGCACCCGCACATCGTGACCGTGTTCGACGCCGGGCTCAGCGAAGGCGGCGCCTACATCGCGATGGAGCTGCTCAAGGGGGCCGACCTGCGGCAGATGCGCCTCGAAGGCTGGCGGCCCACGCCGACACAGTCGGCACAGCTGGTCCGCCAGGTGGCCGGCGCGCTGGCCTACGCGCATTCGCACGGCGTGGTGCACCGCGACGTCAAGCCGGCCAACATCTTCATGGTCGGCCGCGCCCAGCCGCGGGTGCTGGACTTCGGCATCGCGCGCGTCACCCACGGTCCGGGCGTGCCAGCCGAGCAGGAGCTCTCCGGCGGTTCGCCGTACTACATGGCGCCGGAGCAGGTGCTGCAGCAGCCCTTCGACGCGCGCTGCGACGTGTACTCGCTCGGCGTCGTGCTCTACGAACTGCTCACTGGTCGGCGCCCGTTTCGCGGCGACTCGCTGGCGCAGATCCACCGGGCCGTGCTCGAGGAGCGGCCGCCGCACGCGCACGAGTTGGCGCCCGTTGTGCCGCAGGCGCTGTCGCTGATCGCCGCGCGCGCGATGGCCATCGACGCCGAAGACCGCTACCCGTCGGCCAGCGCGATGGCGCGCGAGCTTCGACACTGGCTCGCCACGGGCGCGCCCGCCGCGGAGGCCACGGCCCCGCCGCCACGGGCGAGGCGCTGACTGTGGGGATCGGCTATTTCGCTGATGCTGGTCGCGGGGGGCGCCAGCTGGCTCGCGATGTCGCCGCGCGGCACACCCGCCGGCCTGCTGCCGGCCGCGCCGGCGTTGCAGCCCAAGGGGCTGCTGCGGATCGACGTGAGCCCCTGGGCGCAGATCGAAGTCGACGGCATCGCCATCGGCACCGCGCCGCCGCTGAGCCAGCTCGCGCTGCCCGAGGGCCGGCACACGATCACCTTGCGCCACGGCGACGCGCCTGCGCACAGCGTGGGCGTCGAGGTCGCCGCCGGGCAGCCGGTGGTGGTGGCGCACCGCTTCGCGCCGTGATCGACGCGGCGGCCGTGCCCGCGGCTCGCTCTGCGGCCTGCCGCTGAACGGTCCCGCATAATCCATCGCCAAGCCGATGCCCCTGCCGATGCCGCCCTCCCCCGACCCGTCGCCGTTCAGGCACACGCTGCGCGTGTACTGGGAGGACACCGATGCCGGCGGGGTGGTCTTCTACGCCAACTACTTGAAGTTCTTCGAGCGTGCGCGCACCGAGTGGCTGCGTTCGTTCGGCCACTCGCAGCAGCGTCTGCGCGACGAGACAGGCGCGATCTTCGTCGTCGCCGAGACCGCGATCCGCTACCTGCGCCCGGCGCGGCTCGACGACCGGCTCGACGTGACGGTCGCGGTGCTCGAGTCCGGCCGCGCGACGATGCTGATCGCGCAACAGGCCCTGCGCGGCGCCGAGCTGCTGGCCGAGGGCACGATACGCGTCGGCTGCGTCGACGCCCACACCCTGCGTCCGCGCCGCATTCCGATCGATCTCCCCACCGCCCCCCAATGAACCAGGATCTCTCGATCTTCACCTTGGTACTGCACGCCAGCCTCGTCGTGCAGATCGTCATGGCCGGCCTGCTGATCGTCTCGCTGGCGAGCTGGAGCGTCATCTTCAGCAAGCTCTTCGGACTGCGCGGCGTGCGCGCCGGTAACGACGAGTTCGAGCGCGAATTCTGGGCCGGCAAGAACCTGAACGACCTCTACGCCAGCGCGTCGCAGAAGGCCGCAGCATCGCCGATGGAACGCATCTTCGCCTCCGGCATGCGCGAGTTCCTGAAGCTGCGCGAGCGCCGCGTGGCCGACGGCAGCACGCTGCTCGACGGCGCCCGGCGTGCAATGCGCGCGAGCTACCAGCGCGAGCTCGACGTGATCGAGTCGAACCTGTCGTTCCTGGCCTCGGTCGGCTCGGTGTCGCCCTACGTGGGCCTGTTCGGCACGGTGTGGGGCATCATGCATGCCTTCATCGGCCTGTCGAACCTGCAGCAGGTGACGCTGGCCACCGTGGCGCCGGGCATCGCCGAGGCGCTGGTGGCCACCGCGATCGGCCTGTTCGCGGCGATCCCCGCGGTGATCGCGTACAACCGCTTCGCGCGCGACATCGACCGCATCGCGATCCAGCTCGAGACCTTCATCGAGGAGTTCTCGAACATCCTGCAGCGCAATGCGAGCCAGGTCATCCAGCCCGCCGCCGCGACGCCGCGCTAGCATGACGCCCCCAAGAAACCGGCGTTGTCGCGCCCGAGGGGATCTCAGCCCCGCTGGGACCGCAGAGGCGCGGCAGAGCACATAGCCATGGCCAGCATCAGCCGCCGCACCGGCTCGCGCCGGCGCACGATCAGCGAGATCAACATGGTGCCCTTCATCGACGTGATGCTGGTGCTGCTGATCATCTTCATGGTCAGCGCGCCGCTGATCACGACCGGCCTGGTCGATCTGCCGTCGGTCGGCAAGAGCCGGCAGCGGCCGGAGCATGTCATCGAGGTGATCGTCGGGCCCGACGAGACGCTTCGCGTGCGCGTGGACGGCAAGGGCGAAGGCGCCGCGCTGCCACTGGCGCAACTCAGGGCGCGCGTGCTCGCAGCGCAAGCGGGCAGCGCCGACACACCAGTCGTGATCTCTGCCGATCGCTCGGTGAAGTACGAGGCGGTCGTCAAGGTGATGGACACCCTGCAGCGCGCCGGCGTGCAGCGCGTGGGGCTGGCGGTGAAGAACACCGGAACTTGAGGTGAACTCTCCCTGCCGCTTGATCGCCTGGGGGTCTGCGTTCGGCCCATTGCTGCCCTTGAATGTCCGCTTCGCGGGCGAGGTCTGGCGCGGCAAAGGCACGTCCGGGCAGGCCGCTTCGCTTCACTGGGGCGGTCTTCGCTCCGCTCAGACTTCCCTGCGATGCTCGGCCTCGTGGCCCCGTCGCAGAACTCACTTCGCTCACTGCGTTCGCTGCGTTCGGACATCCGCGACGAGTCAGAGGACAACTCGCGCTTCGCGCGGGGCCACGAGCCCTGGCCTTGCAGGCCGCGCCGGGCCAGTAGGCCCGGCCGTTCGCAAGGCGCAAGCGGTCCCCCGGACCGCTTGCCCCCGGACTCACCTTCTCGGCGCCCCAGAGGCGTGCCCCGTCCTGCCCGAACGCGCCTTTGCTGGGACGCGGGCGCTGTTTGCGACAAGAACCACAAGCGTTGCAGCGCGGCGGGCGGTGCCCGGTGGGGGCGATTTCTGTGGCGACGAGAAGCGCAGGCCTGGGGTCGGCGTGCGAAGCGCGCTTCGTGAACTGACTCGTCGCACCTGTTTGAACGCAGAGAGCGAAGCGAGCGAAGTGAGTTGTGCGACGCGACCCCAGGGCGAGCATCGCAGTGGAGTCTTCGCTGCGCGAAGACCGCCACAGCATGAGCCCCTGCCGGGCTCCGCCTGCCGCGCCGCGCCGAAGCCTCCAGAAAGCGGACGCACGCGGACGGCAGCAACGGGCCGAGAGCGGTCTCTCAGAGCAAGCCACCGCTTCATGGCCCGGACCGTTGCACAAAGCACCGTGGGGCCCCTGAGGTGACATCGCACGCCTTGTCGCGCGACGCGCTGATGCCGCAGGAAGCCGGTAGCACCGGGCGCGGCATCGGGTTGTCGGTGCTGGTTCATGCGGGCTTGATCGTCGCGATCGCGTTCGGAGTCAGCTGGCGCAGCCGCACGCCCGAGGCGCAGCAAGCCGAGCTGTGGGCGACGGTGCCGCAGGCGGCCGCACCACGCGCCGTCGAGCCCGAGCCGGTGGTCGAGGCCAGGCCCGCGCCGCCGCCGGTCGCCCGGCCGCAGCCCCGGGTCGAGCCGCCGCCGGCTGCGGCGCCGGTGCCCGACGCCCAGATCGCGATCGAGAAGGCCCGGCTCGAAAAGGCGCGCAAGGAGCAGGAAGCCGCCGAACGCGAACGCGAACGTGAGCGCAGGAAGCTCCAGGCCGACAAGCTCGCCGCCGAGAAGGCGGCCGCGGAGAAACTGCGCCTGCAGCAACTCGAGAAGCAGCGTGAACTCGAGGCGCAGCAGAAGAAGCAGCAGCAGGCGGCCGATGAACGCGCGGCGCGGCAGCTCGAAGCCGACCGACAGAAGAATCTCGAGCGCATCCGCGGCCTGGCCGGGGCGAGCGGCGAAGCCGGCGCGACCGGCAGCGCGCTGCAGTCGGCCGGGCCTTCGGCGAGCTATGCCGGGCGCATCAAGGCGCGCATCCGGCCGAACATCGTCTTCGCCGACGAGGTGGCCGGCAACCCGACGGCCGAGGTGGAAGTGCGTGCTGCGGCAGACGGCACGATCCTCGGCCGCAAGCTCGTCAAGAGCAGTGGCGTGGCGGCCTACGACAACGCCGTGCTGCGCGCGATCGACAAGACCGAGGTGCTGCCCCGCGACGTCGACGGGCGCGTGCCGACGGCGCTGTTGCTGGTGTTCCGGGTGCGCGACTGAAGCCGCCCGCCTCGGACGCCAAGCTTCGCAGGCCGTCCATCGGGCGCACGATCACGGCTACACTTCGACCCGGTTCGAAGCACCGCGGCGAGCAGCCGCGCGAAGCGGCCACCGGCCTCGCCTCGCCCCCGAACCCATTCGCGCCCACCGGCCCCATCGATCTGCAGCATGGCCGATTCAAAGCTCTCCAAGGACCCGCCGCCGAGCGCCATGGCGACCGATCAATCCGATTTGTCGAGCCTGCAGCCCGGCATCGTCGAGAACGTGCTGACGCAGGCATTGCCGGTGCCCGACATCATGTTCGGCGGCGGCGTGCTGGTGCTCGTCGTCATGTTCCACGCCTTCTGGATCCGGCTCGTCACGGGTTCGTTCCTCAAGCGATCGCAGGGCATCCGCGCGCGTGCCTCGATGTGGCGCGCCGACCTGCTGTTCGCGTCCGCGGTGGTCGCGCTGCTCGCGCTGCACCTGGCCGAGGTCGTGCTGTGGTCGGCGGCGCTGATCCTCGGCGACATCGTCGGCGACTGGTCGAAGGCGGCCTACTTCGCTGCCAATTGCTATACCGCGCTGGGCGAACCGTTCAGCCTGCCGCATGCGTGGCGCATCGTGCCGCCGATCATCGCGATCTCGGGCATCTTCACCTTCGCCTGGACGGCGAGCGTGCTGGTTGACTTCGTGTCGCGCTACAACGGGCTTCGCGCCGCCATCCTGGACGTCCATTCGCAGGCGCCAGGCGATCGCGACAAGCCTGCGTAGCCGAACGCGGCGCTACAGCATCGGCGCCACCAGCGACGCCGCACCCTCGAGCACCCTCTCGCGCGCCGGCCGCGCCTGCCACGCGGCCGCATCGAGCGGGCGCGCGTCGCTCGCGTAGCCGCGCTGCAGCGCCAGCAGCGCCGCGTTGAAGCCGCGGTCGTACACCGCCAGCATCAACTCGAAGTTCAGGTGCAGGCTGCGCATGTCGAGGTTCACGGTGCCGAAGAGCGCGAAGCTGTCGTCGACGGTCACGCTCTTGGTGTGCAGCAGGCCGCCTTCGAACTGCAGGATATGCGCGCCCGCGGCGAGCAGGCCATCGAAGAACGCCCGGCTCGCATACGTGACGAGCTTCGAGTCGTTCACCGCGGGCAGGATGATCGTGACCTCGACGCCGCGCATCGCCGCGTTCTGCAGTGCCAGCGCCAGCGTGGGGTCGGGCACGAAGTACGGCGTCGTCAGCACGATGCGACGGCAGGCGGTGGCCGTGGCATCGACGAGGATGCGCAGGTTGGCCGAGATGTCCACCCCCGGCCCGGAGGGCACCACCTGCACCAGCGCGGTGCCGCCCACTGCGCGGCGCTTCGCGAAGGCGGCCTGGCTCGACGGCACGAACGGCTCGCCCGTTTGCAGGCTCCAGTCGAACAGGAACACCGCGCGCAGGGCCGCCACCGCCGGCCCCTCGATGCGTGCCATCGCATCGATCCACTCGCCCACGCCGGCGTCCTGCTTGAAGAAGCGCGGATCGACCAGGTTCATGCTGCCCGTGTAGGCGACGCGCTCGTCGACGACGACGATCTTGCGGTGCAGGCGCAGGTCGGCGCGCTTGAACACGAGGCCGAGCGGGCCGATCGCCAGCGCCGCCTCGATCCGGATGCCCGCCGCGCGCATCCGGGCCGGCGCGCCGGTCTTGAGGAAGGCCTTGCTGCCCAGCGCGTCGAGCAGCACGCGGCAGCGCACGCCGCGCGCCGCGGCGCGCTCCAGCGCGGCGGCGACTTCGTCGGCGGTGCCACCGGCGTTCCAGATGTAGAAGGCCAAGTCGACGCTCTCGTGGGCCGCGTCCACGTCGCCGATGATCGCGCGCAGGATCGTCTCGGCACCGGCATGCAGCGCGAGCGTGGAGCCCCTGAGCACGGGCAGGCCGGCAGCGCGCTGCGCCAGGTTCGACAGCCCGCGCTGGGCGGGCGGCAGGGGTGCCATGTCGGCCACGTCGGGCGCCCACAACGGCGTCGCGACGCTGGGGAAGCCGGCGTAGAAGGCATCCGCGCGGCGCAGCCGCTTGCGCCCGATCGGCCGTTCGCCGAACAGCAGGTAGAGCAGCAGCCCGGCGAACGGCAGCGAGGTCACCAGGAGCAGCCAGGCGAACGCGCTGCCGGCCGGCCGGTGGACCCAGATGACGCGCAGGCCCACCGTGACCACGATCGCGACATGCAGCGCCAGGCCCGCGGCGGCGGCGATCGCTTCGACGCTCACGCGATCGCCTCCGGCAGGCCAGACTCGATGAACGCGCCGACGAAGCGGCGATCGATGCGGTCTTTCCAGCGCCAGGCCCAACGCCCCTCGGCCGCGATGCGACCCCAGGCAACGATGGCGCGCTGCTCGCCGCAGGCCAGCAGGTTCAGGGAACGCGCCTGCGGCAGGTAGCGCTGCAGCGTGCCGCCGCTCACGAAGCGGCGCAGATTCAGCGCCAGCGCTGGGCCGGCACGCACCGCATAGACGCCACTGCGCGGCCGGGGCGCGTCGGCGCGGCTGGCGACGTCGCCGGCAGCGAACACTTCGGCGTGCGACGTGCTCTGCAGCGTGGCACCGGTGGCGATGAAACCGCCTTCGTCGAGCGCCAGGCCGCTCGTGGCGAGCCATTGCGGCGCAGTGCCGCCGATGGCGAGCACCGCCACGTCGCAGGCCAGGCGCGCGCCGCTGTCGAGGCTGAGACTGTCGGCCGCGACGCGCCGGCAGCTCTGCTCGAAGAGCGCAACGCCGTTGCGCTTCAGCGCGGCGAGGCCGAGCCGCCGCACCGCCGCCGGGTACGAGGCGAGCAACGGCGCGCCTCCGGTGACGAGGCCGACGCGCGCCTGTGCAGCAAGGCGGTACCGCAGCGCCAGTGCGAGCTCGAGCCCGGCAGCCCCGCCGCCGACGACGGCCAGCTCCAGCGCCTGCCGCCGGGCGCGATCGAGCAGGGCCGGCCACTGCTGCAGGAAGTGCTCGATCGGCCGCACGAACACGCCGTGTTCGCGCGCGCCGGGAATCGCGTCGCGGTCCATCACCGCGCCGATGTCGACGCTCAGCACCGCGTAGCCCAACTCGCGCCCGTCAGCCAGGCGCAGCCGCCGTGCTCCGGCGTCGAGCCGCGCGGCAGCGGCCTGCACGAACCGGGCGCCGGCACGCGCGGCCAGCGGGCCGAGCGGGATCATGCAGGCCTCGCTCGGGTAGTGCCCGGCCAGCAGGCCCGGGACCATGCCGGAGTACACGAGGTACGGGAACGGCGAGACCAGCGTGACTTGCGTGTCCGCCAGCGGCTTGCGCGCCAGCGCGCGCAGCACCTGCAGATGGGCGTGCCCGCCGCCCAGCAGCACGAGCTGCTTCATCGATCGACCGGGCGGTTCAGCAACACCCGGTCGGCGCCGGGCCGCCAGGGCGCACCGGGCGACACACGTCGGCAGGCCTGGGGTGCCCCGGCGTCGTCATCCGGGTCAGCGTTCGAGCACGATGTTGGCGACGTAGGCGACGCTGCGCGTGTGCGTGTTGTCGGCGTCGGCGCCGACGGCGATGCCGATGATCGGCGGCACGGTGGCGCTCTCGGCGCCGAAGAGCTTGGTGAAGTCGGCGATGACGTTGCGCTTCTCGGCCTTCCAGGTGCGCAGCTTGGACGGGCCGCTCTCCAGCACGATGTAGCGCATGCGGCGCGTGAAGGCGTTGTCGAGCTCGGTGCCGACGGGCAGGCTGGTGTCCCACACGTAGCACACGGTGGCGGTCGGCAGCGGCTCGCTCGACTTCGACTGCCCGATCTTGTGCAGCTGGCGCTCGACGAAGGGCACCAGGTCCAGCGGCATGTCGAAGAAGACGCAGACCTTGACCGCGGTGTCGTCGCCCTGCTTGGTGCGCAGGTCCGCGGCGGCAACAGGCACCTCGACCTGCCATTGCCAGGACAGCGTCGCCTTGGCGCCGATGCCGCTGACCGGATGCACCAGGTTGCCGTAGGACTCGTTGGCCTCGATGCGCAGCGCCTTGCGGCCATCGATCTCGACGACCGAGAACGTGGTCTTGGGCTTGGTCTGGCCCGGCAGGCCGACGAAGTGCCACGGCGCGGGCGCGTCGGGCCCCTGCTCCTTGAACGGCGTCAGCAAGGGCGGGTCGGCGGCCTGGATCTGCGGCGCGCCGGCAACGCAGGCGGCGAGGAGCAGTAAGCGGATGGGCGAACGACAAGTCATGGGCACCTCGGCGAACAAAGGTCAACGCCCGATGGCGTCGCGTCACGGATCGTAATCGAGTTGGCCGCTTGCCGGCGGCGGCCGACGCGGAGCCGGCCGGCGCGACCCTCAGTGGCGGCGCCAGGCATGCCAGCGCGCCGCCCATTCGAGCAGCCGGGCCGGCGCGTGCTTGCGCTTCCAGGCACCTGCCGCGTACTTGTTCGCCTCCGAAAGCGTCGGGTAGGTGTGGATCGTGCCGAGCATCTTGTTCAGCCCGATTCGGTGCTTCATCGCCAGCACGTACTCGGCGAGGAGTTCCGCCGCATGTTCGCCGACGATGGTCACGCCGAGGATGCGGTCATTGCCGGGACCCGTGAGGACCTTCACGAAACCGTGGGCCACGCCGTCGGCGATCGCGCGGTCGAGCTCCGCCATGTCGAACTGCGTGACTTCATGGGCGACGCCCTGCGCCTTCGCTTCCTGCTCGTTCAGGCCGACGCGCGCCACCTCGGGGTCGATGAAGGTCGCCCACGGGACGACCGAGTAGTCGACCTTGAACCGCCTGATGCTCCCGAACAGGCCATTGACGGCCGCGTACCAGGCCTGGTGCGCGGCCATGTGGGTGAACTGGAACGGCCCTGCGGCATCTCCCGCCGCATAGACGTTCGGGAGCAGCGTTTCGAGGTATTCGTTGGTCGCGATCGTCTGCCCCGTCGCGATGCCCAGCGCCTCGAGCCCGAAGCCCTCGAGCCGAGCGACACGGCCGACCGCGCACAGCAGCCGATCGAACTCGACGCGCATCTCGACCGGTCCGCCGCCGCCCTCGCCACCGGGCCCGAGCACGATGAAGCGGCTGTCGCCCTCGCGGCCGCAGCGCAGTGCCTTGCGGCCGGTGAGCACCTCGACGCCATCCCGTTCGAGCGCCGCCTTCACGAGCGCGGAGACATCGGCGTCCTCGCGGGCCATGAGCCGCGGCAGCATCTCGATCTGCGTGACCCGCGAGCCGAGGCGCGCGAAGGCCTGCGCCAGCTCGCAGCCGATCGGTCCGCCGCCGAGCACCACCAGCCGCGCCGGCAGCTCGCGCAGGCCCCACAAGGTGTCGGACGTCAGGTAGCCCACCTCGGCCAGCCCCGGCAACGGCGGCACGAACGGCCTCGCGCCGGTGGCCAGCACGATGCTGCGCGCGGTGAGCGTCTGCGTCGCCCCGTCGCAGCGCGCGATCTCGACCGTCCACGGGTTCACGAGGCGGGCCTGGCCGCGCACCACATCGACGCCGAGCGCGGTGTAGCGCTCGACCGAGTCGTGCGGCGCGATGTCGGCGATCACGCGCTGGATGCGGTCCATGATCCGGCCGAACTCGACCCTGGGCTCGGCGCAGCCGATGCCGAACTCGCCCGCATGGCGGACCTGATCCGCCCGCCGGGCCGAGCGGATCAGCGCCTTGCTCGGCACGCAGCCGGTGTTCAGGCAATCCCCGCCCATCTCGTGCGCCTCGACCAGCGTGACCTTCGCCTTGACGGCCGCGGCGATGTAGCTCGTGACCAGGCCCGCCGCGCCGGCGCCGATGACGATCATGTTGCGGTCGAAGCGCTTCGGGCGGGCGTGCCTCCAGCGCGCATAGACCTTGCGCCTGCGCAGCGCCTGGGCGGCCCTGTGCGCGACGAGCGGAAACACGCCAAGGAGGACGAACGAGCCCAGCAGCCCGGGCGAAAGGATGCCCCGCAGCGATTCGATCCGGGCCAGCTGCGTGCCCGCGTTCACGTAGACGATGGTCCCGGCCAGCATGCCGAGCTGGCTCACGGCATAGAAGGTCGCGGCCCTCATCGTCGTCAGGCCCATCGCCAGGTTGATGACGAAGAACGGCACCAGCGGCACCAGGCGCAGCGTGAACAGGTAGTACGCACCTTCGCTGGCGATGCCTTTGTCGATCTCGCCCAGGCGGGCACCGAACCTCGCCTGCACGCTGTCGCGCAACACGTAGCGCGACGCCAGAAAAGCCAGCGTGGCGCCGAGGCTCGACGCGAACGAGACGATCACCGTCCCGGCCACCAGGCCGAAGATTGCGCCGCCGGCCAGCGTCAGCACGGCCGCGCCCGGGAATGACAGCGCCGTGGCAGCCACGTAGATGGCGAAGAAGACTGCGGCCACGGCGAGCGGCCGCGCGCCGTACAGTGCGGCGAGTTCCTCCTGGCGCGACTTGATGGTCTCGAGGCTCAGGAATCGACCCAGGTCGAACGCAACATAGACGCCGAGCAGCGCGATCAGCGCACCTGCGACGAGCAGCTTCTTCCTTGACATGCGGTCTCCTCGGAGGACGGGTCGGCCGCCGTGCGGCGGACCTTACCCTCAAAGCACCGCCAGCGCAGGCACCCGGTCAGGGCAGCGTGCGCCATCCGGCGGCGAGCCGGGTCGCGATCGTCAACGCGCACAGCAGCGCGAAGCCATAGGCCCACCACGCGAAGTGCTGCGGCCACAGGCACATCAGTGCGAAGCAGGCGATCGTCTCGGTCGCCTCGGTCAGGCCGCCCAGGTAGTACAGGCCCTTGGCCGGATAGTCGGCGCTCGTCAACTGGCGCCGCTCGGCCATCACGGCGAAGGCGAGGAAGCCCGACGCCGTGCCGACGAACGAGGCCAGCAGCACCGCCGCCGGGAGCGCGTTGGCGGGCGGATCGGCCACCGCGAAGGCGAGCGGGATGCTGGCGTAGAAGAGGAAGTCGAGCGCGATGTCGAGGAAGGCGCCCCGGTCGGTGGGCTGCGTCAGCCGCGCCACCGCGCCGTCGAGCCCATCGGCCAGGCGGCTCGCGAGGAGCAGCGCCAGACCCCAGCCGTACTGTTGCCAAGCGATCGCGGATGCGGCTGCGATGCCGACGCCGAACCCGGCCCAGGTGACCGTGTCGGCACCGACACCGGCGCGCACGATCGGTGCGGCAATGCGCTCCAGCACGGGCTTGAGCGCAGCGATCGCGTAGCGATCAAGCATGCGCAATGCCTCGCAGTGGCAGCGGCCTTCCTCCCCCGGGCCGCGACGGTGAGGGTCGTGCCCTGGCCCGCAATGTCTTCCTCATCCACGCAGCCGCGCCACCAGCCAGTGATCGAGTGCCCAGCGGCCCGGCCCCCACAGCAGCAGCGCGGCGAGCAGGCTGCCCCAGAACACATGCTGCTGCAGCGCGGCCTCGGGGATCTCGGCCAGGCTCAGCACGGCCACGATGTTGAGCACGAACAGGCCTGCCGCGGCGATGCGCCCGCCGAGGCCGAACAGCAGCAGGATCGGCAAGGACAGTTCGGCCGCCGTGCCCAGGATCGCGGCGACCGCGGGGTCCAGCAGCGGCACGTGGTACTCGTCGATGAACAGCGCAAGCGTGGTGTCCCAGTCGCGCAGCTTGGTCAGCCCGGAGCGGAAGAACACGCTCGCGAGGTACGCCCTGGCGCTCAGCTGGGCGGCCGGCTGCAGGCCCTCCAGCAGCGCGATGGCCCGTTGGCCCCAAGTCCAGGGGAGCGCCCAGCGGCTGCCCTGCGAGGTGGCGGACGATGGCTGACGCATGTACGGTCTCCGGTGGCATCGAGAGGCGTCAGTCGGTGCCTCGGGCGACTTCTTGCAGCCAGCGGCGGCGCAAGGCATCGGCCAGCCAGGCGGCGAAGTCGAAGCCGTCGCCGGCCGCGTCGAGCGAGCGCGCCAGGTCGTCGCCACGCGCCAGGGCCTGCATGAAGGCGAAGCCCGGGGCATCGAGCAGGTGGACAACGCCGCGCCAGCCTTCGCGAGCCACGACGACTGCCTCGCCCTGCCCTCGCTCCACACGCTCGCGCGCTGCGGCGAACGACTGCTCGTCGCCCGCCGCATGGGCGGCGTGAATGCTCGCCAGCGGCCAGCGCGAGGCCAGCAGCTGCACGCCGGGCATCAGCCGCATCTGAAGCCGTGCCGGCTCGGTGTGCGAGAGCAATGCCAGCGACGGCGCGTCGAACGCAGCATCGGCGGCGCGCTCGCAGTGGTGCAACGCCAGGTCGAGCCGCGCGCAGTCGGCAAGGTAGGGCCACTCGGCGAGCGCGGCATGGCCTTCGAGCCATTCGGGCAGCGCGGCGCCCCATTCGCCGAGGTCCCCGCGCAATGGCGGATGCGCGTGCCAGAACGCGCGCGCCAGCTGCGCGAAGTCCTCACTCCCGAGCAGCGCGCGCACCGTCGGGCAGGCGGTGCCGAGCGCGCGCCCGGCCGAAGCGTGCGCGTTGGCGCGGTACGCCTGCAGGCCCGGCGACGCCGCGGCATCGGCGCGCGGGGCGACGAGCGCGGCGAGCAGCGCCTGCTGGCGCCGCGCCTCGGCGGCCTCGGGATCGACGGCTGGGCGCGTCATGTGGCCGCCTGCAGCCGCGCCGCGGCCCGCGCTTCGCCCAGCAGCACGTCGAGCGAGGGCAGGTCGGTGTCCCACTCGACCAGCGTCGGCACCGTGCCGAAGCGGCGCAGCGCATGCGCATAGACGGCCCAGACGGCCTCGCGCACCCGGCTGCCGTGGTCGTCGATGACGAGGCCGAAATCGCTGTGCTCGCAGTAGCCCGCGAGGTGGATCTCGCCGACGATCCCGGTCGGCAGCGCATCGACCACCTCGCAGCAGGCCGCGAGCGGATCGGCGGCCCGCGCGTTGAGCGCGTTGACCATCAGGTTGTTGACGTCGAGCAGCAGCTGGCAGCCGCTGCGCCGGCACAGCGCGGCAAGGAAGGCCGCCTCGCCCATCTGCGCGGCATCGTCGAACGACAGGTAGGCCGACAGGTTCTCGACCAGGATCGGGCGCCGCAGCCGCTCCTGCACCTGCGTCACGTTGCGCACCATGATGCCGAGCGAGGCCGGCGTGAATGCGACCGGCAGCAGGTCGTTCGCATGGAGCACCGCACCGCCCGGGCCGACGGCGGCGCGCGCGAAACAGGCGTGGTCGGAGACACGCACCGGCTGCACGCGCTGCACCAGCCGCGCCAGGCGGTCGAGGTGCCAGGCATCGAGCCCGGTCGCCGAGCCAAGTGCGAGCCCGACCCCGTGCAGGCTGACCGGATAGACCGCGCGCGCCGCATCGAGCACCGCGAGCGCCGCGCCGCCCTCGGCGAAGAAGTTCTCGGAATGGACCTCGACGAAGCCGAGCGCGGGCCGGGCTTCGAGCAGCTCGTGGTAATGCGGCTGGCGCAGACCGATCCCGGTCGATGCCATGTCGGGCAGAGCGTGGTTCATGATCGCGACGCCTGCGGCACAACGAACAACCCCCGCGCCGCCGGCGTGGCGTGCGGGGGTGCGGACATCGTGCCTGGGCTTACTTCTTCAGCGCCGCCTTGGCCTCGTCGGCCGTCTTGCCACCCAGCTTCTGGCAGGTGCCCTTGGCAACGTACTTCCATTCGTCGGGCGCCATGTCGGCCTTGGACTGGCCGGCGCACGAATGCGTACCCGTGAGGTTGGCGCAGTCGTTCTGGCCGGCCTTGGCAATGCCGAAGCACTTTTCCTTGCCGGCCACGTCGGCGGCCGCGGCGGTGCCCAGCAGGCCCAGCGCCAGCACCGAGGCGAGGGCGGAAGAGGCGATCGATTGGTGACGGTTCATTGGATGACTCCTTGCAATGGGGGGATGGGCATCGTCGGCAGGACGCCGGCTCCGGCGCGCGACACAGCTTGGTCGGACGAACGGGCGGCGTCTTACATTCGGCGGCTCGCCGAGGCTGCCAGCACGGCGACATTCTTGCATGGTGCGCCGACGCGCCGGCTGCCCTCATGCTCGACGAGGGCACTTCGGCACCACCCGCAGGCGAGGTGCAAGCGGAGTCCTCGGCCGGCGAGGGTGCCGCGGGGTCGCGCCACGCCGGCCCCGTCCCCGCCCCGCAGACCCTGCCCCCCACGAATGACAGTAGAAGTTTGCCCAACGAGCGCCTACATTGCGGTGCGGTCGACCCAAGGGGCTTGACGGCGTCGAATTCGATGTCAGCGCCCTTTGCCCGTTGGACGCAGGACAAGGGGGATGCCATGACTCGCTTTGAACGACCGGCCGCGCTGGCCTTGCTGATCCTGACGACGCTGTTCGTGCCCGCCTCGGCGCAGGCGCCGCCCAACGCACCGCCGGGAACGATCTGCGTCACGCCGCAGGGCTGGTGCCCGGCCGTCAAGCCCGGCCCGCCCGGAGCGCCCTGCGCATGCCAGACGCCCAACGGGTGGATCCAGGGTTCGCTGAAGTAGGCCCAGGTCAACCCACCGACTGCCGGTACCTGCGCCGTGGACCGCACCAGCATCGATACCGTATTGCACGAGGCGCAGACGCTCGCGAGCCACGCCGCCCGCACCGGCCAACTGCCCGCGAACAGCCGCCTGTTCGAGGAAATCGACACAGTTGCGCAGGCGCTGGCGCGCGGCGAGCATCCCGCGCTGGCTCCCCTGGTCTCCGAGATGCAGAAGGTGTCCCGGGCGGCGCGCATCACCACCGAGCAACTGATGCGCCGCAGCACCTGGCCCGGGCGCTTCAGCCGCCGGGCGGCATTGGCAACGCCGTACCTCGTCGGATTGATGACGCTGCTGCTCACGCTGTATCTTGCGTTCCAGAGCTCGGAACTGCACAAGGCCGACCTGGCACTGCGCGAGTACCAGGGCCTGGAGAGCGAACGCCTGCCGGAGAAGATCTACCAGGCCTGGAAGCTGTACCGGTACGAGCGCGTGCTCAACGTCAAAGGGCCCGCGCTGGCGCAGCTCGACGGCTACCAGCAACTCGTCGACGATTCGAAGCGCCTCTACGAGAAGCGCGCGGCCGTCCAGAACCTGCTGATCGATTCGTCGGTCATCCGCTACTTCCCGGAAGTATTCAAGTACGAAGCAGCGACCCAGCCCGCAGCCACCGGTTCGGCCCTGGTGGCGATCAGCGCTCCGAAGCAGCCTGGCGCCGCCACCGGCGCGGCAGAGGCCGCCGCGGGACAGAACCTGGGCCCGCTGAGTGCGGGTTCGCTGGAATGCTCGAGGGAGCCAGACGAGCCCGGCACGCAGACCGTGAGCGACAAGTCGGCCCTGTTCGGGAGCAAGCACGAGCTCGACAACTACCGACAGAGCATCGCCTGCTTCGTGCAGTCGATACAGATCCAGCGTGACTACGACTACCCGATGGTTTCGATGATTTACGAGACCCGCAACAAGGTCAACCTGCTCGTCTCGTGGATGCTGCCGGGCCTCTACGGTCTGCTCGGTGCCTGCGTGTTCCTGATGCGTGACCTGCTGCGCGTCAATGGGCTGAGCACACCGCACGGCGACGCCCGGATCGTCGATCTGCTCTCGCTGCTGCTGCGGGTCGCACTCGGCGGCCTGGCCGGCATCATCATCGGCTGGTTCTGGGTGCCCACCTCGGCGACACCCAATTCGTCGGCAATTTCCGTCTCCTCGATTTCGTTCGGCGTGGCCTTCCTGGCAGGCTTCAGCATCGACAGCCTGTTCGCGCTGCTCGACCGCCTGATCAAGAACTTCCGGCAGCCCGACGAGGCGAAGTCCGCCGAAACTGCCAAGAAGGTCGGAGGCAAGGCGTGACAGGCGGCACCTTGGGTACGCCGCGCAGGCCCTGCCCTCAGGCAGCCCCGGCGGCCGCGCCGTAGCCGCCCCCGCCCGGCGTCTCGATCACGAACACGTCGCCCGGCGCCATCGTCGTCGAGCCGATGTGCGCCAGCGCCTCCACGCTGCCATCGGCGCGTTCGACGCGGTTGATGCCCAGCGCGCCGGGCTGGCCGCCGGCCATGCCGAACGACGGCACGACGCGGCCGTTGGACAGGATCGACGCAGTCATCGTCTCGAGAAAGCGCACCCGGCGCACGCCGCCGTCGCCGCCGTGCCAGCGCCCGGCGCCGCCCGAGCCGGTGCGGATCGCGTAGCTGTCCAGCCGCACCGGAAAGCGGAACTCCAGCACCTCGGGGTCGGTCAGGCGCGAGTTGGTCATGTGGGTCTGCACCACGCTCGTGCCGTCGAAGCCGCCGACGACGCGGCCGTCGGCGTCGAGCCAGGCCCCGGCGCCCGAGCCGCCCGAGATCGTCTCGTAGTACTGATGGCGCTCGTTGCCGAAGGTGAAGTTGTTCATCGTGCACTGGCCAGCGGCCATCACGCCGAGCGCGCCGTAGAGCGCGTTGGTGATGCAGGTCGAGGTTTCCACGTTGCCGGCCACGACCGAGGCCGGCGGCTGCGGGTTCAGCATCGACCCTTCGGGGATGATGACGCGCAAAGGCTTCAGGCAGCCGGCATTGAGCGGGATGTCGTCGTTCACCAGCGTGCGAAAGACGTACAGCACGGCGGCCATGCAGACGGCCGTCGGCGCGTTGAAGTTGTTCGCGAGCTGCGGCGAGGTGCCGCTGAAGTCGATCTCGGCGCTGCGTTCTTTTGCATCGACGCGGATCGCGACGCAGATGCGCGCGCCGTTGTCCAGCGGCAGCGTGAACTGCCCGTCCTTGAGCGCGCCGATCACGCGCCGCACCGACTCTTCGGCGTTGTCCTGCACATGCCGCATGTAGGCCCGCACGACCGCCAGCCCGAACTGCGCGACCATCTTGCGCAGCTCCTGCACGCCCTTCTCGTTGGCCGCGATCTGCGCCTTCAGGTCGGCGAGGTTCTGCTGCGGGTTGCGCGACGGGTGCTTGCCGCTCGAGAGCAGCGCAAGCATTTCGGCCTCTCGCAGCCGCCCCGCCTCGACGAGCTTGACATTGTCGATCTGCACGCCCTCTTCGTCGATGCGGGTCGAGAACGGCGGCATCGAGCCCGGCGTCACGCCGCCGATGTCGGCGTGGTGCCCGCGCGAGCCGACGTAGAACAGGATGCCCTCGCCCCGACCCTCCCCCGGGGGGAGAGGGAGGCCAACGCCCTCTCGCGCTGGCGTGAGAGCGCCGGGCCGAGGGTGTTGCGCCCACACCGGCGTCACCACCGTGACGTCGGGCAGGTGCGTGCCGCCGTGGTAGGGATCATTCAGCACGAACACGTCGCCCGGCCGCATGCGCCCGGCGTTGCGCGCGATCACGGTCTTGATCGACTCGCTCATCGAACCCAGGTGCACCGGCATGTGCGGCGCGTTGGCGATCAGGTTGCCTTCGGCGTCGAACAACGCGCAGCTGAAGTCGAGCCGCTCCTTGATGTTCACCGAGTACGCGGTGTTCTGCAGCTGCAGACCCATCTGCTCGGCGATGTTCATGAACAGGTTGTTGAACACCTCGAGCATCACCGGATCGACCTGCGTGCCGATGGCATGGCGCTGCTCGCGCACCTGGACTCGCCGCAGCAGCAGATGGCCGAGCGCCGTCACGCGGGCCTGCCAGCCGGGCTCGACGACGGTGGTCGCGTTGCGCTCGGCGATGATTGCCGGGCCGTCGATGACGTGGCCGGGCAGCGCCTGCTCGCGCAGCACCAGCGCGGCATCGCGCCACTGGCCGCCGCTGTACAGGCGCACCCGCTCGATCTGCGGCGCGGCGCCTTCGGCCAGCGTGTCGTGGCGCGTCTCGGCCGGCGCGTCGCCGGCGCCCACGGCCTCGACCGACACCGCCTCGACCACCAGCGCACGCCCTTGCATCAGGAAGGCGAAGCGCTGCCGGTACGCGGCCTCGAACGCGGCCTGGATCTCGGGCGCATCGCCGAAGGGCACGACGAGCGCCGAGTCGGTGCCCTGGTAGCGCACATGCACCCGCCGGTGCACGCGCAGCTTCGCCATGTTCACGCCCTGGCGCAGCAAGTCGTCCTCGGCCTGAGTCGCGAGCCGGTCCAGCGTGGCGGCGGCCTCCGTCATGGCCTCGCTCAACGGGCGCTCGATCGCCGCCTCGCGCATCACGCTCTGGTCCGCCAGGCCCATGCCGTAGGCCGACAGCACGCCGGCCAGCGGATGCACGAAGACGCGGCTCATGCCCAGCGCGTCGGCCACCAGGCAGGCGTGCTGGCCACCGGCGCCGCCGAAGCACTGCAGCGTGTAGCGCGTCACGTCGTAGCCGCGGGCGACCGAGATCTTCTTGATCGCGTTGGCCATCGCGCCGACGGCGATCTCGACGAAGCCTTCGGCCACCTGCTCGGGCGTGCGCGGCTGGCCGGTGGCGTGTTCGACTTGCCGGGCGAGTTCGCCGAACTTGCGGCGAACGACCTCGCCGTCCAGCGCCTCGTCGGCCCGTGGGCCGAAGACCTTCGGGAAGTACGCCGGCTGGATCTTGCCGAGCATCACGTTGGCGTCGGTCACCGCGAGCGGTCCGCCGCGCCGGTAGCAGGCCGGCCCGGGGTTGGCACCGGCGCTCTCGGGCCCGGCCCGGAAACGCGCGCCGTCGAAGCTCAGCACCGAGCCGCCGCCTGCCGCCACGGTGTGGATGCTCATCATCGGCGCGCGCATGCGCACCCCGGCGACCCGGGTCTCGAACGCGCGCTCGAACTCGCCGGCGAAGTGCGACACGTCGGTCGAGGTGCCGCCCATGTCGAAGCCGATCACCCTGATATCCGTTCGGGCTGAGCCCTTCGACAGTGCCTGTCCTGAGCGTGTCGAAGGGCGCTGGACAGGCATTGTCGAAGCCCCCGTCGCGCTCGAACAGGGCCCTTCGACAGGCTCGGGGCGAACGGGGGCAGGCGGGAGCTCCCCCAAGCCCAACTGCGCCGTCCTCACCATGCCGACGATTCCGCCGGCGGGCCCAGAGAGAATCGCGTCCTTGCCCTGGAACGCATGGGCGTCGGTCAGCCCGCCCGAGGACTGCATGAAATAGAGCTTCACGCCGGGCATCTCGCTCGCCACCTGCTCGACGTAGCGGCGCAGGATCGGCGACAGGTAGGCGTCCACCACCGTCGTGTCGCCGCGACTCACGAGCTTCATCAGCGGGCTCACCTCGTGCGACACGCTCACCTGCGCGAAGCCCAGCTCCCGCGCCAGCCTCGCCGCTGCGGCCTCGTGCGCGGTGTAGCGCCAGCCATGCATGAAGACGATCGCCGCGCTGCGCAGGCCGGCGTCGAGCGCGGCCTGCAGTTCGCGCCGCAGTTGCGCTTCGTCCAGCGGCTGCAGCAGTTCGCCTTGCGCGCCGATGCGCTCCTCGGCCTCGATCACGCGGCCGTACAGCAGCTCGGGCAGCACGATCTGGCGGTCGAAGATGCGCGGGCGGTCCTGGTAGGCGATGCGCAGCGCATCGCGAAAGCCGCGCGTCGTGACGAGCAGCGTCGGCTCGCCCTTGCGCTCGAGCAGCGCGTTGGTGGCGACCGTCGTGCCCATCTTCACGCACTCGACCTGCGCCGGCGTGATGGGTTCGCCCGCCTGCAAACCCAGCAGGTGGCGGATGCCGGCGACGGCGGCATCACGGTAGTGTTCGGGGTTGTCGGAGAGCAGCTTGTGCGTGACGAGCGAGCCGTCGGGGCGGCGCGCGACGATGTCGGTAAAGGTGCCGCCGCGGTCGATCCAGAACTGCCATCTACTGGCTGAAACGCTTGCGGTGACTGGCATTTCTGTGTTTACACGGTGTTGACACGGACAGGTTCCGAGCAGGCTTCAAACGCACTTCGGCGTTGGAATTGACAAGCTGTTGGCACAGCCTTATGCGGCCTCCACGCCACGCACGGCCCCGCCACCCTCCCGGCCCCTGCCGGTGCAGACGCTTTGTTGCCCAGGACAGTCCCAACGGAGCATTGTCGTCAGAGTCAGCGGACTTCCCGACGTACCCCACCTGCTATCCTGCCATGGTGAAGGTCAGTGAACTTTTGCGCGCGCTCCAGTCCGACGGTTGATATCGCGTTGCAACTCGCGGAAGTCATCGACAGTTCAAGCACGCGATCAAGCCGGGTCGCGTCACCCTTCCTGGCAAGCCAAGCGATGACCTTGCGCCAGGCACCCTCAACAGCATTCTCAAGCAAGCTGGCTTGAAGTCGTGAGGCCATATGCGCTACGCCATCGTCATTGAAAAGGCCGGAGGCAACTACTCGGCTTACGTCCCAGACCTCCCAGGCTGTTTCGCCACCGGTTTCACTGTTGCTGATGTCGAAGCCGAGATCAGGGAAGCCATCTTGTTTCACGTCGAATGGTTGCGGGAAGATGGTCTTCCAATCCCTGCACCCGAAAGTCAAGTCGAATACGTCGATATAGCGGCGTAGACAACAGCCAACTGCCGCTGTCCCACCGGGGGTCTCGCATTCCGAAGCGAGGCGCGGCAACGCAACTCAAGCGGCGCCTTTGACAACTCGTTGACTCACTTCGCCCGCGCACTGCAGCGTTTGCTGTTGTTCCGCGTTCCTGCTGCTGCGGTCGATCCAGAACTGCCAGCGGGCGGGGAGCGTGTGGTTGGTGGTCATGCGCGGATCCCGTCGCAAACGAACGTCAGGCGGTGCCAGCGATCGCGGAGCAAGGTCGTGATGTCGTGCACCGGCAGGCCAATCGCCTGCCGCAGCATGTGCGCGTAGGGTGGCATATTGGTGCATTCGAGTACGATGGCCGCCACGTCGGGGCAGCGCTCGACGAGGCACCGTCCGGCCTCGACCACGTCGCGGGCGGCCTGCGCTTCGTCGAGTGTCGCCAGGTTGCCGAGCAGGCTGCGTTGCAGGCTGCAGCCGGGCGCGACGCCTTCGATCGGCATCGACGGATCGGCCCCGGCCGCCAGCAGATGTTCGGCGCCGAGCGAGGCAGCGTCGATGGTGTTCACGCCCACGCGCCGGCCGGCCGACAGCCCGGCCTGCAGGGCGGGCACCAGCAGCAGGCTCGACGACCATACCGGCACCGGCAGCGCCTCGCTCAGGTCGCGCTGGAACAGCACCAGGAAGCCGCAGCTGGTGGTGATGGCCCGGGCGCCCTGCGCCACCAGCGCGCGGCCGGCCTCGATGAACGGCCGCAGCAGCGATGCGTCGCGCTCGCACACCACGCGCCGCGGCGACGCACCGCTGACCACGGCGTGGCGCAGGGCGAAGTCGAACGTCGCCGGGTTGCCGATGTCGCCGGCGATGCGCGGGAAGCGCGTGTCTAGCATCAGCACGCCCAGAAAGCCGGGTAGCGCCATCGATGGCGGAGCGGTCGAAGTCGCACCCCGGGCCGCACTGCGGGCGCCGGCGTGATCGGCGTCTCGGCAGACGGGGCGTTGCGAACGCGGGGAAGCGGCCATTCAGGGGATCGGATAGGGACGGTCGTCGGGCGTGTTCAGCGCCAGGTCGTGGTAGTGCGCACGCCAGGTGTAGGGCGGGTAGCTCGCCGGGTCGCGTGGCGCCAGGTGCCGGACGATGTCGAAGTGGTTGAGGTGGCCGGCGAGCGCTTCGTCGTCGAGCCGCGCCGTGCCGGCGATGTGCGACATGATGGTCCGGCAAAGCAGCGCATAGGCCCAGGGCGCGGCGCCGATGCCGTCCAGGCCCACGCCCGGGAAGTACAGGTTGGCGGCGTCCAGGCTGCGGAAGATGCAGCTGCAGCGCGCAGCCAGCGCCGGCAGCGTGTGCAGCGAGGCGATCGCGGGATCGTCGAAGGTCGACAGGTCGATGCCGTAGCCGGTGCCCCAGAGCAGCAGGTCGGTCTCGACGCATTGCCCGTTCGACAGCGTGACCGCGCGGCCGACGATGGAGGCCACGCTGCCGCGATGGCGCTCGATCTCGTCGAAGTGCTGCAGCATGCCCGGGCGGCCGGGGATCAACTGGTCATGCCGCACGTCGAAGTCGTGCGCGGGCAGGATCTCGTCGATGCCGAACTTCGCATACCGCGAACGCATATCGGCGCCGATGGCGGCGCTCTGCGCTTCGGCCGTCATGCCGCTGGCCTGCAGCCGCGCAAAGCCGCGCACGCTGCCCGCAATGTGCTTGGGCTTGCGCGTGGGCACGAACCAGCGCAGGCTGCGATAGACCCAGGCGACCCGCCGAGCGCCGTGCTGGAAGCACAGTTCCAGCAGGTCGAACGCGGACGCGCCGCCGCCGACGACGAGCACGTCGCGGCCGGCCAGCTCGGCCGGGTCGCGCAGCGCGCTCGAGTGCAGTTCGCGCACGCTGCTGTGCGCGCGCTCGACCTGCGGCACCAGCGGCGTGTTGTGCGCCCCGGTCGCGGCGACGAGGTGCCGCGCATGCACCCTGCCCCGCGGCGTCACCAGTTCCCAGCCGGGGCCTTGCCCCGACTCGCGCGCGCGGGCGCGCTGCACCGGCGCGTTGAATCGGATGCCGTCGGCGAGCCCGAAGCGCGTGACCCAGGCCTCGATGTTGGCCAGGATGTGCGGTTGCGTCGCGCCATGCAGGGGCAGGTCGCCCAGCGTCCAGTCCGCCGGGCTGATCTGGATGTCCTGCCACGCCGGAAGCCGGCGCCACAGGCCGCCGACGCCGCCCTGGCGTTCGATCACGATCGCATCGAGCCCCGCCCGGCGCGCGTAGGCCAGCGCCACGACCCCGGCCAGACCGGCGCCGACGATCGCGACATCGAAGATCTTGTCGGCAGCGTTCATGGGGCTTGTGGAAGCTGAGAGTGTCGGCGATTCTGACCGAACGGGGCATTTGCTGCCGCGCGGTGTTGTCAAGCGCACTGCGCGGGGAAGCCCCAAGGGCCGCACCGCGCGGCACACCTTATGCTTTGCGCATCCCTCACTTCGCTTCGATCGGACCGCTCATGAAGACCCCCAGACTCGTCAGTGCCCTCGGCGCAACCCTGCTCGGTCTTTGCAGCCTGGCATCGGCCCAGACGAAGTGGGACCTCCCCGCCGCCTACCCGGCCAGCAACTTCCACACCGAGAACCTGGTCCAGTTCGCTGCCGATGTTGACAAGGCGACGGGCGGCAAGTTGAAGATCACCGTGCACGCCAACGGCGCGCTGTTCAAGGCGCCCGAGATCAAGCGCGCCGTGCAGGGCGGGCAGGCGCAGATCGGCGAGATCCTGCTGGTGAACTTCGAGAACGAAAACGCGATCTACGGCGCCGACGGCATCCCGTTCCTGGCCACGAGCTACGCCGAGGCGAAGAAGCTCGCCACCGCCCAGAAGCCTTTCCTCGACAAGCTGCTCGGGGCGCAGGGCATCAAGCTGCTCTACACCGTGGCATGGCCACCGCAGGGCATCTATGTCAACAAGGAGATCGGCGCCGTGGCCGACATGCGCGGACTGAAGTGGCGCGCCTACAGCCCGGCGACGGCGAAGATCGCCGAACTGGTGGGTGCCCAGCCGGTCACGGTGCAGGCGGCCGAGCTGTCGCAGGCGCTCGCGACGGGCCTCGTCAACAGCTACATGAGCTCGGGCTCGACCGGCTACGACAGCAAGACCTATGAAAGCCTGAAGTACTGGTACGACACCCAGGCCTGGCTGCCGAAGAACGCGATCATCGTCAACCAGGCCGCGTTCAACGCGCTCGACGCGCCGACGCAGCAGGCGCTGCTGAAGGCCGCCGCCGACGCCGAGCTGCGCGGCTGGAAGATCAGCCAGGAGAAGAACGACTGGTACAAGAAGGCGCTGGCCGAGAAGGGCATGAAGATCATGCCGCCCTCGGCCAAGCTGATGGGCGACCTGAAGCAGGTCGGCGGCATCATGCTCGCCGACTGGGAGAAGAAGGCTGGCGCCGACGGCGCCGCGCTGCTCACGAGCTACCGCAAGCCCTGACCGCCCGGCCCCGTGCGCAAGGCGCTCGACCGGCTCTACGACGGCGCAGCCGCATTGGCCGCGCTGTTCATGGTCGGGTTGCTCGCGATGGTGCTGCTGTCGGTGGTGTCGCGGCAGTTGCACTTCCACGTCGCCGGCACCGATGCCTACGCCGGCTACCTGATGGCGGGTGCCGGCTTCCTGGCGCTCGCCCACACGCTCAAGCGCGGCGAGCACATCCGGGTCACGCTGATCCTGTCGGCGCTCGGCGGCGGCGCGCGGCGCGGGCTCGAGCTGTGGGCGCTGTTCGCCGCCTCCCTGCTGGCGCTGCTGACGGCGTTCTACGCCGGCAAGTTGTCGTGGCAGTCGCACGCCTTCAACGACATCTCGACCGGCAACGATGCGACGCCGCTGTGGATTCCGCAGCTCGCGATGGCGATCGGCACGCTGATCCTGGCGATCGCGTTCATCGACGAGTTCGTGCTCGAACTGCGCGGCAGGCGCCGCGCCGTGCAAAGCGACGAGCTGCTGCACAACGAATAGAGGCCGCCGCTTGAACGACCTCGCCATCACCGGCCTGCTGATCGCGGCGCTGTTCCTGATCCTCGCCAGCGGCGTCTGGATCGGGCTCACGCTGTCGGGCGTGGCCTGGATCGGGATGCAGCTCTTCTCGTCGCGGCCGGCCGGCGACGCGATGGCCGTCACCACCTGGAGCTCGGCGTCGAGCTGGACGCTGACCGCACTGCCGCTCTTCATCTGGATGGGCGAGATCCTGTTTCGCACCCGACTGTCGCAGGACATGTTCCGCGGCCTCGCGCCATGGATGCAGCGCCTGCCGGGGCGGCTGCTGCACACCAACGTGATCGGCTGCGCGATCTTCGCCGCGGTGTCGGGTTCGAGCGCGGCCACTTGCGCGACGATCGGCAAGATGAGCCTGCCCGAACTCGCCAAGCGCGGCTACCCCGACGCGATGGCGATCGGCTCGCTCGCTGGCGCGGGCACGCTGGGGCTCTTGATCCCGCCCTCGATCATCATGATCGTCTACGGCGTGATCGCCGACGTCTCGATCGCCGAGCTGTTCATCGCCGGCATCGTGCCCGGCCTCCTGCTGGCGCTGCTGTTCTCGGGCTACATCGCGGTCTGGGCGCTGCGCAACCCCGGCCTCGTGCCGCCTCGCGACGCACCGATGAGCCTGGGTGCGATGCTGCGCGAATCGCGCAACCTGATCCCCGTCCTGTTGCTGATCGTTGCGGTGCTCGGCTCGATCTACGCCGGCATTGCCACCGCCACCGAGGCCGCGGCCGTGGGCGTGGTCGGCGCGCTGCTGGTGTCGGCGCTGCAGGGGTCGCTCACCTGGGCCGCGTTTCGCGACTCTCTGATGGGCGGGACGCGGCTGTACTGCATGATCGCGCTGATCCTGGCCGGGGCCTCGTTCCTCACGCTGTCGATGGGCTACATCGGCCTGCCGCGACACCTGGCCGAATGGATTGCCTCGCTCGGCCTGAGCCAGTTCCAGCTGGTCCTGATGCTGGCGGCCTTCTACGCCGTGCTGGGCTGCTTTCTCGACGGCATCTCGATGGTCGTGCTGACGATGGGCGTGATCATGCCGACGATCCAGAAGGCCGGCATCGACCCGCTGTGGTTCGGCATCTTCGTCGTGCTCGTCGTCGAGATGGCGCAGATCACGCCGCCGGTGGGCTTCAACCTGTTCGTGCTGCAAGGCATGACGAAGCGCGAGATCACCTGGATCGCCCGTGTCACGCTGCCATTCTTCGTCCTGATGGGCGCCGCGATCCTGCTCGTCTATTTCGTCCCCGCGATCGTGACCTGGCTGCCGGCGCAGATGAAGAGCTGATGGCAATGCTGACGTCACTGGTTGCGGCGCGCCTGCAGGTTGAGTTTGCAAAGCCGCTGTGACGGCTATCGACCCACAGCAGCGGTACTTCAGGTGGTGCAAGTCGGTCCCACAAAGCAAACTTTCCACAGCGAGTTCCCGACCGACGAGAATGCACACGTGAACGTGTGCGCCGGCTCGGTCGCCAGGATGTTTTTCTGGTAGAGGGGCGCCGCCTCTGGCAAGCCAGTGGCGGGCGATCCGCCCCCTGCCCAGACCCACAGGCGCTCCGAGTCGAGGTCTGCCGTGGCGATGTTAAGGCAACGCTGAACAAGTAGCCGTCGCGCGCCATCCAGTAGTGTCCTCATCAGCAGATCGCGGACCGCTCGTCGTACCAACCCGATCTCGTCAGGAACCCCGACGGCACCGTCGACTTGTACGTGGCGCCGAAGGCCCCGGCAGGTTTCGAGAGCAACTGGATTCTGAGCGTGCCCGGGAAGGCGTGGTTCTGCTACTTCAGGCTCTATGCCCCGACCGAAGCGCACGTCGATGGCGACTGGGTGCTCACGGACTTCGAACGGATGGAGTGAGCGAGGGCCATCCGACAGCAGGACAACCTGACTCGCCGCGCTCGCAGGCAGTCTCTCAGGCGTTGGGCCGATGGATCAGGCTCCGGCCGGGCATCGGTTCCAGGGTTGTCGCTCGAGGTCGAGAGACCCGTCCGAGGTCGCGCCCAACAACCTGATGCGGCGCTCGCGAGCAATGCCTGTTCGCTCGCCGTCGAGAATGCCGAGGGCAATCTGCCGACGCTGCCTGCTTGCCAACGGGCGCAAGAGGAACGCCGCGAGTGAAATGCATGGTGGTCCTGGCGCCCTCTCCCCGCGCCGTGCATTGGGGACGGGGATCAAGCGTCATGCGCCTTGGTAATTGCGCGGCGGCACGACGCGTCGTCGGCCCGGAAGCACCTGCCGGCGCAGCGATTTCGCCTGTCGTGGCGACAGTTGTTCGCGACTGATACCGCACGGCGCCGACCCGTGATCCGTCGAGGAGTTTCGATGCCCTTGCGCGAGCGCCAGGGCATGCCGTGCCGGCAGGAAGGAGCGTCCGCTTTCAAGGACGAGGCGCTACGGCCGCTGATGGTCGGGTCCTGACGCTGGAGGCAGACAACTTCAGAGCCGTCCAGGACGCACCCCGTGGCTTGAAGTGCGCCGCCCTATGGGGATCAGGCGCATTTCGCGGCGACGCGATCAACCTTGTCGGAAGACCTCGGACATGAATACCGGAAGTCGGGCATCAGCCGACCCGCTGGCGCAAGAGCAACCGGGTGACATTGTCAATCGACGCACCCCTGCCTCTGTCCAGATTCACAAGAGGCGGGCAGACTGCCCTTGCGCCGTGAGAAGTGCAACCGCCTCCTTGTCGAAGGAGACGAAGGTTTCGCCGCCCAGCCAGCTCCCTTCAAAGGCAATGGCGCCATCCGCAAAATCCCCGCCCGCTTCGAGCAGCGCGAGGCCGGCCTCTACAGCCGGTCTATTGACTTCCACGTTTGCGACTGCAAGCAGAGCTCGGATCGCGCTGGCCACGTCAGAGGCTTGGAGGCCGTAGACCCTGCGCAGCACCCATACGAACTCACACAGGCATGGCAGCGCCACCGCGATTAATTCGGCTTCGGCCAGGATTCGGGCGGCGACGCTCGCTTGTCCGGGGTCATCGCGCACGACGGCCCGAATCAGGACGTTGGAATCTACGGCGACCTTCATTTCCCGCCAGCCCAACCCTGTTCTGTCGCTTCGTTGATTTCTTCAAGCGTAGCGACTTTCGGTGTGCGGCCGGCGAGCAATCCCACGAATCCGTCGATCGTCCCGGCAGGCTTGGCAGCTTTGAGCAGCCCCCTGCCACCTGGCAGCAGGGCCAACTCGATCTTGTCCCCTGGTCTGATGCCCAAGTGTTGCAGCACGTCCTTTCGAAACGTAACTTGCCCCCGGACGGTAACGGTCAATGTAGTCATCGCGGTGTCCTCGTCGGAGGTTGAGCCATCAGATAGTAATGCAAAATTACCTTACAAACAATGGATTGCGCCGAACGGGTGCCCCCGGCATTGAGACGCCGCCAAGCTCCCCGTCGCCGCGGTCGGCTGTGGGCCGCAAGGAGCCCTCCGTGGCAGAGGCATGACTCATACTGCCAGGGTCGGCGCAACCACCCTGGAGCCACTCGGATGTACCTGCCCGCCCACTTCGAAGAGACCCGCATTGACGTGCTGCACGCACTGATCCGCAGCCACCCGCTGGGCACGCTGGTCACGCTCGACAGCGGGGGCGCGCTGCAGGCCGACGCGATCCCGTTCCTGATCGAGCCCGCCGTGCCCGGCAGCGGCGCACCGGCACACGGCACGCTGCGCGGCCATGTGGCGCGCGCCAACCCGCTGTGGCGCGAGACGCGAAGCGACGTCGACGCGCTCGTCGTGTTCCAGGGGGCGCAGAGCTACATCAGCCCCGGCTGGTACCCGAGCAAGGCCGAGCACGGCAAGGTGGTGCCGACGTGGAACTACGTGGTCGTGCAGGCACGCGGCCGCCTGCGCGCCGTCGAAGATGCGGCCTGGCTGCGCGCGCTGGTGGCGCGGCTGACCGACCGCTTCGAGTCGGCCCGCCCGGCGCCATGGGGCGTCGGCGATGCGCCCGCCGACTACATCGAGGCGATGCTGCGCGCGATCGTCGGTATCGAGATCGAAGTCGGCGCGCTCGTCGGCAAGTGGAAGGTGAGCCAGAACCGCAGCGCGGCCGACCGCGACGGCGTGGCGGCCGGCCTGTCCGCGCTGGCCGGTGATGCGCAAGCCGAGGCGATGGCCGCCGAGGTGGCACAGCGGCCGTTGCGCTGACGCGCGGCCGGCCCGGCCGGCGGCGAACCGCCGCGGTGGGTCCTTGCGCGGCACGATCAACTGCACCGGGCCCCCTGCGGCCTTCAAGCCGGCGACCGACACGGCCGCCCGGTCGTTCGACTGCTCGCCCCGGGCCGCGGTGCCACCGAGCCAGCGCACCAGCGCGCCGAACGGCAACCCGAGGAGCGGGGACTTGCCGATCCGGTGCGCCTCGAGGTGCAGCGCCCAGGCCGCCCTCTGGGTGTGGCAGGTCCCGGTGGCTCGTGTGCGGCGCGGCGAGCTGCACGGTCTTGGGCGCACCGGCCGGCAACGCGCCTTCGACGGGGCGGGCGGCGTGCTTCGGGTAGGCCGGCGACGCGGCGCGCAGCAGCGTGTTGAGCAGCGGCGTGCCGATGCTGGTCGGGGGCATCGCCCGCGCACAGCCACGGCTGCGCGGCGCGCGGCGGCGCCCTGCGGCCTAAAATGCGATCGCTCCGTCGTTCGGTTGGCGAACGCGGCTTCGCGGGGATTTCATGTCTGCAGTTTCCAGGTCGGGCGGCGATTCGGCGTCTCGCCGGCTGATGCCGGTGCTGTTCATCGGCGTCTTCATGTCGGCACTCGACACGGCCGTGATCGCGCCGGCGATTCCTGCGCTGCGCGAGGCCTTCGGCATCGACAACCGCGAGGCCAGCCTGGTGATGATCTCGTTCATCATGTTCTCGCTGACCAGCACCGCGCTGATGGCCAACCTGAGCGATCGCTACGGGCGCCGACCGATCTACCTGGCCAGCGTCGCGCTGTTCGCGCTGGGGTCGCTGCTCATCGCCGTTTCGCCGAGCTTCTGGATGATCATCGTCGGGCGGGCCGTCCAGGGCATCGGCGGGGGCGGCATCATCCCGACGGCGAGCGCGGTGATAGGCGACGCCTTCCCGCCCAAGGAGCGCGGCCGCGCGCTGGGCCTGATCGGTGCGACCTACGGGATGGCCTTCGTCCTCGGCCCGCCGCTGGCGGCGCTGCTGATGGTCGTGGCGAGTTGGCACTGGATCTTCCTTGCGAATCTGCCGATCGCGGCCGCGGTGCTGTACCTCGGCGCACGCGTGCTGCCGGCTCCCAGGCCGGCGGGCGAGCGGCCGCCACTGGATCTGCCGGGCATCGTGGTCGTCTTCGTGCTGCTGAGCGCGCTGGTGTTCGGCATCACCCGGATCGTGGACGCGTTCGTCGGCCTGACGCTCTGGCCCTGGTTCCTGGGCGCCGTCGCGGTGATGCTGGCCGTGCTCGTCCGGGTCGAGCGGCGCGCCGAACGGCCGATGATCCCGTTGTCGCTGTTCGCCAACCGTCAACTGGCCACCACCTATCTGCTGACGGTGGGCGCCGGGTTCGGCATGGGCAGCGTGATCTTCCTGACCTCCATCGCCACCTTGGCCTATGCCGTGGCACCGAAGCACGCCGGGTTCGTGCTGCTGCCGCTGGTGCTCGCCTCGATGCTCGGCTCGATGGGCGCGGGGCGGCTGCTGAACCGCATCGGCGCCCGAGGATTGATCTTGATCGGCTTCGCGATGCTGTCGATCGGCTACGCCGCGTCGGCAATCACCGGCTTCGGGCTGTGGGGCTTTCTGGTGGCCACGACGCCCGTCGGCCTGGGTGTCGGCATCGTCGTGGGCGGTGCGTTGCGCTCGATCGCGATCGACGAGGCGCCCCTGGAAGTGCGCGGCTCGGCGCAGGGGCTGATCAACATCTGCACCAGCATCGGCACGCTGCTCTCGGCGGCGGCGATCGGCGCCGTGGCGGACTTCAGCGGTGGCGGCGCCGCCGGCTTCGGCGTCGCTTACATGGCGGTCGCCGGGTTGATGCTGGCCATGCTGATCGTCGCGCTCGGCCTGCGCGCCGAGGGCGCCGCACGTCTGACGGTCGAGGTGGCGCCGTAGGCGGGAATTGCGTTGCGGCGCTCATGGCTCCGGCTCGATCGGGATGCGACGCGGCTTGCCCGCCAATGCCCGCGCGCGCAGCTGGCCGCAGCCGGCGTCGACGTCCTGCCCGGCAGAGCGCCGCAGCCGGGTCAGGATGCCACGCCGGTTCAGCGAGCGTGCGAAGGCTATCGCACGCTCCCACGACGGGCGACGCCACGCGAGCTTGCCGCCCGGCTGCGATGCCGCTGGCGCCGCGATGTCAAGACCGAAACCTCGCGGGCTGAGCGCCGGCCCGGCGACGGCGTTGTACGGGATCAGGTTCATCATCGCGTGCTTGCCGGCCAGCAGCGAGACGATCCCGTCAAGCTCGTCATCGCCGTCGTTGACGCCTTCGAGCAGCGTCCACTGGTACTGGATCGGATACCCGGTCGCGCGGGCGTAGTGCTCGCCCAACGCGGCCAGCTCGTCCGGCGCCATGCGCGCGGCGCGCGGCAGAAGTCGGGCACGCAGCTCGGCGCGCGTGGAATGAAGCGACAGTGCCAGCGCCGGCTTCACGCGGCCGAGCGGCAGGCGCTCGAACACGCGCCGGTCGCCGACGGTCGAGAAGACCAGGTTCTTGTGCCCGATCGCGCCGGCCGTGCCCAGCAGTTCGATCGCCTCGAGCACGTTGTCGAGGTTGTGCGCCGGCTCGCCCATGCCCATGAACACGACCTTGCGCACCGCCCGCAGGCTGCGAGCCAGAACGACCTGGGCCACGATCTCGGCGCTGCCGAGCTGGCGCAGCAAACCGTCGCGGCCGGACATGCAGAACACGCAACCCACGGCGCAGCCCACCTGCGTCGAGACGCACAGACCGTCGCGCGGCAGCAGCACGCTCTCGACTGCCTGGCCGTCGGCGAGTTCGACCAGCAGGCGCGCCGAGCCGTCCTCGGCCGGGTGTTGCGAGCGCAGCCGCGCCAGGGCGGCGAGTTCATCGGCGAGCGCGGGCAGCGCAGCGCGCAACGTGCGCGGCAGGAAGGTCTCTGGCGCCCGGCGTCCGCTGTCCTGCGCGAGCGCCTGCGCCCACAGCCGCAGCACGCGCTGCTCGTGGCTGGGCCCGGCGCCGAGGCCGCGCAGGCGCTGGCGGAGGTGTTCGATGCGCATCGGCGGGCTCGGGCGTTCGGCGTGGAAGTGCGTTGTGTCGCCTGCCCCTCGGCACCCCGCGCTCGGCGCGGTGGCGTGCAAGCGCGTGCGCGCATCGGCGAATGTGGCGATGAAGCTGGCGCTGCGATCGTAGCTCGCGCTTCGGCGGCGCATTGCGCGCCTGCGTCGCCGACGGCACGAATACGTTCCAGCGCGGGATGGGCGCCGGTGCCGGGAAGGACCGGCAACTGGCTCTGTGCCGTTGCGACGCTGGCAAGCGGCCAACCCGTGACCCGCTCTGCCATGCGTCGAAGCCATGCGCCGCAGGGTTTGAAGTGGAGGTCGATGTCCGGTACAAACGCGTCCGTCCCCACTTTGCATGGAGAGCCGCATGAACCCTGCGCCCCGCGGCTGGCTGCGCATTTCGTCCACGGTCTATTACCGCGATACGGCCCGCATGATCGACTGGTTGTGCGATGCGTTCGGCTTCGAGGTTCGCATCAGGATCGAAGGCGAACGCGGCGCCGTCGAACACAGCGAGTTGAGCTACGGCGACGGCCTGATCATGGTCGGGCCCGAGCGCGCCGGAGCGGCACGGCGCTTCGGGGTGAACATGCTCAGTCCGTTGACGGCCGGCGGCAACACACAGGGCCTGATGCTCTATGTCGACGACGTCGATGCGCACTGCGCGCGGGCACGCGCCGCAGGCGCCCGGATCGTCGAGGAGCCGGCATTGCACGACTACGGCGCGGACTACTGGGCCGACCGCAGCTATGGCGCCGTCGATCCGGAAGGCCACCTGTGGTGGATCAGCCAGCGCATCCGCAGCGCAGCGCCGGAGTGAGGCCGAGGGTGGCGAGCGAGACGCCGCGAGGAGGCACGCCCCGCGGCGGGAGGCGCGCGACCTGCCTATCGCGCCGGTTTGGGTGCGGCCCCCGGCCGGCGGTACGGCGGCCGGTGGTGGGCCGGGCGCGCGGCGCGCTCGGCAGGGCCGGCCTCGGGCCGATCCGGCCGCGGTGCCTGCGCCCGCTGTTCGCGCTCCTGCCGCGCCTGCACCAGCGCGGCATCGAGTTCGGCTTCCGACATCGCCTTGAGCGCACAGAAGTTGGCACGCGTCAGCGTCGTCGCTTCAAACGCGCGCAGCAGCGCGGCGCGGTTGCCGCGCGCTTCGGCGCCAGCGTTGCGGGCGCGCCGTGCCTCGTCGTGCGCCTTGCGCTGCGCGTCGCGCTCGGCGGCACGGCGCGCCTCGTGGAGGTCACGGCGCCGCTCCAGTTCGGCCGCGGCGGCCTGGCGATGTTCGTCGGCGACTTCGCCCGCAGGCATGCCGTCGAGGTCCACGCGATGGGGCGCGCTGGCCAATGCCCTGATGTAAGCCGTGTTCGTGGTGTACCGATGCAGGAAGATCGAGAGCGCCTTCTTCGTGAACAGGCCCGGCGCGCGCTGCTGCACATCGGCCTGGATGCGCAGTTTCAGAGGCCGCGGCGCGCCAGGCGCGAAGACCGCTGGGAACCGCTCCGCCAGCAGCGCTGCGCAGGCGGCGGGCGAGAGATCGGCTGCGGCGGGCGGCGCGTCGGCGAGGGTCTCGGGCGCGGGGCCCGCGATGCTCGGGGTCGGGTTCGGGTTCGGGGTCAGGGTATCGGGCACGGCGAATGGAAGACGAAGCAGACGATGCCGGATTGTCGCCGCACTGCGCGGTGACTTCGAGATCGAGATCGCTGCGGCGGCGCGCCGCTCGAGGCGACCCACCCGAAAGCGCCGCGAGCCGCGATCGACGACTTGCGACCGGCGACGGGACATGGGCCTGCGCGGGGTTGGCCTTCCTCCGCAGCCTCTGTCCGCAGGCCGACGCGCCGTGGGTCGGGGCGCGTCCGGCGCGCAGGACGCAGCGTTACCTGGGCACGGGCATGGCTTCGTCGGAAGGCCGCCCTTTGAAGAGGTCTTTGAACAAGCTGTTGCCCTGCGTGGACAGTTCGCTCAGGTAAGGACGGTCGCGCATGCCGATGTAGTCCTTGGGAATCAAAGTGATCGTGAGATTGGCCCAGCTGCAGGCGCGAGTGGGCGCGGCCTTGCCGGGCGGTGCCTGCGGCTCGCAGTCCAGTCTCGTGCTCTCGTCCATCTGTGCCGAGAAGCGCTCGCAGGTTCGGGTCGAGCCTGATCGCGTGATCGTCAGTGCCATGCGAAGTCCGCCGGGCAGGCGCACGTTCTCGAGCGTTGGCATGTCGAAGTACGTCACCGTCACAGGCACCTCCCGCGGCTGGGAGGCTTCGACAATCGCATCCGCACCGGCAGAGGCCGTCGGGGCTGGCTTGCCAGCCGCCTCGGCGGTGGGGACACTGAGGTTGATGCCGACCGAACCGTCGCCGACACGGCTGATCACTCCCCTGGTCTTCCCGGGCAGCACTGGTAGTTCCTGGGGATCGAATGTCGCTGGCGAGGCGGGCCCTGCCTGGCATTGCTCGACCCGCACCTGTTGCGACACGGCGCCGGCATTGGCCCGCAGGAGCTCGATCTGCCGCGTGGTTGCGCCGTAGGCAACCCGGCGCAGTTCCTCGCGCTGCCGGAAGGCATCGATCTGGACCGCCGAGACGCTCTCGCGCTTGCCGCCGCGCTCGACGAGGACGGTCAGGCGACGGTCCAGGTCTTCGAACATGGGTCGCACGTCGATGGTCTCGAAGTTGCGCGCCAACAGATCGCTCAACATGATTTCCTGGCCCAAATTGACGAGCAGTGCCTCATCGTGAGCGGGCGTGTGCTCGCCGCTTGCCGCCGCCTTCTGCGCCGCCTCGATCTTGTTCTTGAAGTAAGCCTCGAAAAGAGTCTTGAACATGCTCGCACGAAGGTCGGTGTCGGCCCGCTCGCGCTGCGCCTGGAGATCCGAGTAGTAGCGGCTCTGCGTTTGGTTGGCCTGGAAGACGTAGAAGATGCCGGCGACCGCGGCACCGACAATCGAGATGAAGACCTTCTGTATCAGGTCGGCCTTGGCGACGCGGATCCTCCAGAGCAGCTCCAGCCGCTTCAGCTCGCGGTCGGCGGCGTCTTCGGCGGCGGCGGCTTTGGCAGGGGCGTCGCTTGCGGCGGCCATGATGTTCAGCCTCTGCAACTGGTCTCGTTGAGACCTTCATTGACACGCAGACTGACCGCCGGACCGCTGCCGCATTGCATCCGGTACACGCCAGGCCGGATATTGCGGATCACGAAGCGGCCGGCGGGATCAATGGAGACTCTGCGCACCTCCCTGCTCCCGACGGACAAGCTCACCGTGGAGTCGGCAGAAGTGGCACCGTTGTCACGCCGGACCACGCCGATCAGGTCCGCGGCCAGCACATTGCCGGCAAAGAGCAGCGCGAATGCCGCCGTCAGCGGCCACCCGCGAGCCAGAATGCGAAACTTGATCGACATGGGCTGCTTCCGTTACGAGCGAATGCCGTCAAACGAGAAGGTCGGCCTCGAGAAGTGCGAACCGCGCCAGCGTACACGCGTTGCAGCCACCGGGTCAATCGGCGCCCGGACGATCCGGCCGGAGGCAGCGGTCACGCCAGACGTCCTGCGCGCCAGGTGGCTGCGTGCTCGGCTCGCGTCCGATGGCAAAGCCCGCTCGGCGGTGACGGCGGCGCCACCGGAACCCTTGGAGGCATTCCAGCGCTAGCTGCAGCCGCAAGAGCGATCGCACGATGGGTCGGATCGCAGCGCTTAGCCCGAAGGCCACGGCGCTGTCGCCATGGTTCGTCCACAAGGACTAAAGGGTCAGCACGCGCTAACGTGCTGACCCTCGTCTTTACTGGTGCGGCTGGCAGGAATCGAACCCACGACCCCTTGGTTCGTAGTTGCCAGATCGCGTTTAAGTTGTTGATTTATAAGGGGTTGTTGCCGTCCGTTCCGACCGATTTTAGGCTGTTTTGAACTGTTCTGAGCATCTGAGTCCCCCAAAAGTCCCCCACGGAATTTGAGAACGAATCGTGTTTGTCAGTAGGGTTGTCTCGGTACCGAGTCAATCGTCGGCGACGAACAGATCGGCCGCTGCGGCTTCAACGCGGTACCCCATGGCGCGATAGCCGACCTGGCGCTTCGCCCACATGCGCATCAGTGCGGGGTGCCCGGCATCGACGAAGTCCACGATCTGCACATGCGTCTTGCCAGCGTGCTCGCGGTGCAGCCGCCCGGCGTATTGCTGCAGGGTGCCCTTCCACGAGATTGGCATCGCCAGCACCAGCGTGTCGAGCGGCGGATGGTCGAATCCCTCGCCCACCAACTTGCCGGTGGACAGCAGGACACGTGGCGCGCCAGGTGCCAGCGCTTCCAGCCTGGCCAAGGCGGCCACCCGCTGCTTTTTCGAGGACCGGCCCTGCAGCGTAACCAGGTCCTCAACCCGCCCGCCCAAGGCCGCCTCGATTGCCGCGAGATGCTCGGTGCGCTCGGTCAGAACCAGAATCTTCCTGCCTTGCTGGTAGGCGTCGACGACTTCCTCGGCAATCCTGGCCGTGCGGGCGTCATCAATCGCTAGCGTCCGGAAGACCTCCTGTATGCCGGCGTCGGGCGACACGATGACGGTCGCGGACAGGACGCGCGGCGTCACCTCCAGAGTCTGCGGCGCACCGTCCGGCTTCGCTGCCGTATGCCGAATCGGCCCGCACTGCATGAAGATGATGGGCTGCTGCCCGTCGCGCCGTATGGGTGTGGCTGTCAAGCCAAGCACGTACTTGGCCTTGGCCCGCTTCAAGATCGCCTCGAACGAGAAGGCTGACAGGTGGTGGCACTCGTCGACGACGATCTGTCCGTAGTTCTCGACCAATGAATCGACCTCGCCCTGCCGATGACCCCTCCCGGCAAGGGACTGCATCACCGCCACGTCGATCCTGCCGGTCGGTCTGGCCTTGCCGCCGCCGATGGTGCCCACCACGTCAGGGCCAACGCCGAGAAAGGACTGCAGCCGTTCCTTCCATTGCCTGAGCAACTCGGTGCGATGGACCAGGACCAGGGTGTTCACACCACGGCTGGCGATCAGAGCAGCAGCGGTGACTGTCTTGCCAAACGCCGTCGGCGCGCACAGCACGCCCGTGTCATGCTTCAGCATCGCCTTGGCGGCGGCGCGTTGGTCGGGTCGTAGCGTTCCCACAAAGTCGACCGCGAGCGGTTCGCCCGCCGACCGTTCGTCCCGCAGATCGCAGCGAATGCCGTGGTCCCGCAGCAGTTGTTGCACAGCCTCCAGGCACCCACGAGGCAGGCCGATGTGCTGGGGGAAGTTCTCGGCGCAGCCGATGACGCGCGGCTTGTCCCACACCGGCATGCGCATGGCTTGCGCACGGTAGAACTCCGGGTTCTGGAAGGCGGCCAGACGCACTAGGCGGTTTGCCAGTGACTGCGGCAGCGGTCCCTTCTCGACATACACCAGGTTGGCCTGGGTCACCGACACGGACTCCGGCATCGGGCCGGTCAATCGTTGGTTGGCCGATGGACGTGGCTTCCACGGCTCGAGCGAATCTTCGTCGGCCACGAATGTCACATCGAGCGGATGTGCGCCACCGGTAGCGCGAAGAATCGTGGGCTCGATGTCGTGCGGCTCCATCGACCTCACGGACGTCAAGAAGGCCCATTGATCCGGAAACGGTTGTAGCGCTTCGTCGACGAACACACTTCGGCCCAACTCGCGGGGCAGCTTCTGCAATGGCAACGCAATCAGGTTGCCGAACCCGCCCTTGGGCAGCGTGTCCTGGCTTGGAAAGAGGCGGTCGTACGACGTGAGCTTCAACTGGCGGGTCCGGGCACAGGTGAAGCTGATCAGCGCCGTGCCGAGGCGACGGGCGTCACGCGCCGCAACGCTCGCCGAGAAGAAGACCCAGGCGTGGGCGCCTTCACCTGAGCGCGAGACCTCCAGGGCCACGGGCACGCCCAGTTCACTGCAAGACTTCGCGAAGCCCTTGGCGTCCTGGCGCCACTCCGCATCGTCGAAGTCCACCGCCAGAAAGTTGCAGGTGTCGTTCGTGAGCAGCGGGTAGACGCCGGTGGTGTGCCGCCCGGCGAGGTGATCGAAGATCGTTCGGTCGCTCAGCGCAATCAAACTGCGGTGGCTACAGTCGGCACACTTGATCCTGGGCTTCTCGCAGACACCGGCGCGCCACTCGTTGGCGCAGGCCGGTGCGTAGCCGGTCTTGCCGGCTTTGCTTTCCCAGCGCACCGGGTAGACATCGGTCCGACCGGCGAACAGCCGGCGAAACAGCATGACCTTCTGATCGGTGCTCAACGCCGACGCTGCAGGCGGCACGTTAGCTTCGGCGGGCTTGCGCCACTCGATTCCGTGAGAGACCAGCAGTGCGACCAGGCGCGCGTTCTCAGCACGCAGGTCCGAGCGATCGTCGTCGCCGGTCATGCCTGCACTGACACTGCGCGGTCCCGGCTCATGCAACCGCTTCCATGTAGGGCCGCATCACGTTCGCGACGCGGCAGACCTTGGCGCTGCGCCACAGGTCGTCGAAGCTGGCCCGCCCTTGCGATAGGGCGTCCTTGAGCGCTTCCAGCGCCACGTCCACGCCGATCTTGTTGCGGTGCTTGAAGCAGTCGGCCACCGTCTTGGCCACTCCGTACACCTGCAGCTCGATACCGTCACGCTCGTGAATCTCGATCCCATGCATGTAGGCCTCGCCGGTGAACTGCACCATCTTGATCGGTGGGTGGTCGAGTCGCGGCACGTGGCTTCCGCGAGGCATGGCGATCCAGACCTGCCACGGTAGTTGAGTGGTCAGCCCGTGAAATTGCAGTGCGCTCAGCAGGCAGATCACCGCCTGGGGCACCTTGCGGGCCACAGTCACCAGCCCTTCATGCTCGGAACTGCTCGCGTCCGGCAGGCGGTACAGGCCGCGTGCCGCCCGTTCCAGTTGACCGCTAGCCGTCATGCGCGTGAGTACGACGCGCGGTATGCCCGCACCGGCCAGGTCGCCGGCGCGCAGCCAGCCGTTCTTGCGGACGAGCTGCAGCACTCTCTCGGCGTGGGTCGCAGGTGCATGCATGACAGGGGGCCGTCATCAGTTTGGTTTGATCCCAGTATGTTCCAAATATTCGTCGATCGCAAATAACAGACGAAGCTAAGGTCAACAAGCCGGTATCTCAGCCCCCGTGCGCCAGCCAGCGAGGTTTTCCGATCCGATGTCGTCAGTCGTCAGGCCAGTTCAGCCGGTCTTCCCTTGCCACGACCCGAAGCGCGGGCTTCGAAGGCCTGTCAAGTTGGCGCGTGAGATCGTCGAAGCGGGCTCGGTCGAAAAGTCGCTGGGCACACAGGCGCACGATCTCTCGCTCGATCTCCACGCGCCCGCCCACCACCAGGCGCACACGCTGCACAGGGCCGGCGGCTCGATCGTCAGGTTGCTTTCCCATGGTGCCTATCGTCGCCAGGATTCTGCGACGGCGCAACGCTCAAGTCCTTCGGCAGGAAGCCGGCACAGGCGCAGTACCTGATCGGGAACCGCTCGATCAGTCGGCATGGAGCGGTCAGTTGCGCTTGGGGAATGGCCGTACGACGTTCTCGGTCCGGATATGACTGAGCCGCACATCGACCTGGGTCTGCAGCTGCCCGCGCACCAGCCAACGAGCCACGACTACGGTGGGCACATAGAGAACAGCCAAGGGCACGGCGACCGCGAGTACCAGCGGAGACGTGAAGGCCGATAACATCAGCCCGCCCAACGACATGAACACCGGCCAGACCACGTCCCGGCCCTGCAGCACGGGCACCGGATCAGCCCGAGTGAAGTTCACGCAGGCACCGATGGTCAAGTTGACCATGCCCACCGGCCGATCGTTGGCCACCACGAACGTCACCAAGTGCCCACATCGGGCTGGCATGGCACGGCTTGCCACCGTCAGCTTCACCTCGCTGCTGGAACGCTCGGTGATCCACACCTCCCAGCGCTCCTGCGCCGGGTCGGGCTCATTGAGACGAGGCCATCTGTTCATGTAGCGCCTGGCCTCGATGACGCGACCGCTGATGGTGGTGAATTCGTACATGGTGGCAACCTCAATGTGGTCAGCCACCTCACGCTCCCACGAATCGTCGCCACCTCAAGTCCGCTGCGGATGACCCCCCTTCAGCTCACCGCCTGCGGTGTTGCGGCCCAAGCGCAGATCGCGCGGGCGCCGCCATGCCTCTGTCAAGCGCCCTCATGTGCCATCCGCCAGCAATTCGACATAGGCGGCGTAGCTGAAACAGCGGTTCTTCTTCTGCCCGGTCAACTCGGTGACGATGCCGAGGTCTTCCAGCAACTTCACCGCAGCCGTTGCCGTTGGGAAAGTGGTCGTCAGCTTCTGGCGCACTTGCTCGATGGTGAAGCGCGGCATCAATGGCAGCAGTTCGAAAAGTCGCAGGCCCACGGCGCCGACGCGCGGTGCCGCCAGCAGCCTTCGGCGGTCGGCCGCTACCAGGCTGGCGATGGCCACGATGCCGCGCTCGGCATCGGTGGCGGCGGTCTCCACGCCTTCCAGGAAGAAGCTGACCCAGCCTTCCCAATCGCCATCCGTCCGCACCGCCGACAGGCGCCGGTAGTACTCAGCCTGGTTCTGCTTGAGATAACTGCTGAGGTACACCAACGGCTCCGGCAGCAGGCCCCTTTGCTCCAGCAGCGCCGCGATCAACAAGCGGCCGATGCGGCCGTTGCCATCCAGGAAGGGATGGATGGTTTCGAACTGCACGTGCACCAGCGCGATCCGCACGAGCGGCGGCATGTTCGGCCCAGCGTCGTGGATGAAGCGTTCCAGGTCGCCGAGCAACGCCGGGACACGGTCTGGTGGCGGAGGTACGAACACGGCCCTACCCGGCCGCGCGCCGCCGATCCAGTTCTGCGAGCGTCGCAGTTCGCCCGGCTGCTTGCCCGCGCCGCGAGCGCCGGCAAGCAACAAACGGTGGGCGTCGCACAGCAGGCGCACCGAGATCGGCAGGCCTTTCGGGCTGCGCAGGTTGTCGCGCACCAGACGGAAGGCCCGCAGGTAGTTGGTCACCTCCTCGACGTCGTCGGTGTTGGCCACCACCAGGCCCGCCTCGTCGTCGAACAGGTCGGTCAGCGTGGCCTGCGTGCCTTCGATCTGCGAGGTGAGCAAGGCCTCCTTGCGAATGGCGCTGTACAGCAGCCAGTCCACCGACGGCACCAGGCCCGCCACACCCGACAGTCTGGCCAGCGACAGTTCGGCACGGCGCGCGGCAGCTTCGTAAGACTCAATGGCCAAGGCCGGCTTGGTTGGCGGCAGCGGATGCGGCACGAACGCACGCACCTTTTCACCCAGGGTGGTGGTGGTGACGTAGGTGCCGGTGGTGCGCATGGTGTGAAAGCAGCTTTGCGAGGTCGCGTCACATCTTAAAGCATTCTTTAATTTGTGGCGGGCCTACGAAAGAGTGCTTGCATACGTCAGCATGGGGCACTCACCATCATCGTGGCAACCACGACGATCGATCAGTGAGCGCGTGCGACGCCCAGCGCCCCACCTTTCGTGGCACCGAGGCTCCGCAACGCGGCCGTTGACATCGCCCAGGCCATCCATCTCAGATGGCGATCCGCTCAACTTCGTCGAGCTTGATCTGGTCGCCGCGCCGATCGTAGAGGCCTGTCGTTCGCGATGACTCGTGGTTGGCCATCTGCTGCGCAATCTCCAGGCGCCCGCCGTTCTTCAGGTACTCGGTGATGCCAGTCGCTCGAAAGCTGTGGCAACCGATATGCGTGCGAATGTCAGCAGCCTCAACCCGTCGGCAGATCATGCGGTACACATCGGCCTGCCGCATTGGCCTCGTCGAGAGAGCGGCGCCCTGGCCCTTCGCCGTTCGAAACAGGAAGCCCTTGGCGTCGTCGAGCCCGGCGCCATCGACGTAGGCGTGCAGGTAGTCCTCCAGGTTGTGATGGCACGGCATCTCGTGCAGCTTGCCGCCCTTCTCATGCAGCCGAACCCAGGTGCGGCGCCGCTGCACGTAGACATCCTCCAGCCGCATCTGCACCGCGGCGCCCACCCGCGCGAATGTGTAGACCATGAGCCCGATGAGCGCGCGGTCGCGAAGACCGATGATCGTGTCGGTATCGATCGAGTCGATGAGCGCGCGCACCTCCTCGGCCGACAAGACCGGCGTCTTGCCCTTCTTGAGCGAGTAGCACGGACCTCGCACCGATGCCGCCGGATTGACCGGCATCAGCTGGCCGACGACCAACCAATCGAACAACGTGCGCAGGGCCGCCAGTCGCTGCTTCACCGACGGCGCTGCAAGCTGCAGTTGTTCGATGTAGGCCGCGACATGCACGGGCTCGATCTGCTTCAGCGCCGCAATGCCGCGCGCCTGGCACCACCTCGCGAACTCAACGCCGGCCCGTGCATACGCCTTGCGCGTGTTGGGGTTGCGAATGTTCGCCGTGAAGAACTCCAGCGTGCGACGCGCTGCCGCAGGGTCCGGGGCATACAGCGCCGGCAGGTTGTCACCGAGGGTCGCAACCCCGTAGTTCGTCATGCTGTTGCCTCCAGGCCTTCATGATTGATAACGTCCTTTATCAATCACAAGGCGAAGACGTCAACCGACTCAGCGCCGTACCCGATACCTCGGGCTCGTATCGCATCGAGGCACGCCAGAACGATGTGGCTCAGATCCGGCAAGAACCGCGAGTGGTCGCTCAGCAGTCGAAGGCTCAGAGCAGCTTAACGGTCACGCCGTCCTCCCACGTACCTGCCCGAACGACCCGCTGAGGCTCAGTACCCGCTAGGTGTCGCTGCCAGCGCTCGTACGCCGCAGTTGGATAGTTGAAGCCGAGTTCGGCGCCTGGGCGGCGCAGTACCACGCGCGCGATTGCAACGTCGTCGGGATGATCGTGATGAGCGCCGTTCGTTGAGACGACGAAGCGGTCAGCGGGATAGGTCTCAAGCAGAGCTGTGGTGACGTTCTTGGCGCTGCCATGATGCGGCAGCTTGAAGACATCGATTCGTCGAGACTCAGCGTTCATACGCTGTCCCGACGACACGAGTACGTCGGAGTGGGCATCAGCGCCCAGAAGCACTCGCTTCCCGGCGAACTCAACCATGAATGCGATGGAGCTGCCATTGGGTACCGAGTTGTCGTTTGGCGTCCGCGTCAAGGCGAGCGCTCGTACGCTGAGCCCTGACCCGCCCATGATCTCCAACCCGGTAGGCGCCACCGGGACTGGAGCAGCCGGCGTCGGCCGCTGACGTGCCACAAACCTGTCCCACAAGGTTCGCAGCGAAGCAAGTTTCCTGACCGACGGTGAGAGCAAGGTGACGATGGCACCTGACGCCAAGGTAGTGTTGATTGGAGCCCCGTCGCCGGGTAGACAAACGGCTCGACCACCAAACGCACGATTCCAAGGGATGCCGCGGTCTGCCAGCAGTGCCTGCAACTCGAGCCCCTGCCGTACTCCCAAGGACTCAGTGCCCGGTGGGTCCAAGTGCTGCCTGCCGTTGAACCACACGTCTTGGAATCGGCCGGCGATTGACGCGTCAGCCAAGAGGTCAAGAGCCCCGCCAATGTGATCAGCATCGATGTGGGTTATCACAAGCAGTTCCCACGTCGCGGTCGGTGCTCGCTCTATGAGAGACCGAAGCCGCCCGGCGGTCCCTTGCGTACCTGCATCAACCACGATGCGGAAGTCCCGGTCGCCGAGCGAGTAGCTCAGAACTATGCAGTCCCCATGGTCGGCCGCCAACGCGTGGAGCGAAAACCGTGGCTGGCCCGCGGGCGCGGTGCTAAGCAGAGACATCGAATACGGAGAGCGCTTGCGCGGGGTCGACTCTCAGCGAGAGCTCGCGCACGTAGCGCTTGGCTACGTCCAGTTTCTTGGCTTGGATGCCGTTGCTCTCCTCGGCTTCTAAGATCGCAAGGTTCGTGGCCATCAAGTTCAGCCCATACCGGAACAGGGGCGGCCCGCGCCGCACAGCTTCAAGCGCTGCTTCAAGAGGAGTTCGGAACGGGTTGTGCGCGCCGCCCTCGTACATCAAGGACCTCACTTCGCGCTGCCGCGACTGAAGCAGCAAGGTGGTGAAGAGGATGGCACCGTCAGGGATCCCCTTGTACCGATAGGCAAGATTCAGAAGCCACTGCTCCCAGTTTCGTCCTACGTCAGAGCCCGGTAAGCCCGCCTGCAGCAACACGTAACCCGCAGCAGCAGCGGCGTATGGGTTGCGCCACTTCGCATACAGAACGTCAAGTGCCTGCTCCACGACTCTGTACGAGCCGGCGAGATCGCCTTGCTGCAAGAACTCAATCAACCCACCGAAATCCGGGTCGTCAACTTCCAGTTCCATTGCCCTGGAGCTCTCGCCGCCGACGGTCCGCTCACGATAGCTGACCCTGACCTGTGCCAATTCGTTTTCCTGGGTGACCCATCGACCGGGGATGCACGCAACCTGCAGCGGACTGAACGTGTCCGTGGCCCTGTATGAGAGCGCGAAGAAGCGCCTTTGCTTCCCTTCAGTTGAAGGCTCGCCGATGATGGCCTTCTTGCGCAGTGGGTACTTCCATTGGGTCGTCAGCTCATCGCCATCGCCGTAAAGGCGGGCGGCCTGTACCGCGCTTACATCCCCCACGAGATGAGAAGAGCCTTCCCGGCGGCGCTGGAGACTTTGAAGGGCGTCCGGTGCAGACTGCGCCATAAGTTTGGCAACGCCCATGTAGTCCTGCCGTTCTTCAACCACCTCCCGCACCGGGAGCCCGGGCAGGTATGTCAAGTCCGGAGCCTTCCCAGTTTGGTCCAGGAGACGCGCAGACCATTGCAGTCGAGATCCACTTGGCTCGTCAGAAGGTCCGCGCAGCGGGGCCACTTCTCGCGGCACTCGCGCTCCAAACTCCACCCGATGACCGAATTTATCAACCTGAAGGACATGCTGTGAGGGAGCCGGCCTCAGCTCAAGCGACGGAGCGGCGCCGTCGTCGTTCACCTGAACCCTTTGCATGAGCAGCTGGCCAGAAGGAGCCTTCAGTCGAACAAGGTACGTACCCGGTGGGACATCGACGCGAACTGGTTCGCTTCGCCGCAGGTTGACGATCAGCCCCTGCCTTACCGGGACCTGGTCTCCGGCACGCCCCTTCAGCTCAAAGATGTCCGCAATGGCGATGCGCGGCGCCGCAGCCCCGCCAGGAAGGACGGTGCTGAAGTCGACGTTGACAACGGTGATCAAGGCGTATCTCCACACGGTATAGACACCAAGCCGTATGGAGGAAACACGTACTCTCCGAGCAGTTCGCCGTGAACGGTCTTGCCCGCACTGGTGGAATCGATTGCCTGGAAGTCGTGATTGCCAAGGGGAAGTTCGACGTTTGTGGGCCAGTGACCTTTTCCCCCTTGAGGTAGTTGATCCACATGTAGCTCGGCCAAGGCCTCGAAGGCACTCGGGTTGCACGTCACCTGCACTGGCAACAGCGGGACACCAGGGAGTTCGTGCAGGTCTACGGTGGACGAAAGACCCCCTCCATAGGCAACCTCTTGCCCGACCCCGTGAGGGGTCTGCTGGATTAGCCAATTGGCTGCGGTCTTGAGCACGTCCGTGTTGGCCACCCACTCGGTGGGTGTGCGCCTGACCGCCGCGGCGCCTCGCATTGCCGTGAGGAACGCCGTCATGAACACCGATGGCGCGCCTGGCACACCGTACGCGCTGGTACCGAACTCGCTGGCGCGAATGAATGCCCGTCTTGTGAGCCCCAGGTTGTCATTTCGGGCCGCTTGAATCAATGAGCTGGGTTGGATCTCTTCGTAGTCTTCCGGAAGCTTCAGGGTCGTACTGCAGGCGTCGATGAGGAACACCTGCTGCAGAGCTCTAGACTTGCCCATGGCCCTTGCGAACTGCTCGGGCTCGATCGCGTGGCTGAATGGCAAGTGGCTGTTGGAGCCGAAGTCCTGCGCCAGCAGTGCTTGCACAGCGCCAATGCGCAGACCGTGACCGCAGAAGTAGAAGACGGCGAGGTTCTGCTCGTGAGTATCGACGTCGTCGTACCAATCGTGCACGTGGCCCTGGATGTACTGGAACGTAGGCTCGCTATCCGGCCACGGCGTTGCAGTCGTGGGAGATGACCCAAGCACTCGGAGCGTCCGTAGGGGCTTTCCTTGGAGCGTCATTTCCGACGTGAGCCAGTGAGCGAGCGCTGCCACCGCATGTAGTGTGTCCCTCCGGCAAGGCCGCTTGAATTTAGCTGAGGCGGTCGCGTAGGTTGCACGCAGGGCGAGCCGCCCTCGGCGTTTCCCCCGACTTGCGTTCCAGCGCCAACTCGCCTACCGTGCGGCGCATGCAGGCGAAGTTGAGCTACCGACACCGCGTCATCGCCGACGCCGACCTCGTCCTGATCCGCCAGCTCATTGCCGAGAATCCGCAGTGCAGCCGCCGGCGCCTGTCGGAGAAGCTGTGCGAGGCCTGGAACTGGGTGCAGCCCAACGGCGCGCTGCGCGACATGGTGTGCCGCGGCATGATGCTGATGCTGCACCGCCGGGGCCTGATCGAACTGCCGCCGGTGCGCCAGGTCGGTCGCAGCTCGTTGAGGGAAGGCGGGGGACGCGACAAGCCTGAAGCGGTGAGCGTCGAGCAGGCCCCCTTGAGCATGAGCCTGGCCGAGCTCGGGCCGCTGGAGATCCGCCAGGTGCGGCGCACGCCCGAGGAGGCGCTGTTCAACAGCCTGCTGCAGCAGCACCATTACCTGGGCTACTCGCAGCCCGTGGGCGAGCACCTGAAGTACCTGGTCTTTGCGCGCGGCCGGCCGATCGCCTGTGTGGCCTGGAGCTCGGCGCCACGGCACCTGGGCAGCCGTGACCGCTTCATCGGCTGGTGCGCGCAGGCGCGGCTGAACAACATCCGGCTGCTGGCTTACAACACGCGCTTCCTGATCCTGCCCTGGGTGCGGGTTGCGCATCTGGCGTCGCACATCCTGGGTCGCATGGCGCGGATGCTGTCGGCCGACTGGCAGCAGCTGTACGCGCACCCGATCTACTTCGTGGAGACCTTCATCGATCCGCAGCGCTTTGCCGGCACCTGCTACCGGGCGGCCAACTGGACGGTAATGGGGCAGACCACGGGTCGCGGCAAGGCTGCGCCCACGCGGGCCGTGAACCGCTCGATCAAGCAGGTGCTGGGCTATGCCTCGGCGCTCACAATTTCTGACCCGCCTGCGCTCACTGGAAGCTGACCCACCGCGTGCGCAGTAGTTCGTGCCGCGACGGGAGGTCGAGGAGCGAGTCTGCAGGGAGAGTCGGGAAGGCCGACGAGGACCGTCGTGCCAAGCGCAGGGGCGCGATCCGGCGAGGGCCTGGCCGTGCGAACGGCCGTGCAAGGCTCACTGAGCCTTCTTCTGCGCGGTGGGCGTGGGGGCGCGCTTCGGCCCGGGTGAGGCCGCTGGCTGTGCCGGTGCATCCGTGGCAGTGCTGGCCCGCAGCGAGGGTCCCTCGATGCGGATGGTGATGCAGTGATGCTGCAACCGGTCCAGCAGCGCGTCCACGAGAGGCTTGTTGTCGAACAAGCCGTACCACGCCGAGTACTCGAGGTTCGTTGTAATGATCGTGCTCACGCGTCCGTAGCGCTGGTCCATTAGGCGGAAGAATGCATTGACCTGTTCGGGCTTCAGATTCAGGTAGCCGAGCTCGTCAATGCATAGCGGCTGCGTACGGCTGAGCGCCGTGAGCAGACGGGTCGTGGTGCGATCGGCCAACGAGGCATAGAGCTCGTCGAGCAGCGCCTGGGCGTTGTAGAAGCGCCCGCGCCAGCCGTTCACACAGGCTTGGCGCAGCAGTCCCATTGCAATGCCGGTCTTGCCCGTGCCGGTCCCGCCGATCAGAACCAGGTTCTCCGCGCGGCGCACGAAGTCCAGGCCTGCCAGGCCGAGGATCTGCGCCTTGTTCACGCCGCTCTGCTGCCCGAAGGGGAAGGTGTCGATCGTCCACTGCCAGGGCAGGTGCGCCCTGGCCACGCGGTTGACCATGGCGCGCTCACGCTGGAACGAGGCCTGCTCGGTGAGCAGGCGCTGCACCACCTCGGCCGCCGGCGCGGCGTTGCGCTCGGCCCGATCGAGCTCGGCATCGAGCACGCGCTGCATGCCCTTGAAGTTCAGCTCGTGCAGCAGCGCGTGCAGCCGCTCACGCGTCGTCAGCGCGGTCGCCTTGGGTCTCATCATCGAGTGCGAAGAAGTCGCCCGCCACATGCCGCAGCACCAGGGTCTCGAGCCGGCTCAGATCGAACAGGCCGTACTTCAGCGCCTGCTCCACCGCGGCCAGGAATGGCTGCGCCGGGTACGAGCGCTTGAGCTGCAGCAGCCGGTTGAGCGCGCGCGTGCCGCGGCCGTTGAGGTGCGCCGCCAGCGCGATCACGTAGGCGTCCAGCGTGGCATGCTCGCCGCGCAGCAGCTGCGCCTGCAGCGAGGGCTGGCGTGGCGCGCGCTGCGGCACCGTGTGATGCCCGGGCAGCGTGTGACGCGCATCGCGCACGCCGACCAGCCGAGGATGCATCGCCACCGACATCCTGCGGTAGTGGATCTCGATGCTCTCGTGGTGCTTGTACACGGTCACCGTCTTGCCTACCAGTCGCTCGGGGACCGAGTAGCGCACGGTATCGACGCTGACGAAGCCGTACAGGTCCACCACCCGATCGAACACGTCGTAGACCGCCGGCGGCACTGCAGGCAGGCTCCTGAGGTGGGGTTTCTCTATCACGTACGCCGCCTCGGCCGACATGCCCAGCGCGCGTTTGGGCTTGGCATTGGCCACCTCGATGCACCAGCTCAGCGCCTGCGCGTTCAGGTCATCGAAGCTGGCGAAGGATCTGCCAGGCAGGAAGTTGCCTTCCACCCAGGCGAAGGGGCGTTCGATGCGCCCTTTTCTGTCGGGGTCGTTGATCCGATGGGCGAGGAACTCGAAGCCCAGGCAGCGCGCGAAGGCGGCCATCTCCGGGGCGATCACGGCATCCGCCCCGGCGCCGCCGGCAAGGATGACGCTGGTATTGTCGATGACGCAGCGCGGCGCAGTGCCGTCCATGAACTGCGCGGCGCGTAGCAAGAAGTGTTTGGCGTCGAAGCGCTTGAACGTCGGGTAGTACTGGATGAACAGGCGCCGCGAATACGCCAGCGTCAGTCCCGCGCACTGCGCAACGAGGGGCTTGCCGGCGACTTCGATCCGGTGCGGCGAGGTGTCGTGCTGCATCTCCTGGCCGGGCGCGAAGTGGTACTCGCCCGAGCGCTTGGGCGGCCGGCGCAACTCGGCCTGACGCACCCAGCGCGTGAGCGTGCTGTAGGGCAGCCACTGGTCGTACTCGGCGCCCAGGATCTGGCCCATGCGCACGGCGTTGCCCTTGGCCCGCTCGTAGACCGCCTTGAGCCGCTGCTGCGTCGCCTCGTCCAGCGCCGCCACCCGCGCGGTGGCCACCGCCGGCTCGCGCAAGATGCGCCGTACGGTGTTACGCGACAGCCCCAGCAGCCTGCTCATCTCGCGCAGGCTCGCGCCCTGTTGGTGAAGTGTGAACACGCTGTTGCGGATCTCGATGGGGGTCATCGCACAATCTCCTGAGTTCGCTCGCCACGTCGGGCAACGCCGCGTGCACGCGGCTGCACGCGCGCACCAGCGACACCGGCACCGGCGTGCTCAAGGGCTCGAGCCGGCGTCGCACACGCTCCAGCAGCGACTGCAGGTGGCCGAGCTGGGCCATCGCTTCGCGTTCGGGACCGTCGCGCAGCCGTTTGGCATCGCGGTTGCGCTCGCATTCGTTCAAGCTGTCGATGAACAGGCGCGGGTGCTCGACCATGCGTTCGCGCTGCGCGCACTGCGCACCCTGGTAGTGATCGAACCAGGTCCACAGCTCGCGCGTGGACAGCCGCTGCGCGTCCAGGCTGGCCAGCACTCGACTGGCGTGCTCGCTGTTGGCGCGCGCCAACGGCACGAACACGCGCGTGGCGGCCCAGCTTGACACGCGCGCCTCGCGCACCGCCTGCAGCAAGGCCTCGGGCAGTCCGCCGAGCAGCATCAAGCGTCGCTGCACCCAGCTCACGTCGCGCGCGCACTGGCGTGCCGCCTCACGTTGTGTCAGGCCATGCGCGTCGATCAACTCGCGCAGCAGCAGCGCCTCCTCGATGGGCATGAACGGGCGCGAACCCGCGCGTGCGAGCACCTGCGCCAGCGCCTCACCGACCGGGCAGCTCCAGCACTGCACCTTCGCGGTGTCGCGGTGCAGTCGCCGCAACGCGGCCACGCGCCGGTAGCCGTCGATGAGCACCAGGCCAACGTCCGCGGCCTGGCCGGCGGCAACGCACTCCACCAGTTGACCGTTCGCCTCGATCGAATTGGCCAGGCGTTGCACGGCCGGCGCATCGCTGATGCGCGTGGCGGCGAAGCGCAGCTCCAGGCGGTGCAGATCGAGCTCCATCGCCGGCCCCCCGAACTACTGAGCTGCGCGGGGTTCGCTGCACGCTGCGTTGTCAGGGTGACTGTCCATGCGGTGCTCCTCGGCCGTAATCAGACGGGACGTGCCACGCGAGCCGGCTGCGACGCGGGAAGTCACGTCGCACAACGCTTTGGCACTCTCGCGAGCACCAGCAGCAAGGTCGTCGCCGTTCATCGCAACCTGTGGCTGGCGCCACGTCCAACTCCGCCGCCAGTACACCGCCTGCGCAGGGCTCTTGGGAACCCACTGATGCGTCACTATTTGCTGGCGGCGTCGGCGGAGGCGGTGGCGGTGGCGGCGGTAGTGACTGCTGCGGCGCCAACCGCTCGCGCCGGCGCTGCCGATACCGCCGCGACCTGCGGGCATGCGCGAAGCTCCCCGCCGGGCTGCTCTGATAGCGCTTGCCATTGGCGTGCAGCGCTTGGCGGCGCGCCTGGTCGCTGCATTCACTACCGCAGTAGCGCCGCCCTCGGTCGCAGCCAATGCACACCACGACTTCGACCTGGCACCATGCACAGGTAAACACTCGACCCCGCAATGGCTGGCCAGTCGCTACGGCAGCAGGCATCGGCGCACTCGCTCGGGGCCCGAGCGCGTGCAGCGCAGCGATCCGCACCTCTGGACCTGATCCCAGAGCGGTGCAATACTTTGCCCGCACTCGTGGCCAACACGGTGGGGCGCGGCGGTCGGAACAACTGCCCGGTCATTGCGGTCGTCGCGCCCGTTCTTGACGACTCTGCAGTTCTACTGCAGTCGGGCCCACATGGCCCAACCGGATGCGCGGGTATGGGGCGCAGCCCCATGTAGCTGGCCCCATAGGGGCCGCGAAGCAGCGCCCTGTACTCAGGGCGCATCCACCTCAAGCCCAGCAGCCTCAGCAGGCCTACCAAGCACCCCCGCGTGGCCGCTGCGTCGGCAAACTACAGAAGGTCGATAGCGTCGCCCTGAAGAGCCGGCTGTTCATCTTCGAGCGCCTGGATCTCGAACTCACCGACCCGTCCTGGCCCAACCGTCTCGCCCCAGTCGGCCCGATTCGGTGGGTCAATTTCGCTGAGCGGGCCTGGGTCAATTCCGATGAGCGTCAAGGGCTATGCCCTGGTCAAGGACTTCCGCCAGCGGCTGTCGCAGTTGGACGCGCCGCTGCCGCTGCCGCTGCCGATCGCCGCATGAAGCCGCCCGAGATCGTCAACGCCACCCAGGCCGAGCTCGACGAACTCCTGGCCAAGGCCAAGCCGACCTTCTCCACCGAGCAATACCTTCTGCTCGAGCGGGTGTTCAGCACCTTCGTGTACGTCATGCTGTCGCTGCAGAACGCGAAGACCTCGATCAAGCGCTTCCAGCGCATGCTGTTCGGCCACCGCACCGAGCACAAGCGCAACGTGCTGGAGCGCGCCGCGCAGGCGGATCAGTCGGGCGAGTCGGATGCGTTGGACGCCGATCCAGCGCCGGCCCTGCCGGGGGTGGTGCCGGTGCCGGTGCCCCGGCCACCCCAGCCCGGCCACGGCCGCAACGCCGCGCACGACTACAGCGGCGCGCCCATCGTCCAGTGCGATCACCCCGATTTGGAGTCAGGCGACCGCTGCCCGCAGTGCGACAAGGGCCGCGTCTACGAGTCGCCTCCCCGGTCCATCGTCAAGGTGGTGGGCCAGGCGCCGCTGGGGGCCACGGTGTACAAGCTGCAGCGGCTGCGCTGCCGGCTGTGCGACAGCGTCTTCACCGCCCCCTTGCCCGCGGCGGTGGCCTCGCTGCCGAAGTATGACTCCAGCTGCGCGAGCATGATCGCCCTGCTGCGCTACGGCAACGGCATGCCGCACTTCCGGCTCGAGGGCCTGCAGGCCTCGCTGTACGTGCCGCTGCCCGATGCGACCCAGTGGGACATCGTGTTCAAGGCCGTGCCCGCACCGCGTGCGGTCTTCCAGGCGTTGATCGTGCAGGCCGCGCAGGCGCCGCTGCTGCACAGCGATGACACGCCCATGAAGGTGCTCAGCCTGATGGCCGAGCGCAAGCGCGCCGAGGCCGACGGCGTCAAGCCGGTGGCCAAGGCGATCAGCACCTCGGGCATCGTCGCCGTCGTGCAAGAGGGCGACAAGCAGCACAAGGTGGTGCTGTTCTTCACCGGCCACGCCCACGCCGGCAAGAACATGGAGCGTTTGCTCGCACACCGCGCCCAGGAGCTGGCGCCGGCGATGCAGATGTGCGACGCGCTGGCGGCCAACGTCGCTGGCGAATTCAAGACCGTCCTGGCGAACTGCCTGACCCACGGGCGACGCCAGGTGGCCGATGTCGCCGAGCAGTTCCCCGAAGCCGCCCGCCACGTCATCGAGGCCCTGGCCGAGGTCTACAAGCACGATGCGACCTGTCGCACGGACGGGTTGTCAGCCGAGCAGCGCCTGTCGTTCCACCAGCAGCACAGCAAGCCGGTCATGGACGACCTTGCGCGCTGGATGAACGCGCAGTTCGACAGGCGCCTGGTCGAACCCAACTCCGGCCTGGGCAAGGCGCTGCGCTACCTGATCCGGCACTGGGACGAGCTCACGCTGTTCTTGCGCAAGGCCGGGGCCCCGCTGGACAACAACCTCTGTGAGCAGAGCCTGAAGCGGGCCATCCTGCACCGCAAGGCGTCGATGTTCTACAAGACGGTCACCGGCGCCGAGGTCGGCGACGTCTACATGAGCTTGATCCACACCTGCCGGCTGTGCGACGTCAACCCGTTCGAGTACCTGAACGCGCTGCAGCATCACGCCCAGGACGTGATCACCGACGCCGCGCGGTGGCTGCCGTGGAACTACCGAGAGCAGCTCGCCGCTGGTCCGTGAGCTGCGCCGTCCGGACCATCAGGCCTCAGGCCGCCAGGCTCAGCGGGCGCCACGCCGGCGCGGTGTGAGAGCGCGACGGGTCGCCTGCCATGAGCAGCACCTGCAGCTCGCAGGCCTGCAGCGTGCGCCCGGGCTGCTCGCCATCGGGCCACCAGGCGAATTTCCCGCTGGACAGGCGCTTGTGGCACATCCAAAAGCCCTGGCCGTCGTAGACCAGGACCTTGATCGCCGTGCGGGCGCGGTTGCGGAAGACGAACAGCGCGCCGCCGAAGGGGTCGGCCTGCAAGCGCCTCCTGCACGCAAGCACCAGACCGTCGATGCCGGCGCGGAAGTCGATCGGCCCGACCGCCACCAGGATGCGCATGTGCGGCGTGATCTGGATCATCACGCGGCCCAGAATGCGCTGCACAGGACCGACAGCCCCGCCAACCCCTGGCCATCGAGCTCCACGCGCATCTTCGCGCCACGCGCGTTGTCCAGTTCGACCACGCACTGCGGACGCGCAGCCCCTGCCGGCGTGGCCCGCCCGGCCGGTGCGAACAGCTCGACGAACCGGGGCGCCAACTCCGCAGCCGGCGTGTTGCCGCCGGCCAGCGCGGCACGCCGCTTCAGGACTGCGTAATCCAGGTGCAACTCGGCCGCCACGCGGTACGCGCCGTGCTCGCCGGCCGCGGCGACCGCGCCGGACCAAAGCTCTGACGGAATCCGCTCGCCGGCCCGGCGTCCGGCGCGCCACTGATCAAACTGCCGCTTCAGCCGTAACAGCCCCTCGCTGCAACCCGTCGTCTGCACCGCCTTGCTCGTCACTTCCATCGCCCGTCTCCTCGTCGGATTGCAATGGAAGTGGAACTTATCGACCTTGCGGCGTCACTTCATGCAGATTTGCCGGAAGGACACAGTCGTGGGAGATGACCCAAGCACTCGGAGCGTCCGTAGGGGCTTTCCTTGGAGCGTCATTTCCGACGTGAGCCAGTGAGCGAGCGCTGCCACCGCATGTAGTGGAGACTCCAGATCCGGCAGGCCCGCCTCCGGGGCGTACTGGCCGAGGGGGTGGTTCGGTTGCAAGTGCGGGTAGCAACCTACCCCTATCAGCACCGCATGCACGCCCGGCGCACCTTGCTGGCGCATATCAACTATCAGAGCCATCCTCTCCCCCGTCGTTCTTGTTGATCGTTGCAAGGATTCTGGGCCGGTTGACCCGTGTCTGCCTACGCGTGTGGGCCCACGCGTTCCAGCACCGTCACTGCCAGCGCCTCAGCCAAGGCTCGGTACGCCTCCGGAAGACTTCGCTCAAGGACAAGAACTACGCCCACCTCCGGAACTTCACTCGGATGGTCCACACGCGCCTGTGCCGCCAAGACTGCACGGTACTTCACGACCTGGTAGATGCCTCGCTCGTAATCGCTGACGTTCCCGTCAGAGACCCTGGATTTGACCTCGACTCCGATCCATGTACGCGCTGACCGGAACATGACGTCGATTTCATCCGCAGAGCGAAGCGGATACTCGACCTGCGCCTTCCAATCGACGGAAGCTCCCACGAGTTCTGGATGTTGCAGAACATAGTCCTTGAGCGCCTTGTGAGCATCGGACTCTCCGCCTCCCCAACCGCCTCCAACGGGTCGACCATCAGGCCCCACTGGCGGCGCCACCGAGGGCATTCCGATCAATCGCAAGACTTCATTCCAGCGACTGCCAAAGGCCAAGATTCGCTGGAATTCGGCGGCAAGCTTGGCGGCCTTCTCCTGCTTCGACAGCGACTCGTAACCCGGCCAAACATCGCTGACACCCTTGTCCGGCAATCCCGCATTGGTGCCGCTGGAAAGAACAACGAGGCTGGTCAAGAAGGGCGGCGACTCAGCCAACTGGCTGCGCACGCTGTCTATCAGGCCAGTTACTCGCCCGAGAACGAAGCCAAGTCCCCGCGCCCAAGGGTCGCCGTGCTTGTTCCGCCTGCCAAGGAGTTCGGCGAGGCGACGGTACGTGATTGGCACCATTACGCCGTCCTGCTGCCGAAGTACATGTGCAACAAGGACGGGTAGCGCCTTGCGCGCGTACTCATCAGCAGACAAATTGCCTTCGAGCGGCAGATCGACCTCGTGCTCTTCGCTCGCATCCCCGTTCGCAAGACCAACGGCTCCCGGTACGTCGGCCGTCACGTCCACCAACTCGAACAGCGGTGAAGGCAGGTTTGGATCGTCCTGATTCGCGAGTCCACGCTGCCTGAACGCCTCTTCGATGTGGAGCCTGTTTTCCAGTTCATACAGACTGAGGCCGATTCGACCCTGCAGCTGATGCGCCCGGTCAAGATAGAAGTGCTTGACAGACCGCTCACCACGTTCCAAGGCGGCCACGTTGGGCTCAGCCTCAAACCCGAAGATCGGGAGCTTCTCAGCGATGGCCTTATCCAGGTTGGCGCGGGCCTGTTGGCCGTGTTGCATGCCAACACCCTTCCATCGACGGGAGCGCCCGCCCATCTTCACGAAGCGACGCATGCGGCCCAATCCAGGGTCATGAACATCGACGATCAGATCAACCCAGAGGGTGCAGACCAGCTTGCTACCTTCGGCGGTGAAGGCGTTCCATGGCGTGTCCAGCCGGGCGTAGTTCGGTCCGCGACGATGGGTGTCGAGACCGCAGGTCTGAAGCCAGAACTCGTGGGGACCAACTGTGCGTTCTGCCATGTTGGTGTCCGTAGATTGTCAGCGGGCCGCGCCTGCTGCCTGCTTCTCGGTGAGCAGGCGAGGCACCAGGTCCAGCACGCGAGCGAGAACCCGCGCCTCTCCACCGAGTCGTCGCTGCGCCTCATCCGCCTTCGCCTGAAGGAGCGTCTGCAGGCCAAATCGATCGATCCGTTCACCTGTCTCGGGGTGCAGCCAGTACCTGCCCGGGTCGGCCACCGATACAAGCAGACAGCCCGTACGCGCGTCCCGATGGGCCATGTACTTCTTGACCAACTGGTCGTCGATCGTGTCGCATAGCTCTCGCGCAGATCTTCCCTTCTCACCGACCTTCAGTTCGATGGTCGCCTGGTATCCCGAGACAGCCCTCAGACGAATGTCGGTCTCCTTGCCATCAGCGGTCACAGCTTCCTGGTCAACGGTGTAGGCCTCCCGCGACGCAACTTCCAGTTCACGCGCGATCATGGGCCGCAGCGTGTTCTCGTCGCCGATCGACGCCCAGCCGGCCCGCGGTCCTGTGTCCTTGAGCAACAGCTCCTGAAGATCGTCCAGCCGATCGACAAGTAACTGCGCCATGTCGGTTGTGGTCTTGGGTGAAAGCTCGTTGCGCGCGAGAAGTATGGCCACCTCCGTAGGTGTCCAGGCACTGGAATCGATCTCTGCGGCAAGGCGCTCCTGTGCCAACGCCGCGATGCGATCCCGTAAGCGCTCGAACAGCGGATCGGCCGCGAGAGCGAGCTTCGCACTGAGAGCCTCCGGTCCGCTCGCCTTCATCAACGCATCGAAGATGTACCTGCGCCCATTCTCGGCTGCGTCCCGAGCCCCAGGTGAGTAGACGGTGTCATGCACGAGGTCATCGTCCGACCTGACGTGCCGATGAAATTCAAGCGTCAGCTGGAGTAGTTGCGCAGGCGCCAGCTTGGAGGCCCATTCGGTTGATCCAGAGCCAGTCCGCTCATTGAACAGTGAACCGACAATGCGAACTGCTGCCCCGTTGGGCTCCACAGGAAGTGCTGCCAGAGCGGGAAGCATGCTCTCAACACCGCGCAACGGCGCGAGCGAGAACAAGACCGGCAGCCAGAACAGCAAGTACGGACCGGTGCCGGCAGCCCGCACCTGAGCCGCGACCAGTTCCTCCAAAGGTCCCTTGATCTCTGGGCCGGCGTGCGCCAGCAGCACGCCCAGCACCTGGGACAGCTTCTTTTCGTTCGACGGCGAATGCGGAAGCTGCATCAGCGTCAAGCCCGACCATGCGAGCCAGCCAACGAGACGAGGCAGAAGCAGCTGTGCTACTTCATGTGTGCTGTTTCGCAGCGACTGCAGGACCATCGAGTGCCAGCTCGAATCGCCGCCCGCATCGAGCAACTCATCGAGCAGCTCGGCGCCAACTACGCTTTCCACATCGGTGGGGTGCGCCTTTGCGAGGCTACCCAGCCAACTGGGCAGGCCGCTAAGCTCCAGCATGGCATAGCGAGCAGCGAGTTCCGCTTCATTGCGCTTCAGCTTGGTCGCCCAGAGAGGATCCTCTGCTTCCGCATAGATACCGATCAAGCCGATCGACCACACGACGAGATAGGTGTTCTCCTCTCCGAGTCGACGCTCACATCGAACTGTCGGGCGCATGCCACGCCAGTAGGCCATCAAGGCGAGCCTCAGCCTGTCTGCGATGTCGCCTCCGAACTGGGAGGTCAAGAACGCACGATCCCATCGCCCTTCGTCGCCATTTCGGCCCAGCTTGCGCAAGACCAGCCAAAGGTTCCAGATCGTGCTGTCCCTGCGACCGGGCCCTAGTGCCAGCGCGGGCTGCTCAGCCAGCTCTCGCCTGATCCGAGCCCAGGCATCCCGCTCATCGGCGCGCTTCTTGGCCTGACGCTCTTGCCGCTTTCGCTGCTCCTCCTGCATCTTCAGGAACTCAGGGCTTGGCTGGTTCGACGCGACGATCGAGTTCAACTCGTCGGTAAGCGCTGTCGAGTCAGACACGGCCACGCGAAGAGCGCCTGCGCCGTCCTTGAGGCCTCCCTCGATCGCGTAGAGGTGCGCGGCCAAGTGCAGCAAAACCGCTCGACGCTCCTGCGACACCTGTACGTCAGCAAGCGCGGCCTGTGCCCACGGACCATCCCGCTCCAACGTGTAGTTCAGCGCCCCTTCGTAGACGACGCGATTCAGCCGGTACCTGGCACTGCGATCGCCGCCAAGCGACTCCACGCAGGCCAGATCTGCCTCGAAGACGCGTGGTCGCCAACTGTCAGGCAGCGAGTCAAGCTGCGCACTCAGTTCCGTCTTGCCCTTCCCCAGGCCGGAGGAAGCGTCGGCCGACCGCCTTGCAAGAACCGAGGCCTCGATCAGTGTCTCGCTGACGCTTCCAAGGTCGAGCAACCGGAGACAAAGCGCGCGCAGGATGCTCGACATCTCCAGCCGCCCATCAGCCTCTTGAAACTCTTCTTCGACGGCCGAAAGCCCCCCGCGCGCAAGCCGCAGCACATCAGGTGACAAGGCTTCAAGGCGGGTCTGGCCAATATCGGCCTTCTGGATCACCCGGGCGACACTGTCTGCGTAGTCTCCACTGCGCCTGCTTTCGCTGCGCACCCTCGCCAAGAGCTGAACCAGTTGGGCTTCGGTGACATGTTCCGGATACAGCATCGTCCCGACCCAACGCGCAAGTCGTTCGGACCACCCCGGCGACAGCGTGACGATCGCATCGACCATCGGTGCAAGGCGGGAATCGTCCAGGGCCGCAAGCGCTTGCAATGCCTCGAATCGCTCACGATCGCTGCAAGATGCGTCCGCTGCGACGTTTGCGACCAGGTCCGCGCAACCCTGCATGTGGCCGGCGCTCACAAGCCGGAGCAGCAGTTCCCGGACCTCAGGCGCCTCAACGCCAGCGGCCCAGGCCGATTGCACCGTGCCGGCGAGGCCAAGTTGCGCCAGCCGCGCCACCTGCAGATTCGGCACTTCAAGGCCACGCCACTGACCCTTGCCGTATCGCGCCACGAAGCCGAGCAGCGCGCGCTCCCGCTGGAGGTCCGTGAGCGACTCAGGGTCGCCCTGGGTCAGCAGGCAGTCCGGCTCGATCTTGACCACCCGCTCGAACATGTCGGACCGCAGCAAGGCAAGCCACGCAGCCACGGGCCTCATCGACGGCCTGAGGATCGTCTCGTTCGCACCTGTGAGTCCGAATAACATGCGGCAAGCAGCCGACTGCGCCAGCAGGCCTGCCTCGATCAGGTCGTGGATCTGGCGAGCCGCGAGAAACTCCATCACCGACCGATGGTGGAATCGGACCCTGCCGTATCCGCCTTCGACGAAGATGGGACGCTCCAGGAGCGTCAACACCTCGTCGGGGCCCCAGTCCGCCAGCAGCGCACGCGGATCGATCGGCGCGGCGCCTGACGAGTCGCCATCCGATCCGGCGCTGTACCGGATGGTCAAGCGCCGGCTCAGGATGACCGCGAGCGCAAGACGCTGCGCGCCGATCTTCGCCTTCGCTGGCGGAAGGTCAGCCTTCTCACGCCGCTCGGGGCGAGCAGCGAGCCGGGCGCGCACATGGGACTGGATCTGCTCGAAGTGCGCACGAAGCCCCCCGTGCTCTCGCCAGTCGTCGCAAAGCTCGATTAGATCCTGCGGCTTACGAGCGAACTCTCTGGCGTGCTTGGCGTCGATGGCTGACAGCAAGGCCTCAGGGGCCTCAACGCCGCGGGACCGCGCGAACTCAATGATCTGCGGTCCGGTCAGCGGCAGCAGCTCGACCTCTCGGCCGGCGGGCGGCCCGTCATCCTTGGTCTTGCTCGGCCCATCCATGGCAATGCGGATGAACTCGTCTTGCGAGTCTTCTTGTCGCACTGGCGTCGGCACGGGCAGGATGTCCCTGAACGCTTGGCGATCGATGGGCACAGGGCGAGCGGTGATGACCACCGTGGCCCTTCCCTGTGCACCCCGAATGTCGTGCGCGATTCGGCGCAGCGCATCCTTGAACGAGCGATGAACGAGTTGAAGCTCGTCAATGGAATCGAGGAAGAAGTAGGCAACCTGTGATGAGGACGCCAACCAGTCGGTGAAGCGCGTGTGCTCATCCCCAAAGAGGGTGGCGACGACGCCGGCCGACGCAACGCTCTCCAGCGACAAGAAGAACGCCGGCTCGCCGCGAGCGAAGAGTTCCTTCGCCTTTGACTCGCACTCATAGGTCTTCCCGGCGCCTGCCTCCGAGACGATGAGAATGCGTTGAGACTTCAGCAACTCGTCCCAGCTGATGCCGGAATCGTCGAAGCGCTCACCCCAGGCCAACTCAAACCCGTCGTCCTTGCCCGTGGGCGTTCTCAAGTCCTTGAACGTGCGATACATGCTGCTCAACGGCTACGCTGCGAGGGCGTAATCGATCAACGCTTCCGCCAGCGCAGCTTGCGTAGCACTGCTGCGGCTCAGGCGCTGGCGCAGATCGGTGCAAAGTCGACGGAGATCCGTGACGCGGGCGACGATGCGTTCCTGCTCCGCGAGCGGAGGCACCGGGACAAGAAATGCTGTCAGCGCTTCTTGGTTCAGCTTTGGCATCTTCACGCGGTTCTCTGCGGCGGCCACTTGGTCCAGGAAGCAGCGGCTGAGGATGGCGAGCAGCAAGTACTGGGTGGAGATCTTCGCGTTGATCGGATACATATCCGCGCTGCAAAGTCCGGCGAAGTCGACAATGACGGCCTTCGACAAAGACGGGCGGATCTTCGAGTAAATGATCTGGCCAGGATGAAATCGATGATTGGCGCTCTTGACGTCGGCGTCAGCTACGGTGCGCTTCGCCAAGAGCCGGCCTGTGCCTTTCTCAATGCAGTCGGGCGCAACTTGCCATTCAGATCCGTGTCCCGCGGGCTGGACCAGATCCGAAGCGATCTCCGCAACCTGCCCGAACCGAGACCAAGCCCACGACTCTGGAACTTCGAATGGCACCTCGTCCAGTTGGACCTCAGGCGCCACCGCTTCTACCTTCCGTCCTTTAGCCTTCTTCTGCACTCCGTTGGCCCGGATCTGCTCAAGCAACGAACTTGCTGGCTGATCGCCGGAAACCTGCGGCACTAACAGCCCGCGCACGGCCAGTTGCAGGATGGCCTGCTCCAGCGCCGCCACGGCCTCGGGGCGGTCGAGCAGCAGGTCGAAGTGGTCGGTGACGCGTTGCCAGTTCGCGGCCAGTTCCTCGGGCGTGCTGCTGTCGGTTAGCGTCCCCAGCAGGGTGCCGAGCAGGCGGGCGTGCTGCTCCGCTTCGAGCCGGCCCTTGGCTTCGAGGGCATCGCACAGGCGCATCAGTTCGTCGACGCGGGCGACGATGCGCGCTTGCTCTGCCTCAGGCGGCAGTGCAATGGCGAGGCCAAGCAGTGTGCTGCTCTTCAGGTTGTTGATGCCGATGCCCGAAGAAGCCTCTGCAACCGCCTCGCGGTACAACGCGCTCGCGAGGAAAGCCGAGAAGAACGGAAGTGGAACGGCCAAACGGATCGCGCCGCAAAACGCCCCGAATGAACAGACTTTCTCGCCAGTGAACACGGCAGCCTTGCCGACCAGATTCTTACTGCCGCTGGCCAGGCACACGACAAAGTCACCTGACCGAAGCAACTGCTCGTCACTAACCAAGCTCCCTGGCACGTAGACCAGGCCGTCGAAGTTGATCGTTGTCTGAATGTTGTTGGCGCGGAGTATCGGTAGGTAGTCGTCTCTTGGGGAGTCTGAGGCATCGGCCTTTTGGTAGGTTACCCCGCGGACGACGGTGTAGAGGTCGGCGCCTCTGCACCACTCCCAACCGGGTGGCAGTGCTGGTGAGCCTTCATCAGGCTCAAAGGGCTCGATGTCACTTGAGGCACTCTTCCTGCGCTCACGACGTTGTTCAGCGGCCGCAGCCCGGGCTCGGGCCAAGATTTCGGAAGCCGGTGCCTCGCCGGGGCATTGAGGAACCAGCTTCCCCTGGACTGCCAACGTCAGGATCAACTCCCGAAGTCGCGTCACTCCACCTTCGGCCGTCGCTAGCAACTCGAACTGCCGCACCAGCGCCGGCTGTATTGCCTCCAGATATCGCGCACTTGGCTCCCGCGCCTTCAGCACTGCACTCACGCCCGTGTCCCCGACAGCGAATCCGCCAGGATTGCCTTCAACTGATTGCGCAGCCCCTGCGCCTCGACCTGTAGCCGTGCGTAGTCACGCAGCAGTTCATCGGGGTCATGGCTCACCGCATCCGGCGCATGTGGGTTCTTCTGGTCCAGGTTGTAGCCCGCCGCCTTGATGGCACCGATGTCCACCTTCCACGCCCGCTCGTTCTCCACCCGCGCAGCAAAGCCATCGACCTCGCCGCCCCACCACGCCTTTTCGGCGTCGAACTCCTCGATCCGGATCGGCTTGGTCTTGTTGTAGCTCTTCGCACCCGCCGGGTAGGGGTGCTCGTAGTACCAGATGGCTTCGGTTGGCCGGCCCTTGGTGAAGAACAGCAGGTTGGTCTTGATGCCGGTGTAGGGCGCGAACACGCCATTGGGCAGGCGCACGATGGTGTGCAGGTTGCATTCGGCCAGCAGCTGTTCCTTGATGCGCGTCTTCACACCCTCGCCAAACAGCGTGCCGTCGGGCAGCACCAGCGCGGCGCGGCCGTTCGCTTTCAGGATGTGCTTGATGAGCACCAGGAACAGGTCAGCCGTCTCCTTGGTGCGCACATCTGCCGGGAAGCCGGCCTCGATGCCGGGCTCTTCGATGCCGCCGAAGGGCGGGTTGGTCAGCACCACGTCGACGCGCTCGGCCGGCGCGTAGTCGCGCAGCGGGCGGGCCAGGGTGTTGTCGTGGCGCACGTTGCTGGGCACCTCGATGCCGTGCAGCAGCAGGTTGGTCACGCACAGCAGGTGCGGCAGCTGCTTCTTCTCCACGCCCAGGATGCTGCTTTGCAGCAGCGCCTCTTGCTCGGTGTTCTTCACCTGCTTGCGCAGGTGTTCGATGGCGCAGACCAGGAAGCCGCCGGTGCCGGTGGCCGGGTCCAGCACCTTCTCGCCCAGCTGCGGGTTCACCATGTCCACCATGAACTGCGTGACGGCGCGCGGGGTGTAGAACTCGCCCGCGTTGCCTGCACTTTGCAGGTCGCGCAGGATCTTCTCGTAGAGGTCGTTGAACTGGTGGCGTTCGGCCTGGCGGTTGAAGTCGATGGCGCCCAGCTTGTTGATCACCTGCCGCAGCAGCTGGCCGCTCTTCATGAAGTTGTTGGCGTCCTCGAACACGCCACGTACCACCCAGCCGCGTGGGTTGCGCACCGGGTCGGCCGGCAGAGCCTTGAGCTTGGGGAACAGCGTGTTGTTGACGAAGTCCAGCAGCGCGTCGCCGGTGATGCCTTCGGGGTCGGCCGCCCACTGGCGCCAGCGCAGGTGCTCGGGTATGGGGCTCTTGTAGTCGCCGCGGGTCAGTTCCAACTCTTCTTCCAGCGCGTCGAAGACCTTCAGGAACAGCAGCCAGACCATCTGCTCGATTCGCTGCGCGTCGCCGTTGATGCCGGCGTCCTGGCGCATGACGTCCTGGAGGGACTTGATGACGGGGGTGAGGTTGGACATCAGGGCTCGGGTTCAGTGTCGTGTTGGGCGTCAGACGGCGCCAGGCGTGTAAAGCTCGCGCGCCAGCGTGGCCAGGGCTTGCAGGTATTGGGGGCGGCCGCCGAAGCTGCGGATCAGCTCAACGGGCGAGCCCAGGTCGGTGAAGGGCTGCACGCGCAGCACGGCGTCGCTCTCGATGGTGGTGATGCCTTCGTCGGCGTACTTGTCCAGCAGCGTTTCCATCACCTGGCGGGCCACCGGGCCGTACTGGGTGAAGACGTTGCGCTTCTTCACGCGCTGGGCGCGTTCGCGTCGGGTCAGCGGCGGCTGGTCATAGGCCACATGCAGCAGCAGGTCGAAGGGGTCGAAGTCCTTTCCCACCTCGTCGGCCAGTGCATCCAGGAAGACCCCCCGACCTTCCAGTTCTTCGATCAGCGCGGCCTTGCGCTCGGCGCTGTTCCAGGCCTGCAGGAAGCCGTCCAGCGAGTCGTAGGCCTTGCCCAGGTTGATGCGGGTGTAGTCGCGCAGGCTCTCGGTGACCAGCTTGCCGTCGGCGTTGAGGTACTGCACGCGCTCGCGAGCCACTGCCACGTTGACGCTGCCGCCTACGATGTACTTTCGGGGCTCGGCGGGGCCGTCGTCGCCGCCGATGAAGGGGCCGGGGCCTGGGCCTGTCATCGGATCACCCGGTAGTCCATCCCCTCCGTCCTGGGGCGCATCTGGAGGCTGCGGCGGCTCGACAGGCTGGCCGGGGCCGGGCTCGTAGATCTGCACCGGGTCGCCGTCGAAGGCCGGATCGGCAAACAGCTCGGTGGCGCGCTTGAAGTCGAGGATGGTGAACCAGCTCTTGCCCAGGTCTTCGCGCAGCCGCGTGCCCCGCCCGATGATCTGCTTGAACAGCGTCATCGATTTGATGTTCTGGTCCAGAACGATCAGCTTGCAGGTCTGGGCGTCGACGCCCGTGCTCATCAGCTTGGAAGTGGTGGCGATGACCGGGTAGGTCTTTTCGGGGTCGATGAAGTTGTCGAGCTCCCGCTTGCCCTCGGGGTTGTCGCCGGTGATCTGCACCACGTAGTTGGGCTGCGTCGCACAGAGGTCGGCGTTGGCGTTGCTCAGGGCCTGGCGCATGCGGGCGGCGTGCTCGATGTCTTCACAGAAGACGATGGTCTTGTCGTAGCGGTTCGTGGCTTTCAGGTATTCGGTGATCTTGGCGGCCACCACCTCGTCGCGGCGCTCCAGCACCAGCTTGCGGTTCATGTCCGCGCCGGTGTAGACCCGGTCTTCGATGACGTTGCCCAGCTTGTCGGTCATGCCCTCGGGCGGGCGCCAGCCGAAGGCGTCCTTGTCCAGGTCGACGCGGATGACCTTGTACGGGGCCAGGTAGCCGTCCTCGATGCCCTGGCGCAGGCTGTAGGTGTAGACGGGCTCACCGAAGTAGTCGGTGTTGGAGACGTCGGCGGTCTCCTTGGGTGTGGCTGTAAGGCCGATCTGCGTGGCGGTGCCGAAGTAGCTGAGGATGTCGCGCCAGGCCGAATCTTCGGCCGCGCTGCCACGGTGGCACTCGTCGATGATGATGAGGTCGAAGAAGTCGGGCGAGAACTGCTTGTAGATGTTGCGCTCTTCTTCCGTGCCGCTGACGGCCTGGTAAAGCGACAAGTAGATCTCGTAGCTCTTGTTGACCTGCTTGGTGGTCCGGTTGATGGCCAGGTCCACGTCTTCCATCGTGGTCTTGCCCTGACCATCGACGACCTCCACGCCTTTGGCGTGAGGGCTGAGCTTGGCCATGGCACCCTTGAACGGCCGGAAGTCGTTGACCATGGTCTGGTCGATCAGGATGTTCCGGTCGGCCAGGAACAGGATGCGCTTCTTGGCGCCGCTCTTCCACAGCCGCCAGATGATCTGGAACGCGGTGTAGGTCTTGCCGGTGCCGGTGGCCATGACCAGCAGCGCCCGGTTCCGGCCGCGGGCCACCGCTTCGACCGTGCGGTTGATGGCGTTGAGCTGGTAGTAGCGCGGGGTCTTGGCCGGCGCGTAATCGTGCTCGGTGACCTGGCGCACTTCAGGCGTCCAGCCCTTCCAGGCGCAGTAACGCGCCCACAGCTCGGCGGGTGACGGGAACTCGTCGAGCGTCAGGTTGCGTTCGAGCACCCCGTCGGCCAGCGTCGCGTCGCGGAAGACGAAGCCATCGCCGTTGCTGGAGAAGCTGAAGGGCACGTCCAGCAGCTGGGCGTAGTTGATGGCCTGCGCCATGCCGGCGCCCATCGCGTAGTTGTTGTCCTTGGCTTCGACGACGGCCAGCGGGATGTTGGGCTTGAAGAAGAGCGCGTAATCCGCGCGAAGAACCGTCGTCGCATCCCGCCGAGCCCTGCGCCCGCGAACGACAACGCGACCCGCCCGCAGGGGGTACTCGCGGTATATCTGGGACATGCCATCCCACCCGGCCGATTCCATGGCCGGGCGGATGAATTTGTCGCAGATGTCGCTTTCGGACAGGGTGTTCTTGTTCATGCGCCCTCGACCGTGTCAGAGGGAGTTTGTCCGACCGGCGCCAGTTTCGGATGTTGCCAGCTTTCCGCCCCATTGCGACCTGGACGCCAAGCATGGCCGGGCCAGCCCTAGAGGTTGCTCGAACCTGGAAGCCCCTCCTGCAGCTGCTAGGTGTGGGCGTTGGAACCTTTCTTGAAACAGCACGGGCCAACACTTCCCTCTAGCAGGGTCAGCATGCTAGTGAGCAAGGCACCGCACAGCGCAGCAGGAAAGGCAGGTCGCGCTGGAAGCAGTCGGTCGGCTTGCGGTCGACCAACGACCGCATAACAGTCTTGAACTGCCGGTCAGTTGCTGGGGCCCAACTTCTGTCCGTGCCCGGCAATAGGCTGTCCCCCGAGCGTCGGATCACTGTTGCAGGAATTGCCCCTTGCCAGACTTCGGGAATGGGTACGGCAAACGAGTAAGGCTTGCTTTACCTACCCCATGCGAATGGGCCAGGCAGCCACCACGAACGAAAGCTGCTGCGCAGGCTGGGCGCCGCGCCCTGCGGCAGCTGAGTGCCTTGGTCGATGACGGTTCAACCCTGGGCAGCCGGTTGCGCCAGGGAGGACTGCTCGACTTCGGTGTACTTGGTGTACTCGCTCATGTCCAGCTCAGCGGGGCCGTTTGGTCTGCGCTCCGGCGGCGGTGAGCCGGTAGCGCTGCTTGCTGCTGCGCGGCACATCAGGCAGCGTCATCTCGATCAGCCCCGACTTCAGTGCCGGCGTCAGGTAGGCCGCTCTGAAATTGTCTTCGTGTTTCAGGCCCAAGGCATGCTGGAATTCCTGGCGCGACATGTCGCCGGACAGTGCACCGAGCAAGCGCGCGACTTCCCCGGTAACTTCCCCGGTGACTTCCCCGGTGACTTCCCCGGTGACTACGGGGGTGACTTCCGGGGTCGGGGGCTGCGGCTGCTGGGCCAGCGGGTGCACGGGCAGCCGGATCAAGTACGCCGTGCGGTGATCGTCGGTCTCGAAGATCGGTGCCGGCGAGCCATTGGCCGCCATGGCTTTCAGGATATTGGGCACGCCGGTCGATCGCCCCTCCGTCAGGTCGAGTTCCCTTCAGGAACTCACCAATCGGCGATTGCGGTAGCGGCGGCTGATGGCGCGGCCGGAAGCAAAATCTTCCATGCGAATGGAGCGGTCGGGCCCGGGAAAGCTCAGGATGACTAGATCTTCGCGGCCGATGCGCACCTCGATCGGTTCACGCTCTTCATATGAGCGGTGGTACACGGCATTGACCAGGGCTTCTTCGACGGCCGCATACGGGAAGTTCCACACCCGCGTGGCCTCGGCACGGTCGGGGTGCTTCAGAACCGTCTCACGCAGGTAGTTGCGCTGGATGTAGCCCAGCGCTCCGCGCGTCATGCGGGCCAGCGGCCCCTTGAACACCTTCTCGTCGAAGCGGTCGCCGCCCGCGCCTTCCGGGAACCACACTACGTCGATCTGGGTGTAGGGGAAGAAGCGGTCCGGCGCCTCGTTGAAGAACAGCAGCCCTACGTTCTTGGGCCACGGCGCCTCACTCGACCCGCCGACCACGTTCATCTGGCGGCCCAGCGCCTCAAGCGGCAGGCCCGGTGCTTCATCGGCCAAGGCGCTGCCCACCTCGCGCAGGTAGTCCAGCATCAAGGCGCGCGACAAGTCATCCACGCGCGCCTGCTGCGCCAGCCGGTCATCCCAGGGCACATTCGCGGCCAGGCCCAGCAGTTCCTGCTCATCCTCGCCCTTGGCCTCCACCGTGCTGCTGTAGCGGCGGACGTAGTAGTGCCAGGACTTGTGTTTGGCCGTCACCGCTGCCGGCGCCTTGTACGGGCGATTCATACCGCCCGGCGCCCACAGCACGATCAGCTTGCGCCCCTGGACCTCTTCGATGCTGAGCGTCGGGAAATAAGGCGGCTGGATCAGTTGGCAGTGCGCGAGCAGTTCCCGTTGGATCTTGTCCAGTTGGTTCTCGGCCAGGCCCACAGGCGGAAACACCGGCTGGCCCTGGGCGTCGCAGTCCTGACCGATCACCACGTAGCCGCCGCCCAGGTTGGCAAAGTCGTTGGCGAAGGCACACACCGTGCGCAAAACAGCATCCGGGTTCCAGCCGGCCTTGTATTCGATGCGCTCGCTCTCCACCGTGCGCTGGCGCAGCAGGTCGTCGAGCTTGATGGGCAGTTTCATCGGGCGGGTTGTGCTTGCGTGTCAGGGCCGTGCGGGCGCGGCCTCTGCGGCGGTCAAGGGCTCGTAGACAGTGATCTGCACGTCATCCAACTCGGCAAGGGCCGACTCGATTGCCGACCGAACGTCAGGCCAAGCCAAGCCACCCAGGCCGGCACCCAGTGCCGGAATGGCGATCGACTTCACCCGATGCTGGGCGATGAACCGGCGCAAGTCCATCAGGCCTTCGGACACCCAGCGCAGTTGCGATGGCTGCCGCCAATGTTGCTTGGTCGGGAAGTTCACTACCCAGCGCGGCCCGACGGCCTGGCCGGTCTCGGTCGCGAGCACCTTGCCCACCTGCAACTCACCGGCCTGACAGGCCTCCACGTACAGGCGGTGGTTGAGGTCGAAGCGGTGCCGGAAGGCCAGTGCGAGGCCCTTGCCCATCACCCCGACGGTGTTGACGGGGTTCACCAACGCTTCGTCCTGCGCATCCAGCAGGTTTCCGTGGGTGTATCGGATCATGGCGCTTGGGATGGGCGGCGGATGGTACGGCGGGGGCTGGGCATCAAAGGTGGCGTTCGGCTCGTGGGTCTGGCGGTTGGGCCAGGCAATGGCAGATTCTGCCTGCGGGTGGCGGCAGGCTCGCTATAGGCCGGGGCCTCTGGCCAGTGTGGCGGCGGCATCGCGAAGGCCGGTACACACCAGGTCGAGTACACGCGCAGGAAACGACGGCGGCACTTGGCCGAGCACGCGCTCGATCACGGCCGGCGTCCGCTCGGCAAGATCCTGGACGATGGCACTGACATCGCCGCCATCAGTCGCTGTGACGCCGTTGCGCCGGCCCACCAGTTCCCAATGCCTGCGCAGGATGTCCTGCATCCGCCAGTTCGCGTTCTTGGAGCGCACGGCCATCGCCAGCTTGACCCGGTGCGGCGACATCCTGCCCGGCCCGGAGCCCGGCAAAGGGTAGGCCGAGAGCACGTCATACAGCGGCGCGAGCGAAAAGGCGCCGCCAGCGTGCAAGGCAATGCTGAAATTCTTGGCATGCCCGTCGGGCGCGCACAGCATCCAGAAGATCAGTTGGGCCTTCATGAAGCTCTCGCGATCTCGCTCCGGCTGGGTGGACCCACCCAGCAGGCGCAAGATGGCGTCGATGCCCGGGCCGCCGTCGGCCTCGTACTTCAAGTGCGGCGCTTTGCCCGTGGCTTGGCACAGGTCTTCCTGGGGTAGCCGGGTGATCGATGAGCCATCGTCCGACCAGCGCCTGTCGAAGCGCTCGACGGCGAGCACGCGTTGGTCTTCGAACACCACGGGATGGCACCTGGCGACGGGCAGGCCGTACGCGGCCAGAACCAGAGCGCACAGCCATTCGTTGTCGACCGAGTCGCTGAGGTCCAGACGCATGTTGCCGACCAGGCCCAGCGGCAGCTTGAGGATGTGGGTGGTGGGCGTGGCGCCCGCCGGCCGCCACCATCGGTTCTGGTGCCAAAGCAGCGCCGTCTTCTCCTGCGCACCTGCAATGGCGACGCGTGGCGCCTGCGGCGATTCCGCGACCTGGCCAGGGGCACGATCCTCAGTCTCTGCGCGCAGCAGCCCGGCCACATCGGCTTCATCGAGGGGATCGGCATCGATGCGCCGGACGTCGCCTGGCGGTTGATCCAGGGGCGCGATGTAAAGAGCGCCGGCACAGTCTCGGCCCACTTCGGACAGCAAGCCGAAGGCATCGGGCGTGCTGATCTGGTAGCGCCGTGCGAGGCGCTCACGCGCCATTGAACTGTCTGGCAGCAAATTCTCGAAGAACGCGTCGACACCGGAGCCGCGATGCGGCTCGTTGCCGGGGCGGAATGGCAGCGCCAACGACAGGGGCCGGCCTTGGGGCGACGAAACCCAGTCGGGTGCGTAGTCCAACTCGTCACCGCCCGGCGTTCGGGTCCACGTGCCGACACGCTCCGCGTTCATCCAGAGCCCGAGCCGGCGCTTGCTCATCGAGTCGGCCACGCCTGGTTGCTGGCTGCACCATGGCGCCTCTGCCTCCGGCGTACGCCGAACCTCCTGCGAATGCGCTCCAAGGTCTGCTCCCGTTGCCGTCACAGGCGCGTGTACTTCTCCGATCGCCCGCGCGACTTCTCAACCGGGTACTTGATCGCATTGGCATCCATCTTCCGCGACACCGCGGCTGCCAGGTCAACGCCCAGGTCATGGCACAGGTAGGCCAGCAGCATCCCGACATCGGCAAGTTCCGCCTCGATTTCATCCCGGCGCTTGTCGACGATCTCGGCAACGTCGGCGTCCTTGGCCCATATGAAGTGCTCCAGCAGCTCGGACGCCTCCACGGACAGGGCGGTGGCAAGGCTTCGCGCGTTGTGGAACTGCTCCCAGTCACGCTCGGCACGGAAGGCCAGCAGGCGCTGGGTGAGTTCTTCGGGCAAATGCGTCATGCCTGAAACCTGTTCTTGAGGTGCCATTGCAGGCGGTCGGGATCGGGGCGGTACTCCGGCCGCGTCGGCGTGACAGTCAGCGGCTGGCCATCCATCCGGTAGTACGCCTTGCCGTTGAACCACGCTTCGCGGATGCGCGGGCTGACGCGGATCGTCATGTCGGGCGTCACCGAGACGAGGCCGGCGTCGAACAAGCGGTGGAAGTCGGCCCGCAGCAGCAGGCCGTTGCGCACGTCATGGGCACCTTCCTCGGCGTAGGGCACGATGTGCGCGGCCTCCAGTGCCAACAAGGTGCTTTCGCCGGTCATTGCGCACTTGCGGTTGTAGGCCTCGGTGACGACCACACGGAACGAGCCCTGGCCGAGCCGGGGCCGCATCAGGATGGGCTCACCGTACCGTGCCGGCGGCTCGTTCACGACCAGAGCGCCGCTATCCGAGGCCTCGGCCTGGGCTTCGAGGCCACGGGCGAGCAGCGGCAGCACATGCGCCCAGATCGCAGCGCCGTCGGCTTCCTCTGTTCGGTACATCTTGCCTGCGACGATGTTGGACGACCAGCCCGGCGGATCGGCAAGCCAGTCTCGTCGTTCGAAGAAGACGGGGTTGGCGATGACCTGGCAAGTGATCTGGGTGAGCGGTGTGCCACGGCCGGCCAGCGGCCCCAGAAGCTCACGCAGTTCTGCGAGTGATGCCGCGCCGTTCTTCTGCCCGAAGATCTCCCAGGCCAGTTCGAGCGGAAGCACGCTACGAGTGATGAAGTAGCCGGCACCCGCAATGTGGTTGTGAGGGCGCTTCGCCTTGAACACGAACGGCATGCCACTGGGCGCAGTCTTGAATGGCGGGCGCGCCGATGGCTGCCAGAAGTTCACCTCGTCCAGGTGGCGCGGGGCCAGGAACTCGAACCAGCGCGTGTCTGTCGTGCCCACCCAGAACATCATGACGGTGATCCCCGCCGTGCGACTCGATGGGCGGGCGGGCGTTGGCCGGCAGCGGGTTGACGGCAGGTGATGCGTGGGCCGGTCATCGGCGCCAGATTCCCAGAGCGGTTCTGCCACCGAGCTTGTTCGCGGAACCGAATCGAACCAGCGGTCATGGAGTCACCATCTGCACGTCCCTGTGTAACGGTCACTCTAGCATCGCTCCGCGTGTGGCTTGGATCGGGCGACGCGACATTTCCGAGCGCTTGGCCGGGCCCTTGGAGGGCCTCCGTCGGGTACCAAACGTCGAGGGCGGCGCATGCTTGAGATCGACGGCGGTGCCTCTACGGGTACTTCCAGCTTGGAGGTCCTGCCCGCCCTCAACCATGCCCAACGTCGCCAATCAAATCCTGTCCGAACTAGAGGCCGGAGAAATCGTTGTCAACACCGCGCGGTTGCGGACGCAGGTTGTGCTTCAAACACTAGTAGCCACTTGAGGGAGTTCTTGGAAACGCCTCTAACGGCTTCGAGGCGCAGGCCCCTGCCGAAAGGTCATGCGACAGTTGTATCGCGGGCCTTGACGACCGCGCCTGATCGCGTGTCAACTCTGTGCTGAGCCTTGCGTGCCTGCCGCAAGACCTTCAAGTCCAAGCAGGCCGGACGCTGTGTCCGTTGGCCTCGGTGCCATGAAGCAGCCGTTAGCGGTCGTGACCCGCACCTGCCGCCGGCTCCTTCGAGAGCCGTACCGCGCTTGACGCGGTGATGCCATTCCATATCGATCCGTTCATCGGACCCTTCGAAGTCGCAGACGCCGCCGATGTGCGAGCCTGCGACGTGCGCTGCCCTACGGCCGCGCATGACCAACCCGAGCCTTCGTCGACCGCCCTTGAGGCGCCCGTGTGCTTTGTCGCCCCTCTGAGGCGCTGCACCCGGCTGTAGACGCGGCCCCGCTCTCCCCGGTGGTAGGGGAGTTCTTCCAGCGGGAAGCACCGGGTCAATGAGCAACCCAGGGAACCCAGGTCAGCCTGGGCGGCAGCCTGCATCCGACGAGATGCCGGTGCCATGCACTTTGAAGTGCGCGGGGGTGCCTTGCAGAAACGCTCTGCACTCACCTGGATAGACATTTTTACGACCACCAGCAGCCGTCATCGGCTGCAAACCTGGAAGCGTCCACCGGCATGGAGGCCTGCCGCTCGGATGACATCGATCGACCTCCAAAGCCATGCCCGCGTGGGGACGCCGGTGCAGGCTTGGCAACCAGTTGCGTTCCCTCCCAATTGACGACCGCCTTGGCTCGCGCGGTCCACATCTGGAGACCTCAAATGTCAGTGAACAGAACTCGGCACAAGTGGCGCAACGGACTGCTGCGCCCCGACACCCTTTCGTGGCTGCATCCGACGGGATCGCGTGCGCCCGCAGCCACGGCCTACATCGTGGCCCAGCCGCGCGGCCCGCTGACGCCGGCGGAAGCGTCGGACGATGCCCAGGCAGGAGATGCGCCGTGAAGCGCGGCCTGAACAGCGCCGAGGCGATGGAGTACCTGGGCATGCGGCGCCGGACCTTCGAGAGCACCGTCCGGCCGCACCTCACCGCGCTGCGGCTCGGCACCAGCCTCGTCTTCGACGTGCAGGACCTCGACCGCATCTTCGACGAGATGAAGCAGCAATCCGATGCCCCTGCCGTCGATGACGCCGAGCCTGGCGCGGCGCAGAATGCGCGCTGGAACGGACGGCCCGTTGCAACGAAAGGAGAGAAACGATGGGCCGAAACACACGGGGCATCTACCCCGACAAAGAGGGCACCTGGCAGGTCGACAAGTACTGGCGAGGCACTCGACTTCGCCAGCGCGGCTTCCCGAGTTTTGCGGAAGCGGACCGGTGGCTGATCCGGCAACTTGACCAGCTGCGCGCCGTGGCCATCCACGGCGAGCGGCCGGTGAGGACGTTTGACGAAGCCGCCGCGCACTACCTGCTGACCCACCAGGGCAAAGTGAGCATTGAAACCGATACCTACCTGCTTCAACGCATCATGCCGTTCATCGGCCAACTGCAGCTTCACCAGGTGCATGACGGCACCCTCGCCCCATTCGTTGCGAAGCGACTGGGGGAGCGCCGTGCGCACAAGACCGTGAACCTCGCGCTGGGCATCGTGCGCCGGATCCTGAATCCGGCGGCGAAGTCCTGGCGCGACGATCACGGCAACACCTGGCTGGCGCACGCGCCCAGCATCACGATGCTGCCGCTGGTGGGCCACCAGCGCGAGCCCCGGCCCATTACCTGGGCCGAACAGCGCGCGCTGCTGCCACGGCTGCCCGATCACTTGGCACGCATGGCCCTGTTCGCCCTAAACACGGGCGTGCGCGACGACGTGGTATGCAGCCTGCAGTGGGCCTGGGAGATCAAGGTGCCGGAGCTGTGCATCTCGGTCTTCGAGGTGCCGCGTGAGCATGTGAAGGGCCGACGGCGGGCGCGGGTGGTGGTGTGCAACAGCGTGGCGCAGTCGGTGATCGAGTCCGTGCGCGGCCAGCACGAGGAATTCGTCTTCGTGTACCGCCGCGAGCGAGTCAAGAACACCGATCAGCCGGCCACCATGCCGTACCGCCGGATCGAGACGATGAACAACTCCGGCTGGCAGCGGGCGCGGCGTGAATGTGACTCCGGCGGCCTGGCCGACCTGCACGTGCACGACCTGCGTCATACCGTGGGCATGCGCCTGCGTGAGGCTGGCGTGCCGGAGAGCACCACCGCCGACATTCTGTGGCACAGCAACCCGACGATGACCCGCCACTACAGCGTGGCGCAAGTCGTCGAGTTGCATGCCGCGCTGGAGAAGATCAAGGAAGACAGCGGGCGCTGGAACAAGAGCCTGGCGATGCTTCGGCGCGAGCAGGAAGAGGCTGCAAGGCTGGCGCGAAAGGGTCTGGGGGACTCGCCGGGGGACGGAAGTCCCCCAAAAGTCCCCCAGCAAAGAAAAACAGCCTAGAGACCGAAATCTCTAAGCTGTTGATCTAGAACGAAAGTTCTGGTGCGGCTGGCAGGAATCGAACCCACGACCCCTTGGTTCGTAGCCAAGTACTCTATCCAACTGAGCTACAGCCGCACAGCCGCGCAGTTTATCACGATCGCCAGGTTGCACGTTCGGCGCCGGATCGCCTTGCGCCAGCGGCGCTCGTTCGCGCAGGTGAAGCCGTAGAGGTCGCGGCACTTCGTCAGCCGATCTGTGCAGCGGCCGCATAGCACTGCGCAGCGCGTTCGTGATCGGCCTGTTCCTGGGCGAGCTCGGCGAGCTGGCGCCAGGCGCGTCGGCGCGAGGTCCTGGGCAGCGTCTCGTCGTCGGCCGCCTGCTGCAGCGCCTGGCGTGCCTTGCCCCAGAGCCTGCACTCGGCCATCGCGCAGCCCACCGCAAACGCGATCGCGCCCTCGCGCGGGTAGCCTTGCCAGGCGGCCTCCAGCCGCGGCAGCCAGTCGACGCCGATGCCGGAGACGCTGGCGACCAGGCCTTGCGCCAGTGCCTCGCGATCCTCGGCGTTGAAGTCGGCGAGCGACTCCCAGAACGGGCGCAGCCAGGCGCGGCCGTCTTCCGGCGCGCCGAGCAAGGCCAGGCGGGTTGCCGCGCGCGCGGCGACGAAGGCATCGCGGCGGTCGGCCGGGTCGAGCTGTTGCCAAATGCGGCGCACCTGGTCGGCGTCGCGGCCGGCGTCGAGCGCCTCGAACGCGAGCGAGCGCAGCAGGCCGAGCGCCGCCTCCTTCGAGAAGCCCTGGTGCTTGGCCAGCAGGCGCGCAGTCTTCAGCGCCTCCTGCGGCTGGCGCGCCAGGCGCGTGGCCTGCAGCTTCAGGCGCAGCGCATGGGTGCGGCGCCCGACACCCGGCGGCAGGTCGGCCAGCAGTTCGAGCGCCCGCGGCGCGTCGCGGTCGTCGAGCGCCCATTCGGCGGCCAACATGCGTGCACCTTCCTCGGCCGAGCGAGCGGCTGCGCTGTGGCGGGCCAGGTCCAGCGCGCGCAGCAACTGCTCGTCGCGCTGCGATCGGTCCTGCAGCCGGTGCAGGCTGCCCGCGGCCAGCAGGTGTCCGAGCACGGTGAACTCGTTGTCCTGCGCCAGCTCGGGCGTGTCGGACTGGATCTCCAGCGCGCGCTGTGCCGAACGGTGGGCGCGGCTGTAGCGGCCGCCGAAGTATTGCGCCAGCGCATCGCGCAGCCAGGCCTGGGCGCTGCGGTCGCGTCGCGCGACGCGCCATGCGAGCGCCCGCCGGGGCAACCCGACGAGCGCGTTGACGGCCTGGATCAGCGTGACCAGCGCAAAGCACGTCCCCACCAGCACGAGCAGGAACAGGTTGAGCGAGACGTCCATCCGCCAGCCACTCCAGTAGAAGCTGACCATCCCGTCGTTGGTGCCGAGCGTCGTCGCGGCAACCACGGCGACCACGAACAGCAGCGTGAACCAGATGACGGCGCGCATCGTCGATGGGCCGGCGAGCGACCTAGCGGCCCGCGGCGGCGGTCGACAAAGCCGCCAGCGTGTGGTCGGGCCGCGGCAGCCCGACCTGCCGCGCCTGCAGGGCCACCCGGCGAATCAGTTCGGTGGCGAGCTGGGTGCGGCGCGAACTGCGGTCGAAGTAGCGTTCGAGCGCGTTCTGCGCGCCTTGCAGGTCGCCCTGGGCGGTATCGAACTGGCGCGAAAGCAGCGCCAGCCGCGCGTTGAGCAGCCGCAGCTTCAAGTTCTCGCGCAAGAAGTAGGCCTGCTCGGGCGCCAGCAGCATGGCTTCGGGGTGCTCAATGCGGGTCACGCGCACCAGCGATCGCGCTTCGCCCCAGACGCGCCCTGCCAGCGCATCCCAGCGCTCGAGCCAGGGCAGCAGCCAGTCCGGCGTGCCGGCTTCGGCGGCCGACGCACTGCGCTGAGACGCTGGCGGCGCGCTGGCCGCCGCCTGAGGGCGCGGCGCCTCCTTGCGCGGCTCGACCTGCGACAGCAGCGGCAGTTCGTCGATCATGCGGACGGCTTCGTCGAGCTTGATTGTCAGCGCGGCGAGATCCATCACTCCCATCGCCTTGACGCGATCGAGGTCTCGCGCGATCGCGCGTCGAACGCCCTCCAGGCGCGGCTGGCTGTAACGCGCCAGGCGTTCGTCGGACTGCTTGAGCGTGGTCACCAGCGGCTCGGCGCTGCCGGTGAGGGCCGACTGCTGCATCGCGACACGCAATGCCGAGTCGATATCGACCACCAGGTTCTCGTCGCGCGATCGCGACAGGCTCTGGATCAACTCCTCGATCTGTCCGCGCTGCACCGCCACCTCGGAGACGCGAGCCTCGAGCAGCGCCAGTTTCGCGGCCGTTTCGCGCGCCCCCTCCTGCGCCTGCTTGGCGAGTAGCTGGGCCTCGGTGGAACGTGCCTGCGTGTCCTGCTGGCGACGTACCAGTTCCTGCTCGAGGTTATGCACGCGCTGCTGGGTTTGCCACGCCAGCACCAGGCTGCCGCCGCAGAGTAGGCCGAGCACGGCGACGACCGCCCAGACCGTCTGCGCCTTGAACGCCGGCGGTCCCTCCACGGCCGGCGCCGGGGCGGCCGGCGCGGCGATTTCGGGCGTGGTGGCATTCTCGTTCACTGCGGCATCGATTGTATGCAGGCGCTCACGGCCCCCACGGTCGGTTGCGACAGCGTGACCTCGCCCATTCCCAACTGTTGCGCGCGGGCTGCAATGCGCGGGTGCGTGGCCAGCGCCCGCGCCCGCGACCAGTCGGCTGCCGGACCAGCCAGCGCAGACAGGTTGTCGATCGCCTCCGAACTGCTGAACAGCCAGAGATGGGTGCACGGCGCGTCGAGCGCCGCCGACAGCAGGGCTTGCTCGGGCGTCTCGAGGCGCGGCGCACTGCGCCGGTACGCTGCCAGCTGCGCGACCCGCGCCCCTTGCGCCCGCAGCGTGTCGGCCAGCCAATCGCGCCCGCCGTCGCCGCGCACGATCAGCACCTGCTCGCCGCGCCAGTCGCGGTGCTGCAATTGCCGCCACAGGGCCTCGGAGTCGAACTGCGCCGCATCGGCCGCCGGCTCGACGATCTGCTCGCCGGGCACGCCCGTCCGGCGCAAGGCCAGCGTCGTGCCGGGGCCGGTGGTTCCGGCCAGCACGCCGCCGGGCCATGCCACGCCCGACGGGCCTGCGGCCATGAACTGCTCTGCCGCGTTGGGGCTCACGAAGACCACGAGCCGCATCGACGCCAGGGCTGCCCAGGCCGCACGCACCGGCGCGGGATCTGCCGCCGGCGCGATGCAGATCAACGGCAGCGCGACCGCATCGATGCCCCCTTCGCACAGCCGCGCAACCCACTCGGCCCCCTGCGATGCGGGGCGCGTCACGAGCACGCGCATCGCTATGCGGCAGCGCTCGGCAGGTAGCCGGCGGCCCCGCGTTCGCGAAGCAGCGCCGCGGCGCGCTGGCCGAGGGCGTCGGCCGCCGCCTCGTCGGGCGCCTTGCCGCTCGCCGTCGCGTGCAGCAGCGGCAACGCGGTCTGCTCCGGATGGCCGAGCAAGGCATCGATCTGCAGCGTATCGCCGCGCCACGTGGCGTGCGCCGCCAGCGGCATGCTGCAGCTGCCGCCCAGGGTGCGAGACACCGCGCGCTCGGCATGCACCGCGAGCCAGGTCGCCCGATGGGTGAGCTGTGCCAGCCGCTGGCGCAGGGCCCGCGCGTCACTGCGCACCTCGATGCCGAGCGCGCCCTGCCCCGCCGCCGGGAGCATCTGTGAAGGCTCCAGCACGCTGCGGATGCGCGCGCCGAGGCCGAGCCGTATCAGCCCGGCGGCGGCCAGGATGATCGCGTCGTAGCCGCCTTCGTCGAGCTTGCGCAGCCGGGTGTCGAGGTTGCCGCGCAGCGGCTCGACCTGCAGGTCCGGACGCAGGGCCAGCAACTGCACCACCCGCCGCAGGCTCGAGGTACCAACCCGCGCCCCGGGCGGCAGATCGGCCAGCGCGGCATGGCGGTTGGACACGAAGGCGTCGCGCGGGTCTTCGCGCTCCAGCACCGCCGCCAGCACAAAGCCGTCGGGCAGCTCCATCGGCACGTCCTTCAGCGAATGCACCGCCAGATGGGCCCGCCCCTCTTCGAGCGCGGTCTCGAGTTCCTTGACGAACAGCCCCTTGCCGCCGACCTTGGACAGGGCGCGGTCGAGGATCTGGTCGCCGCGCGTCGTCATCCCCAGCAATTCGACGGCCATGCCAAAGCGCTCGCCCAGCAGCGCGCGCACGTGTTCGGCCTGCCACAGCGCGAGGCGGCTCTCGCGGGTGGCGATCAGGATCGGTTCGCTCATGCCCGCGATGCTAGCAGTCGGCGCCGGGCCGTTCCCAGGCCGGTGGGGCGCGCCTCCGGGTCAGCGGACGAAGCGGGCGCAGGCAGTGTCGATCAGGCACGCAACCTGCATGAGCCCGGGCGACCGCCCGGCCACCGTTGTTGCTACGATGAACGACGCCCCCTTCCATTGACCTCGAGGTTTCCATGCCGCGTGCCCGAACCACCGCGTCGTCACGCAGCCCCGCCAACGGCGCAGCGCCCGCCGCGCCCCCAACGCGCAGCGACGCCGCCGAGAAGAACCGCCCTCTGGTCGACGACATCCGTCTCCTCGGGCGCATTCTCGGCGACGTGATCCGGGAGCACGAGGGCCTGAGCGCGTTCGAGCTGGTCGAGCGCGTTCGTCAGCTGTCAGTGGCCTACCGGCTCAAGCGCGATGCGCGCGCAGGCCACGGCCTCGACCGGCTGTTGAAGAACCTCTCCAACGACCAGACCGTCAGCGTGATCCGCGCCTTCAGCTACTTCTCTCACCTGGCCAACATTGCCGAGGACCGCCACCATGTGCGCCGCCGCGAGCACCATGACCGGCAAGGTCATCTGCAGGAGGGGTCGCTCGCGATGACGCTCGAGCGGCTCGCCAGGCGCGACGTCCGCGGCGACGAAGTGGCCCGCGTGCTGCGCGGCGCCTACATCTCGCCGGTGCTGACCGCGCACCCGACCGAAGTGCAGCGCAAGAGCATTCTCGATGCCGAACGCGCCATCGCCGGGCTGCTGGGACAACGCGACACGCTGCGCAGCGCGCCCGACCGCGCCGACAACGAAGCGCTGCTGCGGGCCCGGATCACGCAGTTGTGGCAGACGCGCATGCTGCGCTACTCGAAGCTCAGCGTGGCCGACGAGATCGAGAACGCGCTGTCCTACTATCACGCGACCTTCCTGCGCCAGATCCCGCGCCTGTACCGCGAGATCGAGGACGCGCTGCCCGGGCACGTGATCGCGCCGTTCTTCCGCATGGGCAACTGGATCGGCGGCGACCGCGACGGCAACCCCAACGTCGGCGCCGACACGCTCAAGATGGCGCTCGCCCGGCAGTCCGAGACGGTGCTGCGCTTCTACCTGACCGAGCTGCACGAGCTCGGCGCCGAGCTGTCGATCTCGGCCCTGCTGGCGCCGGTCACGGCCGAGATGCAGGCGCTCGCTGCGAATTCGCCCGACAGCAACCCGCACCGCGAGGACGAGCCCTACCGCCGCGCGCTGATCGGCATGTACGCGCGGACCGCGGCCACGCTGCACGAACTCACCGGCACCGAGGCGCTGCGCCACGCGGTGGCGCCGCAGAAGCCCTACCTCCACGCCCGCGAACTGCTGGCCGACCTGCGGGTCATCGAGACGTCGCTGAAGTCGCACCACGCGCAGGCGCTGATCGCACCGCGCCTGAAGCCGCTGCTGCGTGCAGTGGAGGTGTTCGGCTTTCACCTCGCGACGGTGGACCTGCGGCAAAGCTCCGACAAGCACGAGGCGGTGCTCGCCGAACTGCTGCGCCTCGCGCGCATCGAGCCCGACTACTGCGCCCTCGACGAAGCCCAACGCTGCGCACTGCTGCTGCAGCTGCTCAACGACGCGCGCCCGCTGCGGGTGCACGCCGCCGCCTACTCGGCGCTGGCGCTCTCGGAGCTCGCCGTCTTCGAGACCGCACTCGACATGCGCCGGCGCTATGGCAACGACGCGCTGCGCCACACCATCATCTCGCACACCGAGGCCGTGAGCGACCTGCTCGAGGTGCTGCTGCTGCAAAAAGAGGTCGGCCTGCTGCGCGGCACGCTCGACGCCGGCGACGCGGTGGCCGACCTGATCGTCTCGCCGCTGTTCGAAACCATCGGCGACCTGCGCAATGCCGCAGCCATCATGCGTGCGTTCTATGCCCTCCCCGGCATCGCCGGGCTCGCCCGCCGCTCCGGCGCCGAGCAGGACATCATGCTCGGCTACAGCGACAGCAACAAGGACGGCGGCTTCTTCACCAGCAACTGGGAGCTCTACCGGACCGAGATCGCGCTCGTCGAGCTGTTCGGCGATCTCGGTCGCGCGCACGGCATCACGCTGCGACTGTTCCATGGCCGCGGCGGCACGGTGGGCCGCGGCGGCGGCCCGAGCTACCAGGCGATCCTGGCGCAGCCGCCGGGCACGGTGAACGGGCAGATCCGCCTGACCGAGCAAGGCGAGGTCATCGGCTCGAAGTACGCCCATCCGGAAATCGGACGCCGCAACCTCGAGACGCTGGTCGCGGCGACGCTCGAGGCGACGCTGCTGCACCCGACCAAGAGCGCGCCGCAGACCTTCCTCGACGCCGCCTCGGCCTTGTCGGTGGCGAGCATGGCGGCCTATCGCGCGCTGGTCTATGAAACCCCCGGCTTCACCGACTACTTCTTCGACACGACGCCGATCCGCGAGATCGCCGAGCTCAACATCGGTTCGCGGCCGGCCTCGCGCAAGGCGACCCGCGCGATCGAGGACCTGCGCGCCATTCCCTGGGGCTTCAGCTGGGGCCAGTGCCGCGTCGCACTGCCCGGCTGGTGCGGCTTCGGCTCTGCGGTGGAAGCCTACCTGGGCCAGGATCCGACGCAGCGCGCCGAGCGCCTCGCCTTGCTGCAGCGCATGCACAGGCAATGGCCGTTCCTGCGCACGCTGATGTCGAACCTCGACATGGTGCTGGCCAAGAGCGACCTGGCGATCGCCGCCCGCTACGTCGAGCTGGTCGAGGACAAGAAGGCCGGCAAGCGCATCTTCGCCGCGATCCAGGCCGAGTGGCGCGCGACCGCGCAGGCGCTGTCGCTGATCACCGGCGAGACGCAGCGCCTGGCGTCGAACCCGTCGCTGGCGCGGTCGATCGAACATCGCTTCCCCTACCTCGACCCGCTGAACCACCTGCAGGTCGAACTGATGCGACGCTACCGCCACCGCCGCGAGGGCGATCCTGGCACCGAGCGCGTCAAGCGCGGCATCCATCTGTCGATCAACGGCGTGGCGGCGGGTTTGCGCAACACGGGATAGGCAAAGCCGCCGGCGTGCGCCTTCAGGGCTTGGGCAGGGTGCCGACCACCCCCTCGACGAAGTAGTTCATCGTCGCGATCTGCGCGTCGGCCATCACGCCGCCAGCCTGCCGCACGCGGCCTTCACGGTCGACGATGCGGCCCGAGAACGGATGGAAGCGGCCGGCGACGATCTCGGCCTGCCGCGCTGCGACGAGCGCGGCCACATCGCGTGGCACGGCGGCGTTGAGCGGCGCGAGTTGCACGAAGCCGTCCTTCATGCCGCCCCAGACCGGCTTTGCGCGCCAGGTGCCGTCCAGCACCTGACGCGCCACCTGCGTGTAGTAGCCGCCCCACTGATGCGTGATCGCGGTGAGTTGGGCCCGCGGCGCGATGCGGCGCATGTCGCTCTGGTAGGCGATCACGCCGACCCCCGTTTCTTCGGCCAGCTGCGCCACCGCGGTCGAGCCGCTGTGGTTGGTCAGCACGTCGGCGCCCTGGTTGACGAGGGTGATCGCCGCTTCGCGCTCGCGCGCCGGGTCGAACCAGGTGTCGAGCCAGAGCACCTTCACCGTCGCCTTCGGGCTGGCGGCGCGCAGGCCGAGCGCGAATGCGTTGATGCCCTGGATGACCTCGGGCACCGGGAAGCCCGCCACATAGCCCGTCACCCCGCTGCGGCTCGCCTTGCCTGCGAGCAGGCCCGCCAGGTAGCGGCCCTCGTAGTAGCGCGCGTTGTAAGTGTTGACGTTGCGCGCCGTCTTGTAGCCGCCGGCCTGCTCGAAGGCGACCCCGGGAAACTCGGCCGCGACCCGCAGCGCGGGTTCGAGGTAGCCGAAGCTGGTGGCGAAGATCAGCTTGTGGCCCCGCGCCGCGAGGTCGCGCATCACGCGTTCGGCATCCGGGCCCTCGGCCACCGCTTCGACGACGCTCGTCCTGACGCGCGCGCCGAGCGCCCTCTCCATCGCGAGCCGCCCCTGGTCGTGCTGGAACGTCCAGCCGGCCTCGCCGATCGGGCTGACGTAGACAAATCCGATCTGGAGCGGGGGCCGGTCGTCGGCCCGGGTCGCCACGGCGGATGCCATCGCAAAGCACGCGAGCAGCAGCCCGCGTGCGAGGTTTTTGTACATGGTGTTCCTCTACATGGCCACGAAGCGACAGGCTCGCCTCGGCGGTGGCACGCCGGGGCACCGGATTGTAGTAACCGGGCTCGGGCGAGATCTGCTCGCCGCGCATCGCGTCACCTTGCAGCCCGAGTGGCCGGGATCGCGCAGCCGCCGCAATTGACGCGGCGCAACAATGTGCGGGCACAGACCGGCTAGACTATCCGCGCTCCGGGCCTATTCATTTCATCCCGACCACCTCATCCGGTCACCGCCCAGGCGCCGCTTCGGCGGTACACCCTCTTGGAACGCTTCATGAACAACAACCGTCGCCACTTCACCCTGACCAGCGCCGCCGTGGCGCTCGCGGCCGTCTTCAGCAGTCTGCCGGCCCGCGCCGACGACGCCAGCGATGCCAAGGCCCTCGTCGAACGGGCTACGGCCACCGTGGCCGCATTTGCCGCAGATGCCAACTACGCCAGCCTGCCGGGCCTGCTGGGCAAGGCCAAGGCCGTACTGGTCTATCCGCGGATCATCGAGGGCGGCTTCATCATCGGCGGTGCGGGCGGCTCCGGCGTGCTGCTGGTGCGCGACGAGAAGACCGGCGCCTTCGTCGGTCCGGCGTTCTATTCGATGGGAGGCATGAGCATCGGCTTCCTCGCCGGCGGGCAGGCGGCCGAAGTCATCCTGCTGGTGAACAGCCAGAACGCGCTCGCCTCGCTGCTTTCGACCACGGTCAAGCTCGGTGCAGGCGCTTCCGTCGCCGTCGGCCCGCGGGGCAGCGGCGAAGGTGCGGCGATCACGGCCGACTTCATCTCGTTCTCGCGCAACCGGGGCGCATTCGCGAGCATGTCGCTCAACGGGCAGGTGATCGGGGTTCGCGAAACCCTCAACACCGCGTTCTATGGCAAACCGGTGACGCCGGTGGACATTCTCATCAGGCAGTCCGTCAGCAGCCCGGCAGCGGACCCGTTGCGGGCCGCACTGAAGTCGATTGCCAAGTAGTCTGGCAGGGCTCGCGGCGCTTTACCGAGCGCTGGGCAGCGGGCCGCAGCAGCCCCGCTTGACGCGAGTCAACGGCAGCAAGTAGCGACACGTTAGAATGCTGCGGCTTCGAGGCCGTGTCGTTTCGACCTGAACGCAAACATTACGCCGCTTCGGCAGATCTCAATCGAGGAACATCCATGAACAATACCCGTCGCAATTTCACCCTGTCCGCGGCTGCCATTGCGCTCGCCGCCACGTTCAGCAGCCTGCCGGCGCGCGCCGACGACGCCAGCGATGCCAAGAGCACCGTCGAGAAGGCCACCGCAACCGTCAACGCTTTTGCCGCCGACAAGGACTTCGTGGCCCTGCCCCAGTTGCTGAAGAAGGCAAAGGGCGTGCTCGTGTACCCGCTGATCGTCGAAGGCGGCTTCATCATCGGCGGCTCGGGCGGCACGGGCGTGCTGCTGGTGCGCGACGAGAAGACCGGCAAGTTCGGCTACCCGGCCTTCTACGGGATGGGCGGCGTCAGCCTCGGCTTCCTGGCCGGCGGGCAGGCGGCCGAGACCATGCTGGTGGTCAACACCCAGAAGGCACTCGACTCGCTGCTGTCGACCAAGCTCAAGCTCGGCGGAGACGCCTCGATCGCCGCCGGCCCGAAGGGCGCCGGCGCGACCGCGACGTTTACCGAGGACTTCATTTCCTACTCCAAGTCCAAGGGGGCGTACGCCAACATGTCGCTCAACGGCCAGGTGATCGCGGTTCGCGAAAGCCTCAACAACGCCTTCTATGGCAAGCCGGTGACGCCGGTCGACATCCTGGTCAAGAACAGCGTCAGCAACCCGGCCGCCGCACCGCTGCAGGCGGCGCTGGCTTCGATGGCCAAGTAAGCGGATTGCGCATCGCCTGCCGCGTCATCGCGGCGGTGATGGCAACCTGAGGATCAGCTCGACTTCGGCGGCTCTTCCTCACGCACATACGGCGCACTCAGGTGCGCCGTTTTCGTTCCGCGCTTGCGCACCCGGATGTTCAGCATCTCCACCCCGACCGAGAACGCCATCGCGAAGTACACATAGCCCTTGGGCACGTGGTGGTCGAAGCCTTCGGCGATCAGCACGACGCCGACGACGACCAGGAACGCCAACGCGAGCATCTTGACGGTCGGGTGGTCGGAGACGAAACGGCCGATCGGGCCGGCGAACAGCATCATCAGCGCGACTGACGCGACCACCGCGGCGATCATCACCCGCACGTTGTCGACCATGCCGACGGCGGTGATGATCGAGTCGAGCGAGAACACCACATCGACCAGCATGATCTGCAGGATCACCGCGGCGAACGTGGCCTGGACGGCACTTGACGCCCCGCCCTCCTCGCCTTCGAGCGACTGATGGATCTCGCCAGTGCTCTTCCAGATCAGGAACAGGCCGCCGAGGATCAGGATCAGGTCGCGCCCCGAGATCTCCTGCCCGAGCACCGTGAACAGCGGCTCGACCAGGCCGACGATCCAGGCCAGCACGAGCAGCAGGCCGACGCGCATGAACATCGCCATGAAGAGGCCGAGGCGGCGCGCGAACTCGCGTTGCTCGCGCGGCAGCTTGTCGACCAGGATCGAGATGAAGATCACGTTGTCGATGCCCAGCACCAGCTCGAGTGCGGTCAATGTGGCGAAGGCGATCCAGGCTTGCGGGTCGGTCAGGAGTTCGAGCACGGCTTGTCCGTTCAAGAGCTGGCGGCGGGCTGCCCGGGATGACGGCTCGCCGACGAGTCAGGCACAAGTGAATGCGGCGTCGAGCGCGGCCTGCCAGCGGCGCTTGTCGGCGTCGCTCGCGAAGCTGGCCTCGAAGCTGTTGCTCGCCAGCCGATAGGCGTGGCGAGCCGTCAGCGCCGGCAGCGCAGCGAACGTCTCGACGAGATTCTGGTTGATGTAGCCACCGAAGTAGGCGGGGTCGTCGGAATTGACGGTCGCGCACAGGCCGGCGTCGAGCAGGGCCTTCAGGTTGTGCTCGGCCAGCGTCGGGAACACGCGCAGCTTGACGTTGGAGAGCGGGCAGACGGTCAGCGGCATGCGCTCGAGCGCCAGGCGCTCGACCAGCGCCGGGTCCTCGACGCAACGCACGCCGTGGTCGATGCGCTCGACCATCAGCACGTCGAGTGCGCTGCGGATGTACTTGGGCGGCCCTTCCTCACCGGCATGCGCGACGACGTGCAGCCCGGCCTCGCGCGCCTTGGCGAAGACGCGGGCGAACTTCTCCGGCGGATGGTCGCGCTCGCTGCTGTCGAGGCCGACGCCGATGATGTGATGACGCCATGGCAGTGCTTCCTCGAGCGTCGCCAGCGCCTCGGCCTCGCTCAGGTGGCGCAGGAAGCACAGGATCAGCTTCGCGCTCAGCCCGAGTTCGCTGTGCGCGCGGTGGCAGGCGTGGTTCAGCCCCTTGATCACCGTCTCGAAGGGCACGCCGCGCGCGGTGTGCGTCTGCGGGTCGAAGAAGATCTCGGCGTGCACCACGTTGTCGGCCGCAGCGCGCTCGAGATAGGCCCAGGCCATGTCGAAGAAGTCCTGCTCGTGCAGCAGCACCGACGCGCCGGCGTAGTAGATGTCGAGAAAGCTCTGCAGGTCGCTGAACGCGTAGGCATCGCGCAGCGCCTCGACGCTGGCGTACGGCAGGGCGATGCCGTTGCGCCGCGCGAGCTTGAAGATCAGCGCGGGTTCGAGCGAGCCTTCGATGTGAATGTGCAACTCGGCCTTGGGCATCGCACGCAGCAGTGCGGGAAGGCGGTCACGCGGGATCGCGTCGAGCGTGGCGGGCATGTTCATGGTCGGCTTGGCTCCATGGTCTCAGCGGTCTGGCGACGGAGGCTGAACGGCGAAGCCGCCGGGTGCTCGACACACCGCAGCGGCTTCGTCGCCGACTGTCAGTCGCTGGTCACTTGTCGCCGGGCACCTTGCCGTCCACGCCCTGCACGTAGAACTTGACGCCGCCGAGGAACTTGTCGTCGGCCACCTCGCCCGCCTTCAGCACTTCCTTGCCGTCCTGGCCGACGATCGGGCCCTTCCAGATGACGTAGCTGCCATCCTTCAGGCCCGCCTTGACGGCATCGACCTTGGCCTTCAGTTCGGGCGGCACCTTGTCGGAAATCGACACCAGGTCGATCGCGCCCTCCTTGACGCCCCACCAGCTTTGCCCGGTGGTCCACTTGTTGTCCAGTGCGTCCTGCACCGCCTTGATGTAGTACGGGCCCCAGTTGATCACGGCCGAGGCCAGGTGCGCCTTCGGCGCATAGGCCTGCATGTCGGAGTCCCAGCCGAAGGCGTACTTGCCGGCCTTCTCGGCCGTCTGCAGCACGGCCGACGAGTCGGTGTTCTGCATCAGCACGTCGGCGCCGGCGTTCATCAGCGACTGCGCGGCCTCGGTTTCCTTGGGCGGGTTGAACCACTCGTTGACCCAGACGACCTTGGTCTTGATCTTCGGGTTCACCGACTGCGCACCCAGCGTGAAGCTGTTGATGTTGCGGATCACTTCCGGGATCGGGATCGAGCCGACGACGCCGAGCACGTTGGTCTTGGTCATGCCGCCGGCGACGACGCCGGCCATGTAGGCGCCCTCGTAGGTGCGGCTGTCGTAGGTGCGCATGTTCTCGGCCGTCTTGTAGCCGGTGGCGTGCTCGAACTTGACGTCCTTCAGGTCGGCCGCGGTCTTGAGCATCGGCTCCATGTAGCCGAAGGTGCTGCCGAAGATCAGCTTGTTGCCCTGGCTCGCCACGTCGCGGAACACGCGCTCGGCGTCGGCCGACTCGGGCACCTTCTCGACGAAGGTGGTGACGACCTTGTCGCCGAACTGCTTTTCCACCGCCTTGCGGCCGTTGTCGTGGGCGAATGTCCAGCCACCGTCGCCGACCGGGCCGATGTAGATGAAGGCGACTTTCAGCGGTTCGGCCTTGGCCGCGGCGACCGAGGCCGCCGAGGCCGTTGCGGCCGGCGCCGAAGCCGCCGGCTTGGGAGCCTCTTCCTTCTTGCCGCAACCGGCCAGCGCGGCCGCGGCGGCGAGCACGCTCCAGCCGGCGGCCTTGATCAACGAGCGCTTGGAAATCTGAGTCATGGTCTCTCCAGGGTGAATGTTTCGGTCGGTACGTCAGTCTGGGCGCCCGGTGCTGGCGCACCTGCGGATTATCGGGCAGCTTGGCGCGGTCAGCTGCCGGGGAAGAACGGCTTGCCGATCGACGCCGGCATGTTGGCGCGGATGAAGCTCTCGTTGCGCGAGATCAGCACCAGCACGACGATCGTCGCCAGGTAGGGCAGCATGGTCAGGAACTGGCTCGGCACCTGCACGCCCTCGCCCTGCAGGTGGAACTGCAGCATCGTCACGCCGCCGAAGAGGTAAGCCCCGAGCAGGACGCGGATGGGACGCCAGGTGGCGAAGGTCGTCAGCGCGAGCGCGATCCAGCCCTTGCCGGCGACCATGCCCTCGACCCACAGCGGCGTGTAGACGACCGAGACGTAGGCCCCGGCAATACCGCACAGCGCGCCGCCCATCACCACCGCGAACATGCGGATGCGGCGAACCGGGTAGCCGAGCGCATGCGCCGACTCCGGCGACTCGCCGACCGCGCGCAGCACCAGGCCAGCGCGCGAACGGTAGAGGAACCAGGTCAAGGCCACGGTCAGGATCACGACGAGGTAGACCATCGGGTGCTGCTTGAACAGCGCCGAGCCGAGGAACGGAATGTCGGACAGGCCGGGAATCTCGAATCGCGTTCGCTCGACGAGCTTCTCCTTCGCGTAGCCGATGCCGACAAAGGCCGAGAAACCGGCGCCGAACAGGCTCAGCGCGAGGCCGGTCGCGTACTGGTTGGTGTTGAACCAGATCACCAGCACGCCGAAGGCAGCCGCCATCAGGCCGCCCGCTGCCGCGCCGGCGGCGAAGGCGATCCAGTCGCTGCCGGTGTGAAACGCGGTCGCGAAACCGGCCACCGCGGCGACGAGCATCATGCCCTCGGCGCCGAGGTTGACGATGCCGGCGCGCTCGTTGATCAGCAGGCCCAGCGCCGCCAGCGCGAGCAGGGTGCCGGCGTTGAACGTCGCGGCAAGGAGAAGTGCAAATGACTCCATCATGCCTCCTTCACGGCCGCGGCCGAGGGGTTGCCGGGCCTGGGTGCGGGCCGCGACGCGACCCACCGGATGCGGTAGTGGATCAGCGTGTCGCAGGCCAGCAGCGTGAACAGCAGCAGTCCCTGGAATACGCCGGTCAGCGACTTGGGCAGGCCCAGGCGGGACTGCGCCAGTTCACCGCCGATGTAGAACATGCTCATCAGGATCGCCGAGAACACGATCCCCACCGGATGCAACCGGCCGACGTAGGCGACAATGATCGCTGCGAAGCCGTAGCCCGCCGGCACGTGCGGCGTGAGCTGCCCGAGCGGCCCGGCGACGTCGAGCGCACCGGCCAGCCCGGCCATCCCGCCCGACAGCAGCAGCGCCGTCCACAGCGCACGGCGCGACGAGAAGCCGGCGTAACGCGCCGCCGCCGGCGCCAGCCCGCCGACCTGGAGCTGGAAACCCATGTAGGTGCGGAACAGCAGCACCCAGAACCCGGCCGCCGCAACGAGCGCGATGATCGCTCCGATGTTGGTCCGCAGGCCGTCGACGAGCCTGGGGATCCTGGTCGCCGCGGCGAAGGTGACGGTCTGCGGGAAGTTGTAGCCCGCCGGGTCCTTCCACGGGCCGTAGACGAGGTAGTTCAGCACCATGTCGGCCACGTAGACGAGCATCAGGCTGACCAGGATTTCGTTGGCATTGAAGCGGTCGCGCAGCAGCGCCACGATGCCGGCCCACACCATGCCGCCCAGCACGCCGGCGAGCAGGATCGGCAGCACGATCCAGTGGCTCGTCGTCGGGCCGGCCTGCATCGCCACCCCGCCGGCGAAGATCGCGCCGAGGATGAACTGCCCTTCGGCGCCGATGTTCCACACGTTGGAGCGGAAGCACACCGCGAGGCCGAGCGCGATCAGCAGCAGCGGCGTCGCCTTCATCGCCAGCTCCGACAGGGCGTACAGACTTCTCAGGGGCTCGACGAAGAACACGTACAGGCCCTTCATCGGGTCCTTGCCCAGGATCATGAACAGGCAGGTGCCGATCACGACCGTGATCGCCAGCGCCAGCAGCGGCGAGGCGACCGACATCAGGCGCGAGGCCTCGGGGCGCGTTTCGAACTTAAGCATGGGACACCTCCTTCGCCGGCGCCGCCTTGCCGCCACCCGCCCACAAACCGGACATCCACTCTCCGATCATCTCGATCGTCGCCTGCGCCGTCGGCACCGACGGCGAAACCCTGCCCTGTGCGATGACGACCATCCGATCGCAGATCTCGAACAGCTCGTCGAGCTCCTCGCTGACGATCAGCAGCGCGCAGCCTTCGTCGCGCAACTTGAGCAGTTCGCCGCGGATCTGTGCCGCGGCGCCGACGTCAACGCCCCAGGTCGGCTGCGAGACGATCAGCAGCTTCGGCTTGGCAGCAATCTCGCGCCCGACGATGAACTTCTGCAGGTTGCCGCCCGAGAGCGACTTGGCCGCCGCCCCGGCGCCGCCGGCGCGCACATTGAAGCGGCTGATCAGGTCGGCCGCCATCAGGTTGACCGCGTTGACCTTGATCCAGCCCGCGGCCGACACCGTCTCGGTGCGCGTGAGCAAGGTGTTCTGCGCCAGCGACAGCGTCGGCACCGCGCCGCGGCCGAGGCGTTCCTCCGGCACGAAGTGCAGGCCCACCTTGCGTCGCCTTCGAGGCGAGTGGTTGCCGATCGGCTTGCCAAACAGGCGGATCGCCTCGGGTGCCGATCGAACGTCCTCGCCCGAGAGCGCGGCCATCAGCTCCTGCTGCCCGTTGCCCGAGACGCCGGCAATCCCCACGATTTCGCCGGCTCGAACCTCGAAGCCGATATCAGTGAGCGTCATGCCGAACGGATCTTCCTTCGGCAGGCTGAGCCCTTGCACCTTCAGCACCACCGCGCCCAGCCTGGCCTGGTGGTGCTGCAGTTGCGGCGGCTCGGCCCCGATCATCAGGCGCGACAGGCTGGCGTTGGTCTCTTTCGTCGGATCCACTTCGCCCGTCACCTTGCCGCCGCGCAGCACCGTGCAGTGGTGGCAGAGGGCCCGGATCTCGTCGAGCTTGTGGCTGATGTAGAGAATGCTGCAGCCCTCGGACGCGAGCTTCCTCAGCGTGACGAAGAGCCTTTCGACGGCCTGCGGGGTGAGCACCGAGGTCGGCTCGTCGAGGATCAGGAGCTTCGGGTTCGTCAGCAGCGCGCGCACGATCTCGACCCGCTGCCGCTCGCCGACCGACAGCGTATGCACCGGGCGCAGCGGCTCGACGTCGAGCCCGTACTCCTTCGCAACCTTCAAGACGCGCTGCGTCACCTCGGCCAGCGAGAGCGACTTGTCGAGCCCGAGCCAGACGTTCTCGGCCGCGGTGAGCGTGTCGAACAGCGAGAAGTGCTGGTAGACCATGCTGATGCCGAGCTGGCGCGCCTGCGCCGGGCTCGCCACCTGCACCGCCTGCCCGTTCCAGCGGATCTCGCCTTCGTCGGGGCGCACCGCGCCGTAGATCATCTTCATCATCGTCGACTTGCCGGCGCCGTTCTCGCCCAGCACGGCGTGGATCTCGCCCGGCTTGACGCGCAGGTTGACGCGGTCATTGGCCTTGACGGCCGGGTACTGCTTGCTGATGTCGATCAGTTCGAGTCGAAGCATGCCTTGTCTCCTCTGGCCCCGCAGTCGCCGCCCATTGTGCGGCGCTGCCTCGTCCTTGTCGTGCCGCTCTGCCGAAACCGGTACCCGCCGCCGCGGCGGGCGTCGGGGCTACCCGCTGCCCGCCACCGGCCCCCCGCGCGCATGGCGCAGGGCGCCGCCCACGAACGCGGCCACCAGGTTGCGCTCGTCGCCCAGCGTCATCCACGCGAAGACCCGCTCATGCAATTCGCGAGCCATCGCCATCCGGCGCTGCGCCACCGGCCCGACCGCCCAGTCCCAGACGCAGACGTCGGCCATGCGGCCGGGCTCGAAGCTGCCGATCTCGTCTGCCAGGCCGAGCGCCTGCGCCGCCCCCAGCGTGGCGGCGTGCAGCGCCTTCCAGGCGGTGAGCCGCTCGCCGGCCATCGCCTGCATCTTGTAGGCGTCGGCCATCGTGCGCAGCATCGACAGGCTGGTGCCGCCGCCGACGTCGCTCGCCAGGCTCACCGCGGCGCCGGCTTCCTCGGCGGCGCGCCAGCCGAACAGGCCGCTGCCCAGAAACAGGTTCGACGACGGGCTGTGCGCGATCTGCGCCCCACTGTCGTGCAAGGCGGCGCGGTCCTCGTCGTCGAGCCAGATGCCGTGTGCGAGCACGCTGCGCGGGCCGAGCAGGCCGGCGCGAGCGTAAACGTCGAGGTAGCTGCGCGCCTCGGGGAAGAGCTCTCGCGCCCAGCGCACCTCGGCACGGTTCTCGGCGACGTGGGTCTGCATGTACACGCCGCGGTAGGCCTCGCACAAGCGCCCCGCCATCTCCAGCTGCGCCGCGGTGCTGGTCGGGGCGAAGCGCACCGTCACGGCGTAGGCCAGGCGCTCGCGGCCATGCCAGCGCTCGATCAGGTCGGTGCAGTCGCGCTCGGCCTGCTCGACGTCGTCGCGCAGCCCGTCCGGCGCGTGGCGGTCCATCAGCACCTTGCCGGCGACGAGGCGCATGCCGCGCTGCCGTGCGGCCGCGAAGAGGGCCTCGGCCGACACCTTGTGGACGGTCGGGAAGACGACCGCCGAGGTCGTGCCGTGCGCAAGCAGCGCATCGAGGAACAGCGCGGCGCCCGCCTCGGCGTGCGCCGGGTCGGCGTAGCGCATCTCGGCCGGAAAGGTATAGGTGTGCAGCCAGTCAAGCAGCTCGGCGCCGTAGCTCGCGATGACATCGAGCTGCGGGCTGTGCACATGGGTGTCGATGAAGCCGGGCATGACAAGCCGTCCGCGGTGGTCCTGGCAGTCCCAGCTCGCGTCGGGCGGCTGCGCTCCGGGCTGCGCGCCGACGATGCGGCCACCTTCGACAAGCAGCCAGTGGTCGGGCCGAAAGCGCACCCCATGCAGGCCGGGGTCGGCCCAGTGGGGCGTGCCCGTGAAGTCGAGCAGGTCGCCGCGCAGCGCGAGGCGCGCCGTGCTTCGGTGCCCGTCAGCGGCAAGGATCGTCATGTCAGTTGTCTCACCGCGACTCGACGGACATGGGTCGGTGGAAGCAACGCGTCGGCACGACGGACCGCCTTCGGCCCGAAGCGGCCAAAGGCCGCTTCGGGCCAAGGCCCGTCCATTGGGCTCCCCCCGCCCCCTCCGGGAGGGGGCACCGGCATGACCGTCGGGCCGGCCTGCCGGCCGGCGCAGCGCCACTTGGCTCGAGACGGGGTCGGCCCGCGGGCCGACTCGTCACTCGAACTGGAGCCCCCTCCCGGAGGGGGCTCGGGGGAGCAGTGCACAAAGCCGTGAGGCCCGAAGCGGCCAAAGGCCGCTTCGGGCCGACAGCAGACCTCCCAGCTATCCGGGCACAGGTTTGTGCCATCTCAGGCCGCCTGCCCGATGCCACGCCGCGGCATTGCGGCCGAACCGAGCTGGCGCGCCACGTCGCGCACCTGCTCGCGGAACCAGCGCATCGAGGCCGACGCGTGCGTCAGTTCGTGCCAGAGCTGGTAGTACGTGAGCGGCGGAAACGCGATCGGGCAACGCACGATGCGCACCGGCAGCGTGTCGGCATAGCGCGAGCAAAACAGCCGCCCGGTTGTCAGCACGAGCAGGCTGTCGGCCACCATCAGCGGAATCAGGCTGAAATGCGATGCCCGCACCGCGATCTGGCGTTCCAGGCCCATCGACCGAAGGTGCTCCTCGAGCACGCCGATCGCGCCGGGGTGAAACGGCATCGGCGCCACGTGCTCGCAGGCCAGGTACTTCTCGACCGTCCAGCCCCGGGTGGCGGCCGAACGTGCGACCGGATGCGCGTCGGCCACCAGGCACACGATCTCGTCGGCGATCAGCTTGCCGAGGTGCAGCTCACCCGGGGGCTCGAGCCAGTTGCCGATCACGAGGTCGACCTCGCCGGTCGCCAGGTGGCGGCGGTAGTCGTAGGCGCCTGACAGCGGCAGCAGCTCGAGCCGGATGCCCGGTGCGACGCGCTTGAGCTGCGCAACGAGCCGCGGCAGGAACAGCGGGTCGAGATAGTCGCTCGCCGCGACGCGGAACATCGCGCTGCTGCGGGCCGGGTCGAAGGCCGCCGAGCGGGCGCGTGGGCTGAACAGCCGCTCGGCCTCGTGCAGCAGGCTGGCCGCCGGCCCCACCAGTTGCAGTGCCGTCTCGGTGGGCGACATCTCGTTGCCCGCGCGCACCAGCAACGGATCCCCGGTCAGCTCGCGCAGGCGCTTGAGCTGCGCGCTGACAGCGGGCTGCGTGCTGTGCAGGCGTAAGGCGGCCCGCGAGACACTGCGTTCGGTGATCAAGGTGTGCAGGACCCGTATGAGGAACAACTCGATCTTGTCGAAATCCGCGCGCTTCGCCATACGCCCATCCCGATACCTGCTATTCACTTCAATGTATACGCTTCCTTGCGGCAAGGCATTACGCTACGGGTAACTCCCATGACCAAGGCCGCGCCGATGAACATCCGCCCGATCCGCTTCTATCACCGGGGCCAGGTGGTCGAGGTTGCCGACGCCGCGCCCACCCGCACGCTGCTCGACTGGCTGCGCGAGGACGCGCGCTGCACCGGCACCAAGGAAGGCTGCAACGAGGGCGACTGCGGCGCCTGCACGGTGGTGCTCGGCGAACTCGCCGCGCCGGGCGATGCCGGTGCCGTGCGCGGCCTGGCGCTGAAGACGGTCAACGCCTGCATCCAGTTCCTGCCCACGCTCGACGGCAAGGCATTGTTCACGGTCGAAGACCTGGAGGCCATCGGCGACGGCCACCTGCACCCCGCGCAGAAGGCCATGGTCGAGTGCCACGGCTCGCAGTGCGGCTTTTGCACGCCGGGCTTCGTGATGTCGCTCTGGTCGGCCTACGAGCACCACAACGCCCGCGGCAGCCGGCCGAGCCGGCAGCAGTTGGCCGACGAACTGTCGGGCAACCTGTGCCGCTGCACCGGCTACCGGCCGATTCTCGACGCCGGGCAGCGCATGTTCGAGCTGCCGCGGGCCGACTTCGACACCGCGCCGGTCGTCGCCGCGTTGCAGGCGCTGCAGACCGACGCCACGTTCCACTACGGCGAGCGCTACCACGCGCCGCGCACGCTCGAGGACCTGGCCGCGCTGCGCGCCGCGCGGCCCGACGCGAAGATCCTCGCCGGATCGACCGACATGGGCCTGTGGGTGACCAAGGGGCTGCGCGACCTGGGCGAGCTGATCTACGTCGGCGACGTGGCCGAGCTCAAGCGCATCGAGATTCGCGACGGCGCGCTGCACATCGGTGCCGCGGCCTCGCTCGAAGACGCGTGGCGCGCGCTGGCAGCGCGCTGGCCGTCGCTCGAGGACGTCTGGCTGCGCTTTGCCTCGCCGCCGATCCGCCATGCCGGCACGATGGGCGGCAACGTTGCCAACGGCTCGCCGATCGGCGATGCGCCGCCGGTGCTGATGGCGCTCGACGCACAGATCGTGCTGCGCAGCGGGCGGCGCGTGCGCAGCCTGCCGCTGCGCGAGTTCTACCTCGACTACATGTTGAACCAGCTCGAGGCCGGCGAATTCGTGCAGGGCCTCACCGTGCCGGTGCCCCAGCCGGGTTGGCAGGTGCGCGCGCACAAGGTCTCCAAGCGCTTCGACTGCGACATCTCGGCCGTTTGCGCCGGCCTGGCGGTCAAGCTCGAAGGCGACACCGTCGCCGGCGTCCGCCTTGTCTTCGGTGGCATGGCAGCCACGGTGCGCCATGCTGCGAAGGCCGAGGCGGCGTTGCTCGGTCAGCCGTGGACGCAGGCCACCGTCGACGCCGCGCGACGGGCGCTGGGCGACGACTTCACGCCCTTGACGGACATGCGCGCCAGCGCCGACTACCGGCTACAGGTGGCGCGCAACCTGCTTCAGCGCTTCTGGCTCGAGACGCGTCGCGATCATCCCTTGCCTGGCAGTGCGCTCAGCGTGTGGAGTGTGATGCCGCACGAGACTGACACGGCGGTGGAGGGAGAGCCCGCATGAACAAGCCCGCCGACCTGCCGCTGCTGCGCGACGCCGCGCCGTGGCCCGACCATGCGCAACACGCAGCCAGCCGCATCGACAGTGCGGCCGAATCGCAGCGCCAGAGCGCCGGCGCGCGCGTCGGCATCAGCCGCCCGCACGAGTCGGCACACCTGCACGTGGCCGGTGCCGCGCCCTACATCGACGACCTGCCAGAGCTCGCCGGCACGCTGCACGCGGCGCTGGGCCTGTCGCCGCTGGCGCATGGACGGGTGAAGGCGATGCACCTCGACCGCTTGCGCACGCTTCCCGGCATCGTCGCGGTGCTGTCGGCCGCCGACATTCCGGGCACCAACGACTGCGGGCCGATCGTCCACGACGACCCGATCCTCGCCGACGGCCTGGTGCAGTACCTCGGCCAGCCGGTGTTCGCGGTGATCGCCGAGACGCGCGAGGCTGCACGGCGTGTGGCGGCGAGGGCCAAGGACGTGCTCGAGATCGAGCCGCTGCCGGCAATCTACACGCCGGTCGAGGCGCATGCGGCCGGGCAGTACGTGCTCGACCCGATGCACCTCAGCCGCGGCGACGCCCGGGCTGCCATCGAGCGTTCGCCGCACCGGCTCAAGGACACGTTCGAGGTTGGCGGGCAGGAACAGTTCTATCTCGAGGGCCAGATCTCCTACGCCATCCCGACCGAGAACGACGGCATGCACGTGCACTGCTCGACGCAGCATCCGAGTGAGATGCAGCACGCCGTGGCGCACGCGCTCAGGCTGCACGCGCACCAGGTGCACGTGGAGTGCCGGCGCATGGGCGGCGGTTTCGGCGGCAAGGAGTCGCAGTCGGCGCTCTTCGCCTGCGTCGCCGCAGTCGCCGCGAAGCGGCTGAACCGCCCGGTCAAGCTGCGCCTGGACCGCGACGACGACTTCCTCGTCACCGGTCGGCGCCACTGCTTCCACTACGAGTACGAGGTCGGCTACGACGACGAGGGCCGCGTGCTCGGCGCCGAGCTGACGATGGTGTCGCGGGCCGGCTTCTCGGCCGACCTGTCGGCGCCGGTGATGACGCGCGCGATCTGCCACTTCGACAACGCCTACTGGCTGCCCGATGTGGCCATCCACGGCTACAGCGCCAAGACGAACACGCAGAGCAACACGGCGTTCCGCGGCTTCGGCGGGCCGCAGGGCGCGATCGCGATCGAGAACATCCTCGACTCGGTCGCGCGCAAGCTCGGACGCGACCCGCTCGACGTGCGCCGTGTCAATTTCTACGGCAAGACGGACAACAAGGTCACGCCCTACACCCAGGTCGTCGAGGACAACATCATCCACGAGCTCGTCGCGGAGCTCGAGGCGACGAGCGACTACCGCGCCCGGCGCGCCGAGGTCGCGGCGTTCAACGCGAAGAGCCCGGTCTTGAAGCGCGGCCTCGCGCTGACGCCGGTGAAGTTCGGCATCTCGTTCAACGTCAAGCACTTCAACCAGGCCGGCGCGCTGGTCCACGTCTACAACGACGGCTCGATCCTCGTCAACCACGGTGGCACCGAGATGGGCCAGGGCCTGAACACCAAGGTGGCGCAGGTCGTCGCGCACGAGCTCGGCGTCGGCTTCGAACATGTACGCGTGACGGCCACCGACACGCAGAAGGTCGCCAACACCTCGGCCACCGCCGCCTCCACCGGCGCCGACCTCAATGGCAAGGCGGCGCAGGACGCTGCGCGCCAGATCCGCGAGCGCCTTGCCGCCTGCGCAGCCAGCCATCACGGCGGCAGCGTGTCTGCGGTGCGCTTCGCCAACGACAAGGTCGAGGTCGCCGGTCGCAGCCTGCCGTTCTCCGCGGTCGTCGCGCAGGCCTACCTCGACCGCGTGCAACTCTGGTCCGACGGCTTCTACGCGACGCCCGGCCTGCACTGGAACCGGGAGACGCTGCAGGGCCGCCCGTTCTTCTACTTCGCGTACGGCGCGGCGGTGAGCGAAGTCGTGATCGACACGCTCACTGGCGAATGCAAGCTGCTACGCGCCGACGTGCTGCACGACGTCGGCCGCTCGCTGAATCCGGCGCTGGATATCGGCCAGGTCGAGGGCGCGTTCGTCCAGGGCATGGGCTGGCTGACGATGGAAGAGCTCGTCTGGCACCCGAAGACGGGGCTCTTGACGACGCACGCGCCGAGCACCTACAAGATCCCGACCGCCAACGATTGCCCGCCGGTCTTCAACGTGCAGTTGTTCAAGGCCGACAACCCGGCCGACACGATCCACCGCAGCAAGGCCGCCGGCGAGCCGCCGCTCCTGCTTGCGTTCTCGGTGCTCTACGCGATCCGCGATGCGGTCTCTGCGGTCGGCGGGCACCGCATCGATCCGCCCCTTTCGGCGCCGGCGACCAGCGAGTCGATCCTGCGCGCGATCGACGCCGTGCAGCGAGCCGCGGCCTAGTGGACCGACTGACGCGACAGGCCGCCCAGCAGGCGCTCGCGGCCGGGCGCGGCGCGGTTGTCGTTACGGTGCTCGAGGCCCGTGGTTCGGCGCCGCGCGCTGCCGGCACGCGAATGCTCGTGTCGAGGGAGCGGGTCGTCGGCACGGTCGGCGGCGGTCACCTCGAGCTGAAGGCGCTGCAGACTGCGCGCGCGATGCTCGATGCGAACGACCGGGCCGCGCGCAGCGAACACTTCCCGCTCGGCCCGGCCCTCGGTCAGTGCTGCGGTGGTGCGGTCACGCTCGGCTACGTGCCCTTGAGCGCCGAGTCGCTCGCGGGCTGGCCGGCGCCCGCGCCGCTGTTCGAGCTGCAGCTCTATGGCGCCGGGCATGTCGGCCGCGCGATCGCAACGCTGCTCGCCACGCTCGACGTCGAGGTCGCGTGGATCGACGAGCGCGAACACGAATTTCCCCCCGAGACCACGCTCGCAACGCCGTGGCCATCGCATGTTCGACGGGTCTGCGTCGATGCGGTCGAGGCCGAAGTCCGCACGGCGCCCGCGGGCGCGTTCTACCTCGTGCTGACGCATGACCACGCACTCGACCTGCGCATCACCGAAGCCATCCTGCGCCGCGGCGACTTCGGCTACCTTGGGCTGATCGGCTCGAACACGAAGCGCCAGCGCTTCATTCACCGCTTCGAGCAGCGCGGCATCGCTGCCGACGCGATCGCGCGCATGACCTGCCCGATCGGCGTGGCCGGCGTCGCCGGCAAGCAGCCCGAAGTGCTGGCGCTGGCGGTGGTGGCGCAGCTATTGCAGGCTGCTTCTCGCGGCCGATCGGCATGAGCAGCGGCGCAGGCTCGCGGGCTGGTCAGGTGCGTGCCAGGCGCTGCAAGGTCTGCAGGTCGAGCACCTTCACCGTGTAGCCATCGACTTCGATCACTCGCTGGTCCGAGAGCGTGCGCATCAGGCGCGACATGGTCTCGGGCGTCATGCCGAGCTGCGACGCGATATCGCTCTTGCGCTCGGCCAGGCGGACCACCGCCCGGTTCGGCTCGTTGTCGAGCGGCTCGCAGCGTTCGCCAAGCCAGGTCGCGAGCCGGGCCGGGGCGTCCTTGTGCATCAGCTCATGCGCGTGCACGGTCAGGCGCCGCACCTCGCCTGCCAGGCTGACGAGCAGGCGCTGCGCGAGCAACGGCCGCTGGTCGAGCAAGGCCTGCAAAGACCCCCGCACCAGTTCGGCCACCAGCACCGGAGTCAGCGCCACGGCGTCGAGCACCGGCGCGCTGTTGAGCCAGGCCGAACTCGCGTCGAGCCACGCCGGGCCATGCACCAGGCGTTCGGTGCGCATCGCGCCGCCTGAGGTGGCCAGGCCCATCGCCACGTCGCCGGCGAGCAGCACCACGAGGCTGCGCGACGCCTCACCATGAGTGAAGACGGGCTGCCCGGCAGCGACACTTCGCAGATGCGCCAGTTCGTCCAGCGCCTCGCAGTCGGCGCGCGACAGCGGGGGCGGCCCGAGCAGGTCGCCCCAGCGAATCGTGGCCGTCGTGGAGCCCGCCTCTGCGGCGCGTGGCACTTGAGGCAGACGGGGCGGCCTCGCAATGACGATGCTGGCAGTTTCGGCATTCATATGGACGTTGGCGTTCACTATGGTTGTCGGCGCGGCCGGCACCCGGCCGCTATGTCACACTTTGGCCTGACTGGCACCAACCCGGTTTGCGCCAGATCAACCTCTCCATCGCCTCGACTTGTCAAGGCAGCTAGACAACACCAAATGTCAACTATGGTTATGCTTCCCGGTATGCACAGCCCGGCCGCCGGCTTCGACGAGCCATTCGAAGTGCTTGCCGGGTGCCATGAGCGGGTTCGGCGCTCGCTGGGCTTGCTGCAGCGCCTGGTCGAGCACCTGGCACGCCACGGCGCCGACCGCATGGCGCAGGATGCGGCTCGCGATGTGCTGCGCTACTTCGACCTGGCGGCTCCAGCACACCATGAAGATGAAGAACGCCATGTGCTGCCGTTGCTGCGATCCAGCGCCGATCCGGCACTGCAGGCCGCAGCGGCCCGGTTGCTGGCCGACCATGAGGCGATCCGTTCCGCCTGGTCGGCGCTGCGCCCCCTGCTGGCCCCACTGGCCGACGAGTTGCGCTGCGACGATTTGGCAGCGCTGAAGGCCGCCGCCCAGCGCTTCGCGCAGGCGCACGACGGCCATCTGGAACTGGAGGACTCGGTCGCCTTCCCCGCCGCTGCGCGCCTGCACCCGTCGCCTGCCGACATGGGCCGAGAGATGGCGCTGCGGCGAGGCTTGGCCCTGCCCGCCGCAACCGACGGCCGCTGAGCCACCCCTGGCTGCCGCCTCGCGGCGTTCGATCGGGTCGCATTGCGCCGGGGCGCGGGGCCCTCGGCTACACGATCAACAGCGCCCGAAAGTCGTTGACGTTGGTGAAGGTCGGCCCCGGCACGACCAGGTCACCGAGCGGCGCGAAGAAGTTGTAGGCGTCGTTGCGGTCGAGAATGTCCTGCGCCTTCAGCCCGTGGGCTGTAGCGCGCGCCAGCGTATCGGGGCTTGCGATCGCGCCGGCGTTGTCCTCCACGCCGTCGATGCCGTCGGTATCGGCCGCCAGCGCCCACACGCCCGGCTCGCCCTGCAGCGCGAGCGCGCAGCCGAGCAGGAATTCGGTGGCCCGCCCTCCCCGGCCGCCCTTGCTCTTCACTGTGACGGTGGTCTCGCCTCCGGAGAGGATCACGCAGGGCCTCGCGAACGGCTCGCCGCGGCGCGCCACCGCGCGCGCCAGCGCCGCGTGCACGCGGCCGACCACGTGCGACTCGCCTTCGATCTCGTCGGAGAGGACGTGCGGCTCGATCCCCGCCGCGCGCGCCACCGCGGCGGCGGCTTCGAGGCTTTGCTGCGGCGTCGCGATCAGGTGCACTTCGTTGCCGGCCAGGCGCGGGTCGCCCGGCTTGGGCGTCTCGAAGGCGCCGCTCTCGAGCCCGGCGCGCGCCGCCGGCGGGATCGCGATGCCGTAACGCTGCAGGATCGCCAGCGCGTCGGCGCATGTCGTCGGGTCGGCCACCGTCGGGCCGCTGGCGATGACTTCGGGCGCGTCGCCGGGCACGTCGCTGATCAGCAGCGTCACCACCCTCGCCGGGGCGCACCGCGCTGCAAGCCTGCCGCCCTTGATGGCAGAGAGGTGCTTGCGCACGCAGTTCATCTCGTCGATCGCGGCGCCGCTCTGGAGCAGCGCCTTGTTGACGGCCTGCTTGTCCTCGAAGCTCACGCCCTCGGCCGGCATGGCCAGCAAGGCCGAGCCGCCGCCCGAGATCAGGCACAGCACGAGGTCGTCGGCAGTGAGGCCGCGCGCGAGTTCGGCGATGCGTCGGGCCGCGCGGCGGCCCGCGTCGTCGGGCACCGGGTGCGCGGCCTCGACGACTTCGATCCGCCCGGGCCGCGCCTTGTAAGCGGGCGGCACATGGTCGTAGCGGGTGACGACGAGCCCCGACAGCGGCGCCTCCTTCGGCCACAGCGCATCGACGGCAGCCGCCATCGCGCCGCCGGCCTTGCCGGCGCCGAGCACGAGCGTGCGGCCCTTGCGGGGGTCCGGCGGCGCCGGCAGGAAGGCGGCGGTGTTGAGCGCCGGCAGTGCCCGCGCAACGGCCGCGTCGTAGAGCGCGCGCAGGAAGCCGCGCGGGTCGGCCTGGGGTGATGGCGCGTTCATCTCGCTGCCCGGGCGGCGGCGCCTTCAGGCGTCGGGCATGACGCTGTGGTGGGCCATCAGCTCGAGCGCGCGCACGAGCGCCGAGTGGTCGAGGTCTTGCATGCCGTTGGCGGCGCAAGCCTGCATCAGTTGCGCCGCGTTGGCGGTCTGCGGCAGCGCCACGCCGAGCGCGCGCGCGCCCTGCAGCGCCAGGTTCAGGTCCTTCTGGTGCAGCCCGATCCGAAAGCCCGGCGCGAAGGTGCGCTTGATCATCCGCTCGCCGTGGACTTCGAGGATGCGGCTCGCGGCGAACCCACCCATCAGCGCCTGGCGCACCTTGGCCGGGTCGGCGCCGGCCTTGCTGGCGAAGACGAGCGCCTCACCCACCGCCGCGATGTTGAGCGCGACGATGATCTGGTTGGCGACCTTGCAGGTCTGGCCGTCGCCGTTGGCGCCGACGAGCGTGATGTTCTTGCCCATCAGCTCGAACAGCGGCAGCACGCGCTCGAACGCTGCTTGCGGGCCGCCGACCATGATGGTCAGGCTCGCGGCCTTGGCGCCGACTTCGCCGCCCGAGACGGGCGCGTCGAGGTAGTCGCAACCGAGGGCGTTGATCTTCTGCGCGAAGGCCTTGGTCTCGATCGGCGAGATGCTCGACATGTCGACGACGGTCTTGCCGAGGCGGCCCGAGGGGTTGCTTGCCGAGCTCTTCAAGCCGGCGGCCACGCCGTTTTCGCCGAAGAGCACCGCTTCGACGTCGGGCGTGTCGGGCACCATCGTGAAGACGATGTCGGCGCGCTCGGCGACTTCCTTGGCGCCGGCGCAGGCGATGGCGCCAGCGGCGACAAGCTCCGGCGGCACCTTGCCGCGGCTGAAGACGAACAGTTCGTGCCCGGCCTTCGCCAGGTGGCCCGCCATCGGCGTGCCCATGATGCCCAGACCGATGAAGCCGAGTTTGAGGGGCGTTTGCGTCATGTCGTCGATTCCTTGATTGCGGTGAAGCGCGGCACGCTCAGCGGCCGCGCGCCGCGGCGAGCCAGCCGAGGCCGGCTTCGGTGGTGGTGGCGGGCTTGTACTCGCAGCCGACCCAACCCTGGTAGCCGATGCGGTCGAGGTGCGCGAACAGGAACGGGTAGTTGATCTCACCCGTGCCCGGCTCGTTGCGCCCCGGATTGTCGGCCAGCTGCACGTGCCCGATGCGCGGCAGGTGCTTGGCCAGCGTCGCCGCGAGCTCGCCCTCCATGCGCTGCGCGTGGTAGATGTCGTACTGCACGAACAGGTTGTCCGAGCCGACTTCGTCGAGGATCGCGATCGCCTGCGCGGTGCGGTTGAGGTAGAAGCCGGGGATGTCGTAGGTGTTGATCGGTTCGACGAGCAGCCTGATCCCGGCGCGCTCGAGTTCGGCCGCGGCGTAGCGCAGGTTGCCGACGAAGGTCTGGCGCAGCGTCGCGTCGCTCGCGCCGAGGGGCGCCTTGCCGGCGAGGCAATTGAGCTGCGGCGCGCCAAGCACGGTGGCAACCTCGATCGCCCGCGCGACGCCGTCGCGGAACTCGTCCACGCGGTCGGGCAGGCAGGCGATGCCGCGCTCGCCGGCGTCCCAGTCGCCTGCGGGCAGGTTGTGCAGCACGAGCTCGAGGCCGTTGCCCTTCAGCCGCGCCTGGATCTCGGCAACCGCAAAGGCATAGGGAAACAGGAACTCCACGGCTTCGAAACCCGCCTTGGCGGCGCGCTCGAAGCGGTCGAGGAACGGCGCCTCGGTGAAGAGCATCGTCAGGTTGGCGGCAAACTTCGGCATGTTGCATTCCTTGGTCAGTGTCTGCGGCCGGCGCTTCGCACCTTAACTTGGCTTCGCCAAGTTAGCCTGCGACGCTAGCCCTTCGGGCTAGTCAAGGAGGCCGATCGCCGTTGGCGCGTCGGAAGGGCTGGTCGCGAGTTCCTCGAACTCGTTGATCGCGTCGATCTCGGTGCCCATCGAGATGTTGGTCACGCGCTCGAGGATCACCTCGATCACGACCGGCACCTTGAACTCGCCGATCCACTTCTCTGCCTGGCGGATCGCGGGGGCAATCTCCTCCTGCTTGTGGACACGAACGAACTTGCAGCCCAGGCCTTCGACGACGCGCTGGTGATCGACGCCGTAGCCTTCGAGCTCGGGCGCGTTGATGTTGTCGAAGCCGAGTTGCACGCAGTAGTCCATGTCGAAGCCGCGCTGGCTCTGCCGGATCAGCCCGAGGTAGCTGTTGTTGACCACCATGTGGATGTAGGGCAGCTTGAACTGCGCGCCGACGGCGAGCTCCTCGATCATGAACTGGAAGTCGTAGTCGCCCGACAGCGCGACGATCGGGCGCGACGGGTCGGCCGCGCGGACGCCCAGCGCGGCCGGGATCGTCCAGCCCAGCGGCCCGGCCTGGCCGCAGTTGATCCACTGCCGCGGGCCGAACACGTGCAGGAACTGCGCACCGGCGATCTGGCTCAGGCCGATCGTGCTGACGTAGGTGGTGTCGCGCGGGAAGTTGTTGTTCATGCACTGGTAGACACGCTGCGGCTTCATCGGCACCGCCTCGTAGTTCGTCTTGCGCAGCAGGGTGCGCTTGCGTTCGCGGCACCCGGCCACCCACTCACTGCGGTCTCTCAGCGTGCCGGCGGCCTTCATCTCGCGGGCGACCGCGACGAAGTGTTCCAGCGCCGCCTTCGCGTCCGACACGATGCCCAGATCGGGCGCGAACACGCGGCCGATCTGCGTCGGCTCGATGTCGACGTGCACGAACGTGCGTCCCTTGCAGTAGACCTCGGTCGAGCCGGTGTGGCGGTTCGCCCAGCGGTTGCCGATGCCGAGCACGAAGTCCGACGCCAGCATCGTCGCGTTGCCATAGCGGTGGCTGGTCTGCAGGCCGCACATGCCGGCCATCAGCGGGTGGTCGTCGGGGATCGTGCCCCAGCCCATCAGCGTCGGGATCACCGGCACGTTCACGAGCTCGGCGAACTCCTGCAGCAGCGCGCTCGCGTCGGCATTGATGACGCCGCCGCCAGAGACGATCAGCGGCCGCTCGGCCGCCTGCAGCATCGCAATCGCCTTCTCGATCTGCTTGCGCGAGGCGCGCGGCTTGTAGACCGGCAGCGGCTCGTAGGTGTCGATGTCGAACTCGATCTCGGCCATCTGCACGTCGAACGGCAGGTCGATCAGCACCGGCCCGGGACGGCCCGAGCGCATCAGGTGGAAGGCCTGCTGGAACGCGCGCGGCACCTGCGCCGGCTCGCGCACGGTGACGCTCCACTTCGTCACCGGCTTGCTGATGGATTCGATGTCCACCGCCTGGAAGTCTTCCTTGTACAGGCGCGCGCGGGGCGCCTGGCCGGTGATGCACAGGATCGGGATCGAGTCGGCAATCGCCGAGTAGAGCCCCGTGATCATGTCGGTGCCGGCCGGACCCGAGGTGCCGATGCAGACGCCGATGTTGCCCGCCACGGCGCGGGTGTAGCCCTCGGCCATGTGCGATGCGCCCTCGACGTGGCGCGCCAGCACGTGGGCGATCGTGCCGCGTTCGCGCAGGCAGGCGTACAGCGGATTGATGGCGGCGCCGGGCACGCCGAAGGCCTGCGAGATGCCTTCCTTCTCCATCACCAGTACCGCGGCCATGACGGCTTTCATGCGTGCCATTGCGAGTCTCCTTGTGGGCTTTGAGCGGATGATGGCGAGTCGTCGCGCGAATGGCAACGCATCGGGGAGATAAGTGCTATTCCGGGGCGGAATGCCGGCCGCTTCGCGTGCATCATTGCCGGCACGAAACGGAGTCTTCATGGACCGCATCACCGGCGTACAACTGTTCGCGCGCATCGTCGAGACCGGCAGCTTCAGCAAGGCCTCGGCCGACCTGGGGATCACGCAGCCCACTGCCACGAAGCACGTGGCCGCGCTCGAAGCCAAGCTCGGCGCGCGGCTGCTCAACCGCAACACGCGCGGCGTCAGCGCGACCGAGATCGGCGCGCTGTACTACGAGAAGTGCAAGGCGATCCAGCGCGAGCTCGAGGAAGCCGACAACCTGGCGACGCTGCTGCAAAGCAAGGTCGGCGGCCAGTTGCGCATCAGCACCTCGGTGGCCTTCGGGCGCCGCGTGCTGACGCCGCTGGCGCTGCGCTTCATGCTCGAGCACCCCGACATCAACCTCGACCTGAGCTTCGACGACCGCTACGTCAACCTGGTCGAGCAGGGCATCGACATCGCTCTGCGCATGGGGCGGCTGGCCGATTCGTCGCTGGGCGCGCGCTACCTGGGCACCAACCCGTGGCTAGTCGCCGGCTCGCCGGCGTACCTAGCGCGGGCGGGCGAGCCGTCAACGCCGGCCGACCTGGCGCGGCACGCCTGCCTCGTTTACAGCAGCGTGCAGGGCGACGACCGCTGGCAGTTCAGCGACGCACAGGGCCGGGGCATCACGGTGGCCGTGCGTGGCCCGCTGCGCAGCAACAGCCTGTCGGCGGTGCTCGCCGCCGCGCGCGCAGGGCACGGCCTCGCTGCCCTGCCCTGGTACGTCGCCCGCGAGTCGGTCGCCGACGGCAGCCTGCGGCCGCTGCTGGAAGGCTTCGCGCTGCCGGCCCAAGAACTGCACGCCGTGTACCCGTCGCCCAAGCTCGTGCCGTCGAAGGTGGCGGCGTTCATCGCGTTCCTGCAGGCGGCGCTTGACGAACGGTGGTGGGACCGGACTCTCTGACAGGCCGACGATGGCGACCTATCGCTGCCCTGCTGAAAGTATGCCCTGTCTGTAGCCGTAGGCCCCGGAGCTACCCCCGTGTTACTCGAAGGGGAGGGCTCTCGCAGCTTCGGCCTATCTGCCGCGAGCAGCCGCTTCCGGGCATAGGCCGACCTTCACAAGACGGTGACGAAGGGTGGCACTCGTCGCAGATGCCGGTGTCGTCGCCAGGACCCACCTGGGTCATCCAGCCGGGACAATGACTCTCTTGCGACCCGACCGTAGATGCCGATGCGTGCGCCCTGTGCGGCGCGGCATGTCATCCGGGAAGTGTGATCCGGTGTTGGCACCGGCCCAGCCCGCATGATGCGGGCCGCTCAGCCTCGGTTGCCGGGTTGTCCGCCAGCGCCGGGCGGGTAGAGCCGTGCGGCTGGCTTGCGCGTCAGTGTTGATGCCCCGTCGGCTTGGCGGCAGCCGTCTCCGTCGCAGCCGCCGACGCATGTGCCGCATGCCCGGCCTTCGCGACGCCGGCTGCGTTGTACAGCCCCTCGACATAGTGCACGTACTCGACGTAGGCGCCCACGAAGGAGCGCGCTGCCGCCACGTCGTTCGGGTTGTATTTCTTCTTCGAGGCGACCGCATCGAACTGCTTGTGCAGTCCGTGCTCCATCCGTTCGTTGACGAGTTTGGCCACGGGCTCGAGCTTGCCCGTCTCGATCGACTTGTCGGCGGCGGCGATGGCCGGCTCGATCTCGCCAGCGGGCTTGAGCCCCGTGTACGCCGCGCCCTCACCCGCGCGGTGGACCCGCACCAGCGTCTCGAAGAAGTAGCGATCGGCCAGTTCCTTGCCGGTGGCGCTGGTCTTGCGCACGCTGATGGACTTCTGAAATGCATCGCGGATTTCCGCCTCGTCCTTCTTTTGCACCCAGCCGAGCACCAGATTGACGTTGCCGGTGTCGAGCGCCTTGCGCGCTTCGGCGACGACGGGGCCGTCCAGGGTGTCGCAGTGGGCCTGGGCCGCGGCGCCCCACGAGAGGGCCACGGCGCCGGCGACGACGGTGAGGCAGCGGCGGAAGGTAAAGCGGTTCACGGTAGCCATTTCAGGATCCTCCGGTTGATCAATTGGAAGCCGGCAACATTGCCGCCCACCTGCATGTTTGAACGATCGGAAGAACCGAATGTTCCAACTACCGCCCGAACTTCCCGCGAATCATTGCCCCCCGTGCAATTGCCGCTCGCGCGGCGCAGCCTGCTCCTCGCGAAGCAGCAGGTCGATCAGTTCCCGCCTTTGCTCGGCATTCAGGATCTCCCGCTCTTGCAGGAATTGCGCGATCACGCGTTGCTGCTGCTGCATCTGCACCTCGGCAATGCGGGCGCGTTCGGCTTCGATGCGCGCCGGATCGGGCCGTTCGGAAAACACCTCGCGTACCAGCACCTCCCGATGGCGGGCGATCTCCCGCCAGCCGGCGTCGAGCTCGCGCACGAAGTTCTGCTCCAGGCTGTGCCAGCGCGCCTGTTGCGCCGCGTCCAGCTTGAGCCGGGAGGCAAGCTCGGCCGCACCCGAGCGATCCTGGACCAGCGCGCGGTAGCCGACGGCGCCGACCACGCCCAGATTGAGCAGCACCGATATGACCAGGGCAGGAACGAGACGGCGATCTTGCATGTCATCTCCCCCGTGCGGAACACGACGGCAGCCCTGCGCAATACGCGCCCGGCGGCTCGCCGTAGAAAACGGACATCGACGCGGGCCGCAGTGCGACCCCGCCGCCTGCCACAAGCGTCAGCCCGAGGTAGGCGCCGACGCCCAGCGCAGCGGCCCCGCCCAGGGCGCGCGATCCGCGTTGCCACAGACCACCCCAGTGGCGCGCAGGCTTGCGCCGGGGCACTGCCGGCTTGGGCAGTCGCGGCAGGACCAGCGCGGCGATGTCCACGTCGCTGCGGATCTCGCGCAGAGCCCGCAGATCCGCGCTCATGCCGGTGAATTCAAGCAAGGCCGACCGGCATTGCGCGCACTGCGCCGCGTGCAGTCTCAGCTCCTGGGCAGCGGACTCGCCGAGTTCGCCATCGATCAGCGCCGAGATGGCTTCGGTGCGCGCGCATCCCGCTTGGGCCGGGTCGTTCATTTGCCTGTCCCGCCATACAGCGCGGCCAGGGCGGCGCGCGCCCGGGAAAGCCTGGACTTCACGGTGCCCTCGTCGATCTCCAGGGTCGTCGCCAGTTCGCCATAACTCAACCCTTCCACTTCACGCAGAAGCACGATCTCGCGTTGCTCCAGGGGCAGGCGTGCCAGCGCCGCATCCAGGCGTCGCAGCCCCTGCCGGGCCTGCAATTGCGCCTCGGGGCCGGGCTGGTCCGCCGGGGCATCGTAATCGTCTTCCAGCGGCACGAACCGCACCAATTTGCGTCGGCGCAGCACGTCGAGGGCCGCATTGGATGCGATGCGGTAAACCCACGTGTGGAACTGCGCATCCGGCCGCCAGGTCGGCAGGGCTTGCCACGCCTTGATGAATACTTCCTGCGCGAGTTCCAAAGCTTCCTCCCGCGACCCAGTCAGGTTGAGCAGATGACGATAGATGCGATCCTGGTGGCGGCGCACGAGGACGCCATACGCAGCCTGGTCGCCCTTCTGCGCGAGCACGATGAGTTCAGGATCCGGTCGCCCGGTGTCGGACACGTTCGGCGCCACTACCCAAGCAAATAAACGAATGAAGCGGGCAGATGTTCCGCCTGCCGCTGCGCGCCTGCCGGGGGAACCCCGGGTCGACTCACTGTAGGGCCCGGGCGGGGGTCTCCTACTTGACCTGGATCACTCGCGGAGCTTGGGCCGAAGCGCCGGCTCGCAGCGCAACCGGCTCAAACGCGCCGGCGCGCGCCTAAGGCGGTGCTCAGCTTGCGAAGGTCCATGGGTTGCCGTTGCTTCTTCGGTCAACGTCGGCCATCTCGTCGCGCTGGTGTGCTCGGGGTCGAAAGTGGGCAACTGGGTCACCAGAAATGCCTCGATCCCGTTCTCAGAATCGGCGACCCTGGGAAGCCAATGCTGGCTTGAGCCCATAGCTGAAAACGCAGCCATGGACCACCTCCGAACGCCAATGATGGCGCCGCGCGGCGCCTCGTTTCCCTTCGTGAGACTCTTGGCCGCCATCCAAAGCGGAACAGGAGCCCCTCACAAGTCGCGTCAGCGCCGCTTCACTTCACCGTCACCCACTGCCACTCGAGCCAGTTGTCGGCCCGGTGCGCGGCGTTGACGTTCTGGCGCTCGGCCCAGGGGATGAACTGGCGGTGCAGCGGGATGTGGTGCACGGCCTCGTTGTGCAGCTTGAAGGCTTCCTTGATCAGCGCCTTGCGCTTTTCCACGTCGGCTTCCTTGCTCGAGGCCGCGGCCACCGCATCGAGCTTGTCGTCGGTGTAGTTGCCGTAGTTGTACGAGCCCACGCCCTTGTCGCCGCGGTTGCGGTAGATCGGCGTGAAGGTGGTCTCGGCGTCGGTGATCGAGCCGCCCCAGCCGAGCATGTACATCGAGGTGTCGAGCTTCTCGAGCTTCGGGAAATAGGTCGATCGCGGCATCGCGTTGACGTTGACCTTGACCTTCAGTTGCGCCCACATCGCCGCCAGCGCGAGGCAGATCTTCTCGTCGTTGATGTAGCGGTTGTTCGGGCAGTCGAGCGTCACCTCGAAGCCGTCGGCGTAGCCGGCGTCGGCCATCAGCTTCTTCGCCGCGGCCACGTCGTAGGGCAGGCGCTTCTCGATCTCGGGGTCGTTGAAGCTGCCCAGCGGCGACGGCACCACGGCGCCGGTCGGGATCGCCTGGCCGTTCATCAGCTTGGTCTTGATCGTCTCGATGTCGATCGCCTGGTACAGCGCCTTGCGCACCCGCACGTCCTTGAACGGGTTCTTGCCCTTGACGCTGCTGTACAGCAGTTCGTCGCGGCCCTGGTCCATGCCGATGAAGACAATGCGGTTCTCCAGCCCGTCGAGGACCTTGATCTGGCCGCCGCCGCGCAAGCGCTCGAGGTCGCGCGGCGGCGGGTCGAGCACGAAGTCGATCTCGCCCGAGATCAGCGCCGCCAGGCGCGTGGCGTCCTGCTTGATCGGCGTGTAGATCACGTCCTGCACGTTGCCCTCGGGCTTGCCCCACCAGTTCGGGTTGCGCTTGTAGACGGTCTTCACGTCGGGCTCGCGCTTGACCAGCATGTACGGCCCGGTGCCGTTGGCGTTGTAGGCGGCGAAGCTCTCTTCCTTGCTCTTGAAGTCCAGCGGCCTGGTGACCTTGTTCTTCTCGCTCCACGCCTTGCTCATGATGTTCAAGGTGTTGATGTGCTGCAGGAAGATCGGGTTGACCTGCGGCAGGTTGAAGTCCACCGTCAGGTCGTCGATCTTCTTCACCTCGCCCACCGCGTTGGCGTACACGGCGAGCTGCGAGGTCGGCTCCTTCGCGCGGTTGATCGAGAACACCACGTCGTCGGCGGTGAACGCCGTGCCGTCGTGGAACTTCACGTTCGGGCGCAGCTTCATCCGCCACTGCAGCGGGCCGGTCTGCTTCCATTCGGTGGCGAGCTGCGGCACCAGGTTGAGTTGCTTGTCGCGCCCGACCAGGAACTCATACACCTGGCCGTTCATCGAGTTGGTCAGCAACTCGTTTTGCGAGTGCGGGTCCATCGTCTGCGGGTCGCCCTGCGAGGCCCAGCGCAGGGTTTGGGCCTGGGCGGCGCCGAAGGACGCGAGGGCGGCGGCGAGCAAGCCCGAAAACAGCCAGCGATTCATGATGTCGACTCCCGATCAAACGGATTAGGTCGCGCGAGTGTAGGCAAAAAAGTGGCCACGTCTCGGACCGCACGCAAACTTCGGCCTGCGCAGGGCAGCGCAGACTTGGCAGGGCAGAGGGCGGCCAAACCTACAAGGGCGCGTAGCCCTCGTCGGCAAGCGCCGCGGCGAAGGTCGCCGTCGGCAGAGCCGACTCGATGCTCACGGCGTGTGCCGCGAGGTCGATCTGCAGTGTGGCGCCCGGGTCCAGCTGCTGCACGGTGCGCGTCACCACCTGAACGCAGTGGTTGCAGGTCATGGTCGGGAGGGTCAGTTCGATCATCGGGGAGCTCCTTGCATTGGCGGGTAGGCCATTGTCCATCGCATCACGCGCCAAGACCGCAGCCGCATCGCGGGATGCCGGGGTTCGCCGCGGCGCTTCGCCGCCAGTGCCGGGGCTGAGTCAGGGGTCGGAGGCGGAGCGCCGGGGCCTGCGGACGGCCTGCGTGCCCCGCACTTGATCGCCATCGATCGAACCTGACATGATCGGAAGGTCCTTCGTCGCGCCATGAACACCCACCCTGCCATCGAGTCGCCCCGGGCCCTGCCCATCGTCGGCATGACCTGCGCGAGCTGCGTGGCGCGGGTCGAGCGGGCGTTGGGCAGGGTTCCCGGGGTGCGCTCGGCGAGCGTCAACCTGGCCACCGAGAGCGCCACCGTGCAGGGCGACGCGACGCTCGATATCGACGCACTGGTCGGCGCGGTCGAGAGGGCCGGCTTTGGCGTCGCGCGCGAATCGATCGGGCTGGCTGTCGAGGGCATGACCTGCGCGTCGTGCGTCGGCCGGGTCGAGAAGGCGCTGCAACGGGTGCCCGGCGTGGTGCGGGCGGAAGTCAACCTCGCGACCGAACAGGCGCTCGTGACGCGCCTGGCCGGCAGCGCGCCCACGGCGGAGCTGCTCGCCGCCGTGCGGCGTGCCGGCTACGGCGCGCACGAGCGCCGCGACGACGCTGCCGCCCCGGCACGGCCGGAGCGCGGGTTGACCGAAGGCCGGCGCGTTGCGCTGGCGGCGCTGCTGTCGGCGCCGCTGGTGCTGCCGATGATCGGCGACCTGTTCGGCCGCCACTGGATGCTGGGCGGCTGGCTGCAGTTGCTGCTCGCCGCCCCGGTGCAGCTCTGGCTCGGGGCGCGCTTCTACCGCGCCGGCTGGGCTGCGCTGCGCGCCGGCAGCGGCAACATGGACCTGCTGGTCGCGCTCGGCACCAGCGCGGCATTCGGTCTCAGCCTGTTCACGCTGCTGACGGCGGGCGACGCGATGCCCAGCCTCTACTTCGAGTCGTCGGCGGTCGTCGTCACGCTGGTGCTGCTCGGCAAGTGGCTGGAAGCCCGCGCCAAGCGGCAGACGACCGATGCCATCCGCGCCCTGCAGGCCCTGCGCCCCGACACGGCGCGGGTGCGCCGCGGCGGCGTCGAACAGGAGGTGCCGCTGGCCGAGGTGTGCGTCGGCGATGAAGTGGTGGTTCGGCCTGGGGAGCGGGTGCCGGTCGACGGCCTGCTGCTCGAAGGACGCAGCCATGTCGACGAGTCGCTGCTCACCGGCGAGAGCCTGCCAGTGGCCAGGCACCCGGGCGAGCGCGTGACCGGCGGCGCAGTCAACGGCGAGGGCCTGCTGCTGCTGCGGACCACCGCCGTCGGCGCCGAGACACAGCTCGCGCGCATCGTGCGCATGGTCGAATCGGCGCAGGCGCGCAAGGCGCCGATCCAGCGCCTCGTGGACCGCGTCAGCGCCGTCTTCGTGCCGGTCGTGGTGGGCCTGGCGGCGACCACCGCGATCGCGTGGTGGCTGGCCGGTTCGCCGCTCGCCACCGCGGTGCTGCACGCGGTGGCGGTGTTGGTGATCGCCTGCCCGTGCGCGCTCGGCCTGGCCACGCCAGCGGCGATCATGGTCGGCACCGGCGTCGCGGCGCGCCACGGCATCCTGATCCAGGACGTGGTGGCGCTCGAAGCGCTGCGCGACGTCGCCGTGGTCGCGTTCGACAAGACCGGCACGTTGACCGAAGGCAAGCCGGTCCTGGTGGAGGCCGTGCCCCTCGCCGGCGCGCGCGCGGCGCTGTTGAGCGACGCCGCGGCGCTGCAGCGCGGCAGCGAGCATCCGCTGGCGCGCGCGGTGCTTCAGGCCCTGCCCGCAGGCGACGCGAGCACCGCCACCGAGCTGCAGGCCGTGGCCGGCCGCGGCGTGAAGGGCAAGGTCGGCGGGCGCGCGCTGATGCTCGGCAGCGGCCCCTGGATGACGGGGCTGGGTGTCGACCTCTCCGCGCTGGCGGTGCAGGCGCAGGCACTGAAGGCCGAGGGGCGCAGCGTGTCGTGGCTGGCCGAAGCGAGCGCCGAGGGCGCGCCGCGGCTGCGCGGCCTGCTCGCGTTCGGCGACACCGTCAAACCCGGCGCCGCCGCTGCCATCGCGCAGTTGAAGGCGCTCGGCCTGCGGACCGTGCTGCTCAGCGGCGACAACCGCGGCAGCGCGCGGGCGGTGGCTGCGCAGCTTGGCATCGACGAAGTGCACGCCGAGGTACTGCCCGGCGACAAGGCCGGCTTCGTCGCCAGTCTGCGCGCCGACGTGCATGCCAAGGGCGGCGCGCACGCCAAGGTGGCAATGGTCGGCGACGGCATCAACGACGCGCCGGCGCTTGCGGCCGCCGATGTCGGCATCGCGATGGCGACCGGCACCGACATCGCCATGCAGACGGCCGCCATCACGCTGATGCGTGGCGACCCGGCGCTCGTCGCGCAGGCGGTGTCGATCTCGCGGGCGACGACGCGCAAGATCCGGCAGAACCTGTTCTGGGCCTTCGCCTACAACGCGGTCGGCATCCCGCTCGCCGCGTTCGGGCTGCTCAGCCCGGTGCTGGCCGGCGCGGCGATGGCGCTGTCGAGCGTCAGCGTGGTGACCAATGCCTTGATGCTCAGGCGCTGGCGGCCGTAGCCGTCGCCCGCGGTGCGCCGCGGCGCGCCGTCCGCGCCGGTCGCACGCCGGTGATCTCAGTGCCCCAACTGGCGCAGCACCTCTCGGCCGGCCCACAGCTCGTCGAGGTGGGTGAACTTCCACTCCCGGTTCGACTCGCGGCCGACGATGCGGTCGCTGCAACCCGGCCGCGCAAGGTCGATCAGCTCGGGCGCGAGGGGCAGCTGGGAGCGCGTCGAGAAGAAGACCTTCACCGTCGGCGCGGTCAGCGAAGCGGCGTTCTGCTCGACCACCACCGCGAGCCGCCCGGAGCGCATCCGCACCAGCGAGCCGGTCGGGTAGATCCCGAGGCTCGCGACGAACGCCTGGAACACCGCTTCGTCGAAGTGCCCGTGGCGCCATTCGGCCATCTTGCCGATCGACTCGGCCGGGTCCCAGCCCTGCTTGTAGGGTCGGTTCGAGGTGATCGCGTCATAGACGTCGCACACCGCGCCCATGCGTGCGTGCAGGCTGATCTGATCGCCCTTCAGCCGGTGCGGGTAGCCGCTGCCGTCGGTCTTCTCGTGATGGTGCAGGCACACGTCGAGCGTCGCCTCGCCCGCCTCGCCCGACGCCGCCAGCAGTTCGTGGCCGCGCTCGGGGTGGCTCTGGATCAGGCGGAACTCGTCGGCGCTCAGCCTACCGGGCTTGTTCAGCACCTCGAGCGGCATCACCGCCTTGCCGAGGTCGTGCAGCAGGCCGGCCATGCCCGCCGTGCGCGCCTCGGCCGGGCCGTGCCCGAGCTGGCGCGCCAGCGCCACCATCAGCGCGCACACCGCGACCGAATGCATGTAGCTGTAGTCGTCGTGCGTCTTGAGCCGCGCCAGGCTGATCAGCGCACCCCCGTTGCGCCACACCGAGGCGGCGATGTCCTCCACCAGCGGCAGGCAGCTTTGCGTGTCCACCGCCTTGCCCATGCGCGCCTGGCCGAACATCGCCACCACCGCCTCGCGCGACTGATGCAGCAGGGCCGTGGTGCGGCGAAGCTCGTCCTGCAGCGAAGCCCGGTCCTCGCTCGCGTTCGGCGGCGGCGCGGGCGGCAAGGCAGGCGGCGCGGCGACCGGCAAGTCAGGCGCCCGCGCAACGGCCACGTCCAGCCCCTTGGCGATGTCGATCCAGCAATGCGTCACGCCGCTCGCCTGCGCCGCGGCCAGGTCCTTCGGATCGCTCAGCGTGAACTTCGCATGCCAGAACGGATGGTCGATCCACGAGCCACAGAACTCGTTGACATGCATGCCCAGCCGAAGCTGATCGACAGCGATCTTCTTACGCATGGAAGCGTGACAGGCCCTGGACGCGGTGCCTGCTCTTTCGGAAGGCGCCGCCGCGACTTGAGCGTGGCGGTGCCCACCGGCACCTCAGGACGGCGCCCGCCGTGCCGATATGAAGGCAGCCGCGACGGGCACCTGCAGGCGCCTTGGGTCATGCCTCGTCCGCTCGTACGCGCGCACTCTTCAATCCGCCGCCCCGAGGTATTGCACGCATGTCCGCCGTGAAGTCTCCCCCCGCCGCCGCGAAGGCGGCGCCCACGTTAGACGTCGATGCGCTGATCAAGAGCATCGCGATCCCGCCGCGCCCTGCCCTGTTGACCGAGGTGCAGAAGGAGATGGCCGCGGAAGACCCCGATCTCGGCCGCATCTCGCGCATCGTCGGCATGGACGTGGCGATGACTGCCGCCGTGCTGCGCAGCGTGAACTCGCCGTTCTACGCGTTCTCGCGCCAGGCCTCGACGCTCGACCAGGCGATCGCGCTGCTCGGGCTGCGCCAGATCGGCACGCTGGTCACCGGTTTTGCCTTGCGCCAGGCGGTCAAGGGCGACAGCGCCAACCTGACCCGCTTCTGGGACGTCTCGACCAAGCGCTCGTACGCGCTGTTGCGCCTGGCGCGCGGCCTGCGCGGCGTCGAGCCCGACGTGGCGCAATCGTTCGGGCTCTTCTGCGATGTCGGGATTCCGCTGCTGATGCAGCGCTTTCCCGACTACGGAGCGACGCTGCGCGCCGCCAACCAGAGCCAGTCGCAGGCCTTCACCGAGGTCGAGCAAGCGGCCCACGAGACCGATCACGCGATGATCGGTGCGCTGATGGCGCGCTCTTGGGGCCTGCCGAGGCTCGTCTGCGACGCGATCCGCCTGCACCACGACTACGGCGTGTTCCAGGACCCGAACGTGGACGCTGCGGTGGAGCGCCTGATCGCAATGGGCCTGGTGGCGGAGGTCGCGATCCAGCGCTTCGCGCGCATGAATGCAAGCACCGAGTGGATCAAGGCCGGCGATCAGGCAGCCGGCGCCCTGATGCTCGGCGATGCCGACGTCGAGGACTGGATCGAGAACCTGCTCGAGGGCTTCGCCTCGGGTGCAGCCTGATACCCGACGGCCCCACGACACCTGCGGCTTCGCCCCCCCAACGGGACTTCAGCCCGTTTGGGGCGGCCCGGCAAGGGCTGAGGCACCCGTCTCGGCGCGGCGACAGATCAGCGGAAGCGCGACTCCGGCACGGTCTTCAACTCGCCGGGCAGCGACCCGATGTATTGCGCGAGCAGCTTCAACTCCTTGTGGTTGAACGGTGCCGCCATGCCACCCATGACCGGGTTGCCGCGCCCGACCTGCGCGTTGTTCCGCGTCTGGTAGGCCTTCAAGGCGACGAACAGGTAGTCGGGGTGCTGGCCGCCGAGCTTGGGGTAGCCCGGGTCGATCGGCGTGCTGAAGTTCGCGCCATGGCAGGAGACGCAATTGCCCCGCTTCAGCAATTCGGCCACCTGGACCGGTGCGTCGGGCGCCGGCTTGGGCGCGGCCTCTCCGGCGACCTTGCCCTGCTGCTCGTAGAACGCGGCAACGTCGGCCATGTCCTGGTCGGACAGCGACTGCGCGATGGCGCGCATCGTCGGGTGCATGCGTTCGCCCTTCTTGTATGCGCCCAGCGCCGAGACGATGTACTTCGAGCCCTGGCCCGCGATCATCGGCACCTTGTGGACCTCTGGGAAGCTCGCCTGGTAGCCCGGTATGCCGTGGCAACCGATGCACATGGCGATCTTCTTCTCGCCCGCCTTGGCGTCCTGTGCCTGGGCGCCATGCGTGAGGCCCGCCAGCGCCGCGCAAAGCATCATCGTGGTGAGCAGATTCTTCATGGTCCGGCAGGCAGCCGCGAGGGCCCGGTTGCGATTTAGCGGCGGATTATAGGGGCCCACTTATACTGAGTCGCATTCCCCTATCGACGGCTCCCCATGAAGTTCAAAGGCTCGCAAAACTACGTCGCGACGCAAGACCTGATGCTGGCGGTCAACGCGTCGATCACGCTCACCCGCCCGCTGCTGATCAAGGGCGAGCCGGGCACCGGCAAGACCATGTTGGCCGAGGAGGTCGCCCAGGCGCTGAAGATGCCGCTGCTGCAATGGCACATCAAGAGCACGACCAAGGCGCAGCAGGGCCTGTACGAATACGACGCGGTGAGCCGCCTGCGCGACAGCCAGCTCGCCGACCTCGACGGCGGCGAGCGCGTGCGCGACATCCACAACTACATCGTCCGGGGCGTGCTGTGGCAGGCCTTCACCGCCGAGCAGCCGGTGGTGCTGCTGATCGACGAGATCGACAAGGCCGATATCGAGTTCCCGAACGACCTGCTGCGCGAGATCGACCGCATGGAGTTCTACGTCTACGAGACGCGCGAGCTCGTGCGGGCCAAGCACCGGCCGCTGGTGTTCATCACCTCGAACAACGAGAAGGAACTGCCCGACGCCTTCCTGCGCCGCTGCTTCTTCCACTACATCCGCTTCCCCGACGCGGCCACGATGCAGAGCATCGTCGACGTGCACTTCCCCGGCCTGAAAAAGCAGCTGCTGGCCGCCGCGCTGAAGAGCTTCTACGAGGTGCGCAACCTGCCCGGGCTTAAGAAGAAGCCGTCCACCTCGGAGTTGCTCGACTGGTTGAAGCTTCTCGTGGCCGAGGACATTCCGCTCGAGGCACTGCAGAGCAAGGACGACAAGGTATCGGTGCCGCCGCTCGTGGGGGCCCTGCTGAAGAACGAGCAGGACGTGTCGCTGTTCGAGAAGCTCGTCTTCATGCAGCGGCACAACCGATGATCGACTTCGTCGATGATCGGCTGCGGCGATGGCTGCGAGGGCCGCGGCTCCACCTGCGCCTGCGCGCTGGTGGACAGCCCGAGCGCCCGCCGACTCTGGCGGCGGGCATGTCGCGCAGCGACGAGAAGGCCCGCCGGGCAGGCCGCAGCCACGACTTGCACCAGGCCAGGCGGTCATGACCTGGCCGATGCCCGTCACGCTGGCCGGCAGGCACGCAACGCTCGAACCGCTGGCGCGCGAGCATGGCGACGCGCTGGCCGATGCGGTCCGCGACGGTGAGCTGTGGAAGCTCTGGTACACCGCGATTCCCGCGCCCGAGCGCATGGAGCAGGAGATCGAGCGCCGCCTCGCGTTGCAGGCGGCAGGCTCGATGCTGCCGTTCACGGTGCGCGACGCGGCGGGCCGCATCGCCGGCATGACGACCTACATGAACATCGACGCGGCGAACCGGCGCGTCGAGATCGGTTCCACCTGGTACGCGCGTCGCGTGCAACGAACGGCGCTGAACACCGAGTGCAAGCTGATGCTGCTGACGCATGCGTTCGAGACGCTGGACTGCATCGCCGTCGAGTTCCGCACCCACTACTTCAACCAGCCGAGCCGGCGCGGCATCGAGCGCCTGGGCGCACGGCTCGACGGCATCTTGCGCGCCCACCAGCGCGCCGCCGACGGCACGCTGCGCGACACCTGCGTCTACAGCATCACCGCGGCCGAATGGCCGACGGTCAGGACGCACCTTCGATTCCAGCTCGACCGCCCGCGGTAACCATCGCCCGGCAGAGCCGGGGGCCTCCTTTTGTCGTCAGGCCAGCGTGCGCCTTCGAGTCAAGCGCTCGACGCGCGGGCGCGCAGGATGCGCAAGGAGACGACCAGCGCCGCCAGGTAGATGAGCGCGCCATAGAAGCAGGGGGTCGTCAGCGGATGGGCTGCTGCCTCCCCGGCCGGGCAACTGAAGGCCGATGCCGCCGCATGCGGCTGGCTGAAGCGATACACCTCGTAGGCGAAATTCCCCCACGCGAACACGGTTCCTGCCGCCAGCAGCGCGCTCAGGCCTCGCTGACGGCGCGCCACCGCCGCCGATGGAGAACGAAGCACGGCAAGCGCCCAGACGAAGGCCGCCAGGAACGCCATCGCGCCATAGAAGCACGGCGTCACGAGCGGGTTCGCCACGGCGCAGCCGGACAGCTCGAACGCATGCCCGCCAGCAGCGAAGTAGCGGCGGTAGTCGAAGAACAGCGTCGACCACGAAAACGCCGTACCGAGAGCGAGCAGAGCGACTTGAACCTTCAGAAGCAGCCGATCCATGATGAACACTCCGCAACTCATGACGTTCGAACGGGCCCAGCCATATGTCGTGTGCCCGGAACTCCTGGCAACGCCATGCTGCTAACTTAGCCCGTCGGCGTTCGCCGCCCTTGACACAACGCAATCGGCCTGTACTGCCGCGGCCCGGTCGCGGCACTTATTGATCTGGAGGCTGCCCTTGCCGCGGGCGGCGCGGCGCGCGTGCGCTGGCATCGGCACCACCCGTGGCGGCGACCCGGCAGTCCTTGGCCGGCGCCGCGCCGGCTCGCGTCAACCCGGGCGCGCCGCGATCAGATCCGTGAACCGTGCGCGTTCCACCTTGCCAAGCCTTCCCGCGATCGCAACCGATGGCGGCTGCCCGAGCATGTGCGCGAACGCGTCGCGCACCTGCCCGGCCGTCACTGCCTCGACGCGCGCAGTCAGCTCGGCGCGCGAGCGCACGCGACCATGCACGAACAGGTCCTGCGCGGCATCCTCGAGGCGGCCGGACGGCCGCTCCCGCGCGCGCAGGCTGCGCACCGCGATCTGGTTGCGCGCCCGCTCCAGGCCCACCGCGTCGATCCGCTGCGCATGCTCGAGCAGCAGCCGCGCGACCTCGACGAAAAGCTCGTCCAGGTGGCGCGGCGCCGTCGATGCCTCGATCACGAACTGCCCGCAAAGCGCCATCACATCGGCCGAGCAGGCCGCGTAATAGACGAGCGCGCGCCGCTCGCGGATCGCGTCCATCAGCGGCGAGCTCATCCCCTCGCCGAACAGCGCGGCGGCGACGACGCTCGCGTCGTAGGCCTCGCGCAGCGACGGGATCGGGAAGCCGAGCACGACGTGGGTCTGGCTGCACCCGGCCTGGCGGCGCGTCTTCACGCCGCCGACATAGCCAGGTGCCTCGACCCGGTGCTCGCTGCCCTGCGGCATCGCCCCGAACGCCGCCTGCGCGTCGCGCACGACTCGGTCCGGATCGATGTGGCCGGCCACGCCGACGACGACGTTCGCCCCCGTGTACTGCCGCTGCACGTAGGCCATCAGATCGTCGCGGGTGAAGCGTTCGATGTTGCTGCGTTTGCCGATCACGGGCTGGGCGAGCGCGTGCGCGCCGTAGCAAGCGGTGTCGAACAGCTTGTAGGCCGTCGACAGCGCGTCGTCCTCGTCTTCGGTCACCTCGTGCAGGATGACCTCGCGCTCGCGCTCGAGCTCGGCGTCGGGAAAGCTGCCATGGCACACGATGTCGCCGAGCATGCGCACGAAATCCCCCGCATGCCGGGCCAGCCCGCGCATGTGGAAGGCCGTGTGGTCCTTGTCGGTGTGGGCGTTGACGTCGGCCCCAAGCCGCTCGGCGTCGAGGTTGATGCGCTGGCAGTCGCGCTCGTGGGTGCCCTTGAACGCCATGTGCTCGACGACGTGGCTGATGCCGTTCAGGCGCGGGCTCTCGTTCACGCTGCCGGTGCGCACGAACACGCTGGCGCTCGCGCTCTCCAGGTGCGGCAGCCGGATCGCGACGACGCGAACGCCGTTGGCAAGCGTCACCACCGAGGTGTCGGGGTCGCAGGGGGTGTCGGTCATCGCGGCGTGGCAGGCAAACAGGGGGTGGTGGGAGGCTCGCCTCCCCGCACGGGGCCGACGGCGCCGGTGGGCGATCTTACCCAGGGCCGGCCGGCGCGCCGCGCAGCCGGCTATGCTTGGCGGGTGCGCAGGCGCGGGGCGGATCCGCGATGCCACGACCACCGGGCCCGCCACCATGCTGATCAACTTCTTCTTCACGCTGCGCGCCGCCAAGCTGCCGTTCTCCGTCAAGGAGTACCTGACGCTGCTCGAGGCCATCAAGGCCGGCGTGATCGACGCCGATGGCGACGCCGACAGCGGGCCCACGGTGGACAAGTTCTACTACCTGTCGCGCACCGCGCTGGTCAAGGACGAGGCCAATTTCGACAAGTTCGACCGTGCCTTCGCCGCCTACTTCAAGGGCGTCGAGATGCTGGCCGACCTCACGCAGGACATTCCGCTGGAGTGGCTGCAGAAGAAGTTCGAGCTCGAACTCTCGCCCGAAGAGAAGGCGGCGATCGAAAAGTTGGGCTGGGACGAGCTGATGGCGGAGCTCAAGAAGCGCTTCGAGGAACAGAAGGAGCGCCACGAAGGCGGCAGCCGGATGATCGGCACCGGCGGCACCAGCCCCTTCGGCGCCTACGGTTACAACCCGCAGGGCATCCGCATCGGGCAGGAGAAGAGTCGCAACAAGAGCGCGGTCAAGGTGTGGGACCAGCGCCAGTTCAAGGACTACGACGACTCGCTCGAACTCGGCACGCGCAACATCAAGGTCGCCCTGCGCCGCCTGCGCCGTTTCGCGCGCGAAGGCTCGGAAGAAGAACTCGACCTCGACGACACGATCCGCTCGACGGCGGCGAATGCCGGCTGGCTCGACATCAAGATGGTCCCCGAGCGCCACAACAAGATCAAGGTGCTGCTGCTGATGGACGTCGGCGGCACGATGGACGAGCACATCCACCGCGTGGAGGAGCTGTTCAGTGCCGCGAAGAACGAGTTCAAGCACCTCGAGTTCTATTACTTCCACAACTGCGTCTACGACTTCATGTGGAAGAACAACCGCCGCCGGTACAGCGAGAAGTTCGCAACCTGGGACCTGATCCGCAAGTACAACAAGGACTACAAGCTGATCTTCGTCGGCGACGCGACGATGAGCCCATACGAGATCCTGCAGCCCGGCGGCAGTGTCGAGTACAACAACGAGGAGCCTGGCGCCGAGTGGCTGCAGCGCCTGACGAACGCGTTCCCGAAGTTCGCCTGGATCAACCCCGAGCCGCAGGGCGTGTGGGGCTACCGGCAGAGCATCGCGATCGTCCAGCAGCTGGTCAACCAGCGCATGTTCCCGTTGACGCTGCCGGGGCTCGAAGGAGCGATGCGCCTGCTGAGCAAATGACGTTTCCCGCGCGAGCCGCTGCGGCGAAGCCCCTGTGGCACTGCGAGGCGTCAGCGGCTCGAGCTCGCGCCTCTTCTGCACGACTCCATCGGTGCTGCGGTCCGGTGCGAGCTGCCGCTGCGCTGGGCCTGTCGTTCCTGCTCGTCGGGTGCGCCAGCCTCGACGCGCTGCGGGCCGACATCGCCGGCAGGCCGGTGGTGAAGGAGGCCGAGGTCGTCGAGCCCGTGGCGCCGCCGCAGCCCGACGTCTTCACGCTGGAGGTCCAGGCGCCCGAGCCCTTGCGCGGCGTGCTGGAGCAGCATCTGGACCTGGCGCGGTTTCGCGACGCGCGGGTGGCCGGCGCCGTCACGAAGCTCGAGCTCGACCGCCTGATCGCCACGGCGCCGGCGCAGGCGCGCGCGCTCGCCGAGACGCAAGGCTACTTCGATGCCCAGGTCACGGTGACCCGCGACCGCGCGGAGGTGCCGCGGGTGGTGGTGGCGGTCGAGCCCGGCCCGCGGGTGCGGATCGGCGAGGTGGGCATCGCCATCGAGGGCGCGCTGCTCCAGGCGGAGCGGGCCGGCGACGCCCACGCAACGGACACGGCAGCGATGCTGCTCGAGCAATGGCCCCTGCCGCGCGGCGAGCCGTTCACGCAAGCGGCGTGGGCCGCGGCCAAGATCGGCACGCTGGCGCGCCTGCAAGGGGCCGGCTACCCGCTGGCGACCTGGCTCAGCACGGCGGCCACGGTCGATACGGCGGCGCAGAGCGTCGAGCTGCAGCTCGTGGCCGACAGCGGCCCGCTGTTTCGCCTCGGCAGCCTGCGCATCGAAGGCCTCTCGCGCTACGACACCTCGGTGGTGGACAACCTGCTCGACTTCCGTCCCGGCGAGATCTACACCGAGGCGCTGCTCGCCCAATGGCAGCGCCACCTTCAGAGATCTGAACTGTTCGAGGCCGCCACGGTCGAGCTGCAGCTCGACCCCGAGCTCGCCGATGCCGCCACCGTGATCGTCACGCTGCGCGAGTTCGCGCAGCAGCAGACCACGCTCGGCATCGGCTACAGCACGAACACCGGCGCACGGGCGACGCTCGACTACATGCACCGCCTGCCGTTCGGCTGGAACGTGGTCGCGACCAGCAAGCTCGAGGTCGGCCGCGAGAAGAACGCCTGGACCGGGCAGCTCATCTCGCACCCTCTGCCCGATCACTATCGCGACCTCGTCTCGGCCGACTACGAGCGGCTCGACCAGGACAACGAGGTGCGCACCTCGGCCGGCCTGCGCCTCGGGCGCAACCAGGACACCGACGAGTTCGGGCGCCAGATGTTCGTCGCGCTGCAACGCGCCACCGTCGTGAGCGCCGCGCCCACCACCTCGGCAAGCGCGGTTTCGCTCAACTACAACTGGGTCACGCGCGACATCGACAGCATCGCGCTGCCGACACGCGGCACCGTGTTCGCGGCGCAGACCGCCGCCGGCTACGCCTTTCGCACCACCTCCGAGAACGGCGCGTTCGCCCGCGGCCTGGCCGCGCTCGTCGGCTACCGTCCGCTCGGCGCCGACTGGAACCTGCAGTGGCGGCTCGAGGCCGGCGAAGTGTTCGCGAAGTCCGACGTCGGCATTCCCGACACGCTGCTGTTTCGCGCCGGCGGGCTGGACTCGGTGCGTGGTTACGCCTATCGCACGCTCGGGCCGATCGAGAACGGCGTCGTGACCAGCGGGCGGATGCTGTTCACATCGAGCCTCGAGCTGGCACGGCCGATCTCGAGCCGCTGGCCATCGCTCTGGGGCGCCGTGTTCGTCGACGCGGGCAACGCCTCCAACACCTGGCAGGCCATGCGGCCGGTCGTCGGCGTCGGGCCCGGCATCCGCTGGCGCAGCCCGGTCGGTGCGCTGCGGGTCGACATGGCCTACGGCGTCGACCTGCACAAGTGGCGCCTCGAAGTCAGCCTGGGGATTGCGCCATGATCTTGCCGCGCCGCCCGAACGCCGGATGCGCCTTCACGGCAGGGCCGCGCGCGGCGGGTTGGGAGCAACGATGACCGAGGCTCCACTCCCCCTGCCGCCAACGCCCGAGCCCGGCCCGCCGCCGCGCCCGCGCAGGCCCTGGCGCGCGCTGGCGTGGACGCTGGCGGGCGCGGCGCTGCTGCTCGTGCTGGCGCTCGCGCTGGTGGTGTCGGCGGCCTTGTGGGCCGTGCGCAGCCCGGGCGGCACAGCCTGGCTGCTCGGCCGCCTGCCTGGCGTGACGGTGACGGCGCCGCAGGGCAGCCTGGTCGGCGACTTCGCCGCCGAGCGGCTGGAGATCGCATGGCCTGGCGGAGCCGCCAGCGACCGCCTGGTGATCAGCGGGCTGCGCTGGCGTGGCCTCGCCCTTTCGCGCGCCGCGTCGGCAGCCGCCTGGATTCGCCTGGACGTCGAAAGCCTGCATGCCGATCGCCTCGATGTGCTGCTCACGCCCGACCCGAACGCCCCGCCGCTGGCGCCACCGCGGAGCCTGGCGCTGCCGATCGAGCTCGAAGTGCGCGCGCTCGACATCGCAGAGCTCCACGCGGCGGCCCTTGGCGAGCAGCCGCTGCAAGGCCTGCGCGCCCGGCTGCATCTCTCGGCCGACGCCGGCCGCACGCACCGCATCGACGAGCTCTCGCTGGCCTGGGACCGGCTCGCCGCGCGCGGCGAGGCGCAGATCGGGAGCGCGGCGCCGTTCGAGGTGCGGGCGCAGTTCGCGATCGAGCCGAACCCGGCGGGCCGACCGCCCGGCCCCCCGGCGGCGCCGCCGGCCTTCGACGCCGCCCTGAACCTCGGCGGGCCGCTGGCCGAGCTCGCCGTGCAGGCGAAGCTGCGCGGCACGGTGGCCGGCGGCCGGCCGGGCGCCGAGGCGCCCTCGCTCGACCTGCGTGCCAGCGTGCTGCCCTTCGCCCCCTGGCCGCTCGGCGCGCTGCAGGCGCAGACGCGCGCGCTCGACCTGGCGGCGCTGCACAGCAGCGCGCCGGCCACCTCGATCACCGGCACGGCCGACGTGGTGAGTGTCGGCACCGACCGCCCGGCCACGGTGGCGATCGCGCTCACCAACGCACGCGCCGGGCGCATCGACGAAGGCCTGCTGCCGGTGCGATCGCTGAGCGCCGATGTGCGCGCCCGCCCCGACGACCCGCGGCAGATCGACATCCATGCGCTGGATCTGGCGCTGGGCACCGTGCGCGAAGCCGGCGGACGCCTGCAGGGCAGCGGCCGCTGGACGCCGCAGCACACGACGCTCGACGCGACGCTGTCGGACATTGCGCCGCGGGTGCTCGACGCGCGCGCCCCCGATCTGCGCTTTTCCGGCAGTGCCGCACTGACCGCGGACGACTGGTTCGGCAACGGCGGCGGCGCAACGGCACCGAGCCTTTCGATGCGCGGCCGCATCGCCGGCAATCTGCCACACAACGGGCGCCAGGAACGCCTGCAACTCGACCTGGAGGCCAGCGCCACCGCGAACCGGGTCGAGGTGCGGCGCGCGACCCTCCAGGCCGGCGAGTCGCGGGCCACGTTCACCGGACGGGCATTGCGCCAGGGGCGCGCCGACTGGCGGCTCAGCGGCCAGGGCACGCTGGCAGACTTCGACCCCGCCCTGTGGTGGCCGGGCGTGGACGGGTCGGCGTGGCGCAAGGGGCCGCACCGCTTCAACGGCACGCTCGATCTGGACGCGCTGTTGCCCACGCCATCGGGCGCGGCGTCGCCTTCGCTGCAGCGGCTGGCCACGGCGCAGGGGCAGGCCACGCTGCGCATCACCGACAGCCTGCTCGCCGGCACGCCGCTGGCAGGCGAGCTCGCGCTGCGCGGCGAAGGTGCCGCCGGCCTCGGCGTCAACGGCACGCTGGGCCTGGCCGGTGCGAAGCTGGCGCTGCGCGGCCACCTGGCCCCGGACGCGCGCGACCACTGGGAGGTCGAGGTCCAGGCCGCCGACCTGGCGCCCTGGGCGCCGCTGCTGCAGCTCGTGCAGCCGGCGGGCAAGCCGGCGCCGGCGCTGGGCGGCAAGCTCGAAGGCGAGGCGCAGTTCGACGGTCGCTGGCCGCAGCTCGCCTCGCGGGGCCGGATCGGGCTGAAGGACGCCCGTGCGGCGAACCTGCAGCTGGCCAGCGCCGCGCTGCGCTGGACGGTCTCGACCGCGCCGCAGGCGCCGCTCGAGGTGCAGGCCGAGATCGAGCAGCTGGCCCGCGATGCACAGAAGCTCGACAGCCTGCACCTCAGCGTGCAGGGCACGACGGCCGACCACCGCATCGCGCTCAGCGCGGCCAGCCCGGTGCGGCCGCCGAAGTGGTTCGACCTGCTTTACAACGGCGACGCCGCGCCGGTTGCCGGCAGCGCGGCCGGGCCCGTGACCGGCACCCTGGCCGAGCTGCGGGTGCAGGGCGCGCTGCAGGTCGACCCCGCCTGGCAGCAACCGCTGCGCTGGCACGGGCGCTTGCAGCAGCTCGACGCGCGACGCCGCGGCGGCAGCCTGCCGGCGCCGTGGTTTCGCGTCGCCGAGACCGAGATCGACGCGCAGTTCGACCCCCTCAGCGGCACGTCGCGGGTGACGCTGGCGCCGGGCCGCGCCGAGTTGCCGAGCCTGGCACTGCGCTGGAGTCAAGTGCGCTGGCAGGGCGGCAGCTCGCCGCAGCTCGACCTGCAGGCCGAGTTCGAGCCCTTCAGCGTCGCCCCGCTGCTGGCGCGCCTGCAACCGGAATTCGGCTGGGGCGGCGACCTCGTGCTGGCCGGGCACGTGAACGTGCACAGCGCCCCGAGCTTCGTCGCCGAGATCGAGTTCGGCCGCCAGCGCGGCGACCTCAACGTCACCGACGAGGCCGGGGTCCAGGCTCTCGAACTGACCGATCTGCGGCTGGCGCTCGACGCGCACGACGGCATCTGGAACTTCACCCAGGCCCTGGCCGGCAAGACCCTCGGGGCCATGGCCGCGGCCGCCACGGTGCGCACCGATGCGAAGGCCTTCTGGCCCCCGGCCAGCGCGCCGCTGCAGGGCGTGGCGGAGGTGCGCGTCGCCAGCCTCGCCACCTGGGGGGCGTGGGTACCGACCGGCTGGCGTCTGAAGGGTGCGCTGCATGCGAGCGCATCGTTCGGCGGCCAGTTCGGCGCGCCCGAGTACACCGGGCAGATCGACGGCAGCGGGCTCGGGGCGCGCAATCTCGTCGAGGGCGTCGATCTGCACGACGGCGAACTCGAGATCACGCTGCAGGGCGAGACGGCGCAGATCGTCAAGCTGCAGGCGCGCGCCGGCGACGGCAGCGTACAGCTCACCGGCGGCGCCGTGTTCGGCGCCTCGCCCGAAGCCAAGCTGCGCGTGGTGGCCGACCGGCTGCTGCTGCTCGGGCGCGTCGACCGGCGCATCGTCGCCAGCGGCACGGCCACGCTGCAGCTCGACCCGCGCAGCCTGACGCTCGAAGGCCGCTTCATCGTCGACCAGGGGATGATCGATTTCAGCCGCGGCAATGCGCCCCGCCTGGGCGACGACGTGCAGGTGCTGCGCGAGCCGGCGACCGCCAAGGCCGAAGCCGCCGCGCCGCGCACGGGGCCCGCGCGCGAGGTAACGCTGAACCTGGCACTGAACCTGGGGCCGGCATTGCGCCTGCGCGGGCGCGGCCTCGACACGCGTCTGCAAGGCGAACTGCTGCTCACCGCACCGAACGGCAGGCTGGCGGTCAACGGCACGGTCAACGCGGTACAAGGCACCTATGCCGCCTACGGGCAGACGCTGGCCATCGAACGCGGGGCCGTGACCTTCTCTGGCGCGCTGGACAACCCGCGCCTGGACATCCTGGCGCTGCGGCCGAACCTAGACATCCTGGTCGGCGTGTCCGTCACCGGCAGCGTGGCCGCGCCGCGCATCCGCCTGTACTCCGAGCCCGACCTGCCCGACAACGAGAAGCTGTCGTGGCTGGTGCTCGGCCGCGCTCCGGAGGGCCTGCCTGGCAGCGATACGGCCTTGCTGCAGGCCGCCGCGATGGCCTTGCTGGCCGGCGAGGGCGATGGGCCAGGTTCGGAGCTGACGAGGCTCAATCCGCTCGACACGCTGTCAATGCGCCAGACCGAAGGCACGGTGCGCAACACCATCGTCAGCGTCGGCAAGCAGCTCAGCCAGCGCTGGTACATCGGCTACGAGCGCAGCCTCAGCGCGACCGCTGGCAACTGGCAATTGGTTTACCGCCTCGCGCAACGATTCACGGTGCGCCTGCAGGCGGGGCTCGACAACTCGATCGACCTGATCTGGTCGTGGCGATGGGACTGACTGCGGACGAAGGACGGTGCCTGCGCACCGGCCTTCGCCTCAGTCAGGCCCGCCCGCATGCTTGCGGGAGGGCTGAGGGTGGACGAGAGACCGCGCCTGCGCGCAGGCTTTCACCACTCAGGCCCGACCGCATGCTTGCGGGACGGCTGAGCGTGGACGCGATTCAGTGCCTGCGCACTGCCGCGTGCCTGGCGAAGGCCCGACCGCCTGCGAGCGGGGGGGCTGAGGGTGGCCGAGAGCCCGCGCCTGCGCGCAGGCCCTCGCCTCAGCCCGCCTAGGCCCGGCGCCTCGTAGCCTTGGCCGGTGCGGCATGCACCACCTTCAGCCGCGGCTTGGCAGCCGCCTTGCGCGTCGCCTGTTTCGCAGGTGCGACGGTGGCGCCGGTCTGCGCCGGCATCGCCGCCGCCTTTGTGGGCGGTATCGCCTCGGCCCCGGCCCCGGCCCTGGGCTCGGGTAGCGGCAGCTTGCCCAGGGCATCGAACGCCTGGTGCATCTGCGCCGCCAGCTCCTGCACGTCGGGCACGGCGCGGCGGCAGGCGATCAGGCCGAAGCACAGCTGCCCCATGTAGCTCTGCACCGTGATGTTCAGCGCCACGCCGTGGACGACGATCGAGACCGGGTAGTAGTCGAGCATCTTCGCGCCGGCAAGATATACCGGCATCTGCGGTCCCGGCACGTTGGAGATGGTGACGTTGGCCACGCGCAGCCGGCTGGCGAGGCGCGAGCGCCCGTACAGCGACACCAGGCCGCCGAGCAGCCAGGGCGAGCCGAGCGAGGGAAAATCGGTCGGGATCACGCCGCGCAGGCTGCCCATCTGGCGCTTCATCGCGGCCGTGCCGGCCATGATGGTCGCGAGGCGCTCGATCGGGTCGGCGCACTGCGTGCCCAGGTCGATCAGCGTCCCGGCGACCTGGTTGTTCATCGTCGTGTCGCCCTCGGCGCGCAGCGAGATCGGCACCGCGGCCACCAGCGTTGCGGCGGGCAGTTCGCGGCTGTCCTTCAGGTAGCCGCGCAGCGCGGTGGCGCAGAGCCACAACACGACGTCGTTGACCGACGCGCCGAGCGCCTTGCCGATGCGCCGGGCTTCGCCCAGCGGCAACGAGACGCCGGCAAACGAACGCTGGTTGGTGATCGAGACGTTGAACGGCGTCGGCGGGGCCAGCTTCAAGCGCGTGCCGGGCGCGGCGTCGTTGCGCGCCGCCCAGGCCTCTCGCCCCATGCCGACCAGGGTGCGCGCCAGCGAAGGCAGCAGGCGACCGATCTTCACGACCTGCTGCCACTGGTTCTCCAGCGCGGCCGCGAGCAACTCGGCCACGCCGAGCTGGTAACGATGGCCGCGATGCGGCCGCGCGGGCTTGACCTTGCGCGGCTCGGGGCCGAGGTCGAACACCGTGTTGCCGAGCGTCACGCCGGCCTGGCCGTCGATCGCCGCGTGATGGATCTTGCCGTAGAACGCGAGCCGGCCGTCGGCCAGGCCCTCGATCACATAGAACTCCCACAGCGGGCGGCTGCGGTCGAGCAGGCTCGAATGCAGCCGCGCGACCAGCGCCTCGAGCTGCGCCACGCTGCCCGGCTCGGGCAACACGACGTAGCGCATGTGGTAGTCGAGGTCGATGTCGTCATCGTGGATCCACACCGGGTTGGCGAGGTCGAACGGCATCAGCGCGAGCTTGCGCGTGAACACCGGCGCAAGGTGCATCCGGCTCGCCACGTGCGCCTTGACGGCCTCGAACCAGCGGCCCTGGTAACCCTGCGGCGGCTCGAACAGGTGCAGGCTGCCGACGTGCATCGGCATCTCGGGCGTCTCGAGGTGAAGGAATGCGCCGTCGATGACGCTCAGGTGCTTCAGGTCTTTCATGGCCGGCCTCCAGTCCGAGGCGCGCCGCACGCTCGCGGTGCGCCTTGTCGCGGGAGGCACACTCTACCCGGAAGTCCGCGCCGCCGCGCCCGACGACGCGATGCCGGCAGGCTCGAGGCGGCGTGAGAAAATTCGCCTCTTCTCGCCGTAGTTCAATGGATAGAACGGCCGCCTCCTAAGCGGCAAATACAGGTTCGATTCCTGTCGGCGGGACCAGGCATGCGACTTCGAGTCCGCACCCCAAGAACTGGGGATTTCTCTGGAAGGCTACGAAGAATACGGTGTCCCACCTGACATCCTGACGTCTGCATTCACAAGCACACGCGGAGCATCCGTGCGCATGCCCAAGCCACCGGTTCAGGCGAAGAAGCTGGTCTGGCGCATTTCGCCGAGCGCCCCCAAGGGCGAATGGGTCGATCCAGCCAAGGCCGCGGCTCCTCCGCCCAAACTGGAGCTGCCCGAGGTGAGTTCGGGCAGTTGGGTCACCTCGTCGTTCGATCTCCTGAGCGGCAGTGATGTCATCGAGCACCCGGACGCGATGACGCCCGAACTGTTCGATGAACTGTTCAAGCCTGTGGCCGGTGGTCGCAAAGGGCCGGCAAAGTAGCGCGCGTGCCTTGCGCAGTCAGGTCGCTCAGCCCGGCCGACCGGTGTTGCACCCTTGCGCGATGCGGCAGCGTCGCGACAACAGGTTCGGGGCTGGCAGCGCCGGCCATGGCGGCGCCGGCCCACGACGCGACCGAGGCGTCTTCGCAACAGGCGAGCCTGCAGCTTCGACGCGCGCCGGCCACCGGACAGGCGTCACGGCGGTCCAGCCCCTCACTCCGGCCCGGCAAGCGGGCTTGCAAGGCCGCGACCCGACGCCGGACCGCGCATCGCGCGCGACAGCAGCAGCACCGGGATCAGCCCGACCGCCACGATCGCCAGTGACGGCAGCGCGGCTTCGCCCAGGCGCTCGTCGCGGGCGAGTTGGTAGGCCACGACGGCCAGCGTGTCGCTGTCGAACGGGCGCAGCAGCAGCGTGGCCGGCAGCTCCTTCATCACGTCCACGAACACCAGCAATGTGGCCGCCAGCGCGGAGCGGCGCAGCAGCGGGGCGTGCAGCTCGAAGAACAGCCGCCGCCGCGACACGCCCAGCATGCGGGCCGTTTCGTCGACGCTCGCCGGAACGCGCGCATAGCCAGCCTCGACCGACTGCAGCGCGACCGACGAGAAGCGCACCAGGTAGGCATACATCAGCCCGGACACCGTGCCGGTGACGAGCAGCGTCGCACCGGCCGCTGGCGCCACGGACTGTAGCCAACCCAGCGGCAGCAGGATGCCGACCGCAATCACCGCACCCGGCACGGCGTAGCCGAGCGAGACCACCCGCCCCGCCCAGCGCAGCAGAGCGCCGGATCGCAGACGACGCCCGAAGCCCAGCGCGAGCGCGAGCGCCAGCGCCAGCAGCGCGGCCGTGACGGCGAGCTGCAGGCTGGTCCAGCCCCATTGCAGAAAGCGCGCCCAGGCCACGCCGGAAAGCGCTCCCGAAGCCTGCGCCTCCTGGGCCACGAGGCGCAGCAGGACAGCGACCGGAAGCACGAATCCGAGCAGCACCGGCAAGGCGCAGACGCCCACTGCCAGCGCCGCCGCAGGGCCGTGCAGGGCAAGCGACCGCGCCTCGGCGCTGTGGGCGGCGCCGCTGCGTCCGGTGGCAAAGCGCAGCCTGCGCTGCGCGCGGTGTTCGAGCCACATCAGCAGCGCCACGCCGCCCAGCAGCAGCGACGCGAGCTGGGCCGCGGCGACGCGGTCGTTCATCACCAGCCAGGCCTTGTAGATCCCGGTCGTGACCGTGGCCAGCCCGAAGTAGGAGCCGACGCCATAGTCGGCCAGCGTTTCCATCAGCGCCAGCGCCACGCCCGCAGCGAGCGCCGGGCGCGCCAGCGGCAACGCGACCTCGCGCACCCGGCGCGCGGTGCCGGCGCCGAGCACCCGCGCCGCCTCCATCAGCGGCACGGCACGCTCGCCCAGCGCGGCCCGCGTCAGGAGGTAGACATACGGGTACAGGCAGAGCACGAACAGCGCCACCGCGCCGGGCAGGCTGCGAACATCGGGCCACAGCGCGCCCTGCGTGCCGGTCAGGGCGCGAAGCCCGGTTTGCAGCGGCCCGGCGAACTGCAGGAAGTCGGTGTAGGCGTATGCCAGCACGTAGGCCGGCATGGCCAGCGGCAACAGCAGCGCCCACTCGAAGAAGCGCTGCAGCGGAAACTCGAACAGGCTGACGGCAGCCGCCGTGGCGCCGCCCAGCAGCGCCACGCCGATGCCCACGCTCAGCGCCAGCAGGGCCGAGTTCCAGAGGTATTCGGGCAGCACGGTCTGCCACTGGTGCCGCAGCGTGGCCAGGCTCGCGGCGTCGAACACCAGCCACGAGCCGAGCACGCCGAGCACCGGCAACGCCAGCAGCAGGCAGACGAGGGTCACGGCGCGAAGCATCCGGGAGGTGTTCTCAGGCCCGCGACGACGCTGGCGACGCGCGCCGCGCCACGCGCGTGATGAGAATCGTTGTCATTTGGCTGGGTATCATAGGGCCATGTTCCTGCAGCTCGACCAGGTTTCGATCCGCTATCCCGGCGCCGGCGCGCGCGCCGCCGTGGCGTCGGTTTCGTTCGGGTTGCGCGCGGGCGAGATCGGCGTGCTGATCGGGCCCTCGGGCTGCGGCAAGACCTCGCTGCTGCGTGCCATTGCCGGGCTGGAGCCGCTGGCGCAGGGGCGGATAGCGATCCGCGGCGAACCGCTTGCCGACGCCGCGCGCCACCTGCACAGCGCGCCCGAGACGCGGCGCATCGGCATGGTGTTCCAGGACTACGCGCTGTTCCCGCACCTGAGCGTCGAGCGCAATGTGGCGTTCGGCATCGCCCAGTTGCCGCGCAGCGAGCGCGCGCAACGCGTGCAGGAAGTGCTGGACCTCGTCGGCCTGGCGCACGCGGCAGATCGCGCGCCGCACCAGCTCTCGGGCGGCCAGCAGCAGCGCGTGGCGCTGGCCCGCGCGCTGGCGCCCCGGCCGCGCCTGCTCCTGCTCGACGAGCCGTTCTCCAGCCTGGACATCGACCTGCGCGAACGGCTGGCCCAGGAGCTGCGCTCGATCCTCAAGGCGAGCGACACGACGGCGCTCTTCGTCACCCACGACCAACTCGAAGCCTTCGCCGTCGGCGACAAGATCGGCGTGATGCACGAGGGCCGGCTCCTGCAGTGGGACGACGCCTACTCGCTGTACCACCGCCCCGCTTGCCGCTTCGTGGCCGGCTTCATCGGCCACGGCGTGTTCACGCCGGCGCAGATCGTCGCCTCGGCGGCCGGCCCGGTGGTGCGCACGGCCCTCGGCAACCTGGTCGACGTCGCCGAGTGTCCGCTGCCCGAGGCCTACCCAGGTGGCCTGTGCGACGTGCTGCTGCGCGCCGACGACATCGTCCACGACGACGCCGCCCCGGTGCTCGCCTGCATCGAGCGCAAGGCGTTTCGCGGCGCGGAGTTCCTCTACACGCTGCGCCTGGCCAGCGGCGAGCATCTGCTGGCGCAGGTGCCCTCGCACCACGACCACCACGTCGGCGAGTGGATCGGCATCCGTGCCGAGGTGGACCACGTGGTCACCTTCGCCCGCGAGGCGGCCTGAACGGGGGCGACGCCGCGCGCGTCTTGGGGGCCTACTTGTAGCCGACGCGGTCCAGCATCCGCTGCACCTTGACCTGACTCATGCCGATGGTGGCGATCGGCGTCGCATCCGCCTTGAACGGGCCCATGGCCTCGAGCGCCGGGTTGACGATCTTCAACCCCTTCACCGCCGGCCACTCGTTGTTGCCGTTGGCGAAGTACCCCTGAGCCTCGTCACTGGCCAGGTACTCGAGGAAGAGCGCCGCCGCCTTGCGGTTAGGCGCGTTCTTCGCCACCGCGCCGCCGGCGATGTTGACGTGTGCGCCAGCACCCACCTGGTCGGGAAAGACCATGCCGATCTTCTCGACCAGCGCGCGATCCTCGGGCTTGTCGGAGCGCATCAGCCGCGCGAGGTAGTAGGTGTTGGTCAGCGCGATCTGGCATTCGCCGCTGGCCACCGCCTTGATCTGGTCGGTGTCGCCGCCCTTCGGCGGTCGCGCCATGTTAGCCACCATGCCGCGCAGCCAGGCCTCGGTCCGGGCCTCGCCCAGCTGTTCGAGCTGGGCGCCGAACAGCGACAGGTTGTACGGGTGCGAACCGGAGCGCGTGCACAGCTTGCCCTTGTGCTTAGGGTCGGCCAGGTCGGCGTAGGTGGCGACGTCCTCCTTCTTCACACCGGCCTTGTTGTAGACGATGACGCGTGCGCGGGTCGAGAATCCAAACCACTGCGATCCTTCGCCGCCGTCCTTGCCGCGCAGCGTGGCCGGGATGCGTGCCTCGAGCACCTCGGAGCGCAGCGGCTGGAAAAGGCCATCGACCTCGGCCCGCCACAAGCGCGCCGCATCGACGAGCAACACCACGTCGGCCGGGCTGGCGCTGCCTTCGCTTTGCAGGCGCGCCAGCACGGCGGCATCGTCGGCATCGACGCGCCGGATCGTGATGCCCGTCGCGCGGGTGAAATTGGCGTACAGCGCCTCGTCGGTCTGATAGTGCCGCGCACTGTAGAGATTGAGTTCCTTCTCCTGGGCCGGGGCGGCGAGGGCCAGGAAGGTAAGGCCGGCCAGGGCCAGAGTACGCAGGCGTTGAGTCGCGGTCATCGAAAGCTCGAGGAAGTCGAATGTTCGAATGATAGCCGCTATTGCGAATGATTCTCATTACTGACCACAAACTTCCGTCGGCCCGACCCACGAACCGCGGTTCGCGACGCGAGCCACGACCGCCCCGGACGCCACAAACTGACGGCGAATGCAACTTTCAGCGCCCAGTTCGACTCCACAGCAGGCGCCGCCTTTCATATACTGGAGCGGTTTCATTCGCTTTTTGCACACAGGATCGACATGGGCTCCAAATTGAAAGTCAGCGGCTGGATCGCGTTGGGCGTCATTGCCGGCGCATTGACGACCATTCAGCTCCAGGCCATTGCCCGCGGCTCGGTGGCGCAGCTGCCGCTGGAAGAGTTGCAGCAGCTCGCCGCGGTGTTCGGCATGGTCAAGTCCGACTACGTGGAACCGGTGGACGAGAAGAAGCTGATCAATGACGCCATCGCCGGCATGGTGGCTGGGCTCGACCCGCATTCGCAATATTTCGACAAGAAGAGCTTCAAGGAATTCCGCGAAGGCACATCCGGCAAGTTTGTCGGCCTGGGCATCGAGGTCGGCATGGAAGACGGCCTGGTCAAGGTCGTCTCGCCGATCGAAGGCTCGCCTGCGTTCCGGGCCGGCCTCAAGAGCGGCGACCTGATCACCAAGATCGACGACACCCTGGTCAAGGGCCTGACGCTCGACCAGGCGGTCAAGAAGATGCGCGGCGAGCCCAACACCAAGGTGACGCTGAGCATCTTCCGCAAGAGCGAGACACGCAGCTTCCCGGTCACGCTGGTGCGCGAGGAGATCCGCCAGCAGAGCGTGCGCGCCAAGCTGATCGAGCCCGGCTACGCCTGGCTGCGCGTGAGCATCTTCCAGGACCGCACGGTCGAGGACTTCGCGCGCAAGCTCGAGGAGCTCTACAAGCAGGACCCGAACTTGAAGGGCATCGTGCTCGACCTGCGCAACGACCCGGGCGGCCTGCTCGAAGGCGCGGTGGCCATCTCGGCCGCCTTCCTGCCCACCGACGCCGTGGTGGTGACGACCAACGGGCAGATCGCCGACAGCAAGTCCTCGTTCAAGGCCTCGCCAGAGTTCTACCTCCGTCGCGGCGGCACCGACCCGCTCAAGCGCCTGCCCGAGGCGCTGAAGAAGGTGCCGCTGGTGGTGCTGGTCAACGAGGGCTCGGCCTCGGCGAGCGAGATCGTCGCCGGTGCGCTGCAGGATCACAAGCGCGCCATCGTGATGGGCGCGCAGACCTTCGGCAAGGGCTCGGTGCAGACGGTGCGCCAGCTCTCGCCCGAGACGGCGCTGAAGATCACCACCGCGCGCTACTACACGCCGAGCGGCAAGTCGATCCAGGCCAAGGGCATCGTGCCCGACGTCATGGTCGACGAGACGGCCGAAGGCAACGTGTTCTCCGCGCTGCGCATGCGCGAGGCCGACCTCGACAAGCACATCGCCAGCGGCCAGGGCGCCGAGCAGAAGGACGCGGCGCGCGAGAAGGCCCGCGAAGAAGCCCGCAAGAAGCTCGAGGACGAGATGGCGAAGAAGAACGCGGCGCCGAAGCCACTGCCCGAGTTCGGCAGCGGCGAGGACTTCCCGCTCGCCCAGGCGCTGAACCGCCTGAAGGGCCAGCCGGTGCTGGTGTCCAAGACCATGGTCGAGCGCAAGGCCGAGACCGAGACGAACTGAGCCTCGAGCGCCCTGCTCGCCTTTGCGCTGACGCGCAGGCCCCACCGCCAAGACGCCCGCGACCCGCGGGCGTTTTGTATCCTCGGCGCATGAACGACCACCAGTTGCTGCGCTACTCGCGCCACATCCTGCTCGACGAGATCGGCATCGAGGGCCAGCAGCGCCTGCTCGAGGCGCGCGCGCTGGTCATCGGCGCCGGCGGGCTCGGCTCGCCGGTGGCGCTCTACCTGGGCACGTCCGGCGTCGGGCAGATCACGCTGGTGGACCACGACAAGGTGGACCTGACCAACCTGCAGCGCCAGATCGCCCACGGCATGGACCGCATCGGCCAGCCGAAGGTGGCGTCGGCGGCGCAAAGTATCCATGCCCTCAACCCGGAGGTCGTGGTGACCACGCTCGCCTGCCGCGCGGACGCGGCAGCGCTGCACGCGCTGGTCGCGCAGGCCGACGTCGTGCTCGACTGCAGCGACAACTTCGAGACGCGGCACGCCGTCAATGCGGCCTGCGTGGCGCACGGCAAGCCATTGGTCTCGGGCGCCGCGATCGGCTTCGACGGCCAGATCTCCGTCTATGACACGCGCCAGCCGCAGCGCCCCTGCTATGCCTGTGTGTTCCCGACCGAATCGACCTTCGAGGAGGCGCGATGCTCGACGATGGGTGTGTTTGCGCCGCTGGTGGGCATCGTCGGCACGATGCAGGCCGCCGAGGCGCTCAAGCTGCTGGCCGGCATCGGCAGTTCGCTGGCCGGGCGGCTGTTGATGCTCGACGCGCGCACGATGGAGTGGCACGAGGTCCGCATCGCACGCCACAGCGGCTGCGCCGTGTGCGGCCACCGGCCGTGACCCGCGCGGGCCGCGGTTAAGCTCTTCCCTTTGCTGAATTGGACGGCTGCATGGACAAGCGTCAAGACCTCACGGCGCGCAACTTCCCCACCGCGCAGGAAGAAGCGGCACTGGCCCCGGCGTCTCGCTACGAGGGCCCCGAGAGCGCCTACCGGCTCGCCTTCACCGACACCGAGTTCCTGCTCCGCGACGAACTGCGCCCGGTGCGGATGCAGCTCGAGCTGCTCAAGCCCGAGATGGTGCAGGCGGCGCAGAACATCGTCTCGACGATCGTCATCTTCGGCAGTGCGCGCATCCTGCCGGCCGACATCGCGGCGCGAGGCCTGAGCGAAGCGCAGCACCTGGGCGACGCCACGGCGCTGCGCCGGGCCGAGATGCAGGTGCTGATGTCGCGCTACTACGAAGAAGCGCGCCGCTTCAGCGCCCTGGTGACCGAAAGGTCGCGCGAGTTCTCGACGCCGATCTACGTCGTGACCGGCGGCGGCCCGGGGGTGATGGAAGCCGGCAATCGCGGCGCGCACGAAGTGGGCGGCAAGAGCATCGGCCTGAACATCGTGCTGCCGCACGAGCAGGCCCCGAACCCGTACATCACGCCCGAGCTGTGCTTTCAGTTCCACTACTTCGGCCTGCGCAAGATGCACTTCCTGATGCGCAGCATCGGCCTGGTGTGCTTCCCCGGCGGCTACGGCACGCTCGACGAGCTGTTCGAGGTGATGACGCTGGTGCAGACCGGCAAGTGCCGGCGCCGCCCGATCCTGCTCTTCGGACGCGATTTCTGGACGCGACTGGTCAACTTCGAGCTGCTGATCGACACCGGCATGATCTCGGCGCAGGACGTCAACCTGTTCCACTTTGTCGAGACCGCCGAGGAGGCCTGGGAAGTGCTGGCCGCCGAATACGGCTTCGACTTGCCGCAGACCGAGACCGGGGCGTTCGCGATCGACATCTGAGCCTTCGCCCGCGCTCCGTTCCCCGGCAATTGACACTCTTCACGGAAGGTTAGGCGCATGTCCAGCGTTCAAGGCCTGCAGATCTCGCCCGGCGCGGCCGCAGCTGCGCTGACGCCGGAGCAAAAGCGCTTCAACACCCTGATCCGGCAGATCGAACAGGCCCGCCGCACGCTGGCCGCCTGGCACGACAACGCGCCGCTCTACCTTCAAGCGCACACCAGGCTGATCGTGCCCCTGCTGGAGGCCCTCGCGGCGGCGCGCAGGCAGCGCGCCTTCACTTTCGACGGCCTGCTCGATCAGCCGGGGTGGACGAAGGCCGAGCGCGCCACTCTGCGCGAGCTGGTCTGCGACAGCGTGGCCCAGATTCTCGAGTCCTCCGAGCAGGAGGATCCGGCGCTGAAGGCGCTGTTCGACAAGCATGCCGACATGGACTTCGACACCGAGGTCAACGAGTCGCGCCGGGCGCTGAAGGGCCTGGTGGAGCAAATGACCGGGCTCGACCTGGGCGACGACGCCGAGATCGCCTCCGACGCCGACCTGTTCAAGTGCATGCAGGAGCGCCTGGCCGCCAGCGCCGCGACCGAAGCCCCGGGCCGGCGCCGCCGCAAGAGCGCCGCGCAGCAGCGGCGCGAGGCCGAGGAGCAACTCGCCACCCAATCCGTCCGCGAGGTCTTTCGCAAGCTGGCCAGCGCGCTGCACCCCGACCGCGAGACCGATCCCGAACAGCGCCAGGCCAAGACCGCGTTGATGCAGAAGGTCAACCAGGCCTACGCGGCGAACGACCTGCTCACGCTGCTGGAGCTGCAGTTGCAGATCGAGCAGGTGGACGCCGGCCACGTCGCCCACGCCAGCGCGCAGCGGCTGAAGCACTACAACAAGGTGCTGGCCGAGCAACTGGCCGAGCTGAAGGCCGAGTCGGCGCGCGCGGAGATGCGCTTCCGGGAGGACTTCGGCGTGGACTTCGGCTGGGGCATGAACCCGACCAAGCTGACCACCCTGCTCGGCCCGCAGACCAGGGCGCTGCGCGCCGGCCTGGCCATGATCGAGCTCGACCTGCGTCTGCTCGGCGACAAGGTGACGGCCAAGCGCTGGCTCAAGCGCGAACGCCAGCGGCTGCGCGACGACCTGTTCGACGACGAACTGCCGTTCTGAGGGCATGCACGCATGGAGCCTCGCATTCCCGAGATCAGCCTGATCGGCGCCCCGACCGACATCGGCGCCGGCTCGCGCGGCGCCAGCATGGGGCCCGAGGCGCTGCGCGTGGCGGGCCTGCAGGCGGCGCTCGAGGCGCACGGCGCGGCGGTGGCCGACCGCGGCAACCTCGCCGGCCCGCGCAACCCCTGGCTGCCTCCGGTCGACGGCTACCGCCACCTGGCCGAAGTGGCGGCCTGGAACCGCACGGTGCACAACGCCGTGCTGGCCGAGTTGCAGGCCGGCCGCCTGCCCGTGCTGCTCGGCGGCGACCACTGCCTGGCCATCGGCTCGATCGGTGCGGTGGCCCGCCACTGCCGCGACACCGGCCGCAAGCTGCGCGTGCTGTGGCTCGATGCGCACGCCGACTTCAATACCAGCCTGCTCACGCCCAGCGGCAACACGCACGGCATGCCGCTGGCCTGCCTGTGCGGCCACGGACCCCGCGAACTGGTCGAGATCGGCGGCCAGGCGCCGGCGATCAACCCGAAGTGGGTGCGCCAGGTCGGCATCCGCAGCGTCGACGCGGGCGAGAAGCGCCTGGTCCACGAAGCCGACCTCGAAGTCTTCGACATGCGCTACATCGACGAGATGGGCATGCGCCACGCGATGGAACTGGCGCTGGCGACGATCGACGCCAACACCCACCTGCACGTGAGCTTCGACGTCGACTTCCTCGACCCCGACATCGCGCCCGGCGTGTGCACCACCGTCCCAGGTGGCCCGACCTACCGCGAGGCGCAGCTGTGCATGGAGATGATCGCCGACACCGGGCGCCTGGCGTCGCTCGACGTGATGGAGCTGAACCCGGCGTTCGACGTGCGCAACCGCACGGCGGTGATAGCGGTGGACCTGATCGAGTCGCTGTTCGGGAAGAGCACGTTGATGCGCAAGTAGGCGGGCGCGATCACGCCGCTCTTGCCGGGTGCCGGGCCGACGACGATCTACTGCCGACTTTGCGCCGCGTCCGCCAGCTCGCGCGCCAGCCCGTTGTGGCGCGCGATCAGCCGCGGCAGCTCGAGCGTCGTGATCTGCCCGTCGCGCACCACCACGCGCCCGTTGACGATGCTGTGCTTCACCCGCGGCACGTGGCAGAAAAGCAGCGCGGCCAGCGGGTCGTGGTGGGCGCCGGCCAGGCCGACGTCGTCGAGCGGGACGGTCACGAGGTCGGCCGCCATGCCCGGCGCAAGCGCGCCGATGTCGTCGCGGTTGAGCACCTTTGCGCCGCCCAGCGTGGCGATCTCGAGCACCTCGCGCGCGGTCAACGCCGACGGGCCTTTCACCGGGCCGTGCGCCACCCGCTGCAGCAGCAGCGCCAGCCGCGCCTCGCCGAGCATGTGACCGCTGTCGTTGCTGGCCGATCCATCGACGGCGATCGACACCGGCACGCCGGCATCGCGCATCGCGCGGACCGGAGCGATCCCCGAGGCCAGGCGCATGTTCGAGCCGGGGCAATGCGCAACGCCGGTGCCAGTGCGGGCGAAGAGCGCGATGCCCGCGGCGTCGAGCTTCACGCAGTGCGCGTGCCACACGTCGGGGCCGACCCAGCCCAGCCCCTCCGCGTACTCCGCCGGCGTGCAGCCGAACTTCTCGCGCGTGTAGGCGATGTCGTTGTCGTTCTCGGCCAGGTGGGTGTGCAGCGAGACGCCGTGCGCGTGTCCGAAAGAGCGCGCCAGCACGGCAGCGTCGCGCATCAGCTCGCGGCTGACCGAAAACGGCGAACACGGCGCGACGACGATGCGCAGCATCGCGAAGCGCTCGGGGTCGTGCCAGCGCTCGATCAGGCGCTGACTGTCCTTCAGGATCGCGGCCTCGCTCTCGACCACGCTGTCGGGCGGCAGCCCGCCCTGGCTCTGGCCGACGCTCATGGCTCCGCGCGCGGCATGAAAGCGCATGCCGATTTCGGCAGCCGCCTCGATGCTGTGCTCGAGCGTGATGCCGTTCGGATAGATGTAGAGGTGGTCGCTGCTCGTCGTGCAGCCCGACAGCAGCAGCTCGGCCATCGCCGTCTGCGTGCTAACCTGCACCATCTCGGGCGTCAGGCAGGCCCAGATCGGGTACAGCGTCTGCAGCCACTTGAAGAGCTCGCAGTCCTGCGCCGGCCCGACGACGCGGGTCAGCGTCTGGTACATGTGGTGATGGGTGTTGACGAGGCCGGGGATCACGACCTGGTCGCGCGCGTCGATCACCTCGTCGGCCGTCTGCGGCAGCTCGGCGCTGGTGCCGACGGCCTCGATCGCCCGGTCACGCACGAACACCGCGCCGTCCTCGATCTCGCGCCGCTCGGCGTCCATCGTGACGAGCAGGCGGGCGTGGCGGATCAGCAGGGTGGACATCGCGCACCGATCCGGTCAGTGTCCGACGCAGCTGGAGGGTCCGGCGCCGGGCCGCCCCAAGCCGGACCGCGCCCCTTGGGGGCAGGAGCGCAGCGACTGGGGGGCCAACATCAATGCGCCTCGGCAGCCTTGGCGGCCTCGACGGCATCGGCCGCGTCGCCCCGGGCGCCGTTGAAGAACAGGTTCAGCACCACGGCGGAGATCGCGGTCAGCAGGATGCCGCTGTCGAGCAGCGGATGCAGGCTGTGCGGCATCTGCTGCGTCCAGCGCGGCGCCACCAGCGGGATCAGCCCGAAGCCGATCGCCAGCGCGACGATGTAGAGGTTGTTGCGGTTGCCCTTGTAGTCCACCGTCGAGAGGATGCGGATGCCGGTGGCCGCCACCATGCCGAACATCACCAGCCCCGCGCCGCCGAGCACGAACTGCGGGATCGCCTCGACGAAAGCCGCCATCTTCGGCAAGGTGCCGAGGATGATCATGATGATGCCGCCCGCCACCGTGACGTAGCGGCTGCGCACGCCGGTCACGCCCACCAGGCCCACGTTCTGCGAGAAACTGGTGTACGGGAAGGTGTTGAAGATGCCGCCGATCAAGGTCCCGAGGCCGTCGGTGCGCAGGCCCGCGGCCAGCTCGGGCTGGCCGATCGTCTTGCCGGTGATGTCCGAGAGGGCCAGGAACATGCCCGTCGATTCGATCATCACGACGATCATCACCAGCGTCATCGTCAGGATCATCACCGGGTCGAAGGTGGGCATCCCGAAGGCGAACGGCGTGACGAAGTCGAACCAGTTCGCCTTGGCCACCTTGTCGAAGTTCATCTTGCCCATCGCCATCGCCACCGCGCAGCCGGCCACCATGCCCAGCAGCACGGAGATGTTGGCGATGAAGCCCTTCATGTATTTCACCAGCAGCAACACCACGATCAGCACGAAGGCGGCAATCGCCAGGTTGTCGAGCGCACCATAGTTCAGGTTGTCGACCATCGGGATCGGCCCGAGCTTGACCTCTGCCACCGCCGCGCCGGAGGCGGCCGATGCGGCTGCCGCCGCGGCCGCAGCCTTGGCGCTGTCGACCATGGCCACCAGCTTGGGCACGTCGGTGCGCTGCGCCAGATTGGCCGGGCCGCCCATCGCCCAGCCCACGCCAACGCGCATCAGGCTGATGCCGATGATCGCGATGATCGTGCCGGTGACCACCGGTGGAAAGAAGCGCAGCATCTTGCTGACGATGGGCGCAATCAGCATCGAGACGATGCCCGCGCCGATGATCGCGCCGAAGATCGCCCGCGCGCCGTCGACGCCAGGCATCGCGTTGGCGAACGCCACCATCGGTCCGACGGCGGCGAAGGTCACGCCCATCATCACCGGCAGCTTGATGCCGAAGTAGCGCGTCACGCCGAGCGACTGGATCAGCGTGACGATGCCGCAGGCAAACAGGTCGGCCGAGATCAGCAGCGCCACTTGCTCGGGGCTGAGCTTCAACGCGCGGCCGACGATCAGCGGCACCGCGATGGCGCCGGCATACATCACCAGCACGTGCTGCAGGCCGAGTGCCGTCAGGCGCCCGGCGGGCAGTCTTTCGTCCACCGGGTGGACTGCGGGTTCACTCATGGGGTTGTCTCCATCCTCGTTTCGAAGCGGCCGCTGCCTTGCACTGCGACAGCCGGCCGGCCTGCCCTGCCTACTTCACCGGCGCGCCCTCGTTGAACCAGCGTCCGATCAGCGCGCGTTCGGCATCGGTGATCTGGGTTGCGTTGTTCATCGGCATGGTCTTGAGTACCACCGCCTGCTGGACCATCATCTGCGCGTTCTTCGCCACCTGCTCGGGCGTCAGCAGCATGACGTTCTTGCTTGCCAGTTGCTCGTTGTGGCACAGCACGCAGCGCGTATCCAGCACCTTGCGCAGTTCGGCATACGTGACCGGCGCGGCGCCGGCGGCCGCCTTGGGCTGCGGCGCCGGCATCAGCCAGACCGCGATCCCGACGATGATCAGCGTGCCGACGACCGCGTACTGCCAAGGCACTGCCTTGCCCTGCACCAGCGCCTTGTGGCGGGCGACGAACGAATGGCGGATCAGCGCGCCGGCCAGCATGATCAACACCAGCACAAGCCAGTTCTGCGGCGCGCCGTAGAGGAAGCCGTAGTGGTTGCTGAGCATCGCGATCAGCACCGGCAGCGTGAAGTAGGTGTTGTGCACGCTGCGCTGCTTGGCGCGTTGCCCGTGCACCGGGTCCACCGGCTCGCCGGCCTTGAGCTGCGCGATGACCTTGCGCTGCCCGGGAATGATCCAGAAGAACACGTTGGCGCTCATCGACGTCGCCATCATCGCGCCGACGAGCAGGAACGCGGCGCGCCCGGCGAACAGGTGGCACGCGAGCCACGACGCGAACACGACGAAGATCGTGACGCCGATGCTGACGATCAGGTCGCCCCCCTCGCGGCGGCCGAAGGCGCGGCAGATCACGTCGTAGACGAGCCAGAACACGACCAGGAAGGCCAGCGCGGCGGCGATCGCCGCGGCAGGCGTCCAGTCGTGGAGGTTCCTGTCGATCAGGAAGCTGCTGGCCTGGTAGAGGTAGATCACCGTGAACAGCGCGAAGCCGGTCAGCCAGGTGGAGTAGCTCTCCCAGTAGAACCAGTGCAGGTGCTCGGGAATCTTCTTTGGCGAGACCAGGTACTTCTGCGGGTGATAGAAGCCGCCGCCGTGCACCGCCCACAATTCGCCGCCCACGCCCTTGTCCCGGAGCACCGGGTCGGTCGGCGGCGTCAGGCTGTTGTCGAGAAAGACGAAGTAGAACGACGAACCGATCCAGGCGATGGCCACGATGACGTGAGCCCATCGCAGCAGCAGGTTGAGCCAGTCCAGCACATAGGCATCCATGCGTTCACTCTCGAGTTGTCGGCAGGATCGGCTGCAAGAACCGGGCCGAGACCCTTACCACTGCGGGCGCTGTAAGGAGTGAATGTCGCGACTCGTTGGACGACCGAGGCTCCGCGGCGACAGGCAGATACACTGTATACACTTTGCTCCGCGACAGTACACAGTACAAACCCGAGGTCGCGCCTTTCCCGTCAGCTTCCGCGGTAGGTCGAGTACGCCCAGGGGCTGGCGAGCAGCGGCACGTGGTAGTGGGCGCCGGTGTCCGCGAGGCCGAAGTCCAGCGGCACGGCGTCGAGGAACGGCGGGTCGGAAAGCGCAGCGCCGCGGGCGCGAAAGTACGGCGCCACGTCGAACAGCAGGCGGTAGGCGCCCGCGACGAACGCGTCGCCTTCCAGCAGCGGGGCGTCGGCGCGGCCGTCGTGGTTGAGGGTCAGCTCCTTCAACAGCCTGGCGTCGCCGCCCGCCAGCGCGTACAGCCGCACGCGCATGCCGGCGGCCGGGCAGCCGTTCATCGTGTCGAGCACATGGGTGGTGAGTTTGCCCATCGCGGTTCTCCTTGGCGGCGCGCACCGCAAGAAAGTGTTTGCAGAATTCGCAAAAGTGTATACAGTTTGCGTTGCAATGCAAGCCCCGTCTTCCCATCCCTCCTCGCCATGCTGCCCGTGCCGTCGCGCAAGCCGAAGCTGACCCGGCCCGCCATCGCGGTGGCGCGGGGGCGCGCGCGCAAGCCGGCGCGCGAGCTCGGCGTGGCCGACGCCGCCAGCCCCGGCAGCACGGCCCGCATCGTCGAATCGATCACCACGGCCATCGTCGAGCGCAGGCTGATGCCCGGCACCAAGCTGGCCGAGCAGAAGATCGCCGACATCTTCCAGGTCTCGCGCACGCTGGTGCGCCAGGCGCTGAACCAATTGAGCCGCGACCGCCTCGTGACGCTGGAGCCCGCGCGCGGCGCGCGCGTGGCAGAGCCCAGCGTCGATGAGGCGCGCCAGGTGTTCGAGGTGCGCAACATGCTCGAGGCGGCGCTGGTGCGCCGCCTGAGCGCCGCCATCACGCCGGCCCAGGTGGCCGAGCTTCGCGCGCACCTGCGCGACGAGAAGGCGGCGCTGGTCCGCACCGACGTGTCGGGCCGCACCCGCCTGCTGGCCGACTTCCACGTGGTGCTGGCGCGTTTGCTGGGCAACGAGACACTGGCGCAGATGCTGTCCGACCTGCTTTCACGTTGCTCGCTGATCGCGCTGATGTACCAGTCGGCCCACTCGGCCGAGCACTCGTTCGAAGAGCATGTGGCCATCGTCGATGCCCTCGAGCGCGGCGACGCCCGCGCCGCCGCAAAGCTGATGGAAGACCATCTGCATCACGTCGAACGCAACCTCCAGCTCGACCCCCGCGTGCGCGACCTGGGCCAGGTGCTTCGACCCTCGCCGTGAAATGACACAAGCTCCGTCACATTGTAGATGGCAGTCGCCCATCGGCCCGTTGCTGACCTTGAATGTCCGCTCTGCGGGCGAGTCCTGGCGCGGCAAAGGCACGTCCGGGCAGGCCGCTTCGCTTCACTGGGGCGGTCTTCGCTTCGCTCAGACTTCCCTGCGATGCTCGGTCTCGTGGCCCCGTCGCAGAACTCATTTCGCTCACTGCGTTCGCTGCGTTCGGACATCCGCGACGAGTCAGAGGACAACTCGCGCTTCGCGCGAGGCCACGAGACCTGGCCTTGCAGGCCGCGCCGGGCCAGTCGGCCCGGCCGTTCGCAAGGCGCAAGCGGTCCCCCGGACCGCTTGCCCCCGGGCTCACCTTCTCGGCGCCCCAGAGGCGCTGCGCGTCCTGCCCGAACGCGCCTTTGCTGAGGCGTTGGTGTTGCCCGCTGGCGGAACACCCATCGCTGCAGCGCGGCGGGCGGTACCCGGTGGGGGCGATTTCTGTGGCGGCGAGGAGCGGAGGGCTCCAGTCGGCGCGCGCAGCGCGCTTCGTAGACTGACTCGTCGCAGTTGTCTGAGCGCAGAGAGCGAAGCGAACGAAGCGAGTTCTGCGATGCGACTGAAGGCCGAGCACCACAGCGGAGTCGGCGCGCAGCGCCGACCGCCACAGCATGAGCTTCCACCGGGTACCGCCTGCCGCGCCGCGCTGACGCTACACAAGAGCGGACGCAGGCGAATGGCGGCAACGGGCCGAGACCTGACCTTCACTCCCCCGGAGCGACGCATGCGCCAAAGTTCGCGCAGGACGCCGTAGCCCAGCCGAGACCCCGAGACCCCGAGACGACCATGATGACTGCCGACTATCCACGCGACCTGATCGGTTACGGCCGCAACCCTCCGCACGCGCGATGGCCGGGCGGGGCGCGCATCGCCGTGCAGTTCGTGCTGAACTACGAAGAAGGCGGCGAGAACTGCGTGCTGCATGGCGACCCGGCGTCGGAGACCTTTCTCTCCGAGATGATCGTCGCCCAGGCCTTCGAGACGCGACACCTGAGCATGGAGTCGATGTACGAGTATGGGGGGCGAGTCGGCTCGTGGCGCATCCTGCGCGAGTTCCAGAAGCGCGGCCTGCCGCTCACGGTGTTCGGCGTCTCGATGGCGCTGCAACGCAACCCCGAGCTGACGCAGGCCTTCGTCGAGCTGGGCCACGAGATCGCCTGCCATTCGTGGCGCTGGATCCACTACCAGCACATGAGCGAGGCGCGCGAGCGCCAGCACATCGCCATCGGCACGCAGATCATCCAGGAGATGACCAAGGGCCAGTGGCCGCTGGGCTGGTACACGGGCCGCGACAGCCCCAACACCAAACGCCTCGTCGCCGACCACGGCGGCTACGCCTACGACAGCGACTACTACGGCGACGACCTGCCGTTCTGGATGCCGGTCACGAAGACCGACGGCAGCACGCTGCAACGCCTGATCGTGCCCTACACGCTGGACACCAACGACATGCGCTTCGCCTCGGCGCAGGGCTTCAACACCGGCGAGCACTTCTATCAATACCTCAAGGACGCGTTCGACGTGTTGTATGCCGAGGGCAGCCCGAACGGCGACGATCGGCCGAAGATGCTCAGCATCGGCATGCACTGCCGGCTGCTCGGCAGGCCGGCGCGCTTCCTGGCGCTGCAGCGCTTCCTCGACCACGTGCAGCGGCACGAGCATGTCTGGATCTGCCGCCGCATCGACATCGCCAGGCACTGGATGGCGGCGCATCCGGCGCCAGCCGCAAGCGGCCCCGAAGCCGAGCAGGGTTGAACCATGAGCCACACGATCACACTCGAGCAACTGAACACCGCACCGGTACCGCAGGCCCTGGCCTGGCTGGACGGCCTCTACGAGCACTCGCCGTGGATCGCAGAGAAGGCACTCGCCGCGCGGCCCTTCCGGAGCCTGGCCCAGCTCAAGCACGCCCTGGTCGGTGTCGTCCGCAGCGCCGGTCGCGACGCACAACTCGCGCTCGTGCGGGCGCACCCTGAACTCGCCGGCAAGGCAGCCGTGGCCGGCACGCTGACGAGCGAATCGACCCACGAGCAATCGAAGGCCGGTCTCGGCGCTTGCAGTGCGGCGGAGTTTGCGCGCCTGCAGCAGCTCAATGCCGACTACAACGCGCGTTTCGGCTTCCCGTTCATCCTCGCCGTGCGCGGACCGCGCGGGCTCGGCCTTTCGCGGCAGAGCATCATTGAGACGTTCGCGCGGCGCCTCGAAGGCCATCCCGATGTCGAACTCGCCGAGTGCCTGCGCAACATCCACCGCATTGCCGAGATCCGCCTGAACGACAAGTTCGGCGAAGTCCCCGAACTCGGCAACCTGGTCTGGGACTGGGCCGAAGCGCTCGCCACCGAGAGCGACCCCGGCTACAAGGAGCAGCGCCAGCTCACCGTGACCTAT
>CAVZXE010000006.1:0-11046 GCA_963779155.1 uncultured bacterium | reverse complement strand
GCACCGTGATGGTCTTTAAGCCCAGGTCTACCGACTGCCACGCCAGCGAGAACAGTTCACCTTGACGTAGCCCAGTGTTGAGTGACAACAGCACCATCGGCGTCATGTGGTCGCTGTAGCCGACGATTTCGGGCAACAGGTCGTAGCCGCGCTCGGCGCGCCACTTGTTCGCGTTGGCGCGGGCCCGCGCTGCCGCCGTATCGCGGTCGGCAAGCGCTTGGCGCAGTCGCGTTGACTCGTCGGGCTGTAAGTAGCGGATCGTCTCGTCGTCGGCAACCTTGAACGACTCCAGTTCGGCCAGCGGGTGCACAGTGCCTTTGTTGTGCTTCACCCAATGCGAGAACACGCCCGACAGGGCGGCCGTGTCGCGGTTGACGGTGTTCGGCGCAGTGCCGGCAAGGATGCGCTGGTTTCTGAGCTTGGTGACGTCCTTCTCGTTGATGTCGGCCATGCGCCTGTCGAGGAGCAGCCTCCATACCGCCCTGACTCTGCGCAACGTGTCGGCGCCGGTCTTCGAATTGACTCGGATGTGTTCGGCATATTGCGCCGTGAGGTACTCGCCCAGCGTGAGACCGTTCGCGGTCCTTCTACTGAACGCATCGGGGTCGCGGATGATCTCGTTTGCCCGCTCCTCTGCCTGCTTCAACGTGAAGTTGCCAGCAGCGCCGACCCGCACTCGCTTCCCGCGGCCGAGTTGCACGTAGTAGGCACGGGTGCCGCTCTTCTCGACCCGCAGCAGTAGGCCCGGCACGCGCTCCGAGCGGACGTCATAGGGTCGGGCCGGCCGGTCTTTCGCTGCGGCGGTCTTGGCGATGCTCGACCGCACCGTCGCTGTCGGCTCGATAGCCTCATGCGGGTTCGATAGGACGCGGGGCGTGGTGGAAACTGTCGGTGCTGTTTGCCTTGCCATGATCTTGCCTTTCGCGCGAAAGTGCATGGAAAGTGCAAAGTTTACCCTGCGTGTGCAGTCTGCGGCACGCAACAGCACAAACAGGGTCCTAGATTCACCTATGAAGCGGCGTATCTAAGAGTGAAGGCGAAAGTGCATTGATGGCATTCACACTGCTGGGGTCGCAGGTTCGAAGCCTGCACCGCCCACCAAGACAGGAACGGCCCGCAGGTCTTCGGATACGCGGGCCGTTTTCGCGAGCGGCTCACGCGCACAGCCGCCGACGGGCCGGCGCCGCCCATCGCAATCGCGCCGCGGGAGCTCTCAGCCGCCAGGTCCAAGGTGGACCGGCACGCTGCGAGTTCGACCCGGCGGCAGGGCGTGCGATTCGCGTCGCGGCGTGCGTGGCGGCGAACGGAAAGGCGCGACGGGTTCGTACGCGCAGCCGCCGCGATCCAGCGCCCAGCCCTCGGTCGCTTCGCTCATCGTGAAGGCCTGCACGCAGCGCGCTCCCTGCAGGATCGTGCCGGCCCGCAGCACCGCTTGCTCGGCCTGCCCGGGACTCAGCTGGCCTGCGAGGCGCATCCAGCAGCGCAGGACCAACGGGTGGCGCCAGGCGTCCTCCAATGCCCAGACCCTCGCCTGTGCGTCGCAGCGGCGACCGCGTTCCAGGATGCGCGGCAGCAAGGCATGCACGAAGCGCTGAAAGTCGCGCCGGACGGACGCGCCCGGCAACAGCGCCTCGATCCTGGCGAGGCGGGTGCTCCAGCCGTCCTGTCCGAACTGCCGCGTCACGAGGGCCTGCAGCGCCTGGATCGGGTTGAACAGCCGCACGCGATTGGGCGGCAGCACGAGCAGTGGCAGGGCTGTCGCCTGCGCGTGCGGCAGCTCGGTGACGAACGAGCACAGCACGGCGAGACGCGCCCACTGGGCGGCATCGAGCCCGAGGAGTGCGGCCTGGCCAGCCCCCTCTGGTCGGCCAGCTCCCGGCGCCGGCAGGGTCTCGGCCAGGCGCATCAGCGCGAGCGCGTCTTCGAATCCGCGGCGACCCTTGGCCACGCTGGCGCGCAGGCTCATCACCACGAGGTTGCCGGCGGCGTAGCCGGCGTCGTCGCGGACGCGGACGATCGTGCCATCGTCTGGATCACCGTGCTGGCGATCGATCGCCTCGCGCGTGATCGGGCACCACGCGACGTCGATCTGGCGCAAATAGTTCGGCGACACCTGCACGCCTTCGAAGGCACGGCCATTTTGCCAGGCGTCCAGGCGCAACTGCAGCCACTGGCGCACGGGGCGCGTCGGCGACAGCGTGCGCGTGCCGAAGGTGGCCCGGCCGCTCTCCCAGCCCCGGCGCAGCGATGAACTGGTGGCGAGGGGCTCGACCGGCGGCCTGAGTGCGTGGTGGGCAAAGTCCCAGCCCAACTCGAAGCCTAGGCTCGTGTCGGCAGGCTGGGCATCTAATGGAAGGATCGCTTGGGCCATCGGTGTTTCCTCGGTGAGCGCCGGGCAAGCGGCCCGGGACGAGGCGCAGTTTCCCGCCCAACAGGCTCACCACGTGAGCCAGCATCACGGCAAGTGCGAGAATCCCCGCCGATGGACCGCACCGAACGCTTCTACAAGATCGAACTGCTGATCCGCAACCGCGGCGGCGTCAACTTCAAGACGCTGCTCGGCGAGTTGGAGGTCTCGCCGGCAACGCTCAAGCGCGACCTGCAGTACCTGCGCGAGCGCATGGACGCGCCGATCGTCTATGACCGCGACGGCGACGCCTATCGCTTCGCTGCCGTGGCGGCGTCGCGCCCGGCCAGCCATGAACTGCCCGGCGTTTGGTTCAGCGAACAGGAAATCCACGCGCTGCTGACCATGCACCATCTGATCGCCGGCCTCGACGCCGATGGCGTGCTCAGCCGCCATCTGCAGCCGATGCAGGACAAGCTCAACGGCATGCTCGGCGCCAACGCGCAGGAGTCGCGCCAGATGATGAAGCGTGTTCGCATTCTCAGCGCCGCGGCGCGGCCGGTGCCCAGCCGCCACTTCGAGCTCGTGGGTGGCGCGTTGCAGAGGCGCCAGCGCCTGCGCCTGCGTTATCAAACGCGCAGCACGGGCACGCGTTCGGAGCGCGAGGTATCGCCGCTGAGGCTGGTGCACTACCGCAGCACCTGGTACCTCGACGCTTGGTGCCATCGCGCCGACGCGCTGCGGCGCTTCGCGCTCGACGCGATCGAGCACGCGGAGCTGCTGGAGCAGCGCGCGAAGGAGGTTGCGATGAAGACCGTCGAGGCCGAGCTCGATGGCGGCTACGGCATCTTCAGCGGCAAGGCGGCGCACTGGGCAACGCTGCTGTTCGACGCCGGGGCTGCGCAGTGGGTCGCCAACGAGACCTGGCATCCCGAGCAGCAGGGCCGATGGCGGGGCGACGGGCGCTACGAACTGCACCTGCCGTGTGCCGACGGCACCGAGCTGGTGATGGATGTCTTGCGCTACGCCGGCCAGGTCGAGGTGCTTGCCGATGCTCCGCTGCGCGACGCGTTCAGGGCCCGGCTGACGGGTGCGCAGAGGCGGTGCGAATGAGCGTCGAGTCGGTCGATGCGGTGGTGATCGGCGCCGGCGTCGTCGGGCTGGCGGTCGGCCGCGCGTTGGCGCAGCGCGGGCTGGAGACGTTCGTGCTCGAACGGGAGAGCGCCATCGGCACCGGCATCAGCTCGCGCAACAGCGAGGTCATCCACGCCGGGCTGTACTACCCGCGCGGGTCGTTGAAGGCCAGGCTGTGCGTCAATGGGCGCGAGCGGCTCTATGCGTTTTGCGAGTCGCACGGCGTGGCGCGCCGGCGCTGCGGGAAGCTGGTGGTCGCGACGGCGCCCGGGCAGTTGCCGGGGCTGGCGCAACTGGCCGAACGGGCGCGCGCGAACGGCGTGCACGACCTGAAGCTGCTTGACGCCGCCGAGGCGCATGCGCTCGAGCCGGCGTTGTGCTGCGACGCCGCGCTGCTGTCGCCGTCCAGCGGCATCATCGACAGCCATGGCCTGATGCTGGCGTTGCAGGGCGATCTCGAACGCGCCGGCGGGGCGCTCGGCCTTGTTTCGCCGGTCGAGGCGTTGCATTGCGGCGCCGATTGGCACCGGCTCGAGGTCGGCGGCGACGAGCCGATGGCGCTGCGGGCGCGGATCGTCATCAACGCCGCAGGCCTGCGCGCGCCGGCGCTGGCGGCGGCGACACAGGGCCTGGAGGCGCGCCACGTGCCGCGGGCACGCTTCAGCAAGGGAAGCTACTACGCGCTGTCGGGCAGGGCGCCATTCGCCCGTCTCGTCTACCCGATGCCGCAGGACGCCTGGCTCGGCGTGCACCTGACGCTCGACCTCGCTGGACAGGCCCGCTTCGGGCCCGACGCGCAATGGCTGGACATCGCCAGCGCCGACGAGATCGACTACCGCGTCGATCCGGCGGGCGCCGACAACTTCTACGCCGACGTCCGCCGCTACTGGCCGGGGCTGCCCGACGGCGCCTTGCAGCCGGCCTACAGCGGCGTGAGGCCCAAGATCCACGGCCCGGGCGAGCCGGCGCCCGACTTCGGCGTGCAGGGCCCGCGCGAGCACGGCGTGCCGGGGCTCGTCAACCTGTTCGGCATCGAGTCGCCCGGGCTGACGAGTTGCCTAGCGCTGGCCGACGAGGTGCTGGCTCGGCTGGACGCGTGAGCAGCGTCGGGCTGCGCCGCGCCGCGCAAGATGAGCGTGGTGCGCCCCTCAGGTTGCCAGTTCGCCCGCCACCCACCGCCCGTCGCGCAGCACCTCGTGCGGCCTGAACTGGGCCTTGTAGGTCATCTTCGGGCTCTCGGCGATCCAGTATCCGAGGTAGACGTGGGGCAGCTTCAGCAGCCGGGTCTGCTCGATCTGCCACAGCACGTTGTAGGTGCCGTAGCTCGCGCGCGGCTCGGGCTCGTAGAAGGTATAGACGGCCGAGAGCCCGTCGTTCAGGACGTCCACGATCGAGACCATCTTCAGCCCGCCCAACCCCGCCTCCGAAGGCTCGCGGAACTCGACCAGGCGCGAATTGACGCGGCTCTGGAGCAGGAACTGCGTGTACTGGTCGATGCTGTCGTGATCCATCCCGCCGCCGCTGTGGCGGCCGGCCTGGTAGCGCAGGTAGAGCTGGTAGTGCTCGGGCACGAAGCACAGCCGCAGCACGCGGGCCTGCAGCGTGCCGTGCGCGCGCGCGGCACGGCGCTGGCTGCGCGTCGGCACGAAGCCGGCCACCGGAACGCGCAGCGGCACGCAGGCACGGCAGCCGTCGCAATAGGGGCGATAGGTGAACATGCCGCTACGGCGAAAACCGTTGGCGACCAGACCCGAGTAGGCGTCGGCATTGATCAGGTGGCTGGGCGTCGCGACCTGCGAGCGCGCCAAGCGCTGCGGAAGGTAGCTGCACGGGTAGGGCGCCGTGGCGTAGAACTGAAGCGACGAAAGCGGGAGCTCTTTCGGGTAGGTCACGGGCCGGGTTCCTCGAACCGGGGCGCGTCGGGCGTGGCGCGCAGACGCTCCCAGTGCGGCGGATCATAGGTCCACTCGCGAACGGGCGGCTCCCTCAGGCGCGGGGCGACGAGACCTTCGAACACCGGGCGGGAAATCTCGCGCGCGCCGAGCGATGCCAGGTGCCCGGTGCGCTGCTGGCAATCGATCAGGTCGACTCCATGTGCCCGGCAGAAGCACACCAGCGCCGCGAGCGCGATCTTCGAGGCGTCGCTGCGGTGCGAGAACATCGACTCGCCGAAGAACATCCGGCCGAGGCTGACGCCGTACAGGCCGCCGACGAGCTCGCCGTCGATCCAGGTCTCGAAGCTGTGCACCGCCGGCCAGGCGCAATAGGCGTCGACCATCTCGGGCATGATCCAGGTGCCGTCCTGGCCATCGCGTGGCGTTTCGGCGCAGGCCTGCATCACCTGGCGCAGCGCGCTGTCGATGCGCAGTTCGCAGTTCGGCGACCGGGCGAAGCGCATCACGGTCTTGCGCAGCGAGCGCGACAGCCTGAACTCGTCCACCGGCAGCACCATGCGCGGGTCGGGCGCCCACCACAGCACCGGCTGCCCCGCCCCGTACCAGGGAAAGATGCCGTGCGAGTAGGCCTCGATCAACCGCCGCTGCGTGATCTCGCCACCCGCGGCCAGCAGGCCGGGCGCCTCGCTGTCGGCAGGCAGGGCCCGCGAGGTCGGCGGCAGCGGCTGGTTCGGGCCGGCGAGCCAGGCGATCACGGCGCGCTCGGCCCGAAGCGGCCCCGCTACTTGCGGCGCGTGGCGCCGGCGGCCGGCTTGGCCGGGGCGCCCTGCTGCAAGCCCTCGGACATGCCGATCAGCACGCCGCTGACCAGCGTGGAGTAGCTCTGCATCATGGCCTGCGCGGCGCGCAGGCCGGCCGAGCGGCTGTCGCGCAGCGCGGTATGGGCCTGCGCCAGCATCTGTTCGACCGTCTGGCTGGCCCCCGCGCCGGTGCTCGTGCCCTTGAGCTTCATCGCCTCGAGAACCTGGTCCCACGGGCCCGGCAACGGTTGGCCGGCGCCCTGTGCCGCCTTGCTCACGGTCGTGAAGAACATGTCCTCCATCTTCTCCAGGTTGGCGAGCACGCCCTTGATCTGCTTCTCCTGCACATCGACGCCCTGGCTGACGAACTGCTCCAGCGCCCGGCGATTGGCCTCCACGGTCTTGAGCAGCGCGGCGTCCATGCCGGCGAAGGCCTGGCCAAGCAGGGCTTCGACATCGGGCAGCGGCAGGCCGCTCTTGGCCGCGCCTGCGGAGGCGGCCTCGGTCACGGTCTTGAGTACGCCGCGGATGTTGGCCAGCGTCAGCTCGCGCCCCTGCAGCGCCTTGAGGGTCGCTTCGCTGACGCCCTTGCGCAACGCCTCGCCCTGCTTGGCCGTGGCCCGCGAGAACATGTTGACCAGCGCTTCCTGGTCGATGCCCGACTTGATCATGAATGCTCCTTGGGTGAAGGTTGTCGTTGCGGTCTCAGACCTCGCCAAGCCGCCCCAAGAGGTTTGTGCTCTCCTTGGGCGGCGATGCCGAAGGCATCGTGGGGCCGTCAATCACTGCATGTGCTGACCGCCATTGATGGCGATGTTCGCCCCGGTCACGAACGCGGCCTCTTCCGAGGCCAGGTAGATGATCAGCCCGGCGACTTCCTCGGGCTTGCCCAGGCGCCCGACCGGTATCTGCGGCAGGATCTTGGAGTCGAGAATGTCCTTCGGAATCGCGGTCACCATCTTGGTCCCGATATAGCCCGGCGAGATCGTGTTGACGGTGACGTTCTTCTTCGCCACCTCCAGGGCCAGCGCCTTGGTGAAACCGTGCACGCCCGCCTTGGCGGCCGAGTAGTTGGTCTGCCCGAACGCGCCCTTGGAGCCGTTGACCGACGAGACGTTGATGATGCGGCCCCAGCCGCGATCGACCATGCCATCGGCGACCTGCTTGGTCATGTTGAACAGGCTATCCAGGTTGGTGCGCATCACCGCGTCCCAGTTGACCTTGTCCATCTTCTTGAAGGTCATGTCGCGCGTGATGCCGGCGTTGTTGACCAGCACGTCGATCGGGCCGGCCTGTGCCTGAACTTCGGCCACCGCCCGGGTGCAGGAGTCGAAGTCGGCCACGTCGCAGGCCACGGCCAGGATGTCGTAGCCGCGGGCCTTCATGTCGGCCACCCACTCGGCGTGCTTGGTATTGCCCGGCGAGTAGGTCACGGCCACCTTGTAGCCGGCATCGGCCATCTTGGTGGAGATCGTTTCGCCCAGGCCGCCCATGCCGCCAGTCACCAGAACCACCTTTTGCTTTGCCATGTCTGTCTCCTTTGGTGTTGAGTGAAAGTGAATGCTTCAGCGCTCGATCGTCAGCGCCACGCCCATGCCGCCGCCGATGCACAGCGACGCGATGCCCTTGTGGGCGTTGCGCTTGATCATCTCGTGGATCAGGGTCACGAGGATCCGGCAGCCCGAGGCGCCGATCGGATGCCCGATCGCGATGGCGCCGCCATTGACGTTGACCTTGCTCGTGTCCCAGCCCATCTCGGCGTGCACCGCGCAGGCCTGGGCGGCGAAAGCTTCGTTGATCTCCAGCAGGTCCAGGTCGGCCGGCTTCCAGCCGGCGCGCTCGAGCGCCTTGCGTGCTGCCGGCACCGGGCCCATGCCCATCAGCGCTGGGTCGAGGCCGGCGCTGGCGTAGGAGGCGATGCGCGCCAGCGGCGCCAAGCCGAGGGCTGCCGCCTTTCTGGCCGTCATCACCACCACGCCTGCGGCGCCATCGTTCAGGCCCGAGGCGTTGCCGGCGGTCACGCTGCCGGCCTTGTCGAACGCCGGGCGCAGGCCGGCCAGGCCCTCGGCGCTGGTCTTGCGGTTGATGAACTCGTCGGCTGCGAAGACGATGGCGTCACCCTTGCGTTGCGGAATCGTCACGCCGACGATCTCGGTCTTGAAGCGCCCACCGTCCTGCGCGGCTGCCGCCTTTTGCTGCGAGGCCAGGGCCAGCGCGTCTTGCTGCTCTCGCGTGACGCCGTACTTCCTGGCCACGTTCTCTGCAGTGATGCCCATGTGGTACTGGTTGTACACGTCCCACAGGCCATCGACGATCATCGAATCGACCATCTTCCAGTCGCCCATGCGCTGGCCGTCGCGCGAGCCCTGCAGCACATGGGGGGAAAGGCTCATGTTCTCCTGCCCGCCGGCAATCACGATCTCGGAGTCGCCGTCGCGAAGCGCCTGCGCGGCCAGCATCACCGCCTTGAGCCCGGAGCCGCAGACCTTGTTGATCGTCATCGCCGGCACGGCCTGCGGCAGGCCGGACTTGATGACGGCCTGGCGCGCCGGGTTCTGCCCGGTTCCGGCCTGCAGCACCTGTCCGAGGATGACCTCGCTGATCTGCTCGCCCTGCAGGCCGGACCGGACCAGCAGTTCGCGAATGACCGTGGCGCCGAGCTCGCTGGCCGGTGTCTTGGCCAGCGCGCCGCCGAACTTGCCGACGGCCGTGCGAGCCGCCGCGACGATGACGATGTCTTCCATGTTCGATCTCCTGCTAGGGGTCCGGATCGGCGCGTTCCTGCGCGCTGCCAACGCCGGCATTGTCGATCAGATCGCGGCCGCGTGCGGCTCGGGGCCGCGCACTCACTGCTCGGCGAATGCGCGCTCGATGACGAAGGCCCCAGGCGTCGAGGTGTTGCCTTCGTTGAAGCCGCGGGTCTCGAGCAGGTGCTTGATGTCGCGCAGCATCGCCGGACTGCCGCAGATCATCACGCGGTCGTGCGCCGGATCGAGCGCGGGCACCTGCAGATCGTCGAAGAGCTTGCCGGTTTCCATCAGTTCGGTGACGCGGCCCATGTTGCGGTAGGCCTCTCGGGTGACTGTGGGGTAGTAGCGCAGCTGGCTCGCCACCAGGTCGCCGATCAGCTCGTGGGCGGGCAGGTGCTCCGTCAGCAGGTCATGGTAGGCCAGTTCGTCCTTCTGTCGCACCCCGTGCACGAGGATGATCTGTTCGAACTTCTCGTAGGTCTCCGGATCGCGGACGATGCTCATGAAGGGCGCCAGGCCGGTCCCGGTGGAAAGAAGGTACAGCCGTCGGCCCGGCAGCAGGTAGTCGATGACGAGCGTGCCGGTCGGCTTGCGCCCGACGATGATCGTGTCGCCGACCTTGATGTGCTGCAGGCGCGATGTCAGCGGACCGTGGGGAACCTTGATGCTGAGGAACTCGAGGTGCTCTTCGTAGTTCGCGCTGACGATGCTGTACGCGCGCAGCAGCGGCTTGCCGTTGACGCGCAGGCCGATCATCGTGAAGTGCCCGTTTCTGAAGCGCAGCGATGTGTCGCGGGTGGTGGTGAAGGTGAACAGGCGGTCGGTCCAGTGATGGACGCTCAGTACCTGCTCTTCATTGAATGCGCTCATGGGGGTTGTCGGTTCGGAGAGTAGAGGGGCCACGCCGCCAGGCGACATGCGAGCCGCACGATGCGCCGCCGGATCGAACTGATTCGCGGCGCCGCCGCACTTTCGTGTGGCCCAATACGCCCGCCGATTCTAGATTCATGCGTTCGAGCGCCGACGCGCTCAGCGGGGGGAATGGCCTGAAGCGGCAGACGACGCTGGGCCGGCGGGCCAAGGGCTCGACGGAGAACCCGACGTCTGCGGCGCCCCTGATTCAACGCGGTAGGGGTCGGCGGCGAATCCGCTCGTGCGACTTCGCCTCGTCTGCAATCGGGATAGCGGGCCGATCATCGCTGATCGGGCCCCTCCCGCGCCCACCGGCATGCGGGTGCGCACCGGGCGGTTAGCGAAGTCGAGGTCAGGAGAAGCGGCGGACTCCCAGGCGGTCGAAGCAGGCGATGGGCATGACCATGTTCGGCACCTTACGGCTGTCGCGCCACCCGCCGCCGGCTGTGGGGCTCGAGCTTGCCGTCGACGAACCTGATTGATCGACTACGCAGGGCCCGTCCAGGGCCGTTCAAAGGCGCTTGAAGATGCTGTCGAGCATGTCGCCGGCGATGCGGAGTACCCTTCAGAAGACGCTCGGCGCGAACCGCGGCTACTTCGAAGATCGGCCGTTGCTTCAGCGCATCGATCGCGTCGAACTGCGCCTTGAGCACTGCAGCGCGCGTTGATAGCGCGATGAGGGCACCCCGGTGTTGGACGAGGAACCGGCCAGCCGTGCGCTGGGATTGCGGCTCCCGCTCGATCATGAGCGACCCGTCAAACAGATCGCTCAGACTCACCTCGTCGCCTCGGCGGGCGCACAAACTCAAGGCCCGGAGCGAGGTGTTTATTCTCGACCTGGCCGGCCTGCGGCGCTCCAAGGAGATGCCGGCCTCTATGTTGAGGCAATCGCACCTCGACGCGTACCGTACGGCGCCTCGCGCGCGGCTGCAATCGGGCGAGGGCGTATTCCCGTAGCGCCACCTGCGCCAGTTCGTGGGCGACATTCGCTATGACGGAATGCGGCTGACGATGACGGGTCGCAACGACGCGCTGCTCGTTGCAGCGCTGGAAGAGAAGATGGGCACCGCTGGGATGCCCACCTGTGGCCCATCTTGGCTCCCCGACCTGGGCTCGAACCAGGGACCTACGGATTAACAGCCACATCCGGAATGTCGAAGAAAGTGGTCCAAGTTGTTGATATGGTTAGCTAATCCGGCAATTTTGAG
>CAVZXE010000005.1:0-86638 GCA_963779155.1 uncultured bacterium | reverse complement strand
CACCGGACGCGAGAGCATGCGCTGCACGATGTGCAACACATGGCGGCGCCCGCTGCGCGCCGGGATCACGGTATCCATGCGCGCGCCGTAGAACAGTGCCCCGACGCGGTTGCCATGCCGGCTGAGCAGGTGCGCCAGTACGGTGACGAACTCGATCGCGGCGGTGCGCTTGCGCTGCGCGCCGGAGCCGAAGTCGAGCGAGGGGCTCAGGTCGAGCACGAACCAGGCGCAGACCTCGCGGTCCTCCATGTACTGGCGCACATAGGGCGTCTGCAGCCGGGCGGTGACGTTCCAGTCGATGTGGCGCACGTCGTCGTGGTACTGGTATTCGCGCAGGTCGGCCAGGTCGAGCCCGAAGCCGCGGAACAGGCTGCGGTAGTCGCCATGCAGCAGGCCGTCCAGCCGGCGCAGCACCGTCCACTCGAGCCGCCGCAGGACAGCCTCGGCCCGACCTCCGGCCGGAGGCCCGCCCTCAGCCGGGGGTCGCGGCGGGGCCTTTTCCATGGAAATCGATGTGCTCCGCCAGTGGCCGCGGTGGCGCCGGCAGGTGCTGCATCACGCGGCGCACCAGCGCATCGGGCGTCTGCCCCTCGGCCAGCGCCTCGTACGACAGCACCAGGCGATGCCGCAGCACATCCGGCGCGATGTCGGTCACGTCTTCCGGCAGCACGTAGGGCCGGCCGCGCAGGAAGGCGAGCGCGCGCGCACCCTCGATCAGGTTGATCGAGGCCCGCGGGCTGGCGCCGTACGACAGGAAGCGCGCCAGGTCGGGCAACCCATGCCGCGCCGGATCGCGCGTGATCGACACCAACTTGACGGCGTACTGCATCAGCGACGGGTCCACGTAACCGTTGCGGCATTCGCGCTGCAACGCCAGCAGTTGCCCGGTGCTCGCCACCGCGGCGGCCGAGGTCGCGGCACCGGTGACGCGCTGCACGATCACGAACTCCTCCGCCTCGCTCGGGTAGCCGACGAGCACCTTCATCATGAAGCGGTCGACCTGCGCTTCGGGCAGCGGATAGGTGCCCTCGGTCTCGATCGGGTTCTGCGTCGCCATCACCAGGAACGGTTCGGGCACCTTGTGCGTCTCGCCGGCGATCGTGACCTGGCGCTCCTGCATCACCTCGAGCAGCGCGCTCTGCACCTTTGCGGGGGCGCGGTTGATCTCGTCGGCCAGCAGCAGGTGGGCGAACACCGGGCCGAGCGAGGTGGCGAACTCGCCCGTCTTCTGGTTGTAGATGCGCGTGCCCACCAGGTCGGCGGGCACCAGGTCGGGCGTGAACTGGATGCGCTTGAAACTCCCGCGCAACGTGGTCGCGAGGGTCTTGACGGTCAGCGTCTTGGCCAGCCCGGGCACCCCTTCGACCAGCAGATGCCCCTGCGCCAGGATGGCGACGAGCACCCGTTCCAGGAAATGATCCTGGCCGACGACGACCTTCTTCACCTCGTAGAGGATGCGCTCCATCAACGATGCGGTTTCGGCGTGCTGGCTGGCATCCATGGCTTGGTGTCGGTGCTCGTTGGTGGTGGCGTGGGTCGGCCCGGGCTAGAACGGGGCCAGCCCGGCGCCGGAGGCGGCGTTCTCGATCGGCACCGCGAAGCCGATGCCGATGAAGGTGCGTTGTTCGCCCGGATTGAGGATCGCGGTCACGATTCCCACGACCTCGCCGTCCATCGTCACCAGGGGCCCGCCCGAGTTGCCGGGGTTGGCTGCAGCGTCGAACTGAATCAGGTTTGTCAGTACCCGCTTTCCTTGTGGCGACATGTAGTCGCGCTTCAGGCCCGACACCACGCCCGCCGATACCGACGGGCCGATGCCGAACGGGAAGCCGACGGCGACGACCTGATCGCCCGGCGCAAGGTCTCCGGTCGAGCGCATCGTCGCCGCCTGAAGGTCGTCGGGCAACGTCTTGGCCTGCAGCACCGCGAGGTCGTGCTCGGGCTGGACCGAGACGAGCGACGCGCCCGATTCGGTGCCGTCGGCAAAGCGCAGGCTGATCTTCTCGGCGCCGGCGACCACGTGCAGGTTGGTCAGGATGACGCCGCTGTCGACGATCACGACCCCGGTGCCGACGCTGCGCTCGACGTCGGCGGCGTCGCCCTCGCGCTGTCCGCGCACAAGCACGATCGACGGCCGCACCGCTTCATAGGCCCTGGCGGCGGGCGACGGCAGCGTCTTCGTCTCCAAGGTGTGCAGCACGGCTGCGTCGATGTCCTTCTGGGTCGGCACCCGGGGCGGCGCCATGAGCGTGGCCTGCGCCGCCAGGAGCAATGCCGCGACCGCCAGGCCCGCCGCGAAGCCGAGCACCGGCCCGCGCGGGAGCCGTTGCGTCCAGCCTGCCCTGCGTTCCACGAGGGCCGGATTCGGCTCGAGGCGTGGCGCGTCGGCCGCCGGCTGGTCGGCCGCCGCGCCGCTCGACGCCGTTGCCTGGGCCCTGCGGCCGGCGCTGCTGCTGTAGAGCGGGACCTTCCTCATGTGCACCTCACCCGGTTCAGCGCAAGCGGCTTGCCCGCCACCTTGATTGAGCCCACCCGGAGGCTCGGCGCGGGACAGGTCGCCTTGCCGACCGCAGCAACCCGGCGGAAAGGTACCACAGCGATCCACTTCTCGTCTTTCGCCGGATATCGGTCGCCGGCAGCCGGCGCGGGCACCCGGTGTCGGACATGCTTGACCGGAGTCAAGCAGGGCGCATTGTGCGGGCACGATCGACGTCGACCCTCCGGATAATGGGCGCAGACGAGGGACACCTGGATGCCGATGGACGGGCGTGGCTTGCAAACCCTGCCGGGGATGGCTTGGCTCGCAAGGGCGAAGCGATGGCGCTGGGCGTTGGCGATCCTTGCGCTGGCGCTGGCGCTCGGTGCCTGGCTGGCCCCCTCTTGGGTGCTCGGGCCCGAAACGGCATTGCTTCCCGTCGTGCAGCAGGATTTCGTTCAGACCGTCGTGGCCAGCGGCCGTGTCGAGGCGCCGCACCGGGTGGCCATCGGCGCGCAGATCACCGGCACGGTCTGGCTGGTTCCGGTGACCGAAGGGCAGACGGTCAAGGCCGGGCAGACGCTGATCGAGCTCGAATCCGCCGAGCCGAAGGCCGCGCTGCAGCAGGCCGAGGTGGCTGTCGTCCAGGCGCAGGCGAGGCTGCGCCAGCTGCGCGAGGTGCAACTTCCGCTGGCCGAACAATCGCTGCGTCAGGCGCAGGTGAACCTGGACACCGCGCGTGCGCAGCTGCAGCGCAGCCAGGACCTGATGAGCAAGGGCTTCATCGGACAGGCGGCGCTGGACGAGTCGACGAAGGCCGCGGAGCTGGCCGACGCGCAATGGCGCAGCGCGCAACGGCAGCTCGCAGCTGCCACCCCCGCGGGCAGCGACAGCGCCGTTGCCGAGGCCGCGCTGGCGCAGGCGCGGGCGAGCGCCGACGCGGCGCGCGCCCGGCTGGGCTACGCCCGCATCGCAGCCCCTGCCGACGGCACGCTGATCCGGCGCGACGTCGAACGTGGCGACGTGGTGCAGCCGGGCAAGGTGCTGATGGTGCTGTCGCCCGCGGGCGAAACGCAGCTGGTGGTGCAGATCGACGAGAAGAACCTGGGCCTTCTCGCGCCCGGGCAACCGGCGCAAGGCTCGGCCGATGCCTATCCGCAACAGCGCTTCGGCGCCGAGCTGGTCTACATCAATCCGGGGGTGGACGCGCAGCGTGGCTCGGTCGAGGTCAAGCTCCGCGTGGCCACGCCACCGCCCTATCTGAGGCAGGACATGACGGTCTCGGTGGACATCGAGGTGGCGCGCCGGCCCGGTGCGGTGCTGGTGCCGATCGACGCCGTTCACGAGCCCGACGGTGCCGCGCCCTGGGTGCTCCGGTTCGACGGGTCTCGCGCCGGGCGGCAGGCCGTCAAGCTTGGCCTGCGCAGCGGCGGGCTGGCCGAAGCGCTGAGTGGCCTGAAGGGCGGAGACTTCGTGGTACCGGTCAGCGCACGCGACATCCTCGATGGCTCGCGCCTGCGTGCCGCGATGCGCGACGCGCGGTGAGTCGCCTGCGGCGCCGCGGCATGAATTCCTGGCTGCCGTTCGAATGGATCGTCGCGCTGCGCTTTCTGCGCGAAGGGCGCATGCAGACGCTGTTCATCGTCAGCGGCGTGGCCATCGGCGTGGCGGTGATCGTGTTCATGTCGGCGCTGCTGAGCGGCATGCAGGCCAACTTCGTTCGCCGCGTGCTGACGACCCAACCGCACATCCAGCTGCTGCCGCCCAAGGAGGTCGTGCGGCCGCTGGGCGCAGGCAGCGCCGCGGCGCAAGGCGCGATCGTGCAGCCGCCGATGCAAAGGCTCAAGTCGATCGATCAATGGCAGGCCGTGATGACGCAGATCCGCGCCCTGCCCGAGGTGCTCGTGGTGTCGCCCTCGGCGACCGGCTCGGCCTTGGTCGTCCGGGGCGACGTGAGCCGCGCGATTTCGCTCGTCGGCATCGAGCCCGAGCTGTACTTCCGGATCGTCACGCTGCCGGAGAAGATCGTCGCCGGCAGCACCCGGCTGAGCGGCAGCGACATCCTCGTCGGCACTGAACTGGCAAGCGATCTGGGCGTCGGCGTGGGCGACAAGCTGCGCGTCTCGTCGGCCCAGAGCGCGGGCACCACGCTGACCGTCGCCGGCATCTTCGACCTCGGCAACAAGAGCGCGAACCAGCGCACCACCTATGTCGCGCTGCGCACCGCGCAAAGCCTGCTCGGGCTGGCCGGCGGCGTGTCGAGCATCGACGTCACGCTGCGCGACGTGTACGCCGCCGAAACCATCGCGCAACGCCTCACGTCGGCCACGGGCGTTCAGGCCGACAGCTGGATCCGGACCAATGCGCAGTTCTTCGCCGCCGTCAATGCGCAGACGACGTCGAACACCGCGATCCGCTTCTTCGTCGGGCTGTCGGTGGCCTTCGGCATTGCCAGCGTGCTGGTGGTGTCGGTCGTGCAGCGTGGCAAGGAGATCGGCATCCTGCGCGCGATGGGCGTATCGCGAGGGCAGATCCTGCGCGTCTTCCTGTTGCAGGGCGGCTTGCTCGGGCTGGCCGGGTCGGTGCTGGGCTCGGCCATCGGCGCCTCGGCCCTGGTGCTTTGGATTCGCACCGTGCGCAACGCCGACGGCACGCCGCTGTTCCCGCTGACGGTGGAGCCCGCGCTGTTCGGCGCGACCCTGCTGCTCGCCACCGCGACCGGGCTGATCGCCGCATTCGCCCCGGCCCTGCGCGCCGCCCGGCTCGACCCGGTGGTCGCCATCCGTGGGTAGCGACATGGCCGCTGCCGAGCCTGCAACCGTGGTTCAGCTGCAGGCGGTGCACAAGGCGTTCAACGCCGGCACGCCGATCGAGACCGAAGTCCTGCACGGCATCGACCTCACGCTGCAGCGCGGCGAGTTCTGCGCCGTGATGGGGCCTTCGGGCTCGGGCAAGAGCACGCTGCTCAACATCGTCGGCCTGCTGGACCGGCCGACCAGCGGCCGGCTCAGCATCTGCGGCGAACCGACCGCCGGCCTCTCCGACCGCGCGCTGACGCGGCTGCGCGGGCACAGCATCGGCTTCGTGTTCCAGTATCACCACCTGATCTCGGCCTTCACCGCGCTCGAGAACGTGATGATGCCGATGCTCGGTGACGTCGGCTTCGCGAACCCCGCCATGGTGGCCCGCGCCGAAGCGCTGCTCGAAAGCGTGGGCCTCACCCCATGGCGCGACAACCTGGCCAACCGCCTCTCGGGCGGCCAGCAGCAACGTGTCGCCGTGGCCCGCGCGCTGGCGATGAACCCGCCGCTGCTGCTTGCCGACGAGCCGACCGGCAACCTCGACACCAAGAGCGCCGACGCCGTGTTCGATCTGCTGCGCCGGGTCAACCGCGAGCAGGGCACAGCGGTCCTCTTCGTGACCCACAACATGGCCCTGGCCGGGCGCTGCGACCGGACGATCCAGGTCGTCGACGGCCGGGTGGTCGGGTAGCGCAGTCGCGCTTCGATCTCAGCCCAGATTCGGCAGGTGACCGCTGGCTAACCGGCATGGGCAATTAGTTTCGTCGCCACGCGCACCTTCACCGCTTGGGTGAGTACGCTGCGCACCCGATCGAGCCGCGCTGCGGCACGCAAGCTTCGTCGCTCCTCCTCGCGGGCATGCGCCCGCAGCGTCGTCACGCCTTGCCTGCGCACCGCATCACGGCCCGCTCGGGCGCGTCCAACTGCCGAATCCAGGCTCAGTCGGCCAGCGCCCGGGCGACCAGCTCGTAGGAGCGCAGCCGGGCCGCGTGGCTGTGGACGCTGCACACGATCATCAGCTCCGAGGCCGCGCACTCGTTGGCCTTGGCGAGCAGCTGCTCGCGGACCGAGCCGGGCACACCGACGATCACGAGCCGCCTGAAGTCGCGCACGAGCCGCTGCTCGGCCTCGCTATAGACATGCCTTGCAGCTTCTTCCGGGCTGGGCAGCGGCGCGAAGACCCCGCTGCGAATCCGCACCCAGGCCAGTGCCATCCCGCTCGCCAGGGTCTCGGCCTCGTGCTCGCTGTCGGCGCAGATGACCGACACGCCCAGGATCGCGTGCGGCGCGGCGAACTCGGCCGAGGGCACGAAGGCGGCGCGATAGGCCTCGAAGGCCGGCGCCGCCGGCGCGGCGCTGAAGTGGCTGGCGAACGAGTAGCCCATGCCGGCCTGACCGGCCATGCGTGCGCTGGCGCCACTGGAGCCGAGCAGCCAGATCGGCGGCAGCGGCGCATCGTCGGGCATCGCTTGCAGGGCGCGCATGGGGTGACCGGGCGGGAGTTCGTCGTGGCCCGACCAGATGAGCAACTCGGCGAGCAGTTCTGCAAAGTGCTCGCCGTCCACGGCACGCAGGGCCCGGCTTGCGTGGGCGTCCGACCCCGGAGCGCGACCCAGCCCGAGGTCGATGCGCCCCGGGTACAGGGCGGCGAGCGTGCGAAACGCCTCGGCCACGCGCAGCGGCGCGTGGTTGGGCAGCATCACGCCCCCGGAACCGACGCGCAGCGCCCGCGTATGCGCTGCCACATGGGCGATCAGCACCTCGGGCGCCGCGCTGGCGACGCTCGGCATGCCGTGATGCTCGGCGAACCAGTAGCGCACATAGCCCAGGCGCTCGGCCAGCCGGGCCAGATCAAGCGTGCGGCGAACCGACTCGGCGCTGCTGCCGCCCGAGGGCACGGGCGCGAGGTCGAGCACCGAGAGAGGAAGCGTCATCCGCCGATGGTAGCGACGAGGCCGCGGGCCCGTGCGGACGCAAGGCTCAGGCGTTCTGCCCGAACGGCCCGAATGGACGGCGTTGGTCGAGCTCGCGCATGCGGCGCTCCAGATCACAGATGTCGACCGCTTCGGCGAGGTACTTGTCGTCGCGGTCCTGCATGTTGGCTTGTTGCGGATCGAAGATCCAGGCGATGAAGGTGGCGATCAGGTTCATGGAGTTTCTCAACTGTCTGGCAGTACCAGTGATATTAAGGGTAAACCCTGATTCTGGGGAGCGCTCTCTAGTTGCACATCACCCGGGCCTCGCCACGGACAGACCCGGGCAGCTCAGGCCGAGGCTGCGCCGAGCGGTTCGATCAGACCCGCGCCTTCGGCGGCGCTGCGGTTCACGGTGCGCGCCACGGGCCAGGCCTGCATCGCGTCCGCCGGCAACCCTTGCATCAGCGGCGCCAGGGCGGCCGGGTCTTGCAGGCTGCGGTCGAGCCAGGCACGCCAATGCGCCGGCGAAAGGATCATCGGCATGCGGTCGTGGATCGGCGCCATCAGCGCGTTCGGCGCGGTGGTGACGATGCAACAGGTCAGCACCCAGGCGCCGTCGTCCGCCGAGCCCGCCGGCCGCCAGGCCTCGAACAGGCCGGCGAAGGCGAAGTAGGCTTCGCGCTTCGGGCTGATGTACCAGGGTTGCTTGCCACCACCCTGGGCCTCGGGCACCGCCTGCCACTCATAGAAGCCGCTGGCCGGGATGATGCAGCGGCGGCGGCGCACGGCCTGGCGGAACGAGGGCTTCTCGGCCAGGCCTTCGGCCCGCGCGTTGTTGAGCCTGTGGCCGATCGTCTCGTCCTTGGCCCAATGTGGCACCAGCCCCCAGCGCATCAGTTCACCGACGCGTTCGCCTTCGCGCGTTTCGCGGATCACCGGCACCAGCGACTGCGGCGCCACGTTCCAGCGCTGCGGGAACGGCACGACGCGCGTGGCGCTGAAGCCGTGCACGAGCGTCTCGGGTCCGAACGCGATCACGTAGCGGCCGCACATGGGGTGCAAGCGTAGCAGGCCGCCCCGCCCGGGCCACCGCACGCCGCCGCGGCTCAACCGACCGGCGACACCCCGATCAGCCAGGCATGCGCCCAGAGCAGGAACACGGCGTAGAGCGCCAACCCGGCGACCACCGCGATCACGTCGTTGAGCGGCGACGGTTTGAGCCCGGGCAGCGCGCGCTGAGGGCGATGCTTGAGCGAGATGCGGTCGGCCACGGCCCAGGCGAGGAAGGCGCCGAACAGCAGGACGTCGCCGGCCCGGCCAGCGGCCAGCAGGTGGGCCAGCGCCCACAACTTGGTGGCAAGCAGCATCGGGTGCTTGGCGGCGCTCTTGATGCGCCCGGGCAGGTGCGCCGCAAGCAGCAGCGGGAAGACGGGAACCAGCAGCAGCAGCGCCAGGTGGCGCAGCCAGGTCGGCGGCACGTAGAGGACGGTCGGCTGCTGGCGCGCCACTCCGAAGCCGATGATGATCAGCACGAAGCCCGCGGCGGCGGCCAGCGAATACACCCCCTTCCACCGGCCCTCGCCGAGGCGCGCCTGCATGGCGTCGCGCCAGCCGGGCGCGACGATCGACACCGAATGCACGCCAAGGAAGAGGATCAGGCCCAGGATCAGAATGGTCATGGTCAGGTGTTCCGGTCAACGCCCCGAGGTGGGCACCGCCCGGAGTCTAGCGAGTAGGATGCCGATGCGGCTTGTCACAAGCCCGGTTCCCATGCACGCCGCCCTCGACCCACGCCACGAAACCGTCGCCGTCATCGACTTCGAGACGACCGGCATGTCGCCCGCGACCGGCGCCCGGGCGACCGAGATCGCGGCGGTGCTGGTGCGTGACGGGCAGATCGTGGGCCACTATGCGAGCCTGATGCAAAGCGGCGCCTGCGTGCCGCCCTTCATCGAGCGACTCACCGGCATCAGCAATGCGATGCTCGAACGTGCGCCGCCCGCAGAGCGGGTCATGCGCGAGGTGGCTGCCTTCGTCGGCGAAAGCCCTCTGGTCGCGCACAACGCGGCCTTCGACCGCCTGTTCTGGTGCGCCGAACTCCGGCGCGCCGACGGCGACCCGGCGCACCCCTTCGCCTGTACGCTGCTGCTCGCGCGCCGGCTCTACCCGGACAGCCCCAACCACCGGCTCGGCACGCTCGCCGCGCTGCACCGCCTGCCCTCGGCCGGACGCGCCCACCGCGCGCTGGCCGACGCGCAGACCACCGCGAACCTCCTGCTGCTGATGCAGCGCGACGTGATGCAGCGCTTTGCTCTGCCCGCCGCGCCGCACCCGCTGCTGATGCAGTTGCAGCGCACCGCGCGCAGCGGGCTGGCCGCCTGCGCAGCCATGCACGGGTCGCGGCATGGCGCACCCTTCGATCCGCCACGGGCCGATCGCGACATGGCGGCTCGCCAACGGGCTCCGGCCCGGCTACCCTAGAGCACTTTCAAGGCGCCGGCAGGATCGGCCGCACCCGACACCCTTCGAGGAGACACGTATGTCCGACACCAAGCACCTGACCCCCGCCGAAAGCGCACTGCGCGACGCTGCGCTCGACTACCACCGCAGCCCGGTGCGCGGCAAGATCAGCGTGGTGGCCACCAAGCCGCTATCGAACGGGCGCGATCTCTCGCTTGCCTACTCGCCCGGCGTGGCCTATGCCTGCCTGGCAATCCAGGCCGACCCGTCGCTGGCCGCCGAGTACACCTCGCGCGGCAACCTGGTCGGCGTGGTGACCAACGGCACCGCGGTGCTGGGCCTCGGCGACATCGGCCCGCTGGCCGGCAAGCCGGTGATGGAGGGCAAGGGGTGCCTGTTCAAGAAGTTCGCCGGCATCGACGTGTTCGACATCGAGCTGAACGAGAAGGACGCCGACAAGCTCGTCGAGATCATCGCCGCGCTCGAACCCACGCTGGGCGGCATCAACCTCGAAGACATCAAGGCGCCGGAGTGCTTCTACGTCGAGAAGAAGCTCAAGGAGCGGCTGAAGATCCCGGTCTTCCACGACGACCAGCACGGCACCGCGATCATCTCGGCAGCGGCGGTGATCAACGGCATGGAGCTCACCGGCAAGCAGCTCGGCAAGGTCAAGATCGCCGTCAGCGGCGCCGGCGCGGCGGCGATCGCCTGCCTCGACCTGCTGGTGCGCCTGGGCGCCGCGCGCGAGAACATCTTCGTCTGCGACAGCAAGGGCGTGCTGCACGACAAGCGCGAAGACAAGCTCGATGAATCCAAGCAGCGTTACGTGCAGCGCACGAGCGCACGCACGCTCGCAGACGTGATGGCCGGCGCCGACGTGCTGCTCGGCTGCTCGGCTGCCGGCGCGGTGACGCAGGAGATGGTCAAGGTGATGGCGCCGCAACCGCTGATCCTGGCGCTCGCCAACCCCGAGCCCGAGATCCGGCCCGAGCTTGCCAAGGCGGTGCGGCCCGACTGCATCATCGCTACCGGCCGCTCGGACTACGTCAACCAGGTCAACAACGTCCTCTGTTTCCCGTACATCTTCCGCGGTGCGCTCGACTGCGGCGCGCAGCGCATCACCGAGGAGATGAAGGTCGCCTGCGTGTACGAGATCGCGGCGCTCGCCAAGGCCGAGATCTCGGCCGAGGTGGCCGCCGCCTACCCTGGCGAGGAGATGCGCTTCGGTCCCGACTACCTGATCCCCAAGCCCTTCGATTCGCGGCTGATCCTGCGCATCGCGCCGGCGGTGGCCAAGGCGGCGGCCGAGTCCGGTGTCGCGACGCGGCCGATCGCCGACCTCGAGGCGTACCGCCAGTCGCTGGCGAAATTCATCGGCCACACCAGCATGTTCATGCGCCCGGTGTTCATCGCCGCACGCGCCGCGCCCAAGCGCATCGTCTATGCCGAGGGCGAGGACGAGCGCACGCTGCGCGCCGTGCAGATCGCGCTCGAAGAGGCCATGGTCAAGCCGACGCTGGTCGGCCGCCCGGCGGTCATCGCGCAGCGCGTCGAGCGCGCCGGGCTGCACCTGAAGGCCGGCAGCGATTTCGACATCGTCAACCCCGAGGACGACCCGCGCTTTCGCCAGTACTGGGAGGCCTACCTCGGCCTCAAGGGCCGCGACGGCATCACGCCCGAAATGGCCAAGGCGGCGGTGCGGCGCTCGAACACGCTGATCGCCGCGCTGTCGGTGCGCCTGGGCTACGCCGACGGCATGCTGTGCGGGCTGGTCGGACGCTACGAGCAGCACCTTGACCACGTGCGCGACGTGATCGGCCAGCGCAGCGACGCGCACCACTACGCGGCGCTGAACGCGCTGATGCTCGACCCGTACACGCTCTTCATCGCCGACACCTTCGTCAACGAGGACCCCGACGCCGAGACGCTGGCCGAGATCGCCGTGATGTCGGCCGAGACGGTACGCCAGTTCGGCCTGGAGCCGCGGCTGGCCTTCCTGTCGCACTCGATGTACGGCTCGAGCCACCGCGCCTCGGCGCGCAAGATGCGCGCCGCGCGCGACCTGTTCGTGCGCCGCATGCCCGGCGTGCAGGCCGACGGCGAGATGCAGGGCGACGCCGCGCTGAGCGAGGAGGTGCGCGAGAGCTTCCTGCCCGGCGGCACGCTGAGCGGTTCGGCCAACGTGCTGATCTGCCCCAACCTGGACGCGGCCAACATCCTCTTCAACGTGCTCAAGATGACCGGCGGCCACGGCATCACGGTCGGCCCGATCCTGCTCGGCGCAGCGGCGCCGGTGCACATCCTCACGCCGTCGGCGACGGTGCGGCGCGTCGTCAACATGACGGCGCTGGCGGTGACGGGGGGGCGCTAAGGTCGATGCTTGCCAAATTGCCGGCCGCGCTGCGCGGCATCCTGACCGGCCTGATCCTCGGCGTGAACACGCTGGTGCTGACGCTGTGCATGATGCCGCCTGCGCTGCTCAAGCTGCTCGTCCCCGCGCACGGCGTGCGCAGCGCCTGCGACCACGCACTCACCGCGCTGGCCTCGACCTGGGTGGCGATCAACAACGCCTGGATCGGCGCGGTGAACCCCGCACGCTGGGACGTGCAGGGCGTCGAGAGCCTGCATCCGCGTGGCTGGTACCTGGTGTCGAGCAACCACCAGACCTGGGTCGACATCCTGGTGCTGCAACGCATCTTTCACGGCCACATCCCATTCCTGAAGTTCTTCCTGAAGCAGGAGCTGATCTGGGTGCCGGTGATCGGGCTGGCCTGGTGGGCGCTCGACTTCCCGTTCATGAAGCGCGGCAAGGGTCAGGGCGCGCGGCAGAACGACCTGAAGACGACACGCCAGGCCTGCGAGAAGTTCAAGCGCATTCCGACCTCGGTCATCAACTTCGTCGAGGGCACCCGCTTCACGCCGGCCAAGCACGCCCGGCAGGCGAGCCCCTACCGCCACCTGCTCAAGCCCAAGATCGGCGGCCTCGGCATCGCGCTGGCGACGATGGGCGAGCAGTTCGAGGCCCTGCTCGACGTGACCATCGTCTACCCGCACGGCGCGCCGCGCTTCCCGGACCTGCTATGCGGCCGCATCGACGCCGTCACCGTGCGAGTGCAGCAGCGCGAGATCCCTGCCGAAGTGCTGGGCTGCGATCCGATCGGCGACAAGGCCTGCCGCCAGCGCATCGGTGCCTGGGTCGATCGGCAGTGGACCGAGAAGGACCGGCTGATCGACGAACTGCTGCGCGGCGCGAACGGCGGGCCCACGTAGTCGGCGCCCTCGAGTCGGGAATCACAGCCGGCTGCTACCACTCGCCGCCGCGGCTTTCGAACAATGGCGGCGGGCCGGGTCCAACGTGATCCGCAGTGCCCCAACCCTTTGAAGGAGACGATGATGGCGCGCAAGATTCTGATGCTGTGCGGCGACTACGCCGAAGACTACGAAACCATGGTGCCGTTCCAGGCGCTGCTCGCGGTGGGCCACACCGTGCACGCGGTGGCGCCCGACAAGAAGGCCGGCGACTGGGTGTACACCGCGATCCACGACTTCGAGGGCGCGCAGACCTACAGCGAGAAGCCGGGCCACCGCTTCACGCTGAACGCGACCTTCGCCGACGTCAAGCCCGAGGCCTACGACGCGCTGCTGATCCCCGGCGGGCGCGCGCCCGAATACCTGCGCATGAACAGCCGCGTGGTCGAGATCGCGCGCCACTTCCTGGCCGCCGACAAGCCGGTGGCGGCGGTGTGCCACGGCGCGCAACTGCTGGCGGCCACGGGGTTGCTCAAGGGTCGCAAGGTGTCGGCCTACCCGGCCTGCCAGGTCGAGGTGGAACTCGCCGGCGCCGAGTGGATGGGCATCGCGATCGACCAGGCGGTGACGGACCGCAACCTCGTCACCGCGCCGGCCTGGCCGGCGCACCCGGCGTGGATCGCGCAGTTCCTGAAGGTGCTGGGCACGCGCATCGAGACCTAGGATGACGACCCCAAGACACCTTCGGTGTGCCTTGTAGGCCGCGCCGGGCCCACAGGCCCGGCGCTACGCCAGGCACATGCAGTCCACAAGGACTGCACGTGTCCGGGCTCAGCCCCCCGAGGGGATCTCGGTCCTCTTGGGAACGGCCCGGCGAGGACTGAGTCGCCGACGGGGATGGCGCTGCCGCTACAGTCGCAACCTCATCCCCCAGCCCACAGGAGGCGGCGCATGTGCGAGGTCTTCATCAGTGCCGATCCGCAGAGCTACGACAGCCGGACGCGTTCGGTCCGGCTGCACGGTGTCGTCACCAGCATCCGGCTCGAGAACCTGTTCTGGCAGGTGCTCGAGGAGATTGCCCGCCGCGACGGCATGGGCGTGGTGCAGCTGATCGAGAAGCTCTACGACGAGCTGGTCGCCGCGCGCGGCGAGGTCGGCAACTTCGCCTCGTTCCTGCGCGTCAGCGCGCTGCGCTACGAGGCGATGCTGGCGCAGGGGCGCATCCCGGCCGACACGGCGGTGGCGATCCGTTCGCTCGACGCACAGGCGGTACTGCACGCGCTGCCGCAGGGCTGGGGGCGGCCGGCACGCAATGTCGCTGCCTGACGGTTGCGCTCCCCTCTGCCTTGCAGGCCGCGCATCCGCTTGTGTGCGGATGCTCCTGAGCAGGCGTCCGGCCGCGCGCAGGCGCGCCCGTACGTCCGGCTCAGCCTTGCAGGCCGCGCATCCGCAAGTATGCGGATGCCCCTGAGCAGGCGTCCGGCCGCGCGCAGGCGCGCCCGTACGTCCGGCTCAGCCTTGCAGGCCGCGCATCCGCAAGTATGCGGATGCCCCTGAGCAGGCGTCCGGCCGCGCGCAGGCGCGCCCGTACGTCCGGCTCAGCCTTGCAGGCCGCGCATCCGCAAGTATGCGGATGCCCCTGAGCAGGCGTCCGGCCGCGCGCAGGCGCGCCCGTACGTCCGGCTCAGGCCCGGATCACCCGCGGGTCGGCAGGCTCCGCGTGCAGGGCCGCCACCTCGGCGGCGCGGCGCTCGAGCACCGCACGCTGGTTGACGTAGCCCTTGTCGGTGATCTCGCCGGCGTCGACGCTGGGTGGCTCGTCGAGCAGCAGCACGCGGGTCGGGGTCTGCGAGGAACCGACGCCTTCGCTCTTCATCGCCTGCAATGCGCTGGCGATCCTGGCGCGCAGCTCGTCTGTCGGCGTCGCCCGGGCCTGCGGGCTGGGGAAGACGAGCAGGCCGACTTCATCGCGGTCGTGCCCGGTGACGACGGCGTCGGCCGCAAACGGCGCCAGCGCGCTGACGGCGTGCACGCGCAGCGTGCCCACCGAGATCCAGGTCCCCGACATCAGCTTGAAGTCCTCGGCCACGCGGCCATCGAACGCGACGCCCTGGCAGGGGTCGGCCGCATCGATCAGCCGCCCGGCGTCGCCGATCAGGTAATAGCCGTCCTCGTCGAAGGCCTTGGCGGTGGCCTGGGGTGCATTGCGGTAGCCGGGAAAGACGTTGGGCCCGCGCACGCGCAGTTCGAGCTTGTTGCCGTTCGGAACGAACTTGAGCGCCACGCCCGGCAGCGGCGCGCCGATGCAGCCCGCGCGTTCGATCGGCCAGTGCACGCTGGTGACCGCGGGCGAGGTCTCGGTCGAGCCCCAGGCCGAGGTGAACCACAGCGGCCGGCTGCGCGCGCTCTGTGCCACCGCGACGATGCGCTCCCACAGGCTTTGCGGCAGCGCCGCGGCGGCGTAGAAGATGCCTTCGAGGCGCTCGAAGAAGGTGGCGGCGAAGGCGGCGTCCTGCTCCAGGAACGGCAGCAGCAGGTCCAGGCCGCGCGGCACGTTGAAGTAGAAGTTCGGCCGCACCTCGCGCAGGTTCGCGACCGTCTTCTCGATCAGCCCCGGCGCGGGCCGGCCCTCGTCGATCGCGAGGCTGCCGCCGTGCGCGAGCACCATGTTGAAGTTGTGGTTGCCGCCGAAGGTGTGGCTCCACGGCAGCCAATCCAGCAGCGCGAGCGGATGTCGCGTTAGGAACGGCCAGACCTGCGCGATCTGCTGCTGGTTGGCAGTGAGCATGCGGTGCGTGTTGATGACGACCTTCGGATGCCCGGTGGAGCCGCTCGTCAGCAGGTACTTGGCGTGGTGCTCGGGGCGGATCGCTGCGAACGCCCGCATCACGGCGGGCGTCTCCGCCACTGCGGCCAGTGCATCGAAGGCGATCGCCCCCGGATGCGTATGCGCATCGACGGAGAACACGCTCGGCACGCGCCCGCTCCACGAGGCGACGACCGCGCCATAGATCTTGGGGTCGCTGGCATAGATCAGCGCCGGGGCCAGCGCGTCCAGAATGGCGTGGACCCGCGTGTGGTCCTTCGTCAGGCGGGTGTAGGCGCTGGAGACGCTGCACACGGGACGCCCCACGTGCATGCAGGCGAGCGCCATCAGCGCATGGTCCACCGAGTTGTCCGACAGCACGGCGACCGGCTTTCCCGCCGGCAGCGCGAGGTCGAGCAGGCCCTGCGCCATCCGGCCGACGAGTGCGCGCGCCTGGCCGTAGCTCAGCCGGCGCCAGCCGCCTCGCGGCGTCGCGTTCAGACAGGAAGGGCGCGTCCGGCGTGGTCTCGGCCCAATGCTCGAGCCAGTCGCCGATGCAGCGGGCAAAGGGCTGCAAGGGCTCGGGGTGGCTGAGCACGAAGGCGCCGTGCCCGAGATCGCGGCGCAGCACGCGCGGCGCCGCGAGCGCGGCGGGGTCGTTGAACAGTTCGAAGCTCATCGCCATCTCCTTCGCGTTGCGCCCCTGCCGCCGCGACGGCCGCTCAGCCGGGAGCGCCGAGCAGCGGAATCGAGCCGTCCGACTCCCGGCCGAGCAGACCGGCCTTGGTGTACACGGCCAGCTTGTCACGCGTGTCGGCGATGTCGAGGTCGCGCATCGTCAACTGCCCGATGCGGTCGGCCGGCGTGAAGGCGCCTGCGCCACTCTCCATGGTCAGCCGTTCGGGGTGGTAGGTCAGGTTCGGGCTCGTCGTGTCGAGGATCGAGTAGTCGTTGCCGCGGCGCAACTCCAGCGTCACCTCGCCGCTCACCGCGCGCGCCACCCAGCGTTGCGCGGTCTCGCGCAGCATCAGGCACTGCGGGTCGAACCAGCGGCCCTGGTAGAGCAGGCGCCCGAGGCGGCGGCCTCCTGCGCGGTACTGCTCGATCGTGTCTTCGTTGTGGATGCCGGTGACGAGCCGTTCGTAGGCGATGTGCAGCAGCGCCATGCCCGGCGCCTCGTAGATGCCGCGGCTCTTGGCCTCGATGATGCGGTTCTCGATCTGGTCGCTCATCCCCAGGCCGTGGCGGCCGCCGATGCGGTTGGCCTCGTCGAACAGCGCCACCGCGTCGGCGAACGTGATGCCGTTGAGCGCCACCGGCTGGCCTTCCTCGAAGCGCACCGACACGGTTTCGGCCTTCACGGCCACGTCGTCGCGCCAGAACGCGACACCCATGATCGGGTTGACGATGTGCACGCCCTTGTTCAGGAACTCCAGGTCCTTCGCCTCGTGCGTGGCGCCGAGCATGTTGCTGTCGGTCGAGTAGGCCTTCTCGGTGCTCATCTTGTAGTCGAAGCCGTTGGCGACGAGGTATTCGCTCATCTCCTTGCGCCCGCCGAGTTCGTCGATGAAGCGCTGGTCGAGCCAGGGCTTGTAGATGCGCAGGCTGGGGTTGGCGAGCAGGCCGTAGCGGTAGAAGCGCTCGATGTCGTTGCCCTTGTAGGTGCTGCCGTCGCCCCAGATGTTGACGCCGTCCTCGCGCATTGCCACCACCAGCGACGTGCCCGTCACCGCGCGGCCGAGCGGCGTGGTGTTGAAGTAGGTCGCGCCGCCGGTGGAGATGTGGAACGCGCCGCACTGGATCGCGGCGATGCCTTCGGCGACCAGTTGCGGCCGGCAGTCGATCAGCCGCGCGATGTCGGCCCCGTAGGCCAGCGCCTTGCGCGGGATGTCGTCGTAGTCGCTCTCGTCGGGCTGGCCCAGGTGCGCCGTGTACGCGCAGGGGATCGCGCCCTTGGCACGCATCCAGTGCACCGCGGCGCTGGTGTCGAGGCCGCCCGAGAAGGCGATGCCGACGCGTTCGCCGACGGGAAGCTGCTGCAGGATGTTGGCGGCCATCGAGTTCTCCGAAAAGCCGAATGCTAAGTGATGGCCGTGCGTGGCCAGGCCGAACGGGCCGACATGTCGATGGCTCCCGGCATCTCGCGCGGACGGCAGCGCCTGGCGCAAAGCGGGAGCCGTTTGCTGCGGCCCGCGAAGTCGGTGGGCGCAAGGCACGGCATCATGGCCGCTGGCCGCTGGCGACCCCCCGTGCGGAACTTCAGGGCGGTTGACTCGTTGCCTGGAAGCAGTCGCTCGGAGGCGTTTCGCACGGTGTCAACAGACGATCAAGTGCAATCCGATAGCCCCCAAGAAAGCAGCAGCGCCGATGCGAGACTGATCGGTGATCACCTGGAACGCGACGGCGAGCCCAGATCAATCCGCACGCCTTCTTTGATCGTGTTCGCTGAAGGTCCGGGACCGTTGAGTGTGCCTTCGGATTCTTCTTCGTGGACCAACATCGTCCTCAAGCCTTGCAGTGCGTCCACAAAGGCTGGGTGCGACCGACCAAGCTTCTCGAAGCAGGTTGACGAACGCTTGATCATGGCTGCGTAGATGCGGTCGATCGTCGTCCGCCCCCCGTCGGTCAGCGCCAGGCGTACATGTCGCCGGCTTTGCGGATCTGGGCTTTGCACGACGAGCCCCTTCTTCAGTAGCGCCAGGACCCTTTGACTGACCAGCGACTTGCTCATGTCGAGCAGTCCGCCGACATCGACTTGCGCTGGCGTACCCATCTCGCGGATCGCCATCAAGACCAGGAATTCCGGGTAGGTGACGTCCTCCCGCTCCAGTATCCGCACTCTTGCGAGCCGATCAAGCCGTGTGACGATCTCATGCAGCAAGAAGACTTCCGAATCCCTGAAACTCTGCTTGGCCATCAGTACGCTTCCACATGGAGGTGCGTCGCACCCGCCCGTTCCAGAATCGTCCGGCAGTCGGCCACCATCGCAGCCGATCCGCAAAGGTAGAAATCGGTCGTGTCGGGGTCGAATTGCAGCTGTTCAGCGACCTCGGTCACCCGGCCCTTGAAGCCGTTCGGCCCCGGCTCCTCGCGGCTGATGCAGGAGGTCGTGCGAGGCAGGACTTCCCCGAAGTTCGCCGTGATGTCCTCCGCCCTCGTTCGGCAGCCGAAGTAGAGCTCAGCTTGCTCGGTCGCCCCTTCACGCCGGAGTTGCTGGAACATCGGCAGATAGGGCGCCAGCCCGGTACCGGTCGCGATGAAGACCTTCCGATGCCCGTTCTTCGCCAGCGCATAGCCACCCAGGGGAAGCTCGATCTCCGTCTGCTCTCCAGGGCGCACCGAATTCACGAATTCCGAGCCGTGCCCACCCGTGCGATTGCTGATCAGGAAGGTGACTTCGAGTCCGTCGACCGCGGCGATCGAGTAGTCGCGCCATTCCCACTCGCCGACACGCAGGCGTGCAAATTGCCCGGGAACGAAATCGATCGGCTGTTCCAATCGAAACTGCAGCTTCCAGATCGAAGATGTCAGCGCCGTCTTGCGTTCGAGAACCGCTCGCTTCTTGTCCAGGGGACGGGTCGCCAGGCTCGGGGCCGTGGTGCCGCTCTTGAGCGCAGCCTGGATGCGCGGGAACCCGCGCGGCCCGAGCGCCTGGGCCGCAGCGCCGACGCCGCCCATCATCGCACCGACGATGCCCAGGCATCCGGCGTCGCTTCCCGAGAGAAAGAGCCCGGTGATCGGCGTGCGTGGCCCCAGCGGCGCTGCGTTGTATCGTGCCGGGGTCGCAGGGATCCCGTAGAAGCGCCCTCGAGGATGAGAGGTGTAATGCTCCATCGTCAGCGGTGTTGCGAGTTCCGTGTAGTCCACCAGCGCAGAAAGTCCGGGGACTGCCGTTTCGGCGAGCGCGAGCAGCCCGTTGCCGATGCGCTCCTTGAGGTCCGCGTAGTCCTTTCCGCGATTGCCTTTGGGCTGTTCTTTCCACCGTGCAAACGCGCGATCGTCCAGCAGCGAGACGATCTCGGCGGTGTGGAATCGCGCCTCTCCGGACTTCGCGGACGGGAAGGACAGGTAGATGTGGGATGGATGGCCGTCCAGCATCTCGAGGCCCTGCTGTTGCACTGAATCGTGGTCGGTGGTCGTGTTGATCCAATAGTTCTCGCCCTTGATCCCCAGCGTGGATGCCGGAGCCTTGAGCCGAAGATAGAGCGTGACAGCCGATCCGCCGCCGTCGAGTTGCTCGATCAACGTGCGCAGCGCGGCCGTCCGGGCCCCGATGTCGCCCTCCTTGGGAAGCAGCCTCTCGTAGGTGATCTGAGCGCCCGCGTTCGAGACGATCAAGGGCGCGTGGTACGTGACTTCCCGGGGCTCGGCGCCGCGGCTATCGATCACCTTCACGCCCGTTGCGGCTCCATCGCGCGTCAGGATCGAGACGACCTCCTGGCACACCCTCACGGCGCCGCCACGGCTTTCGATGCCCTTCTCGAACGTCCTGGCGATGCGGCTGCTTCCGCCTTCCGGAAACCACGCCCCACGAAGGTAGTGCGCAACGATCTGCGCATGAATGGCGAATGCACTCTGCGATGGGGGCAGCCCGTAGTCACCGCACTGGCTGGCCAGCAGCGCACGAAGCAACGGAGAGCGAAAGTGCCGGTTCAGGTAGCTTGCCGTCGTCTGCGTTGCCTTGGCCCTCGTGAGATTCTGGAACTGTCGGAGAAAGAAGCCCACGAAGCGCGGCATGAAACCCTGCGCAAACCCCATGACCGCCCAGCGCTGAGCAGATCGAATGTCCCGGAAGTACTGCCGAATGGCGCTTTCCTCGTCTGGAAACCTCGCGATCAGGCGCTCGGCGTACTGGTCGGGGTCCGATGGGACGGCGAAGCTGAGCTCGGGGTAGATGAATCGCTCGAATTCATCGGTCATCCGGTTCCAGCGGAGCTGACCGCCCGACAGGAAGTCGAAGAAGGACCGCATCATCGATCCCTCTTCCATCTCGCCGACGTAGTGGACTCCCACGTCCCACGACGCACCGTCTCGGCGGAACACGTGGGTGAGGCCGCCGGGCTCCGAATGCTTTTCCAGCACCAGGACCCTCTTGCCCGCCACAGCGGCGAGGAGGCCGGCAGCGCTCAGCCCGCCGATCCCGGAGCCGATGACGATGGCATCCCAGTTTGCTTCCTCCATAGGCCTCCGCTCAGACGCTTCTGCCCAGTCCCCAGCGGTTCTCGACCAGCGGTACCAGTATCGCCATGCTCCAGAGCGCGGGACAAGCTGCGGGCCACACCAGACTGACGATCGCGGCACCGCCGAACAGCAGCATCAGCAGCGACGTCGACAGGAGCAATCGACTCGACCCGAAAGCCTGCGGGTCCAGGCGGCGTGCATGTCTGCGAAAGAAAGTCTCTGCCGTTGCCAGGAGAAACAGGTTGGCGCTGTAGGCCAGCGCGCCCATCGAGCTGTCGCCGGCGACGCTCATGACGCTGGTCGAGATCGGCAGCAGGATCAGCGTGCCGAGAAAGGCGAGGTTCAAGGCGACGAAGCCGTAGTCCGAGCGCTGCATGCGGCGAAAGACCCGCCAGTGCCCGATCCAGAACATCGACGCAACGATGAAACTCATCACCACTGCGGCAAGATCCGTCAGGAACGGCCTGAGCGGCGCCAGTTGCCCGCCAGCCAGCGCCTCGCGGCTGGGGATTCGAACTCGGTAGGCCAGTAGGGTGACGACCACCGCGAAGACGCTGTCCCCGATGCGAGCCATGCGCACAAGATCGGTCTCTTCGGTCATTGCTGCATCTTAGCCGGGGCAACCATTCGATCCGCGCGCGCCCTTCCCAGGCAGCGGCGCGCTCAACAGCTTTGACCCCCAGTGGGTCCTCATCGCTCTTGCTCTTGGGAACTGGGTTCGGTGGACCGGGCCGCTCAGCAGCCAACAGGCCAGCCTCTGGAAGCGGCAACGAACTGTCGCGAGCAAATGGGAGCCCCGGAAGCTGTCTGATTGGTCAAGCGTCCTGGATCGGTGCCGCCAAGGATTCGTCTGCGCTCGTCTGGGCCCCGTAAGCGGACATTCACGAAGGGAAGGGACCGGCCGGCAGCAGTCCGCCAGGCGACCCGCGAGTCGGGCAATGTCACCCCATTCGTCCGCCCTGGAAGTCCGCGCCCGTGCGGAGGATCTCATCGCTGGTGTTCATCGCGATGGCCCCGCAGGGGGCGATCGGTTCGTGCAGCGGTTTCCTGGCGAGGGGCCGCGCGCGCCGGGTCGTCACCGGTGGTACGCAAGGGCCCTCAGGCGACAATGCCCGCCAATGCACTCCCGCCTTGCCCTGTACCTGCAGTTGATCCGCTGGGACCGCCCGGCCGGCTGGCTGCTGCTGCTGTGGCCGACGCTGTCGGCGTTGTGGATCGCGGCCGGCGGCTTTCCTGGCTGGCACCTGCTGCTCGTGTTCACGCTCGGCACGATCCTGATGCGCAGCGCCGGCTGCTGCATCAACGACGTGGCCGACCGCGAGTTCGACCGCCACGTCAAGCGCACCGCGCAGCGCCCGGTCACGAGCGGCGCGGTCAGCCCGCGCGAGGCGCTGGCCGTCGGCGCCGTGCTCACCCTCGCCGCCTTCGCGCTGGTGCTGACGATCAACGCCTCGACCGTGATGTGGTCGTTCGCGGCGCTCGCGGTCACGCTGGTCTATCCCTACACCAAGCGCTTTCTATCGATGCCGCAGGAGGTGTTGGGCGTCGCCTTCAGCTTCGGCATCCCGATGGCGTTCGCGGCCGTCAACGGCGGCGATTCATGGGATCTTTCCAGCATGGGCGGCCAGGTGCCGGCCCTCGCCTGGTGGCTGCTGCTGGGCAACGCGTTCTGGGTGCTGGCCTACGACACCGAGTACGCGATGGTCGACCGCGACGACGACCTGCGGATCGGCATCCGCACCTCGGCGCTCACGCTGGGCCACTACGACGTCGCCGCGGTGACGGCCTTCTACGCTGGCTACCTGGTGATCTGGGCGCTGCTCGGCGCGCGGCTCGGCTTCGGCCCGGCCTACTTTTCGGGGCTGACGGTGGCCGCGGGCCTGGCGCTGTGGCATTACACGCTGATCCGCACCCGCTCGCGCGACGGCTGCTTCAAGGCCTTCCGCCTCAACCACTGGCTGGGTTTCGCGGTGTTCGCCGGCGTGGCGTTCGACGCGCTGCTGCGCGCCGATTGACGCTCGGTCGGCGCCAGACCGCCATCGGCCCGGAGGTCGCAGGCCTTCGCCAAGCACAAGTCGCCCGCAGGGCCGGCCCTTCGAGTGTCTTGCGGTCCCACTCAGCCGAATTCGTCGCCGAGCTCCCTGGCGCGCTGGCGGGCCGCCTTCAACGCCTCGACGAACGCCGCCTTCACGCCGGCGGCCTCGAGCGCGCAAATCGCAGCGTGGGTCGTTCCGCCCTTCGAGGTGACGCGCTCACGCAGCAACTCGGGCGGTTCGCTCGAGCGCGCGGCGAGTTCGGTGGCGCCGGCGAATGTCGCGAGCGCAAGCTGCTTGCCCTGCTCGGCCGTGAGGCCCATCTCGGCAGCGGCCTGCATCATCGCCTCGACGAAATAGAACACATAGGCCGGGCCCGAGCCCGACAGCGCGGTCACGGCGTCGAGGTCGGCCTCGCGCGCGACCCACAGCGTGCGCCCGGTCGGCCCGAGCACCTGCTCGACCAGCGCGCGGTCGCCGGCCGTGACGGCCGCGCGCGCAAAGAGTCCGGCGATGCCCTGCCCGATCAGCGCCGGCGTGTTCGGCATCGCGCGCACGACGCGCTCGGTGCCCGACGGCGGCGGCGATCGCGTCGCTGCGAATGCCCGCCATCACGCTCAACTGCAAGGCCTGGCCCACATGCGCGCCGACGGGCGCGGCGGCGTCCTTGAAGAGCTGCGGCTTGACGGCCCACACGACGAGCGCGGCCTGCGCGAGCGACGCGTCGGCCGCCGCGATGGCCCGGACGCCGTGCGCGCTGCGCAGCCGCTCGCGCTGTTCGCCGAAGGGCTCGACGACCATGATCGATGCGCCGCTGCGCCCGCCGGCGACAAGCCCGCCGATGATGGCGCTGGCCATGTTGCCGCCGCCGATGAATGCCAGGAGTTGTTCCATGTCTGAGTCCTCGCCAGGGCCACCATCGACCAGAGGCCGATGTCCTTCGCAAGGCACAGCCCGTACGCACGGACTGACTGTGTCCGACCTCTGCCCACGAGAGGGCTGAGATCCCCTTGGCAGGCCGGCGCCACGGGCGTCTTGGTGCCGTCGGCCTAGTGTAGAGGCAGGCCGGCCAACAGCGCGGCGTTGCCGCCGGCCGCAGCGGTGTTGATCGTCAGCGTCTGCTCGGCGCAGAAGCGGTAGAGGTAGTGCGGGCCGCCCGCCTTCGGGCCGGTGCCCGACAGACCCTCGCCGCCGAAGGGCTGCACGCCGACGACCGCGCCGATCATGTTGCGGTTGATGTACACGTTGCCGATCCGCGCCGCATCGGCCATGCGCAGCGCGCGCGAATCGATGCGGGTCTGGATGCCGAGCGTGAGCCCGTAGCCGAGCGCGTTGACCTGCGCCACGACCGCGTCGACGTCACCCGACCAGCGCACCACGTGCAGCACCGGGCCGAAGATCTCCTCGCCCACGTCGGCGATGCGCGGCAGCTCGAATGCGACCGGCGCCACGGAGTGCAGGCCCGGCACCGGGTGCTGGACGTCGCGCCGAGCGATCAGCCGCGCCTCGCGCTCCAGCCGTTCGATATGGCGCGTGATGCCCTCGTGCGCTTCGGCGTCGATCACCGGTCCGACGTCGGTGGCCAGCAGCGCCGGGTCGCCGACCTGCAGCTCGTTCATCGCGCCGGCGATCATCTCGATCACCGCGTCGGCCGTTGCGGCGTGCAGGCACAGCAGGCGCAGCGCGGAGCAGCGCTGGCCGGCGCTGCGAAAGGCGCTCTGAACCACCGCATCGACCACCTGCTCGGGCAGCGCGGTGCTGTCGACGATCATCGCGTTGATGCCGCCGGTCTCGGCGATCAGCGGGACGATGGGCCCCGCCTTGTCGGCCAGCGCGCGGTTGATGGTCTTGGCCACCGCCGTCGAGCCGGTGAAGCACACGCCAGCCGTGCGCGCATCGGCGACCAGCGCCGCACCGACCGTCTCGCCGGGGCCATGCAGCAGCGCCAGCGCGTCGGCGGGGACGCCGGCCTCGTGCAGCAGCGCGACCATGCGCGCAGCGACGGCCGGCGTCTGCTCGGCCGGCTTGGCGGCGACCGTGTTGCCGGCGACGAGCGCCGCCGCCACCTGGCCGGCGAAGATCGCGAGGGGAAAGTTCCACGGGCTGATGCAGACGAACACGCCGCGCCCGTGCAGGCGCAGTTCGTTGCTCTCGCCCGTGGGGCCGGGCAGCGTCTGCGCGACGAGTCTGGTGGCTGCCTCGTCGGCGTAGTAGCGCAGGAAGTCGACCGCCTCGCGCACCTCGGCCACGCAGTCGCCGAGCGTCTTGTGGGCTTCCTTCACCAGCAGGCCGCAGAACTCGGCCATGCGCGATTCGAGCGCGTCGGCGACGCGCCTGAGCACGCCCGCGCGCACGGCGACGCCGAGCGCGTTCCAGGCCGGCGCGGCGCCGTGCAGGCGCGCCATCGCGGCGTCGATCTGCGCCGGGTCGGCTTCGGCCACCGCATCGACCCGCGCGGCAGCAATGGCTTGCTGCAAGGGTGCGAGCTGCGCCTGGCACGCAAGGTCGGCGCCACGCGAGTTGCGGCGCCGCGAGCCGAACAGATCGGCTGGCAGCGGCAGCGAGGGCACTTCGTCGGGCGCCAGCGGCGAGGCGAGCAGCACGTCGATGTCCACCGTCTCGTCGGCGAGCTGGTGGACGAACGACGAGTTGGCGCCGTTCTCGAGCAGCCGCCGCACCAGGTAGGCGAGCAGGTCGCGGTGCTCGCCGACCGGCGCGTAGATCCGCACCGGCACATCATTCCGTGCCAGGCCCCCCGCTTGAGTGGGGGGTGAGGGCGTCGGTTCGACCCCGCAAGGGCTGTATCGCGGGATTTCGCGATACAGCCCTTCGCTCATCCCGTGCAGGCGCTGCAGCTCGAACTTTGCGCCGGCCGCGTCGGCCATGTTCAGGATTGCCGCGATCGTGCCCGCGTTGTGGGTGGCGAACTGCGGGTAGATCACGTCGGCGTGGCCGATCAGCGCCTTGGCGCAGGCCAGGTACGAGATGTCGGTGTGATGCTTGTGCGTGAACACGGGGTAGCCGGGCAGGCCGAGCTCCTGCGCGCGCTTGACCTCGCCGTCCCAGTACGCGCCCTTGGCCAGGCGCACCATGAAGCGCAGGCCGTGGGCACGGCCGATACGCGCCACCTCGTGCACCACGTCGATCGCGCGCGTCTGGTAGGTCTGCACCGCCAGGCCGAAGCCGCGCCACTGCGGGAAGCGCTGCGCGATGCGCGCCGCCAGCGTCTCGAACACGTCGAGCGACAGCTCGAGGCGGTCGCTTTCCTCGGCGTCCATGGTCAGGTTGATGTTGGCCGGCGCGGCCAGGGCTATCAATTGCCACACGCGCGGCAGCAGCTCGGCGAACACGCGCTCGCGCTGCGCGTCTTCGTAGCGCGAGAAGAGCGCGCTGAGCTTGAGCGAGATGCCGTCGGCGCCCTCGGGGTCGCTCGCTCTGCTGCCGCCGGCGATCGCCTCGATCGCACTCATGTACGAGGCCAGGTGGCGTTGCGCATCGGCCTCGGTGCGCGCGCCCTCGCCCAGCATGTCGTAGCTGAAGCGAAGCTGCGGCTCGGCCTTGCGCTGGCCAGCGGCTTCGTCCATCGCCTCTTGGATGCTGCGCCCGAGCACGAACTGGCGCCCCAGCAGTTGCACCGCGCGCACCGTGGCGGCAACCACGGTCTGCGCGCCGAGCCGTTTGAAGAGGCCGCTCTCGCCATCGGCCGCGCTTGTGGCATCCGGCAGGAACTTCTTCGACAGCGCGATCGCGCTCGCCGACAGGCTGGCCAGCATCTTGTGCGGGCCGCCCGAGCCGGCGTTGAACGCGGCCTTGCCGAGCTGGTCGGCGGTGAGCGCGATCGCCGTCTCGGTGTCGGGCACGCGCAGCAGCGCCTCGGCCAGGCGCATCAGCGCCAGCCCTTCGGCGCTCGAGATCGGGTATTCGTGGAGCAGCGACTCCATCGCCCAGAACGGCGGCGGCTGGTCGCGCACGGCCTGCACCCAGGGGCGGGCACGCCGCGCCGCGGCCGACCAGTCGAGGCCCGCACCCGCGCGCAACACGTCGAGCAAGGGCCGCAGCGCCTCCGATTCGTCGCGGTACGGGAAAGGCAGGCGCGCGCAAGGCGGCGGGATCGGGTTCATGGCGAAGGTTCTCTCGTTGCGAAAGTTGCCAGAGTAGCCGTTGATATGTAGTATATATCTCTAAGAAGTTGACCTTCTAGCGAGGTTTGTCAAGCATGACCCCGGATCCTGGTGGAATCGACAAGATCGACACGAAGATTCTGCGCGTGCTGCAGAAGGACGGGCGGATCTCGAACCTCAAGCTGGCCGAGGAAGTCCACCTGTCGCCGACCGCCGTGCTCGAACGCGTCAAGCGGCTGACGCGCGACGGCTACATCCTCGGCTACACCGCGCGGCTCGACCCCGAAAAGCTCGGCGCCGGCCTGATGGTGTTCATCGAGGTCGTGCTCGACCGCACCACGCCGGACGTGATGAACGCGTTCAAGGCGGCGGTGCAGGTGCGGCCCGAGATCCTCGAATGCCACCTCGTGGCCGGTGGCTTCGACTACCTGATCAAGACCCGCGTCGCCGACATGGCGGCCTACCGCGAGCTGATCGGCTCGGTGGTGTGGGCGCTGCCGGGGGTTCGCGAGACGCACACCTACGCGGTGATGGAAGAGGTGAAGAACACGACGGCGCTCGCGCTGTAGGCCGGCCTGCCGCCGTCGGCCGGCTGCGCCCGGGCCGGCGCCGAGCTTGCCGCGGCCGCGACCTGCAGTGCCTTCGACCGCTCGCGTTCGCGCCGGAGCATCATGCCGCGGGTGTAGGGCCTCTCGTGCCCCGACACCCACAACGCGAGCCGCGTGACCATGTCGTGCGTGGGCAGCGTCGGCGCGGCGGCGGGGTTGACCAGTTGCGCGGCGACGAGCAGCGCGAGCAACCAGCGCGGCAGGTGCTGCGGCGGCACCGTGCCGAGGCCCAGCGCCAGCGCACTGGCCGCGCCGCCGAGGGCGAAGCCGGCCACCGACTCGCTCGCCGAATGGGCGCCGATCACGACGCGCGACACCGCCACCAGGGCCGCGACGGCATAGCCCAGGCCGACCGCGACGCCTTGTGCCGTGCGCCCGCCGGACGCGCTGAGGCAGCGCAGCAGCAACGGAAACACCGCCGCGGCGTGCATCGCGTGGCCGGAGATGCCGGTGAAGTTCAGCGCCGGAATGCCGACGCCCCAGCCGATGAACGCGACCTTGCTGGCCGTCGTGAGCCCGAACGCCAGCGACAGGAGCGAGAGCCAGAGCACGGCCGTGCGCCGTTCGCCGACCCACGCCAGCCACGCCACCAGTGCCAGGCCCGTGGGCAGCATCAGCTGCGCTTCGCCGAACCGGGTGACGATCTGCCACAGGCCCCAGGGCAGAACGAAGTCGTGGGTGGCTGGCATCGGGCGCGATGTTACCCAGCGGCCAGCGCACCCGGGCAGCCCGTGCGCGGGCAGAAATCACGGCCTCGGACTACCCGGTGCGCTCGCCGAAGATCGCCGTGCCCACGCGCACCAGCGTGGCACCTTCGGCGATGGCCGCCTCGAGGTCGGCGCTCATGCCCATCGACAGCGTGTCCAGCGCCAGCCCGTCGCGCCGCAGCACGAGCAACAGTTCACTCAGCGCGCGGTGCGGCGCGCGCTGTGCCTCGAGGTCCACCGCGGGCTCGGGAATGGCCATCAGCCCGCGCAACCGCAGCCCGGGCAGCCGCGCCACGGCGCGAGCCACCTCGGGCAGCTCGGCCGCCGTCAGCCCGCTCTTGCTCGCCTCGCCGCTGATGTTGACCTGCAGGCAGACGTTCAGCGGGCCGAGCTGCGGCGGGCGCTGCGCGCTCAGCCGCTCGGCGAGCTTCAGCCGGTCGACGCTGTGCACCCAGTCGAAGTGCTCGGCCACGGCCCGCGTCTTGTTGCTTTGCAGCGGGCCGATCAGGTGCCACTCGATGGCGCTGCGCAGGTCTGCGAGCTGCTCGATCTTGGCCAGCGCCTCCTGCACGTAGTTCTCGCCGAACGCGGCCTGTCCGGCGGCCCGGGCCTCGCGCACGTGCTGGGCCGGGCAGGTCTTGCTCACCGCGAGCAGCGTGACGTCGTTGGCGGGCCGGCCGGCTGCGGCGCAGGCGCGCGCGATGCGAAGCCGCACTTGGTGGAGCCGGGAAGCGATCGTCGCCATAATGCGCCCGGAGTATGGCCCACGGCGCGCGGCGGATCGGCTTGCTCAAGACCCGGCCGAATCAACCGACATCCTTCCATGGACATCACCCAACTGCTGGCTTTCTCGGTCAAGAACAAGGCGTCCGACCTGCACCTGTCGTCCGGCCTGCCGCCGATGATCCGGGTCCATGGCGACGTGCGCCGCATCAATGTCGATCCGCTCGAGCACAAGCAGGTGCACGAGATGGTGTACGACATCATGAACGACTCGCAGCGCAAGGCCTACGAGGAAACGCTGGAGTGCGACTTCTCGTTCGAGATCCAGGGCCTGGCGCGCTTTCGCGTCAACGCGTTCAACCAGAACCGCGGCGCCGGTGCGGTCTTTCGCACCATTCCATCGAAGATCCTGACACTGGAGCAGCTCAACACCCCGAAGGTGTTCGCCGAGCTCTCGCTCAAGCCGCGCGGGCTGGTGCTCGTGACCGGGCCGACCGGCTCGGGCAAGTCGACCACGCTCGCGGCGATGGTCAACCACCTGAACGAGAACGAGTACGGGCACGTGCTGACGGTCGAGGACCCGATCGAGTTCGTCCACGAGTCGAAGAAGTGCCTCATCAACCAGCGCGAAGTCGGGCCGCACACGCTCTCGTTCTCGAACGCGCTGCGGTCGGCGCTGCGCGAGGATCCGGACGCGATCCTGGTCGGCGAGATGCGCGACCTCGAGACGATCCGCCTGGCGCTGACCGCCGCCGAGACCGGCCACCTCGTGTTCGGCACGCTGCACACCAGCTCGGCCGCGAAGACGATCGACCGCATCGTCGACGTGTTCCCGGCCGCCGAGAAGGAAATGGTGCGCGCGATGGTCTCGGAGTCGCTCGTCGCGGTGATCTCGCAGACCTTGTGCAAGCTGAAGGACGGCTCCGGCCGCGTCGCCGCGCACGAGATCATGCTCGGCACGGCGGCGATCCGCAACCTGATCCGCGAGGCCAAGGTGGCGCAGATGTACTCGTCGATCCAGACTGGCAACAGCATGGGCATGCAGACGCTCGACCAGAACCTGTCCGACCTCGTCCGGCGCAACATCGTCTCGCCGGCCGAGGCGCGGTCCAAGGCCAAGTTCCCGGAGAACTTCCCCGGGTGACTGACAGCCCCAAGCTCGCTTCGCTCGCGCCCCCCGAGGGGATCTCAGCCACCGACCGGGCAACCCGTCCGGGGCTGAGGGCTTGGGTCCGACGCTAGGCCTAGCCACGTCACGAAAGGATTGAGAGATGGAACGCGACCAGGCCTCCAAATTCGTCAACGACCTGCTGCGCCTGATGGTGTCGCGCAACGGGTCGGATCTGTTCCTCACGGCCGACTTCCCGCCGGCGATCAAGGTCGACGGCAAGGTCACCAAGGTGTCGCCGCAGCCGCTGACCGGCCAGCACACGATGGCACTGGCGCGGGCGGTGATGAACGACAAGCAGGCCGCCGAGTTCGAGCGCACCAAGGAGAGCAACTTCGCGATCTCGCCGCAGGGCGTCGGGCGCTTCCGCGCCAACGCCTTCGTGCAGCAGGGCAACGTGGGCCTGGTGCTGCGCACGATCCCGAAGACGCTGCCGACGATCGACGGCCTCAACCTGCCCAAGGTGCTCAAGGACGTGGCGCTGGCCAAGCGCGGGCTGGTGATCTTCGTCGGCGCGACCGGCTCCGGCAAGAGCACCTCGCTGGCGGCGATGGTCGACTACCGCAACGAGAACTCGTTCGGCCACATCATCACGATCGAGGACCCGGTCGAGTTCGTGCATCCGCACAAGAACTGCATCATCACCCAGCGCGAGGTGGGCATCGACACCGAGGGCTGGGAGCAGGCGCTGAAGAACACGCTGCGCCAGGCGCCCGACGTGATCCTGATGGGCGAGATCCGCGACCGCGAGACCATGGAGCACGCCGTCGCCTTCGCCGAGACCGGGCACCTGTGCCTGGCTACGCTGCACGCCAACAGCGCCAACCAGGCGCTCGACCGCATCATCAACTTCTTCCCCGAGGAGCGCCGGGCGCAGCTGCTGATGGATTTGTCGCTCAACCTGAAGGGGCTGGTGTCGCAGCGGCTGCTGCCGCTGCAGCAGGGCAAGGGACGCATCGCGGCGGTGGAGATCATGCTCAACACGCCGCTGATCGGCGACCTGATCTTCAAGGGCGAAGTGCCCGAGATCAAGGAGATCATGAAGCGCTCGCGCGAGCTCGGCATGCAGACCTTCGACCAGAGCCTGTTCGATCTGTACGAAGCCAACCTGGTGACCTTCGAGGACGCCTTGCGCAACGCCGACTCGCTCAACGACCTGCGGCTGCAGATCAAGCTGCACAGCCAGCGCGCGCGCAATTCCGACCTGGCCGCCGGCACCGAGCACCTGACCATCGTTTAGCGCGGCGCACCGCCTTCTTCCGCGGCCTCGTTCGAGGCCGTTGTTGTTCTGATGCTGGAGAGACACGCATGGCTGACAGGATCTACGACCCCACCCCGCCGCGCAGCGTTGCCTTCATCGGCCTCGGCGTGATGGGCTACCCGATGGCGGGCCACCTGGCTCGCGCCGGGCACCGCGTCACGGTCTACAACCGCAGCGCCGCCAAGGCCGAGGCCTGGGTCGCCGAGTACGGCGGTCGCAGTGCGCCGACGCCGCGGGCGGCCGCCGCCGAGGCCGAGATCGTGCTTGCGTGCGTCGGCAACGACGACGACCTGCGCGCGGTCACCGTCGCGCCGAACGGCGCTTTCCGCAGCATGGCGCACGGCGCGATCTTCATCGACCACACCACCGCGTCGGCCGACGTCGCACGCGAGCTGAGCGCAGCGGCGCGCGAGCAGGGGTTCGAGTTCATCGACGCGCCGGTCTCAGGCGGCCAGGCGGGCGCCGTCAACGGCGCGCTGACGGTGATGTGCGGCGGCGACCCCGCCGCGCTGGCGCGCGCCCAGCCGGTGCTGCTGGCCTACGCCCGGGCGGTCTCGCTGCTCGGCGAGAGCGGCGCCGGGCAGCTGGCCAAGATGGTCAACCAGATCGCGATCGCCGGGCTGCTGCAGGGCCTCGCCGAGGCGATCGCCTTTGGCGAGAAGGCCGGGCTCGACATGAAGGCCGTGCTCGGCGTGATCGGCAAGGGCGCCGCGCAGAGCTGGCAGATGGACCAGCGCGGGCCGACGATGGTCGATGGCCAGTTCGACTTCGGCTTCGCCGTCGACTGGATGCGAAAGGACCTGGGCCTGGTGCTCGACGAGGCGCGGCGCAACGGCGCGCGCCTGCCCGTCACCGCACTGGTCGACCAGTTCTACGCCGACGTGCAGGCCGCCGGTGGGCGGCGCTGGGACACTTCGAGCCTGATCACCCGACTGAAGTAGGGCGCGGCGCTACGGCTTCGCCGCTGCCGGCGCGCTGGCCGGCGTGCCGGGCAGCATCGCCGCCACCTCGGCCGGGGTGGCGATCTCGAACACGCGAACCACCTTCTGCACCCCGCCCACGCTGCGCGTCAATTCGACGGCGCGCTTGGCTTCGGCCTCGGTCACGCGGCCCATCAGGAAGACCACGCCGCGCTCGGTGACGACCTTGATGCTGTTGGCCGAAAGGTCGCTCGCATCGACGAAACTGGCCTTGACCTTGCCGGTGATGATGCTGTCGTTCGAGCGCGCGCTGAGCGAGCTCTTGGGCATCACGGCGAGGTCGTTGACGATCGAGCGCACATGCTCGACCTTGGCCACCGCCTTCTCGACCGCGGCCTTGTCGGCTTCGGTGGGCACCTCGCCGGTCAGCAGCACCATCGCGTTGTAGCTGGTGATGTTGACATGCGCGCGATCGCCGAGCAGCGCTTCCACGGTGCTGCCGGCCTTCATCTCGATGGACTGGTCTTCGACCTGCGCCCCTGCGGTGCGGCGGTCGCTGGCCACCATCGCGCCGCTGACGGCTGCGCCGCCGATGATCACCGGCGCGCAGGCGCCGAGCAGCGATGCGGCGACGAGCGCCGCAGCCAGGCAGGTCAGGCCCGGGAATGAATGCTTCGATGTCATGAGTTGTCCTGTTCGCCCAGCAATTGCAGATCGACCGCGTCGCACAGGCAATGCACGACGAGGATGTGCACCTCCTGGATGCGCGCCGTGCGATCGTGCGGAACGCAGATATGCACGTCGGTCTCGCCGAGCACCTCGCGCGTCTTGCCGCCGTTGCGGCCGGTCAGCGCGATCACGGTCATGTCCTTGGCATGCGCGGCCGCGACCGCGGCCAGCACGTTGCCCGAGCTGCCGCTGGTGCTGATGGCCAGCAGCACGTCGCCTGGCGCCCCGAGCGCCTCCACCTGCTTGGCGAAGATCGCGTTGAAGTCGTAGTCGTTGCCGATCGCGGTGAGGATCGACGAATCGGTGGTCAGTGCAATCGCGGCCAAGCCCGGCCGCTCGCGCTCGAAGCGACCGACGAACTCGGCTGCGAAGTGCTGTGCATCGCTCGCCGAACCACCGTTGCCGCAGGCCAGCACCTTCCCACCCCCGGTAATGCAGCCCACCAGCGCCTGCACGGCATCGGCAATCGGGCGCGAGAGGATCTCGGCGGCGGCGTACTTGAGATCGGCACTGTCGAAGAACTGCTGCTGAATGCGTTGTTCGAGCATGGACATCGATGATATGACACCGCTTCGGGATACAGGTTCCGCCTCCGCTTGCGACTTGCAGGACCGGACTGCCCGTTCCCGTCGTCAAGCGCCCCGGCAGCGCGGGCCCGCGGCCGGTCCGGTCAGGCCGTCAGACCGCACTATGGCTGCGATAGGCGATGTTTCGTTGATCGGTGGCCGCCAAGAACCTAGACTGATCCGCATGGCGAACTGCCGACAGTCAAAGGAGATCCGCATGTCAACCGAAGCACAGTGCCCGTTCTCGGGCGGCGCCCGCAAGCACACCGTGGCCGGCGGCCCTGCCAACGCCCACTGGTGGCCGAATCAACTGAACCTGAAGATCCTGCACCAGCACTCGCCCCTGTCCGACCCCATGGGCGAGGCGTTCGATTACGCCGCGGCATTCAAGAGCCTGGACCTGGATGCCGTGATCAAGGACCTCCATGCCTTGATGACCGACTCGCAGGAATGGTGGCCCGCGGATTTTGGCCACTACGGGCCGTTCTTCACCCGCATGGCGTGGCACAGCGCGGGCACCTACCGCATCGCCGATGGTCGCGGTGGCGCGGGGTCTGGCACACAGCGATTTGCGCCGCTCAACAGCTGGCCGGACAACGTCAGCCTCGACAAGGCGCGCCGCCTGCTGTGGCCCATCAAGCAGAAGTACGGCCGCAATATCTCGTGGGCCGACCTGATCGTTCTCACCGGCAACGTCGCGCTGGAATCGATGGGCTTGAAGACCTTCGGCTTCGCCGGCGGCCGCGCGGACATCTGGGAGCCGGAGGAAGACATCTGCTGGGGTCCCGAGGGCAAGTGGCTGGCCGACGAGCGCCACAGCGGCGACCGGCAGCTCGACAACCCTCTCGCCGCCGTCCAGATGGGCCTGATCTACGTGAACCCGGAAGGCCCGAATGGCCATCCAGACCCGATCGGCTCGGCCAGGGACATCCGCGAGACCTTCGCCCGCATGGCCATGAACGACGAGGAGACCGTCGCGCTCGTGGCCGGCGGCCACACCTTCGGCAAGTGCCACGGCGCCGCCGATCCCGGCCAGTATGTCGGCCCGGAGCCCGAGGCTGCCGGCATCGAAGAGCAGGGCCTGGGCTGGAAGAACAGCTTCGGCACCGGCAAGGGCGTGCACACGATCAGCAGCGGCCTCGAAGGCGCCTGGACGCCCAACCCCATCCAGTGGGACAACGGCTACTTCGAAACCCTGTTCGGCTACGAGTGGGCGCTGACGAAGAGCCCCGCCGGCGCGCACCAGTGGACGCCCTCAGACCCCGCCGCGGCGCACACGGTGCCCGATGCCCACGACCCGACCCGGCGCCACGCCCCGATGATGTCCACCGCCGACATGGCCCTGCGCATGGACCCGGCCTACGAGAAGATTTCGCGGCGCTTCCTGGCGAATCCGCAAGCACTCGCCGACGCCTTTGCCCGGGCCTGGTTCAAGCTGACCCACCGCGACATGGGGCCGCGCACCCGCTACCTGGGCCCGCTGGTGCCGCAGGAGGCGCTGATCTGGCAGGACCCGATCCCCGCGGTGAACCATCCGCTGGTCGACGCGCAGGACATCGCCATGCTGAAGGCGAAGATCCTCGCATCCGGCCTGTCGATCGCGCAGCTCGTCACGACGGCCTGGGCGTCGGCGTCGACGTTCCGCGGCAGCGACAAGCGCGGCGGGGCCAACGGCGCGCGCATCCGCCTCGCACCGCAAAGGGATTGGGAGGTCAACCAGCCGGCCGAACTGGCGAGAGTCCTGCAGACGCTGGAGGCGATCCGGAAAGCGTTCAACGGCGCGTCGTCCGGTGGCAAGCAGGTGTCGTTGGCCGACCTGATCGTGCTGGGCGGCTGCGCGGCCGTCGAGGAAGCCGCGAAGAAGGCCGGCCACGAGGTGAAGGTTCCCTTCTCGCCCGGGCGCATGGACGCCTCGCAGGAACAGACCGATGTGGACTCGTTCGCCGTGCTGGAGCCGACCGCAGACGGCTTCCGCAACTACGTCCGCAAGGGGCAAGAGGAATCGGCGGCCGAGCTGCTCGTGGATCGGGCGAACCTGCTGACGCTGACGGCTCCCGAGATGACTGTGCTGGTCGGTGGCTTGCGCGCGCTGAACGCCAACGTCGGGCGGTCGGCACACGATGTCTTCACCCAGCGCCCCGAAACCCTGACCAACGACTTCTTCGTGAACCTGCTCGACATGAGAACGCAGTGGCAGAAGTCGGCCACTGCAGCGGGCGTGCTGGAAGGGCGCGACCGGGCCACCGGCGAGCTCAAGTGGACGGGCAGCGTCGTGGACCTCGTCTTCGGCTCGAATGCCCAGCTCCGTGCAGTCGCGGAGGTCTATGCGTGCAGCGACTCGCGGCAGGCGTTCGTGCGCGACTTCGTGGCGGCCTGGACCAAGGTGATGAACCTCGATCGCTTCGACCTGGCTTGATCTTGGAGGACAGATCCTGCACGGTCCGTGGCGCGCAGCCGCAGCCTGGCGTCGGCTGATCCCGGGCCAGGCAGGGGCGAGCCGATCTCGACCAGCGGCCCTGCGCCTTCATCCAGGCGCTCATCCCTGGATGGGGCCCTGTCCCAGGCGTCGGTGACCGCGTCAGCGCACGCGCTGCCGTCGCGGGCAGACCGTCGGGTGCCGCCGTTTGCCATTCATGGAAAGCCCCTCTCGGCCCCTGCGCTGCGCATGCGCTCGACGCGCAGTGGATCGCGCAAGCCCAGCTGCAAGACGGCGGTCGCACCGGCCTACGGCGCCAACTTCAGGAACAAGTCGCGGTCGGGCGCGAAGTGGGCATAGAGCGGCAGCAGCGCGCCGCCCATCGCCCGCGCGTCCGACCCGATCGTGCCGGCCAGCACGGCAGGGCGCGCGACGCCTTCCCAGCTGTAGCGGTCGAGCGCCTGCTCGATCGCCGCCAGCAGCTCGGCCAGCAGTTCGCGGCTGAACGACCCGTCGACGATCACTCCTTCCAGGTCGAGCAGGCCAGCCGCGCTGTTCAGGGCCAGCGCGATCGCCGGGCAGGCCCGGTCGATCCAGGCGCGCGTGCAGGGCCGCCAGGGCTCGGCCAGCGCGCGCGCGTCGGTCGCGGCGGTCACGTCGAGCCCGGCGCCGGCGTATAGCGCCTCGAGGTTCCACAGCGAGGCCACGCTCAGCAGCTGGTCGGGCGCGCTGGCACTGCCACGGGCCAGGCCGAGCGGCAGCGAGCCGACGGCACCGGCATTGCCGTGCAAGCCGCCCCGCAGGTGGCTGTCGAGCACCAGGCCGCCGCCGATGAAGGTGTCGACGAACAGGTACAGGAAGCTGCGGATGCTCCTGCCCTGGCCCGCGACGAGTTCGGCCACGCAGGCCGCCGCGGTGTCCTTGGCGAATTCGACCGCCAGCTTGCCGCTGGCCGGGAGCCTTGCGACACGTTCCCGGATGTCGATGTCGTGCCACTTCGCCGCGAGCTCCGGGGCGACGCCCAGCAGCTGCCGCCAGCCGCCGAGCGACAGCGGCGCGGCCACGCCGATGCCATGCAGCCGCTCGCGCAAGGCCGGCTTGAGCGCCTTGCGCAGCAGCCGCAGGCGCGCGTCGATCTCGTCGAACAGCGTGTCGGGATCGGGGAAGCCGTAGGCCAGCGACAACCGTTCGCGCACGCCGCCGGTGAAGTCGAGCAGCAGCGCATCCATGCTGCGGCGGCCGATCTTGATGCCGATCGAAAACGCGCCGTCGGGGTTCAGCGCGATCGGTACCGAGGGCTGGCCGACCTTGCCGCGCAAGGGTTCGAGCCGCAGCAGCAGCCCGTCGCCCTCCAGCCGCGCGATGATCAGCGAGACCGTTTGGGCGGTGAGGTGCGTCAGGCGCGCGATCTGGGCTTGCGGCAGCGCGCCGTGCAGGCGAATCGCCTGCAGCACCACGCGCTCGTTGAACTGGCGCATGCCGACCTGGTTCGAGCCGCGCGGGCGCAGCCGCTGGCCGGCGGCGGCCTCGCCCGCCGCCGTGTCGAGACCGGGCGCTGCGGGCCTGGAGGCGGGCCTGGTCAACGGGGCGGCCTCAGTGCGCGAGCCATTCGGCCGGGATGTCCTCGGCGCGCATCGCGCCGGTCATCACCGCCACGGTGTCGCTCATGCTGACCTTCTTCGGGTTGAGCACTGCGGCGCGCTTGCCCAGGCGCGCGACGTGGATGCGGTCGGCAACCTCGAACACGTGCGGCATGTTGTGCGAAATCAGCACCACCGGCAGCCCCTTGTCGCGCACGCGGCGTATCAGCTCGAGCACCATGTTGCCTTCCTTCACGCCGAGCGCCGCGGTGGGCTCGTCCATGATCACCACGTGGCGCGCGAAGGCGGCGCTGCGCGCCACGGCGACACACTGGCGCTGCCCGCCCGAAAGCGTCTCGACGGCCTGTGTCATCGAGCGGATGCCGACCTTGAGGTCCTGCATCCGCGCGATGCTCTCGGCGAGCATCTTCTTCTTGTCGAGCATGCGCAGCACCTTGCCGAGGAAACCCGGGCGGCGCAGTTCGCGGCCGAGAAACAGGTTCTCCGAGATGCTCATCGCCGGCGCGACCGCGAGATCCTGGTAGACGGTCTCGATGCCCGCGTGGCGCGCGTCGAGCGGGCTCTTGAAGTGAATCGGCTTGCCGTCGAGCCGGATCTCGCCTTCGTCGGGGATCGTCGCGCCCGACAGGCACTTGATCAGCGACGACTTGCCGGCCCCGTTGTCGCCGATCACGGCCAGGATCTCCCCGGCGCGCAGCTCGAAGTCGGAGCCGTCGAGCGCGGTGACCTGTCCGTAGCGTTTGACCAGGCCCGTGGCCTGCATCACGATCTGGGTCGATGCCATCAGCGGCCTCCCTTTCTCGAGAGTTGGTCGGTCGCGACCGCCAGGATGACCAGCACGCCGGTCACGAGCACCTGGTAGATCGACGAGACACCCATCAGCGTCAGCCCGTTGCGGAACACGCCGACGATCAGCGCGCCCACGAGGCTGCCGAGCACGACGCCGCGCCCGCCGAACAGGCTGGTGCCGCCGAGCACGACGGCGGTGATCGCGTCGAGGTTCTCGGTCTGCCCGGCGTTCGGGTCGCCGACGCCGGTGCGCGCCACCGACAGCAGCGCCGCGATGCCATAGAACACCCCGGCCAGCACGTACACGCCGAGCAGCACGCGCAGCGTCGGGATGCCGACCAGGCGCGTCGCCTCGGCGTTGTTGCCGACCGCGTAGACATGGCGCCCGGCGGCCGTCTCGCGCAGCACGAACCAGGCGAGCGCATACAGCACCAGCATCAGCACCGCGCCGTAGGCGACTTCGGTGCTGCCGATCGAGAAAGTGTTGCCGAGCGCAGTGAGCGCGGGCGGCAGGTCGGTCACCGTCTGCGAGTTCGAGTAGAGCTGCGTGATCGCGAAGGCAATGTTCAGCGTGCCCAGCGTCACGATGAAGGGCGGCAGCTTGATGCGCGTGACCAGCAGCCCGTTGACCAGCCCGAACAGCGTGGTCACGCCAATGCCGCACAGCACGGCCAGCACCGGCGGCATGCCGAGCTCGGTGGCGAACTTGGTCATCACGATGCCGCCGAGCGCCATCACCATGCCGCACGACAGGTCGATTCCGGCGGTGAGGATGATCAGCGTCTGCCCGATCGCGATCACGCCGACCACCATCACCTGTTGCAGGATCAGGCTGAAGTTCCCGCCACTCAGGAAGCGGTCGCTCTGGGTGGCGAAGAACGCGCAGGCCGCGAGCAGGGCCAGGAAGGGCCCCAGCGTTCCCATCGGCGGCAGCTTGTCTTTCCAGGTGTTCATGGATGTGGGCTCCGGGCAGGTTCAGTCGGGTGGTATCAACGCCCCGCGCATCAGGCGCGGGACGGGCGGCGGGTCAGGAAAGATTAGCGAATACTTACTTCTTGCCCCAGCACAGCTCGGTGCCGGTCTTGACGTCCTTGCTCTCGACGCCAGGCATCGGCTTGGCGGCGATCAGCGTCACGCCGGTATCGGTGTAGCCGCTCGGCTTCTTGCCCGTCTTGGCGTACTCGACGCCGGCATCGACGCCGAGCGCCGCCATCTTCAGCGGGTATTGCTGCGAAGTGGCCGCGATGACGCCGGCGCCGACGTCCTTGATGCCCTGGCAACCGCCGTCGACCGAGACGATCACGACGCCCTTTTCCTTGCCGGCCTTCTTCAGCGCGTTGAACGCACCGGCCGCGGCGGGCTCGTTGATCGTGTAGACCACGTTCACGTCGGGCGCCTTCTGCAGGCAGTTCTCCATCGCCGTCTGGCCCTTGGCCTGGTCGCCGAAGCTGTCGGCCATGCAGACGATCTCGGGCACCTTGCCGAGGTCGTTGCTCTTGGCGTCGGGCGCCGGCAGGCCGAAGCCGCTCAGGAAGCCGTTGTGCCGCTGCGCGCCGACCGGGTGGCCGGGGAACAGGTCGAGCGTGACGATCCTGGCCGGCTTGCCGCCGAGCGCGACCTTGGCGTACTGGCCGATGAGCACGCCGGCCTTGTAGTTGTCGGTCGCGAACAGCGCGTCGGTGGCGTCGGCCGGGTCGGTCGGGCTGTCGAGCGCAATCACGAGCACGCCCTTCTCGCGCGCCTTCTTGATCGACGGCACGATCGCCTTGCTGTCGCTGGGCGTGATCAGGATCGTCTTCGCCCCGGCGGCGATCATGTTCTCCATCTGCGTCACCTGGCCGGCGTTGTCGCCGTCGGTCTTGCCGGCGCCCGAGCGCAGCTGTGCGCCCTTGGCCTTGGCCTCTTCGGTGGCGCCTTCCTTCATCTTCACGAAGAAGGGGTTGGTCTCGGTCTTGGTGATGAGGCCGATCACCACCGGATCGGCGGCGTGCGCGGCAGCGTAGGCGAGGCATCCTGCAGCGCCGAGCACGGCGGCGAGCTTCGAGGCGGGCTTGTAAGGCATGGACGGGTCTCCGGTAGAGGGTGGGCGGGTCGGGTCTGGCTGGCGAACCCGAACCCCAACGGTGGGGGTGGGTGCATTATGGGCAACGCGATTAAATAAATCAAGTGGATTGATTAATGGAAAACCCGAGTGGCGCGGCCGGCGTGTTCGGGCGAAGCTTCGCGCCATGGGTCGAGAAGGCCGGGGCGTTCCCGGGCGGTTGGAGAAGCGAAATGCTGGTCGTGTGCGGCGAGGCCTTGATGGATGTGTTCGTGGCCGGCGAGACGCCTGCCGGAATGGCGCTCGACGCCCGCGTCGGCGGCTCGCCATTCAACGTCGCGCTGGGCCTGGCGCGGCTGAAGCAGCCGGTCGCGTTCTTCGGCGCGCTGTCCAGCGGGCCGCTGGGCGAGCGGCTGCGGCGCGCGCTGGTGGCCGAGGGCGTGAGCACCGCGTGCGTGGCGAGCACCGACGCACCGACGACGCTCGGCCTGGTCGGGCTCGACGCCGCCGGCGTGCCGGCCTACTCGTTCTATGGCGAGGGCGGCGCCGACCGGCAGTTGCTGCCTGAGGCGCTGGCACGCATCCCGGCGGCGGCGTGCGCATTCAACTTCGGGTCGTATGCCACCGTCGTCGAGCCGATCGCCTCCACGCTGCGCGCGCTGGTCGAACGCGAAAAGGGGCGCAGCCTGATCGCCTACGACCCGAACATCCGCCTCAACGTCGAGCCCGACATCGATCGCTGGCGCGCGCAAATGCAATGGATGCTGCCGCGCACGCACGTGCTGAAGGTGAGCGACGAGGACCTGTCGCTGCTGCTGCCCGGCGCCGACATCGAAGGGCTCGCCGCGTCCTGGCTGGCCGCCGGGGTGCGGCTCGTGGCCGTGACGCGCGGCGCCCGGGGTGCGCTGGCCTGGTGCCGCGCCGGCCGCGTCGAGACAGCGCCCGTGCCGGTCACCGTGGCTGACACGGTCGGCGCGGGCGACACCTTCCAGGCCGCGCTGCTGACCTGGCTGGCCGAGCACGAGATGCTCGATGCCACGGCGCTGGCGGCGCTTTCCGTCGCCAAGCTCGATGCGGCGCTGCGGTTCGCGGTGCTCGCCGCCTCGATCACCTGCTCGCGCCGGGGCGCCGACCTGCCGCGGCGCGCCGAGTTGCCGGCTTGAGCGACGACGATCCCGAGGCCGCTGTGGGCGCGCCTTGCAGGCCGCGTCGGGCCAGCGGTCTCCGACTCCTCGCCCGGCCACGAGCAGCCCACTGGACCGTCTGTGCCCGGGCTCGGCTCCAGCGGCGTGCAGCCCGGCGTGGGTCGTCCCGGCGGCGGACTAAGCAGCATCGAATGCCGCTTTCAACCATGTGAGTTGGCCGCCGTCGATCGCCACGACATCGAACCGGCAGGCCGGCGGCGCGGCGAATCGCATCAGGTAGTGCTGCGCGGCAAGGAGCAGGCTGCGCTGCTTGGCCACGCCGACGCTCGCCGCCGCGCCGCCGTGCGACGCACTGGCACGCCGGCGCACCTCGACGAAGACCAGCGTGCCGTCGCGATCGCGCACGATCAGGTCCACTTCGCCGCCGCGCCGGTGCGGCCCGCCGGCGACCCGATAATTGCGCTCCACCAGCGCCAGGCCCTGCCGCTCCAGGTGCGCCAGCGCGCGTGCCTCCGCCTCATCACCCAAGCCCTTCGTCGTGACCATCGATGTCTCTTTGCTGCTGCGCGCCGCAGCCGACGCGGCCGGCACCCAGCAGTATCCCGCAGCTGCGCTCTATGTCGTCGCGACGCCCATCGGCAACCTGGCCGACCTGAGCCTGCGCGCGGTGCACGTGCTGGCGCTGGTCGACGCCGTGGCCTGCGAGGACACGCGCCACAGCGCGCCGCTGCTTCGCCATCTGGGGCTTGACAAGCCACTCGTCGCGCTGCACCAGCACAACGAGCGCGAAGCCGCACCGGCGGTGCTGGAGCGGCTGGCGCGCGGCGAGCGCGTGGCCTACATCAGCGATGCCGGCACGCCGGCCCTCAGCGACCCCGGCGCGGCGCTGGTGGCGGCGGTGCGCGACGCGGGCTTTCGCGTGCTCCCGATTCCCGGCGCCAGCGCCGCCCTGGCCGCGCTCAGCGTGGCCGGCGATGCGCAGGCAACGACGTTTCGGTTCGCCGGCTTCCTGCCGCCCAAGGCGGGCGAGCGCAGTCAGGCACTCGCCGCGCTGCTGGCACAGCCCGACGCGCAGGTGCTGTTCGAGGCGCCGCACCGCATCGAGTCGCTCTGCCGGGCGCTCGCGGCGGAGTGCCCGGCGCGACGCGTCACGCTGTGCCGCGAGCTGACCAAGCAGTTCGAATCCATCGTCACGCTCGCGGCGTCCGATCTGCCGGTCTGGCTCGCCGCCGACGCGAACCGGCTGCGCGGCGAGTTCGTGCTCGTGCTGCACGCGCCGCCCACCAAGGAGATCACGGCGCACGATCACGACGCGACGCTGCGTCCGCTGCTGGCCGCGCTGCCGCTGAAGCAGGCCGTCGCGCTCGCGGTGCAACTGACCGGGGCGCCGCGCAACGCACTCTATGAACGCGCGCTGGCGCTGAAGGACCTCGCGCCGGGCTGAACGCAGGCAGAGGCGTCACCGGCGCCGCGTACTCGCTCAGCCCGGCGCCGGCAAGCGCGGCATTCACCGCCTGCCGCAATGGGGCGCCCGGCAGCGCTGCGATCCGGGCTCGCGGCGCGCGGCGGTCGCCGGGCTGGCGCGGACCTTCCAACAAGCAGCTCGACCCGACGACGCCCCCGGCGGCGTCGCAGCGCGGCTGCGCGCACCTTCGGCCGCGGCGCATGCCGTGGCGCAACGGGCCCTGGCCCTTTCGCGGGGGCGCCCCTCTTCGAACACCACGCTGTTGCGCTTGTGCGCCATCGAAAGCCCTTGCGCGCGCGGGGCCGCCGGCCTTGGGCGCCGCGCCGCCCGGCTTCTACAATGCTGCGCCCAACCCCGAGAACGCCGCCATGATCTCCCGCGAACCCACGATCGAACGGCTGGCCATCGCCCGCGCGCTGCTGCTCGAGCCCTTCGGCCTGACCGACGGCGCGTTGTCGCAGGCCTTGAAGAGCATCGCCGCGCACCGCATCGACGACGCCGACCTGTACTTCCAGTACACGCGCAGCGAGGGCTGGGGTCTCGAAGAGGGCATCGTCAAGTCGGGCAGCTTCGGCATCGACCAGGGCGTCGGCGTGCGCGCGGTCGCGGGCGAGAAGACCGCGTTCGCCTATTCGGACGACATCTCCGAAGCCGCACTGATGGATGCCGCGCGCACCGTGCGCACGATCGCCGCGGCGGGGCAGAGCAAGACGGTCAAGATCAGCGGCCGCCACCGCATTGCCAAGACACGCGTGCTGTATGCGCCGACCGACCCGATCGCCACGCTGGACAGCACGCAGAAGGTGGCGCTGCTCGAGAAGGTGGAAAGGCTCGCCCGCGCGAAGGACCCGCGCGTCAAGCAGGTGATGGCCGGCCTGGCGAGCGAATACGACGTGGTGCTGATCGCGCGCGCCGACGGCACCTTGGCGGCCGACGTGCGGCCGCTGGTGCGCCTGTCGGTGACGGTGATCGCCGAGCAGACGGTCGACGGCGTTGTGCGCCGCGAGTCGGGCAACGGCGGTGGCGGCGGGCGCTTCGGCCTCGGCTACTTCCAGGACGGCGTGATCGAGAGCTACGTGCACGACGCGGTGAACGCGGCGCTGACGAACCTGGAATCGCGGCCGCTGAAGGCGGGCCAGATGAGCGTCGTGCTCGGCCCGGGCTGGCCCGGCGTGCTGCTGCACGAGGCGATCGGCCACGGGCTGGAGGGCGACTTCAACCGCAAGGGGTCGAGCGCGTTTTCCGGCCGCATCGGGCAGCGCGTCGCGGCCAAGGGCGTGACGGTACTCGACGACGGCACGCTGCCCGACCGGCGCGGCTCGCTCAATGTCGATGACGAGGGCAACGCATCGCAGCGCAACGTGCTGATCGAGGACGGCATCCTCAAGGGCTACCTCCAGGACTCGATGAACGCGCGCCTGATGGGCGTCGCGCCGACCGGCAACGGCCGCCGCGAGAGCTACGCCGCGGTGCCGATGCCGCGCATGACCAACACCTACATGCTCGGCGGCGACAAGACGAAGGAAGAGATCATCGCCGGCCTGAAGCGCGGCCTGTATGCCACCAACTTCGGCGGCGGGCAGGTCGACATCACCAGCGGCAAGTTCGTGTTCTCGGCCAGCGAGGCGTTCTGGGTCGAGAATGGCCGCATCCAGCACCCGGTGAAAGGCGCCACGATCATCGGCAACGGGCCCGACGCGTTGACGCGCGTCTCGATGATCGGCAACGACATGAAGCTCGACACCGGCGTCGGCGTCTGCGGCAAGGACGGCCAGAGCGTGCCGGTGGGCGTCGGCCAGCCGACGCTGCGGATCGACAAGATCACCGTCGGCGGCAGCGCCTGACCCGCGCCATCGGGTGCGGGGCTCCGGCCGCGCTCGAGGCGACTGCCGGGCATCCCTTGCCGCCGGCGCGGCGCGCAAGGGGAGCGACCCGACCTCGTGTTACTGGTTGCCGCCCTTGATGTTGCCGGCCACGGCGCCGGCCACGCCACCGATGGCCGCACCCGTCCAGCCGCTGCCGCCGGAGATGGCCGCGATCCCGGCACCGGCAGCGGCACCGATCGCGGCGCCGCTCATCGTGCCCTGCTGTTGCGCCGACATGTTGGTGCAACCGACCACGCTCGCCAGGGTTGCGACCGTCACTATCCATCCAATTCGTTTCATGCTCAGGCTCCGCTGATTGGGCTTACTTGCTGCCGGGAACGACGAACTCGAACCAGATCGTCTCGAGCACCGGCCGCTGCAGCTTGTCGGGGTTCGCGGCGTACCAGCGGTCGAGCCCCTGGCGGACGCTGTCGAGCGTCTGGCCGCGCAGGCCCTTGGCGGCGCGCGGCACCAGGCTCTGCGCGTCGGACGGCTTGTTCGCCGCCTGGTAGGCCGACTCGACCTGGAGGACATTGGCTATGCCGACGAGGTAGGCCTTCTTCACCTGCTCGGTCGACTTGGTCCAAAGGTCACCATTGACGATCGGGACTTCCTGCGCCCGGGCACTGCCCGCCGCCACCGACAACACCATGCACGCCGCGAACAAGGCCGCGCGCAATTCCGACTTCATCGCCATCGATTCCTCCTTCAGGTTGGGACGCCGCAGGCCGCATTATCCACGCGGCGAACGCGGCCCCGCGCCGGGTCGTCCTTGCAGTGGTTCGCGGTGGGATGCACCGCGTCGGCCCGCGACGCGGCGGCGCAGGTCGCCCGATCGCATCGTCTAACATGAGGTCTTTCAATCGCGTCGCTCGCTCGGCTGTCGTGCGCATACGCGAGCTTCCCAGTCAATGAGAGACTTGCCCTGCACAGTGCTGGCAGCAACGGTTTGGGCTTACTGGACCTGCGTCGGCATCATGATCGTTCGGGTGCGCCGGCGCACCCGCAAGCTGTCGGGCATCGTGCCGAGTCAGCGGGTCGAGCAACTGATGTGGCTCATCTGGGTTCCGCTGGTCGCGGCGTGGATGAGCCTTCCCTACATCGCCGCCAGGCAAGCCGGGCCGCCATGGGGACTGCCGGATTTCGCGCGGGCGGCGCCCGTGACCGCGCTGCGCTGGGTGGCTGCCGGCATCGGCGTCGCTTGCCTGGCGCTCAGCATCGAGTGCTGGCTTCGCATGGGCAAGAGCTGGCGCATGGCCGTCACCCCCGATCAGCAGACCGACCTCGTGACCACCGGCCTCTACGGCTACGTTCGGCATCCGATCTATGCGCTCAGCATGCTGCTGATGCTGTGCACGGCCGTCGTTGCGCCGACGGTGCCGGTCGCCGCGATGGCCGCCATCCACATCGGCCTGATGATCGTCAAGGCGCACAACGAGGAGCGCTTCCTCGCCGGGCTGCACGGCGCACCCTATCTGCGCTACCTCCAGCGGACGGGCCGCTTCCTTCCTCGTCGGCGCGGCGGGGCCGCCGAGCCGACCGTCCGACCATGACACTGCGCCGGTCACGCCCCTTCGCGCCCCTTGCCCTGGCACTCCTGGGATCCATGACGGCGGCGGCCATGGCCTTGGCGCCGTCGGCGGGCCCGCCGACGGCGCTGATGCACGGGCCCGCGCTCGATCCGGAAGTCGAGGAGCGCCTGCTCGCACTCGACCCGGAGCGCATCTCCGAGCAGGACGTGCGCGAGGTGCTGGCCCGTGCACCCGCGCCTCGCATCATCGCCTTGCAAGGCAGCGTGCCGATCGTGACCATGGCGCCGTTTGCCCGCTTCCTGATCGCGATGGGCTATCCGGCCGAGCAGTTGCGCAACCCGCAGAACGGCCAGCTGAGCTACAGCAGCCACACCGACAGCCGCGAGCTTGCCGGCACGATCGCCTGGCACTACGAGCGCGAGGGCCTGATGCCCTTGCTCATCGGCCACAGCCAGGGCGGCATGCTTGCGCTGAAGGTCTTGCAGGATCTGGCGGGCGCCTCGGGCGAGCGCTTGCCGGTCTGGGACCCGGTGCGCGGCGCCGCCGAGAATCGCAGCACGATCGTCGACCCCTGCTCGGGCGAGGAGCGCCAGGTCGTCGGACTGCAGCTGCCCTACGCAGCGGCCTTGGCCACCGGCAGCGTGATGCGCGTCTTGCTCGGCCAGTGGAGCATGCTGGCGCGCCTGCGCAGCGTGCCCGACTCGGTCGCGGAGTTCAGCGGTTACTTCGTCGCCTGGGACCCGATCGCCGGGACCGGCCCCGACGCTGCGCGGCGCAATCCCTACCGGGCCACCGGCCGCGCAAGCGTGCGCAACGTCATGCTGCCGTCGGACTATGGCCACATCACGCTGCCGCAAGCGCATCACCTGGCCGACGACCCTGCCACGCGGCAGTGGATCGATCGCTTCGACCCGCGCGTCCAGCCCGCCGAGCCACCTGCCATGGCCGATGCCGACCTGCGCAACATCGTGCACGCCGCCGACATCTGGTTCAGCGTCAAGAAGAGCTGGTGCCTGGAGGCGCAGCGCTATGCGCGCGCCCACCGCGCATGGCGCCAGCACGCAAGGAGCTAGCAGCCCGTGGGCACCTGGGGGCGGCTCAACCTGTTCCAGCGGATGATGCTGCGCTGGCGCGAGCTCCATCCGTACAACCCGGTTCACGTGGTCCGCGTGCCGGTGGCGCTCGAGCCCGAGCGGTTGCGGGCCTGCATCTCCGCACGGCTCGAGTCGCTCGGCCTGACGGGCCTTGAGATCGACGCGCGCCGATGGCGCTTGCGCTTCGAGGGCGGGCCGGCAGCGGTGGAGCTCGAGGTCGCCTCCGGCGGCAGCGAGCCGCTCACGGTGCTGTCGCGCACGATCGAACGCGAGTTCAACCGGCCGTTCCCGCCGGCGCGGCGCGCGAACCCGTTCCGCTTCTTTGCCATCGACGAGGGCGGCGCCTTCCAGCTCGCGCTGGTGTACGACCACCATGTCGCGAGCGGCGATTCGATCGCCCGCGTACTGACCGACATCGCCTGCTCGATCGCGCGTGCCGAGGCCGCGCCGCAGCAGATGCCGCTGGAGCGCTTTTCGGCCACCTACCGCAGCGTGCTGCTGCGTCACCCGTTGTGGTCGATCCGCGCGATCCTCGGCCTGCCGCGGATGGCCGCGACCGCACGGCGGGCGTTCCGGCCGCGCTACGACGAGGTCGAAGACGCCTACAACGCGTACACCTACGTCCGCGTCGGACCGGCGCAGCTGAAAGCGCTGCTCGCCGCGGCAAAGACCTTCGGCGTCACGCTCAACGAGCTGCTCATGGCGTGCCTGATGCTGGCCCTGTCGCCGCTCGCGGCCGCGCGCCATCAGCAGCGGCGCCGCAACGAGCTTGCCGTTGCGTCGATCCTGAACATGCGTGGCGACTTCCAGCCCGACGCGCGCACCGCGCTGAGCCCGTTCCTCGCCGCCGTTCGGGTGTCGCACCGGGTGCCCGACGGCATTGGCCTGCGGCAGCTGGCGCAGGACGTGCACGCGGAGATGGCACGCACGCGCCGCGGCCACCTCTATCTGCAGAGCCTGGTGGCGCTCGGCATCTCGGCGCTGCTGTGGCCACTGCTCACGGCAAAGAGGCGGCACGGGCTCTACCCGAAGCACTTTCCGGTGTGGGCCGGCATCACGTCGCTCAACGTGAACGCGGTCTGGGCAGGCGCGCCATGCGCCGGAACGTCGGGCCTCGACTATCTGCGCGCCGTCCCCACCGGCCCGCTGTGCCCGATGGTGTTTGCGGTCACGACCGCCCACGATGTGCTGCACGTCGGCATCGCGTTCCGCACCGCCGCGTTCTCCCGCGCGGCGGTGGACGGCCTGGCTGCCGAGTTCCTGCACCGCATCGACCGCCTGCGGGTGGAGGCTTCGGCGTGATCGCGGTCATCAGGCTCGCCGCGATCGCCTGTGTGCTGGCCATCGCCGGCTGTGCGAGCACGCCCACGCGCGAAGCGGCACCCGCAGCGCGCGAGGCGACGGGCCCGCAGGCGGTATTGCTCGGCATGAAGCTGGACGCGGAGATCGAGGCGCGCATCCTGGCGCTCGATCCCGAGCACGTGTCCGACAGCGATGTGCGAACGGTGCTGGCCGCCGGGCCGACGCCGCGCATCGTCGCACTGCATGGCGGCATCTATCCGGTGCACCTGCTGATGAACTCGTTCTCGCGCTTCCTTGCCGGCATGGGCTATCCGCAGGACAGGCTGCGCCATCCCGGAGACGGGCGCCGCTCGCACAGCCCGTACGAGAGCAGCACACAGATCGCGGGCCTGATCGCCTGGTACTACGAGCACGAGGGCACGATGCCGATGATGGTCGGCCACAGCCAGGGCGGGATCCAGCTGGTGAAGGTACTGTACGAACTCGCCGGCAGTGAGAGCCCGCAAGTCCCGGTCTGGAACCCGAAGACCGACGCCGCCGAGGATCGCGCAACGATCACTGACCCGTACACCGGCGCCGAACGCTCCGTCGTCGGGCTGAGGATCGGCTACGCATCGGTGGTCGGCGCAGGCGGTGCCGCGCTGCTCCTGCCCAACCAGTGGAGCATGGCGCGGCGGCTGCGGTCCATCCCGGACTCGGTCGAGGATTTCACGGGCTACGCGCTCGGGCTCGACCTGATCGCCTGGGATCTGCCGGGCGCCGGCGGCGGCTACCGCGCCAAGGGCACGGCCCGGGTGCGCAACGTCGAGCTGCCGAGCGACTATTCGCACGTCTTTGTCACCTCGACCTCGCATCTGGCGCGCGATCCGGCCATGCGGGAGTGGATCAACGCCTACGTCCCGGGGAGCGCGGCCGAGCCGCCGCCCGGCACGGCATCGGCCGAGAACAGCCTTTGGGCGGCCGACGTCTGGTACAGCATCAAGAAGCACTGGGTCCTCGAGGCCCAGAAGGTGGTTCGCGCCAGGCAAGGGCTGGCGGCCCCGCAAGAGGCCCTGTAGGAAAAGCCCCATCCCACGGGCCAAGAAAAGGGCAACGCGCCCTGGCTACGGCCTCGCGAGCGCGTGCCCACGAAAGAACGTCCACATCTCGCTCGTGGCGTCGATGCTGCTGCTGGTGCGCCCGAAGATCCACTCCGGCATCCGCCTGCCGCCAGGCCAGGCGTGGCCGCCGCCTTGGATCGTGTATAGCACCACGGCCGCGCCGTCGGCACAGTTCGTGTATTCGAGTCGAGTCACATCCGCGGCGACCACCGACTCGACAGGGTCCGGTCCGCAGCGGTTTCTGCGAGCCCAGTTCGCTACCCAGGCCGAGACGCTCGGGAACGGCCGGGGCGCACTCCAGACCTTGCCGCCGCGGTACGGAACGATCGGATCGGCGGTGCCGTGAAAGGCAATCATCGGCATCGGTCGCGGGTCGGTGCACCAACTCCACGGCAGCGACTGCGAGGCCGCCACCGCCCCGACCGCGGCGATCCGGTGCGACATGGTGCAGGAAAGCACGAACGCCATGCCTGCGCCGTTGGAGAGCCCATTCACATAGATCCGCGTCGGGTCGATCTGGTAAGCCGCCTCGAGCGTGTCGATCAGCTCCGAGATGAACAGGGCGTCCGGCATGCTCGACGGCGTTCGAGCCCCTTTCATGAACCAGGCTTTCAGCCCGAGGCCGGTTCCCGACGGGTACACGACGATGAAGCCGTTCTTGTCTGCCACCTTGTTCCAGCGGCTGATGGCCATCTGCAAGGCCGGCCAGTTCAGGCCGCCGTGCAAGCTGATCACGAGCGGTGTCGGCTTGCTGCGGTCGTAGCTCGCCGGAACATGGAGCAGGTACTCCCGCTCCCGGCCCGAGGAGACGATCGTGCCGTTGGTCTGATCGAGCACGCAGACAAACGCTGCACCGATCAAGACCAGGACCAGAGGCAGGCCGATGATCACCAGCGCCGCGCGCACAAGAATATTCCTCGTGCTCACTGGAGTACCTTCGCGCATCGCACTCCGGTATTCGCCCTTGGGACGGCCCGGCGTGCTCATGCCGGTCCTGGAACGTGCGGCGGTCTGACTCGTGGGCTCAGCCGCGGCCATGTGCTGCCGGCTGGAGCGATGGACTTCGTCGACGTCATCGCCGCGGGACGTTCGCGCATTCGGCGAGCGCCGAAACGTCAGCTTCGGCCTTCGTCAACTTCCACGATGGCCCACGCCCGCCCTCTGGCCAGCGCCCGTCCACCACCCAGGTGCACGCGACGTATCCAACGAGCCAACGTGCGCAGGGCGTCATCCGTTGGCGAAGCTGACCGCTACTCGCGCGAACCACGGTTTCGTCACGCCTTCGGCCACTCGGCCACGATCGCGTGTTCGTGCTGCCGGTCCTGCTGCGGGCAGCCTCAGCGAGCAACCTACCGTTGGGTGCAGCACTGGTTGCAGCGGCGCGAAGCCGATCTCCGAGGGAAGCGAAACCAGCCGCGCCACCGCCCACGGACGGCGCGCGAACGAGTGCGTGCGACTGGCCTACCGGCGCGCCAGAGTTCTTGCATAGGCCAAGAGCATAGCGAACGGCGGCCGTCCGGCACTGAGCTGTCACTCCGTTGCGCGGTGTGGACTTGCGGATCCTGCCGTCGGTCAGGGCCGGCAGCTTCCCGGCGGGGAGCAGCGGCGCTTAACCGGCCACGGCCGCCCCCGAGGCCGCGTCAGGGCGACGAGTGCAGCGGCTGACCGCCCCACGGGCACGGCTGCGGGCGTGGAACCCACCGATCCTGTGGCCAACATCGGCAGCGTCTCGCAGCTGCAGATGAATGCCGTCGCGGCCTCCCTGCAGCCGATGTGGCGGCGCGGGGCCGGCGCGGTCAGGCCCGCCGCGGCTTGACCCGGCTGGCGGCCAGCTTCGCCTGCCGGCGCGCCCGCTCGACATCGGCGTCGTGGACGAGCGCCACGCCCATGCGGCGCTTGACGAAGCTGTCGGGTTTGCCGAACAGGCGGATGTCGCTGTTGGGCACGCGCAAGGCGTCGGCGACGCCGTCGAAGACGACGCCGCTCGCCTCGACCCCGCCGTAGATCACCGCGCTCGCTCCCGGGCTTTTCAACGTGGTGTCCACCGGCAGACCCAGGATGGCGCGCGCATGCAGCTCGAACTCGTTCTGCCACTGGGTGATCATCGTCACCATGCCGGTGTCGTGCGGTCGCGGGCTCACCTCCGAAAACCAGACCTGCTCGCCCTTGACGAACAGCTCGACGCCGAACAGCCCCTGGCCGCCCAGGTTGTCGGTCAGCGCGCGGGCGATGTCGCGCGAGCGCTGCAGGGCGGCCGGCTGCATGGCGTGCGGCTGCCAGCTTTCGACGTAGTCGCCGCTGACCTGCACATGACCCACGGGCTCGCAGAAGTGGGTCTCGACCTGGCCGTCCGCACCCTGCGCCCGCACCGTCAACTGGGTGATCTCGTAGTCGAAGTCGATGAAGCCTTCGACGATCACCCGGCCCGGCCCCACCCGGCCGCCGGCCATCGCGTGGCTCCAGGCCTCGGGCACGTCGGCAGGGCTGTCGATCTTGCTCTGGCCCTTGCCTGAACTGCTCATCACCGGCTTGACGACGCAGGGGTAGCCGATGCCCGCAACGCGCTCGCCGCCGTCCACCGTCGATCCTTCGATGGCGGCTTGCAGTTCGGCCAGTGAATCGCAGAACTTGTAGGGGCTGGTCGGCAGGCCCAGAGTCTCGGCGGCCAGGCGCCGGATGCCCTCGCGGTCCATCGTCAGTCGCGCCGCGCGGGCGGTGGGGATGCAGCGCACGCCGCCCTCGGCCTCCATGGCCTCGAGCACCGACGTGGCGATGGCCTCGATCTCGGGCACCACCAGGTCGGGCCTCTCGGCCTCGATCAGCGCGCGCAGCGCGGCCGGGTCGCTCATCGTGATGGTGCGCGCGTGGTGCGCCACCTGCTGGCCGGGCGCGTTCTCGTAACGGTCGACAGCGATCGTCTCGACGCCCAGGCGCTGCAGCGCGATCAGCACTTCCTTGCCCAACTCGCCGCTGCCCAGCAGCATGACTCGAGTGGCGTTGGGGGACAGCGGGGTTCCGATGGGATTCATGACGGTCATGACGGGGCGGTTCTGAAATGCGGGGAAGACGCCATTGAGCGCCGAATAACTTGCTCTGGCACACAAGCGTTGACAAGGACTTAGGGAGGGTCGCGCCTCAGGGAGTCTTCTTGTGTGTGCGTGAGTTAGTGCGACTGGCCTACTGACGCGCCAAATTTACTGCATCGGCCCTGCCCGGTGGAGTCATCGGACGAAGAATTGCCGACCGGAAACGCCTCAGCGGGCCTGACGATGCGCCGGCGCTTGGCGGCGATCAAGCGGTGGTATGTGCCGCACTCCGCTCGGGACATCTCCAAAGTGTTTGCGATGCAAACAGACCGCCTTCTAGCTCGAGGTCAACCCTGCCCAAACCCGCAGCCGATTCACGTACCTGCCGCCGTAAGCAGCAGCTATCTGGACCCGCGACTCGGTCGACAGCTTTGAGGCCGTTAACCTCGAAGGCCGATGGACTCCTGGCGACCCAAGCCAGAAGTACAAGTCACAGGATTCGTTGCCTCGCAGCTGACGTTCGACGAGCAGTACGGCTGGCACCTCGACGAAGACCGGCTCGCCTTCGGTACCGCGCCGGTAGACGCCGTCCAGCACCAGCCAGCACAGGTAGATGTTGAGGTTGACCGCCCAGCCCAAGCGCTGGATCAGCGTGATCGCGCCGCTGTCGGCCTCGTGTGCCCTCAGCCCGGCCTGCCTGAGCAGGTGGCGCGTGACCGGAACGCAAGCGTCTTGAACAAGCGAAGTACCAGGCATGCGCCTGCAGGCCTCGACGCCGGCCGAACTTCAGGCGCTGCGGGCCAGCGAGATCACCCGCTGGGGCAGCGTCATTCGTGCCGCGAAGATCAGGCCCGAATGAACGTCGCCAGCAATCACGCCGGCCTCGATGTGGTCGACGAAGGTTGGATCTTCGTCTGGGGCGACGTGCAAGCGCGCCGCCGGGCCGCAGTCGCCGTGGTTCGACACCGCCAGCCCGTTCAGGGGTCGATCTCGCAGACCGCGATGCGGCTGCCGTGGCAGCCGGGACCGCCCTGAGGCTTCAGCGGTTTCAGGCGGCCTGAGGCAGGGCTGGGACCTGGGTCTCCGCGCCCGGGCGCAGGTGGCGTCGCACCGTCGGTGGCGCCGCCTGCGCCACCGCCCCCGCGCCGCCCGAAGCCTGAGCCAAACGTCCATACCAGTTGATCACGGCCGGCTGCTCGGGTGCGGTGGCCTCGCGTTGCACCTGGCGGCACAGGGCATGAAAACCGGCCCGGCGATCACGCAGCCAGCGCTCGGCCAGCACGGGCAGGGGTGCATCGCGCAGATTGCCCAGCGCCCACTCGCGGCCGAAGGCATATTCCACCGGCACCACGGTGCCGTCAGCCTCCACGATCAACGGCGAGAGCAGTTCGCCCAGCGGGCGATCGGCTGCCGGCCAGCCGTCGGCGGCAAATACGCGCTCCGGTGCAGCCTGCATGGTGTCGCGCCCGGCCACGTCGAGCTGGATCACCAGGCGCTCGTCCACCAGTTCCTTCAGCCGCGCCACGGCCAGCACAGCATAGGACAGCTCGGTCTCATCGGGCACCGCGCGGGACAGTGTCACGCTGGCGCGGCCGACCGCCTCCAGCGGGTGAACCTGCAGCAGTCGCGCACCTTGCGCGATAGCAAACTCGGCGGCCCAGATCAGCTCGTCCAGGTTGAACTGCGTGAGCGTGAAGATGAAACCGAACGAAATGCCCGCTGCGCGCAGCGCCGGCAAGCGGCGCAGCATGGTGGCAAAGGCCCGGGGGTGGCCGCGCATGCGGTTATGCGAATCGGGTGTGCCGTCCAGGCTAATGGCCACCAGCGTGGCCGCACCGCTGAGCGCCTGGATGCGCCGCGCGTCCAGCAGCATGCCGTTGGTGGTGACGGTGGTCAACATACCCCGCCCGCGCGCGCGCAGCAGCAGCTCGCGCAGCGGGGCAAACATCAAGGGCTCGCCGCCGGAGAATCCCACCACGTTGTAGCCGACGGCGGCTGCATCGTCGATGACCGCGTGCCACAGCGTTACCGGCAGTTCGTCGGCGTGCTCGGGCCCGGAGCTGGAGTAGCAGTGACTGCAGGCCAGGTTGCAGCGTCGAGAAACATGCAGCTGCAGCACCCGCAGCGTGTCACCGGTGGGTCCCATCGCGCGCCCCGGTCAGCGGATGGCGCCCGGCAGGTTGCTGACGTTCAGGCCTGCCATGTCGATGACGCCGGGCTTGCCCAATGGAAAGCCCTCGACCACCAGTCCGCCCTTGATGAGTTGCCCGGCCAGCCCACCCACCAGGTCGGGTTTGACGCGCAGCGTGGCCCAGAAGATATCGGGCCGCGGCTGGCCCTTGATCCACCAGCGGTCAATGATGAAATCTTTGGCCGAGATGCCCAGCGCACTGGCCATGGTGGTTTCGCTCAGTTGGGCTTTGTCGCCGGCCAGCATGGCCATCAATTTGGCCGAGCCGCTCGCTTCTTTCTCGCTCATGGTGAACCCCTTCATTGCAACACCGCGGACATGTCGACCGCTCGGTGACTGTATGAAGGGCGGCGGCTTCGCGTCACCCCTAGTTCGGCGCGCCGCCCGGGTGCGATTTAGGGGGGCGCCGGGTGTGCACCCGTTGTCGGGTGACCTGTTCACGCTGCCGGCGCCGATCGCCGACATCGCGTACCAGAACAAGGCAGTGCTCTGTGTGCCCCAGCGACACCCCGCGGGTTACCAAGCTCTGCAACGCCTGGTTGCCAGCCGAGTACCACCTTGTTCTCCGACCCACGGCCAGCCTTGCCCCCGGCACGCTCGCCGCCAAGGTAGGCGTCATCGAGTTGGACAACACCAATGAGCCGATGGGCACTGTCCTACTGGGCCATGGCCCCGTTGATCTTGTGATGCAGCAGCCAAGCGGTGGGGTAGCTCACCCCCGAGTTGACGCTTGAGCGCCAAGGCCGACAGCCCGGTCGCGGCCTGGCTGATGATGTAGATAGCGAGGAACAAGGTCGTCAGCGGCAGCTTGGTGTGCTCCATCAGACTGCCCGAGGTCAGCGAGGTCTGGTGCCTGCAGCCGTTGCACTGAAACAGCCTGCGCGCGCCATGGCCGACGACATAGTGATCGGCGCGGCCGCAACGCGGGCAGCGAAAGTCCTGCGGCCAAGGACATAGCTCTCAAACGTCGATGTTCCCCGCCCTCAACGCATTGCTCTCGATGAACTCGCGCCGTGGCTCCACCTCGTCGCCCATCAGCATCGTGAACACGCGGTCGGCTTCGATGGCGTCGTCGATCTGCACGCGCAGCAGGCGGCGCACGGCCGGGTCCATCGTGGTTTCCCACAACTGCACCGGGTTCATCTCGCCCAGGCCCTTGTAGCGCTGGCGGCCGACGCTGTTCTCAGCCTGCTGCATCAGCCAGGCCATCGCGGCACGGAAGTCAGACACCTTGGCTTCCTTTTGCCGCTCACCTTCGCCCTTCTTGACGAGCGCATCGACGCCCACCAGGCCCTTGAAGGTCCGGCCGGCCGTGCTCAGCGCGTCGTAGTCGGCACCGTGGACGAAGTCGGCGCTGATCACGCTGCTCTTGGTGTTGCCGTGGTGCTTGCGGCCGATGCGCAGGATGTGCTTGTCGCTGCGCGCGTCGAACTCGGCGCTGACTTCGGCGTTGTGCAGCGCGTCCTTCATCGCCAGTGCCGACGCCTCGGCGCCGTCGAGCGTATCGAGATTGATCTCGAGCCCGTTGGCCATCGCGCGCAGCGCCTCGACGTCCATCCACCGCGAGAGCCGCTCGACCACGTTGTTGGCCAGCACGTACTGGCGCGCCAGCGCTTCCAGCGTTTCCCCCTGCAGCGTCCCGGCGCCGCCTTCAACAATAGTGCGGCCGGTCTCGAGCCGGGCGTCCTTCATCGCCACCTTCAGCAGGTAGGCATCGAGCTCGACACCGTCTTTCAGGTACTGCTCGTCCTTGCCGAGCTTGACCTTGTACAGCGGCGGCTGCGCGATGTAGATGTGGCCGCGCTCCACCAGCTCGGGCATCTGCCGGTAGAAAAATGTCAGCAGCAGCGTTCGGATGTGCGCGCCGTCCACGTCGGCGTCGGTCATCAGGATGATGCGGTGGTAGCGCAGCTTGTCGGGGTTGAACTCGTCCTTGCCGATGCTGGTCCCCAGCGCGGTGATCAGCGTCAGGATCTCGTTGCTGGTCAGCAGCTTCTCGAAGCGCGCGCGCTCGACGTTGAGGATCTTGCCGCGCAGCGGCAGGATCGCCTGGAACTTGCGGTCGCGCCCCTGCTTGGCACTGCCGCCGGCCGAGTCGCCCTCGACGATGTAGATCTCGCACAGTGCCGGGTCCTTCTCCTGGCAGTCGGCGAGCTTGCCGGGCAGGCCCATGCCGTCGAGCACGCCCTTGCGGCGCGTCATCTCGCGGGCGCGGCGCGCGGCTTCGCGGGCGCGGGCGGCATCGACGATCTTGCCGCAGATGATCTTGGCGTCGGTCGGGTTCTCGAGCAGGTAGTCGGTGAGCAGCTTGGAGACGATCTCCTCGACCGGTCCCCGCACTTCGCTCGAAACGAGCTTGTCCTTGGTCTGGCTGCTGAACTTGGGCTCGGGCACCTTGACGCTGACGACGCAGGCCAGGCCTTCGCGCATGTCGTCGCCGGCGACCTCGACCTTGGCCTTCTTGGCCAGTTCGTTGTCGTCGATGTACTTGTTGATCACGCGCGTCATCGCCGCGCGCAGGCCGGTCAGGTGCGTACCGCCGTCGCGTTGCGGGATGTTGTTGGTGAAGCAGAGCACGCTCTCGTTGTAGCCGTCGTTCCATTGCATCGCCACTTCGACGCCGACATTCGTGCCGAACTCGCTCATCTTGTCGCCGAGCGCGTGGAAGATGTTCGGGTGCAGCACCTGCTTGCCCTTGTTGATGTACTCGACGAAGCCCTTCACGCCGCCAGCGAAGGCGAAGTTGTCTTCCTTCGCGTTGCGCTCGTCGACGAGGCGGATCTTCACGCCGTTGTTCAGGAACGAGAGCTCGCGCAGCCGCTTGGCAAGCACCTCGTAGTGGAAGTCGATGTTGGTGAAGATCGTTTCGTCGGGCAGGAAGTGAACCTCGGTGCCGCGCTTGTCGGTCGAGCCGGTCACCTTCATCGGCGAGGTCTCGAAGCCGTCGCGCACTTCGATCACGCGGTCCTGCGTGAAGCCCTGGCGAAACTCGAGGTAGTGCACCTGGCCGTCGCGACGGATCGTCAGCCGCAGCCATTTCGACAGCGCGTTGACACAGCTCACGCCCACGCCGTGCAGCCCGCCCGAGACCTTGTAGCTGTTCTGGTTGAACTTGCCGCCGGCGTGGAGCTCGGTCAGCGCGATCTCGGCCGCGCTGCGCTTGGGCTCGTGCTTGTCGTCCATCTTCACGCCGGTCGGGATGCCGCGGCCGTTGTCGACGACCGAGACCGAGTTGTCGCTGTGGATCGTCACGACGATGCTGTCGCAATGCCCGGCCAGCGCCTCGTCGATCGAGTTGTCGACGACCTCGAACACCAGGTGGTGCAGCCCTGTGCCGTCGGACGTGTCGCCGATGTACATGCCGGGGCGCTTGCGCACCGCCTCCAGGCCTTCGAGGATCTGGATCGATCCCTCGCCGTAGGCCATCGAGGCCTCGGAGCCGGTCGAGGCCGGCACCACGTCCGCCACGCTGCCGACGTGGACGGCATTCGGGTCCACGGGCTTGTTCTCTTCACTCATCAATGCACTCTCAACTTCCGCAGAGCCCGCAAAGCGGGCGGGCGTTCTTCTGGACAGAACCCCCCGGCTTGGCGGGGGGCAGGGGGGAGCCAAGTGACCGCGCAGCGAATCTAGCCGCCCAATGGCGGCTAGATTCGCATCGGCATCACGACGTACTTGAAGCCCGGAATGTCCGGCACGGTCAGCAGCGCGCTCGAGTTGGTGTCTTGCAACTCGATCTTGACCATCTCGACGTTCATGTTCGCGAGCGCGTCGATCAGGTAAGTCACGTTGAAGCCGATCTCGATCGCGTCGCCGGCGTAGTCGATCTCGAGCTCTTCCTTGGCCTCTTCCTGCTCGGCGTTGCTCGATGCGATGCGCAGGCTGCCGGGTTCGATGTTGACGCGCACGCCCTTGAATTTCTCGCTCGTCAGGATGGCGGCGCGCTGCAGGCAGGCCAGCAACGGGGCGCGGCCCAGCGTCACCGAGTTGCGGTGGCCCTTGGGAATGACGCGGTTGAAGTCGGGGAACTTGCCCTCGACGAGCTTGCTGACGAACTCCATGCCCGAGAAGCTGAACTTGGCCTGGTTGCCGGCAAAGCGCATCTCGATCGGCGTGTTCTCGCTGTCCTTGTCGTCGCGCAGCAGGCGCTGCAGTTCGAGCACGGTCTTGCGCGGCAGGATCACTTCCTGTTTCGGAATCTCCACGTCGAGCGTCGCCTGCGCGAGCGCCAGGCGGTGGCCGTCGGTCGCGACGAGGATCAGGCTCTTGCCTTCGGCAACGAACAGGATGCCGTTCAGGTAGTAGCGGATGTCGTGCACCGCCATCGCGAAGTGCACCTGGTCGATCAGGGCCTTGAGCGTCTTCTGCGGCACGCTGAACGCGGGGCCGAAGTCAGCCGCCTCTTGCACCAGTGGAAAGTCGTCCGCCGGCAGCGTCTGCAGCGTGAAACGGCTCTTGCCCCCCTGCAGCGTGAGCTTGGACGCCGCGGCGCTGAGCGTGACGACCTGGTCGGTCGGCATCGAGCGCAGGATGTCGATCAGCTTGCGCGCACCGACGGTGGTGGCGAACTCCACCGCGTCGCCTTCGAACCCGGCCGTGGTGCGTACCTGGATCTCGAGGTCGCTGGTCGTGAACTCGATCTGCGGGCCGTTCTTGCGGATCAGCACGTTGGCCAGGATCGGCAGCGTGTGCCGGCGCTCGACGATGCCGGAGACGGCCTGCAACGCGTTCAGCACTTTTTCTTGTGCAGCCTTCAAGACAATCATGTGATCCTCTTAAGAGTTTGGTCGTCGTAGTAGGGGTCGGGCATCTCTGTGGAGAACGCCATTTTCCCCTTTTCCATCAAGCGCTTAGGTCCCGGTAAACCATGTGTGCCGCGGCGCCGTAAGGGCGGGAGCCAGAGACAACAACCTGGCCGATCGGTATCTGCCTGTGGACAAGCACCGAGTTGCCAGGAACTTGTCCCCAGGGTTGGCACTTGACAGCACTGCCGGAGCGGGTGCTCGAATCGATGCCTCCGCCTTCATCCCTTGAGCGTCTGTTCGAGCACGTGGAGTTGCTGGTTCAGCTCGGTGTTCTTCTGCCGCTCGGCGGAAATCTTGCGCACCGCGTGCAGCACGGTGGTGTGGTCGCGCCCGCCGAACAGTTCGCCGATCTCGGGCAGGCTCTTCTGCGTCATCTCCTTGGACAGGTACATCGCAATCTGGCGCGGCCGGGCGATGCTGGCCGGGCGCTTCTTGCTGTACATGTCGGCGACCTTGATCTTGTAGAAGTCGGCCACCGTCTTCTGGATGTTCTCGACGCCGATCTGCCGGTTCTGGATCGACAGCAGATCCTTCAGCGCCTCGCGGGCGAGCGCGATGTTGACTTCCTTGTGGCTGAAGCGCGAGTACGCCAGCACCTTGCGCAGCGCGCCTTCGAGCTCGCGCACGTTGGCGCGCACGTTCTTGGCGACGAAGAAGGCCACGTCCTCGGGCATCGGCGTTCCCTCGGCCTCGGCCTTGCGCATCAGGATCGCGACCCGCATCTCGAGCTCGGGCGGCTCGATCGCCACCGTCAGGCCGGCGTCGAAGCGCGAGGTCAGGCGCTCGTCGATGTCCACCAGCCCCTTTGGGTAGGTGTCGCTCGTCATGATGATGTGCGCCTTCTTGGCCAGCAGCGCCTCGAAGGCGTTGAAGAACTCTTCCTGCGTGCGCTCCTTGCCGGCGAAGAACTGCACGTCGTCGATCAGCAGCAGGTCGAGCGAGTGGTACTTGGCCTTCAACTCGTCGAAGGTCTTGCGCTGGTAGTTCTTGACCACGTCGCTGATGAACTGCTCGGCGTGCAGGTACAGCACCCTCGCGTCGGGCCGGTCGGCCAGCAGCGCGTTGCCCACCGCGTGCACGAGGTGCGTCTTGCCGAGGCCCACGCCGCCGTAGATGAAGAGCGGGTTGTACATCACGCCGGGCGCGCCGGCGACGTGCAGCGCCGCGGTGCGCGCCATCTGGTTGGCGCGGCCTGGCACCAGAGTGTCGAAGGTGAGGCTCGCGTTCAGGCGGTGGCGGGGGAGCACGGTGGCCGAGTCGATTCGCGGCGCCGCGCGGCCTGCCGGGCCGTTGCCGGGCGCTGCGAGCGCCGAATCTTCGCTGCCGTTGCGTGCCGGCAGGCGCGCCATCGGCAGCGGGAGTTCGCGCTGGGCCAGCGTCAGGTCGAGCCGCACCGGGCGCCCGGCGAGTTCGCTCAGCACGGCCTCGATCCGGCCCGCGTACTGGTTTCGAATCCAGTCGAGCTTGAAGCGGTTGGGCACGCGCACCGACACGACGGTGGCCGCCTCACCGTGATCGGTGATGTCGGCGGCGGGGAGCGGGCGGATCCAGGTGTTGAATTGCTGTTCAGGCAATTCGGCGGCGAGGCGGTCGCAGCCGCGTTGCCAAAGGTCGGCGGTCATGTTGTGGAAAACTTCTTCTCGAAGGGTCGGATTGTACGGCCTCGGGACGGGAAAGAAGAGCGGTTATCCACAGTTTCAAACCCGCCGTCAAGACCCTCTCTGCGCGCCGCGGCGCGGTGCAAGTCATTGACCGATAAGGGTGTTTTTGGTGTAATACTCGGTTTCCCGCAGATCGGCACTTCGCTGTGGCGGGGCGAGGGCCCGATGACCCGGTTCGCCGGTGCCGCGGGGCTTTCCCCGGCCCCGCGCGAGGCGCTGAATCCGGCGCCAAACGACACCGTCAACCCAGAAAGCCCGCATCGCCGCACCGGCAACGGTCGGCCACGGCGACCAAGGACCTCCTCCCATGAAACGCACCTACCAAGCCTCCAAAGTCCGCCGCGCCCGCACGCATGGCTTTCTCGTCCGCATGAAGACGCGCGGCGGGCGGGCCGTGATCAACGCACGCCGCGCCAAGGGCCGCAAGCGCCTGGCGGTCTGAGCCACGGCGTCCTCGCCACCCGCTGCCTGTCCCGCCTGTGCTGGGCCGCATCGTGCGATCGGCCGACTTCGAGCGCGTGCTGGGCATTCCGGCCTGCGCGCGCAGCGCCCACTTCGCGATCCACTTCCTGGAGGGGCGCCCCAGCCGCCCGTCCGGTCGTCCCGCGCGGCCGGCAATCGGCCCCGAGCCGTTTTCCACCGAGTTATCCACAGTCGATGCACCGTCTTTTGCACAGCCTGTGGACGACTTCGTCATGGCCGCCCCGTTGAAACCCCCGGAGCCAACGCTGCAGGTGTGGCTCGGCACGGTCGTTCCGAAGCGCCATGCGAAGCGCGCGGTCACGCGCAGCTTGCTCAAGCGGCTGATCCGCGCTGCCCTGCTGCGCCGCGAAACGCCCGCCCAAGCCCCGCTGCGCTCGGGCCTGTGGGTGGTGCGGCTGCGTGCGCCGTTCGATCGCACGGCGTTTCCGGGCGCTGCGTCCGAGGCACTGCGCGATGCTGCGAGCGGAGAGCTCGACGCGGTGATCGGCCAGGCCGCGCGCAAGCTCGCCGGCGCGCCGCCCTTGCCACGCGGCGCGCCGTGACCGGCCGGGCCCCCGAATGAACCTGCGCGAGCTCCCGCAGCGTACGCTGATCGCGCTGGTGCGCGGCTACCGGCTGCTGCTCAGCCCGTGGGTCGGGTCGCAGTGCCGCTTCTATCCCACCTGCTCGGCCTATGCGCTCGACGCGCTGCAGGCCCATGGCGCGGCCACCGGCAGCTACCTCGCAGCGCGGCGCGTGCTGCGCTGCCATCCTTGGTGTGACGGCGGGCACGACCCGGTGCCGGCCGCGCCGCCGCGCCTGTTCGCGTGGCACGCGCCGGGCGCTGCGCCCGCCACGACTCAACCACCCTCGTCGAAGAACTCCTCATGAACGATATTCGCCGCACCCTGCTGTGGGTGGTGTTTTCGATGTCGCTCGTTCTGTTGTGGGACGGCTGGAACAAGCACAACGGCAGGCCGTCGATGTTCAGCCCGACGCCGAGCGCGCCGGCTGCGAGCCAGGGCGTTGCGGGTGGCGCCCCGCCGGCGAGCGTGCCGGCCGGCGCCGGCGCGGCGGCCGTCCCGGGCGCGGCGGCCACGTCGCCCGCCGGCGCTGCGCCGGTCGCCCCGGTCGCCGCCGCGGGTGCGGCGTCGGCGGCCTCGGAGAAGGTCACCATCACGACCGACGTGTTCAAGTTCACGCTCGACACCAACGGCGGCGACCCGGTGAAGGTCGAGCTGTTGAAAGAGGTCGACCAGAACGACCCGACCCGTAACGTGCTGCTCTTCGACCGCTCGGCGCAGCGCACCTACCTGGCGCAGACCGGCCTGATCGCCACCCCGGGCGGCGCGTCGCTGCCGACCCACCTGACGGGTATGACCTGGGTGCCCGGCGCGCGCGAGCTCAAGGACGGCAGCGACGAACTGAAGGTGCGCTTCGAGTCGCCCGAGGTAGGCGGTGCGAAGCTGGCCAAGACCTACACCTTCAAGCGGGGCAGCTACACGGTGGGCGTGCAGCTCGAGGTGTTCAACGTGTCGGCAGCGCCGATCACGCCGCAGGTCTATCTGCAACTGCTGCGCGACGGCAATGCGCCGGAGGGCGAGTCGAGCTTCTATTTCACCTTCACCGGCCCGGCGATCTACGACGAGGCGGCCAAGTTCAAGAAGATCGATTTCAAGTCGATCGAGAAGCGCGGCGTCAACGAGAAGCCCGACCACGAGACCTCGGCCGACAACGGCTGGGTGGCGATGGTGCAGCACTACTTCGCGTCGGCCTGGCTGCTGCCGGAGAAGATGCCGCGCGAGTTCTTCACGCGCAAGGTCGACGCCAACCTGTACGCGGTCGGCATGATCGTGCCGGTGGGCACGGTCGCCGCGGGCGCGAGCAAGACCCTCGAGACCACGCTGTTCGTCGGCCCGCAGGAAGAGAACAAGCTGAGCGCGCTGGCGCCCGGCCTCGAGCTGGTGAAGGACTACGGCTGGTTCACCATCCTCGCCAAGCCCTTGTTCTGGCTGCTGACGCAGCTGCACGCCGTGCTCGGCAACTGGGGCTGGTCGATCGTCGCGCTGGTGGTGCTGCTCAAGATCGCGTTCTACTGGCTCAACGCCAGCGCCTACCGCTCGATGGCCAAGATGAAGGCCATCAACCCGAAGGTGATGGCGCTGCGCGAACGGCTCAAGGACAAGCCGCAGGAGATGCAGCAGGAGATGATGCGCATCTACCGCGAGGAGAAGGTCAACCCGCTCGGCGGCTGCCTGCCGATCTTCGCCCAGATGCCGTTCTTCATCGCGCTTTACTGGGTGCTGCTGTCGAGCGTCGAGATGCGCAACGCGCCGTGGATCCTGTGGATACACGACCTCTCGAAGCCCGATCCGTTCTTCATCCTGCCGCTGCTGATGACGGCCACCTCGCTGCTGCAGACCTGGCTCAACCCGACGCCGCCCGACCCGGTGCAGGCCAAGATGATGTGGATCATGCCGCTCGCGTTCTCGGTGATGTTCTTCTTCTTCCCGGCCGGCCTGGTGCTGTACTGGCTGACGAACAACATCCTGTCGATCGCCCAGCAGTACATGATCAACAAGCAGCTCGGGGTGATCGGCAAGTAGCCGCATCGAGGCCCGCGGCCGACGCCGCGCCGAGCCGAGCCGACCGAGCTCGCCCTCGGCGGGGACAAGCGCAGACACGAGCAGTCCCTTTGGACTGTTGGTGCCGGGCGAGGCGTCGGGCCCCTGGCCCGGCGCGTCCTGCAAGGCACGCCGCAGGCATCTTGGCAGCCCCACGAAGCCGCAGGCGAGAATGCCGCTCATGCTGCCGCGCCACTACGAACCGATCGTCGCCGTCGCCACGGCGCCGGGGCGTGGCGCGGTGGGCATCGTGCGCGCGTCCGGGCGCGATCTGGCGCCGCTCGTCGCCGCCGTCTGCGGCCGCGCGCTCGAGCCGCGCCGCGCCACCTTCCTGCCCTTTCTCGACGCCCTTGGCCAAGCCATCGACCAGGGCCTGGCGATCTCGTTCCCGGCACCGCACTCGTACACCGGTGAAGCCGTGCTCGAACTGCAGGCCCACGGCGGCCCGGTCGTGCTGCAACTGCTGCTGGCGCGATGCCTGGAAGCCGGCGCTCACATCGGCCTGCGGCTGGCCGAGCCGGGCGAGTTCACCGAGCGCGCCTTCCTGAACGACAAGCTCGACCTGGCCCAGGCCGAAGCCGTGGCCGACCTGATCGACGCCAGTACCGAAGCGGCGGCACGCTCGGCCAGCCGCTCGCTCGCCGGCGCCTTCTCGGGCGAGGTCGGCGCGTTGCGCGACCAGCTCGTCGCGCTGCGCACGCTGGTCGAGGCGACACTCGACTTTCCCGAGGAGGAGATCGATTTCCTGCAGCAGGCCCAGGCGCGCGAGCGTCTGGCCGCCGCCGCCGCCACGGCGGACGCCGTGCTGGCGCGCGCACGCCAGGGCGCCTTGCTGCGCGAAGGCATCAAGGTCGTCATCGCCGGCCAGCCCAATGTCGGCAAGAGTTCGCTGCTGAACGCACTGGCCGGCGCCGAGCTGGCGATCGTGACGCCCATTCCCGGCACCACGCGCGACAAGGTGAGCCAGACGATCCAGATCGACGGCGTGCCGCTGCATGTGACCGACACCGCCGGCCTGCGCGACCTTGCCGGGCCGGGCGACGAAGTCGAGCGCATCGGCATCGCCCGCGCCTGGGCCGAGATCGAAGGTGCCGACGCGGTGCTCTTCCTGCACGACCTGACACGCCTGGGCGAGCCCGCCTACGAGGCCGAGGAAGCGCGCATCGCGGCGCGCCTGCCGACGGCCGAGGCGCGCCTGCTCAACGTCTATAACAAGGCCGACCTCTGCCCGAACGTTCCCGATCGCGCGATGGCCCAAGGCGCGATCCTGCTGTCGGCGCGCACCGGCGCGGGCCTCGACACCTTGCGACACAAGCTGCTCGCGCTGGCCGGCTGGCACGCCCAGCCCGAAGGCCTGTTCACGGCGCGGGCCCGCCACGTGCAGGCGTTGCGGCGAACGCAGGCGCACTTGGTGCAGGCCGAGCTTGTGCTTGCCAGCGCTGCGCCCCCTCTAGAGTTGCTGGCCGAGGAACTCCGTTTTGCCCACGACGCCCTGGGCGAGATCACCGGGCAGTTCAGCGCGGACGACTTGCTCGGTCAGATATTCGGGAGCTTCTGCATCGGCAAGTGAGCACAGGCCTATGCTGCATCGCCCAGTCTGACGATATGGGCTCAGCCGTCACTCGATGCGCAGGCTCGCCACGACCACCGCGCGTGCATGAATCGGATCGTGGCGCAGTACGAGCGCGTCCCCGGGAGCGGTGGGCTCACCCGCCAGCGCCGTGATATTCACCTGGTGCGTGACCCAGACCTCGAAGCGGCCGCGCGGCATGCGCGCCAGCTCAGCGCGCAGCAGGGCCGTCTGTGCGGGCTCGCGCTCGCGGGCCTCGATCACCGAGTTCAGCGCCGTCCAGTCGCTGGCCGTGCCGAAAGCCAGGATGGCGGTGTCGCGGCAGCGGCACCACTGGCTGCTGCGCACGGCGGCTGGCACCAGTCGCTGATCGCGAAACCAGGCGCCGATGCGGCGTGCCTGGTCGCGGCCGGCGTCGCTCAGGTTGCGCTGGGTGGCGCAGTCGCCGAGCTTGAAGCCGGGCGGGTCGAAGGTGCCCGGCGCCAGCGCGTGCCGCATCATGAGCACCACGCCACCCTCGTGCAGCGCGCTGGCGGCAGCGGCGTGGCGGTCGTCCGAAGCACGGCCCGGGGGTAGCCACGGGCCGAGGGCCCCTGCACCCAGCACCTGCATCCAGCGACGTCGCTTCAACACCTTGCGCCTCCCGCCTGTCTCATCGCACCGCCAGCAGCTTGCCTTCGGCCAGCGCCAGCGACTCGGGCTGGCCCGACAGCACCAGTGTGTCGCCGCCTTCGAGCCGCAGGTCGTCGCTCGGCTTGATCACCCCGCCGCCGGCGCGGCGAACCGAGACCACGCTCACCTCTAGCGTGTGCAGCACCAGATCGGCCAGCGCGCGGCCGTGCAGCGGCCCGGCCAGCGGCAGGGTGACCGAGAGCAGGCGCTGGCTGTGCATCTCGTTGATGGTGTCGTCGTCGGCGCCGTGGAAGTAGCCACGCAGCAGGCCGTAGCGCGCGTCGCGCTGCTCCTGCACGACGCGGATCACGCGCCGCATCGGCACGCCCACCAACGCCAGCGCATGGCTGGCCAGCATCAGCGAGCCTTCGATGGCCTCGGGCACCACCTCGGTCGCGCCCGCGGCGCGCAGCCGTTCGAGGTCGGCGTCGTCGATGGTGCGCACGATCACCGGCACGCGCGGCGCGTGGGCCTGCACCAGTTGCAGGATCTTCAGCGCCGAGGCGGTGTCGGGGTAGCTCACGACCACTGCGCTGGCGCGCGCCAGGCCGGCGGCCATCAGGCTTTGCAGCCGCGCGGCGTCGCCGAAGACGACGCTCTGGCCGGCGGCGGCGGCCTGGCGCACGCGGTCGGGGTCGAGGTCGAGCGCCATGTACGGGATGCGCTCGGCCTCGAGCAGCCGCGCCAGGTTCTGCCCGCTGCGGCCATAGCCGCAGATGATGATGTGGGCCTCGGTGTTGATGGCGCGCTTGGCGATGCTCGTCATCGCCACCGACTGCATCAGCCAGTCGCTCGCGCTGAGGCGCATCACGATGCGGTTGCTGTAGGCGATCAGCAAGGGCGTGGCCAGCATGCTCAGCACCATGCTCGCCAGCACCGGGCTCAGCCATTGCGGGTCGATCAGCCGCTGCTGGGCGCCCAGCGTCAGCAGCACGAAGCCGAACTCGCCGGCCTGCGCCAGGTACAGCCCGGTGCGCAGCGCCACCCCGGGCGCCGCGCCGAACAGGCGCGCCAGCGCGGCCACCAGCACGAACTTGGCCAGCACCGGCAGCAAGGTCATTGCGAGCACCAAGATCCAGTGCTCCAGCACCGGCCGCCAGTCGAGCTTCATGCCGATGGTGATGAAGAACAGCCCCAGCAGCACGTCGTGGAAGGGGCGGATGTCGGTTTCCACCTGGTGCTTGAATTCGGTCTCGGCGATCAGCATGCCGGCCACGAACGCGCCCAGCGCCAGCGACAGGCCGGCGTGCTCGGTCAGGTAGGCCAGCCCCAGCGTGACCAGCAACAGGTTGAGCACGAACAGCTCTTCGCTCTTGCGCCGCGCCACCAGCGTGAGCCACCAGCGCATCAGCTTCTGGCCGCCGACGAGCAGGACGGTCAGCAGGGCGACGGCCTTGAGCGTCGCCCAGCCCAGCGAGGCCGCCATGTCGGCGGCGCCCGAGTTGAGCGCCGGGATCAGCACCAGCAGCGGCACGACGGCCAGGTCCTGGAACAGCAGCACGCCGATGACGCGCCTGCCGTGTTCGCTCTCGAGCTCGAGCCGGTCGGCCAGCATCTTGGCGACGATCGCGGTGCTCGACATCGCCATCGCGCCGGCCAGCACGATGGCACCCTGCCACGACAGATCCCAGGGCCGGGCGGTGTACGAGAACAGCCAGCGCAGCAGGAAGTGCCCGGCCACGGTGCCGAGGATGCACAGCAGCACCTGCGCCAGCCCGAGGCCGAACACCAGCGTGCGCATGCTCCTGAGCTTGGGCAGGTTGAATTCGAGCCCGATCACGAACATCAGGAACACGATGCCGAACTCGCCCAGGTATTGAATCGTCACCGAGTCCTTGGCCAGCGCCATCGCATTCGGGCCGATCAGCACGCCCACCAGCAGGTAGCCGAGGATCGGCGGCAGCTTCAGCAGGCGGCACGCCACCACGCCGGCCACGGCGGCCAGCAGGTAGAGCAGGACGAGTTCGAGCGTGGTGGCCATCGGCAGGAAGGGTGCAAGGCGCGTGCCGGGGCGGGCGGCCTAGAATCGTCGGATCGTAATGGACGCCGAAGAGCAGGACCGCCGAGCGTGCCAGACAAACCCGCATTCGACGCCGCGCGCGCGCTGAGGCTCGCGCACCGGACTTTCGACATCGAGGCGCAGGCCCTGCTGGGCCTGAAAGCGCGCACGGGCAGCGCGTTCGCCGCGGCTGTGGAACTGATGCTGGGTTGTCGCGGCCGGGTGGTGGTGATGGGCATGGGCAAGAGCGGCCACGTCGGGCGCAAGATCGCGGCGACCTTGTCTTCCACCGGCACGCCGGCGCTGTTCGTTCACCCGGGCGAGGCGAGCCACGGCGACCTGGGCATGGTGGCCGCGGGCGACGTGGTGCTGGCGATCTCGAACTCGGGCGAGAGCGACGAGCTCAACGCCATCCTGCCGGTGCTCAAGCGGCTCGACGTTCGCGTGGTCGCGATGACGGGCGGCGCCGACTCCTCGCTGGCGCGTCATGCCGACCTGCGCCTGGACAGCGCGGTCGACCAGGAAGCCTGCCCGCTGAACCTGGCGCCCACCGCGAGCACCACGGCGCAGCTCGCGCTCGGCGATGCCCTGGCGGTGGCGCTGCTCGACGCGCGCGGCTTTCGCGAGGAGGACTTCGCGCGCTCGCACCCCGGGGGGGCGCTCGGGCGCAAGCTGCTGACCCATGTGCGCGATGTGATGCGCGCCGGCGACGCGGTTCCGCGCGTCGGCGCCGAGGCCGGCTTCATCGAGCTGATGCGCGAGATGACCGACAAGGGCCTGGGCGCGACCGCCGTGGCCGACGCCGACGGCCGCGTGCTCGGCATCTTCACCGACGGCGACCTGCGCCGGCTGGTCGCCAAAGGTCAGGACCTGCGCGCCCTGACCGCGCGCGAGGTGATGCATGTCGGCCCGCACCTGGTTCGCGAGGATGCGCTGGCCGTGGACGCCGCCGATCTGATGGAGCGCCACCGCGTGACGAGCCTGCTGGTGGTCGATGCCGCGGAGCGGCTGATCGGCGCGCTCAACTCGAACGACCTGATGCGGGCGAAGGTGATCTGATGTGCGCTGCGCCCTCGCTGCCGCGACCGGCCACGCCCGTCCTGAGCTTTGCGCCGGCGTTGCTGCTGCAGGCGCAGGGCATGCGCGCCGCGATCTTCGACGTCGACGGCGTGCTCACCGACGGTCGCATCTACCTCGGCGAACGCGGTGAGGAGTTCAAGGCCTTCAGCACCCTCGACGGGCATGGGCTCAAGCTGTTGCGGCAAGGGGGGATCACGCCGCTCGTGATCACCGGCCGCGACTCGCCGGCGGTGCGCCGGCGCGTTGCCGACCTCGGCCTGGAGCACGCGATCTACGGCGCGCGCGACAAGCTGGCGGCGGCCATCGATCTGCTGGCGCGGCTGCAGCTCGAGTGGAGCGCGGTCGCCGCGATGGGCGACGACTGGCCAGACCTGCCGCTGCTGGCGCGGGCCGCCTTCGCCTGCGCGCCGCCGCACGCCCACGCCGAAGTGCGCGCGCGCGCTCACCACGTCACCCGGGCCGCAGGCGGCTACGGCGCGGCGCGCGAATGCTGCGACCTGCTGCTGTGCGCCGCCGGGCGCTACGCCGGGCTGCTGGACGGCGACCTGACGACGCTGGACGGTACGGCATGACCGCGCCGTCGGTGCTCGAGCCGCTGGAGGCGCTCGGCCCGCAGCCGTTGCCCACGGGCGAGCCGCAGGCGCGCTGGACCGCCCTGCCCTGGCCGGCACGGCTGCTCGATACGCTGTCGTCGTATCTGCCGTTGCTGCTGATGGGGCTGATGGCGCTGGGCAGCTGGTGGCTGGTCAAGAACACGCCGCTGCCCGAGAGCCCGCGTCCCGCGGCGGCGCCGCGCCACGAGGCCGACTACACGATGCGCCAGTTCTCGGTCCAGCGTTTCACGCCCGAGGGCCCGCTGCGGGCGCGGATCGAAGGCGAAGTGCTGCGCCACTATCCCGACACCGACACGATCGAGATCGAGCACCCGAGCGTCACCGCCTTCGCGCTCGACGGCGGGGTGACGGTGGCGAGCGCCCTGCGCGCGCTGAGCAACGGCGACGCGAGCGAGGTGCAGTTGCTCGGCGACGCGAAGGTCACGCGCGGCACGACTGCCACCGACGAGGGGCTGACCTTTCGCGGCGAGTTCCTGCACGCCTTCCTGAAGACCGAGCAGGTGCGATCGCACCTGCCGGCCACCGTGACCCGTGGCGACACGGTCATCCGCGCCAGCGCCTTCAGCTACGACCACCTCCAGCGCACGGTGACGATGACCGGTGGCGTGAAGGCGACGTTCGCGGCGCCGGGCGCGAAGCCCGGCACCGGCGTGAAGCGCAGCGTGCTGCCGTGAAAGTCCTTCGATGAGCGCGCCGCTGGCCTACATCACCGGCGCCTCGAGCGGCATCGGCCAGGCGCTCGCCGCGCGCTATGCGCGTGCGGGCTACCGGCTGGCGCTGGTGGCGCGGCGCGGCGCCGAGGTCGAGGCCTGGGCGCGGGCGCAGGGTCTGGCGGCGGATCGCGTCCGGGTCTATGCGGCCGACGTGCGCGACATCGACAGCATCACAGGCGCCGGGCGCGATTGCGTTGCCGCACAGGGGCTTCCCGACGTCGTGATCGCCTGCGCCGGCATCAGTGTCGGCGTCGATACTGCGGTGTTCAGCGACCTGGAGCAACTGCGCGCCACCTTCGAGACCAACAACATCGGGCTGGCCGCCACCTTCCACCCCTTCGTGCGCGGCATGCGCGAGCGCCGCTCGGGCACACTGGTGGGCATCGCCAGCGTCGCCGGCATCCGCGGCCTGCCGGGACACGGCGCCTATTGCGCCAGCAAGGCGGCCGTCATCAGCTACTGCGAAAGCCTGCGTGGCGAGTGTCGCCCGTTCGGGGTGAAGGTCGTCACCATCGGCCCCGGCTACATCGACACGCCGTTGACGCGCAAGAACCGTTACCGGATGCCGTTCCTGATGCAGCCCGAGGTCTTCGCCGACAAGGCCTACGCCACGATCGCGGCCGGCGTGAGCTACCGCGTCATCCCGTGGCAGATGGGCGTGGTGGCGAAGCTGCTGCGCCTGCTGCCCGACCGCCTGTTCGACCGCCTGCTGTCCGGGCGCCAGCGCAAGCGCCGGGCCGGAGAGTGAACCGGGGTCGTCGGGGCGGATGGCGCTGAATCACTGCGCGGCCGCGCCGCCCCCGCGCGACGACGCCCGGCGGAGGCGCGGCGCACAGGCGCCAAGAAACGGAAAAAGCGGCGGGCCGAGGCACCGCCGCTTGTCGCGCCCGCACCGAGGCGCGGGACCGGATCGAACCGGGACGTTTCAGTAGCCGCCGCGGCTTCCGCCGCCACCACCACCGCCGCTGCGGCTTCCGCCGCCACCGCCGTAGCCGCCGCCACCGCCGCTTCGGCTCCCACCGCCGCCGCCGCCGTAGCCGCCACCACCGCCGCCGTACCCGCCGCCACCACCGCTGCGGCTGCCGCCGCCGCCACCGCTGCCGCCGTAGCCGCCACCACCGCCGCCGAAGCCGCCGCGGCTGCCGCCGCCACCCCCGAAGCCACCCGGACGCTCTTCGCGCGGGCGGGCTTCGTTGACGACGATGGCGCGGCCGTCGAGGGCCTGGCCATTCATGCCGTTGATCGCGGCTTGCGCTTCCGCGTCGGTACCCATCTCGACGAAGCCGAAGCCCTTCGAGCGCCCGGTATCGCGGTCCATCATCACCTTGGCCGAGGTGACGGTGCCGAAAGGCGCGAACGCCTGCTGGAGTTCTTCATCGCGCACGCCGTACGCGAGATTACCGACGTAGAGTTTGTTGCCCATGGGAGGCGCCTTTCGTTTCCTGAATGAACTTACCCGTTCCTATGTGGAGCTTCAACCCGTCCAGAACCATTCAAGTCAAGGCGCTGCTGCCATACACAGACTTTTTATTATGAAGGAAATTCGGCGCGATGCGCGGCGGCTGGCAAGCCCGCGCCGCGGCGAGTGTTGTTTTCAGGCCAGCGAAGGGTGGCCTCGGCCCATTGCCTGGGCCGTCGCCACCCCAAAATCGGTCCCCGGACCCAGCAAGGATGGCCGTGACCGCGTCTCGATACTCAGCAATTCCGGGCCGATCGGCCTCGCCGATCGAGGCGCTGGGCCAGGTGCTCGCCAGCCTCGACTCGCTGCGCAACCTGCGCGCGCTGGCCACGCTGCTCGGCACCTTTGCCGCGTCCGGCCTGCTGCTGGCGATGGCCGAGGCCTCGCTCGGGCAGGGCGCCGCCTGGTGGGGGCCGATCCAGGCGGGCGCCGCGCTCACGGTGGCGTTCTATGGCGGCAACGCCGCCGGCCTGCTGGTGATGGACGAGGCCCGCGGCCTGCCGGTTCGCGACGTCGCCGACGCGCTGCGTGACGCGCTCGCGAGCGCGCACCGCCTGATCGCGGCCGTGCTCGTGCTGCTGGCAGCGGGCGCGGCGATCGCCGGCGCCGTCGTTGGCCTGCTCTGGCTGAGCCGCCTGTCGGTCACCGGGCCGGTGCTGGGGCCGTTGCTGTTCGGCCTGGCCGTGCCGCTGGCGGTGCCCACCTTCGGCCTGCTGCTGCTGGCGCTGCTGGCGGTGGTGGTGCCGCTTGCCGCGCCGGCCGTCTGGTCGGGGGCCGGCGTGCTCGAGGTGGTGCGCTGCCTGCTGCGGCTCGTTCGCCGCCGCCTGCTCGTCGTGGCGCTGCTGATGGCGGCGGTCAGCCTACTCGCGGCCGCGGTGGCTGCGCTGGTGAGCTTCGTCGTGATGGCCGGCGGGCGCGCGGTCGCCGAGCTGGGGGTCGCCGTGGTCGGCGTCGATGTGCCGGTGCAGCAACTGATGGCCGGCCTGTTCGGCTACGGGCTGCGCAGCCTGGGCGCCGCCGGGGCGCCGGTGGCCGCGACGGCGCATGGCTCGGCGGCGCTGGTCGGCGGCGGCGTGGTGTTCGCGCTTGCGCTCGCGTTGCCGGGGCTCGTGACCCTGCGCGGGGCCTGCGCGGTGTACCTTGCCCTCAGTCCGGACGGCCTCGAGCGCTGACGCGCGGCCGATGCAGCCGCGCATCGCCAGCCTGGTGCCGAGCCTGACCGAACTCGTCGTCGCGCTCGGACTGGGCGAGTACCTCGTGGCGCGCACCGGTTACTGCATCCATCCCGCCGCGACGCTGCGCTCCGTGCCCAAGGTCGGCGGCACCAAGGACGTGAACCTGGCCAAGTTGCGCCGCCTGGCGCCGACCCACGTGCTGGTGAACGTGGACGAGAACCGGCTCGACACCGTGGCCGCGCTACGCGCCTTCGTGCCCGAGGTCGTCGTCACCCACCCCTGCGCACCGGATGACAACCTGGCGCTCGTCGAGCAGTGCCGGCGCGCCTTTGCCGGCGTGCCGGGCGTCGACGGCCGCGCCGACGCGATTCGCGCGGAAATCGAACGCGAGCTCGCCGCCACGTCGCCCGACGGTCTGGCGCCGCAGCAGGTGCTGTACCTGATCTGGTGCGAACCCTGGATGACCGTGGCGCGCGACACCTACCTCTCGCGCATGCTGGCGCGCATCCACTGGCTCAGCCTTCCGGCGCAGGACGGCGGCGAGGCGGGAGCGGCGCGCTACCCGGCGGTGCGGGGCGACGAGCCCTGGCTCGCCGGCGTGCAGCGCGTGCTGCTGTCGTCGGAGCCCTTCCACTTCGACGCCCGCCACGCCGCGGCGGCGCAGGCGCTGTGCCCGCGCGCTCGCGTACAGCGGGTGGACGGCGAACTGCTCGGCTGGTACGGGCCGCGCGCCGCCGCCGGGCTGCGCTACCTGCGCGCGCTGGCCACCGCGCCGGCCGATGTGGCGCGACCGCTGCGCTAGCGCAAGCGAGAATCGGGCATGGAAATCTACAAGCCGCTGGTCGCGCTGCTGGCCATCGTCAACCCGATCGGCGCGGTGCCGTTCTACATCCACTTCACGCAGAGCCTGAACCGCGCGCAACGCCAGCGCACGATCCGCGTCTCGGCGTTCACCGCCTTCGTGGTGATCGCCGTCAGCGCCGTGGCGGGGCTGCGCATCATCGAGTTCTTCGGCATCTCGCTCGCCTCGTTCCAGGTCGGCGGCGGCACGCTGCTGCTGATCTCGTCGCTGCAGATGCTCAACGCCAAGCCGGCCGAGTCGCGCACCGAGACGGTCAGCGAAGGCGACACCAAGCTCGACGCAGGCGACAGCATCGCCGTCGTGCCGCTGGCCATTCCGCTGCTCACCGGGCCGGCGACGATCTCGACCGTCGTGATCTATGCCGACAAGACGCGCCACTGGTGGGAACACGCCGTGCTCGTCGGCTACGGAGTCGTGATCGGCCTGGCCGTCTGGGCCAGCTTCAGCATGGCCGGCACGATTGCACGCGTGCTCGGCAAGACCGGCATCAACGTCATGACGCGCCTGATGGGCCTGATCCTCGCCGCGCTGGCGGTGGAGGTGATGGCCGACGGCTTGGTCAAGCTGTTCCCGGTGCTCGCCAGCCACATCGGCCGCTGACCGCGGCCGCGGCGCCGGGCGCTGCAAAGCAAAGCAGGATTTCTTGGTTCACGCCGCAGCGCGTGGCCCCTAGAGTCTGCCTGTCCCTCAGCTTCGACAACTCGCCCGTGAAATTCCACTCTCGTACCCGACCCACCCGCCGCGCGCTCGCGCTGCTGGCCGCAGCAACCCTCGCCTTCACCGCGCTGCCGGCGCTTTCGCAGACCACGCTGCTCAACGTCAGCTACGACCCGACCCGCGAGCTGTACCAGGACTTCAACGCCGCCTTCAGCAAGCAGTGGAAGGCCAAGACCGGCGAGACGCTGACGCTCAAGCAGTCGCACGGCGGCTCGGGCAAGCAGGCGCGATCGGTCATCGACGGGCTCGACGCCGACGTCGTGACCCTCGCCCTGGCCTACGACATCGACGTGCTGCACGACAAGGCGCAGCTCATTCCGGCCGACTGGCAGAAGCGCCTGCCGAACAACTCCTCGCCCTACACCTCGACCATCGTGTTCCTGGTCCGCAAGGGCAACCCGAAGAAGATCAGCGACTGGCCCGACCTGGCGCGCAGCGGCGTCGACATCATCACCCCCAACCCGAAGACCTCGGGCGGCGCGCGCTGGAACTACCTGGCCGCCTGGGGCTATGCGCTCAAGCAGCCGGGCGGCAACGCCGACAGCGCCAAGGCTTTCGTCAAGCGCATCTACGCCAATACCAAGGTGCTCGACTCGGGCGCGCGCGGCTCGCTCACGACCTTCACCGAACGCGGTGTCGGCGACGTGCTGATCTCCTGGGAGAACGAGGCCTACCTCGCGACCAAGGAGCTCGGCCCGGACAAGTTCGAGATCATCACGCCGTCGCTGTCGATCCTGGCCGAGCCGCCGGTGAGCGTGGTCGACAAGAACGTCGACAAGAAGGGCACGCGCAAGCTCGCAACGGCCTATCTCGAGTACCTGTACACGCCCGAAGGGCAGGACATCGCCGGCAAGCACTACTACCGCCCGCGCGACGCCAAGGTGGCGGCCAAGTACGCCAAGCAGTTCAGCCCGGTCAAGCTGTTCACGATCGACGAGCTGTTCGGCGGCTGGCGCCTGGCGCAGAAGACGCACTTCGACGACGGCGGCGTGTTCGACCAGATCTACGCGCCGGGCGTCAAGTAGGCCCGCGCCCGGACGCCGCCGCCATGGGCATCCTCCTGATCGCCGGCAGTCCGACGGCGCCGTCGCGCTCGGCGGCGCTGCTCGCCGCCGCCGGCCTCGAGCTCGGCCGGCAGGGCCTCGAACCGCAGACGCTGAGCCTGCGCGAAATGCCCGCCGAAGCCTTGCTGCTGGCCGATGACGGGCACGCGGCGATCAGGGCCGCCGTCTGCCAGGTGGCCGAGGCGCGCGCGATCGTCATCGCCACGCCGATCTACAAGGCGGCCTACAGCGGCCTGTTGAAGGTCTTCCTCGACCTGCTGCCGCCCGACGCGCTGCGCGGCAAGATCGTGCTCCCGATGGCCACCGGCGGCAGCCCGGCGCACCTGCTGGCGCTCGACTATGCGTTGCAGCCGGTGCTCTCGGCGCTTGGCGCGCGCGACATCCTCGATGCGGTCTTCGCTGCCGATGCGCAGGCCCGCCGGCGCGACGGCGGCGGGGTCGAATTCGATGCCGACATCCGGCGCCGGGTGGACAGCGCCGCCCGCGAGCTTTCGGCCCGCCTCGCCGGCGCGCGCGTCGTACCGCTGCCTGCCGGCCCGCGCGCAGCCAGCGCGCACGCCGTCCTGGCGCGATGTAGCGCCTGAAGCCGGCTGGGCCGAGAAGCTCTCGGCCCGGCGCCCCCACCGAACCGACCGGCCTGCAACGCGCTTCACGCGCGCTGCGGGAGCCGTGTTGCCCGAAATCCCGACCCAAGGAACACCATGAACCCGTCCACACCGCCGAAGACCTCGCGCCGAAGCGCGCTGGCCGCCCTCCTCACGCTCGCGCTGGCGATCGTGCCCGCCGCCAGCGCCTTCGCGCAGAAGAAGGACGAACTGCGCATCGGCTACCAGAAGTCGGCCAGCCTGCTGACGCTGCAGAAGACCCAGGGCACGCTCGAGAAGCGCCTGGCGCCGCTGGGCGTCGGCGTCAAGTGGGTCGAGTTCCCGGCCGGGCCGCAGCTGCTCGAAGGCCTGAACGTCGGCGCGGTCGACGTCGGCTATGTCGGCGAAGCGCCGCCGATCTTCGCCCAGGCAGCGGGGGCGAACTTCGTCTACATCGGCAACGACCCGGCAGGTCCGGAGGCCGAGGCCATCGTCGTGCCGAAGGACTCTGCCATCAAGACGGTCGCCGACCTGAAGGGCAAGAAGGTCGCGCTCAACAAGGGCAGCAACGTGCACTACCTGCTCGTCAAGGCGCTGGAGAAGAACGGCCTGAAGTACGCCGATATCCAGCCCGTGTTCATCCCGCCGGCCGACGCCCGCGCGGCGTTCGAGAAGGGCGCCGTCGATGCGTGGGCGATCTGGGACCCCTTCCTCGCCGCGGTCGAGAAGCAAAGCGGCGCGCGCATCCTGGTCGACGGGCGCGGCGTGGTCAACAACTTCGCCTACTACCTGGCCGAGCGCGGCTACGTCGACAAGCACCCCCAGGTCATCCAGGCGCTGTTCGAAGACACGGTGGCGCAGGGCCAGTGGCTCAAGGCCAACCTGAAGCAGGCCGCCGCGATCATCGCGCCGCAGCAGGGGCTCGAGCCCGAAGTGGTGGAGAAGAGCCTGACGCGCTACCAGTTCGGCGTGAAGCCGCTGACGCCGGCCGTGGCCGCCGAGCAGCAGAAGATTGCCGACGCCTTCTTCGAGCTCAAGCTCATTCCGAAGCCGATCCGCATCGCCGACGCCCTGCCCGGCACGGTGGCCACGGCGCAGAAGTGAGGGCCGCGCGATGACGAACCCGACCCCCTCGCGCCGGCGCGCCCTGCAATGGGTGGCGGCGGCCGTGGCGCTGGCCACCACCGCGCCGGCGGCGTTCGCGCAAGCCCAGGGCGCCAGGGTGCCCGACCTGCGTGAACTGCGCGTGGGCTTCCAGAAAGGCAGCTTCAACCTCGCGCTACTCAAGAGCCTGGCGCTGCTCGACAAGACCCTGCCCGGCACGCCGGTGCGCTGGGTCGAGTTTCCGGCCGGGCCGCAGCTGCTCGAAGCGCTGGCGGTGGGCAGCGTGGACTTCGGCGGTGTCGGCGACTCGCCGCCCGTCTTCGCGCAGGCGGCCGGCAAGGACCTGTTCTACGTCGGCGCCGAACCGGCCAAGCCCGACAGTTCGGCGGTGCTCGTCAAGCCCGAGTCGGCGCTGAAGACGCTGGCCGACCTGAAGGGCCGGCGCGTCGCGGTGCAAAAGGGGTCGAGCGCGCACTACCTGCTGGTGCAGGCGGTGGCCAAGGGCGGCCTGGCGTGGGCCGACATTTCGCCGGTCTACCTGGCGCCGGCCGATGCGCGTGCGGCGTTCGAGAAGGGCGCCGTCGACGCCTGGGTGATCTGGGACCCTTACTACGCCGCCGCCGAGATCGCCGGGGGCACGCGCGTGCTGGCCACCAGCCGCGGCTTGACCAACAACAACACCTTTTATCTTGCGTCGCGCGCGCTGGCCGGCAACGAACCCGCCCTGCGCGCGATCTTCGCCGCATTGACCGAGACCGACGCCTGGGTCCAGGCGCACCGCAAGGAGGCGGCGCAACGCTTCGCCGACTTCGCCGGGCTCGATCTGGCCACCGTGCACCGCGTACTGGAGCGGCGCCAGCCCTCGCCGGTGGGCACGCTGACGCCGGCGCTGGTCGCCGAGCAGCAGAAGGTGGCCGATGCGTTTGCGCAGCTCGGCCTGATCCCCAAGCCCATTCGCGTCGCCGAGATCGTCTGGCAGCCCGGGCAGGCGCTGGCGCAGGCGCGCTGAACGCAAGACGACGAAAGCACCGCATGAAGATCCTCTGGTTCATTCCCACCCACGGCGACTCGCGCTACCTCGGCACCAGCAAGGGCGCGCGCGCGGCCACCTTCGACTACTTCAAGCAGATCGCGATCGCCGCCGACAGCCTGGGCTACGAAGGCGTGCTGCTGCCCACCGGCCGCTCGTGCGAGGACTCGTGGATCCTCGCCGCGAGCCTGATCGACGCAACGCGCCGGCTCAAGTTCCTGGTTGCGCTGCGGCCGGGGCTGGTGCAGCCGTCGCAGTCGGCGCGGATGGCGGCGACGCTGGACCGCCTTTCCGGCGGACGGCTGCTCGTCAACCTCGTCACCGGGGGTGACGCCGAGGAGCTCGAGGGCGACGGCCTGTTTTTGCCGCATCGCGAGCGCTACGAGCTCTCGCGCGAGTTCCTGACCATCTGGCGCGAGCTGCTGGCGCGCAGCCACGACGGCGAGCCGCTCGACTTCAGCGGCCGGCACCTTTCGGTCAAGGGCGGCAAGGTGCTCTACCCGCCGCTGAACAAGCCGTATCCGCCGGTCTTCTTCGGCGGTTCGTCCGACGAAGCGCACGAACTCGCCGCCGAGCAGCTCGACACCTACCTGACCTGGGGCGAGCCGCCCGCGGCGGTGGCCGAGAAGGTGGCCGACGTTCGCCAGCGTGCCGCGAAGCACGGCCGCACGCTGGAGTACGGCATCCGGCTGCACGTCATCGTCCGCGAGACCGAAGACCAAGCCTGGCAGGCCGCGGCCGAACTGGTCTCGCACCTCGACGAGAAGACGGTGGTGGCGGCGCAGCAGAAGTTCGCGCAGATGGATTCGGTCGGCCAGCGGCGCATGGCCGAGCTGAACAAGGGTCGCTTCAACCCCGCCAACGTGCGCGAAGGCCTGGAGGTCTCGCCCAACCTGTGGGCCGGCGTCGGCCTGGTGCGCGGCGGTGCGGGCACGGCGCTGGTCGGCAACCCGCAGCAGGTGGCCGAGCGCATCGAGGAATACGCCGCGCTCGGCCTGAAGTATTTCGTGCTCTCCGGCTATCCGCACCTCGAGGAAGCGCACCGCTTCGCCGAACTGGTGTTCCCGCTGCTGCCGCTGGAGCTGCAGCAGACGCTGCCGCAGCGCACCCTGACCGGGCCGTTCGGCGAGATCGTCGCCAACAGCTATGCGCGGCGCGAGGCGGCCGACCAGGTCTCGGCCAGCTAGGGACAGCGCGATGCTCCAGATCGAAAGCGTCGACCATGTGCAGTTGCCCGTCCCGTACGGCGGCTTGCCGAGCGCTCGCGCGTTCTACCAGGGCCTGCTCGGCCTGACCGAAGTGCACGACCCCCTGCTGGCCCAGCCCGGCACGCTGCGCTTCGCGCTCGGCTGGCAGCGGCTCGACCTGAGCGAAGGCGCCTACACCGGCGTCGCGCCGCAGGCCCACCTGGCGCTGCGCGTGCAGCAGGTGGCCGCCGTGGCGCGGCGCCTTGCGGCGGCGGGCCAGCGCGTCGATGTCTCGCCCTTGGCGGGCAGCACGCCACGGCTCTACGTCGAAGACCCTTTCGGCAACCGGCTCGAGCTGATCGAGCCCGAAGCCTCGCACCCCGATTTCGCAACCCCGCGCCATGTCACCGACTTCCAACTCTCTGTCTGAGCGCGCGCTGCCCTGGCTGCTGCCGGTGGCGATCCTCGTCGCCTGGCAGCTCGCCTCGCAGTCGGGCTGGCTCTCGATCCGCGTCCTGCCCGAACCCTGGGCCGTGCTGAAGGCGTTCTGGACGCTCTCGGCCTCGGGCGAGCTGTGGTTGCACGTCGCGACCAGCACCTGGCGCGCGCTGTCGGGCTTTGCGATCGGCGGCAGCCTGGCGCTGGTGCTGGGCCTGCTCACCGGATCGATCAAGGGCGCCGAGACGGCGCTCGATTCGACGCTGCAGATGGTGCGCAACATCCCGCCGCTGGCGCTGATACCGCTGGTGATCCTGTGGTTCGGCATCGACGAATCGGCCAAGCTGTTCCTCGTCTCGCTGGGCGTGTTCTTTCCGATCTACATCAACACCTTCCACGGCATCCGCTCGGTCGATGCGGGGCTGATCGAGATGGCGCGCAGCTACGGCCTCGCGGGCTGGCCCTTGTACCGGCAGGTGATCCTGCCCGGCGCGCTGCCGTCCATTCTCGTCGGGGTGCGCTTCTCGCTCGGCTTCATGTGGGTGATCCTGATCGTCGCCGAGACGATCTCGGCCCAGGCCGGCATCGGCTACATGACGATGAATGCGCGCGAGTTCCTGCAGACCGACGTGGTGCTCGTCGGCATCCTGCTCTACGCGCTGCTCGGCAAGCTCGCCGACCTGCTGGCCAAGGGGCTGGAGCGCTGGCTGCTGCGCTGGAACCCGGCCTACCGGGCGGCGCGCTGAATCCATGCTTCGATCGAGAACGACCATGCTGTACGACACGATCGGGTTCCAGGGCTTGAACGACTCCGCCGATACGGCACCGGACTTGCACCGCCCCGAGGCCGCGCCGTCGCCCGTTCGGCAAGCGCCGCCGCAGCGCGGCCTGGCGCTGGCGTTGAACGCTGTCGGCAAGCGCTTCGGCGAGCGCGAGGTGCTGACCGGGATCGATCTGCGCATCGAGCCGGGCGAGTTCGTTGCCATCGTCGGGCGCAGCGGCTGCGGCAAGAGCACGCTGCTGCGGCTGGTCGCCGGCCTCGAAAAGGCCAGCGCCGGGGCGATCACGCTCGACGGCGAACCGCTCGCCGGTGAACGGCCGGACCGGCGCATCATGTTCCAGGACGCGCGCCTGCTGCCCTGGAAGCGCGTGCTCGACAACGTCGCGCTCGGCCTCGTCGGCCCCGGCGCCAAGGCCCGCGCCCGGGAGGCGCTGGACAAGGTCGGGCTCGCCGACCGCGCCGACGACTGGCCGGCCGTGCTCTCGGGCGGCCAGCGGCAGCGCGTGGCGCTCGCGCGGGCGCTGGTGCACGCGCCACGCCTGCTGCTGCTCGACGAGCCGCTGGGCGCGCTCGATGCGCTGACGCGGATCGAGATGCAGCAGTTGATCGAATCGCTGTGGCGCCGCCACGGCTTCACCGCGCTGCTGGTCACGCACGACGTGGCCGAGGCCGTGGCGCTCGGCGACCGCGTCGTGCTGATCGAGGACCAGCGCATCGCGCTCGACGAGCGGGTCGCGCTGGCGCGGCCGCGTTCGCGCGGCGTGGCCGCGTTTGCCGAGCAGGAAGAACGCATCCTCGAGCGCGTGCTGCAGCTCCCGGCGCGCGAGGAGCCCGCGGCGGCGCCGGTTTCGCAGCCGGCGCACGGCCTGCGCTGGGCGATCTGAGGTTTCCATCGCGTCGCTGTCATCCGTCGTCATCGCTCGAATCAGGGAGAAAACCATGAGCATCAGCGCCATCAACGTGCGCAACCAGTTCCGCGGCAAGGTCAAGGAGATCATCGAAGGGCCGGTGGTCTCGGAGATCGACGTCGTGACCCCGAGCGGGCTCGTCGTCACCTCGGTCATCACGACCCGCTCGGTCAAGGAACTCAACCTCGTCGTGGGCCGCGACGTGATCGCACTCGTCAAGTCGACCGAAGTGTCGATCGCGACGCTGTAGGCGCCGGGGCATGAGACACCCTGTGTCAACCCCCTCGCCGCGGGCCGAGCGCCGGGCCGCTCCCAAGCCGGCCCGCATCCCCCGGGGGGATCGGCCACGGTACTCCGTGGTCGAGGGGCTGTCATGAGTTCTCACGGCGTACCGGTCCGCGTGCTGGTCGTCCCCGGCCTGCACGACAGCGGCCCCGACCATTGGCAGACATGGCTGCAGCGTCACTACCGAAGTGCGCTGCGCGTTCGGCAGCACGACTGGAGCGTGCCCGACCTCGAACGCTGGGCCGATGGCATCGTCGATGCGCTGGCCGGCGAGCCGCGCGGGCCGTGGGTCGCCGTGGCGCACAGTTTCGGCTGCCTCGCCCTGGTGCGCGCCCTGCTGCGCGGCGCGCCTGGGATCGAGGCGGTCGTGCTGGTGGCGCCGGCCGACCCGCTCAAGTTCGGCGCGGCCGAAGCGCTGCCGTGCCAGCCGCTGCCGGTGGCGAGCACCCTGGTGGCGAGCCGCACCGATCCGTGGATGCCGTTCGGCTCGTCCGTGAACTGGTCGCGCGTGTGGGGCAGCCAGCTGGTCGACCTGGGCGACGCCGGCCACGTGAACGTGGCCTCGGGGCACGGACCCTGGCCCCTGGGCAGGCAACTTCTCGAACGCCGGATTCAGGGGCTGCACCGGGAACGCCGCATCGGCCGCGCGCACCCGCTCGAAATCTCGTTTGCCACTTGACGACCGCCGGTCAGCCATGGGCCGTTGCGGCCGTTGCGGCCGGGCGCGCGCCCGGCCGTGCACGCCGCTGGCGGGCGTTGGGTGACGCTCCTGCGAGGAAGCGCTCGGCTTCGACCCCGCATCCCGCACCCGGCAGGGAAGGTGGATCTGCCAGCGGCCCGCAGGCGCAGGCGGGCCGGGTTCGCGCTTCGGCACCGTTAACGAGCACGGCCGCGTTGTTCTCGGCAGGAGGCGACATGCGGCTCCTGTCTCTTGCGCATGCTCCATTGACACGCCGCCCTTGCGCGGCATCGCGGTGACGATCCATGAACTTCCAGCAACTCCGAGCCGTGCGCGAGACCACCCGCTCCGGCTTCAGCCTGACCGAGGTGGCTGAAGTCCTGCACACCTCGCAACCCGGCATCAGCCGCCAGATCCGCGAACTCGAGGACGAACTCGGCATCGAGATCTTCGTTCGCGTCGGCAAGCGCCTGACCCAGCTCACGCCTCCGGGCGAGGCCGTGCTGCCGATCGTCGAGCGGCTGCTGCTCGAGGCCGACAACCTCAGGCGCGTCGGCGAGGATTTCAGCGCCCAGGACACCGGCCCGCTGTCGATCGCCGCGACGCATTCGCAGGCCCGCTACGCACTGCCGACGGTGGTGCGCGACTTCAGGCAGGTCTATCCGAAAGTCACGCTCACCTTGCACCAGGGCTCGCCGAAGCAGGTGGCCGAGATGCTGCTCTCGGGCGAGGCCGATATCGGTGTGGCCACCGAGGCGCTCGCGCACTACGAGCAACTGGTCGCGCTGCCGAGCTACCGCTGGACGCATAGCGTCATCGTGCCGCCCGGGCACGCGCTGCTGGAGCACGAAGGCCCGATCACGCTGGCGCAACTGGCACGCCATCCGATCATCACCTACGAAGGCGGCTACACCGGTCGCGCGCACATCGACGACGCCTTCGCAGCGGCAGGCCTCAAGCCCGACATCGTGCTCAGCGCGATGGATGCCGACGTGATCAAGACCTACGTCGAGCTCGGCATGGGCGTGGGCATCGTCGCGTCGATCGCGTTCGACGCCGAACGCGACCGCACGCTCCGCGCGCTCGATGCGCGCCATCTGTTCGAAGTCAACCTGACGCGGCTGGCGATCCGCCGCGGCGCCTGGCTGCGCGGCTACGTCTATGCCTTCATCGAGGCCTTCGCGTCGACGCTGACGCGGCCGGTGGTCGATCGCGCGCTGGCGGGCGAGCCGTTCGAGGACTGAGACGACGCCCCTCAGGCTCACCCCGTTCGCCGCCCCCCGCGGCGGGCGCTCAGCGGCCTTGGAAGCGGCCCGGCGCCGGCTTGGGAGGGCCCGCAGCGGCCCGGCAGGCCGGGCGCCGTGCGCGTCGGCCTGCACTGGAGCCCAGGTCGCCTCGACGGCCTGGCGCATATGCAAAGGCGAAATCGTGCCTTCGCGCGTATGGTCGCGCCGCCGAAGATGCGAGCCATGTCGTCCCGCACACATCCTTGCACCCCATGCCCGAACCGATCGCGCTCGCCCGACTGCGTCTGCTGAGCCTGCCCGACACGCCGCCGGGCGCGCTGTCGAGCGGCGCCCGGGCACTGCGTTTCCACGACCCGCTCTCGGCCGGGCTGCTCGAGCAGGTCGAACGCATCGCGCGCAGCGAGGCCTCGGTGCTGCTGATCGGAGAGACCGGCACCGGCAAGGAACTGATCGCGCGCCAGCTCCACGCGCAGAGCGGGCGCAGAGGGCCCTTCCTCGCCGTCAACTGCGGCGCGTTCAGCGAGTCGCTGATCGACGCCGAACTCTTCGGCCATGAGGCGGGCGCGTTCACCGGCGCGTCGCAGGCGCGCGCCGGGTGGTTCGAGGCGGCCCACGGCGGCACGCTCTTCCTCGACGAAATCGGCGACCTGCCGCTGGCGCTGCAGGTCAAGCTGCTGCGCGTGCTGCAGGAGCGCCAGGTCGTACGCCTCGGCTCGCGCAAGAACGTCGCGCTCGACGTGCGCCTCGTGGCGGCCACCAACCTCGACCTGCGTCGCGCCGTCGAGGCGCGGCGCTTCCGTGCCGACCTCTATTACCGCCTGAGCGTGGCCACGGTCGGCCTGCCGCCGCTGCGAGACCGCTGCGGCGACATCCTCCCGCTGGCGCGGCATTTCATCGGCGTGTACGGGCCCCGCCTCGGCCTGCCGGATGCGGCGCTTTCATCCGATGCCGAGGCCGCGCTGCTCGGCCACGCCTGGCCGGGCAACATCCGCGAGCTCGAAAACGTCATCCACTTCGGACTGATCGTCTGCCGCAACGGCGTCATTCGTGTGGCCGATCTCAAGCTGGCACAGGCCACGTCGGCGCTGGCGAGACCGGGTGACGCGGCGCTGCGGCTCGACGCGATCGCCACCCACGACGCGCAGGCGAGCGCTTCGCCGCAAAGCGCGCCGAGCGCGGCCCGACGCGCGCTGGGCGGCGCGCTCGAAGCGATGCTCGCCGAAGGCGCTCCGTGCCTGTTCCACAGCGTCGAGGAGGCCCTGGTGCGTGCCGCATTCGCGCACGTCGCCGAGAACCAGGTGCAGGCCGCGCGCACGCTCGGCGTCACCCGCAACACGCTGCGCACGCTCCTCAAGCGCTACGGCCTGCTGGCGGCATTGCCGCCGGGCCGGGCAGCCGCAGGCGCGGCCGCCACCCTGCCGCTGGCGCACTGACAGGCCTGTCGCCGCGCGGCCCGCGCGGCCCGCGCGATCGGCGCCCGAGCGTCGATGGCAGTCGCCCGCGGCCGCCTCCGCAGCGACCGGAGGCGCGCACCGGAATCGGCACATGCACAGACGAAAAGCTTCGTTGGCGCGCCATGCACGGGCCGCCAGACTCGGGCCTCGTACCTGGCGAATGGCCGCCAAG
>CAVZXE010000004.1:0-383063 GCA_963779155.1 uncultured bacterium | reverse complement strand
CAGGAACGAAGCTCAGGATGCCCGTCGAAATCAGTGTGCCGCCGATCATGGCCGTCGCCCGTTGCGCTGCCGCAAGCCTCGGCGGCGGAGTCGGATCACCCCCCGTGAACGATGGGTTGCCTGAGCCTGAAACGTGCGAAGTGCCAACAGGCGCCTGGCGCCGCAAGCGGGTCGTCCCGCGAACGCAAGCAGCGCGATGCCCGGCCAGGCCCCCATGCTGTCCGGTTGGAACCGTTCGCCCTGAGCCCGTCGAAGGGCCAGTGCACGCTGCGAGGGCTTCGACAAGCTCAGCCCGAACGGAGGCTTGGTGCTTGCGTGACCAGTTTGCGGCCTAGCCCGTGTGCTCCAGCCGCGCCTTGACGAAGCCGCTCGCCGCGTAGCGCGTCACGCGCGCGTAGTAGCGCTCCGCCAGCCGTTTGACCATCACGCCGTAGGCGTCCATCAGCTCGGGTCGGATGCTGAAGTGGTCGTAGTTGACGACCACGTTCACGCGCATTCCCAGCGGCGCGGCGCAACGCGCCACCTCGGTCTCGATTTCCTCGATGTCCTGCGCGCTTTCGACCGCCAGGCCCTCGAAGTTGATGAAGAGGATCTTGCTGCGCGCATCGAACTCGATCCGCTCCGCGAGCGGCAGCGTCAGCATGCGCTCGCGCAGGTTCATCGGCGCGTCGGCGAACAGGCTCGCCTCCATCAGCTTCAGGTCGGGGCTGATGGCGGGCGCGAAATCCATCTGCGCCAGGATGTGGCGTTCGAGGTCGATCCCGGGCGCGATCTCGATCAGCTCCAGGCCGCCCGCCTCGGCGAGCCGGAACACGCAGCGCTCGGTGACGTAGAGCACGCGCTGGCCTTGCCTGCGCGCGCGCTCGCCGCTGAAGGTGCGGTGCTCGACCTCGCGCACGAACTTGGCACTGGTGCCTTCGCTGTCGATGTGCACCTTGCCGTCGGCCACGCGCACCTGCAGGTCGCCGGCGGTGAAGGTGCCGACGAACACGACCGCCCGGGCTGCCTGGCTGATGTTGATGAAACCGCCCGCGCCGGCCAGCCGCGGCCCGAACTTGCTGACGTTGAGATTGCCCTCGGCGTCGGCTTGCGCCAGGCCGAGCACCGCGACGTCGAGCCCGCCGCCGTCGTAGAAGTCGAACTGGCTGGGCTGGTCGATGATCGCCTGCGTGTTCACCGCAGCGCCAAAGTTCAGCCCGCTGGCCGGGATGCCGCCGATCACGCCCGGCTCGGCGGTCAGCGTCAGCAGGTCGATCACTTCCTCTTCGGTCGCCACGTCGGCCACGCCTTCCGGCATGCCGATGCCCAGGTTGACGACCGCGTTGCGCTTGAGCTCCAGCGCAGCGCGGCGCGCGATCAGCTTGCGCGCGCCCATCGGCATCGGCGCCAGCGTGTTCACCGGCACCCGGATCTCGCCCGCGAACGCAGCGCTGTACTGGGTGACGAAGGTCTGCATGTGGTGCTCGGGCTTCTCGGCCAGCACCACGCAATCGACCAGCACGCCGGGGATCTTGACCTGCCGCGGGTTGAGCGAGCCGCGCTCGGCCAGGCGCTCGACCTGCGCGATCACGATGCCACCGCTGTTATGCGCCGCCATCGCGATGGCCAGGGCTTCCAGCGTCAGCGCCTCGCGCTCCATCGTCAGGTTGCCGTCGGCATCGGCCGTGGTGGCGCGGATGATGCCCACCCGGATCGGAAAGGCCTTGTAGAACAGCACCTCGTCGCCGTCGATCTCCATCAGCCGCACCAGGTCTTCGTGCGTCACCGCGTTGACCTTGCCGCCGCCGTGGCGCGGGTCGACAAAGGTGCCCAGGCCCACGTGGCTGAGCGTCCCCGGCTTGCCGGCCGCGATGTCGCGAAACAGGTGCGAGATCACGCCCTGCGGCAGGTTGTAGGCCTCGATCTCTCCGGCCACGGCGAGGGCCTGCAGCTTGGGCACCAGCCCCCAGTGCCCGCCGACGACGCGCTTGACGAGCCCGGCATGGCCGAAGTGGTTCAGGCCGCGCTCCTTGCCGTCGCCCTGCCCGGCGGCATACACCAGCGTCAGCGCGCGCGGCGAGCCGGTGCCTGTCTCCGCCTCGGTGGCCAGGAAGCGCTCTTCCAGCGCGATGGCGATGCCCTCGGCGAAGCCGATGCCGACGAAGCCGCTGGTGGCGACGGTGTCGCCGTCGTGGATCAGCCGCACGGCCTCGGCCGCGCTGACGATCTTGTTCGGCCGCGCCGGGTTGGAGGCGCCGATCTTGGGCGAGTTGAGGTGCATGGCCCGTCTCCTGCGTGATGCGGCCGCAGTCTACGACCTGCCGACACCCGCCGGCGCCGGCCTTGACAGTGCCGTCGATGTACATACACTGTCCATGTCCATCACGGATCGAAGCGGAGTTGAATCATGGCGATCGCCGGCGAGCGCATCGTGGTCCAGGCCACGGCCCAGGAGAAGAAGGCGATCGTCGCCAAGGCGAAGAAGCTCGGCCTGCCGATCTCGGAATTGATGCGCCGCGGCGCGACGGCCTACGAGTCGGCCGAAGCCGACGAAGAGCTCGCTACGCTTGCCGACGCGGCCAGGGCCGCCGCCGACCGCGCCTGCACCTCGATCGACGAGGCGCTGGCGTTCATCGAGGCCAGCAACGAGCGCATCGCAGCGATGGAGCGCAAGGCTGCGCCCAAGGTGGTTGCCGTGGCCGCCAGTCGTGCCCGGGCCGGCGCTCGCAAGGTGGCCTGATGGGCGTGACCGACCGCGTCTGGGGCGCGCTGACCTCGATGATCAAGCTCGAGGACCGCGTCGTGCGCCAGAACGACGCGCTCAAGTCGCAGCAAGCCAAGATCGAGAACCTGACCGAACGCGTGATCCGGCTCGAGGCGCAGCTCGAACTGCTGACCAGCGCGGCGCTGATGAAGCGTCTGCCGCGAGAGTAGGCGTTCCCGTCAGCGCCGCGCCAGCACCGGCGCCAAGGGCCACGCTGGTGTGGCTGCCGGATGCGACCACCGGCGCGCCTTGCGCCACGATCCGCCCGCCCGCGTCACCGCCTTCCGGTCCGAGGCCGATCACCGAGTCGGCATCAGCAATCACGTCCAGGTCGTGCTCGATCACGATCACACGGTCGGTCTGCTGGGCGCGCTGCTGACCTTGCCGATGATGAGCGTGCCGTTCACGATGGCGCTAAAGCAGATATTGGCGTACTTCCAGTGACGAGGGTCGAGCCCGACCGGAGATGAGGAATCGACAGGTCGGGATGGACTCGCGGCCCGGCTTCGACCCGATGCCGCCAGTCCATCTGAGGCAAGGCAGCAAGGCAGGTCTTCCGGCCCATCGGTTGCCCTTGGCTGTCCGCCCGCGAGCCGACCAGACGCTCCTGGTGACACGATTGAACCCGTTCACCGTCGCGGAAGAGCAATCGCCATGAATGCAATCGGACCGGGCGCGGGTTTGACTGCCGCACCGGCACCCCACTGGCAACCAACAAGATCTGCCATCAAGTCGCATGGCCGATCACGTCGGAGCCCGGCTTGTGAACCCCCGGTTCACGAGGTCCAAGAACGCCTGGGCCGAGGGCGACAGGCTCGCGTTCTTGCGGGTAAACAGCATTACCCGGCGATGGACCTTGGGGCCGACCAGTTCGATCCTCCGGATAGGCGATCGGCCCCCGGGGCCCAGTGCGGACCAGGGCAGGACGGCGCAGCCGACACCTGCCTCCACAAGGTTGACAGCGGTCGAGTGGTACTGCACCTCGTAGGCACTGCCGGCACGCACGCCGTGCGTCAGGAGGTGGTACTCGATCAGCAGGCGAGTGGCCGTGAAGCCGCGAACCATGATGAGATCCGAGCCTTTCAGGTCCTTCCAGTTCAGGCGCGGACGCTCTGCGAACGGGTGCGATTCATGGCAGTAGAAGACGAGGGCGTCGTCGAACAGGAAGCGTTCGTTCAATTCCGAATGCGCCTCGCCATGTATCGCGATGCCGAGCTCCGCCTTGCGGTTCAGCACCGCTTCGCGCACGTCATTGGACGTCATGTCCAGCAGGCGGATGCGATTGTCGGGATGAAGGTCGGCGTACATGCGGATCAGAACGGGAAGCAGGCGGGCCGACATGGTCGACATGCAGGCGAGCGTGAAACTGCCACTCGAGGTCCGGGCCATCTCCTTGAGGTGCCCGACGGCGGAGTTCATCTCTCCCACGATCGCGCGCGCCTTGGGCAGAAACTCCTGACCGACCGCCGTTAGCGCCACGCTGCGGGTCGTGCGGTCCAGAAGCCTCAGGCCAAGATAGACCTCGAGCTTCTGGACCCGTCTCGTCAGCGCAGTCTGCGTGATGTGCAGTTCGTTCGCCGCCTTATTGAAGCCGCCCAACTCGGCGACGCTGACAAATGCCTGAATGCCGGCGAAATCGATCTTCATGTGCAAAGCCTCGGCCCCTGGGGGGCGTGGTCGTGTCGGTGAAACTTCATTATTGCGGTAGTCGCATCAATACAAGCAAGGAATGCACTTCACGCTTCGCCTCGATCATTTCATACTGCGACCGCGTTAAGCAATATGTGAACTTCACCAAGCCAGGAGAACCTGTTATGCAAGTCTTTCTTGTGGTTGCTGCCATTCTTGTCACCTCATTCATCGCCATCTTTGCCGGCGGCGCGCTTGTCGGCTTGGCCAGCCTGGGCATGCATGCGCTGCGCGCGGTACGCAAGACCCAGGACGTGAAGGTGGAGGTCGCCTTGTCCAAGCCGTTCGTGCGACCGGCCGGCCTGCATGAAGCCGTGAAGGCCGAGACCTTTGCCGACACGGGTGCGGCGTACGCCCCGGCCTGAATCGCAAGCCCACGCTTCGCCTTGCCTGGCGACGCGGCGACCCGATCGACGGGCCGCCGCAACCGAAGGATCGCGTGCCTCCCGACTCCCTCGTCGGTGTCCGGCGGAGGAAGGGCAAAGGGCTCGTCGTGGCTCCTAGTCACGATCAACGCGGAATCGTGAATGAGGTGGTCCACCAGGTGCGCTGCGGTCTGGGCCATGCGCCGCGCACCGCACAACTGTCAACCGGCGCGCCATCTGACTCCCAGTGAGGCGGCCTACCGATGGCTTGCACGCAAGGCTCCCGAGGTGGTGACCTCGGACGGTCTCAAACCACGCGCAGCGTCGCAATCGCCCTCAGGGGCGCCCACCTGCGGGTGCCTGCTTCCAGGGGCCTACCTTCGGGCGGGCACCTCCCGGTCAGGTGGCTACCGCCGCGCCAGCACCGGCGCCAGCGCGATGCCGGTGTGGCTGCCCGATGCGACGACCTGCTCCGGCGTCCCTTCGGCGACGACGCGCCCGCCCGCGTCGCCGCCCTCGGGCCCGAGGTCGATGACCCAGTCGGCCTCGGCGATCACGTCGAGGTCGTGCTCGATCACGATCACGCTGTGCCCGCCGTCGACCAGGCGGTGCAGCACGCGCACCAGCTTCTCGACGTCGGCCATGTGCAGGCCGACGGTCGGCTCGTCGAGGACGTACAGCGTGTGCGGCGGCTTCTGGCCGCGCCTCGTGATGTCGTCGCGCACCTTCACGAGTTCGGATACCAGCTTGATGCGCTGCGCCTCGCCGCCGCGAGAGCGTCGGCGACGCCTGGCCCAGCGTCAGGTAGCCCAGGCCCACGTCCTTGAGCAACTGCAGCGGATGCGCGATGGCCGGCATCGCGGCGAAGAAGTCGACGGCCTCGTCGACCTCCATCTTCAGCACGTCGCCGATGCTGCGCCCGCGCCAGCTCACGGCCAGCGTCTCGGCGTTGAAGCGCTGGCCGTGGCAGGTGGCGCAGGGCACCTTCACGTCGGGCAGGAAGCTCATCGCGATCGTGCGCAGGCCCTGGCCTTCGCAGTCGGGGCAGCGGCCACCGCCGGCGCCGCCGGTGTTGAACGAGAAGCGCCCCGGGCCGTAGCCGCGCGCGCGCGCTTCCAGCGTCTCGGCGAAGAGCTTTCGGATCGTGTCCCAGAAGCCGATGTAGGTCGCCGGGCAGGAGCGCGGCGTCTTGCCGATCGGCGTCTGGTCGACTTCGAGCACGCGGTCGATGGGCTCGTAGCCGCCTGACTGCCGGCGCAGCCTGTCCAGGTCGGGTGCGTGCCGGCGGCGATCTTGTCGCGGCCGGCCTTGGTCGCACGCTGCGCCACCGCGGCGTGCACGTTGGCGAGCAGCACGTCGCGCGCCAGCGTGCTCTTGCCCGAACCGCTGACGCCGGTCACGGCCACCAGGCGGGCGATAGGCACCGCCACGTCGAGCTGCTGCAGGTTGTGCAGGTTCGCGCCCTGAAGACGCAGCATCGGCGTGCCGGCCGACACCGCACGGCGCGCCTGCAGCGGGTGCCGCGGCGGGTGCGCAAGGAAGCGCCCGGTCACCGACTCGGGGTGCCGCGCCAGGTCGGCCACTGTGCCCTCGGCCACCAGGTTCCCACCGCGCTTGCCGGCGCCGGGGCCGATGTCGATGATGTGGTCGGCGCGGCGGATCGTGTCCTCGTCGTGCTCGACGACGACCAGCGTGTTGCCTTTGTCGTTGAGCGTCTTCAAGGCGTTCAGCAGGATCTGGTTGTCGCGCGGGTGCAGGCCGATCGTCGGCTCGTCGAGCACGTAGCACACGCCCTGCAGGTTGCTGCCGAGCTGCGCCGCGAGGCGGATGCGCTGCGCCTCGCCGCCGGACAAGGTCGGCGCCGCGCGGTCCAAGGTCAGGTAGCCGAGGCCGACCTCTTGCAGGAATTCGAGGCGGTGGCGGATCTCGGTGATCACGTCGCGCGCGATGCCGGTCTCGCGCACGGTCAGCGCACCTTCGAGCTGCAGCGTGCGGATCCACGTGCCGGCGTCGCCGACCGATTCAGCGGCCACGGCGCTGATCGCCCGGCCGTCGAAGGTGACCGAGCGTGAACTCGGGTTCAGCCGCGTGCCGTGGCACTCGGGGCACGGCGCGTCGGCGACGCCTTCGACTTCCATCTCCTCGGACGGGAAGCTTTGCTCGCGACCCTTGTCGTCGTCGCTGCGGATCGAGTCGTCGTACGCCTTGCGCTGCTCGCGCGTCAGCGCGAGGCCGGTGCCGACGCAGCTCGTACACCAGCCATGCTTGCTGTTGTAGCTGAACATGCGCGGGTCGAGCTCGGGGTAGCTCGTGCCGCAGGTCGGGCAGGCGCGCTTGGTCGAGAACACCTTCACCTTGCCGATGGCGGCCGTCGACGCGGCTGATGCCATCGCGGCAGATAGCCCGTCCAGCGGCACCAACAGGTGCATCACGCCCTTGCCGAGTTCGAGGGTGCGCGCCAGCATCTCGCGCAGTTCGGCCTCGCGGTCGGCGCTGACGACGATGTCGCCCACCGGCAATTCGAGCGTGTGTTCCTTGAAGCGGTCCAGCCGCGGCCAGGGGTCGAGCTTCAGGAACTCGCCATCGACACGCAGGTGCGTGTGGCCGCGCGCCTTGGCCCACCTGGCGAGGTCCGTATAGACGCCCTTACGGTTCACCACCAGCGGCGCCAGCAGGCCGACGTGCTGGCCCTTGTGCCCGCCCTTTGCCGGATCCCGTAACAGCTGCGCCGCGATGCTCTCGGCACTCTGCGGCCGCACCGGCGTGCCGTCCTTGGTGCAGTGCTGCACGCCCAGCTTCACGTAGAGCAGGCGCAGGAAATGCCAGACCTCGGTCGTCGTCGCGACCGTGCTCTTGCGCCCGCCACGCGACAGGCGCTGTTCGATCGCCACCGTCGGCGGGATGCCGTAGACCGCATCGACCTCGGGTCGCCCGGCCGGCTGCACGATGCTGCGTGCGTAGGCGTTGAGCGATTCGAGGTAGCGCCGCTGGCCCTCGTTGAACAGGATGTCGAACGCGAGCGTGCTCTTGCCCGAGCCGCTGACGCCGGTGATGACGCTGAACTTGCCGCGCGGGATGCTGACGTCAAGCGACTTCAGGTTGTGCTCGCGCGCGTTGACGATGCGAATCGATTCGTCGGCCTCGCGGCGGCGCTTGAGCACACTTTGCAGCGGCAGTCCCTCTTCCACGCGATGGCCGTGCAGCGAGCGCTCGTAGTCGCGCAGCGCCTTGCCCGTGTGCGACGTGCCGTGCGCCATCACGTCATCCGGCGTGCCGAAGCACACCAGCTCGCCGCCCGCCTCGCCGCCCTCGGGGCCGAGATCGACGACCCAGTCGGCGCTGCGGATCACGTCGAGGTTGTGCTCGATGACGATCAGCGAATGCCCGGCGTTCAGCAGCTTGCGCAGTGCGCGCATCAGCTTGGCGATGTCGTCGAAGTGAAGCCCCGTCGTCGGCTCGTCGAACAGGAACAGCCTTCCCTTCCTCGCCACGCTCTGCCGTGACGCGGTGCTTTCCTGCGCCGTCTCGGCCAGGAAGCCAGCGAGCTTGAGACGCTGGGCCTCGCCGCCGGAAAGCGTGGGCACCGGCTGGCCGAGCTTCACGTATTCGAGGCCGACATCGACGATCGGCTGCAGCACGCGCAGCACCTCGCGGTCGTCGCGAAAGAGTTGCACGGCCTCGCTCACGGTGAGTTCGAGCACATCAGCGATGCTGATATCCCTGAGCAGGTCCCCAGGCAGCCGGCGGTCGATCTTCACGTCGAGGATCTCGGCGCGGTAGCGGCGGCCGTCGCAGTCCGGGCAGCGCAGGTAGACGTCGCTGAGGAACTGCATCTCGATGTGCTCGAAGCCCGAGCCGCCGCAGGTCGCGCAGCGCCCGTCGCCGGCATTGAAACTGAACATGCCGGCGCCGTAGCCGCGCTGCTGCGCCAGCGGCGCCTGCGCGAAGAGCTTCCTGATCTCGTCGAACGCACCCACATAGCTGGCCGGGTTGGAGCGCGCCGTCTTGCCGATCGGCGACTGGTCGACAAACACCGCGTCGGTCAGCCAGTCGGCGCCGAGCAGCGCGTCGTGCGCGCCGGGCGTCTCGGTCGGCTTGCCGAAGTGGCGCGCCAGCGCGGGGTACAGCAGGTCCTGCATCAGCGTGGACTTGCCGGAGCCCGACACGCCGGTCACGCAGACGAGTCGTTGCAGCGGGAACTCGACCGTGAGGTTCTTCAGGTTGTGCTCGCGCGCGCCCTGCACGATGAGCTTGGGCGTGCTCTCATCGACGGCGCGCCTGAGGCCGATGCCGACCTGCTTGCGCGCGCCGAGATACTCGCCAGTCAGCGTGTCGGCGTTGCGCGCCGCGTCAGGCGTGCCGTCGAACACGATCTGCCCGCCGCGCTCGCCGGGGCCGGGGCCCATGTCGATCAGGCGGTCGGCGGCCAGCATCACCGCTGGGTCGTGCTCGACGACGACCAGCGTGTTGCCGGCATCGCGAAGGCGGTGCATCGCCTCGACGATGCGGTTCATGTCGCGCGGGTGCAGGCCGATCGACGGTTCGTCGAGGACGAACATCGTGTTGACGAGCGAGGTGCCGAGCGCGGTGGTCAGGTTGATGCGCTGCACCTCGCCGCCGCTCAAGGTGCGGCTTTGGCGGTCGAGCGTCAGGTAGCCGATGCCGACGTCGCACAGATACTTCAGGCGCGTTCGAATCTCGTCCAGCAGCAGCTTGAGCGCATCGTCGAGCAATGTGCTCGGCAGGCTCAGCGCCTCGAAGAAGCGGCGCAGGCGGTCGATCGGCAACTGCATCAGGTCGTGCACCGACAGGCCCGGCAGCGCTTCCAGCTGCGCGCGCGTCCACGGCACGCCGACCGGCAGCAGCCGCGCGTCGGGCGCCATCGCCGCATCGGCATCGGCCTTCGAGCCCAGGCGCCAGAGCAGCGCCTCGAGCTTCAGCCGCGCGCCGCCGCAGGCCGGGCACGGCGTATAGCTCCTGTACTTCGACAGCAGCACGCGGATGTGCATCTTGTACGCCTTGCTCTCCAGGTAGCCGAAGAAGCGCCGGATGCCGTACCACTGCTTGTTCCAGTTGCCCTTCCAGTTCGGCGAGCCTTCGATCACCCAGTCGCGCTGCCCCTGCGTGAGCTGGCTCCACGCGGTGTCGCGCGGGATGCCGGCCTCACCCGCGTACTGCAGGAGGTCGGCCTGGATCTCCTTCCACGCCGGCGTCTGGATCGTCTTGATCGCGCCGTTGCGCAGCGTCCTGCGCGGATCGGGAATGACGAGCCCCCAGTCGACCCCGATCACACGGCCGAAACCGCGGCAGGTCTCGCAGGCGCCGACCGCCGAGTTGAAGCTGAACAGCGCCGGCTGCGGGTCGGCGTAGCGCAGGTCGCTCTCCGGGCAGTGCAGGCCGGTGGAAAATCGCCACAGGGTATGGGCGCCCCCCGCGCCTTCCGCGCGCGCTCCCCCGAGGGGGGCATCGCCTGGCCCTGGGGCAGCCCGACACCCGGGCTCCATGGCCTCGGCGCCCTCCCCGCCCAGCACGTACACGTTGACGCGCCCGCTGCCACGCTTGAGCGCCACCTCGATCGCCTCGATCACGCGCGCCTTCTCCGTCCCCTGTGCGCGAAAGCGATCGGCCACCACGTCGAGCATCTTTCTCGGCCCGGTCGGCGACGCCACTTCGCGCTCGGCCTGCACGCGCGTGAAGCCGCTCGCGCTCAGCCACTGGGTCACTTCGTCGGCGGACGTGTTGGCCGGCAGTTCGACCGGAAAGGTGACTATCAGCCTGGGACTGCCGGCCATCGCTGAACGCGCCAGCAGCTCGGCATAGATGGACTCCGGCGTGTCGTGCTTCACCGCGTGAGCGCTCTGGCGGTCGAACAGCTGCGCTGCGCGCGCGAACAGCAGCTTCAGGTGGTCGTTGATCTCGGTCATCGTGCCGACCGTGCTGCGGCTCGAGCGCACCGGGTTCGTCTGGTCGATCGCGATCGCCGGCGGCACGCCGTCGACGCGGTCCACCGCCGGGCGGTCCATGCGGTCGAGGAATTGCCGCGCATAGGCGCTGAAGGTCTCGACATAGCGCCGCTGGCCTTCGGCGTAGAGCGTGTCGAACACCAGGCTCGACTTGCCCGATCCGCTAGGCCCGGTCACGACCGTCATCTCGCCGGTGCGGATGTCGACGTCGAGGTTCTTGAGGTTGTGCTGACGCGCGCCGCGGATGCGGATGACACCGGACATGGGAGCGCTTCCTGGAGGCGAAAGCGGAAGATTCTAGGGTGCTGCAGGCCGGGTTGGGGGTGCCGGCCTTCGGGGTGCCGGCCTTCGGGGCGCCGGCGCCTGAAGTGCCGCGGGATCAGCCGCCGTGGCCAGCGGCGAGGAAGCGTTCGACCAGCGCCCATTGGTCCGGCACATTCAGCGCCGGGGCATGGCCGCAGCCGGCGATGGTGACGACCACCGCGCGCGGCCCGCGCTGGCGCATCGCCTCGGCGGTATCGGCGAGCAGCAGGTCGGAGTGCTCGCCGCGCAGGCACAGCACCGGAATGTCGAGGCTGTCCCACTCGGCCCAGCGTTCGTAGTCGTTCGCGTGGCCCTCGAACTGCTGCACCATCGCCGGGTCGTAGTGCGGCGTCACGCGGCCGTCGGGCAGGCGCCGCGTCGAGGTCTCGGTAAGGCGCCGCCACTGCGCGTCGGTGAGGAAGCCGTAGGGCTTGTAGATGGTTCGGAAGTACGCCTCGAGCTCGCTCACCGTCGCGAACGCCGCCGGATGCCCGGCGTAGCTGCGGATGCGCGCGATGGCCGCTTCGGCAAGCTGCGGCCCGTTGTCGTTCAGGACCAGCCGGGTGATGCGCCCGCGCAGCAGCGTGGCCGCCGCCACCAGGCCGATCGAGCCGCCCATCGAGGTGCCGAGCCACTGCACGCGCTCGATCCCGAGTTGGTTGAGCAGCGACTGCGCGAGGCGGACGTAGAAGTCCAGGCAGTATTCGCGCGCCGGCTCGGGGCTCCATTCGCTCAGGCCGCGTCCGATGGTGTCGGGGCAGATCACGCGAAAGCGCGTCGCCAGGTGCGCCGCCAGGTCGTCCATGTCGCGGCAGGTGCGCGCCAGGCCGTGCCAGGCGATCACCGTCTCGGCGTTGCCGGTGCCCCATTCGGTGTAGTGGATCTCGCGCCCTTCGCAGCGCAGGTAGTGCGAGCTGAAACTCATCGGGGGCCTCCTTCGGCCGATCGGCCCATCGCGCGCAGCCGCCCCACCACGCCGGCCGGGAAGTGATAGACGGAGAGCACGAACAGGATGCCGAGCCAGAGCAGCCAGCGGTCGGGCGAGACGAGCGCGCCGAGCAGCGGCACGCCGTCGAGCGTGCCCCCGGTCGAGGACAAGAGCTTCATCAGATCCTGCAGGTAGCTCTGCGCCAGCACGAACAGCACGCTGCCGACCACCGCGCCGTAGATCGTGCCCATGCCGCCGATCACGACGATCAGCAGCACGTCGAGCATGATCTCGAACGACAGCGAGGTGTCGGGCCCGTTGTAGCGCAGCCAAAGCGCCAGCAGGCAGCCGGCGAGCGTGGCGAACAGCGCCGACAGGACCGATGCGAGCGTGCGATAGACGACGATCCGGTAGCCGATCGCCTCGGCGCGGAAGTCGTTCTCGCGGATCGCCTGCAGCACGCGGCCGAACGGCGAGTTGACGATGCGCAACATCATCAGCACCAGGACCGTGGCGGCGGCGCACAGCAGATAGTAGGTGACGAAGCGCCCGTCGATCGACGCCCCCAGGAGCGGTGCGTCGAGATACTGCGTGCCGGGCTGCAGCGCCTCGGGCACCTTGAAGGTCAGCCCGTCCTCGCCGCCGGTGAAGTCCGACAGTTGCGACGCCAGCGTGAGGAACGCCGAGGCGACCGCGAGCGTGATCATCGCGAAGAAGATCGCCTTCACCCGCAGGCTCGCGAGGCCGATCACGAGCGACAACAGCAGCGAGACGCCGAGCGACGCGCCGATGCCGACGGCCACTGCGCTCCAACTGGCGCCGAGCCGCGTGCTGGCGATCGCGACGCCATAGGCGCCGATGCCGAAGAACATCGTGTGCGCGAAGCTGACGATGCCGGTGTAGCCGAGCAGCAGGTCGAAGCTCGCCACGAGGACGATGAAGACGAGGATCTTCGCGGCCACGTTGAGCGCCTTCGTGCCGGGGAACAGGAAAGGCGTCAGCGCCAGGCCGAGCACGATCGCGATCAGCAGCAGCGCGAGCCAGCGGTTGCGCGGCAGGTCGTGCGAGAGCAGGCGGGCGATCATGTCAACGGCCCGGGCACCGAGCGTGCTTGGCACCGGCGAGAACCCGCGAGGGCGAGCGTCGGGGAACGGCCCAGAGCAGGCCTTCGCGACTCACCCCGAAGCCGGCATGCCGACATGGGCGCGCGCAAGCCGGTGGGCAAGGCCGTTGGCGCTTCGCTTCGACGCCCGGCCATGCGGGCCGGGTTCCCTGCGGTGCTCGGGCCTGGCAGGTGGCTGCGAAACTCGCCCTCCCGAGGCCGCGCTGCGCGCGAGCCCGCTCGGCGCTCGGCCAGTCCTCGCCACCGCCGCGCCTGCGGCGCGTCGGAACCTGCCCGGCCCTGCGCTCCTCGGCGTCGAACAGGCGCGCCACCGGCCTCGCCCATCGCCTTGCCAAGAGCAGCGGTGCATTCCGGCAGGCAAAGCCCTGCGCTGCCCCAAGGCCGGGGCGGGCGGGTGCGGCGGCGCCTGTGCGGCGCCGAGCACCGCAGCGCACCGGGGGGAGTCCGCCGTATCCGGCGGACCGGCGAGAACGCTCTATGCAGGGCCGCGTCCAGCGGCACTGCGGAGTGATCGCAGTCGCCCCGCGGAGCGAGGAGCGCAGGGCACCCGGAGCGCAGCGAAGGGCGCCGCAGTGAAGCCGCCGCACCCGCCCGCCCCGGCCTTGCCGCGCCGATGCATGCATGCCGCAAAGCCGGCGTTCGCAATGACCGCAATAGGCCGAGAGCAGACCGCCGCGCGAGGCCCCGCAGAGGACTCGTCGGATGCTCCCGCCGAGCAGCCCCAAGCAAATGCCGATTCCCCTCGGGCGCAGGCGCGCGCAGCGGCGTTGCCGACATGCTCATCGAGCGCTCACCGGTTCGCCACCGGGTAGAGGCCTTGCGGCCGCCACAGCAGCACCGCGACCATCAGCCCGATGTTGGAGAACATCGCCACCTTGGGCGCCAGAAAGCCGGTGTAGTTGGCCAGCAGCCCCACGAGCAAGGCGCCGACGAAGCAGCCCAGCGTGGAGCCCAGGCCGCCGATGATGATGACGATGAAGATCAGGATGTTGACCTGCGCGCCCATCTGCGGAATCACGCTCTGCTGGTACAAGCCCCACAGCGTGCCGCCCAGGCCGGCGAGCGCCGAGCCGGCGACGAACACGCCGACGAACAGGCGCCGGATGCGGTAGCCCAGGCTTTCGACCATCTCGCGGTCCTGCACGCCGGCGCGGATCAAGAGGCCGATCTTGGTGCGGTTCAGCGTGAACAGCATCGCCAGCAGCACCGCCGCGCCGATGACCACCGCGACGAGGCGGAACTTCTCCACCGCCGCCGTGTCTGCGCCCACCGCGAAGATCAGCGAACCACGCAGCGCCGCTGGCAGCGGCAGCGGAATCTGTGCCGGGCCCCAGACGACCTTGATCAGCTCCTCGCCGATGATCATGCCGCCCATCGTGATCAGGATCTGCTTCAGGTGCTGGCCATAGACGGGGCGGATCAGCACGCGTTCGAAGGCCCAGCCGACGGCGCCGGCCACGGCCATCGCCACCAGCATCGCCGGGAAGATCGCGGCCAGGTTGCGCCACAGGCTTGCGCTGGCAGTCCAGTCGGCCATCAGGCCGAGCACGCTCGTCGCGACGAAGGCACCGAGGGCGATGAACACGCCGTGCCCGAAGTTGAGCACGTCCATCAGGCCGAACACCAGCGTCAGGCCGGAAGCGATGATGAAGATGATCATCCCCATCGCCAGGCCGGCGACGGTCAGCGTGAGCCAGGTCGACGGCGAGCCGATGAAGGGCCAGGCCAGCAGCGCGAGCGCCGGCAGCAAGGCCAGCGGCACGAAGTCGAAACCGGCCTTCGGAACGGCCGTCGCGGGCGGCGCGGGCGCCACCGAGTTTGCAGCGGCACTCATTGGTGCGCTCCCAGCGCCAGCCCGAGCAGGCGCTGCTGCAGTTCGTCGTCGTCGGCCAGTTCGGCCATCGCCCCGCGATGCACGACGCGGCCGTCGTCCATCACCGCGACCGTGTCGCCGAGCGCGCGGGCCATCGCGAAGTTCTGCTCGACCAGCAGCACGGTCGTCTGCGTCGCCTTGAGTTCGCGCAGCACGGCGATCAGGTTGCCGACGATCACCGGCGCCAGGCCCTTGCTCGGCTCGTCGATCAGCAGCAGGCGCCGCGGCTCGACCATCGCGCGCGCGATCGCGAGCATCTGCTTTTGCCCGCCGGAGAGCTTGCCGGCCGGGTAGAGCCAGAACTTCTTCAGTGCGGGGAACATCGTGAACAGCCATTCGAGCCGGTGGGTATCGATGTCGTCCACTGTTCGTGCGCCGCGCGCGGCGAGCAGCAGGTTCTCGCGCACCGTCAGGTCGCTGAAGATGCCCATGCTCTCGGGCACGTAGGCGATGCCGAGTTGCGCGATCTCGGGCGTCGTCAACTGGCGCTGCGCGCCGCCGATGGGCTGGCCGGCGAACGCGACGCTGCCGCCGGACGCCGCCCACAGACCCATGATCGTTCGCAGCGTGGTCGTCTTGCCGGCGCCGTTGCGGCCGAGCAGCATCGTCACCTGGCCGGCCGGCACCTCGAAGTCGACGCCGTGCAGGATGTGGTAGGCGCCGATGTGCGTGTGCACGTCGCGCAGGCACAGGATGGGGTCAGACATGCTGGGAGCTCCCCCGCTCGGAGGGGAGGGGCCGGGACGGGGAGCCGTCAAGCCCTGCCGCAGGGCCCAGCTCGGCGTCGGCGACGCCGAGGTAGGCTTGCTGCACGATCGGCGACGCGATCACCGCCGCCGGCTCGCCATCCGCCACCAGTTGCCCGTTGTGCAGCACGATGATGCGGTCGGCCAGCTCGCGCACCACGTCCATCTTGTGCTCGACGAGCAGGATCGTCTTGTCGCGCTGCGCCTTCAACGCGCGGATCAGGTCGAGGATCACCGGCACGTCGCCGGTGCTCATACCGGCGGTCGGCTCGTCGAACATGTAGACGCTCGGGTCCAGCGCCATCAGCATCGCCACTTCGAGCTTGCGCTGGTCGCCGTGCGGCAGGCTGCTCGCAGCCGCCGCCGCACGGTCGCCGAGCTTCACCTGCTCGAGCAGCGCATGCGCGCGCTCCAGCGTGTGGCGGTGGTTCAGCCACACCGACCACAGGTTCAAGCCCTCCTTGCGCTGCGACTGCACGGCCAGGCGCACGTTCTCCAGTACCGTCAGCTTGGGGAACAACTGCGTCAACTGGAACGCGCGCCCCAGCCCTCGGTGGGTGCGCGTCGGCGTGGCTTCGTGGGTGATGTCGATCCCGTTCAGGCGCACCGTGCCCTCGCTCGCGCGCAACTGGCCCGAGATGAGGTTGAAGTAGGTCGTCTTGCCGGCGCCGTTGGGGCCGACGATGGCCGTCAGCGTGCCTGGCGCGAAGGCGCAGGACACATGGTCCACGGCGACGTGGCCGCCGAAGCGGATGGTGAGATCGCGGGTTTCAAGCATGGTGCTTTGCCCCCTCTCCCGCTGGTGGTAGAGGGTAGGGGTAAGGGCTGGGCTTTCGCGAGCACTCGGTCGCGGGCATCGAGCCCGCTCCCTCGCCGATCGCTGCGCTGGTCGGTCCCCGTTTACGGGGGGTTGCGCCGAAGCGGCGGCGTTGCGAAGAAAGCAGTGCAGGCGCAACATGGTCGCGCTCGCCTGCCTCGCTTCGCAGGGCGAACGGCTCGCGCGATCCTCGCCCTTCGCTTCGCGCTCTATCGCTTGTTCTTGATCGGCACCTGCATCTCTTCGGGCTTGATCTCGCGCACCAGATCGGGCACGCCCCAGGCGAACGCCGGGTCGACCTTGATCTTGAAGTGGTACATGCTCTGCATCGCCTGGTGGTCTTCGACACGGAAGGTCATCTTGCCCTTCGGCGTCTCGAAGCTCATGCCTTCCATCGCCTTGATCAGGCCCTCGGTGGCGGGGTCGCCCTTGGTCTTCTTCAGGGCCTCGACGACGGCGATGCCGGCGGCCATGCCGCCCGCGGTGAAGAAGTCGGGCGGCGTCTTGAACTGCTTGTAGTGGTTGGCCACCAGCCACTCGTTGACCGGGTTCTTCGGGATGCCGAAGTAGTAGTACGTGGCGCCTTCCATGCCCGGGAACTGCTTGTAGGCGGACATCGCGGGCAGGATGTTGCCGCCGGTCGCGATCTCGATGTTGTAGCGCTTCAGGTCGAGGTCGGCGATCTTGAACGGGTTGCCCGCGCCGGCCCAGATGATCCAGATGACCTTGCGCCCGGGCTGGTCCTTCAACTTGTCGATGATGCGTTGCGCGCCGGCGGTGAAGTCGGTCGTCGCCGCGGGCAGGTATTCCTCGTGGACGAGCTTGGCCTTCTTCAGCGAATCCTTGAACGCCTTCACGCCGTCGCGGCCGAACGCTGTGTCCTGCCCCAGCGTGGCGATCACAGTCCCGGCCTTGTCTTGGGCCACCGCGTTCGAGATCGCGTCCTGCGAGCTGTTGCGGCCGGTGCGGAAGATGTACTTGTTCCACTTGTCGCCGGTGATCGAATCGGCCACCGCGGGCTCGACGAGCAGGATCTTCTTGTACTCCTCGGCCACCGGCAGCATCGCCAGCGCGACGCCCGACGACGTAGGCCCGACGGCGAGGTCGGCCTTGTCGTCGCCGTAGGCGGCGGCGAGCAGGCTCTTGCCCACGTCGGGCTTGCCCTGGTCGTCCTTCTCGATCACGACGAGCTTCTTGCCGGCCACCGTCATCGTGCCGCCGGTCGCGTAGTCGAGGCCCATCTGGAGGCCGGTCGCCGTCTGCTTGCCATAGGCTTCGAGCGGGCCGGTCTTGCTGTAGATGTGGGCGATCTTGATTTCCTTGGTCTCTGCCCATGCCGCGCCGCCCATCAGGGCGGCCGCGGCGGCTGCGCACAGCGTGGCTGCGTTGAATAGTCGCTTCATTCAAAGTCTCCTGGGTGGGGCCTGCGCATCCGGTCGGCGAGGCTGCACAGCGTCAGCGTGCAAGGCCCGTGCCAAATGGCACCAAATCAGTGCAAACCCGGAGGTGAGGCGCCGCAAACCGACGGATTGAGGCAAAGAACCCGGACGTGGACACCACTTGCCTCATGAAAATGACTCCTTTGCGGACAGACCGACTCGGCAACATGCCGCAAACTGTATGAAGCTGACTCACTGCCTGCTATCAATACACTCAGTCTTCGATCCAAGCCGTGCAGCGCGAAACTGCTCGGATCGATTCGTCCACGGCCTCGGTCAATCCTGAATCGACTCCACTTCACCGGTGGTGAATAGGGAGGCGCCGGCAGGTCGCTGGTCTCGCGCGTGCTCGCACAATGCCTCCTCGACCGCGGCTGGCCCGGCCTTGGCTTCGATACCGGTCACTCCCACGGCCAGCGCGCCGCAACCGCTCTCGGCCTGCTCGAGCGTCAGCGCTTGAAGTTGTGGCTGCAAAGAGCCTGGCAAGCGATCGGTCGCGTCGGCGCCTGAAGCAGCCCCTTGCCGCCGCTCAGTCGGCAAGCAACCCCAGTTTGTCGTACAGGGTGGCGCGCGAGATGCCGAGCAGGCGCGACGCGGCGAGCTTGTTGCCGCCGGTGATTGCCAGCGCGTCGCGGATGCTGCGCGCTTCGAGTTCGGCGATCGCCTGCGGCAGCGGCTTGACCGCGCCTCGGCTCGGCGGTGGTGGCGCAGCCTCCGATGGCGCCGGGTCTCGCGACACCGCCGTTGGCGGCGCGTGCGCGACTTCCGGCGCGCGCGCGGTGCCCGGCGGCACGCCCGACGCCTGCAGCTCCCCATCCGTCGTGCGCGTTGCCGGCGCCGACTTGAGGAAGTGGGCCGCGGTCAGCACCAGGTCGTCGGTCATCAGCGTCGCCTGTTCGAGCACGTTGCGCAGCTCGCGGATGTTGCCCGGCCAGGGCTGCGCCGCCAGGTGGTCGAGTGCGTCGGCGGCGAGGCTCTTGTGCGGCAGTCCGCTGCGCCGAGCAATGTCATCGGCCAGCGCCTCGGCCAGCGCTTCCAGGTCGCCGATGCGTTCGTGCAGCGTCGGCAGGCGGATCGGCAGCACGTTGAGGCGGTAGAACAGGTCGGCGCGGAAGCTCCCCGTCGCCACCATCGCCTGCAGGTCGCGGCTCGTCGCGGCGACGATGCGCACGTCGATGCGCTGCACCTGGTTGCTGCCCAGCGGCTCGACCTCCTGCTCCTGCAGCACGCGCAGCAGCTTGGACTGCAGCGCCAGCGGCATGTCGCCGATCTCGTCGAGGAACAGCGTGCCGCCGTCGGCCAGCTTGAACTTGCCGTCGCGCCCCTTGCGCTCGGCGCCGGTGTAGGCGCCCGGCGCAACGCCGAAGAACTCGGCCTCGAGCAGCGTGTCGGGCACGGCGGCGATGTTGACGCCGACGAACGGCCGCGACGCGCGCGCGCTGGCGGCGTGGATGCCGTGCGCGAGCAGTTCCTTGCCGGTGCCGGTCTCGCCGAGCAGCAGCACCGTGCTGTCGGTCTGCGCCGCTCGGCGCGCCTGGCGTTTGACCTCGATCGCTGCCGCGCTGGCGCCGATGAAGCTCGCGATCGTGTACTTCGGCCTTCGTTGCGCCGCGAGCTGCGAACGCGCGGCGTCGAGTTCGCGCTGCAGGCGGCCGAACTTGGCGAGCAGCGGCTGCATCGTCGTCTCGGGGTGGTCGAGCAGCACCAGGCCAAGCGCGCCGATCACCTCGCCCTGCGCGTCGCGCAACGGCAGCCGGCTGACGAGGAAGGTGCCCGCCTGGTTGGTCAGCAGGTCGACCAGGATCGCCTGCCCGCTGTCGATCACCTGCGCCATCAGTGAGTTCGGCACGACCTCTTCGACACGGCGGCCGACGAACTCGCTCTCGGCCCGCCCCAACGCGGGCAGGAAGCGCTTGTAGCCCTCGCTGATCCAGACGACGCGGTGCCCGCGGTCGACCACCATCATGCCCATTGCGGATCGCGCGAAACTGTCGAACATGCTGCGCGCCGCCAGCGCGAGCATGCCGTCGGCGTCGGCAGGCAGGTCGAATGCGGGAAAGTCGGCCATCGGTGGTCGCTTTCGGCGGAGCACTGGGCGCGACTTTACGCCCGGAAGTAACTGCCGCTGCCCGGCCGTGGCGCACGCGGCCGGCGTTGGTCGCTACCCTTTGCGCTCGCTACGATTCCTGGCGACATCGATCCACTGGGGGCCCGCGATGAACCCGAACTCCTTGCATCAAGCGTCCGGACGCCTGCCGTCGGCGTCCACGCCAGCCGAGTGGGACGCGCTGCTCGCCAACGATGCCGCGCTGGCCGGCGGGGTACGCACGATCCTGGGCCGGCACGGGCTCGCGTCCGCACCGGTGACTCGCTACGACAGCGGCTCGTTGCCGGTCTATGCCGTCGGCGAGCGCCGCGTGCTCAAGCTCTACCCGCCCGACGAGGCCGAGCACGCCGCCGTCGAGGCGCGCACGCTCGCCTTCGTGCATGGCGCGCTGCCGCTGCCGACGCCCGAGGTCGCCGCCACGGGCACGCAGGACGGCTGGCACTGGCTGCTGATGTCGCAGTTGCGCGGGCGCCGGCTGGTCGATGCCTGGCCCGAACTGCAGCCCGCCGAGCAAGACCGCGTCGCCGACGACCTGGGCCACGGGGTCGCCGCCTTGCACCGCCTCGACACCGCGCCGCTGCGCGGACTGCCGCCGCGCTGGGACGCGTTCGTTCGCGCTCAGCGCGCGAGCGCCGTCGAGCGCCAGCGCGCGCGTGGGCTGGGCGAGCCCTGGCTGGCGCAGATCGATGCCTTCCTCGAGGCCTGGATGCCGCCCGCGATCGCCACCCCGTCGCTCCTGCACACGGAACTCATGCGCGAGCACTTGATCGTGGCGCAGGGGCCCGACGGCTGGCGCCTGAACGGCCTGTTCGACTTCGAGCCGGCGATGCTGGGCGACCCGATGTACGAGTTCGCTTCGATCGGGCTCTTCGTGTCGTGTGGGGACGCTCGCCTCTTGCGCCGCGTGCTGCGCGCCTACGGCCTCGCCGACGCCGCGCTCGACGACACGCTGTCGTGCCGCCTGATGGCGCATGCGATCCTGCACCGCTACAGCCACCTGCGCTGGTACCTCGAGAGGCTGCCCGCGGCCGGCGCGGCGACGCTCGAAGAGCTCGCCTTGCGCTGGTGGTCGCTGTCCGACCGCGCCTGAGTGGCGCGCCCATGCCCTTGCAGGGCGCAGTGCGTTCGCCGGCGTGGCAGAGTACCGTGCTTCGAAGCACCGGCAACGACCTTTCATCATGATGTCACTCGGCCGCAAGCCCGACGGCTTGCGCCTCGAACGCATCCAGGCCTCGCGCCTGTGGGGCGGCGAGGCGTTTCGCAACCTGCACCCGATCGCCCCCGGCCTGCGCGACGAGACCGCGCCGCGGCCGACGCTGACCGAATTCCTGTGTGCCGGCCAGCGCCGCTTGCCGCGCGGGCCGCTGCCCTCGGTGAACCCGCGCGAGGCCTGGCAGCACAAGCCGCAGAGCGGGCTGCGCGCGACCTGGCTCGGCCACTCGACGGTGCTGGTCGAGATCGACGGCCTGCGCGTGCTGACCGACCCCGTCTGGGGGCCGCGCGCGTCGCCGTCGCGCGTGGCCGGGCCCAAGCGCTTCCAGCCGGTGCCGGTGGCGCTGCGCGAACTGCCGCCGCTCGATCTGGTGCTGGTGTCGCACGACCACTACGACCATCTGGACTATCCGACGATCAAGGCGCTGGCCCGGCAGGACGTGCCCTTCGTCACCTCCCTCGGCGTCGGCGCGCACCTCGAGGCCTGGGGCGTGGCGCCACAACGCATCACCGAGCTCGACTGGTGGGAGTCGCACACCATCCACGGCCGCCGCCGCAGGGGCGAAGTGACGGTAACGGCCGCGCCGTCGCAGCACTTCTCGGGCCGCGGGCTGCGCGACCGCAACGCCACGCTGTGGTCGTCACTGGCCCTTCGCTCGGCGAACCATTCGGTGTTCTTCAGCGGCGACACCGGCTTGACGACCGAGTACGCCACCATCCGCGAGCGTCTCGGGCCGTTCGACCTGGTGATGCTGGAAGTGGGCGCCTTCCACCCTTGGTGGGGCCACATCCACCTCGGTCCGGCCAATGCCCTGAAGGCGCTCGATCTGCTGGGCGGGGGCGCCTTCCTGCCGGTGCACTGGGGCACCTTCAGCCTGGCACTGCACGCCTGGGACGAGCCGGCCGAGACGCTGCTGGCGCTGGGCGCGAAGCGCAACGCCCAGCTCCTGATGCCGCGACTGGGCGAGGCGGTCGAGCCGGCGCATGCTGACAGCGTGACGCCCTGGTGGCGTGATGTCGATTCGCAGGATCGCGCGGCGTCGCCAGCGCTGGAGGCGCCGGCGATGACCATGCCCAAGGCGATGCCCTGGCCGGCCGACTGAGGCGGCGCCTTGCCGCCAAGCTCGGGCAACGAGCCTACTTCAGCGACGCCGGCGTCGAGCCGCCCTGCACGCCCAGCGCGCCGCCGGTGCCCAGGCCGCCCTTGACCGTCTGCGGACGGTAGTTGCGAACCACCTTCACCAGCTGGTTGTAGCTGTCGGCAAAGGCGGCGATGATGATCTTGCCTTCGGGCGTGCTGCTGTAGCCGCCTGCCGCACCGGCACCGGCCCAGCCGTAGGCGGCGCCGAAGCCGGCGAAGTCGGTGTTCTTGGCCGTTCCTTCGGCCGCCGCGAGTTGCACCCCGGAACGGTTGTCGACCATGATGAGCGTCGTCGAGGCCTCGCTGGTCTTGATGCCTCCGGCCAGCGCCCCCAGCACGCCCAGGCTGCGCGACAGGCCGCCGAGCGCCCCGCCCACGCCGCCGGTGTTCTGGCTGAACTGGATGCTCGGGCTCATCGTGTAGTCGGCGGCCACCATCTGCCCGGCGCCGAAGTTGCTGCCCTCGCGCATCTCGCCCGACTTCTGCAGTTGCCGCTCCATGTTCATGTTCTGCATCGCCGCGCCGCGCTCGACGACGACGAAGCAGTTCGACTGCTGGATCATCATGCGCAGCACCGGCACCGTCGAGCCGAGCTTGTAGCTCTGCAGCGTGCGGTACCAGCCGGCGTTCTGGTCCTCGACGACGCCGATCGTGCCCAGCGACTGGTCGCAGCGCTCCAGCGTGCTGTTGCCACCCTCCGAGGTCGCGCCACCCGCTGCGCCCGTGACCGCCCCCTTGCTCCCACCGCCCACCTCCTGGGCGACGACGCCCTGCAGGCAAAGTGCCGCGCAGGCCGCGGCGACGATGGAACTTGTGCGAGCAAGGCGGTCGGTCGAACGGGGCATGGACATGGCAATCTCCGTGGTGGACGCGTCGAAACCGAATGGGCCGAAAGGATGATACGGCGGCAGGCGACGCGCGGCACTCCCCTAATGTGGCGGGTGCTGGCAGGCCGCAGAGCGCGAGAGGCGGGCGGCGTTCGGGGATTCGACGCCCAATGCGAACCTCCGACTGATTCATCGGCAAGATCTTGCCCCATCGGCCCGATGGCCAGCCCGTGCCCCACCGCCAGTGGGATGCCCGTATCCTCCGCCTCGTCCAACGCTGCCGTTGTGGGCGCGCGACCGCGGGTCGGCATACATTGACTCGGTCGGCAACCGCAAGCACCACAGCACAGGGTCGGAAGGGCGATCAAGCCGTCGAACCTGGTCGCTGTCAGTCGATGTCGCCAGGTCGTTCGGGTCGTCGCCGTGCCCGAAGACGCTGTGATCCCCGCAGGTTCGTCTCCAGTGGCAAATGCCACCAGACGTCGTTCTTGCCCGGGCGCTTCGACGCCCGCCTCCAGCATGAACGGCGTGGCAGGCAGCAACTCCCAGCACTCGCAAACTCCACCCGGCCGCGAGTCGAGTCTCAGCGCCCCGTCGCGCCGTCTGAACGGGTAGCCTTCAGGCGCGCAAGTTCACGGTCGAGGTTTCGCTTGGCTTCGCGCAGGCACTCGTCGCGCACCGCCGCAACCTCCAGCAGATGGCACTTGCGAACCGTGTCGGTATAGGCCGCCGCGACCTCGGCGACCGTGACAGGCCGTGCCGGCGAATCGCTCGGCCCGCCGATGCCGACCTGTGCGCCGGAAGCTCCGCCCGCAGGTCGCGCTCCAGAAGGTGCCGCTGCCGACGGGTTGGATCGAGTGTCCAGCGCTGCTGGAGCGAGCACCAGCAGGACGCCGATGCCCAAGATGACCCCTAACACGCGGATACGAAATGCAATCTCAGCGCCGTGCGCGGTACCGCGCAGCCGCACCCAGGCCGTACAAGCCTGCCAACAGCATCCACACTGTCGCCGGTTCGGGCACCGCGGTGATGCTCGACACTCCGGACAACCTCAGCTTGGTATCCGCCGGGGATGCGACCGACGTCGCATCGATCCACCGCGACGACAGTTGTTGGCCGTCGTCGGACAGCCCCACACGAATGAAGAAGCTCTCTCCCGGGCCCAGGGTCGCTGCGTTCCACTGCAGGCCGACGGTCGCGTCGCACCCTGCGGAAACCAGACAATTTGCGTCATAGCCTTCGGTGAGCTTGTTGTTCGACCGGGCATTGGACAGAATGCTATCGGCCGGGTTGACGAACGCCCGCCCCTCGCGAGCCACCGGGTCGCCTGTCGCGGCGAGGCCCCAGGCTTCCGAAAGGACGTCCAGATAGTTCACGGGATCCCCATCGGGATTGGCGTACACCATGAAGCGCAAGTCGGTGAAACTCGCGGACGCGCTGCTGTTGCTCACGCGGTACTCGATGGTCACCAGAGACGTTCCCCAGCCGGCGACCGCTGCTGCGAAGTGCAGGTTCGAATTGAGCGCGACAACGATTTCCGGACGATCCGCACTACCGAGCCCCTGCACGTACAGCAGTGGTTCGAGTTGAAAGATGTTGCCATTCTCGCCGTAGTCGGCGAAGGTGCTGGGGTCAACCGGGGTGTTGACGGCCGCGTGCACGACGCCTGACACGGCCAGCACCGTAGCCGCAAGGGCGGGGCGCACTCGCTTCAACAAGGCCGATTGAAGATTCGTCATGACGCTAGCTCCTATGAAGCGTTGTAAGGCTTGAAAAACGGGGTCTGGATGGGCGGCCTGTTAGGAACCCGCCCTCAGCGCGCCGGACGCTCAAGTTCACTGCGGTTGACCAGGTCGTACTCGCGAACCACTCCTGGGGCCGCCCAGTTCGTCTCGGACGAGTCAAACTTGCCGGGTCCCGGCTGAGAGACGATCACCTGCACGGCGGGCAGCAACAATCCACACACCGGGCACAGCGGCGGATTGGGGTCGTCCGGGTTCGGGTAGGCCCTGCGCAGGGCGATCAGGATCGACAGCGTACCGGCCTTGCGCACGCCCTCGGCGTAAAGGTCGTCTGTGATCTCGTCGCGCAGCGCCGCGGCCGACTTGGCGTTTCTGGAATCGATCTTCGGATCGATCTGCGCATCGGACCATCCGTCGACGCTGGCAAACTGCACGCCGTTGAAGCCCGCACCGTCGTTCAACGCAACACTGGCGCCGCCCGGCGCGATCACGTGGCTGAGAACTTGACCGGTTCTAGGATCCTTCAGCCATGGAAAGCCCCCCGGCACGACGAACGCCCGCGGCAGGGACACAACCTTCTGAATACTGAACGGACCGGTCTTCGTTCCCTTTTCGTCGACAGCGCCGACAACCAGGCTGCGCACAGGCAAGAACCCCTTCGGCGGCGCCGGAATCTCGGACCTAGGCACGCCGACGAGGTCGAGGAACTTGAGCGCCTGCGCATATGCGTCTTCGTCGGTTAACTTCACAGGTGTCGGCAGGGTTTCGCCATCCGGCTTTGAAGCCGCGCGGCGAACGAATTGAATGTCGCCGATTCCGATGTTCTTGCTGAATGCCAGCATCGTGTAGACGCCGCCACCGTCACGGTTGCCATTGTCGACAATACACAGGCCCGAGTCCGGTTCTTTCGCTACCGTTGAGGTCGCTCGACAATCCGGCGCAACCTGCAGCGCCAATCGGCCGAACAGCGCAGTGGCGACCTTGCCGAGGTCGAAGTTGCGCGATATCGCCCCGTCTGGCTTGATGGCAATGACCTTCTCGACCACCAACTGCGGGCTGTCGCCGATCACCGCATTCAGCGACGCACCGATTTGCCTGCGCAGTTCCTCCTTGACGGGATCGGACTGCGCTGCCACCCGAATCGGCAAGAGCGCTGCGACGGCCAATGCCACGATCGTGAGTTGCCTCCTCAACATCTCCGCTCTCCTCTCAACGCAGCGCTCGGGCCTGACCACTCAGGCCGCGCAGAGCAACTGCATCCGCTGAAGCACCGACAAACAAGGGCGTTCACCTCATGGGTTGAACGCGTTCTCGCCCACCGGATCGCAGCCGGGGTAACCCATCCAGGCGTAATAGCTGTTACCCGTTGGCGCGCCCCATCCAGAGTTGTAACGCTCGTTGAGCAGCCGGTTCAACGCACTTCCGCCGGTCGGTCCGACGGTCATCGCGCTGGGGCACTGGTCCTGGCATGTCCCGAACCAATTGAACGGGTCGTAGCCCGCGCAGCCCATCTTGTTCGACTTGTAGTGGCTCGTCACCCATGCGGTCGCGACCGGCATGACGTGACCCCTAAAAGCCGTGTTTGCATAGTCACCGTTGTATGAACCCGAGATCCACATCAAGCCGTGAAAGCCCGTAAAGACGTGCAGTCCCTTGACCGCGCCAGGCTTCTTCATCGCGGTGCGCATGTTGCTGAAGTAGGTGTCGTTCAGGCTCAGGCACGACGAGGCATGCAGAAACCTCAGGTTGTTGTCGCCGACGAAGACCTTTCCCCCGCTGGCCACGCTACCCCCCATTACCGAACTGCACGTGCCCAGGGCCGAATTGCGCATCAGCGCGCCCCAGCGGTCGCCGGCGTTGAAGCCGTGCGCCGCAACGATCGCTGCCTCGGGCCAGTCGACATAAAGGTAGTCGCGGCAGTTAGCGTTCCATGTCGGGTCGCAGAAGCGCTTCACCGTCATGTCTCCGTCGACGAACTTGCCAGTCTTCCAGTTGCCCATGACGCCCATTTGGTCGTACCAAGCCTGCGCCATGCCGGGCCAGGACGGTCGATTGGAATCGGTATCGCCGGGAGCGCAGTTGCCAGCGCTCCAGTTGCCAGTCGCATACATGTCGGTCTTCAGCGCCAGCGCGGTCGACAGCGCGGTTGAAACGGCCATCACGGTGACGCACTTCGCGAGCAGCCCGACGCGCCTGTTCGTTGGATTCATCCCGATTCCTCCTGTCTTGAACAGCCTTGCTGAACAAGAGCGCCGGCCGGATCGGAATCCCTCGGCGCTCAGTTCTGGTCACACCGCAAGTGGAGCAGTCCAAAGCCCATGCTTCCTTCACCGGGTGACACAAAATGAATAGTGCCAACACATGCGAGAAGCACCTTATCAAGCTGCCCTTTGAACAACATTAGGAGCCTCAAATTTGTCTGTCAATGCCCATGGGCGTTCAAGTTAGGGGGTGAATGCAGCGTGTTGGCCCCAGCCTGTCCAGGCCGTGTAGGCCCGACGAGCGACCGTCGGCCGCGCGAGGACTTCGCCGTCCTTGCTGCCGATTCGTGCACGGCGGCAAATATCCGGTCGGTCAGATTGGTGGGCGTGACGGTCCTGGGCGCACCAACCATTGAGGGATCGATCGACGCGCAAAGGGTCGCCGATCTTGAACGCACCGCCTCAGCGCAGGCAGTGCTCGAAATCGAGGACGCAACCAAGTTCCGCAGCCAGGTGCAGGAAAGCAGAACCATGACCCACTAACAGACAGGCTTGGCAGGTACCTGGCAAATGGCCCGCTGTCCTTGCCGGACCCGAGCAGAAAAGCTTGCGGTCGAAGTTCGCTCAGCTTCGCCTACCCTCACTCAGCCGCACTGCCCCACGTACCCGCACGCGGTGCAGAAGTCGCACCCGTCGCGGTGGATCATCGTCGCGTTGCCGCATTCGGGGCAGCGGCTGCCGGCGAGTTCGTGGCTCACGGCGCTCTTGGTCGGCGATTCGAGCACGCCCATCTCGCGCAGCGGGAAGCCCTCTTCGTTGAGGATGCCGAGCATCGCGTAGCGGTGGATCAGCAGCCGCGCCATGTAGGCAACGGTCGAGGGCCAGACTTGCTGCCGGCGCTGCCCGTTCGGCAGGCCGGGCACGAAGGCCATGAAGTGGCCCAGCGGCTCGGCGTAGTTGAGCAGCTTGCGCAGCTTCATGCCGATCCAGGCCGGGTCGATCACCCGCATGTCGAGCGAGAGCAGGCGCGCCAGCCCGTCGAGCGCGCGCGGGTAGTTGCCCGAAAACGCGAGCGCGCAGGGGCGCGTGACGGTGCTCCCGTCGGGCCCGGGCAGGGTGATCTCCTTGACCGTCAGCGTCAGCGATTCGCCGGCGGCCGGGTTGTCGATGTCGGCCGACCAGGCGAGCGTGCCGGACGGGCCGGTGCGCGGCTCGTCGCGGCTGAACATCGCGTCGAGCACCGGCGTCGGCCCCTGCGCCGACAGTGCACCGAGCTGCTCGCAGCGCCAGCGGATCACCGCTGCCGTGGCCGCCACCACCCCCGGGAAGGGGCGCTTCTCGCCGTGTGGCGGGAACGGCATCTCGAACGCGCGCTCTTCGGCCACGGTGGCCAGCGCGTCGAGTTTGAGGCGCAGCCACGCGGCGTCGTTGGTGCGCATGTCCATCGACAGCGTCTTGGCCATCGCGCCCAGCCCGCGCGGCTGCTCGGCGCCATTGACCCAGGCCTCGAAGGGCTGCACGCGGCCGCCGGCGCCCGCGGCATCGTCGGCCGGGAGTTCGCCGACGAAGAGGCCGAAGTCGCCGAACGGATGGACGATCATGTAGCTCCACGCCGCATTGCCGGTCGGCAGCACGGGCCGGCCCGGCCAGCGCAGCGAGGCGAGCACCGGCGCCGGCAGGCGGTCGAGCGCCAGGCGCTGGTTCGCGTCGAGCGCCGTCAGCGGCGCCGGCTGCGTCTCGACGCTGAGCACCGAGCCGAGCACCGCGTTCGGCCGGTACGTGGCCAGGCCCTTGAGCCCCGCTTCCCAGGCCTGGATGTAGAGGCTCTTGAAGGCATCGAACGGGTAGTCGGCAGGCACGTTGACGGTCTTGGAGATTGCGGTGTCGACGAACGGCGCCACCGCGGCCACCATCTCGGCGTGCGCCTGCGCACTCATCTCGAGCGCGGTCACGAAGGCCGGGGTCAGCGCCGCGTCGGCACCCTTGAGGTGGTGATACAGGCGCCACGCGTGGTCTTCGACCGCGTACTCCTTGAACGTGCCGTCGCCCTCGCGCTTCTTGCGCTTGTAGCTCCACGAGAACGCCGGCTCGATGCCGTTGCTCGCGTTGTCGGCGAAGGCCAGGCTGATCGTGCCGGTGGGCGCGATGGAGAGCAGGTGCGAGTTGCGCAGGCCGTGGGCACGAATGCGGTCCTTCAGCGGCTGCGGCAGTCGCGACGCGAAGTTGCCGCCACTGAGAAACAAGTCGGCATTGAAGAGCGGGAACGCGCCGCGCTCGCGGGCGAGTTCGACCGACGCGTCGTAGGCGGCATCGCGCATCGCCTCGGCGATCTTCGCGGCCATGGCGCGCGCCTCGGCGCTGTCGTAGCGCAGGCCGAGCATCACCAGCGCATCGCCGAGGCCGGTGAAGCCGAGGCCGACACGGCGCTTGCTGTGCGCCTCGGCCTGCTGCTGCGGCAGCGGCCAGACACTCACGTCGAGCACGTTGTCGAGCATGCGCACCGCCACGCGGGCGACCTCGGCGAACGCGGCGCTGTCGAAGCTCGCACCCGCCTCGAACGGCGCCTGGACGAAACGCGTCAGGTCGATAGACCCGAGGCAGCAGCAGCCGTAGGCGGGAAGCGGTTGCTCGCCACAGGGATTCGTGCTCGCGATCGTCTCGCAGTAGCCGAGGTTGTTGTCGGCGTTGATGCGGTCGAGAAACAGCACGCCCGGCTCGGCGTGGTCGTAGGTGGACTGCATGATCTGCTGCCACAGCGCTTGCGCCGGCAGTTTGCGATAGACCCACAGCCCATCGTCGCGCTGGTAGGCGCCGTCGGCCTTTTGCGCCGGGCCGGGTTCGGCGCGGTGCACCAGCTCCACATCGCCCTCGGCCATCACGGCCTTCATGAACGCGTCGGTCACGCCGACCGAGATGTTGAAGTTGCGCAGGTCGCCCTTGTCCTTGGCGTGGATGAACTCCTCGACGTCGGGGTGGTCGCAGCGCAGCACGCCCATCTGCGCGCCGCGCCGGCTGCCTGCGCTCTCGACCGTCTCGCACGAGCGGTCGAACACGCGCATGTAGCTCACCGGGCCGGACGCGTTCGACTGCGTGCTGCCGACCCAGGCCCCGCGCGGGCGGATGCGCGAGAAGTCGTAGCCCACGCCGCCGCCACGGCGCATCGTCTCGGCGGCCTCGGTGAGCGCGGTGTAGATGCCGGGGTGGCCGTCCTCGATCTTCGCGATCGAGTCGCCCACCGGCTGCACGAAGCAGTTGATCAGCGTCGCGCTGAGCGCCGTGCCGGCGGCCGAGCTGATGCGCCCGGCCGGCACGAAGCCGCGCTGCTGCACCTCCAGGAAGCGCGCCTCCCACTGCGCGCGCTGCTCCGGCACCTCGGCCTGCGCCAGCGCACGCGCCACGCGGCGGCGGATGTCGTCGGCGCTGCGCTCCTCGCCCTTGGCGTACTTCTCGAGCAGCACTTCTTCGGTGATGAGCTGGGCCGCCAGCGGGGCCAGCACGGGCGCTGCGGAACGGGTCCGGGTGTTTGTCATGGGTTGCATCTCCTTGGGTGCCGCGTACGGTACGCACTCCGGCGCGGCATGGTTTTGACGCCGGTCAGCAAACGCGGGTCGAGGGCTGCTCGCCGCGCCTGCCGCCCGTGGCGGAACGGTCGCACCCTCCCAGCCTACTCCTTCGACGATCCGCGATCTGCCCGGCGCGCTGGATACAATTCGCCCCCTTCGCACCGCCCTGGGCTGCCCATGTCCGAACGTCTCGCCGTGCTGCCGCAGTACGCCCTGCCGAAGCAGGCGCTGACATCGCTGGCCGGGGCGATCGCGTCGGCGCGTGGCGGCGCGGCAACGACCCACCTGATCCGCTGGTTCGTGCGCAAGTACGGCGTCGACATGAGCGAGGCGGCCGAGCCCGACATCGCTAGCTACCCGACGTTCAACGAGTTCTTCACCCGCGCGCTGCGGCCCGGCGCACGACCGCTGGCCGCGGCCGAACTGGTCTGCCCGGTGGATGGCGCGATCAGCCAGTTCGGCGCCATCGAGCGCGACCAGATCTTCCAGGCCAAGGGGCACCACTACTCGACCACCGCGCTGGTCGGCGGCGACGCCGCGCTCGCCGCGCCGTTCGCCGACGGCCACTTCGCGACGCTGTACCTGAGCCCGAAGGACTACCACCGCATCCACATGCCCTGCGACGCCCGGCTGCTGCGCATGATCCACGTGCCGGGCGAGCTGTTCTCGGTCAACCCGACCACGGCGCGCGGCGTGCCCGGCCTGTTCGCGCGCAACGAGCGCGTGGTCTGCGTGTTCGAATCGGCGCACGGCCCGTTCGTGCTGGCGCTGGTGGGCGCGACCATCGTCGGCAGCATGGCGACGGTCTGGCACGGCGTGGTCACCCCGCCGCGCGTGAGGGAGGTGCGCCAATGGCACTACCGCGAGCGGGAGCTGCGCCTGAAGCAGGGCGAGGAGATGGGCCGCTTCCTGCTCGGCTCGACGGTGGTGCTGCTCTTTCCCAAGGGACGCCTGCACTTCAACCCGGCCTGGGAGCCCGGCCGAGCGATCCGGCTCGGCGAGGCCATGGCGAACGTCGCTGAGGTCTGACGGCTACCAGCGCGCAGGTCCTGCCGTGTCAGCGCCGTCGCAAAGAGCAGTGCCCAGCCTTGCCTGGGCGCAGCACCCGGTGCTGCGCCGTTCGACGAAGGGCGAGCGCCGAGACGCCGACCGGGGTTTGCCCGCTTCGGCAGTGATCGCCGCGACGGGCAGCCGGTGCTCGTGCAGTAGAGGCCGTGGTACGGCGTGACGCACGACGCAACCCAGACCCGGACAGGCCGGTCGACCCGCCCGCAGGCTTGAGCCAGCGCAAGCCCCTCATGCCTCGAAGCGCGCTATCGTGGTGGGCCCGGCTTTCCCGGCTCAGGAGCGTGCCATTCCATGTACTACACCGTCGAAAGTGACAAGACCTTCGAGCAGGCTTCGACCGACCTCGACGCCGCCGTCAAGCGCCACGGCTTCGGCGTGCTTCACGTGCACGACCTCGGCGCCACGCTGCGCAGCAAGGGCATCGCGTTCGACAACGAGTGCCGTGTGTTCGAGGTCTGCAACCCGGGGCAGGCGGCCAAGGTGCTGGCGTCCGACATGCGGCTGAACATGGCGCTGCCGTGCCGCATTTCGGTGTACACCGACAAGGGCCGGACGCACATCGGGCTGATCAGGCCGGTGCAGATGCTGGCTCCGCTGTCGGGCGACCCGGCAATTGCGCAGGTGGCCCTGGAAGTCGAAGACAAGACGATCCGGATGGTCGACGAGGCGCGGTAAGCCGGCGCGCGCCGAGGCGGCGCAGTCGAAGCCAGGGCCCGCGGCCCGATCTTGCCGGGCCGACCGTCAATGGACGGGCTGCAGGCGCAGCCGGCGCGCCGCTTCTTCGGCCCGCGCGTCGTCGATCTCGCGCATCACGCTGCCCACGTCCACCGCCGCGCTGCTGTGCTCGAAGCGGCCCGTCAGCGCGGTGTCGGGGTGCAGCACGCCGCGCCTGTACAGGCCCCAGATCTCGTGGCCGAAGTCGGTGCGCAGCAGTTCCGGCGCAAAGCGGCCGAAGAAGCCGCGCAGGTTGTCCACGTCGCGCAGCAGCATGCGCTGGGCGTGGTTGTTGCCGGCCGCGTCCACGGCCTGGGGCAGATCGATGATCACCGGACCTTCCGCGCCGAGCAGGATGTTGAACTCCGACAGGTCCCCGTGCACGACGCCGGCGCACAGCATGCGCACCACTTCCTTCAGCAGCGTGGCGAGGTGGGTTCGCGCCTGCTCGGGCGTCAACGCCACGTCGTTCAGCCGTGGTGCCGCGTTGCCGTGCTCGTCGGTCACGAGTTCCATCAGCAGCACGCCGTCGTGGAAGTTGTAAGGCCTGGGCACGCGCACGCCCGCGGCGGCCAACCGGTACAGGGCATCGACCTCGGCGCTCTGCCAGGCCGCCTCCTGGGCCTGGCGACCGAAGCGGGTGCCCTTGGCCATCGCACGCGCCTGGCGGGTGTTCTTGACCTTGCGGTTCTCGATGTAGTCGACCGCCTGGCGAAAGCTGCGCTGCGTGGCCTCCTTGTAGACCTTGGCGCAGCGCGTCTCGCTGCCGCAGCGGACCACATAGACGGTGGCCTCCTTGCCGCTCATCAGCTGGCGCACGACAGCATCGATCAGGCCTTCGTCGATCAGCGACTGCAGTCTCTTGGGTGATTTCATGGCGCCATTCTGCGCTGCGGCGTCGGGCCGCGATGGTGGTGTCGCGCAGCGGCGCTGGCGCGTCCGGCAGGCCCTCGCGCCCGGTGCGGGGTGCAGCCCCGGACAGGCCCGGGCCCGGCCTGCTGCCGCGCGGCCCGCCCGTCGGCGCAGGCGCAGGCGCGCGTTGGCGGCGCCTCTCGCCGCGCCCGGCTCAGCCCAGGTGCCGGTCGAAGAAGCTCAGCGTCCGGGTCCAGGCCAATGCCGCGGCGTCGGCGTTGTACTCCGTGATCGGCAGCCGGTTGGCACCGACCTGGGTTTCGTTCGCGAAGGCGTGCATGGCCTTGTAGCGGTGGAACTCGAAATCCACCTTCGCGGCGCGAAGCTTGGCCTCGAGTTGGTCGACGGTGGCGATCGGAAACGCCGCATCGTCGATCGCATAGTGGCCCAGCAGCGGCGCCTTGATCGCGCTGGCGTCGATGTACTCGAGCGGCGGAAAGCCGTACCAGACCACCCCCGCGTCGGCCTCGGGCACATTGACCATCGCCAGCAGCGTCAGCGCGCCACCCATGCAAAAGCCCGTGACGCCGACCTTGGCGCAACGTTGCTTGAGGTAGCGCACGGCCCCGCGCACATCCTGGCCGGCCGCGTCACTGAAGTCCAGGTTCGTCATCAGGTGCTCGGCCTCGGCCGCCTCGACGGTGGCCTTGCCGCGGTACAGGTCGGGCACCAGCGTCACGTAGCCGGCAGCGGCAAAGCGATCGGCCACGCCGCGGATCTGGTCGTTCAGCCCCCACCACTCCTGGATCACCACCAGGCCCTGCGCGCCGGCAGCGACGGCCGGTTCGGCCAGATAGCCCTCGACGCTCTGCCCGTCGGGGCGCTGGAAGGCAACGGTCTTTCCCATCGGGTGGCTCCTTGCTGCTGCGAATGGCGATCGAGGATAGCCCAAGCGCGGGCTCGAGTCACCGGGCCGCGGCCGCACCGGTGCGGGGCTCGGTGCGAATGCGTCCGTTGCTGTTACGCCTCTGCCGCCGTGCCCGCACCCGCGCGGGGCTCGGGGCGCTTGTCAGCGGGCCACCTCGCCTGCGCCCCGCAGCGCTGCACCCCGCGCCGCGACAAGGCCGGCCGCGACGAGCCAGGGCTGCACACGCCGCGCGCTGCGCCAAAGCCACCAGCCAAAGCGGGCGACGCGCCATGCGCGGCGCGGCCGCACGACCAGCACCACGACCACGGCGCCCGCAAGCCAGGCGCGTTGCCGGTACAGCCAGCGCGCGCCAGCATGGACGCGATCGGCCGCCGCGAGCGGCGCCTCGAGCACCACCGACTGTTCGGCGAGCTTCGAGCGCAGGGCCGCGCTGCGCAGCAGCAGGCGCTGCTGGCGCAGCGCCAGATCGAGTTCATGTCCGGCACTCATGGCGTGCGGGGTTCGGCCCTTCCGCTCGGAACCAGGGCGTCGCGATCCCGCGCCAGCTCGGCCACGCTGGCCGCGAACGCGCCCGGCGGCGTCTTGAATCGCTGCATCGCATGGCGAAGCACCAGCGCGCCGCCACCCAGGAACGCCAGCGTCAGCAGCGCCATCGCCTGCAGGCGGTAGCCCTCCCAGAACAGCAATACCACGCACCCAGCGAGCAGCAGGAAGCCGACACCGACGAGCACCACGCCCAGCGCGGCCCAGATCAGCCCGGCCAGGATGCGAAGCTTCTGCGCCTCGAGTTCGGTGCCGATCAGTTCGAGCCGGACCTGCGCCAGCTCGAGCACGGTGGCGATGAGCCGGCGCAGCGAGACGAGCAACCCGCCGCCCGCCGCGCCCGGTCGGGTCTCGCTCATCGCCGTGCGACCGGCCGCTGCGTCAACGACGGCCGATCAGAAGGCCCACCAACAACCCGAAGCCGGCCGCGATGCCGATCGAACGCCAGGGGTTGTCGTGCACGTAGTCGTCGGCCGCGCGCCCCGCCGCCCTGGCCTTCGAGAGCGCAGCCTCCTGTGCCTCGGCCAGGCCGTCACGGGCCCGCGCCAGGCTGGCCCGGACCTTGTCGCGCAGCTCCGCCGCGCCTTCGCCGGCCTGGCCGGCCGTCGAATGCAGCAGTTCTTCGGCGTCGGCAACGACCAAGCGCAAGTCAGCCAGCAGTTTGTCGGTTTGGGCAGAAGTCAGGTCATTCATCGTGCACCTCCTTGGTTTCGAAATGAGAGTGAGAGCGAACCGAGGCTCCAACGATACACCGACACCGAGGGCGCCGTGGTGCGTTCGATCAATTCATCGCCAGTGGCCCCGCCCGGCCGCAGCGGCGGGCCGGAACGCGCCCGCCATGGCAACAGAGCGGCGCATTGGCCGCGACCGCGATGCCGATCCTCAGCGCGGGCTGGCGATCGGCGGGAGGGCGCTTGCTGGGTCTCCAGCGCCCGCCGGGACGTCCACCGCCTCGCGCGCGGCGAGCAGGCGGACCATCAGTTCGCGCACGCTGCGAATCTGGCTGCCGAAGGGCAGCGCGCCGACGCCGCGGAAGAACAGGCCCCGCTTGGCGTCGCCGCGCAACGCCGCAGCGAGGTGCGTGTCGATGCAGAACTGGCCCCAGCCGCTGGTGCCGTCGCGCAGGCCGCACTGCGCCAGGCAGTCGAACGCGAGCGTGCAGCGCGGCTTGACTTCGGCGAGACGCTGCAGCCGGGGTTCGGCCTTCAGGTAGCTGCGCAGCCAGGGCGTGGCCACCGCGCGCGCCGGCAGGCCGGCCACGCTGATGAACTCGACCATGTCTTCGTCCCTCGCCTCGGCGAGCACGCGCTTGAACTCGGGGTGGGCGTCGCCCTCGGCAGTGACGGCGAACGGCGTACCGAGCTGCACCGCCGCGGCGCCGAGCGCCTGCAGGCGGGCGATGTCTTCGAAGCTGCGCACGCCGCCCGCGGCGATCAGCGGCACTTCGCGCTCGACGCCGGCCGCGCGCAGGAACGCGAGCGCCTGCGGGATGACCGTCTCGAACTCGAAGCGCGCGTCGCCGAGGTCGGCGATCCGGGCCGCGCCGAGATGGCCCCCCGCGAGCCGCGGGTGCTCGATCACGATGGCGTCGGGCAGGCGCTTCTTGCGCTCCCACTTCTTGACGACGAGGGCCACGCCGCGCGCGTCGGACAGGATCGGCACCAGCAGCGCATGGGGATGGTCCTGCGCCAGGTCGGGCAAGTCGAGCGGCAACCCGGCACCGACCACCACGGCGTCGATGCCGCACTCGAGCGCCTTCGTCACCGAAGGCGCGTACTCGCCCACCGCGCGCATCACGTTGATCGCCAGCAGGCCGCGCCCCTGCGAGAGCTCGCGCGCGGCGGCGATCTCGCGGGCCAGCGCCTCGAGGTTGGCGGCATCGACCACCGCCTTGGTGGCTTCGCCCTGGCCGACGTCGAGCGTGCGCTGCAGCAGGTCGGGGTGGAGGCGGCGCAGATCGACCGAACTGATGGTTCCGACGCCGCCGAGCGCGGCCACGGTGCCGGCCAGGCGGTGCGCCGAGATCCCCACGCCCATGCCGCCCTGCACGATGGGCAAGAGCACGCGCCCGCCCAGGCGCAACGGTTCCAGGCCGCTGCGCGACAGCGCCGCGGCAAGTTCGGGATCGATGTGCGGGTTTGCGACGCTTGCAGACATGGCCACTCGCGCCCTGCGCGGCGCCTCTGAATCAGGGAGACGAAGTTAGCAACCTTACGCCGGCATGGGCTTGATGCGCATCAAGCTATGGCATCGGAGCCTGGGTGCCGCGAAGGCAAGCCGAGTCGGCCTTGGCGCACGCGGCCGCAAGCGCAAGCCGGCGTCAGTGGAGCACCAGCACCGGCACCTGGCATCGCGACAGCAGGTTCTTGGTATGCGAACCCCACATCAGCTCGCCCAGTGCGCCGCGGGTGTGGGTGACCATCACGATCATGTCGCAACCCAGCTCGCGGGCGGCTTCGATGATGGCGTCGTCAATGTGGCTCGCCTGGGTGCAGTACGGCGCAAACGGCACGCCGGCCTCGCCGCACAAGCGCCCGAACCTGGCCAGCACGGCCTGGGCGTGGCTCTGCACGACCCGATCGTGCTGCGTCACGGCGGCGCCATAGCCGAGGCCGATGCCCGGCGGCGGCGTGGCGAAGGGCTCGGCGATGAAGCCGCTGATCTTTGCGCCCAGCTTGCGAGCGAGTTCGATGCTGGCGCTCATCGCGCGGTCGGACAACTCACCGCCATCCACCGGCACCAGAAGATGCTCGTACATGCCCACCCCCAATCCGGGCATCGACGATGCGACGCATTGCGATGCCATTGGCCGACTCTAGACCGGGCGAACAGCCTCGCATTGCTCCGGATCAAACAATCCGAATCGGTGCGCACGATGCGGCGCAGCGGTACAGCGCGGTCAATCGACCTGGATCTCGTTGAAGAGGACGTCCGGGTCGCCGGCATCGTCGCGATAGGGCCCGGTACCGCTGTGCGAGGCCGCCGATGCCGGAATGAAGCTGCCGCTGCGGACATCGAAGACATGCACCTCGCCATCCTCGATCACGTAGTGCCATCCGTGCAGCGCGAGTTGCCCCGCCTCGACCCGCTCGCGCACCATCGGGTATCCCATCAGCCGCTCGAGCTGCAGCACCACTGCGCGCTGTTCGGTGCGGCGCAAGGCCTCGGGAGACACTTGCACCGGGAGCACTGCCTCGCGCCCGAGTTCGAGCCATGCATTCAGGTTGACGGCCTGCGCCGGCACGCCGTCGTACAGTGCGCGAATGCCGCCGCAATGGCTGTGGCCGCAGACGACGATGCGTTCTACCCGCAGGTGGAGTACGGCGTACTCGATGGCCGCCGAGGTGCCGTGGTATCCCGCCGATCCGTCGTAGGGTGGCACGAACGCGCCCACATTGCGCACGATGAACAACTCGCCCGGCCCGGTGCCCGTCAGCAGGTAGGGCATCAGGCGCGAGTCGGAGCAGCCGACGAAGAGGATCGTCGGATGCTGGCCATCGTTTACCAGGCTTCGGAACCGGCCCTCGATGCCGGGGAAGGTGTCGTCGTGAAAGCGCCGCAGGCGCTGCAGCAGCTCGTCGGGCATGGGGCGCCGGGCGGCACGCGTCTACTGCACCAGCGGCGTGTCGGCGGCGTCGAGCCCCACGCCTTCGACCTCCGCGGCGCCGGCGAGTACCTGCAGCACCTGGCGCAGCGCCGTGACGTAGCCCTGCTGGCGCAAAGCCATTGCGACCGCGCCACGCACCGCCTCGAACGCTTGCGCCGCGCCGCCCTCGCGCTGCAACACCTCGACCACGTGGAGGCCGAAGCGGCTGTGCACCAGGCGCGCCAGCACGCCGACTTCGGTCTTGCCGAAAAGCTCGCGCGCGAGTTCGGGGGCACAGTCGGCGGGCGTGAGCCAGCCGAGCTCGCCGCCTTGCTCGGCGCTCGGGCAGTTGGAGAGTTCGCGCGCCGACTTCGCGAAGCCGTCGCTGGCACGGCCGTCGTGGCAGCGAACGTCGAGCAGGCAGGCCTCGGCGCGATGACGCAGCGCCACCACGTCCGTGCCGGGAGTGACGGCGAACAGGATGTGCCGCACGCGCACGCGCTCGCCCGTGCGGTAGCGGGCCGGATGCGCGGCAAAGTGGCGCCGGCAGGCTTCTTCCGACGGCTCGGGCAAGCTCAGCTCGCGCTCCAGCCAGGCTTCGATCGCCTGCGCTGCGGCGTCGCTGATCACGCCGTCGCTGGACGCGGCGTCGGCGGCATCGAGCAGGCCATCGCGGATCGCCGCCTGGCGCAACAGCTCGGTGCAGGCGCGCTGGCGCAAGGCCTCCGGTTCGAGGCGCTCGGACTCTGCGTGCAAGGCCACGCCGTTGATGCGCGCCACGACGAGAGGCGAGGGTTGCGCCAGGGCGCTCGGATCGACGCGTTCGAATGGCATGACGGCGGCTCCGCGAGGTTCAGACGCTGGCGCCGGGCTGGCGCGGCAGGTTGTGGCCTGCCGGCACGTTCATGCGCCGGCTGCGCACGACCTGGTGCGGGCGGAACAGGAAGCCGACGGTGGCAAAGCCGCTCCACACGTGGACCAGCCGGCTGAACGGGAAGAGCAGGAAGATCGTCATGCCGAGCACCATGTGCAGCTTGTACTGCCACTCCAACGCGACCAGCGTGCTGGCGTCGGGGCGGAAGGTGGCGATGCCCTGCAGATAGCTGGCCAGGATCAGCATGACGCTGCCGTCGCGGTGATGCCATGACAGCGGCAACGTGACCAAGCCGATGGACAACTGGAGCCACAGGATCACCAGGATCGCCAGGTCGGTGCGGTGGCTGGTCAGGCGGATGCGCGGGTCGAAGATGCGCCGGTGCAGCAGCAGCGTCAGGCCGACGAAGCAGACGAACCCTGCGATACCGCCCGAGACGATGGCCACCATCTGCTTCTGCGGCGCGCTGATGAAGGGCTCGTAGATCCAGTGCGGCGTGAGCTGGCCGAACAGGTGGCCGAAGAACAGGAACAGGATGCCGGCGTGGAACAGGTTGCTGCCCCAGCGCAGCGTGCCGGCGCGCAGCAGCTGCGAGGAGTCGCTCTTCCACGTGTACTGGTCGCGGTCGAAGCGCGCCAGGCTGCCCATGAAGAACACCGCCAGGCAAACGTACGGATAGACCGTGAACAGGAAGTTGTGGAGGTAGTTGTGCAGGGCGTTCATGCGTGCGCTCCGGGTTGTGCGTGGTGGATGGCGCTCTTGCGGATCACCTGGATCGGTTGCGGCTGGCCGGGTTTGGCCTGGCCCTGGGTCGAGCAGCCGTCGAACACCACCGGCTCGGCCCAGCTTTCGTCGAGCGGCGGCTCGGCGGCCGGCGCGATGGGCCGGGCCGTCTCGCCGGCCAGCTCGAGCAGGGCGCCCAGCACGCTGGCGTATGGGCTCTCGCGCTGTTGCAAGGCGCCGAACAGAGCGTTGAAGATGTGCGCCATCTCGGCCAGGAAGGCCCGCGCCTCGCGCAGCGGCTGGGTCGAGACGAACTCCAGCACCGCGGGCAGGTAGTCGGGCAACTCGCCCTCGGCCAGCACCAGGCCGGCCGCCTCGTAGGTCTGCCCGAGGTCGATCATCGCCGGGCCGCGATCGCGCGAGTCGCCGTGCACGTGCTCGAACAGATGCAGCGACGTGGAGCGGCCGCGGTCGAACAGCTCGACGTAGTCGGCCTCGGCCTGCATGGGTTCCTTGCGGCGAAGTGCGTCCATCAACGCGCCGAGCTCGGCCTGGCGTTGCGCCGAGACAGCCTGCTCGTTGCGCAGCAGATCGCGCATCTCGGCCAGGTGACCGCGCAGCCGCGCATCCGGGTAGCCGAGCAGCGCCGCCAGCACACGAAGGCTGTGGGCCATCGGCCGTGGGGAGTTCAACCCGAACATGCTCAAACCTCCGCCTTGATGGGAATGGTGCGCTTCTTCTCGCTGCCGAAGAGGCTGATCTCACCCGTGCCCTCGGAGCAGCCGTTGCCGAAGCTGAAGCCGCAGCCGCCGCGGACGTTGAAGGTGTTCTCGGCGTACTCGCGGTGCGTGCTCGGGATCACGAAGCGATCCTCGTAGTTGGCGATCGCCATCACGTGGTACATCTCCTCGACCTCGGCCTGGCTGATGCCGACCTGCTTGAGCACCGCGTCGTTGACGCGCCCGTCGACGTGCTTCTCGCGCTGGAAGGCGCGCATCGCCAGCATGCGTTCGAGCGCGCGCACCACCGGCACCGTGTCGCCGGCGGTCAGCAGGTTGGCCAGGTACTTGACCGGGATGCGCAGCTGGCCGACATCCGGGATCTCGCCGTTGGCGCCCACATGCCCGGCGTTGGCGGCGGCGCTGATCGGCGACAGCGGCGGCACGTACCAGACCATCGGCAGCGTGCGGTACTCGGGGTGCAGCGGCAGCGCGACCTTCCATTGCACGGCCATCTTGTAGACGGGCGAATTGCGCGCGGCGTCCATCCACTTGTCGGGGATGCCGTCGATCTGCGCCTGGGCGATCACGTTCGGGTCGGTCGGGTCGAGGAAGATGTCGAGCTGCGCCTGGTACAGGTCGCGGTCGTGTTCGACGCTGGCAGCCTCCTGGATGCGGTCGGCGTCGTACAGCAGCACGCCCAGGTAGCGGATGCGGCCGACGCAGGTCTCGCTGCACACCGTGGGCTGGCCCGCCTCGATGCGCGGGTAGCAGAAGATGCACTTCTCGGCCTTGCCGCTCTTCCAGTTGTAGTAGATCTTCTTGTACGGGCAGCCCGAGACGCACATGCGCCAGCCGCGGCACTTGTCCTGGTCGATCAGCACGATGCCGTCTTCCTCGCGCTTGTAGATCGAGCCCGAGGGGCACGATGCCACGCAGGCCGGGTTCAGGCAGTGCTCGCAGAGGCGGGGCAGGTACATCATGAAGGTGTTCTCGAACTGGCCGTAGATGTCCTTCTGGATGTCGTCGAAGTTGCGGTCCTTCGAGCGCTTGGCGAACTCGCCGCCGAGGATCTCTTCCCAGTTCGGGCCCCACACGATCTTGTCCATCTGCTGGCCGGTGATCAGGCTGCGCGGGCGCGCCGTCGGCGTGGCCCGCATCTCGGGCGCCGACTGCAGATGCTGGTAGTCGAAGGTGAAGGGCTCGTAGTAGTCGTCGATCTCGGGCAGGTTCGGGTTGGCGAAGATGCGCATCAGCAGCTTCCACTTCGCGCCCTGGCGCGGCTGGATCGAGCCGTCCGCGTTGCGCACCCAGCCGCCGTTCCACTTGTCCTGGTTCTCCCACTCCTTCGGGTAGCCGATGCCGGGCTTGGTCTCGACGTTGTTGAACCAGGCGTACTCCATGCCGGGCCGGCTGGTCCAGACGTTCTTGCAGGTGACGCTGCAGGTGTGGCAACCGATGCACTTGTCGAGGTTGAGCACCATGCCGATCTGGGCGCGGATCTTCATGCTGCCTCCTGCCGGTCCGCCCCAAAGGAGGCAAACACCCCAAGGGCCACGAAGGGGCCCTTCCAGGGCCTTGGGGGCAGCGAACGAATGTGAGCTTGGGGCTTCATGCCACCTCTCCTTGAGCTTGAACCAGCGGTACGAGTTGGTCGGCCACCGGCGTGTCAAGCCAGTCGACCTTGTTCATCTTGCGCACGACGACGAACTCGTCGCGGTTGGTGCCGATCGTTCCGTAGTAGTTGAAGCCGTAGCTGAACTGCGCGTAGCCGCCGATCATGTGCGTCGGCTTGAGCACGATGCGGGTCACCGAGTTGTGGATGCCGCCGCGCACGCCGGTGATCTCCGACCCCGGCGTGTTGACGATCTTTTCCTGCGCGTGGTACATCATCACCATGCCGGGGTTGACACGCTGGCTCACCACCGCGCGCGCCGCGATCGCGCCGTTGACGTTGAAGAGCTCGATCCAGTCGTTGTCGACGATGCCGGCCCGCCGCGCATCGTCTTCGCTGATCCACACGCAGGGCCCGCCCCGGCTCAGCGTGAGCATCAACAGGTTGTCGGTGTAGGTGCTGTGGATGCCCCACTTCTGGTGCGGCGTGATGAAGTTCAGCGCGATCTCGGGGTTGCCGTTGGGACGGATGCCCTGCATCGGGCCGCAGGTCTTCAGGTCCACCGGCGGGCGATAGCTCGAGAAACCCTCGCCGAACGCGATCATCCACGGATGGTCCATGTAGAACTGCTGGCGCCCGGTCAGCGTGCGCCACGGAATCATCTCGTGCACGTTGGTGTAGCCGGCGTTGTACGAAACCGTCTCGCTCTCGATGCCGCTCCACGTGGGTGAGCTGATGATCTTGCGCGGCTGGGCCTGCACATCACGGAAGCGGATCTTCTCGTCCTCGCGGTGGATCGCCAGGTGGGTGTGGTCAAGCCCCGTCTGCTTGCCCAGCGCCTGCCACGCCTTGACGGCGACGTGGCCGTTGGTCTCGGGCGCGAGCTGCAGGATGACCTCGCAGGCGTCGATGTCGGTCTCGATCTTCGGCATGCCCTTGGTCACGCCCTCGGCGGTGACGAGGCCGCTCAGCTCGCCGAGCTGCTTGACTTCGGTCTGCGTGTTCCACGCGATGCCCTTGCCGCCGTTGCCGACCTTGCCCATCAGTGGGCCGAGCGCGGTGAAGCGCTTGAACACGTTCGGGTAGTCGCGTTCGACGACCGCGATGTTCGGCGCCGTCTTGCCCGGGATCAGCTCGCACTCGCCGCGCTTCCAGTCCTTGACCTCGAAGGGCTGGGCCAGCTCGGCCGGGCTGTCGTGCATCAGCGGCGTCAGCACCACCTCGCGCTCGACGCCGAGATGGCCGACGCAGACCTCGCTGAACTTCTTCGCGAAGCCCTTGTAGATCTCCCAGTCGCTGCGCGACTGCCAGGCCGGGTCCACCGCGGTCGACAGCGGGTGGATGAAGGGGTGCATGTCGCTCGTGTTGAGGTCGTTCTTCTCGTACCAGGTGGCGGTCGGCAGCACGATGTCGCTGTACAGGCACGTCGTGCTCATGCGGAAGTCGAGCGTCACCAGCAGGTCGAGCTTGCCCTCGGGGGCCTGGTCGTGCCAGACCACTTCGGTGGGTTTGGCTTCCTCCGCCCCGAGGTCCTTGCCCTGCACGCCATTGCTCGTGCCGAGCAGGTGCTTCAGGAAGTACTCGTGACCCTTGCCGGACGAGCCGAGCAGGTTCGAGCGCCAGACGAACAGGTTGCGCGGCCAGTTGTCGGGGTGGTCGGGGTCGGTGCAGCTCATCTTGAGCGAGCCGTCCTTGAGCGCCTTGACCGCGTAGTCCTTCGGCTCCATGCCGGCAGCCGCGGCGTCGCGCACGACCTGCAGCGGATTCGTCTGCAGCTGCGGTGCGCTGGGCAGCCAGCCCATGCGCTCGGCGCGCACGTTGTAGTCGATCATGCTGCCGGCGTACAACGCCTTGTCGGCCAGCGGCGAGATCACCTCTTCCATGCCGAGCTTCTCGTAGCGCCACTGGTCGGTGTGAGCATAGAAGAAGCTGGTGCTGTTCTGCTGGCGCGGCGGGCGGATCCAGTCGAGCGCGAAGGCCAGCGCCGTCCAGCCGGTCTGCGGGCGCAGCTTCTCCTGGCCCACGTAGTGCGCCCAGCCGCCGCCGCTCTGGCCGATGCAGCCGCACATCATCAGCATGTTGATGACGCCGCGGTAGTTCATGTCGCTGTGGTACCAGTGGTTCATCGCCGCGCCGATGATCACCATCGAGCGGCCGTGCGTCTTGTGCGCGTTCTCGGCGAACTGGCGCGCCACCGTGATCAGTTGCGCGCGCGGCGTGCCGGTGATGCGTTCCTGCCAGGCCGGCGTGTAGGGCGTGTCCTCGTCGAAGTTCGCGGCGGCCAGCTCCCCGGCCAGGCCGCGCGCCACGCCGTAGTTCGCCACCTGCAGGTCGAACACCGTGGCGACCAGCGCCTCGCGCTTGTCGCCCTCCTTGCCAAGCTGGATGCGCTGCACGGGCACGGTGCGCACCAGCACATCGGTCTGAACGTTGTTCGGGAAGTTCTCGCTCGCGATGCCGCCGAAGTACGGGAAGCCGACCCGCGCCGTGTCCGTGCTCGGGTGCTCGCCCTCGAGCAGCGAGAGCTTCAGCTTGACCGCGTTGCCGTGCCGCGCCTCCTTGGCCTCGAGGTTCCACTGCCCTTCGTCGGCGCGCCCGTCCGGGCCCCAGCGAAAGCCGATCGCGCCGGTGGGCAGCACGACCTTGCCGAGCTCGTCGAACGCAACCGTCTTCCACTCCGGATTGTTGGCCTGGCCGAGCTTGCCGTTGAAGTCCGACGCGCGCAGGTAGCGGTCGGGCACGGTGATGACTTCGCCGCTGGGCAGTGTGTGTTCCTTCAGCATCACCAGCATCGGCATGTCGGTATAGCGGCGCACGTAGTCGTCGAAGTAGGCGCTGCGCTCGCCCTTGTCGGGAAAGTAGAACTCCTTCAGGATCACGTGGCCCATCGCCATCGCGACCGCCGCGTCGGTGCCCTGCTTCGGGTTCATCCAGATGTCGGCCAGCTTGGCGACTTCGGAGTAGTCGGGCGTCACTGCGACCGTCTTCGTCCCCTTGTAGCGCACCTCGGTGAAGAAGTGCGCGTCGGGCGTGCGCGTCTGCGGCACGTTGGAGCCCCAGGCGATGATGAAGCTCGAGTTGTACCAATCGGCCGACTCGGGCACGTCGGTCTGCTCGCCCCAGATCTGGGGGCTCGCCGGCGGCAGGTCGCAGTACCAGTCGTAGAAGCTCATGCAGACGCCGCCGATCAGGCTGAGGTAGCGCGAGCCGGCGGCGTAGCTGACCATCGACATCGCCGGGATCGGCGAGAAGCCGACCACGCGGTCGGGGCCGTATTTCTTGATCGTGTAGACGTTGGCCGCGGCGACGATCTCGTTGACTTCGTCCCAGCTCGAGCGCACGAAGCCGCCGAGCCCGCGCACCTGCTGGTAGTCGCGCCGCTTGGTGTCGTCCTCGACGATGCTGGCCCATGCGTCCACCGGATCCTGAGCCAGCCGTGCCTCGCGCCAGTGCTTCAGCAACCGGGCTCGCACCAGCGGGTACTTGACGCGGTTCGCGCTGTACAGATACCAGCTGTAGCTCGCGCCGCGGGCGCAGCCGCGCGGCTCGTGGTTGGGCATGTCCCAGCGCGTGCGCGGGTAGTCGGTCTGCTGCGTCTCCCAGGTGACGATGCCGCCCTTGACGTAGATCTTCCAAGAGCAAGACCCCGTGCAGTTCACGCCGTGCGTCGAGCGCACGATCTTGTCGTGCGCCCAGCGGTTGCGGTAGGCGTCTTCCCAGGTGCGGTCTTCGCCGGTGGTGACGCCGTGGTCGCCCGCGAAGGCTTCGCGGGGCTGCGAAAAGTAGTTCAGGCGGTCGAGAAAGTGGCTCATGCGAGAGTCCTCAGGAAGGAGTCGATCAAGGGTTCTTCACGTACGCATTCGCGCGCAGGTAGAACCACCAGTTCAGCACCAGGCACAGCGCATAGAAGATCGCGAAGCCGTACATCGCGACCTGCGGCGTGCCGGCCTTGATCTGGTTGCCGATCACCACCGGCGCGATGAACGCACCGTAGGCGGCGATCGCCGAAGTCCAGCCGAGCACCGGACCGGCCTGCTGGCGGTCGAAGATCACACCGATGGTGCGGAAGGTCGAGCCGTTGCCGATGCCGCTGGCGAAGAACAGCACGATGAACAGGCCCAGGAAGGCCGGGAAGTATTGCTCCGGCGTCGCCGATCCATACGCCTGCATCATCACGTAGCCCACGGCCGCCGACGCGATCACCATCACCACCGAGATGACCTGGGTGACGATCGAGCCGCCGAGCTTGTCGGAGATCCAGCCCGCCGATCGGGCGCACCGCGGCGCCGACGAAGGGGCCGATCCAGGCGTAGGTGAAGGCCGACGGCGCGTTCGGGTTCTTCAGCGTGTGTTGCAGCACGCCGGCTGCGTCGGGCACGTGGCTGATGCCGAAGATCACCGTGATCGACAGCGGCAGCGCCATCGAGAAGCCGATGAACGAGCCGAAGGTCACGATGTACAGCGCCGTCAAGGCCCAGGTGTGCTTGTCCCGGAAGATCAGGAACTGCTTGGCGACGCCTTCCTTCATCGGGCCGAAGGCGGCCAGCTTCATCACCAGCAGCGCGCTGACGATATCCAGCGGGATCGCCACCCACATGCTGATCAGGCCCAGCCCCGTGGGCGCCGGCAGGTACAGGTACAGCCCGAGGATCGAAGGCACGAAGGCCAGCGTGTAGAGGTAGGTGATCTTGGCGAACGCAACGATCGGGTTGCCAGTCTCCGGCGACACGGTCTTCAGGTTGTTCATGCCGAACCAGCACAGGATTGACAGCGGCACCAGCGACAGCACCCACGCGAAGCCGGCGTTCTGGATGTAGGTGGGTGTGCCGGCCTTGATCTTGCCGAGGATCCAGCCGCTGTCCTTCAACAACGTCATCGATGCACCGCCGAAGTCGCCGAACAGCGCCACCGTCATCACCAGCGGTATGACGACCTGCATCGTCGTCACGCCGAAGTTGCCGATGCCGGCGTTCAGGCCCAGCGCCGTGCCCTGCAGGCGTTTGGGAAAGAAGGTGCTGATGTTGGACATCGAGCTCGCGAAGTTGCCGCCGCCGACACCCGACCACAGCGCCATCAGCTGGAAGGCCCACAGCGGCCAGTCCTTGTGCTGCAGCACGATGCCGGTGCCGATGGCCGGCGCGAGCAGCATCGCGGTGGTCAGGAAGATCGTGTTGCGCCCGCCCGCCAGCCGGATCAGGAACGAGGCCGGGATGCGCATCGTCGCGCCCGAGATGCCGGCGATCGCAGTCAGCGTGAACAGCTCGGCCTGGGTGAACGGGAACCCGAGGTTGAGCATCTGCACCGTGATGATTCCCCACATGCCCCAGACCGCGAAGCCGCACAACAGTGCAGGCACCGAGATCCACAGGTTGCGGTAGGCGATCTTCTTGCCGGTGGATGCCCAGAAGGCCTCGTCCTCCGGGCGCCAGTCGGCGATGTCGGCGCCACTGCCGGGCATGGCGGGGACGGCCCCCGACTTGAGTGTGGTGTTCATGGAAGTCCTCTTCGGGTATCGATCGGGTCAGCCGGCGAGGCTGAAGCCCTTGGCCTGCTGGCCCATGACTTCGGCCCTGCGCACCTCGGTCCAGTACATCCAGATCAGCGAGACCCAGACCACGCCGTACATCAGCATGAAGGCGGAGGAGCGGATGCCGGTGATGTCCATCAGTGCGCCGAACATGATCGGGAGCACGAAGCCGCCCATCCCGCCGGCCAGGCCGACGATGCCGCTGACGGTGCCGATGTTGGTCGGGAAGTCGTCGCTGATGTACTTGAAGACGCTTGCCTTGCCGAAGGCCCAGGCGATGCCGAGCGTGAACATCAGCGCGGTGAAGGTATAGACGTTCAAGCCGACGTGGAAGGTCCTCGGCCCTTCGACGGTCAGGATCGTCAGGTCGGTCTGCGGATACGACAGCAGGAAGAGGCAGATCCAGCTCACCCACATCACCCACCAGGTGACGCTGTGCGCGCCGTACTTGTCGGACAGCCAGCCGCCCACCGCGCGCAGCACGCCGCCAGGCAGCGAGAAGCAGGCCGCGAGCAGCGCCGCGGCGCGAATGTCGAGTCCGAACTCGCCGACGTAGTACTGGACCATCCACAGCGACAGCGCAACATAGCCGCCGAACACGATGCTGTAGTACTGGCAGTACTTGACGACCTTCGGGTCCTTCAGCATCTTCAACTGGTCGCTGAACTTGGTGTGGCTCGGCACCAGGTGCGCCGGGTCGCTGGCGCTGAAGATCCAGAAGACGATCAGCGTGCCGAGCATGATCGCGGCATAGACCTGCGGCACCATCGTCCAGCCGAACGCGACGACGAGCGCCGGCGCGACGAACTTGTTGACCGCCGCGCCCGAATTGCCGGCGCCGTACACGCCCATCGCGAAGCCCTGCTGCTTTCGCGGAAACCAGCGCGCGACGTACGGCGTGCCGACCGAGAACGAGCCGCCGGCCAGGCCGACGAACAGGCCGATGACCAGGAAGTGCCAGTACGCCGTGGCGTAGCTCATCATCCAGATGGCGGGCACGGTCGAGGCCATCAGCAGCGCCATCACGATGCGGCCGCCGTACTTGTCGGTCCAGATGCCCAGCGGCACACGGATCAGCGAGCCGGTGAGCACCGGGGTTGCGGTCAGCAGGCCGAACTCGGTGGAGTTCAGGCCGAGCGTCTTCTTGATCGGGATGCCGATCACGCCGAACATCATCCACACCATGAAGCACACGGTGAATGCCAGCGTGCTGACGATCAGCACCGAGATCGCCTGCCCCTTCTTGCTCATTGCAAAGTCCCTTCGGTCGTCATGCAGGGACTGTAGGAAGCGGCGGCCCGTTGCGGAATCCTCCACTGGGGGCGGCGCGCCGCGGCGGAAGAACGATGCCGTGCGGCGGAGCCATCCTCCTGAAGAACTACCCGCGCGCCCAATCGGCACGGGTTTGCGCTGGATCAATGCGCGCGGCCATGCCGCGGCCGCTCAGTCGAGCGCCGGGCCGCCCCAAAGCCGACTGATCGCTCCTCGGGGGCAGCGAACGCCGTGCGGCTGGGGCCGTGCGCTCAGCGCGTGCGGAACTCCCAGCGCCTGCTCAGCGCGAAGCCGTTGGCCGAGCCGCTGAAGTCGACCGCGTAGGCCGTCTGCGGCTTGAGCGCATGCATCGGCAGCAGGAACACGTGGCCCGCGCTCGCGAGCCTGCGGTCGACGCGCAGATCGAGCCCGGCGCCCGGCGCGGCCGCGACGCCGCGGCTGGCAAGAACCCGCGCCTCGACCGGCCTCGCACCGGCCACTTCGGTGAGCGCGAAGCGCTCGATGACGATATCGCTCGCCGCCAGGGCGCCCGCCGCCTCGGAATTGAGGTCGGCCAGGATCGGCGGCCCGGCCAGCGCATCGCCGAGGTCCGGCGCCGGGTTGGGCATCTCGGTCGCCGGCATGAAGGCCGTCGGCACGCCCGCCTGGCCGGGGTACGGATAGACACCGAGCGTGCCCGCGCGGCGCGTCTGCATGCGTGGCCGGCGGCCCGGCAGCTGCGGCTCGATGACGCAGCCGGCCTCGGGATTCACGGCGATGCCGACCTCGGTCGCGCCGATCATCAGCACCCCGAGGTGGTACACGGTGTTCAGCAGCTCGAGGCAGGCCGCGGCGCTGGTGCCGCTCGAGATGGCCTCGAAGGCGAGCGCCGTCTCATAGCCGCTGGCGCGAACGCGCTCCAACGGGGTCTCGCCCGAGAAGCCCGCCAGGCGCGCGTCCTGCTGGTGCGAGATCGCGCCGCCGAGGTGCTGCGCCAGGTACTCGGCATGCCGCGCCGCCGCCGTGTCGAGCCGCCCGTCCTGCGCCAGCAGGCCGAAGTTGCCTCGGGCCCGGGCGTCGTTCAGGGCGTCGAACACGGCCCGCTCGGATGACCCCGGCGCGTAGCTCGGCGCGGAGACCTCGGTGACCAGGGGCGGTGGCAAGGCGTCGGCAGCAAGGTGCGCGCCGGCGCCCGGCGATGCCTGGGCCGCGGTTCGCTGCAGCCCGGAGGCGCGCGGGTTTGCGGCCGCGCCGTCGCCGAGGCACAAGTGAAGCGTACCCGCGGCCAGGAGGGCGACGACGAGCAGGTCTTTCGCGCGAATCTTGCGCAGCACCGGTTGCCGCCTGCACGCGGGCGGGCGGGCCGGCGCAATGCCTGGCGGCGTGATCGGATCGGGCACGGGGCGGCTTCTTCCTGGTCTCGTACGCGCTATCGGCAGCGCGCGCGCGAACGCGAGGAGAAAGCGCCGCAGCGGCCCGTGCGATCGCGGGAGGTCGAGGAAAAGTGCCGGCGGCCCGGCTCGCTTCAGCCGCCAGGGGCGCGCTGGCCCCGCGGCCACAGGTCGGCCAGGCCGCATCCCTGCTCGAGTCTGCACCTGCGTAGCGATGAAGCTCAGCACCACCGTGACGACTTCTCGCTGGGGCAGCGCAAGCGCTGAGGCGCATACCAGCCGGCACAACCGTCAGCCGCCCGCGGCGGCACCCAGCCGCTGCGGCGGCCCTGGGCACCGACAGTTGCACCAGCATCGCCGGTGCGTCGAGGTCGAGGGCGTCCACCCGGACACGCGCCCCGAGGTTGGGCGGCACGTCGCCGACGTGCTCGACGCGCAGGAACTCGCCCGCTCGCAGGTCGATCTGCGGGGCACCCGCGTTTCACGGCGCAGGTCCACGCTGGCGAGCGCGCCCAGGTCGGGGCTGAGCGTGACGCGCAACACGTCGGGCACGGCACACGAACGCGGCCCGGCCTCGGTGGTGACGATCAGCGTGAGCCTGAACGGCGCGCTGGGGTCGATGCTGCGGCTCGGCGCCGCCAGATGGATGTCAGCCCGTACCATGATGGCGGCCGCGAGGCCAAGGCAAACGGGGAGACAGGCAGCGGCGTTCCGGGAACGGAACTTTTGCTTCGGCATGGCGATGCCTGACACTGGCCTTCCTTGCGCGACAAGCATCAAACCAGGCCGAGTCCAGGGGCCCCTTCGTCGATCCGCACGACTCCCGCCGGCGGACGCGCGGTGTTGCCCTGCCGGGCGGGAACTCGCGATCTCGCGCATGATTGCCACGATGCTGACCATCGACCATCGCCGCCCACACGCCCTCGCCAACGGTGCTTCTAGCGCAGCGGCCCACGCCCGCCGCGGCGCCGCCGCAGCGCTTCTGCTGGCGTTGCTCTTGGCCTGCACGCTGACGTCCACAGCCTGGGCGCAACCACCGCCAGCCCCCGCCGATGGGGCGCCGTCGTCAACGGAACCGATCGCTCAGGCGATCCCGGCGGCCGAGATTCCGGCGCGCGCCGACGCTGACGAGCAGGCCATCCTGGCCATCGTGCAGCGGACCCAGGCCAAGGACCCCGTGCCCGGTTTCGAGCGGACCTTCGCTCGCCAGGCCGCGGGCGTGCAACAGCTGGCCGAACGATCCAACAGCGGCGACCTGGCCTTGCTGTCGGTGCGCCGCCTCGAGAGCCTGCAGCGCCACTGGCACCTGTTCGAGCGCGCGATCGGGCAGACCCGGGCCGAGCTCGCACGGGCCGTCAATGCGAGTTCCGAAGACCTGGCCGAACTGGCGCGCCGCCGTGTCGGCTGGCAGGCCACGCTGCTGACGCCCGGCCTGGCGCCGGCACTGCTGGAGCGGTCCGAAGAGCTGATGGCCCAGACCGAACAGGCCGAGAAGCTGGTGGCGGTGCGGGTCGGCAAGATGATCGACATCGGCCGCAAGGGCAGCGCGCTGGCCAACCAGGTGCAGGCCGGCGTCGCCGCGGTGGCGCGAAAGGTCGAGGAACAGGACCGGCGCTTGCTGATCATGGACACGCCGCCGTTGTGGCAGGCGATGGGCGACGCCAGTTCGCTCGAGCCGGTCAGCATCGGCCTGCGCAAGAGCCTGGCCATCGAGCTGGCCTTCGCCGACGACTACGACGCCGCGAACCTGCGCTGGCTGCCCGCGCTGGTGGGCGGCCTGGTGCTGCTGTTGCCGGTGATGGTCTGGCTGCGCCATCGTGCCCGATGGATGGTCGCTGCCGGGCAGGCGACCGAGCCTTCGATGCGCGCCCTCTCGCGCCCCTGGGCGGCCTGGTTGCTGCTGGTATTCCTCGGCGCGATGCTGTACGACATCCAGGGGCCCAACATCCGCCAGGACGTGGTGATGCTGCTGGCCTGGGTACCGATCCTCGCGCTGGTGCAGAGGCGCGTGCTGAACCTCGTCGGCCCCTGGGCCTACCTCAGCGCGGTGTTCTATTTCCTGAACGCGGTGGCCTTGCTTCTACTTGGTAACCAGTTGCTGTATCGCGGCTTCCTGCTGACGCTGAACCTGCTGATGCTGCTGACGCTGGCCTGGCGTCTCGTGCAAGACCGACGCGCCGCGGCGGGCGCGGCCGGGGTGGCGCCGGGTCGCCTGGTGAAGCTGCTCCTCTGGATCGCCTGTGTGGTGCTGCTGGCGGGCGTGGGTTCCAACATCCTCGGCAACGTGTCGATGGCGACCATGCTCACCGGGGCGCTGCTCGACAGCAGCTATGTCGCGTTGGCGCTGTATGCCGGCAGCGCCGTCCTGCTCGCCTTGTTCCAGGTGCTGGTCCCGCGGCCGACACTGTCGCGCTGGGCCGGGCGCCGAGCGGACTCGCTCGTCCCGCTGGCTTCACGGCTGTGGGACACGCTGCTGGTCGCCGTGTGGGCGATCTACACGCTGCAGTCGTTCCGTATCTATCGCCCGCTGTTCGACTTGCTGGTTTCGGTGCTCACGCGGGGCTTCCAGCTCGGCTCTTTGTCGCTCAGTCTGGGTGGCCTGGTGGCGTTCGCGGGTGCGACCTGGGCGGCCTTCTGGCTCGCCAAGACGATCCGCATGGTGCTCGCCGAGGACTTGCTGCCTTCCCTCGCCCTGCCGCGCGGCGTGGGCAACAGCATCTCGACGCTGAGCTACTACAGCATCCTGTTCCTGGGCCTGCTCACCGCGCTCGCGGCAGCCGGCATCCAGGTCGGGCAACTGGCGATCGTCTTCGGCGCGCTGGGCGTCGGCATCGGCTTCGGCCTGCAGGATGTGGTGCGCAACTTCGTCGCCGGGCTGATCTTGATGTTCGAGCGCCCCATCCAGCCCGGCGATGTGGTCGATGTGGCCGGCATGTCGGGCACGGTGCGCGATATCGGCATGCGGGCCACCATCGTGCGCACCTTCGAAGGCGCCGACGTGGTGGTGCCCAACGGCATGCTGCTGGCGGACAAGCTGGTCAACTGGACCTTCAGCGGCACGCGCCGCCGGATCAACCTCGACGTCACGACCAGCTACGCGGCCAGCCCGCAGCGCACGCTCGAACTGCTGATGGAGATCGCCCGCAAGGTCGAGGGCATCGCATTCTCACCCGCACCGTTCGCCATCCTGACCGGCCTGGCGCCGGGGGCGCTGGAGTTCAACCTCAGGGCCTGGACCACCGACCGCGTGGACTGGGTCGCGGTGCGCAGCGAACTCGCCGTGAAGGTCAGGGAAGGTCTCGCAGAGGCCGGCATCGAGGTGCCGATGCCGCAGCGCGACCTGCACCTGCGCGTGGTTCCCCCGGAGGCCGCCGAGACACTGGCCAAGGCAGCCCAACGCCCTTCGGCCGAGCCCGGCTGAGGCGCACGTGGCGATGGGCCGTCCGGTCAGGCCGTCGGCGCGGCGCCGGGCGGGCGCGGCGCCATCGTGACGCAGCGCCGGCACCCGCCTATGGCTCGGCCGCCAGACACCGGATGTGGCCGACGAGCTGTTGCACCAGCGGGCTGGCCTCGTGCGAGGCCAGCGTCACCGCGCCGACGGCCCGGGCGCTGGAGGCCAGTTCGAATGGCAGCCGCACGACGAAGTCCTTGGCCGGCGCGAACGCGATCTGCGAGCGCAGGCCGAACGACAGCATGCCGCCGTGCAGCACCATGCCGAACTGGATGTTGATCGAAAACGACTCGACGACGTGGCGCGGCAACGGCAGATCGAGCCTGTCGAGCGTGCGCAGCACGTGCTCGAAGAAATAGCAGTCGGGCGGCGGCATCACCCAGCGCTCCTGCTGCAACTCGGCCCATGTGAGGTGCTCGCGCGCGGCCAGCGAGTGGCTCCGGCCGGCGATGATGCACAGCGTCTCGTCGAACAGCGTGGCCAATTGCAGATCCTCCGGCGGCTCGAACACCGAGAGGCGCAGGATCGCCACTTCGATGTCGCGCTTGCGCAGGCGATCGATCAGGTCCGTCTCGGTGGCCTCGACCACGGAAACGAAGATGCCCGGGTGAACGTCGACCAGCCGCTTGATGGCGATAGGCAGGAACGGGATCGCCGGCATGGGCGTGATGCCGACGCGCAGGCTTCCCTTGGCGCCGCTGGAGACGAGCGCCAGATCCTGCGCCGCGCGGCGCAGCTCGTCGAAGATGGCGAACGCGCGCGGGGCGAACGCGAGGCCATGGACGGTCGGCTCGACCCCATTGGGCAGGCGTTCGAACAGCCTGACCCCCAGCGTCTCCTCCAGGCCCGCGACGGCCTTGGTGACCGCGGGCTGGGTGAGGTTCACCACCGCGGCGGCCTTGCGAAAACTGCGGTGCTCCAGCACCGCGACGAACACCCGCAGCTCGCCCATCTTCAGATGCCTGGGCAGGCGTTCGATCAGACGGTTGTGGGGCATGAGGTTGGAAGACGGGCGCACGACCGGTGACGGTTCGATGAACGGTCGGCCGGGTAAACCCGCCCCAGTAAGACACTCGGAATTATCTCCCCAATAGGAACTTGGCATCGACGGGCGAGCGCTGATTGCCGATGCCGCGGCTACATTGGCCGCTTCGCGACCCATCTCCGATGCGACCGGTTCCATGGACGCAGCGGTCGCGGCAACCTGACCGCGCCGCGTCGCGGCAAGCCGATGCGGTTCGATCGACTCGACGGCGCGTCTTGGGACCAGTGAAGCCGGGAAAACACACTCGATGAATCCAATGCAGGCCACGAGCAAATCGACGACGCGGCGGCGCGCATGCAGCGCGGGCCTGCAGCGCCGCCACGCACCGCGATGGCTGCGGCTGGTCGGAGGGACGCTGCTGACTGCTGCCGGCGGGGCGTTCGCTGCCGGCGCCGACCTCGGCCTGGCCGGGCAGCTGGTTCGCGATGGCAAGTTCCAGCAGGCCTACGAGCTGCTGGCGCCGTTCGAGGCGTCCTCGCAGGGCGATGCCGCATTCAACATCCTGCTCGGCCAGGCCGCACTGAAGACCGACCGGGCCGACACGGCGCGCGGCCTGTTCGAGCGCGCACTGGCGGCCGAGCCGGGCTCGGTCGATGCCCACCTCGGCCTCGGCCGCGCCTATCTGGCGCTCGGCGACTACGCGAGCGCGAAGATCGAATTCGAGACGGTGCTGCGCTTCGACGACCTGCCGGCCGATCTGCACCAGCAGGTCGAGATCTACGCCGAGGCGGCACGCGGCTATGCCGAGGGCAAACGCCTGCTGGCCAACGGCTATGCCATCGCCGGTTACGGCAACTACCGCACCGGCACCGCGGGCGGCGGGCCGTTCAACGACCGCTTCTTCGCGGTGCGCGTGGGCGGCAACCTGAACTACGAGCTCAACGATGGCTACTCGCTCGACGGCAGCCTGGACTACCGCTTCCGCGACTACAACAACGACCGGCGCAACGATTCCGACCTGCGCTGGAATGGCGCCGTCGGTCGCACCATGGGCGAAGGCAACCTGGCGGTCGGCCTGCGCGGCCGCGTCAGCTACCGCGGCGACGGCAACTACCGCAATGATTTCGGCCTGTATGGCAACTACCGGCTGCGGCTCGACGCTGACAACCAGGTGGCGGTGGGCGCCGAGATCCGGCAGCGTCGCTACCCCGTGGGGCCGCTGCGCGAGCGCACGCGCAACATCGCCGAGTTCACCGGCAGCTGGACCCACGCGCTCGCCGACGGCAAGGCCAGCTTCACGCTGGCCGGGCAGGCAGGGCGCGAATTCAACACCCAGCGCACCGACGGCGACGCCAACTTCTTCGGCCTGTCGCCGTCGTTGAACTTCACGCTCACCGAGAAGTTGGGCGGCTTCGTCTTCGCGTGGTGGCAGAACGACCGCTACAACATCGAGCGCCTGGGCTCTGCCGGCGACAGCCTGGTCGGCATCGGCACGCGCAACGACAACCTGTACGAAGTCGGCGGCGGTTTGACCTGGCAGTTCGCGCCGAGTTGGTCGCTGAACCCCGAGATCCTCTACATCCGCGACCAGAGCAACATCCTGAGCGCGAACTACAGCTCGACCGAGATATGGATCACGCTGCGCAAGGATTTCTAGTCGCCACGACTTCGAAGTCAGGGGCCGCGCAGTGGCCTGGATTCAGCGAATGACGTGATAGCCTCGCGCGGACTCTTTGCCTGCCGCGCGCGAAAGATCAACACCGCAGGAGAGATGATGGCAGCAGAACAGAAGATGACCCGCATGGCGCTGACCGCCATGGTGGTGGGCGGCATGGTCGGTGCGGGGATTTTCTCGCTGCCGCGCACCTTTGCCAACGCCACCGGGCCGCTTGGCGCGGTCATCGCGTGGCTCATCGCCGGCAGCGGCATGTACATGCTGGCACGCGTGTTCCAGGCGCTGGCCGAGCGCCGGCCCGACATCGATGCCGGCGTGTATGCCTATGCGCGCGAAGGCTTCGGCGACTATCCCGGCTTCCTGTCGGCCTTCGGCTACTGGATCGGCAGCTGCATCGGCAACGTCTCGTACTGGGTGCTCATCAAGTCGACGCTGGGTGCGTTCTTTCCGGTCTTTGGCGACGGCAACACCGTGGTGGCGATCGCCGTGGCCTCGATCGGCATCTGGCTGTTCCACTTCCTGATCCTGCGCGGCGTGCAGCAGGCCGCGGCCATCAACAAGATCGTCACCATCGCCAAGGTCATCCCGATCATGGTCTTCATCGTGATCGTGATCTTCGCCTTCAAGATGGAGCTGTTCAGCTTCAACCTCTACGGCGGCGACCTGACCGTGGGCCTGTTCGAGCAGGTCAAGGCGACGATGCTGGTGACGGTGTTCGTGTTCATCGGCATCGAAGGCGCGAGCGTCTATTCGCGCTTTGCCAAGGAGCGCTCCGATGTCGGCAAGGCCACGATCCTGGGCTTCATCATCGTCACGACGCTGATGGTGCTGGTGACCCTGCTGCCCTACGCCGTGCTGCAGCGCGCCGACATCGCCGGCATGCGCCAGCCGTCGATGGCCGCGGTGCTCGAATCCGTGGTCGGCCCCTGGGGCGCAGTCTTCGTCAGCGTCGGGCTGCTGGTGTCGGTGCTCGGCGCCTACCTGGCCTGGGCGCTGATCTGCGCCGAGGTGATGTTCGCGGCCGGCAAGTCGAAGGACATGCCCAAGGCCTTCGCCCGGGTCAACAAGAACAACGTGCCCTCCGTGGCGCTGTGGACGACGAGCATCATCATCCAGCTGATCGTGATCTCCACCTACTGGTCGAACGACGCGTTCGCGCTGATGCTGAACCTGACCAGCGCGACCACGCTGATCCCGTACCTGTTCGTCGCCGCCTACGGCCTGATGATCGCGCAGCGCGGCCAGACCTACGAGGTGCGGCCCGAGGAGCGCCAGCGCGACCTGATCCTGGCCACGCTGGCCGTGGCCTACACGCTGTTCATGATCTACGCCGGCGGCCTGAAGTTCATCCTGCTTTCCGCGATCCTGTTTGCGCCGGGCACGGTGCTGTACTACATCGCGCGACGCGAGCAGGGTCTGCCCGTGTTCGCGAAGACCTCGGACTGGGTCACCTTCATCGTCATCGTCGCCGCGGGCGTCTATGGCGTGTACGGTCTGGCGACCGGCGCCATATCCATCTAACCACCAAGCCATCAAGGAGCTCATCATGGCCACAGCCAAAGGCAAGGCGAAATCGAAGTCCGGCAAGGACGAAGTCAAGTTCGGCGTTCACTCCGAAGTGGGGCAGCTGCGCAAGGTGATGGTCTGTGCGCCGGGCGTGGCGCACAGCCGACTGACGCCGTCGAACTGCGACCAGCTGCTGTTCGACGACGTGCTGTGGGTCGAGAACGCCAAGCGCGACCACTTCGACTTCGTCACCAAGATGCGCGACCGCGGCGTCGATGTGGTGGAGATGCACAACCTGCTGGCCGAGACGGTGGCGGTGCCCGAAGGCAAGAAGTGGATCCTCGACAACCAGGTCGTGCCGAACCAGGTGGGGCTCGGCTTCATCCAGGAACTGCGCAGCTACCTCGAAGGCCTGGACGACCGCAAGCTCGCCGAAACGCTGATCGGCGGCCTCTCGACGCACGACTTCCCCGAGAAGGTGGGCGGCGCTGCACTCAAGGTCGTGAAGGAAGCTGCCGGCGCGACCGAGTACCTGCTGCCGCCGCTGCCGAACACGCTGTACACCCGCGACACCACCTGCTGGATCTACGGCGGCGTGACGCTGAATCCGCTGTACTGGCCGGCGCGCCATGAGGAGACCATCCTCACCACCGCGATCTACAAGTTCCACCCCGACTTCGCCGGCAAGGTCAACGTCTGGTGGGGCGACCCGACGCAGGACCACGGCCTGGCGACGCTGGAAGGCGGCGACGTGATGCCCATCGGCAAGGGCAACGTGCTCATCGGCATGAGCGAGCGCACCTCGCGCCAGGCCATAAGCCAGCTCGCCGCCACGCTGTTCAAGAAGGGCGCGGCCGAGCGCGTGATCGTCGCGGCGATGCCGAAGATCCGCGCCGCGATGCACCTGGACACGGTGTTCACCTTCGCCGACCGCGACTGCGTGCTGCTGGCGCCGGACTTCCTGGCCAAGACCACCACCTTCTCGTACCGGCCGAGCAGCCACCCGAGCGGCGTCGAACTCGTCGCCGAGAAGAAGCCGTTCGTCGACGTCGTCGCGCAGGCCCTGGGCTTCAAGAAACTGCGCGTCGTCGAGGCCGGCGGCAGCGACTACCAGCGCGAGCGCACGCAGTGGGACAGCGGCGCCAACCTGGTCTGCGCGTCGCCGGGCGTGGTGTATGCGTACGACCGCAACACCTACACCAACACGCTGCTGCGCAAGGCCGGCATCGAGGTCATCACCATCGTCGGCGCCGAACTCGGCCGCGGGCGCGGCGGCGGCCACTGCATGACCTGCCCGATCATCCGCGACCCGGTCGATTTCTGAAGCGAGCTCGCGGGTCCGAAGCTTGCAGGGTGAGGCCCCGCACGCCGATGTTGCCGACGCGGCGTGCCGGGCTGCAAGTTGCTTCGTCGGACTGCACGGATGCTTGCAAACACTGCGGTCGCGAGCCGGAAGTTCTGTCTGAGCTCAAGGCGTACGCCGTTCCCCGGAGCGGTTCGACACTTTGGCGCGGACGCATATCCGGGCTGGCGCCGCTTCGACTTGCGAGCGTCAACCCACGCCATTGAGCACAGCGGGCAAGCACAGATCCATGGGCGCCACAGACACCGAGACGACGAATCCGAAGCGCGGCTTCAAGTTCCCCGGCGCCGTCACCACCCTCGCCATCGTGACGGTGCTGGTCTGGGTGGCGGCGCTGTTCATCCCCGCGGGCCGCTACCAGACCGACGCCGACGGCTCGCCCATTCCGGGCACCTTCGAGCAGGTGCCCTCGCCGCTGTCGTTCGAGGAAAAGTTCGAGCAGTTGATCCTGGCACCGGTCAACGGCGTGTACGGGCTGCGCAACGCCGGCACCGAGGTCGTCGACACCGAGACGGTCGGACGCCTCTTCGGCCAGATCGGCGTCATCGTCTTCATCATGTCGATCGGCGCCTTCATCTCGGTCAGCTTCGCAACGCGCAGCCTCGAGGTGGCCGTCGCGGCGCTGGCGCACCGCTTGCGCGACAAGGGGTGGCTGCTGATCACCGCGGTGATGGTGCTGTTCTCGCTGCTCGGTTCGACCATGGGCTTCTCGGTCGAGACGCTGGGCTTCTATGCGCTGTTCATCCCGCTGATGTCGGCCTTGGGTTACGACCGGCTGGTCACGGCGTCGATGATCATCATTGGCGCGCTGGTCGGGGTCATGGGCTCGACCGTGAATCCGTTTTCCATCGGCGTCGCCGCGGGCGAGGCCGGCGTCTCGCTTGGTGATGGCCTCTTGCTGCGGGCTGTGCTGTGGCTGGTGCTCACCGCGATGGCTATCGGCTGGGTGCTGCGCTATGCGGCCAGCGTGCGCCAGGATCCCGACGCCTCGTTGGTGGGCTGGGAGCACGACAAGGCGGCGGACGCGTCGGCCACCGAGCCTGTCGCCGACGCCGCCGGGGCGGTGGCACCCGCCGTGCAGGAACCGCTCACCGGGACGCAGAAATGGGTGCTCGCCATCACCGCGCTTGCCTTCGGCCTGATGATCTTCTCCGTCATTCCCTGGTCCAGCGTGCTGGGCGGCAGCACGGGCCCCGCCGAGGACTACCAGCTTCACGCGGTGGCGGGCGCGCGGCCGTTCTGGTTTGAGTTGAACTGGTGGTTCCCGCAACTGGCCATGCTCTTCATCCTCGCCTCGGTGCTGGTCGGCGTGGTGGCCAGGATGGGCGAGAAGGAAACGGTGCGGCTGATCGCCGCCGGCGCGTCGGACATGATGGGCCCGGCGCTGGTGGTGCTGCTGGCGGGCGGCGTGTCGGTGATCATGAACAACACGCAGACGCTGGACACCGTCCTCCACTCGATGGAGAGCCTCGTCAGCGGCGCATCGGCGGCGTTCTTCACCTTCCTCACCGTGGTCGTGAACATTCCGCTGGCGGTGCTGATCCCGTCGAGTTCCGGCCACGGCGCGCTGGCGATGCCGCTGCTGGCGCCGCTGGCCGACTTCGCGCAGGTCAGCCGCGCCACCACAATCACCGCCTGGATCATGGGCCACGGGCTGGCGCTGCTCATCGCGCCGACGAGCGTGGTGCTCGTCGGCGGGCTGGCAATCGCGAAGGTCGGCTACGAGAAATACCTGCGCTTCGTGTGGCCCCTGTGGCTGGCGATGCTCATCGTGTCGGCCGCGATAATCGCGGTTGCGGCGACCGTCGCCGCGTGAGGTCGATCATGTCTGGCGCAGACCTTGCTGATCGGCCGCAGTTCATTTCGCTGACTCTTCCTCGGGAGCAGGCTCGTGTCTGAATACGTTGTTCCAGGTCGATCCGACCGCTTTTCTGGCCCACGGACGTTCGTGCCGCTGCTTGCCGCGCTGGTGTTGCTCAGTGCCTGCCAGCGCGAGGTGCAGAAGCCCGAGCCCGAGATCCGCCCGGTGCGCACGCTGACGATCGACACGCGCACCGCTGGCGGGCTCGTCTCGATCACCGGCACGGTGCAGGCGCAGAACGAGGTCAACGAGTCGTTCCGCATCGACGGGCGGCTGATCGAACGCCTGGTCGACGTGGGCGACACGGTCAAGGCCGGTCAGTTGATCGCCCGCCTCGATCCGCAGAACGAAGAGAGCGGCGTGCAGGCGGCGCGCGCGCAGTTGTCCGCGGCGCAGGCGCGGCTGATCGAGGCGCGGGCCAACTTCGAACGCATGCGCGAACTCGTGGTCGAAGATGCGGTGTCGCGGACCCAGTTCGACCAGGCCGAGGCGCTGCGCAAGACGGCCGAGTCGCAGGTCGAGGCGGCGCAGTCGCAGGTCTCGCTGGCGCAGAACCGGCTGAGTTACACGCGGCTGTCCGCCAGCGTCGCCGGCGTGATCACCGCGCGCGGTCCGGAGTCGGGCGAGGTGGTCTCGCCCGGACGCATGGTCGTGCAGGTGGCGCGTGCGGGTGCGCGCGACGCAGTCTTCGACGTGCCGGTACAGGTCAAGAACAGCGCGCCGAAGCATCCGAACATCCGCGTCGCGCTGGTCAGCGAGCCGAGCGTCACCGCCGTCGGCACGGTGCGCGAAGTCTCGCCGCGTGCCGATCCGGTGACCGGCACCTTCGCGGTGCGGGTGCGGCTGATCGATCCGCCGGCCGAGATGCGCCTCGGCTCCACCGTCACCGGGCGCATGACGCTCGATGCCGCGCCCGGCATCGAGGTGCCCGCCGCGGCACTGGTGCGCAGCAACGGCAAGGCGGCGGTGTGGATCGTCGACCCGGCGACCAAGACCGTGTCGCTGCGCGAGATCGTCGCCGGCACGTCCGGTGCGTCGACGGTGCAGGTGACCAGCGGGCTGAAGGCCGGCGACGTCGTCGTCACGGCCGGCGTGCAGGCGCTGCGCCCGGCCCAGAAGGTGAGCCTGCTCGGGACGGCACGCAAATGATTGGGCCGAACCTTTCCGAATGGGCGCTGAAGCGCCCTTCCTTCATCTTCTTCCTGATGATTCTCGCGGTCGCCGCGGGTGTGCTGGCGTTCAAGGACCTCGGCCGCGACGAAGACCCGCCGTTCACCGTGCGCACGATGATCGTCGCTGCCGCCTGGCCCGGCGCCACGGTCGAAGAGACGCTGCAACAGGTCACCGAGCGGCTCGAACGCACACTGCAGGAAACGCACAAGTTCGACGCCGTGCGCAGCTACACCATCGCCGGCCAGACGACGATCTTCGTCGACCTGGACGAGACCACGGACACGAAGGACATCCCCGATGTCTGGTACCGCGTGCGGCGCAACATCGGCGACATGCGCGGTACGCTGCCGGCCGGCGTGCTCGGGCCGTTCTTCAACGACGACTTCGGCGACACCTTCGGCATCATCTACGGCTTCACCGCCGACGGCTTCAACTTCCGCGAGTTGCGCGACCACGTCGAGGACATCCGCTCCAAGCTGCTCACGGTGCCCGATGTCGCGAAGGTCGAGGTCCTCGGCGCGCAGGACGAACGCATCTACATCGAGTTCTCGAACGAGAAGCTGGCCGGGTTGCGCCTGAACCTGCAGAGCATCATCGGCACGCTGCAGGCGCAGAACGTGTTGCGGCCCTCCGGCGTGCTGCAGACCGAGAAGGAGCGCGTCTACCTGCGCGTCAGCGGCGCATTCGACAACGAACGCGATATCGAGAACGTCAACATCGTCGCTGGCGAGCGGGTCATCCGCCTGGGCGACATCGCCACCGTCAAGCGCGGCGTCGTCGACCCGCCGACGCCGATGTTCCGCGTCAACGGCCAGCCGGCGATCGGCCTGGCGGTCTCGATGCGCAACAAGGCCGACATCCTCACGCTCGGCAACAACATCCGCGCCGCGATGGCCGAGATCCGCGCCACCTTGCCGGTGGGCATCGAGCCGTATGTGGTCGCCGACCAGTCGACCATCGTCGACGTGGCGATCAACGACTTCCTGACATCGCTGTACCAGGCCATCGGCATCATCCTGCTGTGCAGCTTCGTCAGCCTGGGCGTGCGCCCGGGCATCGTCGTCGCGCTGGCGATCCCGATCACGCTGGCGATCGTGTTCACGGTGATGAACGTGATGCACATCGACCTGCAGCGCGTCTCGCTCGGGGCGCTGATCATCGCGCTCACGTTGCTCGTCGACGATGCGATGACCACCGTCGATGCAATGCAGCGGCGGCTCGCTGCCGGCGATGCGCCCGACGCCGCGGCCTCCTTCGCCTACCGCACGCTGGCCGCGCCGATGTTGATCGGCACCTTGGTCACCATCGCCAGCTTCGTGCCGGTGGGCTTTGCGCCCGGCGGCGCGAGCGAGGTGCTGTCCTCGCTGTTCTCGGTGGTGGCGATCTCGCTGATCGCGTCGTGGCTGGTGGCGGTGGTCTTCGGCCCGATCATCGGCAAGGCGCTGCTCAAGCCGCCGAAGCCCGTGCAGGGCGAGCCCAAGCCGAGCAAGCTGAAGAACGGCTACCAGGCCCTGCTGGGCGGCGCGATCCGCATGCGCTGGGTGACGATCGGCATCACCGTCGCGCTGTTCGTCGGGGCCATCCTCGCGCTGCCGCTGGTGCCGCGGCAGTTCTTTCCGTCGTCGGACCGGCCCGAACTGCTGGTCGACCTGACGCTGCGCCAGAACGCGTCGATCGCCGCCAGCCAGGCGACGGCCGAGCGCGTCGAGGCGCTGCTCAAGGGCGACCCCGACGTCGACCACTACAGCACCTACGTCGGCCGCGGCGCGATCCGCTTCTACCTGCCGCTGGCGGTGCATCTTGCGAACCCCTTCTTCTCGCAGGTCGTCGTCATCGCCAAGGACATCGAGGCGCGCGACCGGTTGCAGGCGAAGCTCGAGAAGGTGCTCGCGGTCGAGATGCCCGAGGTGGTCGCGCGCCTGTCGCCGCTGGAGATGGGCCCGCCGGTGGGCTGGCCGCTGCAGTACCGCGTGATCGGACCCGACAAGGACGAACTGCGCCGCATCGCCGAAGACGTGGCCAAGCTGATGGGCGCCGATACGCGCGTGCGCAACGTCAACTTCGACTGGATGGAGCCGGCGCGCCAGCTTCGCGTGCACATCGACCAGGACGAGGCGCGGCGGCTGCGCGTCAGCACCGCGAACATCGCCGCGGTGCTGCAAGCCTCGGTCACCGGCACCACGATCACGCAGGTGCGCGACGACATCTATCTGGTCAACGTCATCGCGCGCGCCACCGACAGCGAGCGCGCCAGCTTCGAGACGCTGGCGTCGCTGCAGGTGGCGACGCCGAGCGGGCGCATGGTGCCGCTGTCGCAGTTTGCAAAGTTCACCGAGGAGCAGGAGTTCCCGCTGGTCTGGCGGCGCGATCGCGTGCCGACGCTGACGGTGCGCGCCGACGTGCTCAAGGGCGTGCTGCCCGAGACCGTGGTCGGCGCGATCGGCCCGGCCATCGCCGAATACAACGCCAAGCTGCCGCGGCCCTACCGGGTCGAGACCGGCGGCCTCTACGAGTCGAGCAACGATTCCAGCGCCAACGTGTTCTCGGTCGTGCCAATGATGATCCTGCTGATGCTGCTGTTCATGATGATCCTGCTGGTCAGCTTCCGCCGCCTGGCGATGGTCCTCGTGATCCTGCCGCTCGGCCTGATCGGCGTGGTCGCGTCGCTGCTGCTGTTCAGCCGGCCGCTCGGCTTCGTCGCCATCCTCGGCATCCTGGCGCTGATCGGCATGATCGCGAAGAACGCGGTGATCCTGATCGTTTCGATCGAGGAGGAGCGCGCCGCCGGCCACAGCGTGCGCGACGCGGTGATCACGGCCGCGGGCAACCGCCTGACCCCGATCGTGCTGACGGCAGTGTCCACCGTGTTCGGCCTGATCCCGATCGCGCCGACGATCTTCTGGGGGCCGATGGCGATCGCGATCATGGGCGGGCTGATGGTGGCGTCGCTGCTGACGCTCGTCCTGCTGCCGGTGCTGTACATCACGATCTTCGGCAACGAGAAGGCCACGCCGCCCGCGCTCGCTACCGAAGCGCCCTGACCCGCGAGCGGCGGCCCGTCGATGTCCCAACCCAGCACCGCCACCCCGGCCGCAGCGAACGCCGGCGCTGCCACGCCGGCGGGCCGCGAGGTGCTCGAACTGCATGTAGCCGAACTGAGGCAGCTTTTCAACGCGATGGACCCGGCGCCGTTTCGCGAGCGCGACATCGACCCGAACGCGCGGGACTACATCGTCGACTGGGCGCGCGAGACCCGCACCGGCCAGCCGCTCGGCCTGCTCGTGCGCCTGGGGCGCGAGACCGCGACGCCCGAGAATGCCAACCTGTTGAACGAGGCCGTGCACGTGTACTTCGAACGCCGCGCTGCGGCGACGCGGCGGCAATTGCGGCAACTCTTCCGTGTCGGTCGCATCAGTCTCGTGATCGGCCTCGTGTTTCTCGCCGGCGTCATCGCCCTCGGCGACGCGCTCTCGCTGCTGCTCGACAAGCAGAGCTACGGCTGGCTCGTCAAGGAAAGCCTGATCATCGGCGGCTGGGTCGCGCTATGGCGGCCGCTCGAGATCTTCCTCTACGACTGGTGGCCGATCCGCGCCGAGGCCCTGCTGCTGGACCGTCTGGCCGAGATGGACGTGCGCCTGCTCAACGAGCCCGCCGCGCCGCCCGCCGGCGCCGCGTCGTCCTCCCGGCCATGACCACGTCTGCATTGCCGACCAGTGCCGTGCTGACCCGCGGCGGCGCCTTCTTCCTGCTCTGGATGGTGCTGATGCAGAGCGCCAAGCCGGCCGACCTCGCCTTCGGCGCGCTCGTCACGGTCGGCGCGACCTGGGCCAGCCTGCACCTGCTCGATCCGGCGGCGGGGCGCCTGCGCTACGGCAGGCTGCTTGCATTGCTGCCGCACTTCGTGTGGGAGTCGGTACGGGCCGGGATCGACGTCGCCCGCCGCGTGTTCGACCCGCGCCTGCCGCTGAACACCGGTTTTGTCGCCGTCCCGCTGGCCCTCCCGCCCGGGCTGGCCCGAAACACCTACGCCACGTTCACGAGCCTGCTGCCGGGCTCGGTGCCTTCGGGCGAGACGGAGGCGGGCATCGTCTATCACTGCCTCGACATTTCGCAGCCGGTGGTGGAGCAACTCCACGAGGAGGAGCGCCGGCTGGCCGAGGTCATCTTCGTGGCGCCGCGCGATGCATGAATTCATGCTCGCCGCATCGGCCTTCGTGCTGGCGACCGTCGCGCTCGGGCTCGTCTTGATCCTGCGCGGGCCGGGCGATGCCGACCGCATGATGGCGGCACAACTGCTCGGCACCGGCGGCACGGCGACGCTAGTGCTGTTCGGCAGTGCGAGCGGCCAGCCTGCCGTCGTCGACATGGCGCTCACGCTGGCGTTGCTGGCGGCCTTCGCGTCGATCGCGTTCGTGAAGGCCGGCGTCACGCCCGACGCCCAACCGCCCGACCCGCCGGGGGACCATGACAACCGCGCTTGACCTGCTGAGCATCGTCGCCATTGGCGTCGGCGCGTTCTTCTTCCTCGCCGGCACGGTGGGCTTGCTGCGCTTTCCCGATGTATTCACACGGCTGCACGCACTGACCAAGGCCGACAACCTCGGGCTCGGGCTGATCGTGCTCGGGCTGCTGCCGCACGTCGATGGCGTGCTGATGGGCCTGAAGCTGGTCTTCATCTGGCTGCTCGTGCTGCTGTCGGGTTCGATCGCGGCACAACTCATCGCGCGTGCCGAACGGGCACGCGGCAGCGACCGATGACCGAGTGGGTCAACGCAGGCCTGGCAGCACTGGTGCTGGCGCTGGCCGTCTGGTCGATCGTCGCGCGGACCATGTTTCCGGCCGTGGTCGGCTTCATCGCCTACGGTCTGCTGCTCGCGCTCGTGTGGGTGCGGCTCTATGGCATCGACGTCGCGCTCACCGAGGCCGCGATCGGCGGCGGCCTGAGCGGCGCGCTGCTGATCGGCGCCAAGGCGCGTCTGCACACGACCGAAGCCGCCGCGCGCGCGGAACGCCCGGACGCCTCCACGCGCGTGCTGGCCGGGCTGCTGGCGGCGCTGCTGTCGGCAGCGCTCGTGGTCTGCGTGCTCGCCTGGCCCGACCCGGCGCACACGCTCGCGCCCGCGGTGGCGGCGAACATCGCCGTCACCGGTGTCGGCAACCCGATCACGGCGGTGCTGCTGGCATTCCGCGCGATGGACACGCTGCTCGAGGCGATCGTGCTCGTGTTCGCGCTGATCGGGGTGTGGTCGTTCGGGCCCGACGGCGCCTGGGGCGGGCGGCCGTGGCCGCGGCATGAGGCCGACCCGAACGGCATCCTCGCCTACGCGGCGCGCGTGCTGCCGCCGCTGGGCATCGTCGTCGGTAGCTACATCTTCTGGGTCGGCGCCGACCACCCGGGTGGCAAGTTCCAGGGCGCGACGATCCTGGCCGCGATGTGGCTGCTGGTCATCATGGCCGGGCTGGCCGACACGCCGCCGATCAGCCGCCGCTGGCTGCGCATCGGCCTCGTTGCCGGGCCGCTGGTGTTCATCGCGGTCGGCTTCGTCGGCGCGTTGACGGCAGGCGCGCTGCTCGCCTACCCGGACGGGCTCGCCAAGCCGCTGATCGTGGTCATCGAGTTGGCGCTGCTGCCGACGCTGGCGCTGATCCTCGCCCTGCTGCTGCTCGGCCCACCACAGCGCGGGGCCGTGCCGTGAGCGCGGCGACGCTGTACGGCCTGTGCGCGGCGCTGCTGGTGGGCGTGGGCACCTATGGCCTGATCGTGCACCCGCACCCGCTGCGCAAGCTGCTCGCCTTCAACGTGATCGGCAGCGGCGTCTTCCTGCTGGCGGGCGCTGTGGCGCGCCGTGGCGCCGCGCTCGGCATGGGCGGCGACCCGGTGCCGCAGGCCCTGCTGATCACCGGCATCGTGGTCGCCTTCGCGGCGACCGCGATGACGGTGGCGCTGCTGGTGCGCCTGTACGAGGTGTCGGGCTCGGTCACGCTCTCTTCCGACCCGCCCGCCCCGCCGCAGAACGGTCGCACGGACGCCTGAATGCCGCCGCCCGAGACTGCGACCTCCGGCGGGCTGCTGCTCGCGCTGTCGGTATTGGTGCCCTTCATCGGCGTGCTGGTCGGCTTCGTGACCGGCGGTCGCCATGCGCAGCGCGTCGCGGGGGTGACGCTGGTCGCCGGGCTCGCCATCGCGGCGGGAATCGGTGACGCACTGCTGACATCGGGCCGCCCGGTCGTCTACGTGCTCGGTGGCTGGGCGCCGCCACTCGGCGTCGCGCTGCGTGCCGACGCGCTGGCGGCGGTGATGCTCGGCGTCGTGGCGGTCGTGATCGGCGGCATCGGCCTCTTCGCGCGCGCCGATTTCGCCCTGCCCGCCGGCAAGCCCGAGGCGCGCGCGCCGTTCACCTTCTGGCTGCTGCTGCTCGCGGTATGGGGCTCGCTCAACCTCGTCTTCGTCAGCGGCGACCTGTTCACGCTCTACGTCGCGCTGGAACTGCTGACCTTCGCCGGCGTGCCGCTGGTCTGCCTCGACGGCCGCGGCGAGACACTGCGCGCGGCCCTGCGCTACATCCTGTTCGCGCTGATGGGCTCCATGCTCTACCTGCTGGGCGCGGTGCTGCTTTACGGCGCCTACGGCACGCTGGACATCGCGCTGCTGGCCACCCGCGTGCGCCCCGAGCCGGTCGCCTGGACGGTGACCGCGCTGATGACGACCGGCCTGCTCGCCAAGACCGCCCTCTTCCCGCTGCACATCTGGCTGCCGCCAGCCCACGCCGGCGCGCCGGCCGCGGCGAGCGCGGTGCTGTCGGGGCTGGTCATCAAGGGGTCCTGGTTCCTCGTCGTGCGGATCTGGTTCGACGTCATGCCGGGCGTGGTGACGCCGGCCTCGGCGCAACTGCTGGCGGGCATGGGCGCAACGGCGATCGTCGTCGGCAGCGTCGTCGCACTGCGCCAGGAGCGGTTGAAGTTGCTGGTCGCCTATTCGACGATGGCGCAGATCGGCTACCTGTTCCTCCTGTTCCCGCTCGCCTTCGATGCCGCGGGCCAGACGCTGGTGCACGGCGCCGCGCTGACGGGCGGCCTTCTGCAGGCAGCCTCGCATGCCACCGCCAAGGCAGGCATGTTCATGGCGGCCGGCCTCGTCTACGCCGCACTCGGGCACGACCGCATCGCCGACCTGGGCGGCTTGGCGCGCGCGTTGCCCGTTACCGTGCTCGCGTTTGCCGTGGCCGGCCTCGCGCTGATGGGCGTCGTGCCGAGCGGCGCGTACCTCGCGAAAAAGCTGCTGCTCGACGCCGCCGACAGCTCCGGTCAATGGTGGTGGACGATCGTGCTGAACGGCGGCGCGGTGTTCACCGCCGGCTACGTCGTGCTCGTGCTGACGCGCGCGCTGCGCCGGCCGACCGCGCCGGTGGTGCTCGTGAGACGCGTCTCCCGGCTGTCAGAGTGTGTTGCGCTGGCGCTGGCGGCTTGCTCGCTGTTGCTCGCGCTGGCCGCGCTGGGGCCGGTGCCGGCGTCGTTCATCTCGAACCCGCTCGCGCCCAAGGAACTCGTGTCGACCTTGCTGGTCGTCCTGGGCGGCACGCTGCTGGCGCTCGGCCTCGCGCGGCAGCCGCTGCTCGCCGCCAACCGCGCCGGCGCTGCGACCGCTGAAGGCGCGTTGCGCCGATCCGCGGTGGCGGCGGGCATCGCCTTCGAACGGGCCGATCGGTTCGTCCGGCACTGGCCGTCGGCGAGCATCGCATTGCTGCTCGTGGCGGCGCTGTTCGGCTGGCTGCTGACCGCCCCTGTCCAGTGAGCGACGCACCGAACCAGCAACTCACGCGCGGCGCGCTCGTCGCGCTCGTCGTCGGCTCGATGGTCGGCGCCGGCATCTTCACGCTGCCGGCGGCGTTCGCCCGCACCACCGGCGCGCTGGGTGCGCTCGTCGCGTGGGCGATCGCCGGCTGCGGCATGCTGATGCTCGCCTTCGTCTTCCAGACGCTGTCGCGCCGCCGCCCCGACCTCGACGCCGGCATCTATGCCTACGCGAAGGCGGGCTTCGGCAACTACCTCGGCTTTGCCGCCGCCTTCGGCTACTGGATCGCCTGCTGCCTGGCCTGCCTGGCCTGTCTGGTGCTGATCAAGGCCACGCTGGGCCAGTTCTTCGACGTCTTCGGCGACGGCTCGACGCCGGTGGCCATTCTCGGCGCGAGCCTCATCGTCTGGGGCGTGCACGGACTCGTGCGGCGTGGCGTCAAGCAGGCGGCGGCGCTCAACACCATCGCCACGGTGGCGAAGACCGTGCCGATCGGCATCTTCATCGTCGTCGTCGTCGCCGGCTTCCAGGCCGACATCTTCGCGCTCAACTTCTGGGGCGCCGAGGAGGCGAGCCTTGCCGGCGTGGCCGGCCAGGTTCGCGACACGATGCTGGTGACGGTGTTCGTCTTCGTCGGCATCGAAGGCGCCAGCGTCTATTCGCGCTACGCGAAGGACCGCAACGACGTCGGCGTGGCCACCGTGCTCGGCTTCCTGGGCGTGCTGTGCCTGCTGATGCTGGTGACGATCCTGTCCTACGGCATCCTGCTGCGCCCGGACCTCGCGGCGCTGGCCAACCCCTCGATGGCCGGCGTGATGGAGGCGATCGTCGGCCCCTGGGGCCGCGTCTTCATCAGCGTCGGCCTTATCGTCTCGGTGGCCGGCAACTACCTGTCGTGGACGCTGCTCGCCGCCGAGGTGCTGCACTCCGCGGCCCGCAACGACACGATGCCGACCTTCCTGGGGCGCGAGAACGCCAACCGGGTGCCACATGCGGCGTTGTGGATGACGACCGTGGCGATCCAGTGCTTCCTCGTCGTCACCTGGTTCGCCGAGCAGGCCTTCACGCTGGCGCTGAAGATGACGAGTTCGATGACCCTCCTGCCCTACCTGCTGGTGGCGGCCTACGGATTGAAGCTGGCGTGGACCGGCGAGACCTACGCCGCCGACCGGCCTGGCCGCCGGCCCGACGCAGTGCGCGGCGCCCTCGCCAGCGTCTATGCGGCAGGGATGCTCTATGCCGGCGGCCTGAAGTTCCTGCTGCTCTCGGCGCTGCTGTATGCGCCGGGCACGGCGCTGTTCTTCCTGGTCCGTCGCGAGCGCAAGGAAGCGGTCTTCACGGCTGGCGAGCGGGTCGTCTTCGGCGCCGTCTCGATCGCCGCCGCCGCGGCGCTGTTCGCGCTCGTCTCCGGCCAGATCGTCGTCTGAAGGGCTTCAAGATGCCACACCGCGACCGAGACAACCGATGCGACGGGTCACTGTGCCGGCGCTGCCGGCCGGCCCTCGTCGAGCGGCTCTCCCGCCCGCAGCCCCGGCGGCACGTTCTCCCAGGGCCGCTGCTCGCTCGCGTTGCGCAGGCCGAGCTCGTACAGCGCGCCCATCTTCACGGGATCGAAGAGTTCGCTGCCGCTCAGCTCGACGCCGTCCGGGATGGTGATCCAGTGGAACCCCGCCTGCTCGCGCAGCGTGATGGCGTAGATGCGGAACAAGTCGCCGACGAAGGCCGCCTTGGTGGCCGACTCGAACGAGCGGGCCGCGATGCCGCGGACCGAACGCGGCGTCACTTCCGGCACCGGCAGCAGTTGCCCGTTGTGGATGACGAAGATGTCTTCGCGGCCGATGCCGCGCCCCACGCCCTCGCGTGCAGCGGCGAAGCTGAACACGGCGCCGGAGTAGAAGACGTTGGCGCCGACGCCGCCGTCCACGTGCATCTCGTCGTAGCGCTGGCCGTCCGCCGTGACGTCGAAGAACACCGGCGGAAACGCGACCGGCACCGACGCCGAGGCCAGCATCACGCGGCGGAACAGCTCGAGCGCCTCCGGACGTCCGCTGGTCGCGATGAGCCCCATGTTCCAGACCACGAAGTGCTGCGAATCGAGGTTGGCGGTGCCGATATAGAGGCGCCGGCCCGCCTGGTGCGCCTGCGCGACTTCGCGCAGGAGCGCGGCGTCCACATGCTGCTCGAGCAATGCCCGCAGCGGCCCCGTCTCGGCGAAGGACTCACCGGCCAGCAACTGCGGCAGGAAGTTGAGCACGCGGAAGATGTGGCGCGATGCGGTGGTGGTGTAGAACTCGCGCAACGCGTCGTCGTGCGCGGGCCCGAGGAAGGCGAACGGCGCGATCAACGCGCCGGTCGAGACGCCGGTGACGATCTTGAACACCGGCCGCGTGCCGGCCTGGGTCCAGCCGTTGAGGTACCCGGCCCCGAAGGCGCCGTTGGCGCCGCCACCCGAGATGGCGAGGTGCGTGTAGCGGACAACGCCGTCGGCGCCAATCGGAAACGCCTGCGGCGACTCCTGGCGGAACGACAGCGTCAGATCGCGCATCATGGCGTCGCTGAGCATGCCCGCCGGTGCCCGCACTTCCGGCATTCCCGGGATCGTGGCCTGCGTCATCAACGCCGGCGGCACGCCGTTGCGTGGCAGGGTGCCGCAGCCGGCCAGGCCGATGACCGCGCCGATCAAGGCCCAGCGCAGGGCCACCGCCAGGCGCAACCCGCTCCAGGGCACCGCGTCGAGGGGCGCGGGGCCGGCGCCCGCGAAGTGGCGCGCGGCGCAGCTACTCGGCGCAGCGCGGCAGGGACATGGCGATGAACGAATCGTCGTGGCGAAGGACACTGATGGGAACCCTGGTGGCAGCGCGAGTCCGCGCGCGAAGAACGGCTCGGTATCGGGTCTGTTCACGGCCGCGATTCGACGGAAAAATTGTACCTGTGCCCGCCGACATCGCGCGTTCGATCGGGGCCTGCCGTCGCGGCCGTCGGGCGCCGCTGCGCCGCGGCGCGGCGCCGTGTTTGACACGACCGCGGTGTATATTGAAACCGCGTTGCGTGCCGTGTCGCTGTGTCAGTGCTGCGGCCCGGGCCAGGGGATCTCGCGCTGGCGTCTCATCGCGCGAAGACCTTCGTGCGGAGCCATCGCACGACCTTGCGCAAACTTCGAACCGCGATGCGCATCGGCCGCCATCGCGCAACTGCATGGGAACATCGACATGAGCACATTCAAGCGCGTTGCGCTCGCGGCAACATTGGCGGCCAGCTTCGCGGGCTGCACGGTCGGACCGGACTTCGTGCGCCCCGTCACCGACGCTCCCACGGCCTGGCGCATCGACTATCCGAAGGCGGCCGAGGTCGCCAACACGAAGTGGTGGCAGCAGTTCGGCGACCCGGTGCTCGACGAACTGGTCGAGACGGCGCTGCGCGAGAACCGCGACGTGCGGATCGCCGCCGCGCGGGTCGATCAGTTCGCCGGTGCGCTGGTGGCCACGCGCTCGCAGCTGTATCCCCAGCTCGGCTACGGCGCCGATGCAGCCCGGGCCCGCGCGAGCCGGCTCGGGCGACCGGCCATTCCCGAGCCTGCCGATCCGTACTTCACGCTCTACCAGGCGACGCTCGGCGCCTCCTGGCAGCTCGACCTGTTCGGACGCGTGCGCCGCCTCACCGAAGCCGCGCAGGCACAGGTGTACGCCAGCGAACAGGCCAAGCGCGGTGTCGTGCTGACGCTGGTGACCGGCGTCGCCGCGAGCTACATCGGGCTACGCGCGCTCGACCGGCAACTGCAGATCGCGCAGGCAACGGCGAACAACTTCGGCGCCACGGCGCGCCTGTTCGACCTTCGCTTCAAGGCCGGCATCGTGTCGAAGTCCGAGGTCATGCAGATCTCCTCGCAGTACCAGCAGGCGCTGGCGGCGATCCCGGCCTTCGAGCAGGCCATCGCCGCGCAGGAGAACCTGATCTCGATCCTGCTCGGCCGGAACCCGGGGCCGATCGCGCGCGGCAACACGATCGACCAGCTCCTCGCGCCGCAGATCCCGGCCGACCTGCCCTCGGCGCTGCTGCAGCGGCGGCCCGACATCCTGCAGGCCGAACAGAACCTCGTCGCCGCCAACGCGAACGTCGGCGCGACACGGGCGCTGTACTACCCGTCGATCTCCATCACCGGCGCGCTCGGCACCGTGAGCACGGCCTTCGCCAGCCTGCTCACCGGCCCGGCGACGACCTGGCTGATCGCCGGCGGCCTGACCGGCCCGATCTTCACCTTCGGCGGCATCGAGGGTCAGGTCAGCTCGGCCGAGGCGGCGAACCGGCAGGCCTTGCTCGTCTACCAGCAGACGGTGCTCGGCGCCTTTCGCGAAGCCAACGACGCGCTGACCGGATCGCAGAAGACGATCGAGCTGGTGGCCATGCAGCGCCTGCGCGTGGACGCGCTGCGCGAGTTTGCCCGCCTGTCGAAGCTGAAGTTCGACAAGGGCGTGGCGGGCTACCTCGAGGTGCTGGTCGCCGAGAACGAACTGTTCGCGGCCGAGATCAATTCGGTCAACCTGCAGGCGACCCGCTACAACCAGCTGGTCAACGTGTACCAGGCGATGGGCGGCGGCTGGGTCGACATCGCCGATTCGATGTCCCCGCAACCGATGGCAGCGACGACGGCGCAAGCGAAGTAGCGGTGGCCAGCCGCTCCGTTCGGCCACCGCGATGGCGGGCCAACGCGCTGAACTGGCCGACGATCGGGAACCCGGGCCGCGCGGCCGCGGTGGCGACCTCCACCGCGGGCGGGCTCGACCTGGTGCACGTGCAATTCGTGCAGCAGCGCCTCGGCCGATGCGGTCGGCTTGGCCGCACGGCCGACACGGCGCCTCGGCGCTGGTCCAGCCGCCGGGCGGGACGCGGCCGCGGGCGAAGGCGGCGAACGCTTGGCCATGGCTCAGGCGCTCGTGGCGGCCCGATCGAGCGGCGCCCGTCTGACGGCAGAGGGCCCATGCATACGCCTTGCCATCGGGCTGCCCGTTCAGCTCAACCGGTGCTCGCTGGCATAGACCGCGGCCTGCACGCGCGAGCTGAGCCTCAGCTTGCGCAGCAGGTGCTGCACATGGATCTTGACGGTGGTCTCGGCGATGCCGAGTTCGCGCCCGATCTCCTTGTTGCTCGCCCCGCGCGCGATCAGGCGCAGGATCTCGAGCTCGCGCGGCGACAGCCCCTCGCCGGGCGCGGCCGCCAGCGGTGCCGGCGCACTGGTGGCCTGGAAGGCCGCGACGAGCTTGCCCGTCATCTCCTCGGCGACCACGCTCTCGCCGCGCATCGCACGCCGGATCGCGCTCGCGAGCGCATCGCCTTCGATCGTCTTGAGCAGGTACCCGCAGGCGCCGCCGCGCAACGCGGCGGCGAGGTCCTGCTCGTCTTCGCTGACGGTGAGCATCAGCACCCGCGCCGCCGGCGCGGCCTCGCGCAGCGCGGGCAGCGCATCGACGCCGTTGACGCCTGGCAGGTGGTTGTCGAGCAGGATCAGGTCCGGCTGCAGTGCCTGGGCGCGGCGTTGCGCCTCGCCGGCATCCGCGGCGTCGCCGACGACCTCGAACTGCGGGTCGCGCGACAGCAGCGCCGTCAGCCCGCGCCGGAACAGCGTGTGGTCATCGACGACCAGGATGCGGATCTGCGGAATCTTCATGCGGCGTCCACCGCGGGCTCGACCACCGCGCCCGGCTGGGTGCGCGGCGGCGGCGCGAGCGTCAGCACGACCGAGGTGCCGCGCTGCGGCGTGGACAGCACCTCCAGGCTGGCACCGATGCGCTCGGCACGCTCCTGCATGATGCGCAGGCCGACATGGGTCTCGTCCTGCGTGCCCGGCGCGTGCTCGAAGCCGAGGCCGTCGTCGCGCACCTCGAAGCGCCACTGCGGCTGTTGCTGCACATCGACCCAGACCTGGCTCGCGCGCGCATGCTTGCGCACGTTCGACAGCGCTTCCTGCACGATGTGCAGGACCTGGATCTGCAGTTCGGGCGCGAGCGGCAAGCCGTGCCCCTGCACCTGCAGCCGCGCCTGCAGGCCGCTCTGGTGCTCGAACTTGCGCAGCGTCGTGATCAGCGCCGGCTCGATGTCTTCGGCGTTGGCGCGGGTGCGAAAGTGCAGCAGCAGCTCGCGCACGTCGCCGTAGCACTCGCGCACGCCGGCATCGATCTCGCCCAGCACCTGCTGGATGCGCCCGGCCTCGCCGCCGGCGAGCGCGTCGCGCATCAGCTGCACCTGGATCTTCAGGAACGCCAGCGACTGGGCGATCGAGTCGTGCAGCTCGCGCGCGAGCAGCGCGCGCTCCTGTGACACCGCGGCCTCCTTCTCGAGCGCGTTCAGGCGTAGGTTCTCCATCGCCCCGGCGAGGTGGCTGGCCAGCGCATCGAGCAGCGAGCGCTCGGGTGCCGACAGCGCGATCTGGCTGTGGAAGAACAGGTCCACCTCGCCCATCAGCCGCTCATGCAGCCTCACCGGCAGCGACACGAGCGTCGCGTAGCCGGCGTGCGCGCACTGCACGAGCGACTCGCCGCTCGCGTTGCGGATCGGGATCACGCGCAGCGCAGGGTCGGCCTCGACGCTGCCGCAGTGGCAGTCGCCGGCCCGGATGCAGCGCTCCTCGGCGGCCATCGCCTCGGGCAGGCCGTCGGAGGCGAGCATCAGGTAGCGCTGGTGGGTCTCGTCAGCCCAGCGCACCATCGCCGCGTCGGCGTGGGCGATGCGGCGAATGCGGCGCACGAAGCCCTGCGCCAGTTCGTCGAGCGTGGTCGCCTGCGCGACCAGCGCCGTCACCTCGTACAGCACCTCGAGCCGTTCGCTCTTTTCCTCGAGCTGTGCGGTCTTCTGGCTGACCTTGGCTTCGAGGTTGCGATACATCGACTGCAGATGCTCGGCCATGCTGTTGAAGCCGTCGGCGAGGGTCCCGAACTCGTCGCTGGTCACGCGCTCGACGCGTGCCCCGAGGTCGCCTTGCTGGATGCGCAGCGTGGCTTCCTTGAGCTGCCCCACCGGTTCGAGCACGAAGCGGTAGCCGGCGTACAGCAGCACCGCGGACGCGAGCACCGCCAGCACCATCATGCCGAACTGGCACAGATGCAGCAGCGCCGTCCAGCGCGACATGTGAGCTTCGATCGCGGCCACGAAGGCATCGACACTGGCGGCGAAGGCCGCCGTGTCGGACGCCAGCTCGGCGCGGGCCACGGCATCGTCCGGCAAGGTCGATGGCGCGCCGAGCCAGCGCCGGCCGAATCGCGCCCAGTGCGACTCGACTTCGCCGAAGCGCACGCTGGCGAGTTCGTCCCACGGCACGAACAGCGGCCGCTCCGGGTCGCCGTGGCGCAGCAGCGACAGGCTGCGCGCGTATTCGCCGGCCTGCTGGCGCAGCGCGGGGGCATCCTGCGTGCTCACCGACAGGGCCATCCGGTAGGCCTGCATGCGCAGCCGCCCGGCCTCGTTGACGGCGGCCGCGCCGCCGTCGAGCTGCCACGAGACCCACAGCGTGAGCGTCACCGCCAGCAGCGCCAGCACCAGGAACGGCGTGCCGACGAGCATCAGCTTGGCGCCCAGGCTCCAGTGACGGGTTCGAGTCATGGGCGAAATGTAGGCCACCAGCACGCCCACACCTTGATTGCGGTCAAGGCCAGCCGCTGCCCGGCTCGCATAGCCCCGGCGAAGCCCGGGCAGCGCAGACAATGCAGCCCGTGGCGCCTGGCCACGCCACTCCAGGGTGCCTTGACCCATGCGCATCGCCATCGGCGGTTTCCAGCACGAGACCAACACCTTCGCGCCGTCGATGGCGCGCTACGAGAACTTCGTGCGCGACGGCGGCTGGCCGGGCCTGCGCCGCGGCGGCGAAATCCTCGACACGATGGTCGCGCGCAACCTGCCGATCGCCGGCTTCATCGAGCAGATGAAGGGCACGCGGCACCAGCTCGTGCCGACCGCCTGGGCCGCCTGCGAGCCTTCGGCGCAAGTGACCGAAGACGCCTACGAGCGCATCGCAGCGATGATCGTCGAGGGCATCCGCGATGCGCAGCCCGACGCGGTGTACCTGGATCTGCACGGCGCGATGGTGGCCGAGCATCTGGACGACGGCGAGGGCGAACTGCTGACCCGCGTGCGCCGCATCATCGGCCCGAATGCGCCGCTGATGGCGAGCCTGGACCTGCACGCCAACGTGACGCAGCGGATGCTCGACGCGGCCGACGCGCTGGTGGCCTACCGCACCTACCCGCACATCGACATGGCCGAGACCGGCGCGCGCACCGCGTTCCTGCTGGCGCGGCGGCTCGACGGCATGGCGCGCCCGGTCGTGGCCGCACGCCGCGTGCCCTTCCTGATCGCGCTCACGGCGCAGTGCACCGACCTGGAGCCGTCACGATCGATCGTCGCCGCGCTGGCGCGGATGGAAGGCGGCGACGTGCCAAGCTTGAGTTTCACGCCGGGCTTTCCGGCGGCGGACTTTCCGGAGTGCGGGCCGGTGGTGTTTGCCTACGGCGCGACCGAGCAGGCCGCCGGGGCCACGGCCGAGGTGCTCGCCCGGCTGGTGGCCCGCCACGAGACCGACTTCGACGCGCCGGTGTACGGCGCCGACGAGGCCGTGCGGCGCGCGCTGCAGATCGCGACAAGGGCATCGCGACCGGTCGTGATCGCCGACACGCAGGACAACCCGGGCGCCGGCGGCGACTCCGACACCACCGGCATGCTGCGCGCGCTGCTCGCCCAGCGCGCCGGCCACGCGCCACGCGGCGCCGCGCTGGGCCTGATGGTGGACCCGGCCGCGGCGCAGGCGGCGCATCGGGCGGGTGTGGGCAGCGAGATCGAACTGTCGCTCGGTGGCAAGTCGGGCATCGCCGGCGACGCGCCGCTGGTGGCGCGCTTTCGCGTCGAGGCGCTGGCCGACGGTCACGTCGAATGCAAGGGGCCGTTCTACCGCGGCGCGCGGATGGAGCTCGGGCTTTCGGCCTGCCTTTCGATCGAGGGCGTTCGCGTCGTGCTGACGAGCAAGAAGACGCAGCTCGCCGACCAGGCGCTGTTCCGCTTCGTTGGCATCGAGCCGACGGCGCAGGCGATCCTCGTCAACAAGAGCTCGGTGCACTTCCGCGCCGACTTCACGCCGATCGCCGAGCAGATCCTCGTCGCCGCCGCTCCGGGACCGATGATCGCCGACCCGAGCCAGTTCGCGTGGACGCGGTTGCAGCGCGGCCTGCGACTGAAGCCGAACGGGCCGGTGTTTTGAGTTCGTCGACCCGCAAGCCAGGTCCCGACTGAGCGCTCCCGCATTCGCGCATTGCTGTACGTTGTCGTCTTTGCGACAATTGCTGTCATGAAAGCAAGACGCGACACCATGACGACCTTCGACGACATTGAGGTCCGCCGCCCGGAACTGGCACAGAGCTATCTGGCGTTGATCGAGGCCCAGCCGGGTCGCCCGCTTGCCATGTTCGCGCCGCGTCGAGTCGGCAAGACCTACTTCCTCGATCACGACCTCGCGCCGGCCGCCCGCCAGGCGCGCTGGCTGCCCGTCTACGCCGACCTCTGGCTGCAGAAGTCGGCACCCCTGGACGCGATCAACCATGCGATCGAGGAGGCCTTGGACGATGTGACGGTGCCCCGCAGCGGCGTCGGCCGGCTGGCGAAGACGCCCGTGAAGAAGCTTGGGGCACTGGGTGCCTCGGTGGACCTTGGCGACGCGCCTGCGCGGCGGCAACTGCCCGCCGCCCCCGAACTGCGCACCGATGCCCTGGTGGCCCGGCTGTCTGCCGCCGCCGGCCAACCGATCCTGTTGATGCTCGACGAGATCCAGTCCCTGGGCGATGTGGCGGACGGGGTGAAGGTCATCGCCACCCTGCGTGCCGTCTTGCACAAGCGCCGCGACATCCTGAGGTCGGTCTTCACCGGATCGTCGCAGGAAGCGATGACCCGCATGCTCTCCACCGCGGGCTCGCCGATGTATCAGTTCGCTCAGCTGCTGGACTTCCCGGTGCTTGGCGACGAATTCCTCCAACAACTGGCCGATCACTTCGCCAGCGTCCATCCGGGCAAGCGGCTCGAACTCGACGACTTGCGCCGCGTCTTTGCCAGGATCGGTTTCAAACCGCGGCTGATGCTGGACCTGGTGAAGTCCGTGTCGGCCGAGGGCCTGACGGACCTGGATGCCGGCCTGAAGCGCTTCCTGCTTGACGACCGGCAGGTGGCCGGCTGGCGTGCATTGCTCCAGCCGCACGACCTGTTCGACCGCGCGGTGCTGCTCACGATCGCGCAAGGGCGTCCGCCGATGGGGCGCGAAACCCTGGACGCGCTGGCGCGGGTGCCTGGAGCTCGCCCGACGGTGGCCAAGGTGCGTGCGGCGATCGAGCGGCTGCGCCGCGCAGGGCTTGTCGCCAAAGGCGGCACGGGCCCGACTGCGATCGACGACCCCCTGTTTGCCGAGTACCTGCAAGCCACACCGCTGGACAAGCTGAAGTGAGGCGGTGCCATCGGCATTGCGCAGCGCGTGCGCAACGTGCTGGCGAGTCAGAAGACCCCGCTCGCCGGCCCGAATGAGTTCGCATGGACGCGGCCGCAGCGCGGGCTGCGGCTGAAGCCAAACGGGCCGGTGTTCTGAGCTGGGGCACGGCGGCCCCGCTTCCGCGTTGGCGGCTTGGGCGTATAAGCGCAGCCTTTGTCGCGGGTGCGATCCCATGTCGAGTTCAGGCGTCGCTGACGGGAACCCGGCCAAGCACCACCTCGGTCGACGCGAACAAGCTCGGCAGCCCGCCGGTGTGGATGAACAGCACGTTGTCGTCTCGCTTGAACTCGCCCGCGCGCGCCAGCCCGATCAGCCCGGCCATCGCCTTGCCGGTGTAGGTCGGGTCCAGCGGCACCGCTTCCAGGCGCGCCAGCATCTGCACCGCCTCGACCATGCGCCGGTTCGGCAGCGAGTACTTCGGCTGCCAGTAGCCGCCGATCGATCGCACCGCTTCGCGCGGAATCTCTCCGCGCAACCCCAGCAGCTCGGCCGTCGCCTGCGCCTCGCGCCAGACGAGCGGCTCCTGCTCGGCGGGATCGCGGCTGACGCCGATGCCGATCACCGGGATCTGCGCATTCGCGCCCCACAGCCCCGCCACCAGCCCGCCGTGCGTGCCCGAGCTGCCCGAGCCGACGACGATCGCGTCGAAGTGGATGCCGCTCTCGAAGCTCTGCGCCAGGATCTCCAGCGCGCACGCCACGTAGCCCAGCGCGCCGAGTGCGTTCGAGCCGCCGCCGGGGATGATGTAGCCCTTGCGGCCTTCGCGCTCCAGCGCGTCGGCGCAGCGCTGCATCGCGGCCGTCATGTCGGCGCCGCCGGGCAGCACCTCGATCGTCTCGGCGCCCAGCAGCTCGAACATGAAGTGGTTGCCGTTGCCGTGCGGGTCGTAGCTGCCGGCCACGCGCTCCTCGAGCAGCAGGCGGCATTTCAGACCCTCCTTGGCCGCGGCCGCAAGCGTGATGCGGCAATGGTTGGATTGCACGGCGCCGCAGGTGATCAGCGTGTCGGCGCCCTGCGCCAATGCGTCGGCGACCAGGAACTCGAGCTTGCGCGTCTTGTTGCCGCCCGGAAACAGGCCCAGCATGTCGTCGCGCTTGAGAAAGAGGTTCGGGCCACCAAGCGCGCGGCCGAGGTTGAGCAAGGGCTCGATCGGCGTGAAGCCTTGCGTGTAGCGGCGGCGGGGGAAGCGAGACAGGTCCATGGCGGTGGCGGCTGGGTGGACGGGAAAGGCATTCGCAGGGCGAAGCCCGGCGCGCACCCGCAAGTATCTCGCGCCGCCACCGGCTAGCACGCCGTGCCGCCACGGCACTAAACTTTCGCGACCATGAGTGCGACCGTGCCGCCGCCGCTGATCGGCCCCGAGCAGGCCGCGTTGATCGCGCGCCGAGTCTCGGTCATCGTCGCCGGCCGCGACGCCGCGCACCGGCCGCACCTGATGCGCGCGGTCGGGCGCAGGCTGTCGCCGGACCTGCGGCGGGTGACGGTGTTCCTGCCCGCCGCGACCAGCGCGCAGGTGCTGGCCGACCTGCGCGCCAACGGCTTGATCGCGGTCGTGTTCAGCGAGCCGTCCACCAACCGCACGGTGCAGCTCAAGGGCAGCGACGCCGTCGTCACCACCCTCGAGGCGGGCGACGAGGCGATCGTCGAGCGCTACCTGCAGCACTTCATCGACGAGATCGGCGAACTCGGCTTTCGAGAGAACGTGGCCCGCACGATCCTGAAGGCCGCGCCCGAAGACCTGGTCGCGGTGCACTTCACACCGCAGGCCGCGTTCGAGCAGACGCCCGGGCCGAAGGCCGGCGAGGCGCTGCCCGTCGCCGGAAGTTGACGGACGATGCCGATCAGCCTCGACGCGATCCGCCCCTGCCTGGAAGGCGCGATACCGGGTGTGATGGCCACCTGCGCCTCCGACGGCACACCCAACGTCGCCTACCTGTCGCAGGTCGAGTACGTGGACGCAACGCACATCGCGCTGTCGTTCCAGTTCTTCAACAAGACGCGGCAGAACATCCTGGCCAACCCGTGGGTCGAGCTGCTTGTGATCCACCCGCTCAGCGGCGCGATCCACCGCATCGAGGCGCGCTACCTGCGCACCGAGACCGACGGGCCGCTGTTCGAGCGGATGAAGGCCAAGCTCGCCGGCATCGCCTCGCACACCGGCATGAGCGGCGTGTTCAGGCTGCTCGGCAGCGACGTCTACGCCGTCGCGTCGATCGAGCAGGTGGCGGCGTCCGGCGCCGACGAGCCGCCGGGCGGGCTGCACCGGCTGTCGGTGCTGCGCCGCTGCCTCGAGCGTCTCGGCGCCTGCACCGAACTCGAGGCGTTGCTGGAGGCGACGCTGGACGCGCTGGCCGACGACTTCGGCGTCAGCCACGCGATGCTGCTGATGCTCGACGCCGCCGAGCAGCGCCTCTACACCGTCGCCAGCCGGGGATACGGCGAGTCGGGCGTGGGCTCGGAGATTCCGCTCGGCGAGGGCGTGATCGGCGTCGCGGCGCGCATGCGCACGCCGATCCGCATCAACCACATGACGCTCGAGTACGCCTACAGCCGCGCGATCCGCGACCGGCTGCACGAACGCGGCGAGATCGACACGCTGGCGCGCGAGATACCGCTGCCCGGCCTGGCCGAGCCGCACAGCCAGTTGGCGCTGCCGATCGCCTGTGGCGGCGCGCTGCTCGGGGTGCTGTTCGTCGAGAGTCCGCAGGAGATGCGCTTCAGCTGGGACGACGAGGATGCCTTCGTAGCCCTCGCATCGCACCTTGCGCTGCTGCTGCGCAACTTCCAGCTCTGCGCCGAGGGGCCGGACGACGACGCTGCCGCGCCGACGGCCCTGCCCGAGCGCCCGGCACCCGCTGCCGCGACGGCGCCGTTGCGGGTGCGCTACTACGAGGCCGACGCGAGCATCTTTCTCGACGACGACTACCTGATCAAGGGCGTCGCCGGTTCGGTGCTCTGGAAGCTGCTGCGCGACCACGCGAACGAGGGCCGCACCGAGTTCAGCAACCGCGAACTGCGGCTCTCGCCCGAGATCCGCCTGCCCGACATCAGCGACAACCTCGAGGCGCGCCTGGTGCTGCTGGCGCGGCGGCTGGTCGACCGGCAGACCTGCGTGCGCATCGAGAAGACCGGCCGCGGGCGCTTTCGGCTCTGCGTGCAGCGCCCGCTGCACCTCGTCAGCGTGGCAGCGTAGACGCAGCGCCGGCCCGGCGTGCGGCCCGGCGCGCCATTGCGCCTGGCCTCAGACCAGCCGTTGCGAGACCTCGAGCGCCCGCGCCAGCTTGGCGTGGTCGGCCGGCGCGAGCGTGCGGCGCGCGATGTCGAGCACGCCCAGGAAGGCCTCGGGTGGCATGTCGGCCTGCATGCCGCGCAGCATCTCGAAGCGCTCGGGCGCGTTGAGGGCCGGCAGGAACCAGTGCAGTGCAGCGACCATCGCCTGCGGCGGGATCGAGGCGACCAGTTCGCGCTCGATCGCGACCAGCTCGGCGTCGCTGTAGTGCGCCCACAGCACGGCGTTGTGCACGGTCTCCTCGACATGCATGTGCTCGAAGTTCTCGGCCACGAACAGCGCCAGCGCGTCATACAGGCGCGACAACGCCGCGCTGCGCGCCTCGCCGCGCGTGTTGGCGGCGAAGGCGGCCAGGTCGCGCAGGTCGGCGATCGCCTCCTGGTGCGCGACGTGCTCCCCCGTGGCGCGCGCCGCACTGCCGGGCCGGGCGCGTTCGAGGGCGGGGTGGATGAACTCGTTCTCGTCCTTGAGGTGGAGTTCGCACAGGTCCATCAGCTCGCCCAGCTGCGCCAGCGCGTGGTCGACCTCTGCCGCCTCGGCCGGGTCGGTGCGGCCGACGCGGCAAAGCGTGTCGGTCATGAACAGGCGCAGCGCCTTGTGGACATTGCGATAGCCGTCGTAGCGGGCGGGCGATGCGGCGGTTGCAGTTGCAGTTGCAGTTGCAGTTGCAGTTGCAGTTGCAGATGCGGTTGCGCTTGCGCTTGCGGTCGCGGTTGCGGGGGTGGCGGGTTGCGGCGCGGTGCGCGCGGCGGGGATCGTTCTCGTTTCCATCATGGCCTCGGTGTTGAAGATTGCGGGGGCATCGGCGCGCGGCGCCGGCTGCCTTTGAACGCGCCGCGGGGGTCTGTGTTGCGGCGTGAGGTGACTGTAGGAATTCGGGCGCGGGCGCGTTCGTAAAACTTCCGTCAGCAATCGCTAAGGGTTTCTTAACTCCCAAGAACTGGGGGGTCGCGGCGCGACGACGCCACAATCACGGGCACAACAGCACTGGAGACCCGCATGCCCCCCATCGAACACCCCCGAGGGCTGTCGCGCCGCAGCCTGATGCTCGGTGCCACCGCGGCCGCTTTCACGGCCGGCGGCGCCCGGGCGCAAGGCGCCTGGCCGACCAAGCCGGTGACGATCGTCGTCCCCTTCCCCGCGGGCGGCGGCACCGACGCCTTCGCACGGCCGCTTTTCGCGCTGATGTCGAAGAACCTCGGCAAGCAGTTCGTCATCGACAACAAGGGCGGCGCCGGCGGCACCGTGGGCGCCGGCGTCGCGGCCAAGGCCGCTCCGGACGGCTATACCTTCTTCATGGGCGCCGTGCACCACGCCATTGCGCCGTCGATGTACCCCAAGCTCGACTACAACCTCGAGACCGACTTCATCCCCGTCGGCCTGATCGGCTCGGTGCCGCAGGTGATCGTGATCAACCCGCAGCGGGTGCCGGTGACCGATCTGAAAGGCCTGCTCGACTACGCGCGCAAGAACCCCGGCAAGCTCAACTACGCGTCGGCCGGCAACGGCACCTCGCACCACCTGGCCGGCGAACTGTTCAAGCTGCAGACGCAGACCTTCATCACCCACATTCCCTACCGCGGCGCCGGCCCGGCGCTGCAGGACCTGATCGCCGGCCAGGTGGACATCCTGTTCGACGGGCTGGCCTCGTCGGCCACGCACATCCGCAACGGCCGCATCAAGGCGCTGGCCGTCGCGTCGCCCAAGCGTGCGCCGGGCTTTCCCGACATCCCGACCACGGCCGAGGCCGGCGTGCCGAGCTACCTGGTCGCCACCTGGTACGGCCTTTGGGCGCCGAAGGGCACGCCGAAGGACGCGCTCGATCGCATGCGCGGCGAGCTGGCCAAGGCGCTCGCCTCGGACGAACTGCAGAAGGCCTGGAACGGCCTGGGCGCCGAAGCGCCCAACCTGTACGGCGATGACTTCGGCAAGTTCGTCGGCAGCGAGATCAGGCGCTGGGCCGAGGTCGTGAAGCGTTCAGGCGCGAAGCTGGACTGATGGCCGGCTCGATCAAGCTCGAGCACGCCGGGCCGCTGGCGCGCGTGACGCTCGCCAACCCCGACAAGCACAACGCCATCGACGTGGCGATGTGGCGCGCCCTGCGCGTCACCTTCGGGCAGCTGCAGGCGCTGCCGCAAGCCGACGCGCCGCGGGCGGTGATCGTCTGCGGCGAAGGCGGGCAGTTCGCGTCGGGCGGCGACATCGCCGAGTTTGCCGGCTTTCGCTTCGACGAGGCGCGGCTGCACGACTTCCACGAGCACATCGTCGCCCCGGCGCTGCAGGCGGTGCTCGACTGCGACATCCCGCTGCTGGCGCAGATCGAAGGCGCCTGCATCGGCGGCGGGCTGGAGATCGCGGCCTGCTGCGACATCCGCATCGCCGCCAGCTCCAGCCGCTTCGGCGCGCCGATCGCCCGCCTCGGCTTCCCGATGGCGCCCGGCGAGTTGCTGCTGCTGAGCCGGGTCGCGCCGCTTCCGGTACTGCGCGAAATGCTGCTCGAGGCGCGGCTGCTCGATGCCGACCTGGCGCTGCGGCTCGGCCTGCTGCACAGCGTCGTCGCCGACGCCGAGGTGGCGGCGCACGCATTGCATCGCGCCGGGCAGATCGCCGCCCTCGCGCCGCAGGCGGCGCGCATCAACAAGCGCACGCTGCGCCAGGTTGCCGCCGGCGGGCCGACGGCGGCCGAGCGCCGCGCCCACTTCGCCTACGCCGACAGCGCCGAGCACCGCGAAGGCATCGCCGCATTCCTTGAGAAGCGACCGCCGCACTTCCAGCGCGGCTGACGACGACACCGCACTGCCATGACACCGAACCAGAACCTCTTCGTTGCCCTGCGCAACGCCTTCCCGCAGGACCTGGACGCCGTGGCCATCGAGTCCGTGGACGCCGCGGGCCCCGGCCTCTACACCTGGCGCGACCTCGACCGCGGAACGGCGATGATCGCCAACCTGCTGGCGGCGCTCGAACTGCCGGCCGGCAGCCGCATCGCGGCGCAGACCGAGAAATCGGTCGAGGCGCTGATGCTCTACCTGGCGGTGCTGCGCGCGGGCTTCGTGTACCTGCCGCTCAACACGGCCTACCAGGCGGCGGAGATCGAATACTTCATCGGCAACGCCGAGCCGGCGGTGGTGGTGTGCTCGGGCCGCCACTTCGGCTGGGTGTCGAAGATCGCGTTCCGGGCCGGGACGCAGCATGTGTTCACGCTCGACGACGACCGCAGCGGCTCGCTGCTGGCCCGCGCCGCGGCGCACAGCGACCGCCACGAGCCGGCGCATCGCGCTGCCGACGACCTGGCCGCGATCGTCTACACCTCGGGCACGACCGGGCGCAGCAAGGGGGCGATGCTGAGCCACCGCAACCTGCTCTCCAACGCGCTCACGCTGAAGGACTACTGGGGCTGGAGGCCGGGTGACGTGCTGATTCACGCGCTGCCGATCTTCCATGTGCACGGGCTCTTCGTCGCCTCGCACGGCGCTTTGCTCAATGGCAGCAAGATGATCTGGCTGGCACGGTTCGACGCGAAGGCCGTGATCGCCCGCCTGCCGGAGGCGACCGTGTTCATGGGCGTGCCGACGCTCTACGTGCGGCTGCTCGCCGAACCCGGCCTCACCCGCGAGGCCTGCGCCCACATGCGCCTGTTCATCGCCGGCTCGGCGCCGCTCTTGATCGAGACCTTCAACGCGTTTCGCGAGCGCACCGGCCACACGATCCTCGAGCGCTATGGCATGAGCGAGACGGTGATGCTGGCGTCCAACCCGTACCGCGCCGAGGACGGCGAGCGCCGCGGCGGCACGGTGGGCTTTGCGCTGCCGGGCGTGGGCCTGCGCATTCGCGGCGACAAGGGGCAGCCGCTGCCCGCCGGCGAGATCGGTGGCATCGAAGTGAGCGGGCCCAATGTCTTCAAGGGCTATTGGCGCATGCCCGAGAGGACCGCCGACGAGTTCACGACCGACCTCTGGTTCAAGACCGGCGATGTCGGCAAGATCGATGCCGATGGCTACGTGACCATCGTCGGGCGCAGCAAGGACCTGATCATCAGCGGCGGCTACAACATCTACCCGGCCGAAGTCGAAGGCTTCATCAACGAGTTGCCCGGCGTGGCCGAGTCGGCCGTGGTCGGCGTGCCGCACGACGACTTCGGCGAGGCGGTGGTGGCGGTGGTGGTGGCCCGGCCGGGTGCGGCGCTCGACCCTGCCGCAATGATCTCGGCGCTGAAGGCGCAGATCGCCCACTTCAAGGTGCCCAAGCGCGTGTTCGTGGTGGCCGAGCTGCCGCGCAACTCGATGGGCAAGGTGCAGAAGAACCTGCTGCGCGAACAGCACAAGGGGTTGTTCGTTGGCTGAGCAGCATGGCGACAACGCACGCTGCCCACGCTGCGGCGGCATGTTTCATTGCGGCGCGCCGGAGGCGGCGTGCGAGTGTGCGCAGGTGCGGCTCGACGACGCGACGCTGGCCGAGCTCCGGCAGCGCTTCGCCGGCTGCCTCTGTAAGGCCTGCCTGCTCGCGATCCAGCTTGAGCGCCGCCCCGACGCGACCTGACGAGCAGGGTCGCTCATGGCCGCGTGAAGCATCCGCGGAGCCGCCTGTCCACCGCACCGCGCCATCGCTTCCACCCCATGAGATGCCGATGCGCGGCGCCGAAGGGAGGCGCGCCCGCTGCGCCTGATCGATACTGCGCACGATGGATGGGCCCGCACCGATCGCCTTGCTGCTGACCGACCTGGTCGACAGCACTGCGCACGCAGAGTGCCTCGGCGACCAAGCCTGGGCCGCGCTGTCGATGCACCACGACCATGCCGCGCGCAACCTGCTGCGCGACTGGCGCGGGCGCGAGATCGACAAGAGCGACGGCTTCCTGCTCATCTTCGACCACGCGGCCGACGCACTGGGCTTTGCGCTCGCCTATCACCGCATGCTCGGCCGGCTGGATCCGCCCCTGGCGGCGCGTGCCGGCCTGCACGTCGGCGCGGTCGTGCTGCGCTCGAACGCGCAGAGCGACGTCGAATCGGGCGCAAAGCCGATCGAAGTGGACGGGTCGAACAAGGCGCTTGCCGCCCGGGTGATGTCGCTGGCGATCGGCGGCCAGACGCTGCTGACGGCCGCGGCACGCGAGGCCCTCGGTACCGTGGCGCAGCGCATCGTCTCGCACGGGCATTGGCGCCTGAAGGGCCTGGCCGAGCCCGTCGAGCTGTTCGAGGCGGGCGAGTTCGGTGCGCCGCTCATGCCGCCGCCGGATGGGCCGAAGGCCTACCGCGTCGCTCGCCAAGGCGACCTGTGGCTGCCGGCACGTGAAGCCCGTCACTCGCTGCCGGCCCAGCGCGACGCGTTCGTCGGCCGCAACGAGGCCCTTCGCGAACTCGCGGCACGCTTCGAGCGCGGCGCCAGGCTCGTCTCGATTCTCGGCATGGGCGGCAGCGGCAAGACGCGCCTGGCCACCCGCTTCGGCTGGGTCTGGCTGGGCGACTATCCCGGTGGTGTCTGGTTCTGCGATCTGGCGCCGGTGCGCAGCCTCAGCGGCGTGGTGCAGGCCGTCGCGAAGGGCCTGGAGGTGCCGCTGAGCGACGATGACCCGGTGGTCCAGATCGGCCACGCGATCGCCCGCCGCGGGCCCTGCCTCGTGATCCTCGACAACTTCGAGCAGGTGTCGCGGCATGCCGAGGCGACGCTGGGGCACTGGCTCGAGCGGGCCAGCGAAGCACGCTTTCTGGTCACCACGCGCGAGGTGCTGGGCATTCAGGGCGAAGAGGCGTTCGCGCTGGCGCCGCTGGCACCGGCTGAGGCCACCGAGCTCTTCATGCGCCGCGCGGCTGCGGCCAGGCACGGCTTCGACCCCGACCCGCGGGAGCGAAACGCCATCGAGGAACTCACGCGTCTGCTCGACGGGCTGCCGCTGGCGATCGAGCTTGCGGCGGCGCGGGCGCGGCTGCTGTCGCCGAGCGCGCTGCTCGCCCGCATGAGCGAGCGCTTCAAGCTGCTCGCCCTGGCTGGTCGGCGGCAGGACCGGCAAGCCACGCTGCGCACCACCTTCGACTGGTCCTGGGACTTGTTGACCCCGGCCGAGAAGTCCGCGCTGGCGCAGGTGTCGGTCTTCGAGGGCGGATTCACGCTCGAGGCCGCCGAGGCCGTGGTCGACATCTCGGCCGCCGACGACGCGCTGTGGACGGCCGATGCGCTGCACTCGCTGGTCGACAAGTCCTTTGTCCGCGCGCTCGCCGGCGACCGTTTCGACCTGCTCGTCAGCGTGCAGGCCTACGCCGCGGAGCATCTGGAAACCCCTGGCCGCTACGCCGGCAGCGGCGCGTCGGCGCTGCACGACGCGCAACGGCGGCACGGCGAGTGGTTCGCCGCACTCGGGCCGAAGCGGGCCATCGAGGGCGCCTGCGCCGATCTGGCCAACCTGGTGACCGCGTGTCGCCGCTCGATCGCTGGCGGCCAGACCGACAGCGCGGTCGGCGCGCTCGAAGGGGCCTGGGCCGCGCTGAGCCTGCACGGCCCGTTCGCCGGCGGTGCCGCCCTGGCCGAGGCCGTCTGTGCGCTGCCGGGGTTGAGCGTTGCCGCGGCGGCGCGCGCCCACGCCGTGTGCGGGAGGGCCTGCTCGGCAACGGGCAGGGTGCTCGACGCGCGCCGGCACGTGGAATCGGCACTACCGCTGGCCCGCGAAGGCAAGGATCGACGTTGCGAGGCGCGGTTGACGGTCGACCTGGCGGCACTGAACGCACTCGACGGTCGGCCAGCGGAGGCGCTTGCCGGACACGCCGAGGCGCTGGCGATGGCCCGCGAGATCGGGGATGCGGCGACCGAGTGCGCGGCATTGGCTGGCCTGGCCAGCGCGGAGTTCGACCGGGGCCGCCTCGACGAGGCTCGCGCGCATTACGAAGCCAGTCTCGCGTTGGCGCGCAAGGTCGGCGACCTGGGCCCGCAATGCGCCGCGCTGGGCAACCTGGGCATGCTGCACGCGAACGTCGGCCGGATGGACGATGCACGGCGGCACTTCGAAGAGGCGCTCCCGATTGCCCGCCGCATGGGCGATCGCCAGCGCGAAGGCAACACCCTCGGCAACCTCGGCATGCTGCACCTGGTGCAGGGGCGGCTCGACGAGGCGATCGCGACATCGGAAGCGGCGCTGCAGGTGGCGCAGCAGCTCGGCCATGTGCGCCTCGAGAGCATGGTGCTCTGCAACCTCGGGCTCGCGCTCGAAGAGTGCGGCCGCCTCGCCGAGGCGCGCCCGCGCTTCGCAGCCGCGCTGCAGGCCGCGCGCGAGCTCGGCGACAGCAACTCGGAAGGCCAGTTCCTCGGCTACCTGGGGCGGGCGCACGTGCGCCAGAGCGAATTCGCCGCGGCACGCGAGTGCTTCGCGTCCGGGCTGGCGCTGCTGCGCGAGGCGTCAGACCCGCTGAGCCTGGGGGTGCTGCTTTGCGGCAGCGCCGAATGCGAGTTCGGCGCCGGCGATGCCACGGCCGCGCGGCGCATGCTGGACGAGGCGCAAGCCATCGCCAAAGCCACCGGCGCCGGGCCACAGTCGGAGCTCGGCCTGGCGCTGGCCAGGGTCGCGGGCCTCTGGGACGCGTTGCCCGCCGGCCATCCGCCTACTCGGGCGGGTTCTTGATCCAGGGATCGAGTGGCTGGACCGCGGGGCTGCCGGTCAGCGTGACGGTGTACTTGTAGCAGGCATCGGCCTCGAACACCTTGTTGACGCGGTTGCAGTGGAACTCCTTGCCCTGCTGCTTGGGCGAGCAGTTGTGAAATGCATGGTCGAAGTCGCCGATGACGACGCAGCTCGCCGGCGGCCTGGCGGCCCTGACTTCCTTCGCAATGCCACCAGCCGGGAACCTGTACCCGGCGTCGATGGCCGCCTGGTCCAGCGCCCACTTGATCACGTTCTGCGTGACAGCGGCCAGCGCCGGATCATCGGGGACCTTGATGACGCCCGCCTCGACCTTGACGCCGATGGTCTTGATCGCTCGCGGGTCGATCGGCATGTCGGTCGCGCACGAGGCCAAGGCCACCCACAGCACAGACAGAACCAGACCGGATTTCTTCATCGGGCACCTCCCTCAGGCGTTGGCGGTCCAAGCTTCAACGTCGCATGATGCAAGTGCCGGGTGGACTGCGCCATCCCTAGCCTGTGCAGCCCGCAGCGAAGTCGCCCACGTCCCACGGGGCTCTGGCTCCCAGTCGCCCTGGCCACCATCGCCTGCACCCGCGGGCAGGCCCTGGCGGGACGGAGCGGATTGCACATCACGCAGCGTCGCCGTCGCGAAATGCCGGCGGCGGCGCTGTCGGGCCCGCCTTGGGCAGGCGCCATGGCCAGCGCAGTCGCGCACCTCACTGCCGGCAGCGACGCAGACGGCCGATCGAGCGGCACACCTTCGACTTCAATACTTGACCCGCGCGAAGTAGGTCTTCTGCGCCGCCTCGCGCGCCTGGCCGAGGGTGTGGATGCCCTTCTCGGCCAGCAGCGGGATCATCTTCAGGAACACCTCGGCCGTCACCATCGCGTCGCCGAGCGCGGTGTGACGGCCGAGCACCGCCACGTCGAAGCGCGCCGCGATCTCCTCCAGCCGGTGCGACTCCTGGTTCGGGTGCACCACCGCCGAGAGCAGCAGCGTGTCGAGCACCGGGTGGTCGAACACGATGCCTGTTTCGGCCTCCTTCAACTGCAGGAAGCGCATGTCGAACGCCGCGTTGTGCGCGACCAGCACGGTGTCGTGCGCGAATGCATGGAAGGCCGGCAGCACCTCGCCGATGGTCGGCTTGCCGGCCACCATCTCGGGCGTGATGCCGTGGATCGGGATCGATGCGGCAGCGATGCTGCGCCGCGGATCGACGAGTTGCTCGAACGACTCCTGGCGTCGCAGCTTGCCGCCGACGATGCGCGTCGCGCCGACCTGGATGATCTCGTCGCCCGCCGAAGGGTCGAGCCCGGTGGTCTCGGTGTCGAACACCGTGTAGCTCAGCTCGGCAAGCCGCCTCTCGGCCAGCTCGTCGGCCTGCGCCGAGGTTTTGAACAGGTCGAAGTCGTAATACTCCGGCCGGCCACCGCCGTGAGCGGCGAGCGACGTGGCGAGTTGCTCCGGACCGCTCGCCAGCGGCAGCAGGAAGCGGAAGAACGCTTCGTGGCGAACGCGCTCGCGCTCGAACCAGAAGGCGCCGCCGTGGCGCTCGACCACGTCGCGCACCGTCAGCGCGCTGGTGTCGGCGCCGACCTTGATCGCGTCGGTTTCCCAGCCCATCACGGTCTCGGTGCTCATCGACTGACCGGCCCAGACCAGGTCGAGGTGGGCGCGATCGCTGCCGGCGTTCGCCAGCCGGAGTTGCACCCGGCGCACTTCGTACTCATCGACCAGCCGCCCGGCGAGCCCGGCCAGTGCCTGCAGCAGCGAATAGCTGTCGACGCGAAGCCACAGCGTCGCATCGACATCGTCGGCCGACACACTGCATCCGTACAGCGTCTCGATGCGCCGCAGCGCGGCCGAAATCAGGTCGGCGCCGAGCATGTCTTCCAGCGGCCAGCGCGTCTTCTGCGTCTGCACGGTGTGGCTGGCCAGGCTCTGGATGCGCTGGCTCATCGCGCGCACCTCGTCGCGGATCACGGCGTGGAAGCGCTCGCGCGTCTCGGCGTCCACGTCGTCGTAGTCGAGCATCTCGACCGCCGCCTGCAGGTTGCCCAGCGACGCCCGGCTGCCCTCGGTCAGGCCGTGCAGCAACTGGTCGCGCAGCGACTCGTCGGCGAAGTCGCGCGTGATGTTGTCGAGCATCAGCACGAAGCCGCCCAGGGCGGGTTCGGCGTCGGACGCGATGGCGCGCACCGGCGCCATCTGGACGCGAAGCAGTTGCCCGCCGCGCGTGCTGGTGACGAACTGCGCAGACGGGCTCAAAGCGCCGCGCTGCAGGCGCTGCTGCACGCTCTCCAGCGCGTGGGCGACGAGCTTGCGGTCGAGCACGGCGTAGATCGAACGGCCCAGGCCGATCAGCTCGGCGCCGTCGGCCAGCGCCGGCGCGTCCGACAGCGCACGGAACTGCGCCCGCGCGCGGCTGTTGTAGAGCAGGATGCGGCCGTCGAGATTGCACACGACGACGCTCTGCGTCAGCTCCGACATCAGCGCGGCGAGGCGGCTGCGCTCCTGCTCGATCTCGCGGCTCGCCTCCTGCACCTTGCGCCCGATGTCGGCGCGAAGCTCGGCGCGTTCGCGCACCAGCAGGTTGATCGATTGCGCGAGTGCGCGGTTCTCGGCACTGCCCTCGGGCGCGATCTCGCGCTGCACGTCGGTGCCGAGGACGATCCGCGCCTGCTCGACGAGCCGCGCCGGCGCCGCGACCCAGCGCTGCCACGCCGCCCGCATCGCCACGCCCAGCGCCACCGACAAGACGAGCCAGCCCATCACGATCAACGCGATGCGAGGTTCGAGCAGCGCGTAGAGTGCGGTGCGCTCGGGCCCTTCGAGCGTGGCCGCGAAGATCGCGCCCGCAGCCGCAGTCCACAGCGCGAGCACGGCGCCCGGGGCGAGCGCTGCCATCACCTCGCGGCCGGTGCCTCTCACGCCGCGGGCTCCAGCAGCGCGCGCACGCGGGCGGCGAGCTCCTTGGTGGAGAAGGGCTTGGTCATGTAGTCGGTCGCGCCGAGCGCCAGGCCCTTGGCGACGTCGGTGTCGCGGCCCTTGGCCGTCAGCAGCACGATCTTCACGCCGGCCAGCGCCTCGTCCGCGCGCACCGCCTGGCACACGTCGAAGCCGGTCTTGCCGGGCATCATCACGTCGAGCAACACCAGGTCGGGCCGCTCGCGAACGATCGCCGCCAGCGCCTCGTTGCCGTCGCGCGCGAGCAGCACCTGATAGCCCTCGCGCTTCATCAGGAACTCGAGCGAAATCAGGATGTTCGGCTCGTCATCGGCGATCAGGATCTTGTGGGTCATGGTTTGTCTCCTCGTGCTTTGCGCCGGTCCATGGCAGCCAGAACCCGAAGCATGCGCCTTGCCCCGGATCGGAGCGCAGCCACATCCGGCCGCCGAAATGTTCGACGATCTGGCGGCTGATCGGCAAGCCCAGGCCGGTGCCCTGGGGGCGGTTGAGCGCGTCGCCGCCCTGGCGGAACTTCTCGAACACGAGCTGCTGCTGCTCGGGCGGCACGCCACGGCCGTTGTCCTGCACCTCCACCGTCGCTCCGGCGTCGTCGGCGCGCAGGCGCACCTCGACGCGCCCGCCCTCGCTCGGCACGAACTTGGCCGCGTTGGACAGCAGGTTCAGCAACACCTGGGTCAGCCGGTCGGGGTCGGCGCGCAGCAGGCGCAGCTGCGGCGGCATCTGCAATGCGACCACCGCGCCGCGCTCGCGGAACATCTCGCTCGTGGTCTGCACCGCATGGTCCAGCAAGGCGCGCAGGTCGACCTCGGAGGTGTGCCACTCGGCGTGGCCGGACTCGATCTTGGCCATGTCGAGCACCTGGTTCACGAGCCGCGTCAGGCGCTCGGTCTCGCCAACGACGATGGCGAGGAACTGCTGGCGCTGCGCGGCGTCCATATCGCCGTCGTCGAGCATCAGCTCGGCCAGCGCGCGGATCGAGGTCAGCGGCGTGCGCAGCTCGTGGGTGACCGAGGACATGAAATCGTCCTTCAGGCGGTCCAGGCTCTTGAGCTGCTCGTTGGCGGCGCGCAGTTCGGCCGTCGCCTTCTCGAGCGACAGCGACTTCTCTTCCAGCGCATGCGAGTAGGCGCGCAGCTGCGACGCCTCTTCGAGGATGCGCATCACGTCGTCGAGCGCGAGTTGCTCCTCCTCCACGACCGAGGCCACCATCACGCGCGCCGAGGCGCTGCCGATCGCGCCGCCGAGCTGCGTCTCGACGAACTGCACGAGCTGCGCGTCGGGCGCGATCTGCGCGATGCCCGCCACGCCGGCACGTCGCGCGTAGTCGGCGAACATGCGCTGCGCCGCGTCGCGGCCGAGAAAGCGCCCGGCCAGCGCGAGCAGGTCGGCCACCTTGGCGCGGCCGCGCCAGAAGACCGGCCCGGCGCCTTCGGCGTGGGCCGAGGCGCGCTCGAACACGTCGACGAAGAGCAGCGCCTGGCTCGCCTCGCGTGCCGACGGCGCGCGCCACACCGACAGCGCGATGTAGAGCCCCGCGTTGGCGAACAGGCTCCAGAACAGCGAGTGCGTCAGGCCATCGAGCCCGGTCAGGCCAAGGAACTGCTCGGGCTTGAGCAGCTCGATCCCGAACGGCCCGTGGTGCAGGAATGCGTCAGGCCACCAGCCCGACTTGGCGATCGACGGCAGCATCAGCGTGTAGGCCCAGAGCGCGAAGCCGGCCGCGAGCCCGGCCAGCGCACCGGCGCGGGTGCCGCCCTTCCAGTACATGCCGCCCAGCAGCGCCGGCGCGAACTGCGCCACCGCGGCGAAGCTGATCAGGCCGATGCTGACCAGCGCGTAGGCCTCGCCGGCAAGGTGGAAGTACAGGTAGCCGAGCAACAGCAGCGCGACGATCACCGTGCGGCGGATGCCGAGCAGCACGCCGCTCAGGTCGCTGCCGGCCGCCCCGCCGAAGCGTTGCGTGCGCAGCAGCCAGGGCATCACCAGGTCGTTGCAGACCATGGTCGAGATCGCGATCGCCTCGACGATCACCATGCCAGTGGCGGCCGAGAGCCCGCCGATGAAGGCCGCCAGCGCCAGCGCCTGCTGGCCCGCCGCGAGCGGCAGCGAGAGCACGAAGGTTTCGGGATTCGCCCCGCCGACGCCGAAGTGCAGCAGCCCGCCGAGCGCGATCGGCAGCACGAAGACGTTGATCGCCAGCAGGTAGAGCGGGAACACCCAGGCGGCGCGCCTGAGGTGCCGCTCGTCGACGTTCTCGACCACCATCATCTGGAACTGGCGCGGCAGGAAGATCACCGACAGCATTGCCAGCAGCGTCTGCCCGAACCACTGCGCGTAGGCGAACTGCGCGCCCTGTTCGAGCCGCAGCAGCCGGGCCAGCTCGGGCACGGCGCGGGCGCGCGCGAAGATGTCGGCCGGACCGCCGAACAGGCCCCAGCAGACGAAGGCGCCGACGGCCAGGAAGGCGAGCAGCTTGATCACCGATTCGACCGCGATCGCCGCGACCATGCCCTCGTGGCGCTCGGTGGTGTCGAGGTGGCGGGTGCCGAAGGCGACCGTGAAGCCGGCCAGCGCGAGCGCCATGTACAGCGTGCTGTCGAGCCACCACGCGCCGCGGGCGGCGGCGACGGCACCGGGCGGCGTGGTCAGCATCGCGTAACCGCTGGCGATGGCCTTCAGCTGCAGCGCGACGTAGGGCAGGATGCCGACCACTGCGATCAGCGTCACCAGCGCCGCGAGCAGCCGGCTCTTGCCGTAGCGGCTGGCGATGAAGTCGGCGATCGACGTGATGCGGTAGCTGCGCGAGATGCGGATCATCTTGCGCAGCACCATCCAGGCCAGCACCATCGCCAGCGTCGGGCCGAAGTAGATCGGCAGGAACCACACGCCCGACGACGCGGCGCGCCCGATGCTGCCGAAGTAGGTCCACGCGGTGCAGTAAACACCCATCGACAGCGCATAGACCCAGGCGTTGCCGATGACCGAGCGCCCCTGCTGCGCGCGCCGGTCGGCGAAGTGGGCGACCGCGAACAGCAGCAGCAGATAGGCGAACGAGGCGCCGACGACCAGGGCGGCTGAAAGCATCTGGGCGCGTCGCGCGGCTCAGTCCTGGCCGCGCTCGGTGATCCAGGCCAGGATCCCGATCAGCGCCGCCCAACCGATGAACAGCGCGGCCGGCAGCAGCGGGATGCCGAACACGCTGACATCGCGGTCCCACAGGCCGAGCAGCGGGAAGTTCAGCAGCAGCCAGCCGAGCGCAAACAGGGCCAGCAGGCGCTGCGCTGTGAGGCCTCCAAACATGGCTTGTCTCCTTCTGCGCCCCCAGGTCGCCGTCGACGCTCGCCGTGTGACGGGGCCTCGTCGCCTTGGCGCCGCAGGGCTGCGACCGGGCGCACGGAGATCGCGCCCCGCTTGTCGTTGCGCTCCATTCTGACCGTTGCGCTTACCGGCGTCTGACGCCGCCCCGCCGCAGGTCCACGGCAGGCCGCACCCGGGCCCTCGAACATGGCCGGCGACGACTGCGGCCCAGCCGCCCGGCTGCGTCCGCCAGCGTCGGGCCTTCTGCGCGGGAACCGTACCGAATGTCAGGGGCAGGCGGCGAGCGTGCTCAAGCCTGGCAACACGCCCTCGGCTTCGCGCTGCCCCGACCTGCGGGTGGCGGGGCTACAGCCCGAGGGCTTCGTGGCGGTCGGCCGCCGCAAAGAGGTCGGCGGCAAAGCGCGGATCGGTCCGCTGGACGGATGCAGCCCAGGTTCGCACCTCGGCCGCCTCGCGGACCCGGTCGCGTGGCGGTGGGGTCTTGGGTGAGTGCGGCACGAGCCGCAGCAGGGCCGTCTTGAGCCAGGCGCCGAGCGGCGACGGGCCGGCATGTGCCGCGATGTTGGCATAGCGATTCGTGTCGGTGGCGCTGTAGATCATGTTCTTCTCCTCAAGAAAACGGCGGGCCGCCCCAAGTCTTCTTGCTCCCCCTCGGGGGGACGGACGCCGCAAGGCGGCGGCCTTGGGGGCGCTCTCAAGAAAACGCCGGGCCGCCCCAAGTTTTCTTGCTCCCCCTCGGGGGGGCGGACGACGCACGGCGGCGGCCTTGGGGGCGCTCAGTGCGCGCATGTCCAGGGCGCGCAGCCTGAGCTGTTCGCGGCCGGGAGTCGGCGAGCAATGTCAGTGCTGGCAGTCGCGATGCATCGCGGCCCGGTGCATCGCGTCGCGAAGCGACTGAGCGAGTTCGGGCTGGTGGGCGTACTGCACGGAAAGCCGATGCAGCGCACGTTCCGCGCGCGCCTGCCCGACCGTCTCGAAAAATCGCCACAAGGCGTGGCCGATGCGCGCCAGCCGGGCAACCAAGGCGGGCACCCATTCGGCTCCCCTGGGCAGGGCCACCGGCGGCGGGACCAGGATCTTGGCGAACTGGATTGACATGGAGGACTCCCTTCGTTGCTGCCGGAGCACACGGCCCCGGATGCATGCAGACTAGGGTTTTCCCTTAGACTAGGCAAATTCAGAGTCTGAATCCGGCCATTCCGGCCGCGAATGAGCACCCCGCCTTGCACGTGAACCTTCGCCGATGAACTTTCGCACCCTCGACCTCAATCTCCTGCGGGTCTTCGATGTCGTGATGACCGAGCGCAGCGTCACCCGCGCCGCGGAGCGCCTGGCCATGAGCCAGCCTGCGGTGAGCAATGCGCTGCGTCGCCTGCGCGAAGCCACCCACGAGGACCTGTTCACGCCGTCCAGCACCGGGGTCACGCCGACGCGGCAGGCCGAGGCGCTGTGGCCCAGCGTGCGCGCCGCGCTGGGCGGGCTGCGCGATGCCTTCGAGCCGCAGGCGTTCGACCCGCGGCGCGACGCGCGCAGCTTCACGCTGGCGATGGCCGATGCCACCGCGGCGGTGATCGTTCCCGTGCTCGTTCGCGCGCTGGACGCAGCCCGGGCCAGGGTGGACCTGCGCTTCATTCCCCTGGCAACGCGCGACCCGCGCGCACTGCTGGAACACGGAGACGCCGACCTCGCGCTGGGTTTCTTTCCCGAATTGCCTGGCGCGCTCGCCGCCGAGGCAGGCAACAGCCCGCTCCAGCTCGAACACCTGTGGGGCTGCGAATATGTCTGCGTGATGCGGCGTGACCACGCCCTGGCGGCCCAACCCACGCTGACGCTGGACGCCTTTTGCGCGGCCAAGCATCTGCGGGTCAGCTTTGCCGGGCGTCCGCGCGGCTTCGTCGACGTCGCATTGGCCCGCCTCGGGCGCGAACGCGAGGTGATGATCACGGTCAACCAGTTCCACAGCGCAGGCTGCGTCGTTCGCCAATCCGACCTGCTGACCGTACTGCCACGCAGCTTCGTGCCGGCCACCGGGTTCGCATCCGAACTCAGCTGCCGCGCGCTGCCGTTCGAACTGCCGGGGATCGATGTCGCGCTGGTCTGGCATCGTCGGCACGAGAACGATGCCGGCCAGCGCTGGTTGAGGGACACCGTGCGCGCCTCCGCTGTTGCCATGGCACAACACATCGAGCCCGACCGGGCCGCTGCGCTGGGCGGTCCTGCCGTCCGCCCTGGTATCCGGGCGACGAACAGCGAAGCCGCCGGGCGCCCCGCCCGACCTCCCGCAGCGCAGCCAGGCTGATTCCCCTCGCCCGCCTCTGGAGTGGCCGACCCAAAGGCACGCCGAACGCGAGGGTCGGTCTGTGCTAGTCTAAGGGTAACTACCAATGGAGGTGCCATGCAATCCTCCCATCAGCCCATCATGGCCGGCTTCGCTGCCGCGCTGACGCGTTGGCCTTTCGAATGGGCACAGGGGCTTCTTCAGCATGGGTCATTCGCTGAACGCAGGGCGCTGGCGCTGGCCAGGCAGCCCGGTGTGGACACCGCCACGGCCTGGGCCGACTCCTTGCGTACCCTGCAGGCGAGCGGCGTCGCCGCCGGCTTCGATATTGCGCGCTCGCAGTACGCCGCAGGCGTACAGGCGGGCATGTTCGAGCGTTCGCTGCTGGCCTCGGGCGAATTCGAGCGGCGGCTGGCTCGGCTCGAGCGCCTGACCTTGGGACCCTGGGCGCGTACGGTCTGACGCCCTCCCACCGGCAAGGGCCGCCCGAATCAGGCTTTCAGCCCGGCGCGGTGCAGCGCGATCCGCAGCCGATCGATCTCGTCGATCAGGTCGAGCATCACCGCCACGCTCTGCAGGTTGGCCTCGAAGTCGCGCTGCAGCCGGCGGATGCGGCGCACCCGCGCCAGTTCGTCGCCCCCGAAGCGCCACGGCGGCGCGGCGACCGGCGGCTGCACCAGCCCCTCGTCGACCAGCGTGAGCACGAAATCGGCCTCGACACCGCAGGCCCGCGCAAACTCGTCGAGCTCGAGCCAGGCCTGCTCGCCCAGGCACACACCGCTTGCCACCCCTTCCGCGTTCATCGCGCCACCTCCGTATCGTGGCGCGGGTCGAAGGCCAGCTCCGTCGCCATCTGCCGGTACAAGGCCTGGGCCTTGTCGTTGCTTGCCGGCGGCAGCACGACCTCGAGCACCACGTAGAGGTCGCCCGGCGCGCTGCCGGGAATGCCGCGCCCCTTGAGCCGGAGCTTGCGGCCGGTCTGCGAGCCGGCAGGCACATTCATCTCGATCCGGCCGGCAGGCGTCGTCACCGGCACGGCCGCCCCAAGCGCCGCCTCCCAGGGGGCCACCGGCAGCGTCAGGTACAGGTCGCGGCCATCGATACGGTAGCGCGGATGCGGCTCGAACTGCACCTCGAGGTAGAGGTCGCCCGGCGGCTCACCACCCAGGCCGGGGCTGCCCTGCCCGGCGAGGCGGATTTGCTGGCCGGCCCGGATGCCCTTCGGGATGTTCACCGCGAGCTGGCGTTCGTGCAGCGCGACATGCCCGCTCGCGTCGAGTTCCGGGCTGTGCAGCGTGAGCGTTCGCGTGGCGCCGTGGAATGCGTCGGCGAGCGGGATCACGATCTTGGCATGGTGATCCTGCCCGCGCGCGGACGCCGGGCCGCCTCCGCGATGGCGCGCACCCCCACGCCGCGCACCGCCGAACAGGGCCTCGAAGAAGTCGCTGTGGTCGGCGAAGTCGCCCGCGCCCTGCGGGGCGCCGCTGAACTCGAAGCCGGCGTCCCAGCCCGGCGGCGGGCGGAATTCCTGCCCGCCCTGCACGCCCTGGCCGACCTGGTCGTAGGCGGCGCGCGTCTGCGGGTCGCGCAGAACGTCGTACGCCTCGTTGAGCTCCTGCATGCGAGCCGCCGCGCCGGGCGCCTTGTTGACGTCCGGATGGTGCTTGCGCGCGAGCTTGCGAAACGCCTTCTTGACATCGTCTTCGCTCGCGCCGCGCTCGACACCGAGCACCTTGTAGTAGTCCTTGAACTCCATCGCGCCATCTTTCGCTCGTGCCCCGGCCCTCGCATCGTACCGCCGTCCGTATCGTCGCCGCGACCGCCCAGGCCGGATTGCGATGCGTCAACGCCGCCCGACCGATGGCCGGGTCGCTGCGGCGGCTCCCAAGGAAGTGCCGGGCCGCCTCAAGCTTCCTTGCTCCCCCCGGGGGGCGGACGCCGCAGGGCGGCGGCCTTCGGGGGGCGCTCACAGTGATTCGAGCTTGAAGTGATGGTGCAAGTGCTGGCGGAAGCGCTTGATGATCGCCAGCGAGTCCCGGAGCATGTCGCGCTCCATCGTGCCGAGCGCCGACGGCAGCACCAGGTTGCTCGGCGGCTGGCCGATCTGGCGCTGCCGCAACTGGTGCTTGACCTTGAGTCCCATCAGGAAGTGCAGCGCCTCGAGCAGGTCGCGCGCGAGCGCGCCGTCGAGATGGTGCTGGTCGGCCAGCGAGCGCATGCGCTGCGCCGTGCCGAGCGCCCTGACGCGGTACTGCAGCGCCAGCGCCCGCACGCCATGCACGATCGGAAAGGTGCCGAGCTTCTTCAGGTCGAGCGGCTGCTCGTCGCGGCGCGTCGTCAGGCGCGTCCACCATCGGGCCGGCTCGGTGAACTGGTCGATGGCTGCGGCGAAGCGGGCGAGGAAGGCGTCGTTGTCGGCCAGGATGCCGTCGAGGTAGCGCCGTGCCTCCTGCAGCACGTCGGCGTCGCCGGCGACGGCGACGGCGTCGAAGAAGATCGCCAGGTGCATCACGCCCTGCGGGTCGGCCCCGAAGACCCAGCCGCGGATGGTTTCGCGGAATGCCGCGAGCGGTTGCCGCCACAGCGGGTTGGTGAGCATGATGTCGCCCGGACACGGCGGGTAGCCGAAGTCGGCCAGCGCGGCATTGAAGCGCTCGGCGACCGGGCCGAGCTCGGGGAAATCGAAACCGTCACGCAGCAGCAGTGCGTTGTCCTGGTCGGTCTTGAGGATCTGCTCGCCGCGGCCTTCGCTGCCCATCACGACGAGGCAGCTGTTGTTCACCAGTGCCGGCGGCGCGACGAACGACCACAGGCGGGCGAAGATGCGCGTGTTGAGCTCGCTCACCAGTGCGGTGATCACCTCCACCCTCACCCCGCCCCCCTGCAACAGCCCGACCAGGCCGTCCATCTGCTGCGCGGCGGCCTTGAGCTCGTCGATCGTCGCGGACTGCTCGATCGTCAGGGCGATGATGTGCGAGTGGCTCGAGACGAAGCTCATCAGGTCGAGCTGGGTCAGCACGCCTAGGATCGTCTCGCCGTCGCGCACCAGCACCCGGTGAACGCGATGGCGCACCATCACGAGCAGTGCGTCGAAGAGCTCGCTGTCGGGGTGCATCGCGATCAGGTCGAACTGCGCGACTTCGCGCACCGCGAGCGCCGCGGGCGGCACGTCGCGCAGCAGCGCGTCGCGCAGGTCGGTGGTGGTGAACATGCCGATCCGGTCGCCGTCGCGGACCAGCACATTGGTCAGGCCTTGCTGCGACAACAGGCCACACACCGAGACGATGTCGAGCCCGCCGTCGACGAACACCGGCTTGTGCAGCCTGGCATCGCCGATGCGCACCATCATCAGTGACAGCAGCTCGCGCTGCTGGTTGCGCTGCGTCGTCGCGCCCAGGCGTTGCGCGATGTCGCCGAACAGGCGGGCGCTGAAGTTTGCGTTGCCGGCGATCAGCGTCTGCAGCACGGCCCTCGGCAGGGCCTGAGCGGTCACCTCGTCGAGCGCCGTCCAGTAGCCGCTGGCCTGACCGGCCAGCACCTCGCGCACCGCGATCAACGCCCCGGCACCGTGCACGGCCACCACCTCGCCGGCCTCGACCTGCTCGACATGCCCGCTCACGATCAGGCAGACATGCGCCGGCTCGACATCGGGCGAGAACAGCACCGACTGTGCCGCGAAGTGCAGCGGCTCGGCCGAGCGCCGCACCAGCGCGCGCTCGTCGGGGCCGAGGCGGTCCAGCGGCGCAGTGTCGAAGGCGATCGGCTCGGGCATCGTGGCGTCGGGTCGGGTCAAGAAGGAACGGGACTGCGGCATGGCGCCCGCAGTCCCGTTCGGTCAGGCGGCACGGCGGGCTGGCCGCCGCGCCGGCGCTGGTTGCAGTCTAGTGGCCGCTCGCCGTGGAAGCGCCGATGCCGGTCTCGGAACGCACCTGCTGCGCGAGGAAGCCGCCGCGATCGATCGCCGCCTGCTTGCTGCGGTCGAGGATCGAGAACAGCCAGATGCCGACGAAGCCGATCGTCATCGAGAACAGCGCGGGCGAGGTGTACGGGAACAGCGCCGAGCCCTTGGGGTTGCCGAGCGTGGCCTCCCAGACCGACGGCGAAACCACCGTCAGCGCGACCGACGAGATCAGCCCGAGGAAGCCGCCGATCACCGCACCCTTGGTCGTGCAATCCTTCCACAGCACGCTCATGAAGAGCACCGGGAAGTTGGCCGACGCGGCGATCGCGAACGCCAGCGAGACCATGAAGGCGATGTTCTGCTTCTCGAACGCGATCCCCAGCGCGACGGCGACGATGCCGAGCGCGACGGTCGTCCAGCGCGACACCTTGAGCTCCGAGGCGCTGTCGGCCTTGCCCTGCTTGATCACCGTCGCGTACAGGTCGTGCGACACGGCCGAGGCGCCCGACAGCGTGAGCCCCGCCACCACGGCGAGGATGGTCGCGAACGCCACGGCCGAGATGAAGCCGAGGAACACGTTGCCGCCGACCGCGTTGGCGAGGTGGATCGCCGCCATGTTGCCGCCACCCTTCAACGCGCCCTTGGCGTCGAGGAATTCGGGATTCGTCAGCACAAAGGTGATGGCGCCGAAGCCGATGATGAAGGTCAGCAGGTAGAAGTAGCCGATCCAGCCGGTGGCCCACATCACCGACTTGCGCGCTTCCTTGGCGCTCGGCACGGTGAAGAAGCGCATCAGGATGTGCGGCAGGCCGGCCGTGCCGAACATGAGCGCCATGCCGAAGCTGATCGCCGAGATCGGATCCTTGACGAAGTTGCCCGGGCCCATGATCGATTGCCCGATCGTCGCCGCGACCTCCGCGGTCTTGCCGTCCTTGAGCGCGAGGTCGGTCTTGATCTTCACCGCGCCGGCGAACATCGCCTCGGGGCTGAAGCCGAAGTGCCACATCACCGACAGCGCCATGAAGGTCGCGCCACCCAACAGCAGACAGGCCTTGATGATCTGCACCCAGGTGGTTGCGGTCATGCCGCCGAAGAGCACGTAGACCATCATCAGCGCGCCGACGATGACGACCGCCATCCAGTACTCGAGGCCGAACAGCAGCTTGATCAGTTGCCCCGCACCAACCATCTGCGCGATCAGGTAGAAGGCCACGACGACCAGCGTGCCCGAGGCCGCGAAGATGCGGATCGGCTTTTGCCTGAAGCGAAACGCCGCCACGTCGGCAAAGGTGAACTTGCCCAGGTTGCGCAGCCGCTCGGCCATCAGGAAGGTGATCACCGGCCAGCCGACGAGGAAGCCGATCGAGTAGATCAGCCCGTCGTAGCCGCTGGCCATCACCGCCGCCGAAATGCCGAGGAAGGACGCCGCCGACATGTAGTCGCCGGCGATCGCCAGGCCGTTCTGGAAGCCGGTGATGCCGCCGCCGGCGGTGTAGAAGTCGGCCGCAGACTTCGTCTTCGACGCCGCCCACTTGGTGATGAACAGCGTCAGCACGACGAAGGTGCCGAACATGCCGATGGCCGTCCAGTTGGTCGGCTGCTGAACGGCCTGGCCGAGGTCGGCGCCGGCGGCGTAGACCGCCGCGGAGACGCCGAACAGCGCCCCGAGCGTCAGCACGCGGCGTGCGGTGTTGGACAGGCGCGTCATTTCAGCACCGCCTTCGCGACCGCGTCGGACAGCGTGTCGAACTCGGCATTGGCGCGATTCACGTAGTAGGCCGTGATCACGACCGTGAACACGATGACGCCGAAGCCGATGGGGATGCCCATCGTCATCACGCCGTCGCCGAGGCGCTGTGACAGGAAGGGCTTGTTGAAGGCGACCAGCAGGATGAAGCCGTAGTAGACGACCATCATCATCCAGGTGAGCGTCCAGCCCAGGCGTGTCCGCCGGGACCTCAACTTCTGGTAGTTCGGATCGCGCGCTATCCGATTCGCCAATTCGATGTCCATGATGTCTCCACGTGAAATAGTTACCTTGACAGCCCGGATCATGCGCCCTTCGACTGACCGCGCTCTGACGTGGCGCTGAACGCAGGCTTACAGCGCCGCGACCGCTGCCTGGCCCCGTGCGCAGCGCAACTGCGGCCGGCGCATGCGCCTCATCGAGAGTGCCCTGCTACAGTCGCCGCCAGAGCAGTTCCCCACCATTCTTCGAATGCGCGTCGACGGCCAGGCCACTCGGACGATCCGCCCGGCCCCGGGGCGCGATGCAGTCGTGATCATCGACCAGCGCTGGCTGCCGCACCGCTTCGTGATCGAACGGCTCGCCCATGTCGATGAGGTGCGGCGGGCGATCCGCGACATGTGGGTCAGGGGCGCCCCGCTGATCGGCGCCACCGCCGCCTACGGGATGGCGCTGCAGGCCGGCGCCGATGCTGGCGACGACGCGCTCGAAGGCGCGGCCGCCTTCCTCGAATCGGCGCGGCCGACGGCGGTGAACCTGGCCTGGGCCGTGCGGCGCATGCTGCGCCGCCTGCTCGCGCTGCCAGCGGCGGAACGCGCCGCCACCGCTTGGGACGAGGCCGACGCCATCGCCGAAGAGGACGTGCGCGTCAACGCCGCGATCGGCCGCCACGGCCTGGCGCTCATCGCCGACATCGCCGCGCGCCGGCCGGGCCCGGTGCGGGTGTTGACGCACTGCAACGCCGGCTGGCTGGCGACGGTCGACTGGGGCACCGCGACGGCGCCGATCTACCAGGCGCATGCGGCGGGAATACCGGTGCAGGTCTGGGTCGACGAGACGCGGCCGCGCAACCAGGGCGCGAGCCTGACCGCCTGGGAACTCGGCCACGAAGGCGTGCCGCACACCGTGATCGCCGACAACGCGGGCGGGCACCTGATGCAGCGCGGCCAGGTCGATCTGGTGATCGTCGGCTGCGACCGCGTGACGGCGCGCGGCGACGTGTGCAACAAGATCGGCACCTACCTGAAGGCGCTCGCCGCGCGCGACAACGGCGTGCCGTTCTACGTCGCGATGCCGACTTCGACGCTCGACCTCTCGCTCTCCGACGGCGTGGCCGAGATCCCGATCGAGGAACGCCCGGCGCGCGAGGTCACGCACCTCACCGGGCGCGCGGCGAGCGGGGACCTGGTCGAGGTGCAACTCGTGCCCGACGGCTCGCCGGCCGCGAACCCGGCCTTCGACGTGACGCCGGCGCGGCTGGTCACGGGCCTGATCACCGAGCACGGCATCGTGCCCGCCGACGAAGGCGCGCTGCGCCGGCAGATGGAGCAGGCATGATGCGCGACCCGGCAGACGAAGGCACGCTTCGCGAACGGCTCGTGGCCGCGCTGCGGCGGCTCGACGCGCTCGGCCTGAACCGCGGCAGCACCGGCAACCTGAGCCACCGCCTGGGGGCCGGCATGCTGATCACGCCGACCGGCATGGGCGCCGACGAACTGCGGGCGCAGGACCTGGTCTGGCTCGGCGACGACGGCGCGTTGCGGGGCGACTGGCAGCCCTCCTCGGAGTGGCACTTCCACCGCGCGATCTACGCCGCCCGGCCGGACCTGAACGCCGTCGTGCACACGCATTCGGTCAACGCCACTGCGCTCGCGTGCCTGGAACGTCCGCTGCCGGCCTTTCATTACATGGTCGCGGTGGCCGGGGCCGACAGCGTTCCCTGCACGCCGTACCACACGTTCGGCACGACGGCGCTGTCCACCGCGGTGGCCGGGGCGCTGCGCGACCGCCAGGCCTGCCTGCTGGCACACCACGGGCTCGTCGCCGCCGGCGGCTCGCTGGCGCAGGCGATGAAGGTCTCGATCGAGATCGAGGCACTGTGCGAGACCTACCTGAAGGCGCTGGCGGTCGGCGAACCGGCGACGCTGACCGCGCCGCAGATGGCCGAGGTGATCGAGAAGTTCCGCCACTACGGCAAGACGGCGCGGCGCTGAGGCGAGCGGAGCGCTTGGAGCGCGGCGTTGCGGCCGCGGATCAGGAGCGACGCGATGCGTCGGGATCGAGGCCGGCGCGTTCGTAGCGCGGTACGGCGTCCACGAGCGCCGCGATATCGGCAAAGCGCTGCGGCTGCAGCAGCAGGTCGCGCGCCAGCGCGAGCGCGCCGGCCTGCGCTTCGGCGCGTTGGCGCAGGTCCCCGATCGCGAGGAAGTCGGCCACCTGCGCGAAGCCGACGATGCGGCGGATGATCTTGATCGCGGCGTAGGCGAGCGTGTCGTCGAATATCCGGCCCACATGGTCGCGCTGGATCGCCGCCAGCCGGGCCTGCCCGGCGGGGCCGGCGAAGTGGCTGGCCGGACAGGCGTCGTTCGGCGCCGCATGGTCCGACCAGTGGCTGCGAAACTGCCGATCGAAGCGCTGCCAGAACACCACCGTCTGGTCGAGGATCCATTGCCGGTAGCCGGCATTGGCCTGCGCCGCCCCCGGCGGCGGCAACTTCGAGAACCACGCCATCAGCAGGTTGGCGATGAAGGCACCGAGGTCGAAGCCGATCGGGCCCAGCGCGGCGAACTCGCCGTCGATGACCCGGGTATCGTGCTCGGTGACCATCACCGATCCCGAGTGCAGGTCGCCGTGGATCAGCGCCTGGGTGTGGGTGAGGTAGCGGAGGCGGTGCCGCGCAACCACGGTCTTGAGCGCCAGGTCGTTGCGCAGCGCGGCGGCCCAGCCGTCGAGCCAGGGCGCTGTCCAGTGGTTGCGCGGGGCTTCGGCATAGGGGTCGGTGAACACCAGGTCGAGCGTGATGCGCTGCAGCGCCACGTTGCGCGAGAACAGCGCCAGGTCCTCGCACTTGCGCTCGAACGGGGCGGCAAGATCCGAGGTGTGAAAACCCGCCGCGGCCACGTAGTCGGCCACCGCGCGCGCCGCGTCGGGGTACACGCGGCCCTGGATCAGCCCCTGGCGCAGGATGATGTGCGGCTCGAGCCGCTCCATCACGATCAGCTGCAGCACCGGGTCGAAGTGCAGCCAGCGCGGCGCCAGCGCGCCGACGATCGGCCCGACGCGGCGCAGGTAGGCGTTCTCGAAGAACGCGCGTTCGATCGGCAGCGGCCAGCTGGCGCCGGCCACGCGCAACCAGGGCAGCGCCTGCTTGACGCACACGCCGCCCACCGGCCCGTCGACCAGGTACACCGCATTGATGTTGCCGTCGGCGACATCGCGCACGCGCCAGGCGCTGCGGTCGCCGCCCAGCAGCGCACACAGAGAAGGCTCCCTTGCGAGCAGCGGGACGATCTCGTCCCCTTGCAGCACACGGTACCCGGTCGGTTCGGAGTCGTTCATCGATTCATCTTTTTGGGCCTGCGTCTCGGCCATTCGCAGCCGATGCCTGGCACGCAGCCGAGATCCGCGACCATGCGAGAAGAAAGTGTAGGGCTCTTCCCACGTGCGCGGCGCCGGCCATCGAAGGACAGAGGCGCCAGGCGACGATTCCGGTCTGCGGCTCGACCGGACCCGAGCTCGAGCCTATCGATGCAGCGTGTAGGCTTGCGGGATGCAAGATTGCCGAAGACGAGGATCGCGTCGAACCGGCGGCTGGCGCTCGAGCGCGCCCGCGTTTCGGGCGTCGCGTGGCGGGCGCAACCCGGTTCAACACCCCAAATGACGGCCCCCCAATGCCTCTGGCAATGCGCTCCGAACTTAGCCGGACGCGCCTCTGGCAGTCCGGCGCGTGACCGGGCATGACCGGCCTGCTGCGCTACACGCTGGTCGGCGCCGTCGCCACGGCGGCGCACTATGCCGTGCTGGCGTTGTGCGTCGAGGTTGGCGCATGGCCGGCCTGGCTGGCGTCCGGATTCGGCGCGGTGGTCGGGGCACAGGTGGCCTACTTCGGCAACCGCCGCTTCACATTCGCCTACCGCGGCAAGTTCGGCGCATCGTGGCTGAAGTTTCAGTCGACCGCGCTCGCCGGCGCGTTGCTCGGGATGCTGATCGTCGGCGTCGCGGTCCACCTGGGCTGGCACTACCTCGCGGCACAAGTGCTGGCGACGCTGGCGAGCCTGCTCGTCACCTTTGCGATCAATCGCGGCTGGACCTTTCGCTGAACCTTCCTCGGCGGACGCTCAGCGTCGCCCCGGCCCGAACCCCGCCCACAGCAGCGCGAGCGCCGACGCGAGCACCATCGCAGCGTAGGTCGCCATCGCGCCGTCTCGGCCGAAGGCGACCAGCCCGCCGACCGAGGCAAGCGCACAACCGGCAACGGACCATCGGGTCAGCCGCGCCCAGCGCACGGCGCGCAGGTTCTTGCGCCAGACTCCCTTGGCCAACGCGGCCGCGAGCGCGCCGACCACGAGGGCAGGCAGGAAGAAGCCGAGCAAGTGGTTCAGCAGGTCGATCGGACCCAAGGCGTTTCCCCGGCATGGATGGCAAAAGCTTGACGCAGATCATGCCCAGGTGAGCCTTGTGCTGCACTACCATCGGGCGGCAGGATTTTATAATCACCAAATGAGTGTCTACGCTCTCGGTCTGAACCACACCACTGCGCCGCTGGACGTGCGTGGGCGGTTTGCGTTCACGCTGGAGCAGCTTGCGCCCACGCTGCACGGCTTTCGAGACCGCCTTGCGGGATTGACGGCGCGCAACGCGCCCGAGGTCGCGCTGCTATCGACCTGCAATCGCACCGAGTTGTACTTCTCCGACCCCCATGCCGCCGATGCCAGCATGGTGAGCCCGGCGGTCGACTGGCTTGCAAGCGTGGGCGGGATCCCCAGCCATGCGCTGATGGACCACAGTTATGTGCTCGAGGACGGCTCGGCCGCGCGGCACGCGTTTCGCGTCGCCAGCGGGCTCGACTCGATGGTGCTCGGCGAGCCGCAGATCCTCGGCCAGATGAAGGACGCCGTGCGCGAGGCCGACAGCGCGGGCACGCTCGGCACCACGCTGCACCAGCTGTTTCAGCGCTCGTTCGCGGTTGCCAAAGAGGTGCGCAGCTCGACCGAGATCGGTGCCCATTCGATCAGCATGGCGGCGGCCTCGGTGCGCCTGGCGGCCCAGCTGTTCGAGGATCTGAGCGACGTCAAGGTGCTCTACGTCGGGGCCGGCGAGATGATCGACCTGGTCGCCACCCACTTTGCCGCGCGCACGCCACGCGCGACGGCGGTGGCCAACCGCACGCTCGAACGCGGCGAGAAGCTCGCGCTCAGGCTCGGCGCCGAGGCGCTGCGCCTGGCCGACCTGCCGCACCGGCTGGCCGAGTTCGACGTGGTGATCTCGTGCACCGCAAGCTCGCTGCCGATCATCGGCCTGGGCGCGGTCGAGCGTGCGTTGAAGACGCGCAAACGACGGCCGATGTTCATGGTCGACCTGGCAGTGCCGCGCGACATCGAGCCCGAGGTGGCGCAGCTCGACGACATCTACCTCTACACGGTGGATGACCTTTCGGCGCTGGTGCAGACCGCCGGCGAGAAGCGCCAGGCCGCGGTTGCGCAGGCGGAGGCGATCATCGAAAGCGGCGTGCAGAGCTTCGTGCACTGGCTCGACCAGCGCAGCAGCGTGCCGCTGATCCAGGCGCTCAACGCCCAGGCCGACAACTGGCGGGCGATGGAGATCGCGCGCGCCCACAAGTTGCTGGCGCGCGGCGAAAGCGTCGAGGCCGTGCTCGAGGCGCTGTCGCGTGGCCTGACGCACAAGATCCTGCACGGCGCGTTGGCCGAGCTGCACTCGACCGCGGGCGAACAACGCCTGCAGCTGGCGCACACCGTTTCGCGCCTGTTCCTGCGCACCAGCAGTCGCGACCCGGCCGACGACGATCGTTAGCGGCAAGGGCTGCCGCCGCGGGGCGCCAGGGTCGACCCGCGCTGCCCGCCCTGTTCGCCGCTCGTCAAACCGGCCCAGCCGATGAAAGATTCCCTCCGTCAGCAGTTCCAGCGCCTCGCGCTCCGCCTGGCCGAGCTCGATGCGACGCTGTCCGACCCGGCCGTTGCGGCCGACATGAAGCGCTACCGGGAGCTGAGCCGGGAACATGCGCAGGTGCAAGGCGTGGTCGCGACGTTCCGCCGCTACGAGCAGCGCGAGCACGACCTGGCATCGGCACAGGAGCTGCTCGCAGACCCCGAGATGGCGGCGATGGCCGGCGAAGAGGTCGCCGCCGCCCAGGACGACCTGACTCGGCTGCATGCCGAGTTGCAGACCGCCCTGCTGCCGCGCGACCCCGACGACGCGCGCAACGCCTTTCTCGAGGTGCGCGCCGGCACTGGCGGCGACGAGTCGGCGCTGTTTGCGGCCGACCTGGTACGCATGTACCTGCGCTTCGCCGAACGCCGCGGCTGGCGCGTCGAGGTGATGTCGGAGAGCCTGTCGGACTTGGGCGGCTACCGCGAGTGCGTGCTGCGCGTCGAGGGCGACGACGCCTACGCGCAGCTCAAGTTCGAATCCGGCGGCCACCGCGTGCAGCGCGTGCCGACGACCGAGACGCAGGGCCGCATTCACACCAGCGCCTGCACGGTGGCGGTGATGCCCGAGCCGGACGAAGCCGACGAAGTGACGCTGAACCCGGCCGAACTGCGCATCGACACCTTTCGCGCCAGTGGCGCCGGCGGCCAGCACGTCAACAAGACCGACAGCGCGATCCGCATCACCCACCTGCCGAGCGGCATCGTCGCCGAGTGCCAGGACGACCGCTCGCAGCACCGCAACAAGGCCAAGGCGATGGCCGTGCTGACGGCGCGGCTGAAGGAGAAGGACCGCAGCGAGCGCGCCGCCCGCGAGGCCGCGACGCGCAAGGGGCTGATCGGCAGCGGCGACCGCAGCGACCGCATCCGCACCTACAACTTCCCGCAGGGGCGGCTGACCGACCATCGCATCAACCTGACCCTCTACCGCCTGCAGGCCTTGCTCGACGGCGACCTGGACGAGGTGATCGCCGCGCTGCAGGGCGCGCGGGCCGCGCAACAACTGTCTGCGCTCGAAAGCGGCGTGTGAGGCGGGTGCGCGCCATCGCGGGCGGCTTTTCCCACGCCGCCGCTGCCCGAGCTGGAGCGCCGTCGCGGTGAGTCCACCGACCGTCGAAGAAGCGCTCGCAGCGGCACGCGCGCTCGGGCTGGATCGGCTCGATGCGCAGCTCCTGCTGGGTGCTGCGCTCGAGCGCCCACGCAGCTGGCTGCTGGCGCACGGCGAGCACGCGCTCCACCCGGCGCAGGCGCGGCGCTTCGAGGCGCACTGCGCACGCCGAGCCGATGGCGAGCCGGTCGCCTATCTTCTTGGCGAGAAGGAGTTCCACGGCCTGATGCTGAAGGTCGATCGCGGCGTGCTGATACCGCGACCCGACACCGAGACGCTGGTCGAATGGGCGCTCGAAATCCTGACGACCGGGCCGGACCGACCGGCGGTCGCCGACCTGGGCACCGGCAGCGGCGCCATTGCGCTGGCCCTGGCGCGCGCGCGGCCCGATGCGCACATCTGCGGCGTCGACCTGAGCCTGGCCGCGCTGGCCGTGGCACGCGCCAACGGCCAGAGCCTCGACCTGCGCGTCGAATGGCTGCAGGGCGACTGGTGGTCGGCGCTGGCCGGGCGCCGCTTCGACATGGTGGTTGCCAACCCGCCCTACATCGCCGCGGACGACCCCCACCTTGCGGCATTGCGTCATGAGCCGCAGCTTGCGTTGTCGCCCGGCGGCGATGGTCTGGCCGCACTGCGGCATCTGATCTCCGGCGCGCCGGGGCACCTCCAGTCCGGTGGCTGGCTGCTGCTCGAGCATGGGAACGACCAGGCCGAGGCGGTACGCGATCTGCTGCAGCGCCACGGCTTCGACGCGCCGGTCACGCGCAGCGATCTTTCGGGGCAGCCGCGATGCAGCGCGGGGCAGCTTTGGGCTCGCCTGTAAGTCGCTGTCAGAGGGTGTGACAAACGCTGTGTGCGAAATCCGTCGAACCCCGGAGTTGCGGGGTAACGGGTGGTTTGTTTGCGCCGTCGAGCACGCTGCGCGGGCGTAGCATGAAACGACAGTTCGAACCCGGGCTGGCGCCCGAGAAGGGCGGGACTTGCGTTTCAGGAGGTCGTCATGCGTTCAGCGTGCTGGTTGCTGGCGGGAGTGCTCGGGCTCGGATTCGGGACGCTCGCGCAGGCCGATGAGGCCGACGGCCTGACGCTGCCTCGGCTGCAGGGGCGGATAAGGCTGGGGATGGCGGACGAGGCAGACACGGCCGGTCTCTCGGGCAGCCCCGGCAGCTTCTCCAAGCTGAGCGGCGCGAGCGTGCTGGGCGACTACTATTTTGGCCGCTACGGTGCCCGCGAGAGCGATGGCGGCGGCTTTCGCGCCACCAGCGGGGTGTTCCTGGGTTCGCGGTTCGGCCTGTGGGGCGGGCCGGTCGCGGCCAGCAGCAGCCCGATCAGCGTGGAGCGTCACAGCTTCAGCCTGCTCGCGCCGCCACGCAGCGCCGAGTCCTGGAGCCCTGAGGCCAGCACGGTGCCCTACTTCGGGCTGGGCTACAGCGGCACATCGTTCAGCGGCGGCTGGGGCTTCAGCGCCGACCTCGGGCTGATGGCGCTCAACGCCGGCAGCGCCGTACGCCTGGGGCGGGTGTTCGGCGGTGGGCAGAGCCTGGACGGCCTGCTTCGCGAGCTGCGCCCGTCGCCCTTGTTTCAGGTCGGCGCCTCCTACACGTTCTGAGCAAGCGCCAGGGTCGGGCTTCGCCCCGCCCGCCCCCGTGGGGGCCACGGAAACCTGGGGGCGGCCCGGCGTTTCCTTGAGCATCCCCAAAGCGTGACCTCGCGCCGGACGACCCCCACGAGGACCGAAAAGGAGCGCGGCTGCGCGGCGCTCCCTCACGGGCGCCGCAGGGGCTTGAGCGCGCACTTGGCCAGGTGGCGCCCGGTTTGCCGTATAAACACGGCTGTCGTTCAAACACCGATCCAGCCCGAGACCCAGACCATGAGCAATGTTTCCGCAAGCGGCGTGCAGCAGCGCATCGACGAACTCGTCAAGTCCAACCGCGTGGTGCTCTTCATGAAAGGCACCGCCCAGTTCCCGATGTGCGGTTTCTCGAGCCGCTCGGTGCAGATCCTAGCGGCTTGCCAGGTGACCGACTTGGTCACCGTCAACGTGCTCGAAGACGAGGAGGTGCGCCAGGGCATCAAGCAATATGCCAACTGGCCGACCATTCCGCAGCTCTACGTGAAGGGCGAGTTCGTCGGCGGATCGGACATCCTGATGGAGATGTACGAAGCGGGCGAGCTTCAATCGCTATTGAGTGACTGAATCGACGCCGCGGGGTGGCCTGAGGCTCGAGCTCTCTCTGTGCTTCCCCGGTCCCGGCAAGAGCGACATGCGCGGTGGACCGGCTCGGGCTAGCTCATGACCCAGCGCATCGTCGTCGGGATCACCGGTGCGACAGGCGCCGTCTATGGCACGCGCCTCTTGCTGCGCCTGCGCGAGTGCCGGGTCGAGACGCATCTGGTCGCGACGCCTGCGGGCGTGCTCAACACGCATCACGAACTCGGGCTCGACCGCAATGCGCTCGAGGCGCTGGCCGATCGGGCCTACCACCCGGGCGACGTGGGCGCGGCCATCGCCAGCGGCGCATTCGAGACGCAAGCGATGATCGTCGCGCCGTGCTCGATGAAGACACTGGCTGCGGTGGCCCATGGCCTCGCCGATAACCTGCTGACGCGTGCCGCCGACGTCACGCTCAAGGAGCGCCGCCGCCTGTTGCTGATGGTGCGCGAAACGCCGTTCAACCTGGCGCATCTGCGCAACATGGTGGCCGTCACCGAAATGGGGGGCGTGATCTTCCCGCCATTGCCGGCGTTCTACCACCGGCCGCAGCGCATCGACGAACTGGTCGACGACACGGTCGAGCGTGCGCTCGCGCTGCTGGGCGTCGGTGGCGCCGCACCGAGAGTCTGGTCCGGCCTCTGAGGCCCCCCAAGGTCCGGCTTCGCCCTATCCGGCCCCCCGTGGGGGTCAACGAGACTTGCGGCTGCCAGGCGTTTCCTCGAGTGCGCCGCGAGTCCACCGCCCGAGAGGGTCTCGGGCCAGGTGGCGCGCCCGTGCTCGTGGCGGTGAGCCCGCCGCGGATCACCCGAAGGGCTTGTCGCCGGCTTCCCAGCGCTTGCGCGCGGCGAAGACAGCCGATGGATACTCGGCGCGGCCGCGGCTGCCGTTGTAGCGCCCGAGCGCGAGAAACATGTCGCCGCGCTCGACGTTCAGGTAGTGACGCAGGATCACGCATCCGAAGCGCAGGTTGGTCTGCATGTGGAACAGCCGGCTTGCATCGCCATCGCCGATCAGGCGTGCCCAGAATGGCATTACCTGCATGTAGCCTCGCGCGCCTGCGCTCGAGACGACGAACTTGCGAAACCCGCTTTCCACCTGCACCAGCCCGAGCACGAGGGAAGGCTCCAGGCCGGAACGCTTGCTCTCGTACCACAGCGTCTCGAGGAATTCGACCCGCGTCAGGTGCTCGTCCTTGTAGCGTCTCAGGCGCTCGCTCATCGCCCCCAGCCAGCGGATGAACTTCAGCCGTTCATCCATGGTCTCGAACGCAGGCTTGGGCGGCGCGGCGTTGGCGACCGCCATCGCCAACGCGGAACGCACCGAGTCGGCCAGAGGCTCCTCGACCTGCGCGCCGGCCCGCGCCGGCCCGGGCAGCAACGTCCACAGGCCGAGCGCGAGCAGGCCGCGCCTGGGAATCATGCGCCGAGTTGGGCCTTGGCAAAGGCTGCCGCGTCGGCCACCGCCACCCGCGTGGCCTGCGCGTCGCGGCGCCCCTGGTACTCGAGCTGGCCTTCCTTCAACCCGCGGTCTGAAATGACCACACGGTGCGGCACGCCGATCAGTTCCCAGTCGGCGAACATCGCGCCGGGGCGTTCGCCGCGATCGTCGAGCATCACGTCGATGCCGAGCGCAGCCATCTCGTCGTGCAGGCGGTCGGCCGCCGCCCGGACCTCGGCCGAGCGGTCGTAGCCGATCGGGCACAGGACGCACTGGAAGGGGGCCATCGAGTCGGGCCAGACGATGCCGCGCTCGTCGTGATTCTGCTCGATCGCCGCGCCGAGCAGGCGCGTGATGCCGATGCCGTAGCAGCCCATCTCCATCAGTTGCGGCTTGCCGCTCTCGTCGAGGTAGGTCGCGTTCATCGCCAACGAGTACTTGGTGCCGAGGTAGAACACGTGGCCGACCTCGATGCCGCGCTGGATCGCGAGCGTCCCCTTGCCGTCCGGCGACGGGTCGCCCGCGACGACATTGCGGATGTCGGCCACGAGGTCGGGTTCGGGCAGGTCGCGGCCCCAGTTGACGCCGGTGAGGTGGAAGTCGGCCTCGTTGGCACCGCAGATGAAGTCGTGCATCGCGCCGACCGTGCGGTCGACGACGATCTTGATCGGCTCGCGCGTGCCGACCGGCCCGAGGTAGCCCGGCTTGCATCCGAAGTGGTCCTCGATCTCACCCACCGTCGCGAAGCGAAACCCATCCTTGAGCCCCTCGACCTTGCCGGCCTTCACTTCGTTCAGCGAATGGTCGCCGCGCACGAGCAGCAGCCAGACAGTGGTCCGCACCGGGTCGCCGGCTTCGCTGAACACATCGGTCGCGAGGACGAGCGATTTCACCGTGGCTTGCAGCGGCACGCCGAGCAGCGCGGCCACGTCTTCGCAGGTGCTCTTGCCCGGCGTCGGCGTGCGCGTCATCGCTTGCGACGGGGCGCCGCGCGGCGACGCCGGCGCCACGGCCTCGGCGAGTTCGATGTTCGCGGCGTACTCCGATGTCGGGCTATAGACGATCGCGTCTTCGCCCGTGTCGGCAATCACCTGGAATTCCTGCGACAGGTCGCCGCCGATGGCGCCTGAATCGGCGCCGACGGCGCGGTAGCGCAGGCCGAAGCGGTCGAAGATCGCGCAATAGGCGCGAGACATCACCTCATAGCTCCTGGCTGCACCGGCCTTGTCGCGGTCGAACGAGTAGGCGTCCTTCATCGTGAACTCGCGGCCGCGCATCAGCCCGAAGCGCGGCCGGCGCTCGTCGCGGAACTTGGTCTGGATGTGATAGAAGTTCTTCGGCAGCTGACGGTAACTGCGCAGTTCCTGGCGCGCGATGTCGGTGATCACCTCTTCGCTCGTCGGCTGGATCACGAAGTCGCGCTCGTGGCGGTCCTTGACGCGCAGCAGCTCGGGCCCGTAGGCCTGGAAGCGCCCACTCTCCTGCCACAGCTCCGCAGGTTGCACGACCGGCATCAGCAGCTCGACCGCGCCGGCGCGGTTCATCTCTTCGCGCACGATCGCCTCGACCTTGCGGATGACGCGCAGCCCCATCGGCATGTAGCTGTAAATGCCCGCGCCCAGGCGCTTGATGAGGCCGGCGCGCATCATCAACTGGTGGCTCTTGACTTCCGCGTCCGCTGGCGCTTCCTTCAAGGTGGAAATGAAGAACTGGGAGGCTTTCATGGCGCGCAGTGGGGGATTCGGAACGGCAGCGGAACGGGGAGGCAGCGGTCTGCGAGCTGGCTTGCGGGGCGCCGTGCGGGTAAGCGCAGGGCTTGCAAGCTGTCATGCCGGTGCAATAATTGTTTCAACGAAAAATCTGGGGTTGATTATGCTCGACCGTGAAGGCTTCCGGCCCAACGTCGGCATCGTCCTGCTCAACCACCGCAACCAGGTGTTCTGGGGCAAGCGGCTGCGCACGCACTCGTGGCAATTTCCACAAGGCGGCATCAAGTACGGAGAAACGCCAGAGCAGGCGATGTTTCGCGAGTTGCACGAGGAAGTGGGCTTGCAGCAGCAGCACGTGCGAATCATTGCGCGCACCCGCGACTGGCTGCGCTACGAAGTGCCCGACCACTTCATCCGCCGTGACGCGCGCGGCCACTACCGGGGCCAAAAGCAGATCTGGTTCCTGCTGCAACTGATGGGTCACGACAGCGACCTCAACCTGCGCGCGACCGACCATCCCGAGTTCGACGCCTGGCGCTGGAACGAGTATTGGGTCCCGCTGGAATTCGTGATCGAGTTCAAGCGGGGTGTGTACGAGATGGCGTTGACGGAGCTGGCGCGCTTCCTGCCGCGCGGCGGCCACCACAACCGCTATCTGCGCGCCGGCATGCGCTCGCTGCGTCATGACGAGGATCCGTCGCCCCGAGGCGGCGGGGACGAACCGCCGCCACCGCTCGAGAGTCGCGAGCCGCCGGCGGCCGAGCCGCCTTACTGATCGGGGTGTGCCGAGGGGGCTTGGCCGTGCCCCGATGACGGCCCGCATCCAAGCCCGGCGCAAACAGTGCGACCGGCGCCCTGATCTCGCTACGCCAGCACCATGTTGTCGCGGTGGATCATCTCGGGTTCGCCGGTGAAGCCGAGCAGACGTTCGAACTCGCTCGAGGGCTTGCGAGCGATCAACCTTGCCTCGGAGCTGGCGTAGTTGGCCAGCCCGCGCGCCACGTCGATCCCGGCCCGGCTGCGCACCGCGATCACGTCGCCGCGCGCGAACTCGCCCTGCACCTCGACCATGCCGATCGGCAGCAGGCTCTTGCCTTCATCGCGCAGCTTGGCGACGGCGCCGTCGTCGATCAGCACCGCGCCGCGCAGTTGCAGATGGTCAGCCATCCACTGCTTGCGCGCGGCCAGCTTGGGCGTGGATGCGAGCAGCGCGGTGCCGATCGACTCGCCGGCGGCCAGCCGCAGCAGCACATCGGGCTCCCGCCCGGAGGCGATCACGGTCGAGGCACCGCTGCCTGCAGCCCGCTTGGCGGCGAGCACCTTGGTCAACATGCCGCCGCGGCCAATGCTCGAGCCCGCGCCGCCGGCCATGCGCTCGAGTTCGGGCGCGCCAGCCCTTGCCTCGTGGATGAAGCGCGCGCCAGGTACCTTGCGCGGATCGGCCGCGTAAAGGCCCTTCTGGTCCGTCAGGATCACGAGCGCGTCGGCCTCGACCAGATTGGCCACCAGCGCCCCCAGGGTGTCGTTGTCGCCGAATTTGATCTCGTCGTTGACGACGGTGTCGTTCTCGTTGATCACCGGCACCACCTTCAACCCGAGCAGTGTCAGCAACGTCGAGCGCGCATTCAGGTAGCGCTCGCGATCGGCGAGATCGGCGTGGGTCAGCAGCACCTGCGCGCTGCGCATGCCGTGGGCGCGGAGCTGTGTCTCGTAGATTTGTGCCAGGCCCATCTGGCCGACCGCTGCGGCAGCCTGGAGTTCGTGAACCTCCTTCGGCCGAACTGCCCAGCCGAGACGCTTCATGCCCTCGGCGATGGCGCCACTGGAGACCATCACGACTTCGCGCCCTTGCGCCGCGAGCAGCGCCATCTGGCGGCACCAATGGCCGATCGCCACGGCATCGAGGCCGCGCCCCTCGTCCGTCACGAGGCTGGAGCCGACCTTGACGACGACGCGCCGTGCGTTGACGAGCGGCCCCGTCGGCGCCTGGCCACCCGAAGCCGGTGGGGCACCCCCTCGGAGGGGCGACGTCGAAGGCGCCTTGGGGACGGCTCCCTCAGTCATGCGGGTCATCCCGTACGGGGCTGCCCTGGCCGGCCGGAAAGCGCGGATCGGGCAGTTCGACCGGCGGGTTGCGCATTGCCGAGACATGTCGATAGACGGCGCGGATCAGCGGTTCGCAGCCCTCGCGCGTCAGCGCCGAGACCTCAAATACCGGCCCCTTCCACTTGAAGCGCCTGACGAAATCCTTGACCCGTCTCGCACGATCCTCGACCGGGACCATGTCGATCTTGTTGAGGACCACCCAGCGAGGCTTCTCATAGAGCGCGGCATCGTACTTCTTCAACTCGGCGACGATGGCCTTGGCCTGCGCGACCGGGTCGACACTGTCGTCGAACGGCGCGAAGTCCACGATGTGCAGAAGCAGGTGCGTGCGCTGGAGGTGACGCAGGAACAGATGACCGAGCCCCGCCCCTTCGGCGGCGCCCTCGATCAGCCCCGGGATGTCGGCCACGACGAAGCTCTGCTCGGGCGCAACCCGCACCACGCCCAGGTTCGGGTGAAGCGTCGTGAACGGATAGTCAGCGATCTTCGGCCGCGCGTTGGAGATCGCGGCAATCAGCGTCGACTTGCCGGCGTTGGGCATGCCCAGCAAGCCGACGTCGGCCAGCACGCGCAACTCGAGCTTGAGCTTCTTCGCCTCGCCAGGCCAGCCGGGCGTCTTCTGGCGCGGCGCGCGGTTGGTGCTGGTCTTGAAGTGCAGGTTGCCGAAGCCGCCGTCTCCGCCCTTGGCCAGCAGCACCTTCTCGCCCGGCACCAGCAATTCCGCGAGCACGGTATCGGCGTCGAGGTCGCGGATGATGGTGCCCATCGGCATGCGCAGCACGATGTCGTCGGCGGCAGCGCCGAACTGGTCGGAGCCGCGGCCCTGCTCGCCGTTGCGCGCCTCGTGCCGACGGGCGTAGCGAAAGTCGATCAGCGTGTTCAGGTTCGGATCGCCGACAGCCCACACGCTGCCGCCGCGACCACCGTCGCCCCCATTAGGCCCGCCGAACGGGATGAACTTCTCGCGGCGAAAGCTCAGGCAGCCGCTCCCCCCGTGGCCGGCGGCGACATCGATGGTGGCTTCGTCGACAAACTTCATGGTGACGCCCGTTCAGGCAATGTTACGGTAGCCGTACAGTCGCACAGCGGCTGCGACCCGCAGAAGCACTGAACCGCAGCGGCATCGAGGCGCAAACGACGAAGCCCCGGCAGGCCGGGGCTTCGCGGTTGGCAAGCCGCCGCAGCGGCCGGCCCTTGCCTACAGCGCCGTGACCGAGACGGTCTGGCGGCTCAGCGCGCCCTTGACGGCAAAGATGACCTGCCCATCGACCAGCGCGAACAAGGTGTGATCCCTGCCGCAGGCGACGTTCTGGCCGGGATGGAACTTCGTGCCGCGCTGGCGAACGATGATCGCGCCTGCCGGAACGACCTGCCCACCGAACACCTTCACGCCGAGCATCTTCGGTTGCGAGTCGCGGCCGTTCCGGGTGGAACCGCCGCCCTTTTTCTGTGCCATGGTTTAGCTCCTTGACCTGTGCCCCAAGTGCAGATCAGGCGTCGACCGCGCCGATCTGAATCTCGGTGAAATTCTGACGATGGCCTTGCCGCTTCTGGTAATGCTTGCGGCGACGCATCTTGAAGATGCGAACCTTGTCGTGCCGCCCCTGGGCGAGCACGGTGGCCTTGACGCTCGCGCCGGCAACCAAGGGAGTCCCAACCTTCAGGTCAACGCCGTCTCCGACAGCGAGCACCTGGTCGATCACGATCTCTTGGCCAACGTCCGCAGCAATCTGTTCTATCTTGATCTTCTCGCCGGCGGCAACCTTGTATTGTTTGCCACCGGTTCTTACTACCGCGTACATATCAGCCCCTTCCAGTAAATTTCCCCTCCCGACGCGCCGCGACAGCAGAAGGTCCTGCTTCGAGCGCAGAGTTTTTGATTCTAGCACGCGCACGCCGCCCGTCGATCGACTGCAACCCCGCGCTCCCGTGGCACAGCCCTCCGCAGAACGCGGCGCGGCCCGAGCGGGCAGGGCTTCCTATAATCCGACACCACCTGTCGAGTCCACCTTGTATTCACCCTCCCAGACCACCCTCGCGCCGCCCGCCGCCAGCGCCTTGCCGATGAGCGCGGAGATGGAGCAGGTCGACGCCGTCATCCGGGCCCGACTGGTCTCGGATGTCGCGCTGGTCAACCAGATCTCGTCCTACATCATCGGCGCCGGCGGCAAGCGAATTCGTCCGCGTCTGGTGCTGTTGTTCGCCAGCGCGCTGGGCTTCGAGGGCGCCGAGCGCTTCGAACTGGCGGCGATCGTCGAGTTCATCCATACGGCCACGCTGCTGCACGACGATGTGGTCGACGAGTCCGGCCTGCGGCGTGGCCGCGAAACCGCCAATGCGCTGTTCGGCAACGCGGCCAGCGTGCTGGTGGGGGACTTCCTCTACTCGCGCGCCTTCCAGATGATGGTCTCGGTGGACCGCATGCGCGTGCTCGACGTGCTCGCCGATGCGACCAACGTGATCGCCGAGGGCGAGGTGCTGCAGTTGATGAACATGCACGACCCCGACCTGGCGGTTGACTCGTACCTGCGCGTGATCCGCTTCAAGACCGCCAAGTTGTTCGAGGCGAGCGCACGCCTGGGCGCGGTGCTCGCCGAAGCGACGCAGGCGGTCGAGGACGCCTGCGCCGACTACGGCCGGTCCCTCGGCACCGCGTTCCAGCTGGTCGACGATCTGCTCGACTACGAAGGCGCCACGACGCAGTTGGGAAAGAACGTCGGCGACGACTTGCGCGAAGGCAAGCCGACGTTGCCGCTGCTGATTGCGATGGCGCGCGGCAGCGAGGCCGATCGCGCGTTGATCCGTCATGCCATCGAGCAGGGCGAAGTGGCGCGTCTGGCCGACATCGTGGAGATCGTGCGCCGCACCGGTGCGCTCGAGGCGACCCGCGAGGCGGCGCGTGCCGAGGCTGAAATCGCGCGCCGGAGCCTGGCCGGGCTGCCGCCATCGACGTCGCGGGAAGCTCTGCTAGAATTATGTGTTCGATCGGTCGAGCGTTCGTTCTGAACGCAAGGCCGTGGCAGCGCTGAGATGCGCCGCCTGTGATGGCGCTCTTCGCAGCCCATCCGCATCGGGGTGTAGCTTAGCCTGGTAGAGCGCTACGTTCGGGACGTAGAGGCCGGAGGTTCGAATCCTCTCACCCCGACCAGAATTCCAGTCGTTTCTCGCCCCAGGGTGCCGCCTTCCTGTTGCAAGCGGTTGCAACCCTGCGTCGGCGAACCCGCCAACTGTCGCCTTTTCGCCGCCTGTTCAAGGTTTACAGGGGGTGGTGAATCGGCGATGATTCCTGTGGAATTCACCTCGTGAAATGGCAATCTCGGCTGTGGACACTTTGGCGGACGCGCCTCAATCGACGCTCTCGGGAGTGGCGCGGGTTCTCGTCCATGCCGGCAAGCTGAACGCCAAGACGGCCGAAGACCTGGTCCGCAGCGCCAAGGACAAGCGCTCGAGCTTCATCGCATCGGTGATCGGCGCCGGTGCGGTTTCACCCGCGGACCTTGCGCACACGCTGGCCAAGGCGCTGGCCCTCCCGCTACTGGACCTCTCGTCGATCGACTTGCAGCGCCTGCCGCGCGGCGTGATCGACGGCAAGCTCGCCGCGCAGTACCAGATCATGGTCCTGGGTCGGCGCGGCAACCGCTTGTTCATCGGCGGCGCCGACCCCACCGACCAGGAAGCCGTCGAGCGCATCAAGTTCGCGACCCAGCTCTCGCCGGAATGGGTGATCGTCGAGCACGACAAGCTCACCAAGCTGCTCGAGGAGACCGGCGCGAGCGCGAGCGAGACGCTCGAGGCCTTGACCTCGGGCGACTTCGAGTTCGACGTCACCGACGAAGCCAGTGCAGGGAACGAGGCAACCGAGATCGCCTCCGAAGTCGAGGATGCGCCGGTCGTTCGCTTCCTGCAAAAGATGCTGATCGACGCGATCAACGCCCGCGCCTCGGACCTGCACTTCGAGCCCTACGAATACCACTACCGGGTGCGCTTTCGCGTCGACGGCGAGCTGCGCGAGATCACGCAGCCGCCGATCGCGATCAAGGACAAGCTCGCCTCCCGCATCAAGGTGATCTCGAGGCTCGACATCGCCGAGAAGCGCGTGCCGCAGGACGGCCGCATGAAGCTCAAGTTCGGCAGCAAGGCGATCGACTTCCGGATCAGCACGCTGCCCACGCTGTTCGGCGAGAAGATCGTGATCCGGATACTCGACCCTTCGAGCGCCAAGCTCGGCATCGAGGCGCTGGGCTACGAGAAGATCGAGAAAGACCGCCTGATGAAGGCGATCGCACGGCCCTACGGGATGATCCTCGTCACCGGCCCCACGGGCAGCGGCAAGACGGTGTCGCTCTACACCTGCCTGAACATCCTGAACCAGCCCGGGGTGAACATCTCGACGGTGGAAGACCCGGCCGAAATCAACCTGCCCGGCATCAACCAGGTCAATGTGAACGACAAGGCGGGAATGAACTTCGCGGTCGCGCTGAAGTCCTTCCTGCGCCAGGATCCGGACGTGATCATGGTCGGCGAAATACGCGACCTCGAGACCGCCGACATCGCGATCAAGGCCGCGCAGACCGGCCACCTGGTGATGTCGACGCTGCACACCAACGACGCGCCGACAACGCTGACGCGCCTGCTCAACATGGGCGTGGCGCCGTTCAACATCGCCTCCAGCGTGCTGCTGATCACCGCGCAGCGCCTGGTCCGCAAGCTGTGCGAGAACTGCAAGAAGCAGGCGGACTATCCGCGCGAGGCGATGCTCAAGGCCGGCTTCAAGCCCGACGAACTCGACGGCACCTGGAAGCCCTATCGCGCGATCGGCTGCTCCGCCTGCAACAACGGCTACAAGGGCCGCGTCGGCGTCTATCAGGTGATGCCGATCACCGAAGAGATCCAGCGCATCATCCTCGCCGAAGGCACGGCGATGGACATTGCCGCGCAGGCGCAGCGCGAGGGCGTGCGCGACCTGCGCCAGTCCGGGCTGATCAAGGTGCGCTCGGGCGTCACCACGCTCGAAGAAATCATCGCGGCCACGAACGAGTAGGCCGCCATGTCTGCGCGCACACCAACGACCTAAGACAACCCTGGGGCGGGAGGCGAAGGCCTTCCTGACACACGATGGCGACTGCAATGGCCGCGAAGAGCATCAAGGAACTGGTGTTCGAATGGGAAGGCAAGGACAAGAACGGCAAGATCGTTCGGGGCGAGATCCGCTCGGGCGGCGAAGCGATGGTCAACGCCAGCCTGCGCCGCCAGGGCATCATGGTCACGCGCGTCAAGAAGCGCCGCACCAGCGGCGGCCGCGCGATCAAGCAGAAGGACATCGCCGTCTTCACGCGCCAGCTCTCGACGATGATGCGTGCCGGCGTGCCGCTCCTGCAGTCGTTCGACATCGTCGCCCGCGGCAGCACGAACCCGAAGATGACCAAGCTGCTGACCGACATCCGCGAGGACGTGGAAACCGGCACCAGCCTGTCGTCGGCCTTCCGCAAGCACCCGCTGTATTTCGATGCGCTGTACTGCAACCTCGTCGAGGCCGGCGAGGCGGGCGGCATCCTGGAGGCGCTGCTCGACCGCCTGGCCACGTACCAGGAAAAGACGATGGCGATCAAGAACAAGATCAAGTCGGCGCTGATCTACCCTATCGCGGTGCTGGTCGTCGCGTTCGTCGTGCTGACGGTCATCATGATCTTCGTGATCCCCGCGTTCGAGGACGTGTTCAAGTCCTTCGGCGCCGACCTGCCCGCGCCGACGCTGGTCGTGATCGCGATGTCCAAGTTCTTCGTCAGCTACTGGTGGGCGATCTTCGGCTTCATCGGGGGCGGCTACTACTTCTTCATGGAATCGTGGAAGCGCTCGGTCAAGATGCAGAAGGTGATGGACCGCCTGATGCTGCGCATCCCGGTGTTCGGCGAACTCGTCAACAAGTCGTCGGTGGCGCGCTGGACGCGCACGCTGTCGACCATGTTCGCCGCCGGCGTGCCCCTGGTCGAGGCGCTCGATTCGGTCGGCGGCGCGTCGGGCAACGCGGTGTTCGCTGAAGCCACCGAGGCCATCCAGCGCGACGTCTCCACCGGTTCAGGCCTCACGACCTCAATGCAGACGACCGGCGTCTTCCCGAACATGGTGCTGCAGATGTGCGCGATCGGCGAGGAGTCGGGTGCGCTCGACCAGATGCTCGGCAAGGCAGCCGAGTTCTACGAAGACGAAGTGGACGAAGCCGTGAAGGGCCTGTCCAGCCTGATGGAGCCGTTCATCATCGTGATCCTGGGGGTGCTGATCGGCGGCATCGTGGTCTCGATGTACCTGCCGATCTTCAAGCTGGGTCAGGTCGTCTGACCCTATGGATCCGGGCTTGCAACAGGGGCTGCTTTCGCCGCCGGTGCTGGCGCTGCTCGGGCTTTGCATCGGCAGCTTCCTGAACGTCGTGATCCACCGCCTGCCGCAGATGCTGGAGCGCGGCTGGAGGATCGACAGCGCCGAAATGCTGGGCCTCGACCCTGGGCAGGCGGCCGCACCGGCCGACGCGATCAGCCTGTCCAGGCCGCGCTCGCGCTGCCCGTCGTGCGGGCACGTGATCGCATGGCACGAGAACATCCCGCTGTTGAGCTATCTGCGGCTCGGCGGCAAGTGCTCGGCCTGCAGGACGCGCATCTCGCCGCGCTATCCGATCGTCGAAGTGCTCACCGCGCTGCTGTTCGCCGCCATCGGCTGGCGCTTCGGCCCGCAGCCGGTCGCGCTGCTGTGGTGCGGCCTCGTCGCCGTGCTGGTGGCGTTGGCCGGCATCGACTGGGACACCACGCTGCTGCCCGACAACCTGACGCTGCCGCTCCTGTGGGCGGGCCTGGTCGCGAGCGCACTGGGTTGGACCGTCCCGCTGCCGCAGGCACTGTGGGGCGCCGTGACGGGCTACCTGGCGCTGTGGTCGGTGTACTGGATGTTCAAGCTGGCCACCGGCAAGGAAGGCATGGGCCACGGCGACTTCAAGCTGCTCGCGGCCCTCGGCGCCTGGCTGGGCTGGCAGATGATCCTGCCGGTGGTGCTGGGGGCCTCGGTGCTCGGCGCGATCGTGGGCCTGGTGATGAAGGCCGGCGGCGGCCTGCGGGAGGGCCGCTACGTCCCCTTCGGCCCCTTCCTCGCGGGCTCGGGCGTCGTCGTGCTGCTCGCCGGTTCCGCCCGCGTGCTCGACTGGCTCGGCTGGTCCTGACGCCGGGCCCTGGCCAGGCCCGGCACTTCCGATCATGCACATCGGCCTCACGGGCGGCATCGGCAGCGGCAAGAGCACCGTCGCCACGCTGCTGGCGAGGCACCGCGCTACCATCGTCGATACCGACGCGATCGCGCGCCAGCTGACGCTGCCCGGCGGGGCAGCGATGCCTGCCGTGGCACACGCCTTCGGATCGTCGGTCGTCGGCATCGACGGCGGGCTCGACCGTGGCGCGATGCGCGCGCTGGCGTTCGGCGACGCCAGCGCGAAGCAGCGCCTCGAGTCCATCCTGCACCCCATGATCGGCGCCGAGGCCGCGCACCAGGCGCGGGTGGCCACCGGCGCCGTGGTGTTCGACGTGCCGCTGCTTGCCGAATCGAGCGCCTGGCGCGACCGCGTCGACCGCGTGCTGGTGATCGATTGCCGCGAGTCGACCCAGCTCGCTCGCGTGATGCAAAGGCCGGGCTGGACCGCGCAGGCGGCGAGCGCGGTGATCGCCCAGCAAGCCTCGCGCGCGCTGCGCCGGGCCTGCGCCGACGCGGTGATCTACAACGATGCCATCTCGCTCGAGCAACTGGCGTCGGAGGTCGAAGCGCTTCGCCGACGCTGGCTCGGCGCGCGCTGAAGCCGCCCCGGCGGAGCGCCCCGCTGTGGAACAATTGACGCCCTGACAAACGCCCGCCGAAAGCCTGCCTTGGTTCTCTACGAGTACCCCTTCAACGAGAGCATCCGCACCATGCTCCGGCTCGAACACCTGTTCGACCGCCTCGGACAGCTGATGGCGCGCGACGCGGCGGTCGATCACCACTACGCGCTGGCCACGATCTTCGAGATCATGGACGTCGCCTCGCGCGCCGACCTGAAATCCGACCTCCTGAAGGACCTCGAGCGGCAGAAGGCGCAGCTCGCCAGCTACCGCGGCAATCCATCGATCTCGGAGACGACGCTCGACGAGGTGATCGGCCGCATCGACCACGCGTTCAGCGGACTCAACCAGCTGCATGGCAAGGCTGGGCATGCGCTGACGGCCAACGAGTGGCTGATGAGCATCCGCAGCCGCATCAGCATTCCCGGCGGCACCTGCGAATTTGACCTGCCGGCCTACTACGCCTGGCAGCAGTTCGATGCCGCGCGCCGCAAGGCCGACCTCGCGCAGTGGACGGCATCGCTGATGCCGCTGGCCGAGGCGCTGCAGGTGCTGCTCGGCCTGCTGCGCGACTCGGGCGTGCCGCACAAGGTGTCGGCCAGCGCCGGCCAGTATCAACAGAGCCTGCCGGCCGGCCGCAGCTACCTGCTGCTGCGCGTGCGCATCGACCCGGCCGATCAACTGGTTCCCGAGATCAGCGGCCACCGCCTGATGGTGCTGATCCGCCTGATGCGCCAGGATGCCGAGGGTCGCCTCAGGCCAAGCGCCAGCGACGCCAGTTTCGAGCTGACCTTGTGTTCCTGAGCAAGCCATGAACGGCGGCACCCCGGCCTCGCGCACGGTGCGGTGCCCGACCTGCGGCGGGAAGAGCCTGTACGGGCCGGACAATCCGTACCGGCCATTCTGCAGCGAGCGCTGCAAGAATCTCGACTTCGGCGCCTGGGCCAGCGAGGCGTATCGGGTTCAGGTCAAGCCCGGCCCACCGGACGACGACCCGCCGCCCGCGCCGTAGGGCTGGCATGCGGCGTCGCCGGGCGCCAGGCCTCAGGTCAGGCCAGCCGGCCGTGGCACTGCTTGTACTTCTTGCCGCTGCCGCAAGGGCAGGGATCGTTGCGGCCGACCTTGGGCACTTGCGCGGCGAGCGTCGTCGGGTCGGTTTGCTGGGCCACGCTGCCGTCGTCGTTCGGGTGCGTGTAGGTCACGTTGCTGAAACTCTCGGCCTGCGCCTCGATCGCCTCGGCCGCCTGCGCCGCCTCTTCCTGGCTCTGGATGCGCACCGTCATCAGCACCCGCGTCACGTCCATCTTGACGACGTCGAGCATCTGGCTGAACAGCTCGAACGCCTCGCGCTTGTACTCCTGCTTCGGGTTCTTCTGCGCGTAGCCGCGCAGGTGGATGCCCTGGCGCAGGTAGTCGAGCGCGGCAAGGTGTTCGCGCCAGTGGCTGTCGATCGACTGCAACAGGATCATCCGCATGAACGGCGTGAACTGCTCCAGCCCGACGCGCTCGACCTTCGCGTTGAAGCTGTCGTTGGCGGCCTTGACCACCTTGTGCACGATGTCCTCGTCGGTGATTGCTTCGCTCGCCTCCACCTCGGCCCTGAGCGCGACCTCGAGCTGCCATTCTTCGGCCAGCACCTTCTCCAGCGCGGCCAGGTCCCATTGCTCCTCGACGCTGTCGGCCGGAACGAAGGTGCGCACCACGTCGGCCATCGTGCCTTCGCGCAGGCTGGCGATCTGCGCCGACAGACTCTCGGCGTCGAGGATGTCGTTGCGCTGCTGGTAGATCACCTTGCGCTGGTCGTTCGAGACGTCGTCGTACTCGAGCAGCTGCTTGCGGATGTCGAAGTTGCGCGCCTCGACCTTGCGCTGCGCGCTCTCGATGCTGCGGGTGACGATGCCGGCCTCGATCGCCTCGCCGTCGGGCATCTTCAGCCGCTCCATGATCGCGCGCACGCGGTCGCCGGCGAAGATGCGCATCAGCGGGTCGTCGAGCGACAGGTAAAAGCGCGACGAGCCCGGGTCGCCCTGGCGGCCCGAGCGGCCGCGCAACTGGTTGTCGATGCGGCGCGACTCGTGGCGTTCGGTGGCGATGATGCGCAGCCCCCCCTGCGCCACAACGGCCTCGTGCAGGCCTAGCCATTCGTCGCGCAGCGTCGCCGCCCGCGCCTTCTTGTCCTCGTCGCTCACGGTGACGTCGGCGTCGATGATCTTGATCTGGTTCTCGACGTTGCCGCCGAGCACGATGTCGGTGCCGCGGCCGGCCATGTTGGTGGCGATCGTGATCACGCCGGGACGCCCGGCCTGGGCCACGATTTCGGCCTCCTTGGCGTGCTGCTTCGCGTTGAGCACCGCGTGCGGCAACTTGGCCTTGTCGAGCAAGCCCGAGATCAGCTCGGAATTCTCGATCGAGGTCGTGCCCACCAGCACCGGCTGGCCGCGGGTGTGGCAGTCGCGGATGTCCTCGATCACGGCCTCGAACTTCTCGCGCGCGGTCTTGTAGACGAGGTCGAGCTCGTCCTTGCGGATGGTCGGCTTGTTGGGCGGGATCACCACCGTCTCCAGGCCGTAGATCTCCTGGAACTCGTAGGCCTCGGTGTCGGCGGTGCCGGTCATGCCCGAGAGCTTGCCGTACATGCGGAAGTAGTTCTGGAACGTGATCGACGCGAGCGTCTGGTTCTCGCTCTGGATCTTCACCCCTTCCTTGGCCTCCACGGCCTGGTGCAGGCCGTCGCTCCAGCGCCGTCCGGTCATGAGCCGCCCGGTGAACTCGTCGACGATGATCACCTCGCCGTTCTGCACCACGTAGTTCTGGTCGCGGTGGTAAAGGTGCTTGGCACGCAGCGCCGCATAGACGTGGTGCATCAGCGTGATGTTGGCCGGGTCGTACAGGCTCGCGCCTTCGGCCAGCAGCCCTGCCTCGCCGAGGATGCGTTCGGCGTTCTCGTGGCCGTCCTCGGTCAGGAAGACCTGGTGGCTCTTCTCGTCGACGGTGAAGTCGCCGGGTTCGATCACGCCCTCGCCGGTGCGCAGGTCGAGTTCACCGATCTGCTTCTTGAGCTGCGGCACGACGGCGTTGATGCGCACGTACAGATCCGTGTGGTCCTCGGCCTGGCCACTGATGATCAGCGGCGTGCGCGCCTCGTCGATCAGGATCGAATCGACCTCGTCGACGATCGCGAACGACAGGCCGCGGGCAACGCGGTCGCGCACGTCCTGCACCATGTTGTCGCGCAAGTAGTCGAACCCGAACTCGTTGTTGGTGCCGTAGGTCACGTCGGCCGCGTAGGCGGCCTGCTTTTCGGCGCGCGACATCTGCGGCAGGTTCACCCCGACGGTGAGGCCGAGAAAGGTGTAGAGCCGGCCCATCCATTCGGCATCGCGCTGGGCGAGGTAGTCATTGACGGTGACCACGTGCACGCCCTTGCCGGCCAGCGCGTTCAGGTAAACCGCCAACGTGGCCATCAGCGTCTTGCCTTCGCCGGTGCGCATCTCGGCGATCTTGCCGTTGTGCAGCGTCATGCCGCCCAGCAGCTGCACGTCGAAGTGGCGCATCTTGAGCACCCGCTTGCTACCCTCTCGGACCACCGCGAAGGCTTCGGGCAGCAAGGCATCCAGCGTCTCGCCGGCGGCGACGCGCTGGCGGAACGCGGCGGTCTTGGCTTGCAGCGCGGCGTCGTCGAGTTGCTCGAACTTCGCCTCGAGCGCGTTGACGTCCTGCGCGACCCGCCGGTAGGTCTTGAGCAGGCGGTCGTTGCGGCTACCGAAAATCTGGGTGAGAAGCTTGGGTAACATGCAGCGGCTGGTTTGGGGAAGTCGGGGGCAGGGGCTGCGCCGGCCCACGCGCCGGCATCGGTCGGGTCGTGGGGAAGTTCAGGCCATGCACGAAGGGGCGCCCTGCAAAGGGCAAGACACCAGAGCGTTGGCATCAGCTGGGGTGGATCGCGTTGAATCCAAGTCGCGACGCCCCGCAAAACCTTGTCATTTTAACATCCCCGCCTGCGGCCGCCGGTCATCCTGCGATGGCAGCGCGCCGCACCCGGCCCCGGCCTCGCACGGTATCGCTAGACTTGCGCCATGGTCACGCCCACCGTCGCCCCCGTCACGCCGAGCGCGCTTCGCCTGCGGGACGTGCTCGAGCGCAGCGCGCCGCTGGCCCTGCTGCAGCGGCGCCTGAGCGAGTCGAACGCCCGTCTCGCCACGCTGCGCGACGCACTGCCGCCGGCGCTGGCGGCGCATGTGCGGCCAGGGCCGCTCGATGCCGACGGCTGGACGCTGCTGGCCGCCAACACCGCCGTGGCGGCCAAGCTGCGCCAGCTGCAGCCGCGCCTGGAGGCCGCGCTGACAGACGCCGGGTGGCCGGCCGGCGTCCTGAGGATCAAGGTGCAGTCGGGTTAATGCCCGACCGGCTGGATCGGATCCGGGCGGGCGTGGAGGATAGCGTCGCGCCGTGTTCGGCCATTCGAGCTTCGCGCGGCAGAGGGCAAGGCGCGCGTCACCTCGGCACGGACTTCAGCCACCCGCCGAGCGAGCCGTGAGCCGATTCAGTTGACTTGGGGAGCATGGAAAGTGCAAAGGGGAGCTGCAACGCGGGGCAAGGTCGCCACGGCAGTGGCCGGGGCCGATGCAATCGAGATCAAGGCCACGATTCCGGAGCATCAGATCGACGGCGCGCTGAAGCGATTCGGCCTGACGACTCGAAACGACGAGGAACGCTACATCTACTTCTTCGACACGCCCGAACTCGACTTGCTCGGCGCGGGGATCATCGCGCGGGCCCGGCGCGTCGTTGGCAACGAGCACGACAGCACGGTGAAGTTCCGGCCGGTCGATCCGGCGCAAGTCGCGGCAAAGTGGCGCAAGTTCCGGGGCTTCAAGATCGAGGTCGACGCGAGCGAGACAAGCCTGGTCAAGTCCGCCTCGTTCTCCATGCCGGTGGCCAAGGGGCTCATCAAGCGCGTCGCCGGCGGTGAGAAGCCGATCGCCGAGATCTTCACCGAGGCGCAGGAGGCGTTCCTGAGGGGCATGGCGGGCCGGGCGATCGATTTCGGGCGTCTGGTCGTCCTCGGACCCCTGATGGCCCAGCGCTGGAGTCTCGAGGACCCCGCCTGCCCCTGGCCAATCACCGCCGAACTATGGCGGCGCGACGACGGCGAACGACTGATGGAGGTCTCGATCAAGGCCCCGGTCGCGCAGGCCGCGGTGGCGGTGGGCGGGTTCATGGCCTACCTCGCGGAGGTGGGCGCCGAGCGCGACAAGCCGCAGCAAACCAAGACGCACTGGGCGCTCGATCACTACGTCGCCAAGCTCGCGCCTCCGCCACAGCGCAAGACCTCCGCCCGCGATGCATCCAGCCCGAGGGCGCCTCGGCAACTGCGCTCAAGGAAGCCACGCCAAGGTCACTGAGGCCGGCTGCAAGCCTTCACCACGCCGCAAGGGTTCCCACTCGGGCAGGGTGGGTAGGCCGGCTCCAGGACCCCCCGCGTTGCTGGAGGTCAGCCGCGGTTCCGGGCCTGGCGAACCGGATGGCCTACTTCTTTGCGACCGGCTTGGTGCTGGTGGGGTGAGCCTTCTTGGCGTGGGGCTTCGCCTTGTGGCTGCTCGCGGTCTTGGCCGCAGGCTTGGCTTGGCTCGACTTGCCCTCGCTCGGCTTGGCTTGGCTCGCCTTGATCTCCTGCGCATGGCGCTCGATTGCGGCGATCTTCGCCGGATCGGTGCTCATCGTCACTCCACTACTCGCGCTTTGCGCAAACGCGGCGGATGCCATACCCAGGGACAGCAACAGAATGAGTGGGAGCTTTCGCATGATCACCTCGCAGATGGTTGAATGTCCACCCATAACGTCCAAGGCCCTCCCCCGGATGACAGGGCACGGTGCTGCTTGCAGTCCGTGCCCGCCCGTGGACCGCCCTGGACCGCGCCCTGGACCGAATGTCCTCGCGCAAGCCCTGCCTACTTGCCGAATACCGTCTTCAGCAGCTCGGTGGTACGGGCAGCCGGGTTGGTGCGGATCTGCTTCTCCTCTTCACCAACCATGAAGAACAGGCCGTCGAGCGACTTCCTGGTCACGTAGTCGTCGAGATCCAGCGACTGCCCCCCCATCATCGGCACGCTCTCGTAGCGTCCCATCAAGTTCTTGTAGGCGCGTGTCGCTCCGACCTCGCCGACCTTCTGCGACACGATCGGCTTGAAGGCCACGTAGAGCTTGTCGTGCGTCTTGCGACGGAAGAATTCGGTGGCTGCGGTATTGCCGCCGGTGAGGACGCCGCGCGCGTCCTCCAGCGTCATGTCGCGGATCGCGTCGCCGAAGTAGCGCGAAGCCATGGGTGCCGCGGCTTCGGCCGCGCGATTCATGCTGAGAATGAACTCGTCGACCTGCTTCTGGTAGCCCGCCATTCGGGCCACTTCCGCCACCTTCTGGATGCTCGACGGCATCAAGATCTTCACCGCCGCGTTGCCGAAGTAGCCGTTCTCCCGCGAGAGGCTCGTCACTGCTCGCTCGGTGCCGACGGCGAGCGCTTCCTTGATCCCCGCCGCATTGGTCTTGTCGTCTGGCGCGCCGATGCTCGCCCCGACAGCCGGCGCCTTGGGCAACTTCTCGACGCCTTTCATGATGTCGTCGATCTTGGGCACCTGCGCCGAGGCCATGCCGGCGACAAGTGTCCCGTACAGGATGACCAGTCTTCGCTTCATGAGCCACTCCTTTCGACCCGTTGGTTCCGGCGCTCGCCTGGGGCGAGGCAGGCGCCGGAAGTCCACCTTCCCGACTACGCTTTCGAACTTGACTCCACCGCTGGCCCTTGGCACGACGAGCAGCCCAAACCGCATGACATCACCGCGTACGGCAAGATCGCTCCGCACTCCTCCAAAGCGACTCGCCGCCCAGCCTACTCGGGAGTTCGCCGACACGATTGCGTTTGCGCAACACTCGCGGCCGCAGACATCGCCGTGACGCGATCTTGATGGGCCGTGGTGTTCCCGCGAGCTGGTCCGCTCGCTGTCCGGATGTCGGAGCATTGACGCCACGCAATTGGCGGCACAGGAATGCGTGTACAAATCTGCGTCAGCGGTGTTTCAACAAGGAGTCACTCATGACCGACTATGTGACCGACGTCAGGAAGTACGCCGCGACCGTTGATGAAGCGGCCGTCGTTGCAATCGTGAAGTATTGCGGCATCGCTTTGCAGAGGGCAGACTCGTCGCTCGTATCCGCATCGGACCCGAGGGAACTGGCAACCGTTCGCGAAGGTTTCGCCGCCAAGAAGCTGGGGCTGACCGCCGACGCGGCAGACGCCGGCATCAAGGCCGTGGTCGAGAAGATGAAGGCTACGGGTCACAAGAGCCGCGTGACCTTCTACTACCTGCTGGCAGAAGCCACCGGAACGCTGAGCAAACTCGGCTGAGCGGAAATTCACAGGGGTTCCGCAGGCCTTTCGCTTCATGGCGCCCAAACGCCATCGGACTGCGGGCTTCTTGGTCAACGCGGCTGCGCGCGATCGGTGCGTTAGCCAACGGTCGTCAGCAGCGTGTGTGCGGTACGCCTTCCACTCACCAGGGGAAAATCCATGTCAAGCTTTACACGCCTCGCGTTCGCTTCGTGCGCTCTCGTCAGCACGCTGGCCTTCGGTCAGGCCCCCGCGGTCCTGCGAGACCTCGATGCCCAGGGCCGGGTGACCCTGACCAAGGAGGAACTGGGCCAACTGCTGCCTGGCGCGAAGATGGCCCGGCTCAACGCGAAAGGTGAAACGCAGATCTGGAACAACGATCCGAGTGGCAGCTTCATCGCCTCGTCCGACAACCGGGCCTCCGGTGGACGCAACTCGACCGCTCCAGGCAAGTGGCACATTTCCGACGACGGTCGGTACTGTGTCCTGATTGAATGGAAGACCTTCGGCGCGGAGGAGTGGTGCCGCTACATCGTGAAGGCAGGGTCCGACTACTACACGACCAAGTCCGACAAGACCCTGACCGAACGGGTGTACCGGCTGGAAATCTCGAAGTAGGACGTCTACGCCCGGCTCTGCCGATGCTCCGGCTGTCCGGTCATCCTCTCCGACCCCTCGCGATGGCGCGAGACTTCCGCATCTGTCACGTTCAACAAGGACAATCGGCCCAGCGTCGCTGCCAAGCCGTTGATTTTGCTGGTAGGCCGTGTTGGACTTGAACCAACGACCAAAGGATTATGAGAACTTCAGACTGGGCTTTTATGGGATTTCATGGGACATCCATTTCCTTGTAAATCAACAGGTTACGTCTACCGCTGTTTCAGGAGATCCCGTACCATTCCGCCGAAAACTGGCACCAGACTGGCACCAGCAGATTGGGGGACTCAAATGAGTGGACTGGCACCAGCGTCTTTGGCGCTCCCGAAACAGCTTCAGGCCCTGCCCGCCGGGACCTTCGTGACGCTTGAGAAGTTGGAGCAAGGGGGCTCCCTGCAGGCGCGCAGATTGAGCACCGGCGCGGTTCAGTTCTACTGGCGCTACGCGAACGAGGGCCGCACGCACCGCGAACCGGTCGGTCCCTACGACCCCGTCTCGCCGCCCAAGAAGCTGGAACCGACATCACGGGGCTTGAGCATCGCTGCCGCCCGCGAACAATGCCGCCGGCTGTCGCTGAAGCACACGAAACACCGCGGGATCGGTGGGCTCAAGGAGGCCAAGGCCGTCGAGCACCGGCAGTACGTAGCCGACAAGGAGGCCGCGGCGACGCGAGCCGTGCATTCGCTGAGCAGCCTGCTCGATGACTATGTCAAACACCAGGCTACGCAGGGCCGCATCAGCGCCCGTGAGGCCAAGAACATCTTCGATCTGCACGTGGTGACGGCCTGGCCAGCGACGGCCCAGACACCGGCGAGCGAGATCAACCAGGACCAGGTGATCGACATGCTGCGGCGGCTGACCGAGCAGGGCAAGGGTCGCACGTCGAACAAGCTCCGGACCTACCTGCGAGCCGCCTTCCAGTGCGCCGTCGATGTACGCGTGACGGCGTCGATTCCGGTTGCCTTCAAGGCCTACTCTGTTCAGATCAACCCGGTCGCGCAGACCCGCCGCGATGGACGGTTTGACTGCGCCGACAAGCGACCGCTGACGGCCGATGAACTGCGCAACTACTGGCGGCTGATCGAGAAGCTGCCGGGCCTGCGCGGCAAGTGCCTGCGCCTGCATCTGCTCACCGGCGGCCAACGCATCGAGCAACTGGTGCGCCTGCGCTGGGCTGACGTTCGCGCCGACTCGATCACAATCTACGACACCAAGGGCCGCCCCGGACGAGGCGCGCGGACGCACACGGTGCCGATCATCAAGGCCGCCGTGCGCGACCTGCAGGCGTTCGAACGCGACGGTGACTACGTCTTCTCCACGACGAAGGGGGTCAAGCCGATCTCCGGCACGACCTTGTCGGGCTGGGCGGCGCAGGCCGTCGGCGACGCGATCGACGGCTTTCAGCTCAAGCGTGTTCGGTCCGGTGTGGAAACGCTGCTGGCGGCCAACCGCATCAGCCGCGAGATCCGCGGGCACGTGCAGTCGCACGGGCTCACGGGCATCCAGGCGCGGCACTACGACGGGCACGACTACATGCTAGAGAAGTGGGAGGCGCTCGACGTGCTGGCGCGTGAACTAACCGGCAGTGCAACGCTGCCGAAGGCAGCCAAGCCGCGGCGTAAAGCGGTTTCGGCGAGTCCGCGTGCGACTCGCTGACCAGACAACGCCCACCTGACCGGCCTACATTGGCACTGATGCGACCAAGCACCTCCATCGCTTTCGACTACGCCGCCTTCGCCACCGACCTCAAGACGCGCATCGCGTCGGCGAGGCTCACTGCGGCGCGCGCCGTCAACTCTGAACTGGTGGGCTTGTACTGGGACATCGGTGCGGCCATCCGCGAGAAGCAGGCCGTTCAAGGCTGGGGCGACGGTGTCGTCGAGCGGCTGTCCCGCGACCTGAAGCGCGCCTTCCCCGGCACCACCGGTTTCTCGGCCATCAACCTGTGGCGCATGCGCCAGCTGCACGAGACCTACACGGCGCCGGACTTTCTCTCACAGCTTGTGAGAGAAACCGCCCCGCGCGCCAAGGCGGCAAGAGGGCTGCCCGGAGCCCCCTCGGCAAAACTCGCACAGGCTGTGAGAGAAATGGTCATCACCATCCCGTGGGGGCATCACGTCAATCTGCTGGCCAAGATCGCGCAGCCCGCGCAGCGCCTGTACTACCTGCAAGCCACGGCGCGCTTCGGCTGGAGCCGCAACGTTCTGCTGAACCAGATCAAGGCGCAGGCCTACGAGCGATCACTGGCCGAGGGCAAGAGCCACAACTTCCCGACGGCGCTGCCCGAGCACCTGGCAGAGCAGGCGGAGGAAGCGCTGAAGAGCAGCTACAACCTGGAGTTCCTGGGCATCCGGCAACAGGTCAAGGAACGCGAGCTCGAAGATCGATTGATCGACCGGTTGCGCGACTTCATCCTCGAGCTGGGCTACGGCTTCTGTTTCATCGGCCGGCAGCACCGCGTCACGCTCGGGCGCAACGAATACTTCATCGACCTGCTCTTCTATCACCGCTTCCTGAAGGCCCTCGTGGCCGTGGAGCTGAAGGTCGGCAAGTTCGAACCCGAGTACGCCGGCAAGATGGACTTCTACCTGAACCTGCTCAACGAGAAAGAGCGCGCGCCCGACGATGCGCCATCGATCGGCATCATCCTTTGTGCCGAGAAGGACAACCTCGAAGTCGAGTTCGCGCTGAAGAGCAAGACCAACCCGATTGGCGTTGCCGAGTACCAGTTGAAGGGTGCGTTGCCAGCGCGGCTGCGCGGGAAGCTGCCCACGGCAAAGCAGCTGGAAGACGCTATGCGGGACGCTATGCCAGGGTCACCCTGAAGGCCATCCGCCGCTACTTTGAAGTTGCTGTCGGCAATGCAGCGGGTGCTGCCGGTCCTACCGGGCCGACGAACTCACGCCTTTCCGCTCATTCCGGTCGCTGGCGGTAGAAGGTGGGTGCGGCGTCGACGACTGCTTTCAGGGTGCTGCCGACGTAGCACGTCCCCGGCGAGTCGCGATCGACCCAAAGGTCGCTCGAGTGTCTGCTTCAGAAAGCGACGAACTCACACTCCCGACCCCTATGCATAGAACTCAACTATGTGTAGGTCCGCGGCACCCGGCACCGCCGTTGGCTGGGTCGGCCGACGTGCCTGGGCTCGCGGCGCTTTGCATAGTTACAGGCTCTGCAGGAACTTCATCAGGTCGTCGCTGGCGCGGAAGCGCCTGAGCTTGATGTCGGGTGCCTCGAGCCGGGCGAGCGCCTTCTCCTTCATCGCCAGGTTGGCCTCGACGTAGCGGTGCGTCGTGTTCGTGCTCTCGTGGCCGAGCCACAGGGCGATGATGTTGAACGGCACCCCGCTTTGCAGCAGATGCATGGCCGTCGTATGCCGCAAGCTGTGCGGCGAGACGCGTTTGGTCTTCAGGCTCGGCTGCTCGACGCAGGCGCGGCCGACCGCAATCGCCAGTCGCTGCGCCACGTTGCACCGCGTCATCGGGTCGCCGGATCGATTGGGCAGCAATGCCGCCGAACCGCGCAAGTCGGGGTTGGCATGCAGCCAGGCGCGGATGGCTGCGGCGGTCGACTTCCACAGCGGCACCGAACGATCCTTGCGACCCTTGCCGTGAAGATGGACGCAGGCCGCGCCGTCCAGCACCACGTCGATGACGCGCACCCCGACGATCTCCGACACGCGCGCGCCGGTGTTGTAGAGCAGGCTCAGCAGCAAGTGGTCGCGCTGCGAAGTCCAATCGGCGCCGGGTTGCCCCAGCACGGCGATCATCTCGGGCCGCGTCAGGTGGCCCAGCAGCGTCCGCTCGAAGCGCTTCATCGGCACGGCCATCACCCGTTCGACAGCGTGCAGTGCCGTCACGTCGCGTCGGCCCGCGAACTTCAGGAACGCCCGCAAGGCTGTCAGCCGCAGGTTCCGGCTTCGCACCGAGTTGTGCCGATCGCGCTCCAGGTGGGCGAGGAACTTCAGGACCAGTTCCGGCGTGATGTCGATCAGTTGCACGGCCGTCGGCGTCTTGCCCAGGTGCTGGGTCGCGTACCCGAGGAACAGCGTCATCGCGTCGCGGTAGCTGGCCACTGTTCGCGGGCTGAGTGCGCGCTGCGCCACCAGGTACTCGGTGAAGAACTGCTGCACCAGCGCCGGGAAGCTTGGCGGGGATCCCTTGCGGTGGTGGGCCTCAGGCATGACCGAGCTCCGGCATGCACGACTCGAAGCGCTGCGCGGCCACCGCCATCAACTCCGGCACCGCCTGCAGATACCAGTAGGTGTTAGTCACCATCGCGTGCCCGACGTAGGTCGACAGCGAGAGCATCGCCTCGTCGACTTCGATGCCTTGCTGCTGCCACAGCAGGATGCGCCTGACCACGAAGGTATGCCTCAGGTCGTGGATGCGCGGCGCGTGGTGCATGCCGCGGTTGATCCAGCCCAGTTCACTGCGCAGTTGGGCGAAGACGTTGTCTACTTGGCTAACGCTGATCGGCTTGCCGAACAGGCGGCCCCGGGTGCCGATGAAGAACGGCGCATCGTCGTCGCGTGAGGCGCCGGCGACGTCCCGCGTCCAGCGGTATCGGCCCAACGCCTTGGCCGTGCTCGGATGCAACGGGACCTGGCGGGACTTGGCGAACTTCGTGCGCCGGATCGTCAGCACTCCTCGTCGGAGATCCAAGTCGCCGATGTTCAGCGACAGGGCTTCGGACAGGCGCAGACCACAACTGGCGATCAAGCCGAACAGCGTCTCATAGACCAGGCCTCGCAGACCGGGGCTGGGGCCGAGTTCGCGCGCGGCAGCCAGCAACTGCCGCACTTCCTCGGGGCTGTAGATGTGAGGGGCCTGGCGCTCGGGCAGCCGCCCGAAGATCGTGTCGTCGGGCACTTCGGTGGCCGGCTCGAACTGCTGCATCCACCGCGCGAAGGAGCGCAACTGCTTCAACCGCCGGGCCCAGGTCCGGGGATCGACACTGGCATGCGAGTCCTGACGCGCCCACTCGGCCATCACCTCCAGGGTCAAGGGACCGCGGTGACGTGTGCGTCCGACGTACTCGGCCAGGCTGCGCAGGCTGTAGGCGGCCGAGCGCAGTTGGAAGCCAAGGGTGCGGCGTTCCTTGAGGTAGCGCTCCACGAGCGCGGTCAGACCGATCGTCATGACGCCCTCCCGGTCGTGGCAGCGGCGGAGATCCCTGGCCAAGGCAGGGCCACTTCGACCAAGTGGCCGCTGTCGAGCTTGGCGTAGATCAGCGTCGTGTTCAGCGAGCGGTGCCGCAGCACGTCGGCCACTTCCTTGAGCGAGGCGCCGCCGGCCAGCAGACGACCGGCCATCGTGTGACGCAGCAGGTGCGAGCGCGTGTATGGCAGCCCGGCGCGCGCGTAGGCCTGGCGAATGGTCTTGCGCACGAGGTCCGGGCCGATGGGCTGTTCCCGTGGCGTCATGTGCCGGGCGAAGACCATCCGGTGCTGGGTCTTCGGTCGCTCGTCGCGCAGGTATGCGGCGATGGCCTGCCCGGTGGCCTCCGGCAGGGGCATCACGTCTTCACGCCGGCCCTTGGTTCGGCGCAAGGTGATCGTGCCGGCTTCCCAGTCGATATCGTCCAGGCCCATGCGTGCAACTTCGCCGCTACGCAGACCCAGATCGAGCATGCAGCGCACCATGGCGTCAGCACGAAGCATTGACGGGCCGCTCTGGCCAAGGGCAGCCTCAAGCTGTTCGACCTCTGCCGGCTCCAGCGACTTCGGCAGCGATGCCAGTTGCCAGTTCGCCGGATATGCCAGCGCACCAACCAGCGCATGGGTGCGGTCGCCCAGCGTCGCACGCCAGCGGAAGTAGCCGCGCAGGGCCGAGACCACGGCGCCCAGGCTCGTCGGCGCCTTGTAGTTCTTGGCCTGGGCGGCGAAGAAGCGGCGCACGCGCTCCGGCGTGATGACCTCGAACTGGATGGCGTTGTCGCCGAAGTGCTGGCGCAGCAACGATTCAACGAGGCGCAGCGCGCCTTCGCGCGTCTTCGGGGCAAGCCCCCGAACCTGCTCCATGTACTGGTCGTAGCGGCGCAGTTCCTGGCCCACCTCGGTCATGTCCAGCGGCCTGGGCACGATGGCGTCGGCGGCGCGCAGGACGACAAGCAGGTGGCCCAGCGCGGCGCGCACGGTGCCCGGATGGCGAGCACTCGTCGCGCAACGGCAGCCGGGAAGGTGATGCTCGACGAACTCGGCAACGAGCCCCTCGTCGACGTCGGCCAGACGCTTGTTGGCGTCCTTCAACCACATCGACAGGTGCGCCACCGCCGCTTCGCAGTTGCGCACGTAGCCAGCGGCATTGCCGCGATCCGAGAGGTACTGGCGGTAGCCCAGGATGTGGCGGTCCAGCTGGGCGCAGCTGCGGGAACGGCCTGAGGGATCGGGGCGAGAACGAGGCTTGGTACGCATGGCGGTCTCCAGGTTGTGGAGCGCCAGTGCACCTGCGGGCGAGGACTATGTATAGATGCTCACGACATCCACGGCCTGCAGCGCGCGTCTTGCCTCATCAACGACCGCCCTGCGACGGGCAACTTCGCATAGTTGAGCGCTATGCATAGGGGTCGGTTGCCGCCGACCACCTTGCAAAGGTGAACGGCAGGTCTCGGCCGGATTGCAGACCCTGACCAAGTCCTGTCCCACGGTTCCTTCATGGCCGCGACCGGACTGACGTAGCCGTCCGCTTCGCCGCGATGATTTTTGTGCCGGAATCCGCGTGCGATCTGGTCCGGACTGCGCCTATTGTTGGTGGGCGACAAACCAAGCCTACGCACCGCCATGAAGTCCACCGTCGACCGCGCGCCACTCCGCGACCAGCCCGTCTCCGCTGTCCACCCTTCGCGCCGGAAAATCGCGCAAATCCATCGCCGTTTGCCGCCGCATCGTCGCCTAGAGTATCCATCGCAAGACACCAACCCCCTCGCGACGGAGCCCGACACTCTCCTGCCCCAGCGCCCGCCGGTGACCCGCTGCGCGTGCTCGCGCGCCTGCCCGTCGTGTTCAAGATCACCGGCCTGGGCCGCTCGACGATCTACCGCTGGATCGCCGACGGCTCGTTCCCACCGCCCGTGCGCCTGGGCCCGCGTGCGGTGGCCTGGCGCTGGTCGGACCTGGACCGCTGGACCCGTTCGCGCGACACCGCTCAGCACTGACTGCGCCGCGCCACGTGCCGCGCCACGTGCCGGGTCAAGGGCGGACAGAGCCCGGCGCCAGCGCACCCTTGACGCGGCGCGTGGCTCGCCCACGCTCGCGGGCGCGGGCTGCAAGCTCTTGAGCGGCCAGCCCCCGAGCCCGTCCGGCGGCGAGGACATCTGTTTCGTCGGTCTGACTCACCTCTCGATCTCTGGGTCGGATCGCGTCGGCGTGACGATGGTGCGCGAGATGCCCGGGAACTCGCGCTGTGCGGACGACCGATCGAGCAGGGTCTTGACGACCGGCATCTTGCGAACGTAGCGCAAGACCGCTTGGCCGAGTTCGCGGTCCGCGGCCTGCGTCGATGTCGCGAGCGCCTGCGCGATCCGAACCCAGGCTTCGCCCGCACGACTAAGGCTCGGGGACATCTGCATTCGCATTGGCTGCGGTCCGGCCGCCTGCAACGGCCAGCGCATCGACTTGCGCTCCCACACCCGCTCATTGAGATGCCGTGCCCCGCGTGTGCACTGGGGCGTGGCCTCGGCCTCGATGCCCCGGGGGCGCAGCCGTTGCGCGAAGACTTTCGCCAGCGCCGCAGGTCTTCCTTGCGCGGGTTGAGCCGCTGGCCGTCCCGGCCTTCGGCGCGCACGCTCAGGTGCACATGCGGGTTGGCCTGGTGGCTGTGCAGGACCATCACGTAGCGGTGGTTCGCCAGTTCGGCCTTGGCGAACTCGCGAACGGCCTGGACGAGCACCCGCTCGTCGGTGCCGCGCGGCATCGACAGCATGAGGTTGAAGGCTTCCCGGCGCTCGCTCTTCTCCGGGATGCGGCTGCCGCCCAAGCGCCATCGATCGACGACCGCGTGCAACGCCTCCCGACCTTCGCGCACCACGCCGCGGTCGTCTTCGAAGGGCAGCCGGCCCCCCTTGGCGATGTTGCGCAGGTGGGCCGCGATGGCGCCCATGCCGCGCCCGCCGCCGGTGACCTTGACGATGACCTTCGGGGCGCGGCGCACGACGGTGGCGCGAATGCGCTGGCGCAGTGCCTGCGCGCGCTGCTGCACGGCCAGGCCGGTCAGCGCCGGCGTGCGCAAAACCTCTTGCGGTTCGCGGGATAGAACAACCGGTCGCCCCATTGCACGAGAACGCCGTCGAGGCTCGTGGACATGGCATCTCCTTCACAGGCTGGCAATCAGCGCCGAGGCGCGATCGAGGTGACGGTGGATCTCGGCGTCGGAGGTTTCGAGGCGGTGGCGGTACGCCAGGGCTTGCGCTACCTTGCCGTGGCGCAGCAGGGCCACGAGGGCGTTGAGGTCGGCCGACAACGTGGCCAGTTGGTCGGTGGAGGCCAGCAGCGCCCGTCGATCGGCCTCGCGCTCTTGTATGGGCTGCGGCATGGGGCTGCCCTCCACCAGCCGGGCGACGTACTCGCCGTACGACAGACCCAGGGTGCCGGACTTGAGGATCAGGGCCTCGGCGTGAGGCTGCGGCAGGCGCAGCATCAGCTTGGCGACCGGTCGGCCAGGGGTCTGACCGCCAGACCCCGACACCACCGTGGCGGTGGAGCGCGAGTCCAGGCGGGCCACCAGCGCTCGCCTGGCCATTTGCGAGACGGTCACACCCTGCCCGGCGGCCGCAGCGCGCACGGCGTCGCCGATGCCGCGCAGATCGATCGTCACACGATCACGTGCGGCGCCCGGCATGTCGCAGCCCGCAGCGGACTCGGCATGGCATCCATTTGCTGGCGGCCAGCCTATCCTGCACTAATCGTTTTCTTGCCGTCGTTTGTCTACCCTGTCGAGTCGCAAGTCGATCGGGGCATCGGCAAGGCAACGAACAGTCGCCCGTTGCGGGCAGGTGCAGGCCCATCAGCGGCTCGCATCCGAGCCGTATCCGGACCGAATCCGGTCCGTTTGCGTACCAAACTCGGCCCGGCGCGCAAAGTCGCACACGGTTGCGCCCAGCTGAATCGGACCGGAACCTAACAGCGCCACCTTGCGCGCAGTCGAGCCAGCCTGCATCAGTCCGAAGCCCGCCGGAACGTCACGTTCACCCGGCACGCCCCGGTCATCGGATGCCACCCGTCCTTGACCGGCAGCACCCCGTGAAACCTCAGCCGGGAAGCTCCGCCCCAGACGACGACGTCGCCGTGCGCGAGGGGCACGCGCACTGTGCTGTCGTTGCGCTTCGCGCCGCCGAACAGGAACACCGCCGGCAGGCCGAGTGACAGCGAGACGATGGGCTGCCCCAAGTCCTTTTCGTCGCGGTCCTGATGCAGGCTCAACCGGGCGCCAGGCTCGTAGCGGTTGACCAGGCACGCGTCCGGATCGAAGCCGGGGAAGCCGGCCGCCGCGGCCGCTTCGCGGGCCAGGCCCTGCATGGCTGCCGGCAGCGGCGGCCATGCGCGTCCGCTGTCCGAGTCGACCGGGTCGTATCGGTAGCCGCTGCGGTCGCTGACCCAGCCCAGCTTGCCGCAGTTCGTCATTGCGACCGACATGCGCAGCCCGCCCGGCGTCACCAAGTGTCGCAGCGGTGCCGCCTCGATCACACGGGCGATCTCGCGCCACAAGGTATCGGCCGTCGCTGTCGCGAACCCGCGCAGCACCATCGCGCCGTCCGCCAGCGGCTCGACGCTTGGCCCCTCCGCCGCCGAGGGCTGGTCGGCGAACAGGTCCATCGTTCCCGCTTGGCCGACGATTGCCATATTCAGGCCGCGTCGTGGAAGATCACGCCAAGCGTGTGCCGCCGTCCGGAGCGCACGCGGCTGACGCCGTGTCGCAGGTTGACGCGGTAGATGCCGCGCGTGCCTGGCACCGGCCGGTGGTGCACCGCGATGACCGCTGCGTCGCCTTGCTGCAGCGGCAACACCATCGGCCGCGACTGCATGCGCGGCCGCTGCTCGGTCATCACGAACTCGCCGCCGTCGAAGTCACGGCCCGGCGCCGACAGCAGCACGACAACCTGCAGCGGAAACACATGTTCGCCGTACAGGTCCTGGTGCAGGCAGTTGTAGTCGTCGGGGCCGTACTGCAGCAGCAGCGGCGTCGGTCGCGTCTGCCCGGCCGCGTGGCAGCGCGCGATGAACTCCGCGTGCCGGTCGGGGAAGCGCACCGGCAGCCCCATCGCCGCGTGCCAGCGGTTGGCCACGGGCACCAGCGCCGGGTACAGCGCCGTGCGCAGCTGTTCGACCCGCGGCGGCAGCGGGTAGGCGAAGTAGCGGTACTCGCCGCGACCGAAGCCGTGCCGCGCCATCACGACGCGGCTGCGAAACAGGTCATCGTGCGGATACTGCGCCGCCAGGTCGCGGCAGGCCTGCGGCGCCACCAGTCCGGGGATGACGGCCGCGCCCTGCTTGTCAAGGTCGGCATGCACCGAGGCCCAGTCGATCGCTGCAATGCGCGCATGCATCTCGTCGTCGACAGCTGCATCGAACGCGAAGACGGCATCTGCCGCGTTCATCGCTGCGCCTCGCGCACCAGCAGCGCGCGCTTGCGCTCGACGCCCCAGCGGTAGCCCGACAGCCCACCGTCGCGGCGAACGACGCGGTGGCATGGGATCGCGACCGCGAGCGCGTTCGCGCCGCACGCCTGGGCGACGGCGCGTGTCGCGGCCGGGGCGCCGATGCGTCGCGCGACGTCGGCATAGCTTGCGGTCTCGCCCGGCGGGATGGCCTGCAGGGCCTGCCACACGCGTTGCTGGAACGCCGTGCCTCGGATGTCGAGCGGCAGGTCCAGGCCGATGGCGGGCGCCTCGACGAAGCCGACGACCCGCGCCACCCACGCTTCGAAGGTGGCATCGCCGCCGACCAGCCGAGCCTGCGGGAAGCGGTCCTGCAAGTCGCGCGTCAGTGCATCCGGATCGTCGCCGAGCAGGATCGCGCAGATGCCGACCTCGCTGCGCGCGACGAGGATCGCGCCCAGCGAACACTGCCCGACCGCAAAGCGCAGCTCGGTGTCTGCGCCGCCGGCGCGCCAGCGGGTTGGCGTCATGCCCAGCAGCTTCGGGGCATCGACATAGAAGCGTCCGCCGGAGTTGTAGCCCGCCTCGAAGATCGCCTCGGTGACGGTGCCACTGCGGGCCAGCGCATCCTGCACGCGGCGGCCGCGGTGTGCGGCCGCATACGCCTTCGGCGTGAGCCCGGTGATGCGCTTGAACACGCGGTGCAGGTGGAAGGAGCTCCACTGCGCATCGTCGGCCAGCTGTTCCAGGGTGGGCGTCTGTTCGTCGCTCTCCAGCCGGCGGCACAGCCGCGTGACGATGGCCGCCTGCTGCGCCGCGAGCGAGGGTTCGTTGGGCCTGCACCGCCGGCAGGCGCGGAAACCGGCGTGTTCGGCGTCGGCAGGGGTGTCGTGGAAGGCGACGTTCTCCGGCCGCGCCGGGCGCGCGCCGCAGCTCGGTCGGCAATACACGCCCGTCGTGCGCACCGAGTAGACGAAGCTGCCGTCTGCCTGTGGATCGCGCGCGCGGACCGCAGCCCAGCGCGGGTCGGCTTCGGTGCCGATCGCGAGGGCGTCTGTACGGGCGTGCGCGCGGGTGCTGATGTTCATCTGGGCTCCAGTGTGTCCGATTCGATGGGGCACTGTAGGAACAGGCTTGTTTGTGGGCACCTCGAGTCTTGCTTCCGAATTCGGTTGGGCGTGCGACGAGGCTGGCGGGCCGTGGGCGCACCGCGTTAGCCTTGCGCTTGCCGGCCCGCCGTCAAGCCGCGCGCCACGGAGGATCGCCATGCTCCTGAAAGCTTCCTGCCACTGCCAGGCCGTGCGCTTCAGCGTCGAGTCGCGCGAGCCCGTGCCGTTCATGCGCTGCTATTGCTCGATCTGCCGCAAGACGGCTGGCACGGGCGGCTTCGCGATCAACCTCGGTGCCGATCACGCCACGCTGAAGGTCGACGGCATCGAGAACGTGTCGGTCTACCGCGCGACGATGCAGGACGGCCAGCCCAGCAGCGGTCATCGCCACTTCTGCAAGCTGTGCGGCACGGCGCTGTGGCTCTGGGATCCGACCTGGCCCGAGCTCGTGCACCCCCACGCCGGCGCGATCGACACCCCGCTGCCCGTGCCGCCGTCGGTGACGCACATGATGCTGAGCTCCAAGCCCGATTGGGTCGAGGCGCACGTGAAACCCGGCGACGAGCCGTTCGATGCCTATCCGCAGGAGTCCTTGGCGCAGTGGCATCGGCGCCATGGCGTCAGCGGCTAGCTGAGCTTTCAGGGGTCGGACAGTCCGACCCCTGGCTTGTCGTGCGGGCCTGCCAGCGAGGTCAACGCTCGATCTCGGGCCCCTGGCGCTCTTGCCGTGGTGCGATCTCCCGCTGCGGCGCCGGCCGGACTGCTGGTTCCGTCTTCCGCTTCTGCTCCATGACCCGCTGCACCACCGGCTGCCGCCGGACAAAGCCGTGGATCTCCGATGCCAGGTGGCGGTCTTCGGCCAGGTCCGAGGATCCGAGCGCATCGGCAATCCGGCCCCAGGCCCTGAGCGCCTCGCTGCGACTCAGTGCCGCCGGCCGGCCCGTCTTCTCGTCCTTCTTCGTCTCGCGCAGGCGTGCTTCGCTGCGGGCCTTGACGCGCCAGATCGGATCGAAGTTGCGCGTCGCGCCACGCGTCGCCTGCCGGCTGGCCTCGGCCTCGATGCCGTAGCCGCGCAGCTTCTCGGCGAAGGTCTCGCGCCAGCGGTGCAATTCGGCCTTGCGCGGGTTCAGCCGGTCGCCCAGCATCGACGACGCCTTGACGCTCAGGTGCACGTGCGGGTTGGCCTGGTGGTCGTGCAGTACCATCACGTAGCGATGCCCCCCCAGCTCGTGCCGGGCGAACTCCCGTGCCGCCGCCTGCACGATGCCGGGGTCGGTGCCTCGCGGCATCGACAGCATGATGTTGTAGGCCTCGCGCCGGTGGCTGATCTCGTCGATCGGCGTGCCGCCGTAGCGCCACTGCTCGACCAGGTCGTGCAGCGCCTCCTTGCCGCGGTGCACGTTGCCGCGGTCGTCCTCGATGTCCAGCCGGCCCGACTTGCCGATGTAGCGCAAGTGCGCCGCGATGGCCGCCATGCCACGGCCGCCACCGGTGACCTTGACCATCACCTGCACCGAACGCCGCGACACCGTGGCCTGGATGCGCGCGCGGATCACCGCTGCCTGGCCGCGCAGCGGGGTGTCCAGGCGTGGCGTCGGCCGCGACTTGACGATGCGGTTGCCCGGGTAGAACAGCCGCTCGCCCCATTCGACGAGCACGCCGTCGATCGACGAAGACATCGTCATCAGCGCCTGCGTGCCGCGCGCCCGATGCCGGGCAGGCCTATGCGTCGCTGCCGGACCGGGATGCCGCCGCCGAAGAGGTCGGCGGCCTTCTTCAGGTGCGCGCGCACTTCGACGAACAGGTCATCGATCCGCTGCCGGTACGGCGCCGCCGCAGCGGCGTTGGCCTGCCTGAGAAAACGCGTGAGCGCGCTGATGTCGGTACTCAGTGCCGCCAGCTGGTCGGTCGACGCGATCAGGGCGGCGATGGCATCGGCGCGGTCGGGCGGCACGGGTGGCGGCGGCATGCCCTCGAGCAGCCCGGCGACGTACGTGCCCTGTGAGGTGTCGGCCTGGCGCGCCCGCGTGGCGAGCGCCACTGCGTGGGCAGCCGACAAGCGCAGCGTCAGCTTGACAACCGGACCGACGGCCGCAGGCATCAGACCCTCGGTGGGGTTCGCCGCGCCATCCAATTGCAACACCACCGCGTGGCGCACGAAAGCCCCAGCGGTCATGCGTCGCGCAGCCGCCTGGGCGCGCAGGCGTTCACCCACGCCGCGCAAGTCGACGGTGACACGGTCGCGTGCAGGGCTGGGCATGGTCCTGTCCAGGTCAGCCATCCAGGCGCTGAAGCAGCGCGACGAGGCGCTGGCGCAGTGCCGCCAGCTCGCCGCCAGGCAGGCGGTCGGGACCGGCATCGGTGACGAGGCGGGTCAACAGGCGGTCCAGGCGATCACAGAGGCTCTGCGAACGGCCAATCAGGTCCGCGATCGGGTCCGGCGGCGCCACTCGTCCTTGCCCTGATCGGCTGGGGGAAGCTGCGGCCGAGTTGCGCAGCGCCGCCACCGCACCGCGTGTCACCGGCCCATCACCGGCCAACAGCGCGGCCACCGCATGGGGCTGGTCGGCATGCAGCCGCTGCAGTTCGTGCAAGGTCCGCGGCGCGGTGCAGCGGCCCGAGTCCAAGGCTGCGCCCAGCACTGGCGGTAGATCCAGCAAGGTCAGATGGTGCGCCACCGTCGTGGCGTCCACGGCCAGTTTCCTGGCGATCTGCGCGTTGCACTCGCCCGCCTCGACGCGGCCGCGGATGAAGCGCGCCAGTTCCAGCGGCGAGAGGCCATGGCGCCTGAGGTTCTCGGCCACCTGGTCATAGGCCTCGCAGGGCTGCACGCGCACCGCCACCGGCACGGTCGTCAGGCCGGCAAGTCGCGCGGCGCGCCAGCGCTGCACGCCGAAGCGGATGCGGTAGCGGCCCTGTGCATCGGGCGGCGCAACGACGATCGCCTGCAGCACACCCCGCTCGGCGATGTCCCTGGCGAGGTCGTCGAGGCACTCCGGAGGGTAGTGCTCGCGCGGGTGCGGCGGGTTGTCGACGAGCTGGTCGATCGGCACCTGCAGCGGTTCGCCGGCAGGGGGCCCGAAGTCATCCGCAACGATGCGACGGCGCCCGCGTCGAGCGGGGGCCTCGTCACCGGGGCTGTCGCGACCGGCCGGCGCGTCAGGTCCGATCAGGTCCTCGACGAACAAATCCGACTGTGGACGGTCGGCCGCCATGGCGCCGCGGCCGGCGGAGGCATCCGTGGGGGGACGCATGGCGTTCGCCCTCAGCGCTTATCGGCGCGATACGGGGCGCGCCGCGCTCCACTGTGCGATGTCGTCGCTGCGCCAGCCCACGGCGCGCCGGCCCAGGCGGCAGGGCGCCGGGAAGCCGTGTTCCGCCATCAGCCGGTAGACCGTGAAGCGGGCCAGGCCGGTGACGCGCATGACGTCGCCCAGGCGCAGGAAGGCGGTTGGCATGGCGCCGGCCGATCGCTCGGTGGCGCTGGCGCTGCCGGACGCGGTGTGGGAGGCTGGCATGGCTTGTCCTCGTCAGTCAGGAAAATCTAGGCGCATTTGGGGCCAGATGGCACGCACGATTTGGGGTGTTTTCCGTCGCGAAGATGGTGAGCGCCTGGTTGTCCCGAATCCGCGGTGCCGACGCTTCATCGTGCCTCCGGTCAACCCGGTTCCGCGCGATGACTTGAACCGAAAAATCATCGCATCGGCTGTCTGGCAGCCGGGCCATTCGGCCGCAGCAGGGATCGGACTGTCCGAGCCTCAGTCCCGAGGCGAAGGTCGGCACGATACGTCCTCGGTTTGCGCACGCGCTGCACCCGCTCCCCGGTTGGCCGGGCCCGGTCAAGGGCGGGCAGAGCCCGGCGCCGCGAACCCTTGACCGGGTCCGGCCAAGCGCCACGCTGGCCCGAGGGGCTGGTGGCACGGCGTGATGCCAGCCCCCGAGCCCGTCCGGCGGCAAGGACTGCCCCGCCCCGCGGGGGCGGGGTGAGGGGTGGGGCTGATTTTCCGACTGCCGGGAGCACACCCACCACTTCGACACCATGTTCATCGACCTGCTGCTCGACCCGACCTGCTTTGCTCTCGCCTTTCGGCTCTCCTATCTGTCCGAAAAACGTGCTATTTTTCGGACATGAAAATCGCCAGCTCGTCACCGCACACCAGCGTCACGCGGGATGCCCGGCCTCGGCGCACCGTCGACTCGAGCATCAACGCCGCAATCTCCCGCAAGGTACGCCGTGCGAAGCCCGGTACCGTGTTCACACCGGCGCTGTTTGCTGGCCTGGGTGGCCGCGCCGCGGTTGACAAGGCACTGCAGCGATTGGTCGCGCGCGACGAATTGCGCCGTTTGTCGCGAGGGCTGTACGACAAGCCTCGGCACGACCCGTTGCTCGGAACCTTGTGGCCGTCCGTCGAGGCCGTGGTCGCGGCACTCACCGGCAAGGACAAGCTGCGACTTCAACCCACAGGCGCCTACGCAGGCAACCTGCTCGGACTGTTTGACCAGGTGCCTGCGCGCGTCGAGTTCCTGACCGACGGCACCAGCCGCACCGTCAAGGCGGGGCCGATGCAGATCGTGCTGAAGCGGACCACACCACGCCAGATGGCCGCGGCAGGGCGCACCAGTGGCCTGGTGATCCAGGCCCTGCGCAACCTCGGGCCAGATCATCTGACAGCACGACACCTGAACAAGCTCGAACGGGCCTTGCCGAAGTTTGAACGCCGCACCCTGCTGGAGGACCTGACACTGGCCCCCGGCTGGATGCAGCCGGCACTGCGTGCCTTGGCCAATGGCTCTCGCCGCTCGGTCAAGCCTTGATCAAGAGTCGGATGCCATGACCACGCGCAAACACGTTTCATCGACGGCGGCACCGCCGATACCCGCAGCGTCATACGCTGGCGTTCACGAGGGCATCGTTGCGCTGGTTCAGGGTGCCCGGCATGCCGCGGCACGCAGCGTGAACGCGCTGATGACATCCACCTACTGGGAGATCGGCCGACGCATCATCCAGGCTGAGCAGCAGGGCAAGCGACGCGCGAACTACGGCGACGTGCTGGTCAAGCGTCTGGCCGTCGACCTGACCGCGCAGTTCGGCAGGGGCTTCGGCTGGCGCAACCTGTTCCAGATGCGCGCGTTCTATCTGGCATGGCCCGACATATTGCAGACGGCGTCTGCAGTTTCTGCCATCGCAGCGCCGGCAGACCAGAAATTGCAGGCGGCGTCTGCAATTTCGGAGACCGCCTTGGCCGCGGCACCTTCACTGGCAGCGATCGCAAGCCGGTTTCCCCTGCCCTGGTCAGCCTACGTCCGCCTGCTGGCGGTGGGGAGCGACGCTGCACGAAAGTTCTACGAAGCCGAGGCACTGCGCGGCGGATGGAGTGTTCGTCAGCTCGATCGGCAGATCAACAGCCAGTTCTATGAGCGTGTGGCGTTGTCGCGCAACAAGGCGTCCATGTTGACCAAGGGATCGGTCGCCAAGCCACAGGACGTTGTTGCGCCCGAGGAGGCCATCAAGGACCCGTACGTCCTGGAGTTCCTCGAACTCAAGGACGAGTACTCCGAGAGCCAGCTTGAGGCGGCGCTGATCGAGCGCCTGGAGACCTTCCTGCTAGAGCTCGGTGGCGACTTCGCGTTCATCGGGCGGCAGCGCCGTCTGCGCATCGATGACCAGTGGTTCCGCGTTGATCTGTTGCTCTTCAACCGACGCCTACGCTGCCTAATGGTCATCGACCTGAAGATCGGCAGCTTCACGCATGCCGATGCCGGACAGATGCACGTGTACCTGAACTACGCCCGAGAGCACTGGGCGCTGCCAGGCGAAAACCCGCCGGTCGGCTTGATCCTGTGCGCGAGCAAGGGCACAGCACTGGCGCACTACCCGCTGGAGGGCCTGCCGAACAAGGTGCTGGCGGCGGAGTACAAGACCGTCCTGCCCGACGAAGAGGTGCTCGCCGCCGAACTGGACAGGACGCAACAACGGCTCGCCGCGGCAAAGCCTGATCGCAAGAGATAGCGTGTCATGCGCCCACGTCTTCACGCCACTCAATCGCCCTAAAACTGGCACCAAACTGGCACCAGCTCGAAAGTCGATCAACTACGTTAGTGGTCGCTATCACAAAAACACTAGTAAAAGTGGTAGGCCGTGCTGGGCTCGAACCAGCGACCAAAGGATTATGAGTCCTCTGCTCTGACCAACTGAGCTAACGGCCCCCATCGGCGGATTGTAGGCAGCCGGCTTCGCACCTACTTCTGGCTCAGCGCGTTGGAGACCAGCCTCGACGTGATGTCGACGATCTGGATCATGCGTTCGTAGGCCATGCGCGTGGGGCCGATGACGCCGAGCGTGCCGACCACCTGCCCATCCACGACATAGGGTGATGAGACGACCGAAAGCTCCTCGAACGGCACCACCATGCTCTCGCCGCCGATGTAGATGCGCACGCCTTCGGCGCGGCTGCTCACGTCGAGCAGGCGCATCAGCTGGGTCTTGTGCTCGAACAGGTCGAACAGCTTGCGCAGGCTGCCCATGTCGCTCGAGAAATCCTGCACCGCCAGCAGGTTGCGCTCGCCGGCGATGACGACCTGCTCCTGGCTGTCGGCCACGGCTTCGCTGCCGGCCTGCACGGCGGCCTGCATCAGCGCGGTGATCTCGCCACGCAGTGCGTCCACCTCGCGCTTGAGCCGTTCGCGCACTTCGTCGAGCGTCAGGCCGGCGTAGTGCGCGGTCAGGTAGTTGCTGGCCTCGATGAGCTGCGCCTGGGTGTAGTCCTGGGCGGTGAAGATCACGCGGTTCTGCACGTCACCGTCGGGCGCCACCATGATCACCAGGATCCGCCGCTCCGACAGGCGCAGGAACTCGATGTGGTGGAAGACGCTCGGTTTGCGCGGCGCGGTGATCACGCCCACGAAGTGCGACAGGCTGGACAACAAGTGCGCCGCGTTGGCGATCACGCGCTGCGGCTGGTCGGCCTGCAGTTGCGGCTCGGGCAGCGACGGGTCGGGGCTCAGGGCCAGCGGCTGCGCGGTGAGCATGGTATCGACGAACAGCCGGTAGCCGCGCGCAGTGGGCACGCGCCCGGCGCTGGTGTGCGGGCTGGCGATCAGGCCGAGGTCTTCCAGGTCGGCCATCACGTTGCGGATGGTGGCCGGCGAGAGCTCGAGGCCGCTGGCCCGCGACAACGTGCGCGAGCCGACTGGCTGGCCGTCTGCGATGTAGCGTTCGACCAGGGTCTTCAGCAGGGTTCTGGCGCGCTCGTCGAGCATGGTTTCATTCTATGGCGGGCCCCGATTCTGGAGCGCGTCGGCGCAGGTCGCTGTGGTGTAATCCCGCGCATGCCGTCCCGCTTTCGTCATGTCGCGCTCGTGGGCAAGTATCAGGCCCAGGGCATTCGCGGCGTGATCGAGGAACTCGCGCATTTCCTGGTCCGCCAGGGGCTCGATGTCTCGCTCGAGAAGCAGACGGCACTGTCCACCGGGATCACCGGCTATGGCGCCCTCGAGCCGGCCGAACTCGGCCGCCAGTGCGACCTTGCCGTAGTGCTCGGCGGGGACGGCACGATGCTCGGCATCGCGCGCCAGTTGGCGCGCTTCGGGCTGCCGCTGGTGGGCATCAACCAGGGCCGGCTCGGCTTCATCACCGATGTGTCGGTCGGCCAGTTCGCAGAGGTGCTGGCGCCGATGATCGCCGGCGACTACGAGGTGGAGCACCGCAGCATGCTCGAGGGGGGCGTGCAGCGTGATGGCGAGACGATCTTCGAGGCGCTCGCGCTCAACGATGTGGTCGTCAGCCGCAGCCATACGGCCAGCATGATCGAACTGCGGATCGACGTCGGCGACGAGTTCGTGGCCAACCTGCGCGCCGATGGGCTGATCATCGCCTCGCCCACCGGATCGACCGCCTATGCGCTCTCGGCTGGCGGGCCGATCCTGCATCCGGGCATCGCCGGCTGGGTGCTGGCGCCGATCGCGTCGCACACGCTGTCGAACCGGCCGATCGTGCTGCCCGACGTGAGCGACGTCACGATCGAGATCGTCGCCGGGCACGAGGCGAGCGTGAGCTTCGACATGCAAGGGCTGGCGAGCCTTCTGCCCGGAGACCGCATCCGCGTGCGCCGTTCGCAGCATCAGGTGCATTTCCTGCACCCGCGCGGCTGGAGCTACTACGCCACGCTGCGCAAGAAGCTGCACTGGTACGAGGGGGAGTGATGAGGGCCCCCAAGACGCCTACGGCGTCGCCCCCCCGTGGGGGAGCGTTCGGCTTGCGGGCTGAGGCCGGACACAGCCAGTCCCTGCGGACTGCCTGCGCCTGCCCAAGGACAGCGGCCTCTGGCCGATGGCGGCCCGGCGCCGAACTGTCGGCCCCCAAGACGCCTTCGGCGTTGCCCCCCGAGGGGGAGCGTTCGGCTTGGGGCGGCCCGGCGCCGAACTGTCGGCCCCCAAGACGCCATCGGCGTCAGCCTTGCAAGCCGCGCCATGTTGAGACGGCTCGCCCTGCGGGACTTCGTCATCGTGGCCGAGCTCGAGCTGGAGCCCGGCCCGGGCTTCACGGTGCTGACCGGCGAGACCGGCGCCGGCAAGTCGATCCTGATCGACGCACTGCAACTCGCCCTTGGCAGCCGCGGCGACGCCGGCGTGGTGCGCGAAGGTGCGGCTCGGGCCGAGATCAGCGCCGAGTTCGATCTGCCGGCAAGCCTTGCCCCATGGCTCGAGGAAGCCGGCTTCGACGGGAACGACGCGATGCAGGAGCGCCTGCTGCTGCGTCGGGTGATCGATGCCCAGGGCAAGAGCCGCGCCTGGATCAACGGCGGCGCGGCGACGGTGACGCAGCTGCGCGAGGCGGCCGAGCACCTGGTCGATATCCACGGCCAGCATGCTTGGCAGGGCCTGACCCGCAGCGCTTCGGTGCGCGCGCTGCTCGATGCCCATGCGCGGACCGACGTGTCGGCGCTGGCGCTGGCATGGTCGCACTGGAAGGCGGCGGGCGACGCGCTCGCCGGCGCGCGCGCGGGCCAGGCCGACCTCGAACGCGAGCGCGAGCGCCTGGCCTGGCAGCTCGGCGAGGTCGAGAAGCTCGCACCCGGCGACGATGAATGGGATGCGCTCAACGCCGACCACGCGCGGCTCGCCAACGCGCAGGCGCTGATCGACGCGGCGCAGGCCGCACTAGCGCTGGTGTCCGAGGACGATGCCAACGCCGACACGCTGGCCGGCCGCGCCGCCGATGCGCTGGGCGCAGTGGCCGCTCACGACTCGCAGCTCGTCGCCGTGATCGAGGTGCTGCAAGGCGCGCAGGCGCAGTTGCAGGACGCCGCGCACACGCTGGCCGCCTATCTGCACCGCACCGAGCCCGACCCCGAGCAGTTGCGCGCACTCGACGAGCGGCTTTCGGCGTGGATCGCGATGGCGCGACGCTACCGTCGCGCGCCGCCTGAGCTGCCGGCGCTGCAGGCGCAGTGGCGCGCCGAGCTGAAGGCGCTCGACGCGGCAACCGACCTCGCAGCGCTCGAACGCGCGCTGGCCGAAGCCACGGCGGCCTACAAGGCCGAGGCGAAGAAGGTGACGCTCGCGCGGCGCCGCGCGGCGCCACAGCTGTCGGCGGCGGTCACCCAGGCGATGCAGCAGCTCGGCATGGCAGGCGGTCGCTTCGAAGTGGCGCTGCGAGACACCGACGCGCCACAGTCGTTCGGCATGGAGTCGGCCGAGTTCCTGGTGGCCGGCCATGCCGGCAGCACGCCGCGCCCACTGGCCAAGGTCGCCTCCGGCGGCGAGCTGTCGCGCATCGCGCTGGCGATCGCGGTAACGACCAGCCAGACGGCGAGCGGCGACGCCGCGGCCGGCACGCTGATCTTCGACGAGATCGACGCCGGCATCGGCGGCGCGGTGGCCGAGGTCGTCGGCCGGCTGATGAAGCAGCTCGGGCACGACCGCCAAGTGCTCGCGGTGACCCACCTCGCGCAGGTGGCGGCCAGCGCCGACCATCACGTCGTGGTGTCGAAGTCGGCCCGGGGCGCGGCCACCGTCAGCAGCGTGCAGACGGTGGGTGGCGAGGCCCGGGTGGTCGAAATCGCGCGCATGCTCGGCGGCGAGCGGCTTTCCGGCACCAGCCTCGCGCATGCGCAGGAGCTGCTCACGGTGGCTGCGGTCGGGCCGGGCTTGCGCCGCGGAGGCCGGCGCCCATGAGCCCGCCGGGCCGTCCCAAGGGCGAAGCCCGCAGCGCGAAGCGCGAGGGCGCTGCCATCCGCAACGGCGGATCGGCCTCCGCGCCGGGCGCACTGCGCCAGGTGGTGCTGGTGACGGGCATCTCGGGATCGGGCAAGTCGGTGGCGCTGCATGCGCTGGAAGATGCCGGCTTCTTCTGCGTCGACAACCTGCCCCCCGAGTTGCTGCGCGATTTCCTGCGCCTGGAGCATGAGCGTTCGGAGCGTCGCGTGGCGATCGCGGTCGACGTGCGAAGCGCCGGATCGCTGCCGCACCTGCTGCCCTTGCTCGATCAACTGAGCGTCGAAGGCGTAGCGATCGACGCGGTGTTCCTCGACGCCAGCACCGAGGCGCTGGTGCGGCGCTTCTCAGAGACACGCCGGCGCCACCCGCTGTCGAGCGAACGACCGCCGTCGCCGTACGCGCGGCGACGCGAAGACCTGGCGCCGGACGGACGGCGCGTGCTGACCGAGGCGATCGAGCTCGAGCGCGAGCTGCTGGCCGGGTTGCGCGAAGTGTCCACCGTCATCGACACCAGCCAGTTGCGCCCGGCCCAGCTGGGCCAGTGGATGCGCGAGCTGGTGCAGGCCAGCGGCAACCCGCTCACTCTGGCGTTCGAATCGTTCGCCTTCAAGCACGGCGTGCCGCTCGACGCCGACTTCGTGTTCGACGTACGGGTGCTTCCCAACCCGCACTACATCCGCGAGTTGCGACCCCTCACCGGGCGCGATGCGGCCGTGGCCGACTACCTGATTGCGCAGCCCGAAGTGGCCGAGATGCTGTCGCAGATCCAGGCCTTCCTCGCACGCTGGCTGCCGGCGTTCGTCGACGACCAGCGCAGCTACCTGACGGTGGCTATCGGATGCACCGGCGGGCAGCATCGTTCGGTGTACTTCGCCGAAGCGCTGGCCCGGCATTTCGCGGCGCATGCGGCGACGCTGGTGCGCCACCGCGAGCTGGACGCGCGCGATGGATGATGTTGCCCCCAAGACGCCTGAGGCGTCTCCCCCCCACGGGGGACCTCGGTCGCCTTGGGGCGGCCCGGCGGCGACCGCTTTTGCCCCCAAGACGCCTGAGGCGTCTCCCCCCCACGGGGGACCCCGGTCGCCTTGGGGCGGCCCGGCGGCGACCGCTTTTGCCCCCAAGACGCCTAAGGCGTCTCCCCCCCACGGGGGACCCCGGTCGCCTTGGGGCGGCCCGGCGGCGACCGGCCCGCAGCCTCGGGAGCTGCCGCTGTTCCCGTTGCAGAGCGTGCTGTTCCCTGGCGGGCTGCTCGGCCTGAAGGTCTTCGAGGCCCGCTATCTCGACCTGGTCAGCACCTGCATGCGCGAGCAGCGGCCTTTCGGCGTGGTGGCGCTGCGCCAGGGCAGCGATGTGCGCAGCACGCCGGCGGCGACGACCGAGTTCGAGACCGTGGGCACGCTGGTCGCACTGCTCGACGTCGACAGCGCCCAGCCGGGCATCCTCGAGCTGCGCTGCCGCGGCACCCATCGCTTCAGGGTGCACGAGTCGAAGCAACAGGCCGACGGCCTGTGGCTGGCGCAGGCGACGTCCGTGCCCGACGACGAGGAGACCGCACCCACCGAAGCGTTGATCGCGACCGTGCGCGGACTGGCGGCGGCGATGGCCGCGCTGAAGAAGCAGGGCGCGCAGCCGTTTCTCGAGCCCTACCGGTTCGACAGCGCCGGCTGGGTTGCCAACCGCTGGTGCGAGATCCTGCCGATCACGCTGGCCGCCAAGCAAAAACTCATGGAGCTGCCCGACGCACTGGTGAGGCTGGAGCTGGTGGACGAGTTCCTGCGCAGCCGCGGCGTCGTGACCTAGCCCTATCCGGGTGCGAGCAATCGCCGCAGCGGCGCCGGCAGCGCGACATCCGCCAGCTCGGAGAGGCCGATCCAGCGCCCCGGGCCCAGCAACGCCGCGGCGGGCTTGCGCGATACCCGGGCGCGGCGCGGATGCAGGGTCCAGTCGAAGTGCGTCAGAGCGTGCTCGATCGTCGGCAGCGCCTCGAGCCGGGCGCCCAATGCCGCGGCGATCTCCTCCAGCGACGGCTCGTCGTCGTGCAGGGGCAGCGTCCACAGCCTGGCCCACACGCCGCGGTCCGGGCGCTGCTGCAGCCAGACGCGGCCCCGCCACTCCAGCCAGAGCCACCAGTGCTCGCGACGCGTGCGTTCGAGCCGGCGCGTCTTGACCGGGTAGCGCTCGGCCGCACCCTCGCGCCGCGCCCGGCACAGCGACGAGACTGGACAGTTCGGGCATGCCGGCGCACGGGTGCTGCACAGCGCGGCGCCCAGGTCCATCAGCCCTTGCGTGTAGCGTTCGATGTCGCGCTCGGGCAGCAGGGCGGTGGCCTTGGCCCAGAGCACGCGCTCCTGCGCCGCGTCGGACAGGTCGCCGTCAAACCCGAGCACGCGCGTCAGCACTCGCTTGACGTTGCCGTCGAGGATCGCCACGCGCTCGCCGAAACAGAACGCCGCGATCGCCGCCGCCGTCGAGCGGCCGATGCCGGGCAGTTGCAGGAGCTGCGCGCTGCTGCGAGGGAACTGCCCGCCCTGTTCTGCAACGACGACCTGCGCGCAGCGGTGCAGGTTGCGCGCCCGGCCGTAGTAGCCCAGCCCGCTCCACAGTGCAAGCACTTCGTCGAGCGAAGCCGCGGCCAGCGCCGCCACGTCGGCAAAGCGGCCGAGGAAGCGCTCGTAATAGCTGCGCACGGTAGCGACCTGGGTCTGCTGCAGCATGATCTCCGACAGCCATACCCGGTACGGATCGCGAGTGTTCTGCCAGGGCAGGTCGTTGCGGCCATGGCTGCGCTGCCAGGCGATCACCCGGCCCGCGAACGCCGCGAGGTCGCCGCTGGGCATGTCAGTGCCCGCCGGGCCGCCCCAGCGGTGCCGAAAGCCCCCTCGGGGCGCAGCCAAGCGGCGCGGCCGCAAGCTGGGGGTTCGCCAGGAAAGCCTGCGCGCGCTCGCGCAGGGCCGGATCGGGCGCGATGGCTGGTGGCGGCGGCGCGGCGCGCACCGACGGTCCGGCGGGCGAATGTGCCGTCAGGGCCTGCGCGAGCGTGCCCATCCGGAGCAGCAGCTGCTGCAGCTGCGCGTCCTGTGCGCCCAGCTCGGTGATGCGCTGCTCGAGTTCGCCTGCGGCCAGCTGGATGCGCTCGAGTGCCTCGTTGCGCCGCCTGAACGCGCGCCGCCGCTCGCCGAGCTGGGTATCGACCTGTGCCGACGCCGTCTTGTTCCACAGCTCGACCTCGCCGCTCGCAGACTCGAACACCACGCGCAGCTTCGAGACGAGCATGCGCCTGAACTGCTCCATGAAGCTCGGCTGCGAGAGGCGCAGCGCCTGCGTCGGGCCGAGGTACTGCCCATAGCCGTTCTCGATCAGGTCGAGCTCGCCCACGAAGCGCTGCAGCGCGGGCGGTGGGTCGAGCGCGAGGCCGAAGCCGAATTCCGCGTTCAAGCGCGCGTAGCTCGCGCCGAGCATCGCGTGAATCTCCTCGCCGCCGGATTGCGCCGCCGCCAGGAGCCCGCGCAGCCGGACGCACAGGTCGCCGAAGGCACGTCGGGCGTTCAGGTTCAGCAGCAGCGCGCGCAGCGATTGCTGCATCTGCGCCACTTCGGCACGCAGGCGGTCGCTCGAAAGCCCGTCGAGCACCTCCTTGAGCATGCGGTTGTGCACCGCACGCAGTGCCTGCATCTGCACGATGCATTGCTCGAATTCGGCCGCCTCCAGCGCGACACGCTGGCGCGCCGCGCGCAGGCGGGCGCTGCTCTTGCCGCGCAGACCGCGCAGTTCGAGGATCTGCTCCGCGACCTGCCGCCTGCGTTCGCCGAGCCGGTGCGCGGCATGCCCCTGCAACTGCCGCGCCGCATCGCCAACGACGCCCTGCAGCAGCTCGTGGCGCTGGCGCAGCAGCCGCGCGCCCAACGCGTGCTCGAGCTCGGGCAACCGGCTGGCCCGCAGGGCGAGCGCATCACCCGCGATGCGCGCGGCCAGAGCTTCACGCGCCGACACGGCAAACACGGCGTGCGGATCGATCTCCAGCGTTCGCGCCGCGGCCTGGCGCTGCGCCTCGATCTGGTTGCCCACCTGCGAAGGCGTGCGCAGCGGATCGCGCAGCGTGTCGATCTTGTTGAGCACCACGTATTGCGCCAGCGAACGCGCGCTCAGGTGGCCGCGCCAGAGGGCGAGGTCGGAGCGCGTGACGCCCGTGTCGGCGGCGAGCACGAAAACGGTCGCGTGCGCGCTCGGCAGCAGGCCGAGCGTGAGCTCGGGCTCCGCCCCCAGCGCGTTGAGCCCGGGCGTGTCGATCACGACCAGCCCGCGCTGAAGCAGCGGATGCGGATAGTTGATCAGCGCATGGCGCCAGACCGGGATCTCGACCCGGCCGTTGCCGTCCAGCGGCGGGTTGTCTTCGGGCCGCTCGTCGTCCCAGAAGCCGAGCGCGCGCGCCTCGTCCTGCGCAACCCATTGGGTCCGCATCACCTGGGCCACGGCCTCGGCGAGCCGGTCGGGCGCGCCACCATCGAGTGGCAGGCGGGTCCAGGCGCGGGTTCGCCCGCGAAGCTCGGCGATCGTCGAGCCGTCGCGCCGCGACTCGATCGGCAACAAGGCCAGCGAAGGCGGTGCGCCAGCCTCGCAGGCGAGTTCGACCGGGCACATCGTCGTCCGCCCCGGCGAGGCCGGCAGCACGCGCCGGCCCGCGTCGGCAAAGAAGATGGCGTTGATCAGCTCGGACTTGCCGCGCGAGAACTCGGCCACGAACGCAACCACCACCTTGTCGGTGGCCAGGCGCTGTCGCAGCGCGGCAACGAGCTCGGCGCTGGACGCGTCGCAGAGATCGTGTTCGACCAGAAAGCGGCTGAACTCGCCCAGCCGGGCCAGCATCGACGCGCGCCAGCGGCTGAGGCCGTCGAGCTTGCCAGCGAACGAGTTCGTCATGCGATGCGACGGGCCGGTATGAAGTGTCGCGGCATGGTAGCGCAGCGAAGGGCGCCACGCGGCCGCCGATACATCTGCTCACGGCCAGGTGCCGACGGCCGGCAATTGTTGGCTGGCACGGCTCAGCGGCGCTGGCAGGTCGGGCAGAAGAAGGTCGCGCGCTGGGCTTGAACGATGCGGCGGACGCGGTTGCCGCAGACCCGGCAGGGTTCTCCTTCGCGGCCGTAGACACGGGCCTCGTTCTGGAACGCGCCGGCCAGGCCGTGGGCATCGCGAAAGTCGCGCAGCGTCGAGCCGCCGACCTCGAGCGCACGGGCCAGCGTGTCGCGCAGCGCGGCGGCAAGCCGCTCGCAGCGCGGTCGGCTGAGGGCAATGCCGCGCGTGCGCGGGTCGATGCCAGCGGCGAACAGCGCTTCGCAGGCGTAGATGTTGCCCGCGCCAACCACGATCCCGCCCGACAGTAACGCGAGCTTGACCGCGCCGCGCCGGCGCTGCAGCCCCGCATGAAGCTGCGCGCCCGTGAAGGCAGGGTCGAACGGCTCGAGCCCCAGCCCCGACAGCAGCCTGGCGGCCGGGCCGGTGTCGAGGCCGGGCGACCAGACCACCGCGCCGAAGCGGCGCGGGTCCGTCAGGCGCAAGGTGCCTTGCGTCGTCACGAGGTCGAAATGGTCGTGCGGGCCCGGAGGGGCCACCGCTAGCGAGAAGTGGAGCGAGCCCGACATGCCGAGGTGGATCAGCAATCCGCCACGGTCCAGCGGCAGCCAGAGGTACTTGCCGCGCCGGCTTGCCGCTCCGACGGTCTGCCCGAGCAGCGAATCGCTCTCGCAGCCCAGTGGCCAGCGCAGCGGCTTGCCGAGACGCACGCCGCTCACGCGGCCGCCGCGGATGCGCGGGCCCAAGCTCAGCCGCGTGACTTCGACCTCGGGCAGTTCAGGCATCGGGGAATTATTGCGGACGCGCCGACTCCACCTCCGCTCGACCTGCAAGCGCGTCCCCCGGACGCCCCCAACTAGAATGAATTGCCGTATCAGCCGCCGTCAGGCCGCCTCCCGATCGCTGCCACTCCCCGGGGAGCCCGGCGTCGATGGCGCCCTGGGGGCCAACAAGGATCTCCCGATGCCCACCCGATCCGTCCGCTCCAACGTGGCGCCCGTGCTGGCATGCGTGGCCGCATGCATGGCGCTCGCGACGGGTGCGCGGGCCCAGAGCGACGACGGGCCGGTCGTCAATTCCAACCTGACCGCGCCGCTGTTCTACCAACTGCTGATTGGCGAGATCGAGCTGCGCGAAGGCGCCGCCGGCACGGCCTATGACGTGGTGCTCGACGCAGCGCGCAAGACGCGCGAGGAGCAGCTGTTCCGCCGCGCGACCGACATCGCGCTGCAGGCGCGCGCCGGCGACCAGGCGCTCGCCGCCGCGCAGGCGTGGCGCGCGGCGCTGCCGGCGTCCCTCGAAGCCCACCGCTATCAGATACAGATCCTCGTCGCGCTCAATCGCGTGCCCGAGTCGGCCGAACCGCTGCGCTCGCTGATCAAGCTGACGCCGACCGCCGAGCGCCCGCTGATGATCGCGGCGGCGCCGCGCTTCTACGCCCGCGCAGCCGACCGCCGCGCTGCGGCCGCGACGCTCGATGCAGCGCTGGCCGACTACGCCTCGGCCCCGGCCACGGCCACCGCGGCGCAGGTCGCCATGGGACGCGGCTGGCTCCTCGCGAAGGAGCCCGCGCGCGCCCTCGAGTTGGCACAGAAGGCGCATCGCGACGATCGCGGCGCCGAAGGGGCGGCGCTGCTGGCGGTAGAACTGATGCAGAGCATTGCCGCTGCAGAGCCCATCGTGACCGGCTATCTGGCGGCCAAGCCCGACAACAGCGCGGTGCGCATGCTCTACGCGCGCGTGCTCGGCCTGGCACAGCGCCATGCCGACGCGATCGCCCAGATCGAGATCATCACCCGCGGCGAGCCGACTGCAGCGATGCCCTGGCTGACCCTGGGGGCGCTGTACCTCGAGCTGCGTCAGGCGGCACAGGCGACGACGGCGCTGCAGAAGTATCTCCAGCTCGCGCAGGCCGGCGCTGCGGCGGCAGGCGCGCCGGAGGCAGGCGACAGGGACGACGATGAGGAGACGCCGTCGTCGGACGCGGGCCTGATCCAGGCCTACGTGCTGCTGGCGCAGGCGGCCGAGATGCAGGGCGACTTTGCCCAGGCCGAGAGCTGGCTGGCCAAGGTCGACAGCCCGCAGCGCGCGCTCGAAGTCCAGGTCCGGCGTGCATCGCTGCTGGCGCGCCAGGGCAAGCTCGAAGAGGCGCGCGCGTTGATCCGCAAGGCCCCCGAGAAGACGCCCGAGGACGCGCGCGCCAAGCTGCTCGCCGAGGCGCAGATCCTGCGCGATGGCAAGCAGTGGGCGGCCGCCTACGCGGTGCTCGCCGCCGCCAACGAGAAGTACCCGGACGATGCCAACCTGCTCTACGAACAGTCGATGCTGGCCGAGAAGCTCGACCGCCTCGACGACATGGAGCGGCTGCTGCGCCGGGTGATCGCGATCCAGCCCGACTATCACCACGCGTACAACGCGCTGGGCTACTCGCTGGCCGAGCGCAATGTGCGGCTCGAGGAGGCGCGCACGCTGATTCGCAAGGCGCTCGAGCTCAGGCCCGGCGAGCCCTTCATCACCGACAGCCTGGGCTGGGTCGAGTACCGGCTGGGCAATCGCGAGGAGGCGGCACGCCTGCTGCGCCAGGCCTACCACTCGCGGCCAGACGCCGAGATTGCAGCCCACCTCGGCGAAGTGCTGTGGGTCAGCGGCCAGCGCGACGAGGCACGGCGCATCCTGCGTGACGCGCGCAGCCGCGACGCCACCAATGACGTGCTGCTCGAGACGCTGGCGCGGCTGCAAGTCGACCTGTGAAGGCGCTCGGCCGGCGGGCTCCGTGGCCGGCGGCCTTGTGGGCCGGTGCGTCGTCATTGGCCCTCACCGGCGCACTGGGCGGCTGCGCATCGCTCGGCGAGCCTGGCGCGTCCGCTGCCGATGCGCTGGCGGGGCGGCTTTCGGTTCGCGTCGACGGCGCATCCGCCGAGCCTGCGCGATCGCTCAGCGCCGCCTTCGAACTGCTTGGCAACGGGGAGCGCGGCAGCCTCAACCTGTCGACCCCGTTCGGCACGATGCTGGCGCAGGCTCGCTGGTCGCCACAGCAGGTGCTGCTCGTCACCCCGCAGGGCCAGGCGGCCTACGCCGACCTGCCGGCGCTGACGCGCGAGTTGCTGGGCGAGGAGTTGCCATTGGCAGCGCTGTTCGACTGGCTGCGCGGGCGTCCCTGGCCGGGCGCCGAGAGCCGCGCCACCCGGCCGCCCGATGAAGCCGGTTTTCTTCAGCTCGGCTGGGAGGTCACGCTGGCGCGCTTCGCCGACGGCCACATCGTCGCGCGGCGCATGGCGCCGCCGGTGGTGACGGTGCGCGCCCAGATGGACCGGCCATGAAGGCGCTGTACGAGTTGCCGGCGCCGGCCAAGCTGAACCTGTTCCTGCATGTGGTCGGGCGCCGCGCCGATGGCTACCACCTGCTGCAGTCGGTGTTCGTGCTCATCGACTGGTGCGACACCCTGCACATCGAGCGCCGCGGCGACGCGCGCCTGTGCCGCCACGACCTCGGCCTGCCATTGCCGGCCGACGACCTGTGCCTGCGCGCTGCCCGTACCTTGCAGCGCGAAAGCGGCACCGCGTTCGGCGCCGACATCTCGATCGAGAAACGCCTGCCCGCGGGCGCGGGCATGGGCGGCGGCAGTTCGGACGCTGCCACGACGCTGCTGGCGCTGAACCGGCTTTGGGGCCTCGACTGGCCTCTGCCGCGCCTTCTGGCGCTGGCGCTGACGCTGGGCGCCGACGTGCCCTTCTTCGTCGCCGGGAGCAACGCCTTCGTCGAAGGCATCGGCGAAGCGCTGACCCCAGTGCGCCTGCCGCGGCAGTGGCTGGCCGTCGTCAAGCCCGGCGCGAGCCTCGAGACGCGTGCCATCTTCGACAGCCCGCTCCTGGTTCGCGACACCCGAGCTGTTATACTTGAAAGCTTTCTTGCAGACGCTAGCGCAAGCCGTGGTTTTGGTGAGGGCAGCTTCGGGCGCAACGACTTGCAGCCACCGGCGATGAGCCGGTGCGCCGAGATCGCCGAAGCCGCCCGCTGGCTCGAAGCTCGATTCGGCAACAGCCGCATGACGGGTTCTGGCAGCGCGGTTTTTGCAGGGGCGGGTACGGGCGCCCAGCCCACGACGGACATGCCGGTCGCGTTGCCACCGGGTTGGGTCGGGCGCATGTGCCGCAGCCTGGAGCAGCATCCCTTGCGGGGTTTTGCCGAAGGCTGAGCGCGGTTGCAGGTTGCTGGCGCAGGCCAGAAACCAGTGTAGGGGAGTCGCCAAGTTGGTTAAGGCATCGGATTTTGATTCCGACATGCGAAGGTTCGAATCCTTCCTCCCCTGCCAGATTTGCTGATTCCCGGCGCGCATTCGGATGTGCGTTCGGGCTGGACCGGGATCGGCGAGCCGATGCTCGCGGGCTCGATGTCCAGGCGAACCCACCCGAGCCTGCGGTCCCGGGGACATAGCGGAGTGAACGTGCTCTTCAATACCGTTCTGTTCACCGGCAACGCCAACCCTGCGCTGGCGCGCGAGATGGCGACCCATCTCAACATTGAGCTCGGCAAGGCCTCGGTCGGGCGCTTCTCGGACGGCGAAGTCGACGTCGAGATCCGGCAGAACGTGCGCGCGCGCGACCTGTTCGTCGTGCAGCCGACCTGCGCGCCGACGAACGAGAACCTGATGGAGCTTTGCATCATGGTCGATGCGTTGAAGCGCGCCTCGGCGCGGCGCATCACGGCCGTGATCCCCTACTTCGGCTACGCGCGGCAGGACCGCCGGCCGCGCTCGCGCCGGGTGCCGATCAGCGCCAAGGTCGTCGCCAACATGCTCGAGGCCGTGGGCGTCGAGCGCCTGCTGACGATGGACCTGCACGCCGACCAGATCCAGGGCTTCTTCAACATCCCGGTCGACAACATCTACGCCTCGCCGGTGCTGCTGTCGGACCTCAAGAGCAAGAACTACGACGACCTCGTCGTCGTCTCGCCCGACGTCGGCGGCGTCGTGCGCGCGCGCGCGCTGGCCAAGCAGCTCGGCTGCGATCTGGCCATCATCGACAAGCGCCGCCCGCGGGCCAATGTCTCCGAGGTGATGCACGTCATCGGCGACATCGAGGACCGCAATTGCGTGATCATGGACGACATGATCGACACCGCGGGCACGCTGGTGAAGGCGGCCGAGGTGCTGAAGGAGCGCGGCGCGCGGCGCGTCTTCGCCTATTGCACGCATCCGGTCTTCTCGGGCCCTGCGGTCGAACGCATCGCCGGCTCGCAGATCGACGAGGTCGTGATCACCAATACCATTCCACTCAATGAGGAAGGCCGTCGGTGCGCCAAGATTCGGCAGCTCTCGGTCGCCTTCCTTTTCGCCGAGACGATCCGCCGGATTTCCGACGGCGAATCGGTCACTTCGCTGTTCTCGGACCAGAACAACAACTTCTGATCCGCCGACGCAGGGATCGCGTGGCAACGCGCAATCCATTCGCGAGTCGCAAGACTCACCCTTGGGGAGCCTGGTCGCGGGCACCCAGCCTTTTTGGAGAAACCATGAAATTCACAGCTTACGAGCGCACCAAGCAGGGGACCGGAGCGAGCCGCCGCCTGCGCAGTGCCGCCAAGGTGCCGGGCATCGTCTACGGTGCCGGCACGCCGGCCATGATCGAGCTCGATCACAACGCGCTCTTCTTCGCGCTGAAGAAGGAAGCCTTCCACAGCGCCATCCTCGAGATGGAACTCGGCGGCAAGACCGAGCAGGTGCTGCTGCGCGACTATTCGATGCACGCCTTCCGCCCGATGGTGATGCACGTCGACTTCCAGCGCGTCGACGCGACGACCAAGATCACGAAGAAGGTGCCGCTGCACTTCGTCAACGAGGACATCTCGCCAGCAGTCAAGACCGAAGGCTGCCTGGTCAACCATGTGGTCAACGAGCTGCGCATCCAGTGCCTGGCCTCGCAGCTGCCGGAGTTCCTCACCGTCGACCTGGCCCACCTGGCCACCCGTGGCCAGACGCTGACGGTCAACGACCTGAAGCTGGCCGACGGCATCAAGGTCGTGACGCACGGCAAGCCCAATCCGGTGATCGTCAGCGTGACGGCGCCAGCCGCCGAGGAAGTGGCGCCCGAGGCAGCAGCCGCTGCCGCAGTGCCGGTCGCCGCGCCCGCCGCGCCAGCCAAGGGCAAGGCCCCGGCGAAGGACAAGGAAAAGGCCAACAAGAAGTAGTTGCTGGCGAGCCAGTCCGACGAAGCCCCGCCCTGGCGGGGCTTTCTTCGTTGAGCAGACGCTGCACGCAGCGGCGCTTCGCGTCGGCTCCGGGGGCGCCGGCATCGATAATCGAGCCATGATCCGTTTGCTGGTGGGCCTGGGCAATCCCGGTCCGGAATACGAGGGCACGCGACACAACGCCGGGTTCTGGTGGCTGTCGGCCGCCGCCCGCCAGTTGCGCGCCACGCTGGCACCCGAGCGCAGTTACCACGGCCTCGTGGCGCGGGTGAACCGGCCCGACGGGCCCTTGTGGCTGCTCGAGCCGATGACCTACATGAACCTGTCGGGCAAGCCGGTCGCGGCGCTGGCGCGCTTCTTCAAGATCGAGCCGGGCGAGATCCTCGTCGCGCACGACGACCTCGACTTGCAGCCCGGACAGGTGAAGCTCAAGCTCGGCGGCAGTCCGGCCGGCCACAATGGCTTGAAGGACATCCACACGCAGCTCGGAACTCCCGACTATTGGCGGCTTCGGCTGGGCATTGGACACCCGGGTGTCAGGTCCGAGGTGGTGGACTACGTGCTGCGCAAGCCCGCGCCCGAACAACGCGAGGCGATCGAGAAGGGCATCGCGCTGACGCTCACCGCGCTCGAACTGCTGCTGGCCGGCGAGATGGAACGCGCGATGATGAAGATCCACGCCAAGCCGCCGCGGCCGAAGCCGACCCGGCGCGAACCGGCGCCCGCGGCCGGACCCGACGCCGCCGCTGGTGCCCAGGAGGAGCCCGCACCATGAGGCCGCTTTCCCTCGCGACGTACGCGCTCGCGCTGTGCACGGCCCTCGGCGCCGCCGCGCAGAAGGTCTATCGCTGCGGCCCTGACGGGCGCATCTACCAGCAGACTCCGTGCGCCGATGGCGCGTCGCTGGACGCGAGCGATCCGCGCTCCGCCGAGCAGCGCCAGGCGGCGCAGGCGGTGGCCAAGAGCGAGGCCAAGGCGGCAGCGCAGTTCGACCGTTCCATGACGCCCGCATCGGCCCCTGCGGGCCGCAAGGCGAGGCCCGAGGCTGCGCCCAGCCCGAAGGACAAGGCCGCCAGCAGCGCGAAACCGGCGTCGCGCAAGGACGACGCGCCCGCCAAGCCGATGGTCTTCCTCGTGCCCAGGCCGAAGGTCGCTGCGTCGGCCGGCAAGCCGTAGCAGGGTCGCGCCGGGCACGGCCGGGCGCTCGCCTCAACCGCGATCAGCCGGCGCGTCCTTCACCGTCACGAGCATCAGGCGGCGGTACCGGGCCCACAGCGTCTCGCGGCTCTCGACGTGCGCCGGATCGACCGGGATGCAACTCACCGGGCAGACCTGCACGCACTGCGGTTCGTCGAAGTGGCCCACGCACTCGGTGCATCGGGCGGGGTCGATCTGGTAGATCTCCGGCCCCATCGAGATGGCCTGGTTCGGGCACTCGGGCTCGCACACGTCGCAGTTGATGCATTCGTCGGTGATCAACAGTGCCATCGCGTCGCCCTTCAGTCGCGCCTGGGCGCCTCGCGCGTGCGCTCCTGCAGACGCTGGTTGACCGAAGGCGAGACGAACTTGGACACCTCGCCGCCGAGCATCGCGATCTCGCGCACGAAGGTGCTCGAGATGAACTGATATTGGTCGGACGGGGTCAGGAACAAGGTCTCGACATCGGGCATCAGCTGGCGGTTCATGCCGGCCATCTGGAACTCGTACTCGAAGTCGCTCACCGCGCGCAGCCCGCGCACGACCACCTTGCCCTCGTTGCCGACCACGAAGTCGCGCAACAGGCCGCGGTACGTCATCACCTCCACGTTCGGGTACTTGGCGGAAAGCTGCTGCGCCATTTCGAGCCGCTCGTCGATCGTGAACATCGTGCGCTTGTGGTGGCCCGCCGCGACGGCGACGATCAGGCGCTCGAACAGGCGGCTGGCGCGGCGCATCAGATCCTCGTGCCCGAGGGTCATCGGGTCGAAGGTGCCGGGGTAGACAGCAGTGAGACGGGTAACGGACGTCAAGGCTCACTCCTCTTTGCAAGGGACCGCTGGCGAGCCGGCTTCGCTCGGGCCGCAGTTTAGCCTCGCGCCGAATGCCCCGCCGCGCGCTGCAGCAGATGCGCATGCACCGCGCCGGCCCGGAGGTGCCGATACAGATGCAGGCCCAGCGCCGCCAGCGCCTCGGCCGGCCGTTGCACGTTGGCCTCGAGGTAGATGAAGCCGCCGGCCACGGGCAGGTGCGCCGCCGCCGCGAGGGCTGGCTCGAACAGCAAGGCGTCGAACGGCGGATCGAGGAAGACGATCTCGAAGCGGGCCGCCTCGCAGCGCGCCATCCACGCCAGCGCATCGGCCCCCTCGACGCGCACCATCCCGGCCTGGAGCCGCTGCCGGACCTCGCGCAACTGGCGCTGCAGCGCCGCGTCGCGCTCGAGCAGCACCACTTCGGCCGCGCCGCGCGACGCCGCCTCGAAGCCGAGCGCCCCGGTGCCGGCAAAGGCGTCGAGGCAGCGCCAGCCGGCCAAGTCCTGTCCCAGCCAGTTGAAGAGCGTCTCGCGAACGCGGTCGGGTGTCGGCCGCAGGCCGGGACGGTCGAGCACGGCGAGCTTGCTGCGCTTCCACTGCCCGCCGATGATCCGCACCTCGCGCGGCGGGCCGCGGTGCACGGCCTCCTTCACAGCCGCACCGCGATGCCGCGCCGCGCCATCAGCGCCTTGGCCTCGCCGACCGTGTGCTGGCCGTAATGGAAGATGCTCGCGGCAAGCACCGCATCGGCGCCGCCGATCTGGATGCCGTCGGCCAGGTGCTCGAGCGTGCCCACGCCGCCCGAGGCGATCACCGGCACGCTCACCGCGTCACTCACGGCGCGGGTGAGTTCGAGATCGAAGCCGGCCTTCGTGCCGTCGCGGTCCATGCTGGTCAGCAGGATCTCGCCGGCACCGAGCTCGGCCATTCGGCGCGCCCAGTCGACCGCGTCGAGGTGCACGTTCTTGCGTCCGCCGTGGGTGAACACATCCCAGCCCGCGCCCTTGGCGGCGAGATCGTCGCCGATGCGACGCTTGGCGTCGATCGCGACGACGATGCACTGCGCGCCGTACTTCGTCGACGCCGCGCGGATCACCTGCGGGTCGGCCACCGCAGCCGAGTTGAAGCTCACCTTGTCGGCCCCGGCATTGAGCAGCCGCCGCACGTCGTCGACCGAGCGCACGCCGCCGCCGACCGTCAGCGGGATGAACACCTGCGACGCCACGGCCTCGATGATGTGCAGGATCAGGTCGCGCCCGTCGCTGGTGGCGGTGATGTCGAGGAAGGTCAGCTCGTCGGCCCCTTGCTCGTTGTAGCGCGCGGCGATCTCCACCGGATCGCCGGCGTCGCGCAGTTCGACGAAGTTGACGCCCTTGACGACCCGGCCGCCGGTGACGTCGAGGCAGGGAATGATGCGTTTGGCGAGCATGGGGTCGGCCGTTCGGCGGCAGGATGAGTGGCGATACCCCGCGCGACCGGGGCGGGGCGGGTCACAACTCGCCGTTGAGCTCGTCCGCGCGCGCCTGCGCCGCGGCGAAATCCAGTTCGCCGCTGTAGATCGAGCGGCCGCAGATCACGCCCTCGATGCCCTCGCCCTCCACGGCGCACAGGCGTTCGATGTCGGCCAGGTTGCTCAGGCCGCCCGAGGCGATGACGGGAATGGTCAGTGCCTGCGCGAGCTTGACGGTGGCTTCGATGTTGATCCCCGAGAGCATGCCGTCGCGACCGATGTCGGTGTAGATCACGCCCTCGACGCCGTAGTCCTCGAACTTCTTCGCCAGGTCGACCACCTCGTGGCCGGTGAGCTTGCTCCAGCCGTCGGTGGCGACCTTGCCGTCCTTGGCGTCGAGCCCGACGATGATGTGGCCGCCGAAGGCCGTGCAGGCGTCGTGCAGGAAGCCCGGGTTCTTCACCGCGGCGGTGCCGATGATCACGTAGGCGAGCCCGTCGTCGAGGTAGCGCTCGACGGTGTCGAGGTCGCGGATGCCGCCGCCAAGCTGCACCGGGATCTCGTCGCCGACCTCGGCCAGGATGGCCCGGATCGCCGCCTCGTTGATCGGCTTGCCGGCAAACGCGCCGTTCAGGTCCACCAGGTGCAGGCGGCGCGCGCCGGCCTGCACCCATCGCCGTGCCATCGCCGCCGGGTCTTCGCCGAAGGTGGTGGAGTCGTTCATGTCACCTTGCTTCAGGCGGACGCACTTGCCGTCCTTGAGGTCGATCGCGGGAATCAGCAGCATGGCCGGGCGTGGGAGTGAGTCGGAGGCGGGGTCTTGGACGCAGCGAACGAGTCGAGCTTGGATAGCGCCAGCTCACGGTTGCCAGCGCAGGAAGTTGCGGTACAGGCGCAGGCCGTGTTCGGCGCTCTTCTCGGGGTGAAACTGCGTGGCGAAAATGTTATCGCGTGCCACCGCGCTGGTAAAGCGCTCGCCATACTCGGTTTCACCCACGCTGTGGCGCGGGTCCGACGGCCGAGCATAGTAGCTGTGCACGAAGTAGAAGTAGGCGCCGTCGGGCACACCCGCCCAAATCGGGTGTCGGCTCGCGCCCTGACCAGACTGAAGGACCTGGTTCCACCCCATCTGCGGCACCTTGTAGCGACTGCCATCGGGCTGCAGGCGGCCTTCGAGCCGAAACCGAAGCACCTCGCCGCCGACCAGGCCCAGGCCGCGGGTCGGCCCTTCCTCGCTGCGGTCGAACAGCATCTGCATGCCGACGCACACGCCCATCAGCGGCTTGCTCGCCGCCGCTTCGAGCACCGCCTCCAGCAGCCCCGATTCACGCAGCTCGCGCATGCAATCGGGCATCGCGCCCTGGCCGGGCAGCACGACGCGTTCGGCGGCGCGCACGTGGTCGGGATTCGAGGTCACGATCACCTGATGGCCCGTTCCCGGCGCCACATGCAGCACCGCCTGCGAGACGGAGCGCAGGTTGCCCATCCCGTAGTCGACGACGGCGACGGTCCGCGTCAATGGAGCCCCTCGCCGAACGGATACGTTCGCCGATCCCCCAAGGGGAACGCAGGCCGCGGCTCCAAGCCCGCCTGCGCGGGCTTGGACGGCCGGAGTGCCAGCCGCGTCCCGCGGCTGGCGGGGGCCGGCTTGGCGGGCTGAGGCCGGACACGGAGAGTCCCTGCGGACTGTCCGTGCCTGCCGAAGGCCATCGGCCTCTGGCCGATGGCGGCCCGGCGCCCGGCCCGCCCACGTCGCCTCGGCAAACGCTGAAACACCTACAGGCTCCCTTTGGTGGACGGAATCGCCCCGCCCTGGCGCGGGTCGATCTCCAGCGCCGCGCGCAGCGCGCGCGCGAAGGCCTTGAACACCGTCTCGCACTGGTGGTGCGCGTTGTCGCCCTTCAGGTTGTCGATGTGCAAGGTCACCAGCGCGTGGTTGGCGAAGCCCTGGAAGAACTCGAAGGCGAGCTGGGTGTCGAAGCCGCCGACCATGCCGGCCTTGAAAGGCACGTGCATGTGCAGCCCCGGGCGGCCGGAGAAGTCGATCACCACGCGCGAGAGCGCTTCGTCAAGCGGCACATAGGCCTGCCCGTAGCGGCGCAGCCCGGCCTTGTCGCCGACCGCCTGCGCGACCGCCTGGCCGAGCGTGATGCCGACGTCTTCCACCGTGTGGTGGCCGTCGATGTGCAGGTCGCCCCGGGCTTCGACCTCGAGGTCGATCATCCCGTGGCGCGCCACCTGGTCGAGCATGTGGTCGAAGAAGCCGATGCCGGTGGCCAGCGTCGCGGTACCGCTGCCGTCGAGGTTCACGCGCACGCGGATCTGCGTTTCCTTGGTGTGGCGCACCACCTCGGCGATGCGTTGCGGTTCGGTCATGCGAGGCTCGCTTTCAGGGCGTCGATCATCAGGATGTTCTCGTCCGGCGTGCCGACGGTCACGCGCAGGCAGTGAGCGAGCAGCGGGTGCAGGCCGGCCACGTGCTTGACGAGAACGCCGCGCGCCTTCATGCCCTCGAAGGCTCGCTGCGAATCGGGCACGCGCACGAGGATCATGTTGGCTTCGCTCGGAAACGGCGTGACGCCAGGTATTGCGCGCAGCGCTGCCTGAATGCGCTCGCGCTCGCTGCGGATGATCGCCGCCTGGCGCGCGTATTCGTCGGCGTGTTCGAGCGCGAACAAGCCTGCCTCGGCATTGAGCACGCTGACGTTGAACGGCGGGCGGAGCTTCTCGATCTCGGCGACCAGCTCGCGCCGGCCCATGAGGTAGCCGATGCGAACGCCCGCGAGGCCGAACTTGCTCATTGTTCGCATCAGCATCACATGGGGGTTGCGCTGCAGGCGCGCCAGCGAATCGCGGGCGGCGAAAGGCTGGTAGGCCTCGTCGATCACGACCAGGCCCGGCGCCGCCTGGATGATGCGGTCGATCACCGCGTCGTCCCACAGATTGGCGGTCGGATTGTTCGGGTAGGCGAGGTAGATCAGCGACGGCCGGTGCTGCGCGATCGCGGCCAGCATCGCCGGCTCGTCGATTTCGAAGTCGGGCGTCAGCGGCACGCCGACGAACGCGATGCCCTGCAGTCGCGCCGACATCTCGTACATCACGAAACCCGGCACTGGCGCCATGACGACCGCGCCCGGCACGTCGCAGGCCATGCTCAGCATCGTGATGAGTTCGTCGGAGCCGTTGCCCAGCGTCAGCGCGCAGTCTTGCGGCATCCTCGCATGCCGCGCGAGCGCCGCGCGCAAGTCTTCGGTGCGCTCGGCCGGATAGCGGTTGATCGCCACGCGCCCGAGCCGCTCGCCCAGCGCGTGCTGCAAGTGCGCGGGCAGGCGAAACGGGTTCTCCATCGTGTCGACCTTGACGAACCCCGCCGACGGCTGGATCGCGTAGCCGTGCATCGACTGCACGTCCTGACGGATCACGCTGCGGATGCGCTCCAGGCTCATCGCTTCCCCCCGTCCAAGCGCATCTCGGCCGCACGGGCATGCGCCTGCAGGCCCTCGCCATGCGCCAGCTCGGCGGCGATCAGGCCCAGCGTCTGCGCTCCGGCCTGGCTGACCTCGATCAGGCTGCTGCGCTTCTGGAAATCGTAGACCCCCAGCGGCGACGAGAAGCGCGCCGTGCCAGACGTCGGCAGCACGTGGTTCGGCCCGGCACAGTAGTCGCCGAGGCTCTCGCTCGTATAGGCGCCGAGGAAGATCGCCCCGGCGTGGCGCAGCAGCGGTTCCCAGCGGTGCGCGTCGCGACTCGAGACCTCCAGGTGCTCGGGTGCGATGCGGTTGCTGATCGCGCAGGCCTCCTCCATCGAGCGCGTCTGGATCAGCGCGCCCCGGCCTTCGAGCGAGGCGCGGATCACGCCCTGGCGCGGCATCTCGGGCAGCAGGCGGTCGATCTCGGCCTGCACCTGCGCGATGTAGCCGGGGTCGGGGCAGAGCAGGATGCTCTGCGCCAGCTCGTCGTGCTCGGCCTGGCTGAACAGGTCCATCGCCACCCAGTCGGGCGGCGTGCTGCCGTCGGCCAGCACCAGGATCTCGCTCGGGCCGGCGATCATGTCGATGCCCACCGTGCCGAAGACGTGCTTCTTCGCGCTCGCCACATAGGCATTGCCGGGGCCGGTGATCTTGTCGACCCTGGGCACCGACGCCGTGCCGTAGGCCAGCGCCGCCACCGCCTGCGCGCCGCCGATCGTGAACGCCCGCGTCACGCCGGCCACGTGCGCCGCCGCGAGCACCAGCGCGTTGCGCTCGCCGCGCGCGCTTCCAGGCCCACCGTCCCGGCGGGCCGGTGTGGGGACGACCATCACGATCTCGCCGACACCGGCAACATGCGCCGGGATCGCGTTCATCAGCACGCTCGACGGGTATGCCGCCTTGCCGCCAGGCACGTAGATGCCGACGCGATCCAGCGGCGTGACCTTCTGCCCCAGCAGCGTGCCCTCATCGTCGCGATAGCTCCACGAGCGGCCGCAGGCGTCGAGCTGGCGCTCGTGGTAGCTGCGGATGCGCGCTGCCGCGGCCTGCAGCGCGTCGCGCTGCGGCTGGGTGATGGCGGCATGGGCCGCGGCGAAGTCGGGCGCCGTCAGTTCGAGCGCCTGCATCGATGCGGCATCGATCCCGTCGAAGCGCTGCGTGAACGCCAGCACGGCCGGGTCGCCACGCTCGCGAACCGCGGCCAGGATCTCGGCGACGCGCCCTTCGATCTCGGCGTCGGTTTGCGCCGACCAGTGCAGCAGGCGCTCGAATGCGGCGTCGAAGCCGGCGGCGCGGGTGTCGAGGTGGCGGATGGCGACGCGCATGAGGCTAGCTCGCAGGGGGAGGAAGGGCCGCCTCGAACGCGTCGATCAGCGCGCGCAGCGGCTCGCGCTTGAGCTTGAGCGCCGCCTGGTTGACGATGAGGCGGGCCGAGATCTGCATGATCTGCTCCACTTCGACGAGCTGGTTGGCCCTGAGCGTGCTGCCCGACGAGACCAGGTCGACGATGGCGTCGGCGAGCCCGGTCAGCGGCGCCAGCTCCATCGAACCGTAGAGCTTGATCAGGTCGACGTGCACGCCCTTTTCAGCGAAATGTTCGCGCGCGCATTGCGTGTACTTGGTCGCGACGCGGATGCGCGAACCCTGCCGCACGGCCGCGGCGTAGTCGAAATCGGCCCGCACCGCGACGCTCAGGCGGCAGCGCGCGATCTTGAGGTCCAGCGGCTGGTACAGGCCCTGGCCGCCGTGCTCGAGCAGGATGTCGTGCCCGGCCACGCCCAGATCGGCGCCGCCGTACTGCACGTAGGTCGGCACGTCGGTGGCGCGCACCAGCACCACCCGCACGTCGGGCCGCGAGGTGCCGATGATCAGCTTGCGCGACTGCTCGGGATCTTCCAGCACCTCGATGCCTGCCGCCCGCAGCAGCGGCAGCGAGTCATCGAAGATGCGGCCTTTGGACAGGGCCAGCGTGATCGTCATTTGAACCGCTCGATGTCGGCGCCGATGCCGCGCAGCTTGGCTTCCATGCGGTCGTAGCCGCGGTCGAGGTGGTAGATGCGATCGACCACCGTCTGCCCCTCGGCCACCAGGCCGGCGATCACCAGGCTGGCCGACGCGCGCAGGTCGGTGGCCATCACCGTGGCCCCCGACAAGGCGGGAACCCCCTGCACCAGCGCCAGGTGGCCTTCGACATCGATCCTGGCTCCCAGCCGCAGCAACTCGTTGACGTGCATGAAGCGATTCTCGAAGATCGTCTCGGTCACCCGCGCCGCGCCGTCGGCGATGCAGTCGAGCACCATGAACTGGGCCTGCATGTCGGTCGGGAAGGCCGGGTACTCGCTGGTGCGAAAGCTCACTGCCCGCAACCGCCCATCGCTCTTCACGCGGATCCAGCCGCGGCCCTCGGCCACGCCCGATTCGATGCCCACGCCGGCCTCGCGCAGCTTGTCGATCACCGCGTCGAGATGCTCGGCGCGCGCGTCCTTGAGCAGCACGTCGCCGCCGGCTGCCGCGACCGCGCAGAGAAAGGTGCCGGCCTCGATGCGATCCGGAATGATGCGGTGCTGCACGCCGTGCAGCCGCTCCACGCCCTCGACGCGGATGCGGTTCGTGCCATGGCCCTCGATCCGGGCGCCCATCGCGATCAGCATCTCGGCCAGGTCGGGGATCTCGGGCTCCTGGGCGGCGTTCTCGAGCACCGTCTCGCCATCGGCGAGCGTAGCGGCCATCAGCAGGTTCTCGGTTCCGGTGACGGTGACCATGTCGGTCGTGATCCGCGCACCCTTCAGGCGCTCGGCCTTGGCGATGATGTAGCCATGCTCGACACTGATCTGCGCGCCCATCGCCTGCAGGCCGCGGATGTGCTGGTCGACCGGCCTCGAGCCGATCGCGCAGCCGCCGGGCAGCGACACGGTGGCTTCGCCGAAGCGCGCCAGCAGCGGCCCGAGCGCCAGGATCGACGCCCGCATCGTCTTGACCAGGTCGTACGGCGCCTCGGGCGTGGTCAGCCTGCCGGCGTCGAGCAGCACCTCGTCGGGGCGCTGATCGGAGCGTTCCGCAGCCACGCCCATGTTGCGCAGCAGCTTGAGCATCGTGCTGACGTCCTGCAACTGCGGCACGTTGGCGAGCCGCACCGGCTCGGCCGTCAGCAGCGCGGCGCACAGTTCGGGCAGCGCGGCATTCTTGGCGCCCGAGATCGTGACCTCGCCCTTGAGGCGCCGGCCGCCGCGGATCAGGAGTTTGTCCATGGTTGTCGGGGGTCGCCCGGTGCTGCTTCGGCTCGGCGGGCCCACGCTGGCCCGCCAGCCGCAGGCCGCGGCATGGCCTTCAGTGGTGGTGGGTCGTCCCGTGGGGCGCGGTCCGCGCCCACTCGGCGGGGGTCAGCGTCTTCATCGACAAGGCATGGATCTGCTCGCGCATCCGCTCACCGAGCGCCTGGTAGACCTGCTGGTGCCGCGCCACGCGCAACTTGCCCTCGAAGGCGCTGGAAACGATGGTGGCGAAGAAGTGCCGCCCGTCACCCACGACCTGCAGATGCTCGCAGGCAAGGCCCTGCGCGATGAAGCGCTCGACTTCGGAGGGAGTGGGTTCGGACATGGTCCGGGAATTTTACGCGAGCACGCCGGCCGTGCCGGTGGCCGGGCGACAGGGCGCGGCCTCGGCCGATCGCCGGGCTGCCCCAAGGCGGCTGGGAACCTTGCAGGCCGCGCCGGGCCTGACGCCCGACTCCTCGCCAGGCACAAACAGGCCTCTGGACTGTTTGTCTTCGGGCTCTGCCCCTCGGGGGCGACCCCGGAGGGGTCTTGGGGCCGTCATCAATGCCGGATCTTGTAGCCGGTGCGCAGCAGGTGCAGGCATAGCGTGCACACCACCGCCAGGCTCAGCGCCACCACGCCCAGGCCGACCCAGGGCGAGACGTCGCTGACGCCGAAGAAGCCGCGCCTGAAGCCGTCGATGATGTAGAAGAACGGGTTCAGGTGGCTCACGCGCAGCCAGAACGGCGGCAGCGAGCCGACCGAATAGAAGACGCCGGAGAGAAAGGTCATCGGCATCACGATGAAGTTCTGGAAGGCGGCGATCTGGTCGAACTTTTCGGCCCATAGCCCGGCCACCAGGCCGAGCGCTCCCATGATCCCCGCGCCGGCGACGGCGAAGACGAGGATCCATCCCGGCTCGGCCACCCGAAGCGGCGCGAACCACAGCGTGACCAGCAGCACACCGGCGCCGACCGCGAGACCGCGCACCACCGACGCGCCCACATAAGCGAGAAACCAGGCCCAGTGGCTGAGCGGCGTCACCAGCAGCAGCACCAGGTTGCCGGTGATCTTGCTCTGGATCAGCGACGACGAGCTGTTGGCAAACGCGTTCTGCAGCACGCTCATCATCACCAGGCCCGGGATCAGGAAGCTGGTGTAGCCCACGCTGCCGTAGACCTTCACGTGGTCTTCGAGCACGTGGCCGAAGATCAGCAGGTAGAGCACCGCGGTCAGCACCGGCGCGGCGACGGTCTGGACGCTCACTTTCCAGAAGCGCAGCACCTCCTTGTAGAGCAGCGTGCCGGTGCCGGCCAGCAGCCCGCCGGTCATGCTACCGCCGCCGCCAGGCGCTGGCCCAATGCAGCGCCGGAATCCCGGTGGCTCGGCCGCCCTTCGCGGGTCGATCCCCTGTCGGGGCCCCACACGCTCCGCCTCACGCGGCCAGCCTCGGCACGGCCGGCGCGGCCTGCATGATTTCCAGGAACACGTCCTCGAGGTCGGCGCGGCCGATCTCGAGGTCTTCGACCGTCACGCCGGCCGCGTGCAGGCGCGCCAGCATCGCCTCGACTTCCACCGCGTCGCGCGCCGCGACCTGCACGACGCGCCCGGTCAGGCGGGCGCGGGGGGCCACGCTGTCGGGCAGCGTCTGGTCGGTCTTGAAGCGCAGCATCGTGCTGGCGGTGCCGGCCAGCAGCGCCGAGGTGGGTGCCAGCGCCACCACCCGGCCCTGCTTGAGCATGGCAATGCGCTGGCACAGGGCCTCGGCCTCCTCGAGGTAGTGGGTGGTCAGCAGCACCGTGTGGCCCTGCTTGTTGAGCCTGGCGATGAAACCCCACAGCGTCTGGCGAAGCTCTACGTCGACGCCCGCGGTCGGCTCGTCGAGCACGATCACCGGCGGGCGGTGCACGAGCGCCTGCGCCACCAGCACGCGCCGCTTCATGCCCCCCGAGAGCTGGCGCATGTTGGCGTGCGCCTTGTCGGCCAGGCCCAGGCTATCGAGCAGTTCGTCGACCCAGGCGCCGTTGTTCCTGACGCCGAAGTAGCCGCTCTGGATGACCAGCGTCTCGCGGACCGAGAAAAACGGGTCGAACACCAGTTCCTGCGGCACGATGCCTAGCTGCCGGCGCGCCGCAGCGTAGTCGGTGTTCACGTCATGCCCATGCACGGTGACCCGCCCGCTGCTGGCGCGCGCCAGTCCGGCGAGGATGCTGATCAGCGTGGTCTTGCCGGCGCCGTTGGGCCCGAGCAGGCCGAAGAACTCGCCGGGCTCGATGTCGAAACTCACGTCGTCGAGCGCACGCAGTTCGCCGTTCTTGCCGCCGCGGGGGCCCGGATAGACCTTGGTGACGGACTGGAAGGAAACGGCGGCCATTGGTAGACGTTGGCTCTCATGTGGCCCGAAGGCCGGTTAAAGAGCCAACGCCCCCGCTCAAACCGCGCATGCGGATTTCCCGCACACGGCTTACCAGTGGTCGTCGGCTCGCAGCATTGTGCGGACCTGCTCCTGCGAACAGGGACTGCGCCGGGTTACGGACCGCTCTGCATGCCGCTTGCAGGTCGTCACGCCCGCAAGGTTGGTCTTTCACATGCAGTCGCCCCCCCGGTGCCCGCTTGGCTGCGGCCCAGAGCTGCCTTTGCAGTTGTCGCACTTTGTCGCTCGACACTTGGTCGACGGGGTCGTTAGGTCCGGTCTCGCCGGCCATTCCCTCGCGCTTACCCGCTCCATCAGCATGACCACCGCAGGGACCCTTCCCTCCAGCCGCGCTATGCCCCACGGCCTTCGCGGACCCGGCTTGCACCTGGCCCAACAGTACTACGATCCCCTCGGACTCCCGCTGCGCACGCCTCGACTTCGCCTTGGGCTTATACGAGCGCGCCTGCCCCGACTCGGGCTGCGCAGACGGGCCTCTCACGTTCCGCACCTGTCCTTGCACACGTGCTGCGCCCCATACCCCGCCGCAGCCATCCGCGCGCTTCGGTTCTTGCGCCGATGATGTTGCCTTCGCCGTGACATGAGCGGCTCGGCCTGCGGGTTGTAAATCTGTCGAGGCTGCAGGCTTCACTTCATGTTGCGGCCCGCGTGCTTGCTCCCCGCTGCGCGGCTTGCGCCGCCTCACGGGCTTTTGACACCCCGCTCGGGCACAGAGGTCTCCCTCCACTACCTGGGGTCTGCTACCCGGCGCACCGACGCCTACCGGGACGGGACTCTCACCCGTTGGACTGGCGCAGCATGCAGCAGCACTACCTAACCCCTGCGGGTTCAGTCGAGCCTTTGCTTCGTGACGCACCATGCGAGCGAGATTGTAGGCAGCGCGCCGCCGGACGCGCCGCACCGGCGCGGCCTTGCGGGTTCCCATCGTGGGGGAAGACGCCCCGATGGTGCTAGATTGCCCGGATGGATCGCCCCCAAGCTCACTCCGTTCGGCGCCTTGCGGGCCGCGCCGGTCCCGCGCCCCGGCTCCGCGCCACGCATGACCCGTCCAGCGGAGGGCTCCTGTCCAGGTTCGGCCCCCCGAGCGGGCCTTCAGCGCCCTCGGGGCGATCCGGCGAGCATTGACATGCAGGCCAAGAAGCCGCGCCGCACCGCCGAACGCATCCTCGAAGTCTCGCTCGAGTTGTTCAACCGCCACGGCCTGCCCAACGTCTCGACCACGCTGATCTCGGCCGAGTTGAACATCAGCCCCGGCAACCTCTACTACCACTACCCGGCGAAGGACGAGCTGATCAACTCGCTGTTCGATCGCTACGAGCGAGCGCTCAACGACCTGCTGCCGGCGGCCGGCGGGGCGCGCAACGTCGAGGATGCCTGGCTGTTCTTCCACATGTTGTTCGAACTGATCTGGCAGTACCGATTCCTGTACCGCGACCTGAACGACCTGGTGTCGACCAACCGCAGGCTGGAGACGCACTTCCAGTTCGTCCTGAAGAACAAGTCCGCCGCTGTGCAGCAGCTGCTCGACGGGCTGGCCAGTGGCGGCGCGATGCGCGCCGACGTGAAGGCGGCCGACAGCGTGGCCACCGCGATGGTGGTGGTGCTGACTTACTGGCTGAGCTACGAGTACGTGCGCGAGCCGCGCCACGCGCTGGAGCCCGCGAGCGCCGCGGCGTCGATGATGCGCGGCGCCTTCCATGTGCTGAGCCTGCTTGCGCCTTACCTTCAACCGGCGCAGAGCGAACATCTGCAAGCGCTGGCCGGAAGTTACGACAGAAGCTGACCTTCACTCACCCGCAAGACCGGAGACAAGCATGGCCAAATGGACCGCCTTTCCCTACGACGCCGCCGAATACACGTTCGACGCCGCGGCACTGAAGAAGAAGTGGGGCCGCCTGCACGCCGGCGACGCCGAGCCACTGCCGAAGGACGACAAGGTACTCGCGGCCTGGGCGCTGTACCACGCCGGCCAATTCCAGAAGGCGACCGAGGCGGGGCTCAAGGCTGGCGGCGCCGGCATCACGGTGGCCAACAAGGCGCAGTCCATCTACGCCAACTACCTCGAGAAGAGCGAGAAGACCAAGCTCGCGATGTTCCAGGAGGTGGTGGCGCGCGCCGAGGCGCAGGCCGCCGCCGAACCGAAGAACGCCAACGCGCACTACTGGATGGCCTACGCGCTGGGCCGCTACAGCCAGAGCATCAGCGTCGTCAAGGCGCTGTCGCAGGGCCTGGGCGCCAAGGTCAAGGCCGCGCTGGAAACCGCGATCGCGCTGTCGCCCAAGCATGCCGACGCGCACATCGCGCTCGGCGCCTTCCACGCCGAGGTGATCGACAAGGTGGGCAGCCTGCTCGGCCGCACGCAGGGCGCGAGCAAGGACGCGGGGCTGAAGTTGTTCACGGAGGCGCTGCGTCTGAACCCGGCGTCGGCGATCGCGATGGTCGAGTACGCCAACGGGCTGGTGATGCTGGAAGGCGACAAGAAGATGAAGGAAGCCGAGAAGCTCTATGCCGACGCCGCGGCCTTCAAGCCGATGGATGCGATGGAACGGCTCGACGTCGAGATGGCGAAGGCCGAACTGGAGGACTGAATGCGCAGCTAGTGCAGTGGCGTGCGACGCGAAGGAACCGATGCGATGAAGAAGACAGCCAAGAGCCTGGTCGACGAGGCCATGGTGCAGGTGACGACCTACACCCCCGAGCAGGCGCGCGCGCTGCACGGTCACCCTGGCGTGCAGTTCGTCGACGTGCGCGACGTGCGCGAACTCGAGCGCGAGGGCGTGATCCCGGGGGCGATCCATGCGCCGCGCGGCATGCTCGAGTTCTGGGTCGACCCCGACTCGCCCTACCACCGCGACGTGTTCGCGCAGGACAAGGAGTACGTGCTGTTCTGCGCCCTCGGCTGGCGCTCGGCGCTGGCGACCAAGACGCTGATGGACATGGGCCTGGAGCGCGTGGCCCATGTGGCCGGCGGGTTCACCGCATGGAAGGAGGCCGGCGGGCCGGTGCAGCCCAAGCCGAGCGGCAAGGCCTGACGCAGCGTCGCCCGGCTTCGCGGCGCGGCGCGCCGAACCCCGGCCCGCCCGGCGCAGGCACGCACAATCGCAACCAGCCCGCCCGCCGCAACTGCCCCACCCTCATCGCCGGAGCACCCATGCCTGCTCTCCCCACCAAGCTCAACGTCCGCTCCGACGACTTCAAGGCCAACGCCGCCGCGATGCGCGTACTCGTCGACGATCTGAACGCCAAGCTGGCGCTGATCGCCCTCGGCGGTGGCGAGGCGCCGCGGGCCAAGCACCTGGCCCGCGGCAAGTTGCTGCCGCGCGACCGGGTCGAGATGCTGCTCGATCCCGGCACGCCCTTCCTCGAGATCGCCCCGCTCGCCGCGCTGCACATGTATACCGACGAGGCGGGCGTGGACGCCGCGCCCGGCGCAGGCTTGATCGCCGGCATCGGCCGCGTCTCCGGCGTCGACTGCATGGTGGTGTGCAACGATGCCACCGTCAAGGGCGGCAGTTACTACCCGCTGACGGTCAAGAAACACCTGCGCGCGCAGGAGATCGCGCAGCAGAATCGCCTGCCCTGCGTCTACCTCGTCGACAGCGGCGGCGCCAACCTGCCGAACCAGGACGACGTGTTCCCCGATCGCGAACACTTCGGCCGCATCTTCTACAACCAGGCGCAGATGAGCGCCCTCGGCATCCCGCAGATCGCCGTCGTGATGGGCTCGTGCACGGCGGGCGGCGCCTACATGCCGGCGATGAGCGACGAGTCGATCATCGTCAAGAACCAGGGCACGATCTTCCTCGGCGGCCCGCCGCTCGTGAAGGCGGCGATCGGCGAGGTGGTGAGCGCAGAAGACCTGGGCGGTGGCGACGTGCACACGCGGCTGTCGGGCGTGGCCGACCACCTGGCGCACAACGACACCCACGCGCTGGCGTTGGCGCGCGCCTCGGTGGCCAACCTCAACTGGCGCAAGGACGTCGCGATGCACTGCCTGGCGCCGCGCCCGCCGCTGTTCGATGGCGGCGAATTGCACGGCGTGATCCCCACCGACACGCGCAAGCCCTACGACGTGCACGAGATCATCGCCCGCATCGTCGACGGCTCGGAGTTCGACGAATTCAAGGCGCGCTACGGCACGACGCTGGTGACCGGCTTCGCGCGCATCGAGGGCATGCCGGTCGGCATCGTCGCCAACAACGGCATCCTCTTTTCCGAGTCGGCGATGAAAGGCGCGCACTTCATCGAGTTGTGCTGCCAGCGCAAGATCCCGCTCGTCTTCCTGCAGAACATCACCGGCTTCATGGTCGGCCGCAAGTACGAGGCCGAAGGCATCGCCAAGCACGGCGCGAAGATGGTGACCGCGGTCTCCACGGCCAACGTGCCGAAGTTCACCGTGATCATCGGCGGCAGCTTCGGCGCCGGCAACTACGGCATGTGTGGGCGGGCGTACTCGCCGCGCTTCCTGTGGATGTGGCCGAACGCGCGCATCAGCGTGATGGGCGGCGAGCAGGCCGCGAGCGTGCTGGCCACGGTACGCCGCGACGGGATCGAGGCCAAGGGCGGCAGCTGGAGTGCTGGCGAGGAGGCGGCATTCAAGAAGCCCATCCTCGATCAGTACGAGCACCAGGGCCACCCGTACTACGCCAGCGCACGCCTCTGGGACGACGGCGTGATCGACCCGGCCGACACCCGCCGCGTGCTCGCACTGGCGATCAGCGCCAGCCTGAATGCGCCGATCCCCGATGCTAAGTTCGGCGTCTTCCGCATGTGATGTACAATGCACACCAAGTAGCAACGTTGTACACATCATGCGCACAAACATCGACATCGACGACGACTTGATGACGCAGGCTATGAAGGCCGGTCCGTACAAGACCAAGAAGGAAGCCGTCGAGGCCGGCTTGAAGCTCCTCGCGCGTCAGGCCGCGTACCGCGAGATCCTCAAGTGGCGCGGCAAGCTCAAGTGGGAGGGCGACGAATCCGTCGACTGGACGAAGCCGGCAGAGCAGCCCACTGCACTTCAGGCGTCCGAGCCGGCGCCAAGGAAGAAGCGCAGTGCTGGTCGTTGACTCGAGCGTCTGGATCGACTTCTTCAACGACGCCGAGCATCCGGCGGTCGAGATGCTGCAGCAGTTGCTGGACCACGGCGAGGTGCGCATCGTCGTACCCGATCTCGTGCTGTTCGAGGTTCTGCGCGGCTTTCGACTCGAGAGCGAACTGCGCCAGGCGCGCCGGCTGCTCGAGAGCCTGCGCGTCGAGGCGACCGGCGGCGCCGAGCTTGCCCTGGACGCCGTGCACCACTATCGCAGCTTGCGCGCGCAGGGCATCACGGTGCGCAGCGCAATCGACGTGCTCGTCGCCAGCTACTGCATCGAGCGCGACTATGCGCTGCTGCACCGCGACCGCGACTTCGACGCGTTCGAGGAAATGCGCGGCCTGCGCGGCTGGCGCCATTGAGGGTCGACGACGATGCAAGCCCGGCGTCACTTCGCCACCCTCGCCCGCTACAACCTGTGGGCGACGCGCCGCCTCTACGAGCACATCGACGCGCTGCCCGAGGCCGACTACCGGCGCGACGCGGGCCTGTTCTTCAAGAGCGTGCACGGCACGCTGAACCACCTGCTCGTCGCCGAGCACGAGCTGTGGCGCCGGCGCTTTGCCCAGGGCGTGTCGCCGCGGCTCAAGCTCAATGACGAGATCGAGGCCGATCGCGAACGGCTGCGCGAGCGCCTGCTCGAAGGCGCCCTGTCCTGGCAGCCGCTGATCGCCTCCTGGCCCGAGGCGCGCTTCGACGAAGCGAGCGTGCTCGAATACACCTCGACCCAGGGCGTCGCGATGCGGCTGCCCTTCGCCGCCACGCTCGCCCACGTCTTCAACCACGGCACCCACCACCGCGGGCAGATCAGCGCCGCACTGACCGCGATGGGCCACGCCTGCCCGGAGCTCGACCTCGTGTGGATGCTCCAGGCCGAAAGCCGCGCCGCATGACCGACACCACCACCCTCGACCTCCAGCGCCCGTCGCCGCACGTGGCGCACGTCTGGCTCAACCGCCCGGACGTGCGCAACGCCTTCAACGACAGCGTGATCGCCGAACTGGCGCAGGTGTTTGCCGACCTCGGGCGCGACGACGACCTGCGCGTGGTCGTCCTCGGCGGCCACGGCAAGGCCTTCTGCGCCGGCGCCGACCTGTCGTGGATGAGGGCCATGGCCGGCTACACCTGGGACGAGAACCGCGCCGATGCGCAGGCGCTGGCCGACATGCTGTGGACGATCCAGAGCTGCCCGGTGCCCGTGGTGGCGCGTATCCACGGCGACTGCTATGCCGGCGGCGTGGGCCTGGCGGCGGTGTGCGACATCCGCGTCGCGGCGCGCGGCGTGACCTTCTGCCTCAGCGAGGCGCGCCTGGGCCTGCTGCCGGCGACGATCGGGCCCTACGTCGTGCGCGCGATGGGCGAGAGCGCGTCGCGCCGCTACTTCACGACGGCCGAGCGCTTCGGCGCCGCCGAGGCGCATCGCATCGGCCTCGTGCACGAAGTGGCCGAGCTTGAGGCGCTCGACGCGACGCTCGATGCCCTCGTCGCCGCGCTCGTGGCCAACGGCCCGCACGCCGTGCGCGCCTGCAAGCGGCTGGTGCATGACGTCGCCGGCCGGCCGATCGACGAGGCGCTGCGCGCCGACACGGCGCGGCGCATCGCTGACATTCGCGCCAGCGCCGAGGGCCGCGAGGGCGTGCAGTCCTTCCTCGGCAAGCGCCCGCCGGCCTGGCTGCCGGCCGCCACAGGAAAATGACGATGCTGGCCCTCAACCCCGACCTCTTCGCCACCTACCTCGTCGCCGCCTGCGTCGTCATCGCCGCGCCGGGGCCGGACAGCCTGAACACGCTGGCCATCGGCATGGCGCGCGGCCGGCGCGAGGCGGTCGCCTACGCGCTCGGCGTCGGCGTCGGCTGCATGACGCACACGCTGTGGGCGGTGCTCGGCGTCTCGGCGCTGGTGGCGGCGTCCGAGGCGCTGTTCAACCTCGTCAAGCTGGCCGGCGTGGCCTACCTGCTGTGGCTGGGCGTGCAGGCGCTGCGCGCGCGCGGCGGTCTGGCCCCGCCGTCGGCCGGCCCCGCCGGCGCCACGTCAGCGGCGCCCGCGAGCAGCCGCCGCCGCTTCCTGCAGGGCCTGCTGACCAACGCGTTGAATCCCAAGGTGATGCTCTTCTTCATGGCCTTCCTGCCGCAGTTTGCCGATCCGTCGCTGGGCGCGGTGGGCGCGCAGATGGCCGTGATGGGGCTGGCCTTCGCGCTGATCACCACCGCGGCCTATGCGCTGCTCGGTGCCGGCGCCGGTCGCGTCGGCGAACGGCTGCTCGGCCGGCCGGGCTTCGCGCTGTGGCTCAACCGCGCCACCGGCGTGCTCTTCATCGGGCTGGCGCTGCGCCTGATGCTGACCGAGCGCAAGTAGCCCTGGGCCGGCCGTGAACGCGCTGGACACGCCGCAGCTCGTCGCCATCGCCGCCGCCCTCGGCTGGGCGAGCGGCTTGCGGCTGTACGCGGTGCTCTTCCTCGTCGGCCTGGCCGGCACGCTGGGCTGGGTCGCGCTGCCGGCCGGGCTGCAGCTGCTGCAGCATCCGCTGATGCTCAGCGCCAGCGGCCTGATGCTCGGCGTCGAGTTCTTCGCCGACAAGATCCCCGGCGTCGACACGCTGTGGGACGTGCTGCACACGCTGCTGCGCATCCCGGCCGGCGCGGCACTCGCCGCCGCGGCCTTCGGCGCCGACAGCGCCACCGTCACCACCGCCGCCGCGCTGCTTGGCGGCACGCTGGCGGCGACCAGCCACTTCGCCAAGGCCACGACGCGCGCCGCGGTCAACACCTCGCCCGAGCCGTTCTCCAACATCGGCCTGTCGCTCGCCGGCGACGCCGCCGTGCCCGCGGCGCTGTGGCTGGCTTGGGCGCATCCGTGGGCGTTCTTCGGGGCGCTCGCGCTGGCGCTGGCGCTGATGGGGGTGCTGCTGTGGAAGCTCGGGGGCCTTTTGGGCCAGTTGCTGCGGCGGCTCTCGGGTGGCTCGGGCGGCGGCGTGTCCACGACCTGAGTTCAGCTGCGGCCGGCAAGCCGGCCCGGCCGCCGTGCGGCGAATCCGGGCCCGAACCGATGCCCCCGAGGGTGAGCGCGTGGCACACTGGCTCGACACTCGGCCCGGCTCGGGCCGCCCTGATGCGCCCAGGAGGAGACGCGATGCTGACAACGGAGAAGACGGCGGACTACGTGAAGCGCTGGGTCGATGCCTTCGAGTCGAAGGACCTCGATCGCGTGCTGGCCTTCTACACCGACGACGTGATCTTTCACTCGCCGCTGATCGCGCGGCTGAGCCACGACCCGAGCGGCACCGTGCAAGGCAAGGCGGCGCTGCGCGCGTACGTGAAGCGAGGCTTCGAGGTGTTCGACCACATCAAGTTCACCGTGCTCGACGTGCTGCGCGGCGTGGACAGCATCGCCATCCACTACCAGGGCATCACCGGCACGCATGTCGCCGAGGTGCTGTTCTTCGACAAGGACGGGATGGTCCGGGAGTCGTACGTGCACTACTCCTCTCCAGAGTAGCGTCGAGGTTCTGCGGCTCGGCCTGGGGCTGGCTGCGGGCAGCGCGGTGCAGCGACCTCACGACAGCCTTCGCCTGCAGCTGCCCTGAACTCGCCTTGGCCGAGGACGCGGCGCGCTGCATCGCCGGCTTTCACGGTACAGCTGGAACCGGGGGATTCTGGTGGTGCGCCGCGGTGCAGTATGCGCAGAGGGATCGACCTTCTTGCCCACCCCCGCCCGCTTCGCGAGCAGGCCCGTCGGTCGACCACGGACCGACGTTCGCACCAGCCCCTGATCTCGCGTCAGCGGTAGTCGTGCTCATGCTGGTCCCTCGCGGCCAGCAACACAACATCGAGTTCGCGAATGGCGAAGAGCACGACGCACCCGCCATGACCGAATGGAATGATGAGCTCTCGAAATTCCCTATGCTGCGCGGATCGACGACAGGTGTGCGGCGCGAACGAGAGGATCGAGAATGCGCGCTCTACGGCATCGCGGAATCGAAACAGGCACGTGTCGTCAGGCGCGTTGCTGGCCAGTTCCCGCTCGACGATGTGTTCCTCGAGGCGCTCGATGTCTTCCTGGAACGTGACACTGGCGACAACCCGATACTGAGTGCTCACCCGCTGGACCGCTTGTGCTTGGCTGCCACTGCGGCACGGATGCGTTCTTGCGCTCCCTGAGCACGTACGTGCATGCCAGCCAGAAACGCTTCAGCCGTCATCAACCCAACGCCCTTTTCCGCCAACCGCAAGGCCTTCTTGGCGCGCGCGACCGCCGCGACCTGCTCGGCGCGGAACGCCGCCTCCTGGGAAACCGCGTTCTCGATGAACTGCGTCAATGACTCGCCATCGCGCAGCACAGCCTCGAGGCTGGCCTTGATCTCGGGCGTGACGCGAATGGGGGGCAGAGTTGCCGAACGGCTCATGTGTCAAGCGTATAGCAAATGGTATACAAACGCAAGCCCACCAGGCCGATCCGCTGAAAGCGATAGGTCTTCTCCCGAGCCAGCGCAGGCGCGGGCGGTTTCGCCGCTCCGAACCGCCCGGCCCTGAATGCGCTGGACACGCCGCAGCTCGTCGCCATCGCCGCCGCCCTCGGCTGGGCGAGCGGCTTGCGGCTGTACGCGGTGCTCTTCCTCGTCGGCCTGGCCGGCACGCTGGGCTGGGTCGCGCTGCCGGCCGGGCTGCAGCTGCTGCAGCATCCGCTGATGCTCAGCGCCAGCGGCCTGATGCTCGGCGTCGAGTTCTTCGCCGACAAGATCCCCGGCGTCGACACGCTGTGGGACGTGCTGCACACGCTGCTGCGCATCCCGGCCGGCGCGGCACTCGCCGCCGCGGCCTTCGGCGCCGACAGCGCCACCGTCACCACCGCCGCCGCGCTGCTTGGCGGCACGCTGGCGGCGACCAGCCACTTCGCCAAGGCCACGACGCGCGCCGCGGTCAACACCTCGCCCGAGCCGTTCTCCAACATCGGCCTGTCGCTCGCCGGCGACGCCGCCGTGCCCGCGGCGCTGTGGCTGGCTTGGGCGCATCCGTGGGCGTTCTTCGGGGCGCTCGCGCTGGCGCTGGCGCTGATGGGGGTGCTGCTGTGGAAGCTCGGGCGCTTCCTGGGGCAGGTGCTGCGGCGGCTCAGCGGCGGGTCAGGCGGGAGGGCGTCGACAGCCACTTAGCGAGGAGCTCGCACCATCGCGCTTGTGGGATAGCTCTGCAGCGGTTGCGGTCCTTTGGTTCGCTGCTGCGCGTGACGAAAGCGGGCGACAAGCCGTCTGTCGCATCAGGCAGTTTCGGAGCCGATGAAGAGGAGGCGCCACAGGTCGGGGAGGCAATGCCCCGCAAGTTCCACAGAATCTGCTCCATCCACGCGCCGCACCGGACTAGCCTGGATTTCCACGCACCACCGTTGAGGTAACGCCGCCGGTCTGGCCAGCGACCTCTCGCCGCTGGCGGCGCTCACGTCGCCTGCGCTCCCACTGTTAACGCTCGGTGCGCCTATCGCCTCCACACGGCAGCCCGCATCTGGGGCTGTCGGCCCTGCGCTTGCCGGGGCCGGTCTTCAGGCCCATCCCCCGCTCAGCCGCATGCAGCCTGGGTTTTCCCCCATCGGTGCCGGTTCCGTCCTGCTTTTCGTTGACGCAACAGGATCTTACGTATCACAATGCAGGTATGGGTTTAGGGGCACCTAAAAACATAACAGACATCCGACGATTCTTCGCCGAGCCCTCCCATCCCCGCCAGCGCCAGTACGAGGCCCTGCGCGCCTTCTTCGTCGATGACCGTCCTTCAGCCGAGGTCGCCCGTGCCTTCGGCTACACGCCGGGCTCCTTCCGCGTGCTGTGCCACCAGTTCCGCCGTGAACCCGAGCCGCAGTTCTTCAGCACGCCTGTTCACGGCTCCCGCACCCAGCCGCACAAGTCCAAGGCCCTCGAGATGGTGGTGGCCCTGCGCAAGCAGAACCATTCGGTCTACGAGATCAGCCGCGCGCTCAAGGATCACGGCACGCCGCTGAGTCCGACCGCCGTGCGCGAGGTGCTGCGCGAGGAGGGCTTCGCGCCGCTGCCCCGGCGCGGCGACGACGAGCGGCTCGAGCATGTGGGGCCGCTGGCCGAGGCGGTGGCCGACGTGCGCGAGTTCGCGCTGCGGCCCGGCACGCGGTTCACCACGCGCTGCGGCGGTCTGTTCCTGTTCCTGCCCGACCTGGTGCGTCTGCAGCTCGATGGTCTGGCCTCGCGCGCCAAGCTGCCGGGTTCCAAGATGATCCCGGCTTCGCACGCGCTGCGCAGCGCGCTGGCGCTCAAGCTGTGGTCCATCGAGCGCAAGAGCCACGTCATGGCCTTCGTCACCGATCCGGGGCTGGCGCTGTTCTGCGGCCTGAACGTGGTGCCGAAGAAGAGTTTCCTGTGCGAGTACTCCTCGCGGGTGGAACGCGAGCGTTCGGTCCGGCTGCTGGGAGCCTGGCACGGGGCGGTGATGGAGGAGGGGCTGTTCGATGCGCGGTCGTTCAACCTGGACTTCCACTCGGTGCCGTACTACGGCGAGGATCCCCAGGTGCAGCGGCACTTCGTGTCCGCCCGCAGCCGATCGCAGCCGGCCGTGCTCGCGTTCCTGGCGCAAGACGCCAGTGGTCGGGCCTTCTGCTACTCCAACGCCGATCTGCGCAAGGGCGAGGAGGCCGAGGAGATCTTCCGCTTCATCGAGTTCTGGCGGCGTCAGCACGGCGAGTTGCCGCGCCACCTGGTGTTCGATTCACGGCTGACCACCTACGCCCATCTGGCGCGGCTCGAGCAGATGGGGATCACGTTCATGACGCTGCGCCGCCGCTCGGCGGCCCTGCTGCAGGAGGTGCAGGATCTGCCGGCCTCGGCCTGGCGCCGGGTGAGCCTGGATGTGCCGGCGCGCAAGTTCAAGAACCCGCGCGTGTTCGAGCAGCCGGTCATGCTGGCCGGCGCGAAGCTGCGCCAGCTCTTCGTCGTCGACCTGGGCCACGAGCAGCCGACGATCCTGTTGACCAACGACCGCGACGGCTCCCACGCCAAGCTGCTCACGCGCTACGCCCAGCGCATGCTGATCGAGAACGCCTTGTCCGACGCGGTGCGCTTCTTCCACATGGACGCGCTGTCGTCGGCGGTGGGGATGAAGGTGGACTTCGACATGACGCTGCTGGTCATCGCCAGCGGCCTGTACCGGTTGCTGGCGCGCCGCATGCGCGGCTATGCCGAAGCGCAGGCGCGGCACATCTTCCGAGACCTGATCGACACGCCGGCCGACGTCTCGATCACCGGCGCTGAGGTGCAGGTGCACTTCCACCGTCGCGCCCATCTGCCCGTCATACTGGCGTCGGAACTGCTGAACACGCCGGTCGCTATCCCCTGGTGGCCGGGGTACTCGCTGCGGATGTCGGCTTAGGGGCGGCGGGTCGCGGCAGGGGGAGTTTGTTAGTTCAAATGTGGTGCGTGGAAATCCAGGCTAGTGAAACGGAAGGACACGGTGAACTCCGTCCTTGTGGAGGGTGCTTCTCAAATGTTCCAGATGTTCTAGAAGACTACGTTTCTCGCCCAGCGTTAGAGACTGAGTTGCGTCGTCTTCTACTCGACGACCGTCGTCCCGTTGTAACCCTCGTTGGCCGAGGAGGCATAGGAAAGACATCGCTTTCTCTAAAGGTCATTCACGACCTGTACCACACCGATCGCTATGGCGCCATCGTGTGGCTGAGCTCGCGCGACGTTGACCTCAAATCGACGGGTCCAAGGCCCGTTAGGCCAAACGTAATTTCTCCGGAAGAGATGGGGCGGCTCTACGCAGGCCTGGTCCTCGCACCGGAACACTTGAAGGTGAAGGGGTTCAACGCGCGTTCGTTCTTCGAGAAGCAACTTGAAGTGAATGACTTGGGACCATGCCTCTACGTTTTCGACAATTTCGAAACGACACAGAGCCCGATCGACATGTTCAACTGGGTCGACACATTCATACGGTCCCCGAACAAGGTTCTGATCACTACTCGATTGCGCGACTTCAAGGGTGACTACCCGCTAGAAGTCAAAGGGATGGAAGACTCAGAAGCGCGGGATTTGGTCGCTCGCACTGCCGGTGCTCTTGGGATCGGCGCGATGCTCGATCGCAATCGCGTTGATGAGGTCGTGCATACGGCTGACGGACACCCGTATGTCATGAAGATTCTTCTTGGTGAACTTGCCCGGACAGGACGAGTCGCGAACGTGGCCAAGTTGATTGCAGGAAACGACGAGCTTCTTACGGCACTGTTTGAGCGGACCTATGCCCTGAATCCGTGACCACCTGGTGCGCCGCATCGGCCAAGTCGTTGATGCAGCAGGCGAAGTCGTTCGGGTAGGCCCTGACGTCGCATCACCCTGCGGGTGCGTTGACGGGGGGTATCTCTTCGATGCCCTCCATCATGCCCAAGATGCCGCGTCCGTTAATCGTCAAGCAACTCAAGTACGACCTCACGCCCGTTGCCGGTTTGGCACTCGTTGGCCACTACCTCAATGCCGTGCGTCCCGTGCTCGGCCGTCTTGATGCCGCGCTGCCCGTCAAGGGCGGCGTCGCTAACAGCGACATCCTGCGCAGCTACCTCGGCCTGCTGGTTCAAGGCAAGAGCGACTTCGACGCCATCGAGAACTTCCGCGTCGATGCGTTCTTCAAGCAGGCGCTGGGCATCGGCCTGCTGCCGTCGAGCCCGACGCTGCGCCAGCGCATGGACGCGCGCGCAGCCGAAATGTTCGACTTCATCGCGCCCATGACCGAGTCTTTGCTGGGCAGCCAGCGACCGGACTACGGTGTGCTGCCCTGCGGCTGGCTGCCGCTGGACGTGGACACGTTCGCGATGGACAACGGCGGCACGGCCAAGGAAGGCGTGGGCCGCACCTACGCCGGCGTGGACGGCTACTGCCCGCTGGCGGCGTACCTGGGCAGCCACGGCTTCTGCCTGGAACTGGCCCTGCGCCCGGGCGTGCAGCACTCCGCCAGCGAGACCGACTTCAACCTCGAACGGGTGGTGCCCATGGCGCAGCGCCTGAGCGCGCAGGGGCCGAAGGCGCCGATCCTGGCGCGGCTGGACTCGGGCTTCGACTCCGTGCGCCTGATGCGCCAGATCGAGACTTGCAACCAACCGGGTCTGGTGCAGGTGGACTGGCTGATCAAGTGGAACCCGCGTTCCACCGACGTGGCCGGTCTGGCCGCGCAGCTCGATGCCGAACCGGCCACGCGGTGGGAGCAGCCGCGTGCCGGCAAGCGCGTCACGACTTGGGAGCAGCCCGTACAAGTCCAGGGGATCGATCGGGCCGTGCGCCGCGTGCTGCGGCTGATAGAGCGCACCATCGACAAGCGCGGCCAGGCGCTGCTGGTGCCCGAGTTGACGCTGGAGGGCTGGACGACGAGCCTGCCCGGCAGCCTCGACGCCCGGGGCATCATCTCCCTGTATGCCGACCACGGCACGCACGAGCAGTTCCACTCCGAGTTCAAGACCGATCTGGATCTCACAAGGCTGCCCTCGGGCAAATTCGACACCAACTACCTCGTGTGCCAGCTCGCGGCGGTGGCGATGAACATCCTGCGCCTGATGGGCCAGCGCGGGCTGCTCGGGCCCGACGCGCCTGTAAGGCACAGCGCCAAGCGGCGGCGCATCAAGACGGTGATACAGGAGTTGGTCTACCGCGCCGGACGGCTGATCCAGACCGGCCGCCGAATCATCCTCGGCCTGGGCGCGCAGGACCGCGCAGCCAAGGCCTTCATGCGCTCGTTCGAGCAGTTCGCAGCCACCGCGTAGCGAGGCAAGGCTGCGGGGACTCGGCCCGCTGGCGTTTATCCAGTACCGACCATCGCCGAAAGCTGTGCGCAGCAGGCTCAACCACGCCCAGCAAGCGCCGAAACGCGCGAATTGGCGTACATGCAGGCTCAATCAGCACCCTTCTGCAGGCCAATGGCCGCACGCGACATTAGTCGGTCGAATTCCAGCGACGAAATCGACGTTGCAATCACGAATTAGCCATCCAGTACGGCAACTTCGCAGGCAGGGTCACGGATTCAGGCTTCAGTTCCCCGCATTGCGCTTAAGGCGGTGCTCATGCGTTCTACCGCAGAGCGCCAGGAAGTGGAGGCCGGTGTGGAAGCCCTTGTGCAGTATTCCATGGCGGAGTTGCACACGGCACCTACCGACCAGCAGGTGTTCATTCGCCTGCCTTTGGTGGCTTCCGCCTTCGGCAAGAAGAAGTTGAATGTCAGTCCATTGCGAGCGTCGATTTTGAGTGACGTCGAGTTACTCCAGATGCTTGGCCCGAGTCGCAATGACGACATTCATCTGGGTCTGGCCCATAAGCTGGAGAAGTTCATTGCAAACATTGCACAGCGAGTGGATGCAGGTGAGCCATTCGGCGACTATGCCCCGATCGTAGAGATGATCTGCCGCGCTTACGCCCCGGGCTGGCTCATGTTGGCTCGTTGGCACCTCGGAACTGGAACGCATGAGGACTGCGAGAAGGCAAAGGCCGAGCTCACGCGATACCTGGAACAAGAGCCGGCGGAAGCGGATGCGGCGGATGCTTGGCACATGCTTGGCCAAGCGTGCTACCGCGTCGGCGACAAGCTCGGCGAGATTCATGCGTTCATCGAACGAGCGCAACTCTCATCCGTTCCTTTTTATGACGTTTCGAGCACTGCAAATCGCTTGAATGCCCTGCTGCGCGAACATGAGTTGGGTGTCGAGAAGGAAGAGAAGCGGCATCTTGCCCAAAGACTCCTGAGCGTTCTTGAGGGGAGAAGGGACGAGGCGACCGCAGGCGACCTCTCCCGAATGGCGTGGCTTGCCCTGCACACGGACCAACAACTCAAGGCAATCGAGTTCACCCGTGCTGGACTCCACCTTGAGCCAGACAACCCGCACTGCCTTGGATTGAAGGATCGCCTCGGTGTCCAGGCCGGCACCTGACGGATCGAATTGGCGGCTGAGTACTGCAGGCTCGCCCCACATTCCGCACATCGAAATCGTCAATTGACTTGAATTTCCGCGGCGGCGGAAGTCGTCGTCAGGCGTTTGCGAGGTAGGCTGAGGCGGGCACTCCGAGCAGGCCAAGGACTTGGCGCTGCAGATCGGTGAGCTGGGGCGGGAAGACGCGCATGACATCTGTGCCGGCAAGCACGGTGACGCGTTCGGCCAGGCTGAACAGGCGCAGGATGTGTTCGGTGGTGGGCCGCCGACAGGCGCGCGCCTCGGGGTAGATGGGCAGCTGCTCGATGCCGGCGACCTTCATGCCCTGGCGCAGCTCGCGCTCGATGAGCGCTTGCACCAGCAGCGCCAGGAAGTACAGGGTGAACAGCGCTTCGATGCGCGCCTCGTTCTTCAGGAACACGTACATGTTCACGGGATATTCCGATCGGCGCCGACCGGCCATCCCAGGGCGGCGGCGCTCACGCGCTGGTCCAGCGCGCTGCTGGCGCTCAGCCCGTCGGCGCCACGGCCACCGACATCGGCCGTGGCATCAAGCTCGGCGGCGCCGTCTTGGCGATGAAGGCATGCACGGCCTTGTGCATGAAGTCCCACATGTCAACGCCCTGGCGCAGGCAGGTCTCGTGAACCGTGAAGCCGCGGGCCAGGAACTGGTCGCCTCGCAACGACCGCGTGGGCCCGGAGATCTTGCGCTTGAGCACCAGGCTGCGCAGCGCCTGCTCGGCCGCGTTGTTGGTCGGCACCAGCATGTCGTGCGTGGCGAAGGTCCACAGCGCCGGCCAGAGCTTGAGGATGTTGGCGCAGGTGTTGGCCGTGCGTTTGCACTGATCCTGCCCGGCACCGCGTTCGAGCGCCTGGCGCGTACGGCGCTGCAGCCCGTCGAGGACCGCGCCGCGGAGGTGCGCCTTGTCGCGCTTGCGGAACATCACCAGGCCGAGCCCCAGCAAGCGGCGCCCGATCTGCCCGGCCAGGCCGTGGCGCTGGCTGATGCGGTTGAAGTCGCGCAGCAGATGGGCCCAGCAGACCTGCCGGCGCCCGACATCGATGAAGGCGTAGCCGGCATACCGGTCCGTCGTCACCGCCGCCGTGCAGGTCTCGCCGATGAAGTCCAGGATCACGTAGCGCGCCCGCGACGGGTAGATGGCGAACACCGCCAGCAGCGGCTGCACGGCCGCCCACACCCAGTTGCCGATGCCCTCGCGCGGGTAGTGGGTCTCGTCCATCCACAGCGCATCGGCCCGGCACAGCGACGCCGCCGCCTCGGCCACCGGCGCCTTCAGCGCCACGGCGACCTTGCCGTGGGCCTGCGAGATCGCCCCGACGCTGAAGCTCAAGCCCAGCAGCTGGTCCAGCAGGTTGCGGATCTTGCGCTGGGTGAGGTGATACCGCGTGCCCAGCACGCCCACCAGCGACAGCGCGCGCGGGCCCAGTTGGCCCTTGGGCACGCCGGGCGGCAGCACGCCTGCGTGCGGCTTGCCGCAGCCCGCGCAGCGCCCGCTGTAGAGCCGGTATTCGTCGACCTGGGCGCGCAGGGGCGGCACCTCGAAGACCTGGTGGCGCTGCGGTGCATCTGCCACTTCGACCTGGCCGCCGCACTCGCACACCGCCTCGGGCTTGCAGTCCACCACACGGTCGACTTCGCCTTCGTCGAGCATGGCGCGACTGTGGCCCTTGTGGCCGGGCTGGGCGCCGCGCTTGCGACCGCTGGCCCGGCGCTGAGCGCGGTTCATCCGGCCCGGGCCGTTTGTCGACGGTGGCTTCGATGAGTTGTTGGAGTCCAGATTGACCCGTTCCTCCAACAGCTTTACCCGTTCCAGCAACTGCGCAATGACGGCGTGGCACTCGGGAACCGTCTGCGGTAGCTGCGCCATCGCCGCCTCTGGCGACTTGGAACCCGCGGCAACCGTCGGCTTGGTTTGCACACGCGAAGTGTCGCAATCAAATCAACGACTTGCAATGACTACTTCAAGTCACGTGGCAGTCTGTGGTCAGGCCGTGACAGACAGCAGGGGGTACCCCGTGAACACGTACTTCAAGTCACGTGGCGGTCTGTGGTCAGGCCGTGACAGACAGCAGGGGGGTACCCCGTGAACACGTACCAGGAACACCGGCGCGATCTCGTGCACTGACTTCAACTGCTCGAATCGCTTCTCGATGCGCGGCTGGCCCTTGTGGGCGGTGAGCACCTGGGGCGGCGACAGACTGCGGTCGTTGGTCAGCAGCGGGTACATGCCATCGCTGCGCTTGTCGTAGGCCACAGTTTGCTCGTCCATGGTCCATTCGATGTCGTAGCGCCGGCGGGTGATCTTGCGATACGCCGTCTCGGGTCCCGGGCGGCCACGACGTGCTTGCTTGAAGGTGTGCTCCTCGCGCACGACGCGCGAGACCTTCAGGTATCGGCTCACGCTGTAGTGGTCCAGGATCTGTGCGACCTGCAGGTCGATCTGTGCAGCCCCGCGCAGCCTGGCGCGGGCGGCGGCCAGGCGGCGCTTGAGTTCGGTCAGGCGTTCGATGGCCGCGGCCAAGTGCTTCTGCCGACGATGGGTCTGGTGCAGGCTCAGCAGCGTGCTCCAGACCCAGGTGATGGAGTACAGCTCGGCCGAGGGCAACTCGGGCTTGAAGACGTACCACTGATCGCGCGGGCCATCGGCGCAGCGCGCGTTGGGTCGATCCCACACCTGCTCCCAGGCTGGCGAGGCGGTCTGGATCCACTTGCGGAACTGCGCATCCTCCGGGCGTGAGCGGGGCATGACCGTGACGAAGCGTCCGCCGGCGCGCGCGATGTAGGTCATGTTGTCGTGCGAGCACAGCTTGGAGTCGGCCACGTACAGGAAATCGGCCCGACCGGCCAGCGCGCGCAAGCTCTCCCAGGTCTGGATATGGGTGCGCACGTCGGTGACGTTGCCGTCGGCGCAGCGAAACTGCACCGGCACCCCGCCGTCGGCGGCGGTGCTCAGGATGAACAGCAACTGCTTGAGGTCCGGGCGGTGGTCCTTGGAATAGCCGTAGGTGATGGCCGGGGCGCTGCGCGCGCGGATGCGCCGCCCGCGCGCCCGCGGGTACTGGCCGCACAGCGAGATCGAGGTGGAGTCGTTGTGCAACTGCTGCAGACCCAGGGCGAAGCGCTGCGCCACCGCGAGCACGACCTCGGTGAGCAGCGCGGCGCGGTCGGCATCGAACAGTCGGTCCAGCGCGCGGCCGATGCGGTCATCGCTCAGGTGCGCAGCCTGAGCGGCATCGACGCCGAACAGGCCGACGGCGAAGCCTGCGGCTGTCTCCTGCTGTCGGTACACCGGCTCGCGCTCGACCACGATCGAGCGCAGCAGCACGCCCAGCGCTTGAGCGTGAGACAGCGTGCTGCGGCCGTCGCTGGTGGGCACGTGCCGCTCGAGCAACTCGTGCAGGCCCATACGCGCGACAAAGTGGTTGATCAGGGGCAAGGGCCCCAGACGCTCGGTGTGCACACCGAGATCGGCGGGACAAAGCGGTTGATGCGCCATCTGACTTACGCCATACTAAGCGTAAGACAACGATAAATCAAGCCCCAGTCAATGGCCACCACCAAGCAAGGCGTGCAGCGTGCGCATGCCCATATCGAGCGCATCCGCCTCACGCTCGGGCAGTTCGAGCTGCTGTGCTCGGGCACGCTGAGCCAGCGCATGATGAAGTGCGGTAAGCCCAACTGCCGCTGCGCCAACGACCCGGCCGCGCGCCACGGTCCGTACTACGAGTGGGGTCGCATGCGTGCGGGCAAGCTCGTGCACCGCTACGTCACCGAGCAGCAGGCGCAGCTCCTGCGCCAGGCAATCGACAACTACCGCGAGGTCAAGGCGCTGCTGCGCAAGTGGGAAGAAAACACCGAACGCCTCATCGACGCCAAGCAGCCGCCACAGCCCTGACCACGGTCACCTCGAAGCGCAGGTAATTGCGAGTTATTGCGTCGCAACATGTGCGGAATGTGGGGCTCGCTCGTCAGTGCCAGGGCGATTTGAGACCGATGGCTCTCGCATCGAGTGGCCGCACCCGTTCTATGAGGAGCGTCTGTCCCCTGTCCGCAAGAGGTCCGCTTCGAGCCGCGCCGTGCCGCAGCAGCAGAGCAAGCGGCAGTTACCGGGCCGCCAGAAGCGTGCTCCGCAGGTACGGTCACAATGATGGCCCGATGCGCCCGCGGTGCCGCGCGCACGGTGCGACCCAGCCAGCGGAGCCCGAGATGTTCACGAAGATCCTGATTGCCGACCGTGGCGACAACCGGAGCGCAGCGCAGGTTGCGACGCAGTCACATCGCACGGCACGCGCAGCGTGCGCAGGCGATTGAGCCCCGGAGACCCTATGTTCACGAAGATACTGATTGCCAACCGGGGCGAGATCGCCTGCCGCGTCGCGGCCACCGCGCGCCGCATGGGCATCAAGACGGTGGCGGTCTTCTCGGAGGCCGACGCCAACGCGCGCCACGTGCTGGCCTGCGACGAGGCGGTGGCCATCGGCGGGGCGCCGCCGCGCGACAGCTACCTGCGTGCCGAGCGCATCCTCGCTGCTGCCCAGGCCACCGGAGCGCAGGCCGTGCACCCCGGCTATGGCTTCCTGAGCGAGAACGAGGCCTTCGCGCGAGCCTGCGCCGACGCCGGCGTCGCCTTCATCGGCCCCCCCGCGGCGGCCATCGCCGCGATGGGCAGCAAGTCGGCCGCCAAGGCGCTGATGGGCCGGGCCGGCGTGCCGCTCGTCCCCGGCTACCACGGCGATCGGCAGGAGGCTGCCTTCCTGCGCGCGCAGGCCGATGCGATCGGCTACCCGGTGCTGATCAAGGCGAGCGCGGGCGGCGGCGGCAAAGGCATGCGGCGCGTCGAGAACAGCGCCGACTTCGAGGCCGCGCTCGCCTCATGCCAGCGCGAGGCGCAGTCGAGCTTCGGCGACCAGCACGTGCTGATCGAGCGCTACGTCACGCGGCCGCGGCACATTGAGATCCAGGTCTTCGGCGACAGCCATGGCAACTTCGTCTACCTCTTCGAGCGCGACTGCTCGGTGCAGCGGCGCCACCAGAAGGTGCTGGAGGAAGCGCCCGCGCCGGGCATGAGCGATGCGCGCCGCGCCGAGATGGGGGCCGCCGCGGTGGCGGCGGCCAAGGCGGTCGGCTATGTCGGCGCCGGCACGGTGGAGTTCATCGCGGAGCCCGCCGCCGCGGCGGGCAGCGGCCCGGACGACGGCGGCCCGGGCGGCGACCTGCGCTTCTACTTCATGGAGATGAACACCCGGCTGCAGGTCGAGCATCCGGTGACCGAGGCGATCACCGGCGTCGACCTGGTGGAGTGGCAACTGCGCGTGGCCAGCGGCGAGCCGCTGCCGCTGCGGCAGGAGGATCTGAAGATCCACGGCCACGCCATCGAAGCCCGCATCTGCGCCGAGAACCCCGATGCGAACTTCATGCCCGCGATCGGCGAGCTGGCCGTGGCACGCTGGCCGGTCCATGTGGCGTTTCGCCGCAACGCCGATGCCGAGGCCTTCCACGAACCGGCCGCCGTCCGCATCGACGCGGGCTTCGGCGAAGGCGACGCGATCTCGCCGCACTACGACTCGATGATCGCCAAGCTGATCGTCTGGGGCGCCGACCGCGCGCAGGCGCTGGCGCGGCTCGATGCGGCGCTGGCACAGACGCACATCGTCGGCGTGCAGACCAACGCCGCCTTCCTGCGCCGCGTCGTCACGTCGCGCTCGTTCGCGACCGCGGACCTCGACACGGCGCTGATCGAGCGCGAACGCAGCGCGCTGTTCGAGGCGCCACCGCTGCCGCTGTCCTGCCTCATCGGTGGCGTGGTCGCGCATGCACTGGCGCTCGAGCGCGCGCGGGAGACGGCCGACCCCTGGTCGCGCGCCGACGGGTGGCGCCTGCATGGCGTCTCGACGCGAAGGTTCGACATCGAGGTCCGGGGCACGCACCACGCGGTCACGCTGGAGCGCCTGCACGGCGGTGCGCTGTGGCTCGCGGCCGGCGCCGAGCGCTGGGCGTTCGCGACCACGCCGCGCAGCGCCGACGGTCACGACGTGACGGTGGATGGCCGGCGCTGGTCGCTCACCGTTTACGCCCACGGCGAACAGGTGAGCGTCTTCGCACCCGAAGGCTCGGGCGTGGCGCACGAGGTGGACCTGATCACCCACGCCGGTGACGGCGCCGTCGAAGGCGGGCGACTGACGGCCCCGATGCCGGGCAAGGTGATCGCCTTCCTGGCCCGGCCCGGCGACGCGGTCAAGCTCGGCCAGCCGCTGGCGATGATGGAGGCGATGAAGATGGAGCACACCATCACCGCGCCGCGCGATGGCACCGTTGAAGAGCTCTTGTATGCCCCCGGCGACCAGGTCAGCGAAGGCGGCGAACTGCTGCGGCTGGCGCCCGCCTGACGGACGGAGAACCCGATGCTTCCCTCGCAAGTGACTCTCGTCGAAGTCGGCCCGCGCGACGGCCTGCAGAACGAGGCGCGGCCGGTCGCGAGCGCCGTCAAGGTCGAGCTGGTGCACCGGCTGCAGGCGGCCGGCCTGCGCGAGATCGAGGTCACGAGCTTCGTCAGCCCGAAGTGGGTGCCGCAGATGGCCGACAACGCCGAGGTGATGGCCGCCGTCGCGCGCCAGCCGGGCGTGCGCTACGCGGTGCTGACGCCCAACATGAAGGGACTGGAAGCCGCGTTGCCCTCGAAGCCCGACGAGATCGTCGTCTTCGGCGCAGCGAGCGAAGCGTTCAGCCGGCGCAACATCAACTGCAGCATCGAAGAAAGCATCGAGCGCTTCAGGCCCGTGGTCGCCGCCGCGCATGCGCGCGGCATCAAGGTGCGCGCGGCGATTTCATGCGCGCTGGGTTGCCCCTACCAGGGCGAGGTCAGCCCCGATGACGTCGAGCGCGTGGCGGTGCTGATGAAGGGCATCGGCGTCGATCACTGCGGCGTCGCCGACACCATCGGCGTCGGCACGCCACGGCGCGCGCAGGCGGCGCTGGAGCGGGCGTTGAAGCACTTCGCGCTCGGCGAGGTGAGCGGCCATTTCCACGACACCTACGGCCAGGCGCTGGCCAACATCTACGCCTGCCTCGAACTCGGCGTCCACACCTTCGACAGCAGCGTGGCCGGGCTCGGCGGCTGCCCCTATGCCAAGGGGGCGACGGGCAACGTGGCGACCGAGGACGTGCTGTTCATGCTGCGCGGGCTCGGCATCGAGACCGGGGTCGATCTGGACGCGCTGGTCGACGCCGCTAAGTTCATCTCCGACGTGCTGGGCCGGAAGCCGGCTTCGCGCTCGGGCAATGCGCTGCTCGCCAGGCGCGCCGCGGTGGCGGCATGAAACCCGCAGAACAGGCGGGGGACATGCAGCTGCCGGACCAGGGCGCCGACCGACCCGAAGGCTTTCGCCGCGTCGCCGCGGCGCTGGCAGCGCGGGGCCACCCGCACGCGCCCGTCTACCTCGACGTGGCGGCCCGCACGGCGCAGGAGGCGGCCGATGCGCTCGGCGTCAGCGTCGGGCAGATCGCCAAGAGCATCGTGTTCCGGCGCCGCAGCGACGACGCCGCAGTGCTCGTGGTCACCTCGGGCGACCGGCGGGTCGATGAGGCGAAGGTCGCCGCCTGCGTGGGGCCGGTCGGGCGCGCCGACGCGGCGTTCGTGAAGGCCGCCACCTCGTTCACGATCGGCGGCGTCGCGCCGCTCGGCCACACGACGGCACCGGTCACCCTGATCGACCGCGAGCTGTTCCGCTTCGGCGTCATCTGGGCCGCAGCGGGGCACCCGAACGGCGTGTTCGAACTGACGCCGACGCAGCTCGCCGAGTTGACCGGAGCGCCGATCGAGGATGTCACGCCATGAGCAGCACCCCACCCGCGGCGGCCAGTCCCTGCAACGACATCTGCCGCATCGACCCGTGCAGCGGCCTGTGCGTGGGCTGCCAGCGCACGCTGGACGAGATCGCGCGCTGGGCCGCGATGCCCGAGGCGCACAAGCGCGCGATGCTCGACGCGCTGCCGGCGCGGCGTGTCGCGCTGCGGAGCGCCCAGGTGCCGGAGGCCCGGCCATGAAGCACCTTCGCTTCTGGTTCGACGTGGTGTCTCCCTACGCCTTCCTCGCCTTCGAGCGCCTGCCGCAGGCGCTCGAAGGCCTGTCGGTCGAGGTGAGCTACCAGCCCGTGCTGTTCGCCGGGCTGCTGCAGCACTGGGGCAACAAGGGGCCGGCCGAGATCGAGCCGAAGAAGGCGTGGACTTTTCGACAGGTCGCGTGGCTGGCGCACGAGCAGGGCGTCAGGCTCGACGTGCCGGCGCAGCATCCGTTCAACCCGCTCGCCCTGCTGCGCCTGGCCACCGCCTGCGCACCCATCGACAGCACGCCGAGTCGCCGCGTGTGCGAGCGGCTGTTCCACCACGTGTGGCAAGGCGGCGGCGACGCGAACGACCTGCAGCGGCTTCAGGCGCTGCGCGACGCGCTGAACCCGCGCCGCGATCCGGCAGGCGCCGACGTGAAGCTGACCCTCAAGGAGGCCACGGCGCAAGCCGCTTCGCGCGGCATCTTCGGCGTGCCGACGATCGAGGTCGACGGCCGCCTGTTCTGGGGCCTCGACGCGCTGCCCATGCTGGCTGCCTGCCTGCGCGGCGACCCCTGGTTCGACGGCCCGGCCTGGGCGGCCGCGGGCCGGATGCCGCAGGGCGTGCAGCGGCGCGGCTGAGCACCAGGCGCACTGCCGGCACGGGACCGCTGGCGCCTCGAAGACAGAAAGCGCGGATCGGCGGCCGACTCGTCGCCGGCGCGATCGGGCACGTGTCTTTGCCCGGGCACTGGCATCGACAGCGTTGTGGTGCCAACCGCGCGCCGGTGCGCCTTCCAATCTCACCCATCACTTTCACTGCCCCGCGCAAGTCCTTATTTCTACAGAAGTTTTTCCTCACGCAACCTTCACACATACCGCTAAGTATTTGATTTCATTGATTTTTTCTCGCCCCCCGCGTTGATTCCGGGGAGTCGATGCGCTAAAGTGGCGAAAAGTGCACTTTTGTGGCTTTTCGTGACGGGCGCAGCGGCGGCGGAGGTGGGGTGGCGAATTTCTTGTTTCAGGGCGCTTCTGCGCTGACGCTGGACGGCAAAGGCCGCGTCGCCGTACCCGCGCGTCACCGCGATGTGCTGCTGGCCACCGCCGCCGGGCAGCTGACGCTGACCAAGCACCCGCAGGGCTGCCTGATGGTGTTTCCGCGCCCGGCCTGGGAGGCCTTTCGCGATCGCGTCGCTGCGCTGCCGATGTCGGCCAGTGGCTGGAAGCGGGTGTTCCTGGGCAATGCGATGGACGTCGAGATCGACGCCGCATCGCGCGTGCTCGTCTCGCCCGAGCTGCGCGCCTCGGCCAGGCTGACGCGCGACGTGATGCTGCTCGGCATGGGCAGCCACTTCGAACTGTGGGACGCCGCCGCCTACGCCGAGCACGAGGCGCAGGTGATGCAGTCGGAAATGCCAGACGCCCTCAAGGACTTCAGCTTCTGATGGACGCCACCGCGGACAACGGCGACTGGCAGCACACCACGGTGCTGCTGGTCGAAGCCGTCGATGCGCTGCTGACCGACCGCGAAGGCACTTACGTCGACGCCACCTTCGGCCGCGGCGGGCATTCGCGGCGCGTGCTGCATGGCCTGTCTCGCGCCGGCAGGCTGATCGCGCTCGACCGGGATCCGGAAGCGGTCGCCGCCGCCACGGCCGGCGAAGCGCGGGTCGAGGACCCGCGCTTTTCCATCTGCCACGCACGCTTCGCCCGCATGGCCGAAGAACTCGCGGCGCTCGGCATCACCCAGGTGCATGGCGTGCTGCTCGACCTGGGCGTCTCAAGCCCGCAGATCGACAACCCCGAGCGCGGCTTCAGCTTTCGCTTCGACGGACCGCTGGACATGCGTATGGACACCACCCGCGGCGAAAGCGCGGCGGATTTTCTGGCCCGTGCCGACGAACGGCAGATCGCGGAGGTGATACGTGACTACGGCGAAGAACGGTTTGCTGTTTCGATTGCAAAGGCGCTTGTTGCTCGCCGCGAAGGCGGGCTCGCCGTTCGAACCACGCACGAGCTTTCCCAAGTCGTGGCTCGTGCGGTCAAAACCCGCGAGCCGGGCCAGGACCCTGCAACGCGCACATTTCAAGCTCTTCGGATTTTCGTCAACGCCGAGCTTGAGGAGCTCGAACAAGGCCTGAACGCGGCGCTCGCACTGCTGCGTCCGGGCGGGCGGCTGGTGGTGATCAGCTTCCACTCGCTCGAAGACCGGATCGTCAAGACCTTCATCGCGCGCCACAGCAAGACGGTGTTCGACCGTCGCGCGCCTTTCGCCGAGCCGGCGCCGGTGCGCCTGCATGCGCTGGCACGCATTCGGCCCGGCGAGACCGAACGGCGCGCCAACCCGCGCTCGCGCTCGGCCATCATGCGCGTCGCGGAGCGCACCGACGTGCCCTGGCCGGAGGCCGCGTGACCAGGCTGAACCTGCTGCTGCTCGTCGCGCTGCTCGCGAGCTGCGTGTTCCTGGTGCGCGTGTCGTACGACGCGCGGCGGCTGTTTGCCGCGGTCGACAAGGCACAGACCGAGGAGCGCCAGCTCGAGTCGGACTACGAACGACTCAAGGCCGAGAAACAGTCGCAGGCCACGCCCTCGCGGGTCGAGATCGTGGCGCGCAGCCAGCTCGGCATGCGCACCGCCACGCCCGCCGTCACGAACTACGTGACCTACTCGCGCGCCGCGGCTGCCGCGACCCCGGAGGCGGCCCGGTGAGCAAGGCAAGGCGCCCCGCCGCACAGGCCAAAGGCAACGGCGTGCGCAGCGTGATGTACGCATCGAGCCCGCTGCTGGCGTCGAAGACGCCGCCCTGGCGCTCGAAGTTCCTCGTCGCCCTCGTCGGCGGATCCTTCTGCGTGCTGCTCGGCCGCGCGCTGTACGTGCAGGTCATCGACGCGCCGTTCTTCCTTCGCCAGGGCGAGGCACGCTACGCGCGCACGCTCGATCTGCCGGCCAGCCGCGGCCGCATCACCGACCGCAACGGGCTGATCCTGGCCGCGAGCGTTCCGGTGCCTTCGATGTGGACGATCCCGAAGGACCTGGACGCCGACCCCGCCGCGCGCGCCCGGCTCGCCAGGGCGCTGGGCTACACGCCGGCCGAGCTCAACGCGAAGATCGGCGACAACGTCAACTTCGCCTGGCTGCGGCGGCAGGTCGACGAGCCGATGGCCGAGGCCGTGCTCGCGCTCAAGTTGAAGGGCGTGCACCAGGTGCGCGAGTACAAGCGCAAGTACCCCGAAGGCGAGGCGGCGGCGCATGTGGTGGGCTTCACCAACATCGAGGACCGCGGCCAGGAGGGCGTCGAGCTCGCGTTCCAGAAGGACCTGAGCGGCCGCAACGGCTCGCGCCGGGTCATCAAGGACCGCCTGGGCCGCGTGGTCGAGGACATCGGCGACAGCGTCGCGCCGGCCGACGGGCAGGACATCGAGCTCGCGATCGACTCCAAGGTCCAGTTCTTCGCCTACCAGCGCGTGCGCGAGGCGGTGGCCGAACACAAGGCCAAGGCCGGCAGCGTGGTCGTGCTCGACGTGCAGACCGGCGAGGTGCTGGCGCTCGCCAACTACCCGAGCTACACGCCCGGCGACCGGCGCAATCTCTCCGGCGACCAGTTGCGCAACCGCGCGCTGACCGACACCTTCGAGCCCGGCTCGACGATGAAGCCCTTCATCATCGCCTGGGCGATGGAGTCGGGCCGCGTGACGCCCGACACGGTGATCCAGACCGCGCCCGGGCGCATCAACATCACCGGCTCGACGATCACCGACGCCCACCCGCACGGCGCGCTGACGGTGCAACAGGTGATCCAGAAGTCGAGCAACGTCGGCACGGTCAAGATGGCCATGCAGATGCAGCCGCGCGAGATGTGGGAGCTGTTCAGCGCGGTCGGCTTCGGGCAGCGGCCGCAGATCGAATTTCCCGGCGCCGTGACCGGGCGGCTGCGACCGTACAAGACCTGGCGCCCGATCGAGCAGGCGACGATGAGCTTCGGCTACGGCCTGTCGACCAGCCTGTACCAGCTCGCCCGCGCCTACACCGTGTTCGCGCACGACGGCGAGCTGATCCCGGTCTCGATCGTCAAGAAACCTGTCGAAGGCCCCGAGTCGGCGCCCGTGTCCGGCCTGCGCGTGCTGTCGCCCAAGACGGCCCGGGCGGTGCGCGAGATGCTGCACATGGTCACCATCGATGGCGGCACGGCGATCAAGGCCCAGACCATGGGCTACACCGTCGGCGGCAAGACGGGCACCGCGTACAAGCAGGAAGGCAAGGGCTATTCGCAGAAGAAGTACCGCGCCTGGTTCGTCGGCATGGCGCCGGCGATGAACCCGCGCATCGTCGTCGCGGTGATGGTCGACGAGCCGAGCAACGGCAAGTACTACGGCGGCGACGTCGCGGCGCCGGTGTTCGCCGAGGTCGTGCAGCAGACGCTGCGCACGATGGGCGTGCAGCCCGACATGGACGTGCGCCCGCAGATCGTCGCGCGCACGGTGCGTGGCGAGGTCGAAAGCTTCTGATGCCGGCGCTCGAGCCCCTGCCTTCGGCCGCCGCGGCTGTGGCCTGGCTGCGCCAGCGCGGCGCGCGCGGGCTGGCGTCCGACAGCCGGCAGGTCCAGCCCGGTGATGCCTTCATCGCCTGGCCGGGCCAGGTGCACGATGCGCGCCGCTTCGTGGCCCCGGCGCTGGCCGCGGGCGCGGCGGCCTGCCTGGTCGAGGCCGAGGGCGTCGCGGCGATCGGCTTCGCCGACGAGCGCGTGGCCGCGCTGCGCGGGCTCAAGGCCGCTGCCGGCGAGCTGGCCAGCGACTGGCTCGGTGCGCCGAGCCGCCAGCTCGACCTGCTCGCCGTGACCGGCACGAACGGCAAGACCTCCACGGCGTGGTGGCTGGCGCAGGCGCTGGCGCTGCTCGGGCGGCGCTGCGGCGTGATCGGCACGCTTGGGGTCGGCGAGCCGCCGATCCCGGGCGCCGCAGAGGGCCGGTCTTCGCGCGATGGCGCGTCGGCGGCCGAGGCGGCCGCGCTGCAGGCGACCGGCCTCACGACGCCCGACCCGGTCGCCCTGCAGACGGCGTTCCGGCGCTTTGCCGAGCAGGGCTTCGCGGCGTGCGCGATCGAGGCCTCGTCGATCGGCCTGGAGCAGCATCGCCTCGCCGGCAGCGCGATCAAGGTGGCGCTGTACACCAACTTCACGCGCGATCACCTCGACCATCACGGCTCGATGAAGGCCTACTGGCAGGCCAAGAGCGCGCTGTTCGATTGGCCGGGCCTGCAGGCGGCCGTCGTCAACGTCGACGATGAGCAAGGCCAGGCGCTGGCCAGGCGCCTGGCGGTCCGGCCGGTCGAGCTGTGGACCTGCTCGGTTCACGCCCAGGCGCGCCTGACGGCACGCGCGGTGGCCTACCGCCACGGGGGCCTGCGCTTCGAGGTGAGCGAACTCGGCACGAGCTTGCCGGTGCAGACAGCGCTGATCGGCGAATTCAATGTCGCCAACCTCCTGGGCGTGATCGGCGGCCTGCGCGCGCTCGGCGTGTCGCTCGCCGACGCGGCCGCGGCCTGCGCGCGGCTGACCCCCGTGCCGGGCCGCATGCAGCGCGTGGGTGTCGCCCCTTCGCACGCGGCGGCCCGCGATCGAACCGCCGCGGCGGCAGCGGCCGGCGCACGAGCGGGCAGGGTCGGCGGGCTCCCCGAAGTCGTGGTCGACTATGCGCACACGCCCGACGCGCTGGAAAAGGCGCTCCTGGCGCTGCGACCGTTCGCGACTGAACGCGGCGGCACGCTGTGGTGCGTCTTCGGCTGCGGAGGCGACCGCGACGCGAGCAAGCGCCCGCTGATGGGCGCGATCGCCGAACGCCTGGCCGACCACGTGGTCGTCACCAGCGACAACCCGCGCAGCGAGCCGCCGAACTTCATCATCTCGCAGATTCTCGTCGGCGTGATTGGGCACGACGACGTGGACGTGATGGAAGACCGCCGCGCCGCCATCGCCTACGTGATGCAGGCGGCCGGCGCACGCGACGTCGTGCTCATCGCCGGCAAGGGACACGAGGCCACGCAAGAGATCGCCGGCTTGAAGCAGCCGTTCTCCGACGCCGAGGTGGCGCAGACCCTGCTCGCCGTGCGCGCCTCGGGGGGTGCCGCATGAAGCCAAGGGCGAGCGGGGTGCAGGCGCAAGACGTGTCGAGTGCCTGCGCAGTCGAGGTCCGCCGCAACCCCGGCCGCCTGCCCGCGGCCGGCCCCCGAACGGAGATCGCGCAGCGCCATGCGGCGCGCCGCCGACGAGAACTTGCCGCGCATCGGCGCCGCATTGCGGAGGCGTCCGCATGAGAACGCCGAGCCGCCCCAAGGGCGAATACCGGAGTGCGCAGCACGAAGGTACTCCAGTGACCGCACCCATGATGACGCTCGGTGAGGCGCATGCGATGCTCGCGTCCGCGTTGCCTGGTGCGACGCGGGTTGGCGACGCTGGCGTGGCGCTCCATCGCGTGCACTCCGACACCCGCAGCCTGCAGCCTGGCGACCTGTTCGTCGCCCTGCGCGGCGAGCGCTTCGACGGCCACGCCTTCCTGCCTCAGGCGCGCGCCGCCGGGGCCGTTGCCGCACTCGCCGAGCGCGGCCTGGCAGAGGCGGGCCTGCCCGGCCTGCAAGTGGCCGACAGCCGCACCGCGCTCGGCGCGCTCGCCGCAGCGTGGCGGCGGCGCTTCGATCTGCCGCTGATCGCGGTGACCGGCAGCAACGGCAAGACGACGGTGACGCAGATGATCGCGTCCATCCTGCGCGCCTGGCACGGCGACGGTGCGTTCGCGACCGAAGGCAACCTGAACAACGACATCGGCGTGCCGCTGACCTTGCTGCGCCTGCGCCAGGATCAGGCCACCTGGCACCGCGCCGGCGTGGTCGAGATCGGCATGAACCATCCGGGCGAGATCGCGCCGCTGGCCGCGATGGCGGCGCCGACCGTGGCGCTGGTCAACAACGCGCAGCGCGAGCACCTGGAGTTCATGACCGACGTCGCCAGCGTCGCGCGCGAGAACGGCGCGGTGATCTCCGCGCTGGGCGCCAACGGCGTCGCCGTGTTCCCGGCCGACGATGCGTACACGGCACTGTGGCGCGACCTGGCCGGTGCGCGTCGCGCACTGACCTTCGCGCTCGAAGGCGCGGCCGACATCGGCGCGCAGGCAGCCTGGCGGCAGGACCACTGGGCGGCGACGCTGCGCACACCCGAAGGCCGGTGCGAGGTGGCGCTGCGCGTCGCCGGCCTGCACAACGTGAAGAACGCGCTTGCCGCCGCCGCTTGCGCGCTGGCGGCCGGCTGCCCGCTGGAAGCGGTGCGGCGCGGCCTCGAGGCCTTCGCGCCGGTCAAGGGCCGCTCGCAGCTGCGGCGCATCGTCCTCACGGGCCGCGAGGTGACCTTGATCGACGACGCCTACAACGCCAACCCCGACTCGGTGCGCGCCGCGATCGACGTGCTCGCCGCGCTGCCCGGCCCGCGCTGGCTGGTGCTGGGCGACATGGGCGAAGTCGGCGACCAGGGCCCCGCCTTCCATGCCGAGGTGGGCGCGTATGCGAAGGAACGCGCCATCGAGCACCTGTGGACAGTGGGGGCACAAAGCATCGAGGCGGCGCGCGCGCACGGCGCGGCGCGCCATTTCGCCGCCCTGCCGGCGCTGCTGGCCGCGCTGGCCGAAGCCCCGGCGGCGGCCTCCGTCGTCGTCAAGGGCTCGCGCTTCATGAAGATGGAGCAGGCCGTCGCTGCCCTGACGGCCGCGGCAGCGGCGGGAGATGCCCATGCTGCTTAGCCTGGCCCAGTGGTTGCAGCAGCTCTCGCCCGAGTTCGGCTTCTTCCGGGTCTTTCAATACCTGACGTTCCGCGCAGTGATGGCGGCGCTGACGGCACTGCTGATCGGCCTGTCGTTCGGGCCCTGGGTGATCCGGCGACTCGCCGCGCTGAAGATCGGCCAGCCGATCCGCGGCTACGGCATGGAGTCGCACCACGCCAAGAGCGGCACGCCGACGATGGGCGGGGTGCTGATCCTGATCGGCATCGGCGTCTCGACGCTGCTCTGGTTCGACTGGAGCAACCGCTTCGTGTGGATCGTGATGCTGGTGACGCTGGGCTTCGGCGCCATCGGCTGGGCCGACGACTGGCGCAAGGTCGTGCACAAGAACCCCGAAGGGATGGCCTCGCGCGAGAAGTTCTTCTGGCAGTCGTTGATCGGCCTGGTGGCGGCGCTGTACCTCGCGTTCAGCGTCTCGGAGACCTCGAACCTGCGCGTGCTCGAGCTGTTCATCCGCTGGGTGCAGAGCGGCTTCTCGAACGACCTGCCGCCCAAGGCCGACCTGATGCTGCCCTTCATCAAGACCATCAGCTACCCGCTCGGGGTGTTCGGCTTCATCATCCTGACCTACTTCGTGATCGTCGGCGCGAGCAACGCCGTCAACCTGACCGACGGCCTCGACGGCCTGGCCATCATGCCGGTGGTGATGGTGGGCGGCGCGCTCGGCGTGTTCGCCTACGTCACCGGCAGCTCGGTCTATTCGAAGTACCTGCTCTTCCCGTACATCCCCGGTGCCGGCGAGCTGCTGGTGTTCTGCTCGGCGATGGCCGGCGCGGGGCTGGCTTTCCTGTGGTTCAACACCCACCCGGCGCAGGTGTTCATGGGCGACGTGGGCGCGCTCGCGCTCGGCGGCGCGCTGGGCACGATCGCCGTCATCACGCGGCAGGAGATCGTGCTCGCGATCATGGGCGGCATCTTCGTCGTCGAGGCGCTGTCGGTGATGCTGCAGGTGAGCTGGTTCAAGTTCACCAAGAAGCGCTTCGGCAAGGGCCGGCGCATCCTCAAGATGGCGCCGCTGCACCACCACTTCGAGAAGTCGGGCTGGACCGAGACGCAGGTCGTGGTGCGCTTCTGGATCATCACGATGCTGCTGTGCCTGATCGGCCTGGCAAGCCTGAAGCTGCGCTGATGAACACATTGAAGGACGCCAACGTGCTGGTGCTCGGTCTGGGCGCCTCGGGCCTGGCCATCGCGCAGTGGTGCGCCCGCTGCGGTGCGCGGGTGCGGGTGTGGGACTCGCGGTTGCAGACGCCGCAGAGCCCGCCGCAGGCGCAGGCGCTCGCGGCGAGCGTGCCGCAGGCGGCGCTGCTCTCCGGGCCGGCCGATGCGGCGCTTGTGGGCGGCGTGCAGCGCATCTTCAAGAGCCCCGGCCTCGCGCCGGGCGACGAGCGCATCGCGCCGCTGTTGCAGGCCGCCACCGCGCGCGGCATCGCCGTCGAAGGCGAACTCGACCTTTTCGTGCAGGCCCTTGCCGCGTTGAAGGCCGAGCGAGGCTACGCACCGCAGGTGCTGGCCGTGACCGGCACCAACGGCAAGACCACGACGACGGCGATGACCGCGCTGCTCGTCGAACGCGCTGGCCGACGCTTCGCGATGGCAGGCAACATCGGGCCGACGATGCTCCAGACGCTGGCGCAGGCGCTGGATGGCCCTGCCCCGAAGACGCCTACAGCGTCGCCCCTCCAAGAGGGATCGCAGCCGGCCCCGGACGGCCCCGCACCGACCGAGGGTGCATCGAACGGGCCCTTGCCCGAGGTCTGGGTGCTCGAGCTGTCGAGCTTCCAGTTGCATGGTGTGCGGGGCTTCGAGCCGAGCGCCGCGACGGTGCTCAACATCACCCAGGACCACCTCGACTGGCACGGTTCGATGGACGCCTACGTGGCGGACAAGGCGCGCGTGTTCGGCGGCAGCGGCACGATGGTGATCAACCGCGACGATTCGCGGGTCGCGCAGTTCGCGCCCGCCCTCGTCGCCGCCAAGACGACCGGCCGCGGACGCCAGGCGCGGACGCCACCGCGCCGCGTCGTGCGCTTCGGGCTCGATGCGCCCACGCACCCCGGCGACTTCGGACTCGTGGTCGAAGGCGGCATGGCCTGGCTGGTTCGCGCGCTGGAGGCCGACCCGACGCTCAGGCGCCGCCCCGGCGATGCCGACGAGATCCACCTGCAGCGCCTGATGCCGGCCGATGCGCTGCGCGTTCGCGGCCGCCACAACGCGGCCAACGCACTCGCCGCGCTGGCGCTGGCGAGCGCGATCGGCTGCCCGTTGGCGCCGATGCTGCATGCGCTGCGCGAGTACCCAGGCGAGCCGCACCGCGTGGCCCATGTGGCCAGCATCGGCGGGGTCGACGCCTACGACGACAGCAAGGGCACCAACGTCGGCGCCACCGTCGCCGCGCTCGAAGGCCTGGGAGCCGACCGCGCGCCTTCGCGGCTGGTGGTGATCCTCGGCGGCGACGGCAAGGGGCAGGATTTCACGCCGCTGGCGGCCCCGGTGCGCCGCCATGCCCGCGCGGTGGCGCTGATCGGCCGCGATGCGCCAGTGATCGAACAGGCGCTTGCCGGCTGCGGCGCCACGCTGCAGCGCTTCGCCAGCCTCGAGGCCGCGACGCGCTGGGCCTTCGGCGCGGCCGAGCCCGGCGACGCGGTGCTGCTGAGCCCGGCCTGCGCCAGCCTCGACATGTTCCGCCACTACAGCCACCGGGCCGACGTATTCGTCGCCGAGGTGCAGGCGTTGGCGCACGAACTGGGGGCGATCGCGTGAGCAGCACAAGAGGGGGCGTAGGGCGTGAAGCGAACGCTGCCTGCGCAGCGTTCGTAGCCCGCAGCGGCGTCGGGCCTGCAAGCCCGACGCCCCCGCGCAGCGGGGATCGAAGTGCGAATGCGATCACATCGCCGACCATTCGGCGCTTCGAATCGCTTTGCCTTGCGGAGGCGATCGCATGAGCAGCGTAAGAGGGGGCGTAGGGCGTGAAGCGAACGCTGCCTGCGCAGCGTTCGTAGCCCGCAGCGGCGTCGGGCCTGCAAGCCCGACGCCCCCGCGCAGCGGGGATCGAAGTGCGAATGCGATCACATCGCCGACCATTCGGCGCTTCGAATCGCTTTGCCTTGCGGAGGCGATCGCATGAGCAGCGTAAGAGGGGGCGTAGGGCGTGAAGCGAACGCTGCCTGCGCAGCGTTCGTAGCCCGCAGCGGCGTCGGGCCTGCAAGCCCGACGCCCCCGCGCAGCGGGGATCGAAGTGCGAATGCGATCACATCGCCGACCATTCGGCGCTTCGAATCGCATTGCCTTGCGGAGGCGATCGCATGACGGTGCTCGGGCGCTTCGGCATCGACGCACTGCGCTCGCGTCTGGCCGCACTCGGCGGCCGCTCGGGCACGAGCGCCGAGGTGGTGCCGGTGCGCGACTGGGTCAACGTGTCTTCGGGACAGCCGGCGCGCCTGCTCGGCTTCGACCAGGCGCTGGTGTGGGTGGTCGTGGCCTTGCTCGCGCTCGGCGTGGTGATGGTGTATTCGGCCTCGGTGGCGCTGCCCGACAACCCGAAGTTCGGCCGCTACGAGGCGACGCACTTCCTCAGCCGGCATGTGCTCGCGATCTTCATCGCCTTCCTCTGCGCGCTGGTGGCGGTGCAGGTCCCGGTGGCGCTGTGGGAGAAGTGGTCGCCGTGGCTGTTCGCCGGGTCGCTGCTGCTGCTGGTGCTTGTGCTCATTCCCGTCATCGGCAAGGGCGTCAACGGCGCCCGCCGCTGGATCCCGCTGGGGGTGATGAACTTCCAGCCCTCGGAACTGGCCAAGCTGACCATCGCGATGTACGCCGCCGGCTACATGGTGCGCAAGATGGACGTGAAGGAGAACTTCTGGCACGCCGTGGTCCCGATGGCGATCTCGGTCGCCGTGATCGGCCTGCTGCTGCTGGCCGAGCCCGACATGGGCGCCTTCATGGTGATCGCCACGATCGCGATGGGCATCCTGTTCCTGGGCGGCGTGAACGGGCGGATGTTCTTCCTGATCACCGCGGTGCTGATGGGCGCGTTCGTGCTGATGATCACGACCAGCGAGTGGCGGCGCGAGCGCATCTTCGCGTACCTGAACCCCTGGGACGAAAAGTACACGCTGGGCAAGGCGTACCAGTTGTCGCATTCGCTGATCGCCTTCGGCCGCGGCGAGCTGTTCGGCCAGGGCCTGGGCAACAGCGTCGAGAAGCTGCACTACCTGCCGGAGGCCCATACCGACTTTCTGCTCGCCGTCATCGGCGAGGAACTGGGCTTCGTCGGCGTGGCGGCGGTGATCGTGGCGTTCTTCTGGCTGGCGCGAAGGCTGTTCCACATCGGGCGCCAGGCCATTGCGCTGGACCGCGTGTTCGCGGGATTGTTCGCGCAGGGCATCGGCATCTGGATGGGCGGCCAGGCGTTCATCAACATGGGCGTCAACCTGGGCGTGCTGCCGACCAAGGGGCTGACGCTGCCGCTGATGAGCTTCGGCGGCTCGGCCATCGTCGTCAACATGGTCGCGCTGGCGATCGTGCTGCGGGTGGACATTGAAAACCGCCAGTTGATGCGCGGAGGCCGCGCATGAACTGGCGATTCCGGCGCAGGCTGAGAGTGCCGCGGCTCCACCCGTGCCTGCGCACGGGTGGACGGCACGTGCGCCCGGCGCGTCTCGCGACGGGCATGTCGCGTAGCGACGTGAAGTGCACGCACCGCGCGTGCCGGACCCAAGACAGGCCACTCATGCGCGGAGGCCGTGCATGACGGCACGTCATCTCGTCGTCATGGCGGCAGGCACTGGAGGCCACGTGATCCCCGGCCTGGCCGTTGCGCGCGAGGTTCAGGCGCGTGGCTGGACCGTGTCGTGGCTGGGCACGACGCACGGCATGGAGAACCGGCTCGTGCCGCCGACCGGCATCGTCATGGACACGATCGCCTTCAGCGGCCTGCGCGGCAAGGGGCTGCTGCACATGCTCGCCGGCGGCCTGCGCCTGCTCGGCGCGTTCTGGCACTGCCTGCGCATCCTGCGCCGGCGTTCCGCCGACGCGGTGCTCGGCATGGGCGGCTACGTGTGCTTCCCAGGTGGGCTGATGGCCGCGCTGCTCGGCAAGCCGCTGCTGCTCGTGAATGCCGACGCCGCGCTGCTGCTCAGCAACCGCGCCCTGCTGCGGGTGGCCGACCGCGTCGCGTTCGGCTTCGACGGCGAGGCCGCGCGAGGCACCCGGAAAGCCGTCGTCACCGGCAACCCGGTGCGCGCCGAGATCGAGGCGATGCCAGCGCCCGCGCTGCGCTTCGCCGGCCGCAGCGGCCCACTGCGAGTACTCGTGATTGGCGGCAGCCTTGGGGCGCGCGTGCTCAACGAATGCCTGCCGAAGGCGCTTGCGCTGTGGCCTGAGGGGGACCGCGCGCAGGTCACGCACCAGACCGGCCAGGCGCATCTGGCCAGCGTGCAGGCCGGCTACGCAGGCGCCGGCGTTCAGGCCGAACTGCTGCCTTTCATCGAAGACATGGCGCAGCGCCTCGCCGCGTGCGACGTGGTCGTGTGCCGCGCGGGCGCGGTGACGGTGAGCGAGCTGTGCGCGGCCGGCGTCGCCAGCGTGCTGGTGCCACTGATCGTGAGCACCACCAGCCATCAGCGCGACAACGCCGAGCACATGGCGCGGCACGGCGCGGCGATCCACCTGCCGCAGACCGAACTCGCGCCGCAGCGACTGGCCGATCTGCTGCGCGGCCTGACCCGGCCGGCCCTGCTCGCGATGGCGCAAGAGGCTCGTGCGATCGCAATCCCGCGCGCCGCCGCGCATGTGGCCGACGAGATCGAACGGTTGGTGGGCGCATGAAGCGAAGGGCGAGGGGCCCCATCCGGGGATCGACCAGCGAAGTGCGGCCGGACCACCGCCCGCCCAGCGCTGCGGATTGCATGGGCCGAGAGGAGGTGGCCGCATGGAGCGAAGGGCGTGGGGCCCCATATGGGGATCGACCAGCGAAATGCGGCCGGGCCACCGACCGTCCAGCGCTGCGGATTGCAAGGGCCGAGAGGAGGTGGCCACATGAAGCACGCCGTCAAGCGCATTCATTTCGTCGAAGGGCCACGCGGGCCGACGAAGCCCTGGGTACGGCCAGAGGTCTGCGCATGAAGCACGCGGTCAAGCGCATCCATTTCGTCGAAGGGCCACGCGGGCCGACGAAGCCCTGGGTACGGCCAGAGGTCTGCACATGAAGCACGCCGTCAAGCGCATCCATTTCGTCGGCGTGGGCGGCGCGGGCATGAGCGGCATTGCCGAAATCCTGCACAACCTCGGCTACACCGTGTCGGGCTCCGACCAGAGCGCCAGCGCAACCTCGCGCCGGCTCGCATCGCTCGGCATTCGGGTGTCGATCGGCCACGACGCCGCGCACATCGCCGGGGCGCAGGCGGTGGTCACGTCGACCGCGGTGAAGGGCGACAACCCCGAGGTGATTGCCGCCCGCGCCTGCCGCGTGCCGGTGGTGCCGCGCGCCGTGATGCTGGCCGAACTGATGCGGCTGAAGAAGGGCATCGCGATCGCCGGGACGCACGGCAAGACGACCACCACCTCGCTCGTCGCGAGCGTGCTTGCCGCCGCGGGCGTGGACCCGACCTTCGTCATCGGCGGGCGGCTCGCCGCCGCCGGCGCCAACTCGCGCCTCGGCTCGGGCGAGTACATCGTCGTCGAGGCCGACGAGTCCGACGCCTCGTTCCTGAACCTGATGCCCGTGCTCGCGGTCGTGACCAACATCGACGCCGACCACATGGACACCTATGGCCACGACTTTGCCAAGCTGAAGGCGGCGTTCGTCGAATTCCTGCACCGCATGCCGTTCTACGGCGCTGCGATCCTGTGCGCAGATGACCCTGGCGTGCGTTCGATCGTGCCGATGATCTCGCGCCCCGTCGTCACCTACGGCTTCGGTGCCGACGTGCAGGTGCGCGCCGTCGACGTGCAGGCCCTGCCCGGCGGGCAGATGCGATTCGTCGCGCAGCGCCGCAACGGCGTCGCGATGCCCGAACTCGCGATCACGCTGAACCTGCCCGGCGAGCACAACGTGCTCAATGCACTGGCGACGATCGCGGTGGCGACCGAGCTGGAGTTGCCTGACGCGCCGATCGTGCAGGCGCTGGCCGAATTCAGCGGCGTCGATCGCCGCTTCCAGCGCTACGGCGAGCAGCCGGCGGCCGGTGGTGGCCGCTACACGCTGATCGACGACTACGGCCACCACCCGGCGGAGATGGCGGCGGTGATCGCCGCGGCGCGGGGCGCGTTCCCGGGCCGGCGGCTGGTGCTCGCGTTCCAGCCGCACCGCTACACGCGCACGCGCGACTGCTTCGAGGACTTCGTCAAGGTGCTCGGCACGGCCGACGTCGTGCTACTCGCCGAGGTGTACGCCGCGGGCGAAGGACCCATCGTCGCCGCCGACGGGCGCGCGCTGGCGCGGGCCCTGCGCGTGGCGGGCAAGGTCGATCCGCTGTTCGTCGACGCGGTCGATGCGATGCCCGAGGCGATCGCGGCGCAGGCCCGCGATGGCGACGTGGTGATCGTGATGGGCGCCGGGTCGATTGGCGGCGTCGCGGCACAGGTGGTCGAAAGGGCGATCGCATGAGCTGCGGAAGAGGGGCCCCGCAGAGCGGGGATCGAAGCGCGAATGCGATCGGATCGCCGACCTCTCGCTACTTTGTCTTGTCTGGCGGCGCGGAGGCGATGGCATGAACACGATCGATGTCAAGGCGCTGGGCAAGGTCGCCGTGCTGATGGGCGGGACGTCGGCCGAGCGCGAGATCTCGCTGCTGTCCGGCAATGGCGTGCTGAAGGCCCTCCAGTCGCAGGGCGTCGACGCGCATGCATTCGACCCCGCCGAGCGCGATCTGACCGAACTCCGGCGCGACGGATTCGGGCGCTGCTTCATCGCACTGCACGGCCGCCACGGCGAGGACGGCACGGTGCAGGGCGCCCTCGAACTGCTGCGCATTCCCTACACCGGCTCGGGCGTGATGGCCTCGGCGATCGCGATCGACAAGGTGATGACCAAGCGCGTCTGGATCGCCGAGGGCCTGCCGACGCCGCGCTACGTGAGCCTGGACGCAGCGGATCGCTCTCGCGAGCGGGTCCAGGCGGTGCCCGACACGCTGGGCCTGCCGCTGATCGTCAAGCCGCCGCACGAAGGATCGTCGATCGGCGTGACCAAGGTGCTGGGCTACTCGCAGATGCAGGACGCGGTGCAGCTCGCGGCGCGATACGACAGCCAGGTGCTGTGCGAGGAATTCATCGAGGGCGACGAAGTGACCTGCCCGGTGCTTGGCCGCGGCGACGCTGCGGTGGCGCTGCCGGTGGTACGCATCGTCGCGCCCGAAGGCGCCTACGACTACCAGAACAAGTACTTCACCGACGTGGTGAACTACATCGTGCCGAGCGGCCTGCCGGCCGACGAAGAAGCCGCCATCCAGGCGATCGTGCTGCAGGCCTATCGCACGCTCGGCTGCCGCGGCTGGGGCCGCGCCGACCTGATGGTCCGCGCCGCAGACCGCAAGCCCTTCCTGCTCGAGATGAACACCTCGCCCGGCATGACCGGCCACTCGCTGGTGCCGATGTCGGCCCGCGCCGCCGGCATCAGTTACGAGCAACTGTGCCTGCTGCTGCTGCGCGATGCGGCGCTGGACGCCTGAGCGATGCCCTCGTCCACCTTGCTCCACGCGCACCCGCCCTCGGCGTTGCCGATGGACGTGCGGTTGATGCAAAGCACCGCGACGCTGCTGCTCGCGCTGTTCGTCCTGGGCGTGGCGGCACTCGTCCTGAGCTGGGCCGCGCGGCTGCCGGCGTTCGCGATCCGCAGCATCCGCGTCGAGGGCGACGTCACGCGCAACAGCGTCTCGACGATCCGCGCCAACGCGCTGCCCAAGCTGGCCGGCAGCTTCCTGACGATGGACCTGCGGCAGGCACAGCACGCGTTCGAATCGGTGCCCTGGGTGCGCCAGGCGGTGGTGCGCCGCGAATGGCCGAACCGCCTCACGGTACGGCTGGAGGAATATCGTCCGGTCGCGCAATGGGGCGGCGACGACGCGAGCAAGCTCGTCAGCCGGTTCGGCGAAGTGTTCGACGCCAACCTCGGCGACGTCGAGGACGACCACCTGCCGACGCTGCAGGGCCCCGAGGGCAGCGCGCCGCAGGTGCTGGCGATGCTGCGCCGCCTGGAGCCGGTCGCCGCGCGGCTCGATGCGCAGATCGAATCGCTCAGCCTGTCGGCGCGCGGCTCATGGCGCGTCGTGCTCGACACCGGTGCCGAGATCGAGCTCGGCCGTGGCAGCGACGACGAGGTGATCGCGCGCGCCGAACGCTTCGTCGGCACGCTGACGCAGGTGACGTCGCGCTACAAGCGCCCGCTCGAGTACGCCGACCTGCGCCACAACGAGGGCTATGCACTGCGCCTCAAGGGCATCACCACCGTCACCGCGCTGCCTGCCGCGCCGAAGCCCGGCAAGCGCTGAGCCATGACGACCCCAAGACACCTGCGGCGTCGCCCCCCGAGCGGAGCACATCCCTCTTGGGACGGCCCGGCGAGTGATGAGAAGCACTGACAAGAGAAGAGGCGAAATGGCCAAGGAATACAAGGATCTGGTAGTCGGCCTGGACATCGGCACCGCCAAGGTGATGGCGGTCGTGGCCGAGGTGCTGTCGGGCGGCGAGCTGCGCCTGGCCGGGCTCGGCTCGGCGCCGACCCACGGCCTGAAGCGCGGCGTCGTCGTCAACATCGACGCCACGGTGCAGTCGATCCAGCAGGCGCTGAAGGAGGCCGAGATGATGGCCGCCTGCAAGATCACCCACGTCTACACCGGCATCACCGGCAGCCACATCCGCGGCCAGAACTCGACCGGCATGGTGATCGTGCGCGACAAGGAGGTGACGCCGGTCGACGTCAACCGCGTCGTCGAGACCGCCAAGGCGATCAACATCCCGAACGACCAGCGGCTGCTGCTCGTCGAGCCGCAGGAATTCGTGATCGACGGCCACGAGGTGAAGGAGCCGATCGGCATGAGCGGCGGCCGGCTCGAGGTGAAGGTGCACATCGTCACCGGCGCGCAGAGCGCGGCCGAGAACATCGTCAAGTGTGTCCGCCGCTGCGGGTTGGAGGTGGAGCGCCTGGTGCTCAACCCGAGCGCGTCGAGCGCGGCGGTGCTGTCACAGGACGAGAAGGACCTCGGCGTGGCGCTCGTCGACATCGGCGCCGGCACCACCGACGTGGCGATCTTCACCGACGGCTCGATCCGCCACACCGCGGTGATCCCGATCGCCGGCGACCTGATCACCAGCGACATCGCGATGGCGCTGCGCACGCCGACGAAGGACGCCGAGGAGATCAAGGTCGAGTACGGCGTCGCCAAGCAGCTCCTCGCCGACCCGAACGAGCAGCTCGAAGTGCCCGGTCTCGGCGACCGCGCGCCGCGAATGCTCTCCCGCCAGGCGCTGGCCGGCGTGATCGAGCCGCGCGTGGAAGAGATCTTCTCGCTCGTCCACCAGGTGATCCGCGAGAGCGGCTACGAGGAGCTGCTGTCGAGCGGCATCGTGATCACCGGCGGCTCGGCGGTGATGCCGGGCATGGTCGAACTCGCCGAAGACATCTTCCTCAAGCCCGTGCGCAAGGGCATCCCGACCTACAGCGGCGCGCTGCACGACATGGTCGCCAACCCTAGATCGGCCACCGTGATGGGCCTGCTCGAGGAGGCGCGGCTGGGCCGCGCACGCGGCCAGAAGGCGGCCCAGCAGGCGGGGTCGATGAAGACCTTCATGAGTCGCCTGAAAGACTGGTTCCTCGGCAACTTCTGATCGGACGCACATGAAATCCAGGCGACACCACCGCGCGGCGCGTCACTCCGGCTCCAGCCGGGCGCCGCCGCCCCCCAGGCACCTGCGACCGCGGACCCCGGCTCCACCGGGCGACTGCGGCGAACCGAGTGTGAACAGCGCGACCAGCAAGACCCCCAACCCCGGCAACTGCACTAAAGAATTGGAGCCACAAATGCCTATCGAAATGATCGAGGAATTCGACCTGAGCACGCAGATCAAGGTGATCGGCGTCGGCGGCGGCGGCGGCAACGCCGTCGACCACATGATCGCGCAGAGCGTGCAAGGCGTGGAGTTCATCTGCGCCAACACCGACTCGCAGGCGCTGAACCGCAGCAGCGCGCACCAGTTGATCCAGCTCGGCAAGACCGGCCTCGGCGCGGGCGCCAAGCCCGAGGTCGGCCGGGCCGCTGCGGTCGAGGCCGAAGAGCGCATCCGTGAGGCCGTCACCGGCGCGAACATGCTGTTCATCACCGCCGGCATGGGCGGCGGCACCGGCACCGGCGCTGCGCCTGTGATCGCCCGCGTCGCCAAGGAAATGGGCATCCTGACCGTGGGCGTGGTCACCAAGCCGTTCGACTTCGAGGGCATCCGGCGCACCAAGGCGGCCGATGCCGGGCTGGCCGAGCTCGAAGCGAACGTCGATTCGCTGATCGTGATCCTGAACGACAAGCTGCTCGACGTGCTCGGTGACGACGTGACGCAGGACCAGGCCTTCGCGCATGCCAACGACGTGCTGAAGAACGCCGTGGGCGGCATCAGCGACATCATCCACATGCCCGGCCTCGTCAACGTCGACTTCGAGGACGTCAAGACGGTGATGAGCGAGCCCGGCAAGGCGATGATGGGCACCTCTTGTGCCGGCGGCCCGGATCGCGCCACCAAGGCCGCCGAGCAGGCCGTGGCCTGCCCGCTGCTCGAGGGCATCGACCTCTCGGGCGCGCGCGGCGTGCTGGTGCTGATCGCTGCCAGCCGCGGCACCTTCAAGCTGGCCGAGAGCCGCAACGCGATGAACACCGTCCGCCGCTACGCCAGCGAGGACGCGCACGTGATCTTCGGCACCGCCTACGACGAGGGCTTGGGCGACCAGCTTCGCGTGACGGTGATCGCGACCGGCCTGTCGTCGCCAGCGCGGCGCGCGCAGACGCCGATCAGCGTGGTCCACAGCACTCCGCTGCAACGCACCGGCACCGACAACCTGTCGGTGTTGGCGCAGCCGGCGCAGGTCGGCCCGGGGCAGGGCCTCGCGCCGGCGCACGACTACAGCAGCCTGTCGACGCCGAGCGTGTGGCGCAACAGCCGCAGCGCGGCGGCAAAGGTCGATGCGCTGGCGAGCAACGGGATGGACGAGATCGAGATCCCGGCGTTCTTGCGCAGGCAGGCGGATTGAAGCCGACAAGCCGTGACTGCGCGAGGATCCTCGCCCCCGAGGGGGCCGAGCGCTGCGAGTGCGCGGCCTGCAAGGCGACAGAGTGGGGACGAGCGCGAGTGACTGTGCACTGGCGCTCGCCGCACTCGGGCCCGAGTGCTTGCAGGCAATCGGGCTGAGCCTGCTCCCAGCGCTGCTGCCGAGGCCGCCGCGGCGCGCCTCCACCCGGGGTGCCGTCTCCAGCCCCGGTTCATACAATCGCGCCATGCTGCAGCAACGCACCCTGAAGTCCCTGACGCGCGCCGTCGGCGTCGGGCTTCACAGCGGGCAGCGCGTCGAGCTGACCCTGCGCCCGGCGCCGCCCGACACCGGCATCGTCTTCCGCCGCGTCGACCTGCCGGTGCCGGTGGAGATTGCCGTCTCGGCGGCGGCGGTCAGCGACGCACGCATGGCCTCGACGATCTCGGCCGGCGGTGATCCGGGCGCGCCGAAGGTGCAGACGATCGAGCACCTGATGTCGGCCTGCTCGGGCCTGGGCATCGACAACCTGGGGGTCGACATCACCGCCGACGAGGTGCCGATCCTCGACGGCTCGGCGGCTTCGTTCGTGTTCCTGCTGCAGAGCGCGGGCATCGCGCTGCAGGACGCGCCGAAGCGATTCCTGCGCATCCTGCGCCCGGTCGAGGTGCGCGAGGGCGCCGGCCCCGCGCTCAAGTGGGCCCGGCTCGATCCGTTCGAGGGCTACAAGCTCGCCTTCGAGATCGAGTTCGACCACCCTGCGGTCGACCAGACCGGGCAGCGCGTCGAGTTCGACATGGGCTCGGGGCAGTACAAGCGCGACATCGCGCGCGCGCGCACCTTCGGCTTCACGAAGGACGTGGAGATGATGCGCTCGCGCGGGCTCACGCTCGGCGGCAGCATGGACAACGCGATCGTCGTCGACGACGTCAAGGTGCTCAATGCCGGCGGACTGCGCTACGACGACGAGTTCGTGAAGCACAAGATCCTCGACGCCATCGGCGACATGTGGGTGCTCGGCCACCCGCTGCTGGCCGCGTACAGCGCGTTCAAGAGCGGCCACGCGCTGAACAACCTATTGCTGCGCGCGGTGCTGGCCGACCCGGCGAACTCCGAGATCGTCACCTTCGACGACGCGGCGCGCGCGCCGGCCGGCTTTGCCGAGTTGGCGCCGGCGTGGTGATGCGCAGCCCTGCGCCCGGGACCGCACGATGCTGATCGCCCGGGTGATCTTCGGCCTGCTGCTGGTGGCGGGCGTGCTCTGCTTCGCGATGTACGCCGGCACCGGCCAGACGCGCTGGCGCAGCCTGGGCTGGCGTATCGTCAAGTGGACGCTGGTCGCGGCGTTGGGCTTCTTCGCCGTGCTCATCCTCGAGCGGCTGGCCCTGATGATCTGACGCGGGCACGGCAATGAAATTCTTCTTCTGGTTCGCCTTCGTGCTGTTCATGCTGACGGCCGTGCCCTGCGTGCTGTACTTCGGCGCCTACCTCGCCACCGGCGAAGACCGCATGCGCGAGATTGCGGTGCGCTTCTTCCGCTGGTCGTCGCTGGTCGTGCTGATCACGTTCAACATCACGATCTTCAGGCACATCATCTTGATCATCATCCACTGGTAGCAGGTGCGCGCATTCACGGCCTGCCGCAGCATCGGCAGGCCGTGAATCGGCCGCTCGCCGCGGTCACAGCCTCGTCACGCCAGGCAGGAAGCCGACGAGTTCGCCGTTGAGATACAGCGCGCCCTCGGGTGCGCCGGCGTCGGCGTAGAACTCCAGCACCGGTGGCAGTTCGCGGCTGGCGCGCGGCGCCGCGGCTGCGCTCAGTTCCGCGGCCAGCCGACCGAGCAGCATGCTGGCCGCTCCGAGCGCGCGGATGGCCAGCGGCGTGAACGGGCGGTAGGCCCTTCGGGCCGGTGTCTTCAGGGACAGGGTCTTCGACATGGTCATCTCCGGGTGCGACCGGGGCCGCCTTGGCAGCGAGGTCGCAAAGGTTCATGGGCTGTCGGATCGCAGACGATCCAACTCGCGCAAAAGGCGGCGTTCGGCCTGCTGCCGGATGGCGCCGGCACCGGAACGGTGGCTGCCGGCGCGTCGAAATCGGCACGCAGCCACGAGCGGGTTGCGCGGCTTGAGGGTTTCGAACGCGACGGTGGTGGCAGTGGCAGTGGCAGTGGCAGTGGCAGTGGCAGTGGCGGTGGCGGTGGTCTTGGGCATGGCTATCTCCTCGTGCAATTGAAACGGCCCGGGCTGCAATCGCAACCCGGGCCGTGTTCGGCGCAGCGACGCTCGTCGCTCAGCCTGGCGGCGCCCCGGGCAGGGGCTGCAACTGGATCGCCCGAGAGTTCGACGAACCGCGATCGATGCCTAGCATCGCAGGCGTCAGGCAAGCCTGGCGATGAATCCGGCCGCAGGCGCAAGGCCATCCGCGCGAACGACCGACGGGCATGGCATCGAACAGGAACATGGCACTCCGGGATCTGGGTTGAAGGGCGGGGCTCGTCTTGGCGTGGCGAACGTCATGCAACGCGAAGACTTGCGCAAATGATAAACACAATGCGCTAATGCGCAAGACTTCTTTATCCCTAACTCGTGGGGTCGTGCCTGCGATTCAGCGCTTTTGTTTCAAGGGCGCCACAGCGCCGCGGGTGCGCGCCCACAGTTCCTTCTCGTCGACCGCGGCCGGGGCGCTGGTGGTGGCAGTGCCCGACGTCGGCGCTGCGGCCGGCGGCATGTTCAGCACCTCGCCCAGCAGGTCGAGCAGCCGGGCGCGGGCGCGCTGCGGGTGGCGCCGGTAGTAGGTCAGCACCAGACCGACGATGAAGCGCTCGTCGTCGTCCTGCGGCATTGTGCTGTCGCCTTCAGGCGGCTCGGTGGCGGCCCTGGCACCGGGCGCTGCACCCGAGCCGGATCGAGCCGCCGGCGCGACGCTGGCCGTGCCGTGCGCCACGTCCATCCAGCCGTGCGGCTTGTGGCACAGGCTTTCGAACTGGCGCGCCAGGCGCTCGCCGATCTGGCGCGAGCGGCTCTTGATCTGGCTCCAGTAGCTGGGTTGGATCTGCAGCCGTTCGGCGAAGCGCCCCTCCAGGCCGCGCAGCGTTGCAGCGTCGGGGTACTTGACGGTGGCGCGGACGAATTCGTCGAACAGCGCGTGCGCGTTGTCGAGGCGGATGCGGGCCACGTCGGGTCGCGCCGGTTCGGTGGGCATATGCCGATGATAAAGGACGCTTGCGCAGGCACGGCGCCCGATGCGAGATCAGAAGCTTCGACCGGCCTTGTACTGCGAGCGCGTCTTGCGCACCCGCTGCGTGGCGCGCTCGATCGCGGCGAACGAGCGCGCCGCGTGGGCGTGGCACACCGCGAGGCCCAGCGCGTCGGCGGCGTCCTTGCCCGGCAGCCCGGGCAAGGCGAGCAGGCGCGCCACCATCGCCTGCACCTGCTCCTTCTTCGCCTGGCCGTGGCCGACGACGGCCTTCTTCATCTGCAGCGCGGTGTACTCGGCCACAGCGACGTCGTGCGAGACAAGCGCGGTGATCGCCGCGCCGCGCGCCTGGCCGAGCAGCAACGTGCTCTGCGGATTGACGTTGACGAAGACGATCTCGACCGACGCGCACTGCGGCTGGTAACGGGCCACGACCTCGCACACGCCGTCGAAGATGACCTTCAGGCGCAGCGGCAACTGGCCGGCATCGACGGCATCGGTGCGGATCGTGCCGCTGGCCACGTAGTGCAGTGCCGACCCGTCGGCGTCGACAACGCCAAAGCCCGTGGTCCTGAGACCTGGATCGATGCCGAGGATGCGCACCCTGCCCTACTCCACCGTCGCGCGATGCGGCAAGGGCTTCGGCGCAGGCTCATGTCCGCGCAGCGGACGTGAAGGCGCGCAGCGCCGGCCGCAGCCAAAGTCCGTGGTCCGCAGGCCGGGGTCGATGCCAAGGATGCGCACCCAGCCCTACTCCACCGTCGCGCGATGCGGCAAGGGCTTCGGCGCAGGCTCATGTCCGCGCAGCGGACGTGAAGGCGCGCAGCGCCAGCCGCAGGCAAGACCGGCGGTCCGAAGGCGCGGATCGATGCCGAGGACGCGGATCGTCATGCCGGCCGTGCCCTCATACCGCGAAGAACCAGCGCACCGAATGAAAGAACACCGGCGCCGCGAAACACAGCGGGGCCACGCGGTCGAGCAGCCCGACAGCGCCGGTCACCGAGGCCTTGCTGCCCCAGTGGCGCACGCCGGCGTCGCGCTTGAGCGCCTTCATCACGAAGTCGCCCAGCGTGCCGCAGGCCCCACTGACGAAACCCATCGCGAGCGCCTGCCCCGGCTTGAACGGCGTCGCCCAGTAGAGCAGCCCGCCGACGAAGCCGCCGACAACACCGCCGATCAGCCAGGCACGCCACGAGAACGTGCGGCTGATGTGGCGCGCCACGGGCGGCGAGCGCAGGTTCCGGCTCGCCGCCTCCTGCGCGATATAGGCCGCGGCCACCACCGCCACCAGGTAGAGCACCAGGAAAGCGCCGCGGCCGTCGTATCCGGGAAACTCCAACAGCAGCAGTGCCGGCGCGTGGCTCATCCCGTAGACGCAGACCATGATGCCCCACTGGATCTTGGCGGTGCGCTCCAGGAAGCGCTGCGGGTCGTCGCCGAAGGCGCTCACCACCGGGATGGCGAGGAAGGTATAGACCGGGATGAACACCATGAACAGGTTCAGGCTCTGCGCGCCGGCCAGCAAGAACTGCATCGGCAGGATGGCGAAGAAGGCCAGCAGCAGGCTGCGGTGGTCGGCGCGACGCGTGTGGGTGAGCGTGATGAACTCGCGCAGCGCGAGGAAGGCCACCACGGCGAACAGCAGCGTGGCCCCGACCGGGCCCGACACCCACGCGACCCAGAACAGCACCGAGCCCGCCCACAACGCGCGCAGGTCGCGCCTGAAGCGCAACTGGCGCTCGGCCTGCTCTTCGGTCTGGTCGCGCAGCGTACGGCTGAACGACAGGAAGGTCACCACGGCCAGCAGACCGAACAGCACGACGAACAGCAGGCCGACCTGCTGCGTGACGCTCAGGTTGCGCAATGCACCCATCAGGCCGCCGGCTCCGCTGGGCTCAGGCGAAGCGAATCAACCGATCGTCGCCGGCTGGCCGCATTGCGCTGGTCGATCCCCATCGTGGGGCCCCTCGCCCTTCGCTTCATGCGGCCACCTCGCGCAGCGCGACGACGGCTTCGCGCGCGCGTTCGAGGAAGGCGTGCTTGTCTTCACCCGGCTGCAGCTGCAGCGGTGCGCCGAAGGTCACCGAACACAGGATCGGTACCGGCACCACCTCGCCCTTGGGCATCACGCGCTGCACGTTGTCGATCCAGACCGGGATCAGCTGCACCTCGGGGAACTTCTCGGCCAGGTGGTACAGGCCGGCCTTGAAGGGCTGCGGTTCGCCCTTGTTGCTGCGCGTGCCTTCGGGAAAGATCACCAGCGAATCGCCGCTTTCGAGCGCTTCGACCAACGGCTCGAGCGGGTCTTCGTCGGCCGCGCGTTCGGCCGCCGGCACCCGCGACACATAAACCGCGTTGAAGATTTCGCGCGTGATCCAGGCCTTGAAGGGGCTCGACGTCCAGTAGTCGCGCGCCGCGATCGGCCGCGTGCGGGTGCGCAGATCCTGCGGCAGCGCGGCCCAGATCAGCACCCAGTCGAAGTGGCTCTGGTGGTTGGCGAAGTAGATGCGCTGCTCGGCCTTCGGCGGGCAGCCGTACCAGTGACCTTGCGCGCCGGTGATCAGGCGTGCCAGCCCCGCGAGGAAGTAGCCTCCGGCCTCGGCGAGTGTCATGCGGGCGATGCCATCGCTGCGACCGCCGTTCGTGGGCCTGCAACGGAGACCGGTTCAGTGCCGGAAATGGCGCACATCGGTCAGCACCATCGCGATGCCACGCTCGTTGGCCGCGGCGATCACCTCGTCGTCGCGCACGCTGCCGCCGGGCTGGATGACACAGGCGGCGCCGGCATCGACAACCACGTCGAACCCGTCGCGGAAGGGGAAGAAGGCGTCGCTCGCGACGGCCGAGCCGGCCAGCGACAGCCCGGCGTTCCCGGCCTTGATGCTCGCGATGCGCGCCGAGTCGATGCGGCTCATCTGCCCGGCGCCGACGCCGAGCGTCATGCCGTTGTTGCAAAAGACGATCGCGTTGCTCTTGACATACTTGGCGACCTTCCAGGCGAACAGCAGGTCGTCGATCTGCTGCGGCGTCGGCTGCAGCCGCGTGACGACCCGCAACTCGGCACGGGCCAGCTCACGGTTGTCGGCGCTCTGGATCAGCAGGCCCGAGCCGACGCGCTTGACGTCGTGCGCGTTGCGGCCCTGCGCCCAGGCGGTGGCGCCGGCGCGCTGCACGGCGGCCAGATCGATCTGCAGCACCCGCGTGTTCGCCTTGGCGGCGAAGACGGCACGCGCCTCGGCGGTGTAGGACGGCGCGATCAGCACCTCGACGAACTGCTTTGCGACCAGCGCCGCCGCCGCAGCGTCGACGGCCGTGTTGAAGGCGATGATGCCGCCGAAGGCCGAGGTCGGGTCGGTCTTGAAGGCCTTGGCATAGGCCTCGGCGGCGTTGTTCGCCACCGCCACGCCGCAAGGGTTGGCGTGCTTGACGATCACGCAGGCCGGAGAGTCGAAGGATTTCACGCACTCCCACGCGGCGTCGGCATCGCCGATGTTGTTGTAGGACAGTCCCTTGCCCTGCAACTGCTGCGCCGTCACCAGCGAGCCGGGCGCGGGATGGAGGTCGCGGTAGAAGGCCGCGCTCTGGTGTGGGTTCTCGCCGTAGCGAAGGTCCTGCAGCTTGACGAAGCGGCCGTTGCTCTGCGCCGGGAATTCGCTGCGCGTGCCGTCGGGCTGCAGCGACGACAGGTAGTCGCTGATCGCCGCGTCGTAGTTGCTGATGCGGTTGAACGCCGCCACCGCGAGCGCGAATCGCGTTGCGCGGCTGACCCGGCCGTCGCGCTGCAGTTCGCCGAGCACGCCGGCGTACTGCGACGCGTCGGTCAGCACCGCGACGTCAGCCCAGTTCTTTGCCGCCGAGCGCACCATCGCCGGCCCGCCGATGTCGATGTTCTCGATCGCGTCCTCGAGCGTGCAGCCCGCCTTGGCGACGGTGGCCTCGAACGGGTAGAGGTTGACGACGAGCAGGTCGATCGTCGCGATGCCCTGCGTCGCCAGGGCCGCCATGTGCGCCGGCAGGTCGCGCCGCGCCAGCAGGCCACCGTGGATGGCCGGGTGCAGTGTCTTGACGCGGCCGTCGAGCATCTCGGGAAAGCCTGTGTGCTCGGCCACTTCGACGACCGGCAGTCCGGCCTCGGCGAGCAGCCGGGCGGTGCCACCGGTGGAGAGCAGCTTCACGTCGAGCGCGTGAAGGGCGCGTGCGAGGTCGAGCACGCCGGTCTTGTCCGAGACCGAGAGCAACGCAGTGAGTTGTGTCATGGGGAAATCCGAAGCGTCCGATCGCAGCGCGCGCGGCGCGGCGTGTTGAGTCACGACATCACTTGAGACCAAGTCAATCCCCACTGCAACGACGTTGTCGTCACTTGATCAACTTGTGTTCGAGCAGCTTGCGCCGCAGCGTGTTGCGGTTGATGCCCAGCCACTGGGCCGCGCGCGACTGGTTGCCCTCGGCGTGCTGCATCACGACTTCCAGCAAGGGGCGTTCGACGACACGCTGCATCATTTCGTACATGGCGCTGGGATCGACGCCGCGCAGGTCCCTGAAGTAGGTCTCCAGGCTGTCGCGAACGCATTCCTCGATGTGCTTCTTGGTGTTCAACAGGTCACCTCCGTGCTGCGCATGCCGGGTTGCGCCCCAGGGGCGGCCCGGCGGGCGCATGCCGCTTGCGGCATGGTCTCGTTGCTTTGGTCGTCGTCGTCGCGATGGTCCGCCGCCGGCGCAGGCAGGCGTCGATGGGTCTGGCCGAGCGCGTCGAACCATCGGCTCACGGCCTGAAGCTGCGCCTCGCAGTCGTCGAGGGCGTTCATCTGCGCGCGAAACGCCTCGCCGCCGGGCAGCGAGCGCACTGCCCAGCCGATGTGCTTGCGCGCGCTGCGCACGCCGGCGGCTTCGCCATAGAGGCTGTAATGGTCGTGCAGGTGCTCGATCAGCCAGCGCTTGGCCTGGCCCACCTCCGGCCGTGGGCGCTCGTGCCCGGTGGCCAGGAAGTGCGCGATGTCGCCGAAGATCCACGGCCGCCCCTGCGCCGCGCGGCCGATCATGATCGCATCGGCGCCGGTGCGCGCCAGCACCTCGGCGGCCTTGCGCGGCGAGTCGATGTCGCCGTTGGCCACGACCGGAATGCGCAGGCGCAACTTGACCTCGGCGATGGTCTCGTATTCGGCCTCGCCCTTGTAGCCCTGCTCGCGCGTGCGGCCGTGCACCGCGACCATCGCGATGCCGGCGCCCTCGGCCGCGCGCGCCAGCCGCACCGCGTTGCGCCGCTCGGCGCGCCAGCCGGTGCGCATCTTCAGTGTCACGGGCACGCCGTGCGGCGCACAGGCAGCCACCACCGCGTCGATGATCTGCAGCGCCAGCGGCTCGTCCTGCATCAGCGCCGAGCCGGCCCACTTGCTGCACACCTTCTTCGCCGGGCAGCCCATGTTGATGTCGATGATCTGCGCGCCGCGCCCGATGTTGTAGGCGGCGGCCTCGGCCATCATTGCCGCATCGGTGCCGGCGATCTGCACCGCAATCGGCGCGGTCTCGCCGTCGTGGTTGGCGCGGCGCGAGGTCTTCAGCGTCGCCCACAGGTCCTTGCGCGCGGTCACCATCTCGCTCACCGCGTAGCCCGCGCCGAGGTGCCTACAAAGCTGGCGGAAAGGCCGGTCGGTCACGCCCGCCATGGGGGCCGCAAACAGTCCGTTGGGCAGTTCGAAAGGGCCGATGCGCATGGGGGCAGGGAGGGCGAGGACTGCTGCAAAAGGAGGCAGCAGTATAGCCCCCGGACCGCTCGCGCCCCGGCGCCGCGGGCGCGGAGTGGGGCGCTCGATAATGCGCCGCATGCCACCCTGGTTCCAGACCCTGCTCGCGACGCTGGCCCTGCCGGAGTTCGGTCTGAGCACGGTGTTCGTGGTCGCCTTCGTGTCGGCGACGCTGCTGCCGCTGGGCTCGGAGCCGGCGGTGCTGGGCCTGGTCAAGCTCAACCTCGACCTGTTCTGGCCGGCGATCCTGGTCGCCACCGCCGGCAACACGCTCGGCGGCGGGGTGACCTACTGGATGGGCTACGGCGCCGAGCGCGCCTACGAGACGCTGGCACACCGGACGCCCGAAGCCCGAGCGCTGCGCTGGCTGCAGCGCCTCGGTGCCAAAGGCTGCCTGCTGGCGTGGTTGCCCGTCGTCGGCGACCCGCTGTGCGCCGTGGCGGGCTGGCTGAAGCTGCCCTTCTGGCCTTGCGTCGGCTACATGGCGATCGGCAAGTTCGCCCGCTACGTCACGATGACGGCGGGCCTGTTGTGGCTGTTTCCGGGGACGTGGTCGTTCGGTTGAGGGCCGAGCGCCGCGGTGCGATCGAGGCCGGTCGCGCGGGGGCCGCGATCACGGCACTCGAGTGCAGTCCGTGCCCTGCGTCGCCGTTCGCGCGTTCAGCCGGCGCCGGCGTCCAGGGCCTCGACCCAGCCGGCGAGCCAGCGTGCGGTGCGCAACAACCTCGCGTCGTCGCCCCGGCGCCCGACGAGCTGAACGCCCATCGGCATGCCGTTCTCGGCGTGCAGCAGCGGCAGCGTCACCGCCGGCATGCCGGCAAAGGTCCACAGCGTGCAGAACGCCGGGCTGCCCGTCGATTCGAGGCCGCGCGGCGCGGGCCCGGCCGTCGCGGCGGTGAGGATCACGTCGCAGCGATCGAAGATCTCGTCGAACGCCGCGCCCGCGGGCTCGATGCGGTCCACCGCGTTGTTGTAGTCGACCGCGCTCACCTGGCGGCCGCGCTCGATCTGGCCGCGCAGTGACTCGCTCAGCCGGTCTCGACCGCGCTCGTAGAACTTGTGGAAGTGGCGTGCGAGGTCGGCCTCCATGATCGTGCGGTGCCATTGCCATGTATCGCCGAAGACGGCCGGCACGTCGAAGGGGATCGACTGCGCCCCGAGGGCAGCGCAGAGTTCGTCGAAGGCCAGGCGAGTCTGTTCCTCGGTCTCGCCCCAGTTCGGCGTCTTCGTGAAAGCGAACATCGGCGACAGCGGGGGCTCCTGGAGCGCCACCTCGAGCAGCCGCGGCCTTGCCATCAGGCGCGTGTCCGGGTCGCGTTCGTCATGACCCGTCAGCGGCTCGGCGATGATGGCGAGGTCTTCGACGCTGCGCGCGAAGAACCCCACCTGATCGAGCGGCTGCGATTGCCTGAGGATGCCGTGGCGCGACACCCGTCCAAACGTCGGCTTGTAGCCATAGACGCCGCAGTAGGCCGCGGGGCGGATCACGCTGCCGTTGGTCTGGGTGCCGATCGCGACCGGGACCATGTTCGCCGCGACTGCGGCTGCCGATCCGCTCGACGAGCCGCCCGGCGTGTGCAGCGGGTGGTGCGGGTTGCGCGTCTTTCCGGGCGCGTAGGTGGCGAGCTCGGTGGTGACGGTCTTGCCGAGTATGACCGCGCCCGCCAGGCGGAGCCGCTCGACGACAGTCGCGTCGTGCTCCGGGCAGCGCCCGGCGTGCAGCACCGTGCCGTCTTCGGTGGGCATGTCCGCCGTGTCGATGATGTCCTTCACGCCCACCGGAAGGCCATGCAACGGACCCGCGGTGTGGCCCTCGCGCCGCACCTCGTCGAGCCTTCGGGCCTGCTCGAGCGCGAGCTCCTCGTCGATGAATGCCCAGGCCTGGACACGCTCCTCGTCGGCGCGGATGCGCGCCAGGCAAGCGCCGACCAGCGTCTCCGCACTCATGCGCCCCTCGCGGAGCGCGGCCAGCGCCTCGGCCGCGGTCAGCGACGTGATGTCGACACGATCGTCGGTGTTCACTCCGGCTTTCCTCACTCAGGCACCACCGAGCACGCTCGGCAGCCACTCCGTCATTTTCCGGATCTGCCTACTTGTAGAGCAAGCCCGGCAGCCAGAGCCCGATCTGCGGCCAGATGTAGAGCAGTGTCAACGCGAGCACCTGGATGCCCATGAACGGCATCATGCCGGCGAAGATCTGGTTCAGCGTCACATGCTTGGGCGATACGCCCTTGAGGTAGAACGCCGCCATCGCCACCGGGGGCGAGAGGAACGCCGTCTGCAGGTTCAGCGCCACGAGCAGCCCGAAGAACAGCGGATCGACGCCGAACTTGGGCAGCAGTGGGATGAAGATCGGCATGAAGATGACGATGATCTCGGTCCACTCGAGCGGCCAGCCGAGGATGAAGATGATGAACTGGCTCAGCAGCATGAACTGCACCGTGTTGAGCCCGAGCGAGAGCACCCATGTCTCGATGATCTCCTGCCCGCCCAGCAGTGCGAACGAGGCGGAGAAGATCGACGAACCGACGAAGAGCCAGCACACCATCGCGCTGGTCTTGGCGGTCAGGAAGGAAGACTCCTTGATGATGCCGCCGAGGTCCGAGATTGTCTTCATCACCGCGCTGCCGGCCTTGGCCTGCTTCGCCGCGACATACCGATAGACACCGGCGAGCAGCAGGCCGCCGAACGCCCCCACGGCGGCCGCCTCGGTCGGCGTGGCCAGGCCGAACACGATCGAGCCGAGCACCGCGATGATCATCACCGCCAGCGGGAAGAACGACGCCAGCAGCATCTTGAAGATCTCGAGCCTCTGCCAGCTCATCAGCCAACTGGCGAGCGCCAGGCCGGCCATGCCGACGCCAAACACGATCCAGTACCAGGTCGGTGCCGGGACGCGCTCGGCGGCGGCTGGCGCTGCCGGCGCATCGGCCGCGGCGACGCTGGCGGCCGCACCGGTCCCCGTAGCGGCGACGGCCGATGCCGCCTGGCCCGGGTCGGCGGGCGGCTCCTTGAGATCGCTGCCTTCCTTCGGCGGCTCCTGGAGCCCGCCCTCCTCTTTCGGGGGCTCCTGCAGACCCGAGGACCCTGCGGGCTCGTCTTCGGCGGCGGTCACTGCGCCGCCCGACTGGACCAGGCCGGTCGTATCGACCACGGCCTTCGGCGCCGTGGTCGCTGCATACATGATCAACAGCAGCGCGACGATCGAAATCGCCGGCAGCAGCGACACGAACAGCTGCCCGGCAACCTGGCGCCTGGGCAGGGAGGGCACGCTGAAGGCCCCGAGCAGACCCGCCACCGCATTGCGGTTGCGCGCGCTCAGGTTCTGCGACAGTGGCGGCAACGGGACTTGCCGCTCGCTCTCGGACAAGGGCGGGGCGAGGTGCGGCTTCCACTTGGCGAGGATGATGACGTAGCCGACGTACAAGCTGGCCAGCATGACCCCCGGGAAGAACGCGCCCGCGTAGAGCTTGACGACCGAGACGCCCGCGGTCGCGCCGTAGACGATCAAGAGTACCGACGGCGGAATGAGGATGCCGAGGCACCCGCCCGCGGTGATGGCGCCTGCCGCCACCTTGATGTTGTAGCCCGCGCGCAGCATGGCCGGCAGCGCGAGCAGCCCCATCAGCGTGACCACCGCGCCGACGATGCCGGTGGCCGTGGCGAAGATCGCGCAGGTGACGATGGTCGCCACCGCCAGCGCGCCGGGCAGACGCGCCAGCGACAGGTGCAGGCTCTTGAAGAGGCTCTCGATCAGGTTGGCGCGCTCGACCAGGTAGCCCATGAAGACGAACAGCGGGATCGCGATCAGCACGTCGTTGGACATCACAGAGTAAGCCCGCTGCACCATCAGGTCGAGGATCTGCTGCGTGGCGAGCTCGGGGTTCACGCTGCGATAGGCGAGCCAGCCGAAGAACACGCCCATCCCCATCAGCGTGAACGCGGTCGGAAAGCCCAGCATGATGGCCACCACGATCAACGCCAGCATCAGCAACCCGAGGGCGCCGAGATCGGCCCGGTTCAGGTGCCCGTCGGCGAAATTGGCCCACGGCGTGTAGAACAGCACCACCGCGAGGATGATCGCCATCAGCGAGAAGCCGAACCACAGTTCCTTGCGGATCTTCATTTCGTGCTCTCCTGCTGCACGACGAACTGGTCGAGCTTGGCGATGTCTTCGTCCTTCACGTGCACCATTTCCTTGAGCTTGTCGACGTCGACCTCTTCCACGTCTTCCCCGCGCATGGGCCACTCACCCTGCTTGATGCAGATCACGCAGCGGAAGATCTCGACGATTCCCTGCAGCAGCAGGAATGCGCCCGCCAGCGGCAGGATCGTCTTGAAGGGGTAGATCGGCGGGCCCTCGGCGGTGATGTTGGAGGTCTCGCGGATCGCCCAAGACTCGGCCGCGAAGTAGTAGCCGGCATAGGTGAGCGCGAACACCCCGGGAATGAAGAACACGATGAACAGGATCAGATCGATCGTTGCCTGCGTGCGCGGCTCGAAGAACCCGTAGAGAACGTCGCCGCGCACATGGCCGGCCTTGGCCAGCGTGTAGGCGCCCGCCATCATGAACATCGTGCCGTACATGATGATCATGACGTCGAAGGCCCACGAGTGCGGATGGTCCAGCACATAGCGCGAGAAGACTTCCCAGGAAATCATCAGCGTCAGCGCGACGATCAGCCATGAAAAGGCCTGGCCGACGAAGGTGCTGATCTTGTCGACGGTCAGTAGCAGTTTCTGCATGTCGTGGCCTGCTCAAGAAAAAAGGCCACCCGGACAGGGCCCGGATGGCCGACCCTCATCCGAATGACCTCAGGCCTTCTTGGGCGCTGCCGGCGGGAGCGAGAAGAAGTGGTTCATCGCCATGCGCCGGCTGATGTTGGTGTCCTGGTCCCACTTCACCGCGCGCTCGGCAAATGCCCTTTGCGAGATCACGATTTCCCTGAACAGCGGGTTCTCCGCCGACTTCTTCTCGATGATCGCGTCCCACAGCTTGAGCTGCGCCATCAGCACCGCATCGGGCGTCTTGTAGAACTTGACGCCGTCCTTGGTCTGCAACTCGATGTAGTCCTTCGAATAGCGATCGATTGCCTTCCACGACATGTCGGCCGACGACGCTTCCACGGCGTAGGCGATGATCGACTTGAACTTCGCCGGCAGCGCTTCGTACTTGGGCTTGTTGAACGTGATCTCGAAGGTCTCGGCGCTCTGGTGATAGCTCTGCAACATGCAGACCTTGGACACGTCGGGGAAGCCGAGGATGCGGTCGGAGGTGGCGTTGTTGAACTCCGCCCCGTCGAGCAGGCCGCGGTCCATGGCCGGCACGATCTCGCCGCCCGGAAGCGCGTTGACCGCGGCACCCATCGCGGTGAACAGGTCGATCGCCAGGCCGTTGGTGCGGAACTTGAGTCCCTTGAAGTCGTCGACCTTGGTGATCGGCTTCTTGAACCAGCCCAGCGGCTGCGTCGCCATCGGGCCATAGAGGAACGACACCACGTTGCCGCCGATGGAAGCATAGAGCTTCGTCAGCAGTTCCTGGCCGCCGCCGTACTTGTGCCACGAGAGCAGCATGTTCGCGTCCATGCCGAACGCCGGGCCGGAATTCCACAGCGCCAGCGCGTTCTGCTTGCCGTAGTTGTAGCCCAGGACGCCGTGCCCGCCGTCGAGGGTGCCCTTGGAGACTGCGTCCAGCAACCCGAAGGCCGGCACCACGGCGCCGGCAGGCAGGACCTCGATCTTGAGTTCGCCGCCGGTCATGTCGTTGACCTTCTTGGCGAAGTCGAGCGCGTACTCGTGGAAGATGTCCTTCGACGGCCAGGTGCTCTGGAAGCGCAGGCTGGTGACCGCCTGGGCCTTCGAGATCATCGGGAAGGCCATCGCGCCGGCACCGACGGCACCCGCCGCAGCCGATCCGAGAAACTTGCGACGCTGGGACTGGGTCTTGCTCATGGTGGACTCCTTGATTGAGATTGAGAAGCGTTGAACGGTTCACCCGGCGCCGCACGGCGACGCGCTCCGCGAAATGGGTACGTGGTTGATGCTAAGCCCCCACAGGGCACTTGCCGATGGCACAAACCCGAGGAGGCGCGCAAAGTGGGGCCGAGGATGGCTGGGCATCCGGCTCGGCTGGCTACGCCAGCGCCCGCCCGATGAGGATCTTCTGCACGTCCGAGGTGCCCTCGTAGATCTGGCACACGCGCACGTCGCGGTAGATGCGCTCGACCGGTAAGTCGCTCACATAGCCGTAGCCGCCGAACACCTGGATCGCCGCTGAGCAGACTCGCTCTGCCATCTCGCTGGCGAAGAGCTTGGCCATCGCAGCCTCTTTCAGGCAGGGCACACCGGCATCCTTCAGGCTCGCGGCATGGTGGATCAACTGCCGCGCGGCCTCGATCTGCGTCGCCATGTCGGCCAGGCGGAACTGCAGCGCCTGGTGCTCGAAGATCGGCTTGCCGAAGGCCACGCGTTCTTTCGAGTAGTTCAGCGCCGCTTCGAACGCGGCTCGTGCCATGCCCACCGACTGCGCGGCGATGCCGATGCGCCCGCCCTCCAGGCCCGAGAGCGCGATCTTCAGGCCCTGGCCCTCGTCGCCGATCAGGTTGGCCGCGCGAACGCGGCAGTTCTCGAACAGGATCTGCGCCGTGTCGCTGGCGTGCTGGCCGAGCTTGTCCTCGATGCGCGCCACGATGTAGCCGGGGGTGGCCGTCGGCACGATGAAGGCGCTGATGCCCTTCTTGCCGGCCGCCCTGTTGGTGACGGCCATCACGATCGCGACGTCGCCGTTCTTGCCGCTGGTGATGAACTGCTTCACGCCGTTGAGCACATAGGCGTCTCCATCGGCGCCGCCCACCCGGACGGCGGTGGTCTTCAGGCCGTCGGCCTGCGAGCCCACATGCGGCTCGGTGAGGCAGAACGCGCCCAGCATGTCGCCGCGCGCGAGCGGCTTGAGCCACTGCGCCTTCTGCGCGTCGCTCGCCCAGGCCATCAGGATCGAGCACACCGGGCAATTGTTGACGCTCACCACCGTCGAGGTGGCACCGTCGCCGGCGGCGATCTCTTCGATGATGACGGCCAGCGCCAGGTAGTCGAGCCCGGCGCCGTCCCACTCGGCGGGCACGGCCACGCCATAGCAGCCCAGCGCCGCCAGGCCACGCAGTTCGGCCGCCGGAAAGTGGCTCTCTTTATCCCAGCGCGCCGCGTGCGGCGCGATCCGGTCTTGCACATAGGCGCGCACGGCGTCCTGCACGGCACGGTGGTCTTCACTGAGCAACATCGGCTATCCCTGGTCAGCCCGCGAAGCCGGATCGCCGGCCGCTGTCACGAGAATCGTGCCGCGCGCCACCACTGCCGGGCTGGCGCCGGCGACGCCCGCGCTCCCGTCGAAGTGGGCCAGCATGCCCCCGAGCCTCGAGTTCCACTCGGCGCTCGACGCCTGCCATCGCAGCACGATGTCCTGGTCGGCGAACACCGGGTGCTTGAAGGCGAAGTTCATGTTCAGGCAAAGCATCTGCCGCGCCAGCCCGTCGTCGCAGCGCGAGCAGTGGGTCGCCAGCAGGCCCATCAGCACCGCCGCCGTGTGCTGGCCGCTGGCGATGATCTCGCCAAAGCGCGCCCGCTGCGCCGCCTGCGCGTCCAGGTGCAGCGGGTTCTCGTCATGGCTCAGGCGCGCGAATGCGGCGATGTCTTCGCGCGTGGAGCGTAGCGTGCGCGAGAAGGTCTCGCCGGCTCGGATGAGAGTGGCGCGGGCATCGAGATCCGCGTTCAAAGCCTCTCCACCGCCAGCGCCGTCGCCTCGCCGCCGCCGATGCACAGCGCCGCCACCCCCTTCTTCAAGCCGCGCTTGCGCAGCGCGCCGAGCAGCGTGACAACGATGCGCGCGCCGCTGGCGCCGATCGGGTGGCCGAGCGCGCAGGCGCCACCGTGGACGTTGACGATCTCGTGCGCCAGCTTGAACTCCGCCATCGCCGCCATCGTGACGGCAGCGAAGGCCTCGTTGACCTCCCACAGATCGACGTCGCCCGCGGCCCAGCCGGTCTTCTTCAGCACCTTCTCGATCGCCCCGACCGGTGCGGTGGTGAACCAGTTCGGCGCCTGCGCGTGCACGCTGTGGCCGGCGATGCGGGCGATCGGCGTTGCGCCCAACTTCGCCGCCGTGCTCTCGCGCATCAGCACCAGGGCGGCTGCCCCGTCGGAGATGCTCGACGCGTTGGCAGCGGTGATCGTGCCGTCCTTCTTGAAAGCCGGCCGAAGGCCAGGGATCTTGTCGAGCTTGGCCTTGAACGGCTGCTCGTCGAACTTGATCACCGTGTCGCCCGCCTTGCCGGGCAGCGTGACGGGCGCGGTCTCCCACGCGAAGCTGCCGTCCTCGTTGGCCTGCTTGCTGCGCTGCGTGGAGGCGATCGCGAACGCGTCCTGCGCCTCGCGCGTGAAACCGTACTTGACGACGCACTCCTCGGCGAACACGCCCATCGCGCGACCGCGGTCGTAGGCGTCTTCCAGCCCGTCCATTGCCATGTGGTCGAACAGCTGCGCCGCCCCGTAGCGCACGCCCTTGCGCGCGAACATCAGGTGCGGCGCGTTGGTCATGCTCTCCATGCCGCCGGCGACCATCACGTTCGCGCTGCCGGCCAGCAGCATGTCGTGCGCGAACATCATCGCGCGCATTCCCGAACCGCACATCTTCGACAGCGTCACCGCGCCCACCGATTGCGGCAACCCGGCGCCGAGCACGGCTTGGCGTGCCGGCGCCTGGCCCTGGCCGGCCATCAGGCAGTTGCCCATCAGCACCTCGTCGACGGCGTCGCCGGGCACGCCGGCGCGCTCGACCGCGGCCTTGATCGCCACGGCGCCGAGCTGGTATGCCGCGAGCGCGGAGAAGTCGCCGAGCAGGCCTCCGATCGGCGTGCGGGCGGCGGAAACGATGACGATGGACTCGGCCATGGTGAATCTCCTTGGGTTGATCTAGGGCGTGGACTGCGGCGCAGCCGCGGTGCGCTGCTGCGCCTTGAACCGCTTGTGCGGATCGTAGGGAAAGACATCGTGCACATGCCCGGCCAGGATGCGCTCCTTGCAGCTCTGCCAGAAGCCCGCGTCGAGCAGGTCGGCGTGGTGCTTCATGAACACCTCGCGCACGCTCGGGTTGCCGAGCAGGAAGGGCTCGAAGGTCTCGGGAAAGACATCCTTCGGGCCGACGTGGTACCAGATCTCGCCGGACATCTCTTCTTCCTCGTTGCGCGGTGCGGGCACCTTGCGGAAGTTGCAGTCGGTCAGGTACTCGATCTCGTCGTAGTCGTAGAACACGACCTTGCCGTGGCGGGTGACGCCGAAGTTCTTCCACAGCATGTCGCCGGGGAAGATGTTGGCCGCGACCAGATCCTTGATCGCATTGCCGTATTCGATCACCACGCGTCCGATCTGCTCCTTCGTCGCATCGTGCAGGTAGATGTTGAGCGGGATCATCCGCCGCTCGATATAGACGTGGCGGATCACCAGCGAGTCGCCGTCGTCCTCGAGCAGGCTGGGGCAGAAGTGCTGCAGCTCGGCAACGAGTTCGGGCTCGAAGCGCGAACGCGGGAACGCGACGTTCGAGTATTCCAGCGTGTCGGCCATGCGGCCGACACGGTCGTGCTGCTTGACGATCAGGTACTTGCTCTTGATCAGCTCGCGCGTCGTCTCCTTCTGCGGCGGGTAGAAGTCCTTGATGACCTTGAACACGAACGGGAACGACGGCAGGTCGAACACCAGCATCACCATGCCCTTGATGCCGGGCGCGATGCGAAAGCGGTCGGACGAGTGCCGCAGGTGGTACAGGAAGTCGCGGTAGAAGATGTTCTTGCCCTGCTTCTGCAGGCCGAGCGCGCTGTAGATCTCGCTTCTCGGCTTGCGCGGCATCATCGAGCGCAGGAACTGCACGTAGGCCGACGGCACCTCCATGTTGACCATGAAGTAGGCGCGGGCGAAGCTGAACAGCAGCAGCAGCTCGTCCTCGCCGAACAGCGCGGTGTCGATCTCGACCCGCCCGCGTTCGTTGTGAAGGATCGGCAGTGCGAACGGCGTCTCCTGGAAGCCGTTGATGATCTTGCCGACCACGTAGGCGCCCTTGTTGCGGTAGAAGAGCGAGGACAGCACCTGCACCTGGAAGTTGGCGCGCATGCGGAAATCCCCGAGCTCGGACAGCACCGCGGCGACGACGTGGTCGATGTCGCGGATCAGGTCCTCGAACGGCACGTCGAGCTGGAAGTTGTCGACGAGCCGCAGCCAGGTTTCGCGCAACGTGCCGGGCGTCGGGTAGTAGGCGCGATAGGTCGGCAGCGCGGCCGGCTCGTCGTTCTCGATGTACTCGGTGGAAACCGCCGGCCGCACGAAGATGAAGTCGTTGTTGAAGTAGCTCCGGTGCAGGATCTTGGTCGTCACCGAGTTGAAGAAGGTCTCGGCGAGTTCGGGCTGGTGGTGATTGGTCAGCAGGCCGATGTAGTGCAGCTTGACCTGCTGCCACACGTCGGTCGAGAGCGCGGCGGCGTTGAACTCGCGCTGCAGCCGCTCGGCGCCTTCGCCGACGCGCTGGTCGTAGAACTCGATGCGCAGGGCCTGCGCACGCTGCTGGCCGTGCCAGTCGGCCCGCTCGAAGCGCTGCTTGGCCTCGGCGCTGGCCTCGCGGAACAGCCGGTAGTGGCGATCGAAGCCCTCGAGCATCGCCAGCGCGATGTGGAAGGCGCGCTGGTCGGTCAGCGCATGCGGAAACACGGCCCGTTGCATCAATCCGCCCCGCCGCTCGCGTAGCGCGCCCGCACGCCGTCCAGCGCGCGGCCGAAGGCCGGCAGGAGGTCTTCGGCCCGCGACACCGTCATCGTCAGGTCGGCCAGAAGGCCGTTGTGCAGGCCATACACCCATCCGTGCACCACCAGTGCCTGTCCGCGCTGCCATGCGTCCTGCACTATCGTCGTCTTGCACACATTGGCCGCCTGCTCGATGACGTTGAGCTCGCAAAGCGCATCGACCCGCCGTCCGGGCGCCACGGTGGCCAGCCAGTCGCGGTGCCGGTCGCGCACGTTCTGAACGTGGCGCAGCCAGTTGTCGGCCAGGCCGACGCGCTCCCCCTCGAGCGCGGCCTTAACGCCGCCGCATCCCGAATGGCCGACGACGATGATGTGGCGGACCTTCAGCACGTCGGTCGCGAACTGGATCACCGACAGGCAGTTCAGGTCGGAATGCACCACCAGGTTGGCCACGTTGCGGTGCACGAACAGCTCGCCGGGCAGCAGGCCGACCAATTCGTTGGCCGGCACGCGGCTGTCTGCGCAGCCGATCCAAAGGTACTGCGGCGTCTGCTGCTCGAGCAGGCGAGAGAAGAAGCCCGGCTGACGCGCTTCGGTGTCGGCCGCCCAGCGGCGGTTGTTGCGCAGCAGTTGCTCGAGTTCGCCGCTCACGTCGCCTCCGCAAACGGTGGGCTCCGGCCCGCGTGCGTTCCGCGCACGGGACCCTGCGCCGCAACGGTGTCGCTGCGCCGCATGTTGTCCCCGCCGATCAGCGTGCGCCGGATCTCGCGCGTGCCGGCGCCGATGCGGCGCCGGCCGGCGCTTAGCGCGTTCGCTTCCGCTGCGCGGCCATGAGCCTGCGCCGAATCGGGGCCGTTCGCCCTCATCACATCGTCTCCGCGAACAACTCTCTGCCGATCAGCATGCGCCGTATCTCCGATGTTCCGGCACCAATTTCATACAGCTTGGCGTCGCGCCACAGCCGCCCGAGCGGGTACTCGTTGATGTAGCCGTTGCCGCCGAAGATCTGGATGCCCTCGCCGGCCATCCACGTCGCCTTCTCGGCGCAGATCAGGATCAGGCTCGCGCAGTCCTTGCGAACCTGGCGCACGTGTTCGCTGCCCAGGCGGTCGAGGTTCTTGCCCACCGTGTAGCAGTACGAGCGCATCGCCTGCAGCAGCGTGTACATGTCGGCCACCTTGCCCTGGATCAGCTGGAACTCGCCGATGCTCTGACCGAACTGCTTGCGGTCGTGGATGTAGGGCAGCACGTTGTCCATCACCGCCTGCATGATGCCGATCGGCCCGGCCGAGAGCACTGCGCGTTCGTAGTCGAGCCCGCTCATCAGCACCCGGGCGCCGCCGTTGAGTGCACCCAGCACGTTCTCGGCCGGCACCTCCACGTTCTCGAACACCAGCTCGCCGGTATGGCTGCCGCGCATGCCGAGCTTGTCGAGCTTCTGCGCGACCCCGAAGCCCGGCATGCCCTTCTCGATCAGGAACGCCGTCACGCCGCGCGCGCCGAGCTCGGGTTCGGTCTTCGCATAGACGACCAGCGTGTCGGCGTCCGGCCCGTTGGTGATCCACATCTTGCTGCCATTGAGCCGGTAGTGGTTGCCCCGGTCCTCGGCCTTGAGCTTCATCGAGATCACGTCGCTGCCGGCGCCGGGCTCGCTCATCGCGAGCGCGCCCACGTGCTCGCCGCTGACGAGCTTGGGCAGGTACTTCGCGCGCTGCGCCGCGTTGCCGTTGCGGCGGATCTGGTTGACGCACAGGTTGCTGTGCGCGCCGTACGACAGGCCGACCGACGCGCTGGCGCGGCTGATCTCTTCCATCGCGATCATGTGCGCCAGGTAGCCCATCGCCGCGCCGCCGTACTCCTCTTCGACCGTGACACCGAGGACGCCGAGCGCGCCCATCTTGCGCCACAGGTCCATCGGGAACTGGTCGCTCGCGTCGATCTCGGCGGCGCGCGGCGCGATCTCGGCCTGCGCGAAGTCGCGCACCGCGTCGCGCAGCGCATCGATGTCTTCGCCGAGCTGGAAGTCGAGTCCGGGCATGTTCATGGAGGTATCTCCTTCTGGTCGTTCACAGGCGCAGGCCGTCGCGTCCGACGACCGTCATCACCGTGGCGGTCATCGTGGCGATCAGCGTGTCGTCGGCGCCGTCCGCGCCGAGCTGGAGCGCCCTGCCGTCAACGACGCTGATCGTACGTCCGCCTTTCGTGACGCAGCCCTCGAAACGGAAACTCGGCCCGCGCGCCGGGGCGAGCAGGTTGATCTTGAATTCGATCGTCAGCACAGCGGCGTCCACGGGCATCAGCGTGTAGGCAGCGTAGCCGCAGGCCGAATCGAGCGCGCTGGCGACGATGCCGGCGTGCAGGAAGCCGTGCTGCTGCGTCAGGTGCGCACGATGTTCCATCAGCACCTCGACCCGGCCCGGCTCGATGCGCCCGAGTGCGGCGCCGAGCGTCGCCATCACCGCCTGACGGGCGAACGAGGCACGCACGCGCGCCTCGAATCCCGGTTCGGCGCGCCGCATCGTCGACATGGGCAGGCTCAGGGGGCGACCTGGCGCACCGGGCGGCGCCGCGCGCAAGCAACGGGCACGCCGGCCAGCGTGCGCCGGCAGCGCTCCTCGTGCTGGGCGATCTCGGCCAGCGTGATCTCGATGTCTTCGCGCTGCTGCTCGAGCAGCAGGCGGTGATCCTGCAGCGTGCGCAGGAAGGCGGTGAGCTGCTGCGCAGTGTCCGACGGCGACTCGTACAGGTCCACCAAGTCCTTGATTTCCAGCAGGCTCAGGCCGAGACGCTTGCCGCGCAGCGTGAGCTTGAGGCGAGTGCGGTCACGCTGCCCATAGATGCGATTGCGGCCGGACCGGCTCGGGGTCAGCAGGCCCATGTCCTCGTAGAAGCGGATCGCGCGCGGCGTGATGTCGAACTCGAGCGCCAGCTCGGTGATCGTGAAGGTCCGGCCCTCCTTGCTGGCCTGCGTCGAACGCCCCGCTGCGGTCATGGCTACACTGGATTGACGTTTACGTAAGCGACAAGTTTAACCATGGCCAATGCCCGCGAAGCCGAACTGCGCTATCCGCTGGGCGATGCGCTGCCCGCGCTTGGCGGCTCGCTCGAGGTGGCGCCGGGCGTGCGCTGGGTGCGCATGCAGCTGCCGTTCGCGCTCGACCACATCAACCTGTGGCTGCTGCGCGACCGCCAGGACGACGTCGACGGCTGGGCCATCGTCGACTGCGGCATCGCGAACCCGGCAACGATGGCCGCCTGGGAGCAGGTGTTCGCGACCCAGCTCGACGGCCTGCCGGTGCTGCGCGTGCTGGTCACCCACATGCACCCTGACCATATCGGCCTGGCCCACTGGCTGACGCGGCGCTGGAGCAAGCCCGCTGCCGCCACGCAGCGGCCCGAGCGCGCAGGCGAGAGCGAAGCAACCGGCAGCCCGCCGGGACGCGAATGCCGGCTGTGGATCAGCGCCACCGATTACGGCGCGGCGCGCCTGGCCAGTGCCCGCACCACGACCTTTGGTGGCGACAGCGCGGCCGGCCACTTCATGCGCCACGGCATGATCGACCCGGACTCGATCGCCAAGGTGCGCGCACGCTCCAACTACTACGCATCGATGGTGCCAGCCGTGCCCGACCGATTCCGGCGCCTGATGGACGGCGACCGGCTGCGCATCGGCCGCCACGATTGGCAATGCATCGCCGGCTACGGGCACGCACCCGAGCACATCGCGCTGCACTGCCCGGAGCTGGGCGTGCTGGTCAGCGGCGACATGGTGTTGCCGCGCATCTCGACCAACGTGATGGTGATCGATCTCGAGCCCGAGGCCGACCCGCTGCGGCTGTACCTCGACTCGCTCGAGCGCCTGCGCGAGCTGCCGGCCGACACGCTGGTGCTGCCGTCGCACGGCAAGCCGTTCACCGGCCTGCGCCAGCGGATCGACCAGCTCCGCGACCACCATGCCGAGCGCTACGCCGAGGTGATGGCCGCCTGCGCCGCGCATCCTCGAAGCGCCACCGACATCGTGCCCCTGATGTTCGAGCGCGCGCTCGACCTGCACCAGCTGACCTTCGCGATGGGCGAGGCGATCGCGCACCTGCACGGCCTGTGGTTCGCCGGCAAACTCAGGCGCGATCTCGGACTGGACGGCGTGTACCGGTTCGCACCGGTATAGCCCGAATGCAATCGGTCATGGCGCACCGGCGATCGCCCGACTTGGCAAGCGCTCGACGACCGCTTGCGGCCCATTGCCGTCTTTGAACGTCCGCTACGCGGGACACGACTGGCGCGGCAAAGGCGCGTCCGGGCAGGCCGTGGCGCTTCACTGGAGCGGTCGGCGCTGCGCGCGGACTCCCCTGCGATGCTCGGTCTCGTGGCCCCGTCGCAGAACTCACTTCGCTCACTGCGTTCGCTGCGTTCGGGCATTCGCGACGAGTCAGAGGACAACTCGCGCTTCGCGCGAGGCCACGAGCCCTGGCCTTGCAGGCCTGGGATCGGCGTGCGAAGCACGCTTCGTAGACTGACTCGTCGCAGCTGTCTGAACGGAAAGAGCGCAGCGAACGCAGTGAGTTCTGCGAAGCGGAGACCGCCACAGCATGAGCCCGCACCGGGCATCGCCTGCCGCGCCGCGCCGAAGCCTCCAGAAAGCGGACGCACGCGGACGGCAGCAATGGGCCGAAAGCCGCAGATCACCCACCGCACACGATCTATTCGAAGACAGGCACCACTTCACTCTTGAGCGCACCACGTGCGCGATCGACATCGGGCACGACCGAGCGCACCGCATCCCAGAACTTCGGGCCGTGGTCCATGTGGCGCAGGTGCGCCAGCTCGTGCGCAACCACGTAGTCGATCGTCGGCAGGCCAAAGTGCACCAGGCGCCAGTTCAGGCGCACCGAGCCGTCGGCGCTCGCGCTGCCCCAGCGCGTCTGCGCCGAGCTCAGCGACAGGCGCCGCAGGCGCACCCCCAGCCGCTCGGCGAAGTGCGCGCAGCGCTCCTCGAAGACGCGCCGCGCCTGGCGCTGCAGCCAGCTCTGCACCGCGTCGCGGATCTGCGCCGGCGCGGCGTGGTTCGGCAGCGCCACGTGCAGCGTGAGCCGCGGCACGCCGGGCGACGCATCGGCGCTGGCGTCGAGCAGCGCGCCCAGCGGTGCGCTGCCCGCGCGCGTATCGAGCACGACGATGACGGTCTCGCCGAGGAACGGGATCGTCGTGCCGTCGCGCCAGTCGACCCGCGCGGCCTGCAGGCGCTCGCCGCGGTCGCGCTGTTCGGCGAGCTTGCGCAGGATCCAGGCCGCCTTCTCGCGCAGCGCGGCGTCGATGTCGCCCTGGCCGACCCAGCGCGGCGCGGCCACGCTCAGGCCCTCGACGCCGACCACGAAGCCGATGCTTCGGCGGCGCGCGCGGCGCAACTCGTAGCCCACCCGATGCTCACCCAGGACCAGCTCGCGCTGGGCATGCGGATGGCGAAAGATCGCCGGCGCGTCGGCGGGCGCCGCAGGGGACGGCGTCGCGGAGGCGGGCGCGCTCGCGGCGCCTGGCGCAGTTGCGGCCGACGCTGGGCCGAACAGCGAGAGCTGGGCAGCGTCGGGCTCGCGGGCGCGGCGGTTCATCGCATCGCCTTCAAGGGCTGGCGTAGGCCTCGGGGTCGAGGTGCCGCATTTCGGCCTCGATCCAGGTCTCGACCTCGCGCATCAGCTCGTCGGGCTGGCGACCGACGGCATCGATCGGCTGGCCGATCGAGACCTCGACGACGCCGGGGCGCAGCAGGAACGACCGCGGCGGCCAGCAGCGCGCCGAGTTGACGGCGATCGGCACCACCGGCCGGCCGGTCGTCACGGCCAGGCGGGTGCCGCCCGCCTTGTAGCTGCCCTTCTGGCCGCGGTCGATGCGCGTGCCCTCGGGGAACATGATCACCCAGTGGCCACGCGCCATCAGCCTGGCGCCCTGCGCCGCAACGCGGTTCCACGCCTCGGTGCGCCGGCTGCGGTCGATGTGGATCATGTCCATGCGCGCCATCGCCCAGCCGAAGAACGGGACCCAGAGCAACTCGCGCTTGAACACGTAGGCCAGCGGGTGCGGCATCAGGCAGGGGTAGGCAAACGCCTCCCAGGTGGATTGGTGCTTGGAGAGCAGGATCACCGAAGCCGTCTTGTCGCCTGCCGTGGGCAGGTGGTCCATGCCGCGGACGCGCGCCCGCACGCCGCAGATCACCCTTGCCCCCCACACGGCCGTGCGCAGCCAGCCGACGCACAACCAGTAGATCGGGTCGCCGCGCACGAAGATCGAGGCGAGCATCACGGCCATCGCCCACGGCACGACCGTGACGGCCATCCACAGCAAGAACAGCGCCGAGCGCAGTCTGCAAAGCAGCGTCTGCATCACTCCAGGTGACCATAGCCGGAATCGGCTTTCCCGCGGTCGCCGCGCAGCGTGCGCTCGCGCTGGATCAAGGCCTCGGCGAAGGCCGCCAGATCGACGTGCACCTGCATGCCGGGCAACAGGTCGAGCAACTGTGCGATCGCTTCTTCGCCCATGCGCCCGCCCTTGCCGCTGCGCACGAAGTGGGGCCGGCACCCGGCGGCCACGCCGGCCTGCAGGTCGCGCAGCGAGTCGCCGACCACCGGAACGTCGCTCAGATCGACCCCGTAGCGCTCGCCGATCTGCTCGAACAGGCCGGGCAGCGGCTTGCGGCAGCGGCAGGCGTCCAGCGGCGTGTGCGGGCAGAAGAACACGGCGTCGATCCGACCGCCGACCTTGTGCAGCATCTGGTTCATCTTCACGTGCATCGCGTTCAGCGCGGTCATGTCGAACAGGCCGCGCCCGATGCCTGACTGGTTGCTCGCCACCACCGCGTGCCAGCCGGCCTGGTTGAGGCGCGCGATGGCCTCGAGCGCGCCCGGCAGCGGCACCCACTCGTCGGCCGATTTCACGAAGTCGTCGCGGTCTTCGTTGATCGTGCCGTCGCGGTCGAGGATGACGAGCTTCATCGGCAACATGACGGCGCCCGCCCGGCTGCCTGGAGGGCACTGGGCGCCCCGGGAACCGCGCAGCGTCGGCACCTGGGAGTTCGAATGACGGGAGCTTGGTGCAGGCTCATCCTAGGCGAGCCTGGACAGATCGGCCACCCGGTTCATCGCCGCGTGCAAGTCGGCCAGCAGGCCGAGGCGGTTGGCGCGCAAGTGCGGATCGTCGGCATTGACCATCACCGCGTCGAAGAACGCATCGACGGGCGTGCGCAGTGCGGCCAGCGCCTGCAGCGAGGCGGCATAGTCGCCACGCTCGAAGGCTGCGTCGGCCACCGGCCTGACGCTCGCCACCGCGGCGTGCAGCGCAGCCTCGGCGGGCTCCTTCAGCAGCAAGACATCGACGCCCGCCGCGGCGGGGCCGTCGGCCTTCTTCAGGATGTTGCCGACACGCTTGTTGGCCGCGGCGAGCGCCGCCGCCTCGGGCAGCGCCGCAAAGGCGCGCACCGCGGCCAGGCGGCGCGGCAACTCGGCCCAGTGCGGAGGCCGGGTCTCGAGCACGGCGTCGACTTCCTGCGCGCTGTAGCCGGCGTCGCGCAGGTACCCCACCAGCCGCTCGCGCAGGAAGAAGCCGACCTCCGCGTGCGCCTGGCCGTGGCCGGCCGGGAAGGCTGCGAACGCGCTCGCGACGAGGTGCGGCAGCGCCAGTGGCAACTCGCGCTCGATCAACAGCCGGACCACGCCCAGCGCGTGGCGCCGCAGGGCGAAGGGGTCCTTGTCGCCGGTCGGCAGCTGGCCGACGCCGAACAACCCGGCCAGCGTCTCGAGCTTGTCGGCCAGCGCCAGCGCCACACCGGTGGCGTTGCGCGGCAGCGCGTCGCCGGCAAAGCGCGGGCGGTAGTGGTCCTCGATCGCGAAGGCGATCGCGTCGGTCTCGCCGTCGTGCCGCGCGTAGTAGCAGCCCATCGTGCCCTGCAGCTCGGGGAATTCGCCGACCATGTCGGTCAGCAGGTCGGCCTTGGCGAGCATCGCCGCCCGGTCGGCCTGCGCCTCGGCCGCCTCGCCGCCTAGAAGGCGCCCGATCTCGCGGGCGATCGCGCGCACCCGCCGCACCCGTTCGCCCTGCGTGCCGAGCTTGCCGTGATAGACCACCTTGTCGAGCGCCGGCACGCGCGAGGCGAGCGTCTTCCTGCGGTCCTGGTCGAAGAAGAACTTGGCATCGGCCAGGCGCGGCCGCACGACGCGCTCGTTGCCTTCGACGACCCGGCTTGCGTCGTCGGGGCGGATGTTGCTGACGACGAGGAAACGATTGGTCAGCCGGCCGGCTGCGTCGAACAGCGGGAAGTACTTCTGGTTCACCTTCATCGTCAGGATCAGGCACTCCTGCGGCACCGCGAGGAACTCCTCGTCGAAGCGGCACAGCAGCACGTTCGGGCGCTCGACCAGCGCCGTCACCTCGTCGAGCAGTGCAGCGTCGTCGATCGGCTCGAGGCCCTCCTTCGCCGCGGCGGCGTGGAGCTGGCGCGCGATCTCGCCGCGGCGCGCGGCGAAGCTCGCGACCACCGCGCCCTGCTCTTCGAGCTGGCGCGCGTAATGGTCGGCACCCTGCAGCACGACTGGACTCATCTGGGCCTCGAAACGGTGGCCCTGCGTCTGCCGCCCCGCGTCGAGCCCGAGCGCGCGCACCGGCACCACGTCGGCGCCGTGCAGCGCCACCAGGCCGTGCGCCGGGCGGACGAAGTTCACGCTGGTCCAGCCATCGGCGAGCTGGTATTGCATGACCTTGGGGATCGGCAGCCCGGCAAGGGCCTCGTCGAGCGCCTTCTGCAGGCCTTCGGCGAGCGTGACGCCCTCGAGCGAGCGGTCGAGGAACAGCACGTCGGCCTTGCCGTCGACCTGCCGCCGCAGCCCGGCCACCTGCTTCGCCGAGGAGTCGATGCCGAGCGCGGCGAGCTTCTTCAGCAGCGCGGGCGTCGCCTGGCCGTCGGCCGTGAGCCCGACGGCCACCGGCATCAGCTTGACCTGCTCGAGTCGATCGGCGGCGCGCTCGGCGACCTTGGGCAGGTGAACCGCCAGGCGCCGCGGGCTGACATAGGCCGTTGCGTCTGGCGCCGCCGCCTTCAGCCCCTGCCTCACGAGGCCATGCGCCAAGCCATCGGCAAACGCCTCGCCCAGCGCCCTGAGCGCCTTCGGCGGCAGTTCCTCGACGAACAGTTCGACGAGCAGGTTCTTGGCCGTCATGCTCAGGCTGCCTTCTTCTGGTCGCGCGCCCTGTCAAGCTGCGCGATCACCTCGCCGGCCCAGGCTCTGGGCGCCATCGGGAAGCCGAGCCGCGCGCGGCTGTCGAGGTAGCTCTGCGCCACCGTGCGCGCCAGGTTGCGGATGCGGCCGATGTAGGCGGCGCGCTCGGTCACGCTGATCGCGCCGCGCGCGTCGAGCAGGTTGAAGCTGTGCCCTGCCTTGAGCAGCTGCTCGTAGGCCGGCAGCGCGAGCTGCTGCGCCATCAGGTGCTGGCTCTGCCGCTCGTGGGCGCCGAAGGCGTGGAGCAGGAACTCGACGTCGCTGTGCTCGAAGTTGTAGGCGCTTTGCTCCTGCTCGTTCTGCAGGTACACGTCGCCATAGCTCAGGCCGTCGGTCCAGGTCAGGTTATAGACGCTGTCCACGCCCTGCAAGTACATCGCCAGGCGCTCCAGGCCGTAGGTGATCTCGCCGGTGATCGGCTTGCAGTCGATGCCGCCGACCTGCTGGAAATAGGTGAACTGCGTGACCTCCATGCCGTTCAACCAGACCTCCCAGCCGAGGCCCCAGCAGCCGAGCGTCGGGTTCTCCCAGTCGTCCTCGACGAAGCGGATGTCGTTGACCTTGAGGTCGAAGCCGAGCGCTTCGAGCGATCCGAGGTAGAGCTCGAGGATGTCGGCCGGCGCGGGCTTCAGCACCACCTGGTACTGGTAGTAGTGCTGCAGGCGGTTCGGATTCTCGCCGTAGCGGCCATCCTTCGGGCGGCGGCTCGGCTGCACGTAGCCGGCCTTCCACGGCTCGGGGCCGAGTGCGCGCAGGAAGGTCGCGGTGTGGCTGGTGCCTGCCCCGACCTCCATGTCGTAGGGTTGGAGCAGCGCGCAGCCCTGCTCGGCCCAGTAGGCCTGCAGGCGCAGGATGATTTGCTGGAAGGTCAGCATGGTCGGCAGGTTGGCGTGAATCGGCTAGTTTACGGGTCGCCCGCACGCGCCGGGCCGTGGCGGGGGGCGCCGGAGAGGCAGCAGCAGGATCGCCAGCGCAGACAGCGTGAGCGGCCACAGCCCGAACGCCGACAGCCAGCGCGCATAGGGCGTCTCGCCGCTGCGTCCCTGCACCACGGCCTCGAGCGTGCCTTCGCTCGACGCGGGCAGGCGGGCCGTCACCCGGCCGTGGTGATCGACCACCGCGGTGGCGCCGGTGTTGGTGGCGCGGATCACCGGCCGCTCGAACTCGAGCGCGCGCATCTGCGAAAACTGAAGGTGCTGGTCCTGCACCAGCCGGCGCCCGAACCAGGCCAGGTTGCTGACATTGGCGAAGACGGTGGCCGGCTCGGCGCCGACGACGCTGGCCACGATGTCCTCGCCGAACAGGTCTTCGTAGCAGATCAGCGGCCGCACGCGCTGCCCGCCCACGGCGAAGGACGCGCCGTTGGTGCCGCGGGCCTGGTCGCCGAGGGGGATGTTCATCAGATCGACGAACCAGCGAAAGCCCGGCGGCACGAACTCGCCGAACGGCAGCAGGTGGCGCTTGCCGTAGCGGTATTCGGCGCCCGGCGCCTCAGCCGAGACGCCGACGACCGAGTTGACGAAGCCTTCGTCACTGTTGCCGAGGAACATGCCGATCAGCAGGCCGCGCCCGGGTCGGGCGAAGGGTTGCAGCAGTTCGGCCCAGAACCGCTCGCCCAGCTCGGCGCGGGTGAACGGAATCACCGACTCCGGCGTCACCACCAGCGTGCCGCGAGCGGCGGCGGCCTGGCGCCGCAAGGCCTGCAGGTTGGCATCCATGCGAGCCGGGTCGAACTTCAGGTCTTGCGCGATGTTGGGCTGAAGCAGGCTCACGCCGAGTTCGCCGGTCGGCTGCGTGAACCCGGCCGGCAGGGCAAGCGGCACGGCCAGCACGGCGACGGCGGCGAGGCCGAGCGCGATCCTCGCCGGACCCGAGCTTGGCTGCAGGCAGGCCGCCAGCGCGAACGCGAGCCCTGCGCCCAGCGCCGACAAGCCGTAGACGCCGACCCAGGGCGCCCAGGCCGCGAGCGGACCGACGGCATGGGCGTAACCCGAGGCGATCCATGGAAAGCCGGTGAACAGCGACGCGCGCGCCAGCTCGGCCAGCAGCCAGCAGGCCGTCCACAGCAGCCCGTCGACGAGCGGCCGGCCGCCCCGCAAGTACGCCCACATGGCAAGCGCGGCGGCATAGTAGAGCGCCAACAGGGCCGACAGCGCCAGCACGGCGAACGCAGCCAGCCAGGAGGGCATGCCGCCGAATTCGTGCATGCTGATGTAGAGCCACCACAGGCCCGAGACGAGCCAGCCGGTGCCGAACAGCCAGCCGAGCAGCGCCGCGCGCCGGGGCCTGGCCTGCGCAGCCGCGAGGGCCAGCACGGCGAGCGCCCCGATCTGCAACCACCAGGCCTCGAACGGGGCGAACGAGAAGGTGTGCGCCACGCCGGCGAGCAGCGCAGCGGGGAGCGCCAGGGCCCGGCGCATCACCCTGTGCCGGGCGGCCCGGCCGGCGTGCGCTGCCTGGTGTCGAGAGAAGCAGGCCCCGGGGTCGTCATTCAGGCGCTGTCTTCGTCGCCCGCCCCCGCGGCGCGCGTCACCTTGAACCAGCGCACGGCGCCGCCGCGGGTGAGCATCACCGAGCACACCAGCGGCCCGACCTGCACCGACTCGCCGCGGCGCGGCACCCGGCCGAACTCGTGCGCGACGAGTCCGCCAATGGTGTCGAACGCGTCCTCCGACAGCGCGGTGTCGAAGGCGCGGTTGACGTCGCTGATCGTCGTGTCGCCAGCCACGCGCTGGCTGCCGTCGGCCAGGGTGTAGATGTCGCTCTCGCCGTCCTTCTCGTCGAACTCGTCCTCGATCTCGCCGACGATCTCTTCGAGCACGTCCTCGATCGTGATCAACCCGGCGGTGTTGCCGAACTCGTCGATCACGATCGCCAGGTGGTTGCGGTTGGAACGAAAGTCGCGCAGCAGCTCGTTCAGCCCCTTCGACTCGGGTACGAACACCGCCGGGCGCAGGAGCGTGCGCAGGTTCAGGTCGGGCGAACGCTGCAGCTTGAGCAGGTCCTTGGCCATCAGGATGCCGATGATGTTGTCGCGCCGGCCTTCATAGACCGGGAAGCGCGAATGCGCGGTGTCGATCACGCCGTTCAGGAGCGCGTCGTAGGGCGCGTCGATGTCGAGCAGATCCATTCGCGGCGCAGCCACCATCGCGTCGCCGGCGCTCAGCTCGGCCATGCGCAGCACGCCTTCGAGCATCTTGCGCGATTCGGGCTCGATCAGTTCGCGCTGTTCGGCGTCGGCGAGGGTCGAGATCAACTCCTCCTTCGAATCGGGGCCGGGCGACAGGAACTCGACCACCCGCGCAAGAAGGGTCCGCGTGTCTCCTCGCGGCGCGGCGCGCTTGTCGGGGTGCTCCGGCGCGGGCTTTCCCGCGCGCTTGTCCGCGTTCCGGGTCGGGTGTCGCTCGGTGCCGCGCGCAGGTCGTGCTGGGTGGGGGTCGGACATCGCGCGAGCGCGCCTGAGAAAGAGGGGGAGCGAAGCTTACCCGATACCCGGCGCCAGGCGGCGCGCGGGCACCGGCTCCTTGAAACACCCACGCGGGCCACAATATCGCCCGGTCAACCTCGCCGCGAAGCGCATCCTCACCATGGCACTCATCCCTGCAACCATCCTCACCGGCTTCCTGGGCTCGGGCAAGACCACCCTGCTCAAGCGCGTGCTGACCGAGGCGCACGGGCACAAGATCGCGGTGATCGAGAACGAGTTCGGCGAAGAGAACATCGACAACGAGATTCTGGTGCGCGACACCGGCGAGCAGATCATCCAGCTCAACAACGGCTGCGTCTGCTGCAGCATCCGCGAGGACCTGCGCACCACGCTGTCGGACCTGGCGGCCAGGAAGCGCAGCGGCGAGATCGATTTCGACCGGGTCGTGATCGAGACCACCGGCCTGGCCGACCCCGGCCCGGTGGCGCAGACCTTCTTCATGGACGACGAGATCGCCGAGGCCTACCTGCTCGACTCGGTGCTGACGCTGGTCGACGCCAAGCACGCCGGGCAGCAGCTCGACACCCGCCAGGAGGCGAGGCGCCAGGTCGGCTTCGCCGACCAGATCTTCATCAGCAAGAGCGAGCTCGTCGATGAGGCGACGCTGGAAGACCTCTCCCACCGGCTCAAGCACATGAACCCGCGCGCACCGCAGCAAAGGGTGCATTTCGGCGAGGTGCCGATCGCCTCGGTGTTCGACCTGAAGGGCTTCAACCTCAACGCCAAGCTCGACATCGACCCCGAGTTCCTGAACGCCGACCCGCATGCGCACGATCACGACCATGACCACGCGCACGGCGAGCACTGCGATCACCCGCACCACCACCAGCACGACGACGACGTGAAATCGTTCGTGTTCCGCTCGCATCGCCCCTTCAACGCGGCGAAACTCGAGGACTTCCTCGGCTCGATCGTCCAGGTCTACGGGCCCCGCATGCTGCGCTACAAGGGCGTGCTCTACATGAAGGGCACCGAGCGCAAGGTGGTGTTCCAGGGCGTGCACCAGCTGATGGGCAGCGACCTCGGGCCGCCCTGGGGCGCGGGCGAAAAGAAGGGCAGCAAGATGGTATTCATCGGGCTCGACCTGCCGCGCGACATCCTGCTGGAGGGCCTGGAGCAATGCCTCGTGTGAAATTCACCGTTCGTGGCCGGGCCGGCGTGGCTACAATCCGCGGCGCCTGAAATTTCGGGGGCCGCGAAATCGGGCCCCGGCAGCGCGCGTCGTGGCGTTGCAAGGAGACTCAAGTGAACAAGACACCGGCCAAACGAGCAAGCGCACCGGCCCCGGCGGCCGGCAAGGCGAAGGCGCCTGCCAAGGCGAGCGCCGCCCCGGCGCGAAAGGTGGCCCTCCCCGCCAAGTCGCCCGCCAGACCCGCAGCCAGGCCCAAGGCCCCACCGATCGCCAAACCGACCGCCAAACCGACCGCCAAAGCTGCAACCAAGCCTGCAGCCAAGCCAGCAGCCAAGCCAGCAGCCAAGCCGGTGGCCCAGCCAGCTCCCAAGTCGTCATCCAAGCCCGTTCAAACCGCCAAGGCCTCGACGGCCAGGCCGGCCCCGAAAGCCCAACCCACCCCGGCGCACGCGACGCTGCCTGCCGCTGCGCCTTCGCCGAAGGCCGCGCCTGCACCTTCGGTCGCGCCGGCGCCCCAAGCCGCTGCCGCGACCCCCGCGCCCCCACCGACCCGAATGACTTCTTCAGCCAAGAGCAAGGCAAGCGCCAAGGCGCAGGCAGCCTACGCCGCGCCGGCACCGATGCCGGTCCCGACCTCGCGCTTCGCCGACCGTTTCGCACCACCCCGCCCGCCGACGCGGCAGATGAGCCACCTCGAAGTCGACAGCCCGAAGCACACCCAGAAGTCCGACCCGAAGCTGGCCAACGCGTGGAAGAGCAAGGCGGGACGCGACCTGACCGAAGCCGAACTGCTGGCGATGCCCGACAGCGAGTACATGAACGACAAGCAGCTCGAGTATTTCCGCGCCACGCTGCAGGCGCTGAAAGACGACCTGCTGTCCAACGCGGGCGAGACGACCGAGCACCTGCGCGAGGACACCTCCATCGTGCCCGATCCGGCCGATCGCGCGACGATCGAGGAGGAGCATGCGCTGGAACTGCGCACGCGCGACCGCGAGCGCAAGCTGCTCAAGAAGATCTCGCAGTCGCTGGCCCGCATCGAATCGGGCGACTACGGTTTTTGTGATGAGACCGGCGAGCCGATCGGCCTTGGCCGGCTGCTGGCGCGGCCCACGGCTACACTGTCCCTCGAGGCGCAGCAGCGCCGCGAACTGAAGCAGAAGATGTTTGGTGACTGAACGTGATTTCCGGATCGTCCCCGCCCGCCGTTGAACGCCGCCCGCCGGCTGGCGCAGGGTCGGGCTGAGTCAGACTGGCAGCACGTCATGCCCGAACCGAAAGACAACGCCAGCTTCTTCCGCAAGGTCGTCAAGTTCGTGGCCAACCCGGCGACCGACTGGGCGACGCTGGGCGCGGTGGCGCCGGACGAGCGCGAGACCGAGGTCGCGAAGTCCGAGCTGAAGGCGATGATCGAGCGCAAGCGGCGCAACGACTTCGTCCGCAAACGCGAGCTCGACATGCTGCGCCGGGTGCGCCGCGAGGGCCTGACCAGCGAACAGCTGGCTGCGCTGGGCGGCTCGTCGAAGCTGGACGACTCGGAGGCGCGGCTGCCCGACAGCGGCATCCGGGCCGACAGTGGCGTCAAGGCCAAGATCGACGAGATCGAGCAGCAGATGGTCGGCGACAACTTCGTCGCCTCGGTACGCCGCCCGCCCGAGTTCTACAACGCGACGACGCAGCCGGCGGCGATGCCGCACCTGCCGTCGTCCGCCGCGCCGCTCGACGCGCAGCGCAGCGGCGCCGGCGGGGTGGTCGAGTACGACACGCCCTCGGAGCGGCTGCGGGCGGCCGCATCGCTGGTGCCCTCGGCGGCGACGATGGGCCCGGGGCTGTCGCCGCTGAACATGGACAACGCCGCTGCGGCATTCGGCAACCCCTTTTCGGTCGAGGCCAGCGCGGTCGGCCACGATCCCGAGCTCGACGAGGCGGTGATCGCCTTCGCGAACGCCGACTTCGACCTCTGCGAGCAATCGCTGACGCGCCTGACCGGTGCCGGTGGCGAGCGTGCCCAGCACGCCGAGACCTGGCTGGTGCGCTTCGACCTGTACCGCGCGATCGGCCAGCAGCACAAGTTCGAAAGCCTGGCGCTCGACTACGCGCAGCAGTTCGGCTGGTCGGCGCCGCAGTGGTATTCGCTGCCCAAGCTCGTCGCCGAGGCCGCCAGCAGCGAGGAGCGTCCGGCGCGGTCGCGCATCGACGGCCAGATCGGCTGGGTCTGTCCCGCGGCGCTCGACACCGACGGCGTCGCCCGTCTGGCGTCGCAGACGCTTCAGATGCCGCTGCCGTGGGTGTTCGACTGGTCGGCGCTCAAGCACATCGACGCCGAGGCCTGTACCCGCCTGAGCGAGCTGTTCCGGCACTGGATCCCGCAGGAGCTCGACATGCGCTGGCTGGGTGGCGACCGCCTGTTCGGCCTGCTGCAGGAAGCCGCCCCGACCGGCGTGCGCGACGCCGACCCGGCCTTCTGGCAGCTGCGCCTCGACGCGCTGCGCATGGCCAACCGGGCCGACCAGTTCGACGAGGCGGCGATCGACTACTGCGTGACGTACGAGGTCTCGCCGCCTTCGTGGGAGCGTGCCGTGTGCCAGGTTCGGGTCAGCGGCTCGAACCCGGGCAGCACCACCGCGCCGACCTCGCTGATCAGCGAGGTATCGACGAGCTTCCTCGAGTCGCAGATCACCGAGGACGCGAACCAGGTGCTCACCGGCCACGTCGATCTGTCCGGCCAACTGGTCGGCGATATCGGCGCCATGCTCAAGAAGATGGACGCGGAGCTCGGCAGCGCGAGCCTCATCAGCGTGTCGTGCGCGCGGCTGATCCGGGTCGACTTCATCGCCGCCGGCGACCTGCTGAACTGGGTGCTCGCCCGGCGCAACGAGAATCGCAGCGTCAGCTTCACCGATTCGCATCGTCTGGTGGCGCTGTTCTTCGGCGCGATGGGCATCAACGAGCATGCCAAGATCACCGTGCGCCAGGTCTAGCGATGGCAAGCCCGAGCCCACTGCGTTGCGTGCCTCGCAGGCCGCGCCGGTCCAGTGGCCCGGCCCTTCGCCAGGCACGACGAGTCCACCGGACTCTTCGTGTCCGGGCTCAGCCCCCGCTGTGCGATCAGCCGGCCTGGGGCGGCCCGGCGTCCGGCTGAGGCAGTCATTGGCGCGGGTCGGCGCCAGCGATGCCCAGGCCCGTTCAACCCTTTGAGCTCTCACTGGCATCCATGGAATCCTGGCACGGCACCACCATCGTCAGCGTGCGCCGCGGCCCGCTCGTCGCGCTCGGCGGCGACGGGCAGGTGACGCTCGGCAACATCGTCATCAAGGCCACCGCGCGCAAGGTCCGGAAGCTCCATCGCGACCAGGTGCTGGCCGGATTCGCCGGCGCGACCGCCGACGCCTTCACGCTGTTCGAGCGCTTCGAGGCCAAGCTCGAGAAACACCAGGGGCACCTGGTGCGCGCCGCGATCGAGCTGACCAAGGACTGGCGCACCGACCGCGTGCTGCGCCGCCTTGAAGCGATGCTCGCCGTGGCCGATCGCGAGGCTTCGCTGATCATCTCCGGCAACGGCGACGTGCTCGAACCCGAGCACGGCATCGTCGCCATCGGCTCGGGCGGGGCCTATGCGCAGGCCGCGGCGCGCGCGCTGCTCGAGCACACCGCGTTGGCGCCGGCCGAAATCGTCAAGAAGTCGCTCGAGATCGCCGGCGAGCTGTGCATCTACACCAACCAGAACCACATCGTCGAGACGCTCGCATGAGGCCGTCGCGCAGAGGGGCCCGGCGCGAGCGGGGCGGATCGAAGCCGAGCCTCGCGACGCGGGCACTCGACACCGCGAGCACGGCGAGGGGTTCGGCTCTTCCGGAGGCAGTGGCGTGAGCAGCATGACCCCACAGGAGATCGTCGCCGAGCTCGACCGCCACATCGTCGGCCAGCGCGACGCCAAGCGGGCGGTCGCGATCGCCTTGCGCAACCGCTGGCGTCGCCAGCAGGTCGAGGCCGCGCTGCGCGTCGAGATCACGCCGAAGAACATCCTGATGATCGGCCCCACGGGCGTGGGCAAGACCGAGATCGCGCGCCGCCTGGCGCGGCTCGCCGATGCGCCGTTCATCAAGGTCGAGGCGACCAAGTTCACCGAAGTCGGCTATGTCGGCAAGGACGTCGATTCGATCATCCGCGACCTCGTCGACAGCGCCGTCAAGCAAGAGCGCGAGACGCAGATGCGCCGCCAGCGCGCACGCGCCGAAGACGCGGCCGAGGACCGCGTGCTCGACATCCTGGTGCCGCCGGCCCGCGGCGACTTCGGCCTCGCCGCCGCGCCGGCCGACAACACGGCCCGCCAGGTGATGCGCAAGCGCCTGCGCGAGGGAACGCTCGCCGACAAGGAAATCGAGATCGAGCTGGCCGAGCCGCGGCCGACGCTCGAGATCATGGGCCCGCCTGGCATGGACGAGATGGCCGAGCAGCTGAAAGGCCTGTTCTCCAACATCGGAGCCGGCAAGCGCAAGGCGCGCAAGCTGCGGATCGCCGAGGCGCTGAAGCTGCTGGTCGAGGAAGAAGCCGCGAAGCTCGTCAACGACGACGAGATCAAGGCCGCGGCGGTGGCCAACGCAGAACAGAACGGCATCGTCTTCATCGACGAGATCGACAAGGTCACCGGCGCCGGCGGCGGCGAATCGCGCGGCGCCGACGTGTCGCGCCAGGGCGTGCAGCGCGACCTGCTGCCGCTCGTCGAAGGCACGGCGGTGAACACCAAGTACGGCATCGTCAAGACCGACCACATCCTGTTCATCGCCTCGGGTGCGTTCCACCTCAGCAAGCCGAGCGACCTGATCCCCGAACTGCAGGGGCGATTTCCGATCCGCGTCGAGCTCGGCCCGCTGTCGGTGGACGACTTCGAGGCGATCCTGACGAAGACCCAGGCCAGCCTGGTGACGCAGTACCAGGCGCTGCTGGCGACCGAGGGCGTGACGCTCGAGATCACGCCGGACGGCATCCGGCGCCTCGCGCAGACCGCCTACGACGTGAACGAGCGCACCGAGAACATCGGCGCCCGGCGGCTCGCGACCGTGATGGAGCGGCTGCTCGACCAGGTCAGCTTCGACGCGCCCGGCCTGGCCGGGCAGACGGTGAGCCTGGACGCCACGGCGGTGGACGCCAAGCTCGGCGAGCTGGCGCGCAACGAAGACCTGTCGCGCTACATCCTGTAGCCATGGGGCGACATTGACGGCGCCGGGGGGGCGAAACCGAAAGCCTCCTGGATCGTCTCAAGACAACGCCGGGGCGCCCCAAGTCTTCTTGCTCCCCCTCGGGGGGCGGACGCCGCAAGGCGGCGGCCTTGGGGGCACTCAGAGTGCGAGCCGATGCGATTGCAGCACCAGCAGGCCGTCGAAGATCAGCGTATCGACAGTCTCGAAGGGCAGCTCGACGATCGGCCCGAGTTTGACCGCGGCGCCACCGCTCATCAGCAGCAGGGGCTCCTGCCCGGTGCGCGCCTGCAGCCGGCGCTGCATGCGCTCGACCGCGCCGGCGATCGCGTGCGCGCCGCCGCTCATCAGCGCGTCGCTGGTGTTGGTGGGGAAGTCCACCGCCTCGCCGGTCGGCGCCTTCAGACCGGCCGTGCCCATCTCGAGCGCACGCAGCATCAGGCCGAAGCCGGGCAGGATCAGCCCGCCGATGAAGCGGCCCTCGGCATCGAGCGCATCGACCGTCACCGCCGTGCCGACCATCACCACCAGCGCTGGCCGCGGCGCACCCTGGCTCAGCACGCGGTGGCGAGCGCCGACGAGCGCCGTCCAGCGGTCGGCGCCCAGGCGGTTCGGGTGGTCGTAGCCATTGCTCACGCCGCCGGCGCGTGCCGAGGGCACGACCCAGTGTGGCTCGATGTCCCACAGCTCGAGCTGTGCCTCGACGCGCCGGCGGATCGCCTCGCCGGCAACGAAGCAGCCCAGCATGCTGCTCGGGGCGGCGAGCTGCGCCCATTCCGTCTCTGCCAGGTTGTCGATCGTTTCCAGGAACACCGCGCCCTGGGCGAGCAGCACGGCGCCGGGGCGCGGGGCAGCGTACTGCGCCCACTTCAGGCGTGTGTTGCCGATGTCGATGGCGAAGAAACTCATGGCTGCTCCTGGCCGCGTGGTGGGGCCTCCCTTCAGGAGGACGTTCGGCCCGCGCGATTGTGCCGCCAAACACTTGCCGCCAAACACTTGCCGCCAAACCCATGCCGCGCACGGCAGGCGCACGGGGCCGCGGCACCGGCGGCGCTACACTCCAATTGACGTAAACGTCAACCAGGGGTGAGGCAAGTATGGCCAAAGACAAACCCGACACCGTGCCACCCCTGGGCAACCTCCAGCATGCCTCGGGCAAGAAGGGCTTCGACCTTGCCGCGATCGACCCGCAGGCGCGGCCGTTCTCGAGCGGCGACAAGGACGCGGACCGGGCCGCGGTCGAGACGCTCGCACTCGAGCTCGACGGGCTGCAGAACCTCTTCTATGCCGACCGCCGGTTCAAGCTGCTGGTGATCCTCCAGGGCCTGGATACGAGCGGCAAGGACGGCACCGTGCGGGCCGTGTTCGGCCAGATGAGCGCGCTCGGCGTTCACACCGTCAGCTGGAAGGTGCCGACCGAACACGAACGCGACCACGACTACCTCTGGCGCATCCACCATGCCGTACCTCCCGCCGGCGACGTGACGGTGTTCAACCGCAGCCACTACGAGGACGTGCTGGTGCCGGTCGTCAACGGCTGGATCACGCCCGAACAGACGCGCCAGCGCTACGCCCAGATCAACGACTTCGAGCGCATGCTCAGCGAGACCGGCACGGTCGTCTGCAAGTTCATGCTCCACATCTCGAAGGAGGAGCAGCGCCGGCGCTTGCAGGAGCGCCTGGACGACCCGGCCAAGCACTGGAAGTTCAGCCTCGGCGACCTCGACGTGCGAAAGCAGTGGGACGACTACCAGACCGCGTACAACGCCGCGATCTCGGCCACCGGCACCGCGTGGGCGCCGTGGACGATCGTGCCGGCCGATTCGAAGACCCACCGCAACCTGATGATCGCCACCCTGCTCAAGGCCAGGTTCAACAGCCTGGATCTGCGCTACCCGACCGGCGACCCGGCACTGTTCGGGCTGCGCGTCGAATAGGGCAGTGTGGGGCGCCCGCCGGTGCGGCAAACCGAAATCCGAAGGAGATCTCCGATGACCGACCTGTCCGCCGAATACAAGGCACTCGCCGCGTACCGTCCGACGCACAAGGTGCGTTTCGTCACCGCAGCGAGCCTCTTCGACGGGCACGACGCGGCCATCAACATCATGCGCCGCATCCTGCAGGGCATGGGGGCCGAGGTGATCCACCTCGGGCACAACCGCTCGGTCGACGAAGTGGTGACGGCGGCGCTGCAGGAGGATGTGCAGGGCATCGCGATCAGCTCCTACCAGGGCGGGCACGTCGAGTATTTCAAGTACATGGTCGATCTGCTGCGCAGCCGGGGCGGGGCGAACATCCAGGTCTTCGGCGGCGGCGGCGGCGTGATCGTCGCCTCCGAGATCGCCGAGCTGCAGGCCTACGGCGTGGCGCGCATCTACAGCCCCGAGGACGGCCAGCGCATGGGCCTGGCCGGCATGATCGGCGAAATGGTGATGCGCTGCGACCACGACCTGTCGGCGCAAGCGCCGGCATCGATCGCGGCGATCCAGGGTCATGGCGAAGCGAACTGGCGCGCGCTGGCGCAGACGATCACCGCGCTCGAAGGCGGCCGCGAATCGCCCGAGCTGAAGGCCGCGATGCACGCCGCGGCCGAGGCCAGCCGCGTGCCCGTGCTCGGGATCACCGGCACCGGAGGCGCGGGCAAGTCGAGCCTGACCGACGAGCTGATCCGCCGCCTGCGACTCGACCAGGACGACCGGCTGCGGGTGGCCCTCATCAGTATCGACCCCAGCCGGCGCAAGAGCGGCGGTGCGTTGCTGGGCGACCGCATCCGCATGAATGCGATCTCGCCGTGGCGTGCCGGGCCGCGCGTGTTCATGCGCTCCCTCGCCACCCGCGACTACGGCAGCGAGATCAGCCAGGCGCTGCCCGACGTGCTGGCGGCCTGCAAGGCGGCCGCGTTCGACCTGATCGTCGTCGAGACCTCGGGCATCGGCCAGGGCGACGCCGCCATCGTGCCGCTGGTGGACATCGCGATGTACGTGATGACACCCGAGTTCGGTGCCGCGAGCCAGCTCGAGAAGATCGACATGCTCGACTTCGCCGAGTTCGTGGCGATCAACAAGTTCGACCGCAAGGGCGCCGCCGACGCCCTGCGCGACGTGCTCAAGCAGGTCCAGCGCAATCGCGAGGCCTTCAAGCAACCGTCCGACGAGATGCCCGTCTTCGGCACCATGGCCAGCCGTTTCAACGACGACGGCGTGACGGCGCTCTACCAGGCGCTGGCGCTGCGCCTGGGCTCGCTCGGTCTGCCGCTCGCCGAAGGCAAGCTACCGCAGGTCTCGACGCGGCACAGCACGCACCAGGTACCCATCGTGCCCGGCGCGCGCGTGCGCTACCTGGCGGACATTGCCGACACGGTCCGCAGCTACAAGCGTCGCGCCCGGGCGCAGGCGGCGCTGGCGCGCGAGGTGCAACAGCTGCGCGAGACGGCGCGCATGCTGCACGAGGACGACGCGACCCGCGACGGCGCGAAGAACACCGTGCTCAGGTTGGCCGACGAGCGCGAGGCGCGGCTGGAGCCTGCTGCAAAGAAGCTGCTCGCCATGTGGCCCGCGATGCGCAAGGCCTACGCCGGCGACGAGTACGTGGTGAAGATCCGCGACAAGGAGATCCGCACCGGCCTCGTCACCAAGACGCTCAGCGGCACGCCGATCCGCAAGGTGGCGCTGCCCGGCTACGAGGACCACGGCGAGATCCTGAAGTGGCTGCTGCTCGACAACGTGCCCGGGAGCTTCCCGTACAGCGCTGGCACCTTCGCCTTCAAGCGCGAGGGCGAGGACCCGACGCGCATGTTCGCCGGCCAGGGCGATGCGTTTCGCACCAACACGCGCTTCAAGCTGCTGAGTTCAGGCATGGCGGCCAAGCGCCTCTCGACCGCGTTCGACAGCGTCACGCTCTACGGCAACGACCCGGCGCCGCGGCCCGACATCTACGGCAAGGTGGGCAACTCTGGCGTGAGCATCGCGACGCTCGACGACCTGAAGGTACTCTACGGCGGCTTCGACCTGTGCAGCCCGAGCACCAGCGTGAGCATGACGATCAACGGCCCGGCGCCAACGATCCTGGCAATGTTCATGAACGCCGCCATCGACCAGCAACTTGACAAGTTCAGAACCGACAACGCCCGCGAGCCGACCGACGACGAAGCGCAGAAGATCGCCGCGTGGGTCAAGCAGAACGTGCGCGGCACGGTGCAGGCCGACATCCTGAAGGAGGACCAGGGCCAGAACACCTGCATCTTCTCGACCGAGTTCAGCCTGAAGGTGATGGGCGACATCGCCGAGTATTTCGTTCACCACCAGGTGCGCAATTTCTATTCGGTGAGCATCAGCGGCTACCACATCGCCGAGGCGGGCGCGAACCCGATCAGTCAGCTCGCGTTCACGCTCAGCAACGGGTTCACCTTCGTCGAGGCCTATCTTGCGCGCGGGATGCACATCGACGACTTCGCGCCCAACCTCTCCTACTTCTTCAGCAACGGCATGGACCCGGAGTACACCGTGATGGGCCGAGTGGCGCGGCGGATCTGGGCGGTGGCGATGCGCGACCGCTATGGCGCCAACGAGCGCAGCCAGAAGCTCAAGTACCACGTGCAGACCAGCGGACGCAGCCTGCACGCGCAGGAAATCCAGTTCAACGACATCCGGACCACGCTGCAGGCACTGATCGCGATCTACGACAACTGCAACAGCCTGCACACGAACGCCTTCGACGAGGCGATCACGACGCCCACCGAAGACAGCGTGCGCCGCGCGATGGCGATCCAGCTCATCATCAACCGCGAGTGGGGGCTGGCCAAGAACGAGAACCCGAACCAGGGCGCCTTCATCATCGACGAGCTGACCGAACTGGTCGAGGAAGCGGTGTTGTCGGAGTTCGAGAAGATCGCCGAGCGCGGCGGCGTGCTGGGGGCGATGGAGACCGGCTACCAGCGCGGCAAGATCCAGGAAGAAAGCATGCACTACGAGATGCAGAAGCACACCGGCGAGTACCCGATCGTCGGCGTCAACACCTTCCGCAACCCGCACGGAGACGCGGTGCCGACCACGCTGGAACTGGCGCGCTCGACGGAGGCGGAGAAGCAGTCGCAGCTTGCGCGCCTGGACGACTTCCAGCAGCGCCATGCGGCTGAAGCGCCGGCCATGCTCAGGCGCCTTCAGCAGGCGGTGATCGACAACAAGAACGTGTTCGAGGTGCTGATGGACGCCGTTCGCTGCTGCTCGCTCGGGCAGATCACGAATGCGCTGTTCGAGGTGGGCGGGCAGTACCGGCGGAGCATGTAGAGGGCTGGGCTCGGGACCACCTTTCGGCGGGCTGCGCCGGCCTTCAGACCTTCACAGGCCCGAATCCAAGGCGTTCAGAAAATGCAACTCCTTGGCCAATGCACGAATGGGCTTAAGCATTGCTCCAAGGTCTCTTGGGGCGAGAGCAATAGGTTCCCCCAATCGGTAGCCCGGTCGCTCGCGCCAACTGTGTGCCGACACGACCGCCGTTGTGCACGAGACCGCTTCTTGTCAGGAAGGCCTCATTGAGCTTGGTGGCGTCGACGTTTGCAAGCAGCTCTCGGATTCTGTTCAACTGCAATTCGCCAAGTGGCATCCACACATAGTCAAGCAAGAACCTTTGTACTCTGCCGTGCATCTGCGGGTGCGCTTCCGACAACTGCTCGAACAAGCGATCGGCGAAAGCGAACCACTGCTCGATAGCAGACGAGCCAAAAACGTCAGAGATTGCGAGTCGAAGCCTTGAGTTTGCAAGCCGCCGTGCTGCCTGGTGTGGGTCTAGGGCAGCCTGTTGCACGAACGTCACCTTGACCAAGTATTCGAAGGCGCAACAGACGGCGATCAGCGCGGAGCCGCGGATGACACCGAACTGACTTTCCCTTTCCGCTTCAATGCCGGCCAAGACCTCGTTCGCATAGTCAGCCAAAGCTTCGCGAGTGATGTCCGGGGTCATGCCCTTTCTCAAGTGAGCATTCGCGCCGACAAGCTCAGACGAATTGGGAAGAGCAGCAACAATCTGCAAAGCCGCAATCGCGGCGGTGTGGACCGCAAGATTCCTTCGAATCGAGCAAAAGCCCGCTCTCGTTCTTCGCGTGCAAGATCAGCATCACAGCTCGCCGCATTTTGCGCGGACACCTTCATGGCGCGATCAACGCGCCATGAAGCGTCAGATCGCCAACGCCAGCCAACAGCCCTTCAATGGCAATGTCCTCGTCGAGGCTCTCCCAATGCAAGCCGCGCGAACTGAAAACCACCTGGGCGCGTTGCTCCGGCGTGGCATTCATCAAGCGCGGAAACCATGCGAGCGGTACCGCGATCACACGCCCATCGGACAGATCCACCCACATGCTGTTGTCGTCGAAGCGAACCGCTCTAGCCGAAGTATTCATGCCAGGTCCTTTCGATGCGTTCAACATTCTGCTCGACGACCCCCGTCAGTTCGCGCAGCGTGCGCGCATCCAGCCCATCGCTGAACGCGACGCGAACGCCAGGCAGCAGCCAGAACTTGGCTTCCCCGCCTTCGCCGATCGCATGCACATGCACAGGCTCCCGGGGGCTTCCTTCGTTCGAGTAGAAGAAGAAGCGAAATCCCCGATAGCGGAAGACGACAGGCATGTCGGGATGATAGATGAGGGGCCCAATGAGGGCGCCGCCATTCACCCACCGGCCCTCGCTTCACTTCCCGCCAACCCCCAGCAACTCGATCTCGAACACCAGCGTCGCGTTTGGCGGGATTACGCCGCCCGCGCCTCGCTCGCCGTAGGCGATCGAGGCCGGGCAGGTGAGCCGGGCCTTGCCGCCCGTCTTCATCATCTGCACGCCTTCGGTCCAGCACTTGATCACGCCGTTCAATGGAAACTCGGCCGGCTGCCCGGTCTTGTAGGAGCTGTCGAACTCCTTGCCATCCGGGAAGGTACCCTTGTAGTGCACCTTGACGGTGTCCGTCGCCTTCGGGCTCGCGCCGCTGCCATCCTTGATCGACTGGTAGACCAGGCCGCTCGCGGTCGCCACGGCGCCTGGCTCCTTGGCCGCCTTCGCGGCGGCGTCGGTCTGCGCCCACGCAGGGCAGGCGGCGGCAGCGGCGATCAACAGGCAGGTCAGTTTCTTCATCTCTACTCCGGCGCTTGGTTTGGGGGCGTGAATATTGCCACAGCGGGTCGGCCCCGCCGCCAGCCGAGCCCGTTTACTCCAATAATGAGCGTCATGAGATCGTCGCCTGCCCGAACTCCGACCTCGGCCGCGCTGCGCCTCGCGCGCGAGTCATGGGCGCTACAGCACATCGACTCGCAGCGCGCAATCGCCCGCGCCGAGCGGGCGCTGGCGCAGGCGCTCGCCACGGGCGACGTCGCGGCCGAAGGCTGGGCGCGACTGTCGCGCGGCTTTCACCTGCTGTATTTCGACACGCCGGATGCGGCCGCGCCCGAGCTCACGCACGCCCGGCGCTGCTTCGACGCCACCGGCGATCGCGCGGGCCACCTCCTCGCCGGCACGGGGCTGGCCCGCGGGCTGTGGCGTGCGGGTCGCTTTCGCGATGCGCTCGCACTTGCGCTGCCGCTGCGCGACGAAGGCCTGCGGGTACTCAGGCTCGACCAGCGGGGCTTGCTGCTCAACACCATTGCCGGCTGCTATTCGGCCCAGGGCGAATCGGAGCTGGCGTTTGCCTACATGTACCAGGCGCTGCGCGGCGCCGGCCCGGCGCACGCGCGCGGCTTCGACGCGGTGCTGCACTGCAACCTTGCGCACGAATTGCTGCAACTTGGCGACTGCACCGAGGCGCTGCGCCATGTCGACCAGGGCATCGCGCGCTGCGCGGGGCTGAACAACGTGCGCTTGCTGAGCGTGCTGCTGATCAACCGCGTGATCTGCCTGACCGACCTGAACCGCCCGCAAGAGGCGCTGCCGGATATCGAGCGCGTGCTTGCGCTGCCGGCCGACGGGAGTGGGCGTGGCACGATGAACTCGGCTTTCGAGACGCTGGCCATCGCAGCGCTGCATGCCGGGCACGAGGCGCTGGGGAACCAGCTCGTCGAGCGGGCACTGCGGGCCCCGCCGACGCCGGATCCGGACGAACAGGTCGAGCGCATCGTCGCAACCGCCATGCTCGAGCAGCTTCGCGCGCACTTGCCACGGGCGCTGGCTGAACTCGAACGGGCGCTGCCGCTGGTCGGCAGCAACGGCCTCGAAGGGCTGCGGACCGAACGCCCGCCTGCCGACGGCTTGAGCCTGAGGGTGCGCTGCCTGGCGCTCCAGACCCTGGCCGCGTTGCAGGAGTGCATGGGCGAGCCGGCACGTGCGCTGGCGACGATGCATGCCTGCCAACGCCTGCACCGTGAGCGCTCGGAACGCGCGTCGCGGGCCCGCTACCAGGCCGCCGCATTGCAGACCGAGCTGCTGCGTCTTCAGCACAAGCTGGACGAGAACGATGCTCGCCGGCGCGAGACGGAGCGTGCGCGGGCCGAGCTGGAGGCGATCAACCAGCAGCTCTCGCGCAAGATCGGCGAAGTGCAGGCGCTGCAGACGGCGCTCAAGCAGCAGGCGACGCGCGACTTCCTGACCGGGCTGTTCAACCGCCGCCACCTGAACGACACCCTGCCGGCCATGCTGGCGCTGGCGCAGCGCGACCACCAGCCGCTGGCGGTGGTGATCATCGACCTCGACCACTTCAAGGCGGTGAACGACCAGCATGGCCACGGCGTCGGCGACACGCTGCTCGAGGCCTTCGGCAGGCTGCTCGTCGAACAGGGGCGCAAGAGCGACATCGCATGCCGCTACGGCGGCGAGGAGTTCTGCCTGCTGATGCCGCGCACCGGCGCGGCGGCCGCCTGTCGCAAGGTCGGCGCCTTGCTCAAGGCGTGGCGAGCCCAGACCTTCACGGTCGACGGCGTCACGCTCGCCGGGCTCAGCTTCTCGGCCGGCGTGTGCGACTCGCGCCAGGCACCGCCATCGGTGGCGGCGCTGCTCAAGGTGGCCGACGACGCGCTGCTCGCGGCCAAGCAACTCGGGCGCAACCGCGTGCTGCCGGCCGGCGCGGCGCTGCAGGCTTCGGCGTAGCCGCCACGCCGCTCAGTGAGCCGTTCGCCCCGAGCCTGTCGGCGGGCCGGCGCCGTCGGCAGCGAGGCTTCGACAGGCTCAGCCCGAACGGGGCGTTGGCCAGGCGCACAGCTTTGGGCTTGGCCGGCGCCGGGCGCGGCGCTGGCGCCTTGGCGACTGCGGGCGTGGCGGTTCGGCGCTAGCCTTGGGCTTCGCCGCGATCGAGCGCTCGAATGCGGCGTGCCCGGCCCCTGCTGGCGAGTCGATGCCAGCCGGCCGCCGGCACGCCATCGTGACCGACCTGAAGCCCCCGTTCCCCTTCGACCGGAGTCATGCCATGAACGACCTCTTCTCGCTCCAGGGCCGCACGGCTCTCATCACCGGCGGTTCGCGCGGCATCGGCCGCATGATCGCCGCCGGCTTTCTGGCACATGGCGCGCGCGCCTACATCTCGGCGCGCAAGGCGGCCGCCTGCGACGCGACAGCCGCCGAGCTCTCGGCACTCGGGCCTTGCGTCTCGCTGCCTTCCGATGTCTCGACGCTGAACGGGGCGCACGCGCTCGCGGCCGCCTATGCCGCGCGCGAACCGCAGCTCGACATCCTGGTCAACAACGCCGGCGCGGCCTGGGGCGCGCCCTTCGACGACTTCCCAGAGAACGGCTGGGACAAGGTGGTGGACCTGAACCTGAAGACGCCCTTCTTCCTGACGCAGGCGCTGATCGGGCCGCTGCGCAAGGCGGCCACGATGCGCACCGCGACGGTGATCAACATCGCTTCGATCGACGGCGTCTCGGTCAACCCGCAGGAGACCTATTCGTACGCGGCCAGCAAGGCCGGGCTCGTGCACCTGACCAAACGAATGGCGCTGCGGCTGATCCAGGACAACATCGCCGTCAGCGCGGTCGCGCCGGGCGCCTTCGCGTCCGACATGAACCGTGATGCGCGCGATCACGGGGCGGAGCTCGCGGCACGCATTCCGGCCGGGCGCATCGGCATCGACGACGACATGGCCGGCGCGGCGATCTACCTCGCCTCGCGCGCCGGCGACTACGTGGTGGGCGCGACGCTGGTGGTCGATGGCGGGGTGACGATTTCGCGCTGAACGCCGCGCTGGCTACACTGCGCTTGCATCCAGCGCTCCCGGAAACATCGCATGAGTCGCAGCCGCGTCACCCTCTTCCATTCGCCGAACACGCGCTCGACGGGCGCGCTGATCCTGCTCGAGGAACTGAACGCCGACTATGAGCTGCACCTGCTGAACATGAAGGCCGGCGAGCAGCGCGGCGCGGCCTACCTGGCCGTCAACCCGATGGGCAAGGTGCCCGCCTTGAAGCATGGCGAAGCGCTCGTCACTGAGCAAGTGGCCATCTTCATCTATCTGGCGGACCTGTACCCCGAGGCCGGCCTGGCGCCGGCCATCGGCGACCCGCTGCGCGGGCCCTACCTGCGCTGGATGGCGTTCTACGGCTCGTGCTTCGAGCCGGCGCTGATCGATCGGGCCATGAAGCGCGAACCCGCGCCGCCATCGACCGCGCCCTACGGCGACTACGACACGATGCTCAGGACCCTGACCGATCAGCTTGCCGCAGGGCCGTACCTCCTGGGCGACCGCTTTAGCGCCGCCGACGTGCTGTGGGGCACCGCCCTGACCTGGACGACGGCGTTCAAGCTCGTGCCGGAGATGCCGGTCATAGCGGCCTACACGGCACGCGTCAATGCACGGCCCGCCGTCGCGCGGGCCAGAGCGAAGGACGCTGAAATCGCCGCGGCGCAGGGCTGACCATGCTGCGCGTCGCGTCGGTTGGCCTGGGAAGACTGCCCTGCAATTGCGGCCACTCGGCAACCCGGGCCCGAAAGGTCGCGCCGCTCGCTTTCGGCGGCGTCGTGTTCGGCGGGATGGCCGAGGCCGCGACGGCGCAGGCACTGGCGCGGCTCGCCGGCAGCGCGGCATGACGACGCCAGGCTTCGCTCTCTTCGAGACGGCGCTCGGCCGCTGCGCCATCGCCTGGAGCGGACGCGGCATCGTCGGCCTGCAACTGCCCGAGGCCGACGAGGTCCGGACGCGCGACCGGATGCAGCGGCGCTTCGCCGACGCACGAGAAGCGCCGCCGCCGCCCGCGGTCCAGCGGGCGATCGACGGCGTCGTCGCGCTGCTGGCAGGCCAGGCGAGCGAACTGTCCACGGTGACGCTCGACATGCGCGCCACGCCGGACTTCGAGCGCCGGGTGTACGACATCGCGCGCAGCATCGGGCCCGGATCGACGCTCACCTACGGGCAGATCGCAGCACGCCTGGGCGACGCGAGCCTGGCGCGCGCGGTCGGCCAGGCGCTGGGGCGCAATCCGTTCGCCCTCGTCGTACCCTGCCACCGCGTGCTGGCCGCCAATGGGCGTCTGGGCGGTTTCTCGGCCAGCGGCGGCGCGGCCACCAAGCAGCGCCTGCTGCTGATCGAGGGGGCGCGCAGCAGCGCCGAGCCGGGGCTGTTCGACGATCTGCCGGAGGGCGGCTGAAGCGCCCTGGTCGACGCGGCCAGCGGGGAACTTGCAGCGCGAGGATCGGTCCACCAGAATCGGTGTGTTGCCTGGCGCGATGTGCGCAATGTGCCCGATCGTCAGGTCAACCGCACCGTGCTGGGGGCCGTTCAAACAACAATCGTTGCGTCATCGCTCGAGCCCATCCATGCGCACCCATCCCCTTGCCGCGCTCGCTCTTGCCGCCGTCGTCGCCTGCCCGACAGCGCAGGCGCGGCCATCTTCGGACGGCGGCGGGGGCGTTGTCGTCGGGCCGGGGCGTGGCGCGCGTGGTGCGCCGGGCTGGGGTGCCGGCGGCGGTCGCTGGGCCGGCGGCCCCTATCGGCCCTGGGTCGGGCCACGTTTTGGCTACGGCGGCTGGGGTTGGGGCTATCCGGGCTACGGGTTCGGCTGGGGCGTCGGGCTCGGCTACGGCGCCGGCTGGGCACTGTCGGCGGGCTGGCCCTGGTACTGGGGCGGGCCTGGCCTCTACACCGTGCCCGCCTGGGGCGCCTTTGGCTACCCGACACAGGTCTTCCCGGGCTTCGTCGTGCAGGAGGACCTGACCTTCGTCCAGCAAGCGCCGACTCAAAGCGTCGAGCCGGCTCCGGCGGCACCGTCTGCGCGTGCCCCCGTCAGCTACTGGTACTACTGCACCGAGCCGCAGGGCTACTACCCGTACGTGCAGCAGTGCTCACGGCCGTGGATCGCCGTCAATCCCGCGAGCCTGCCGCCGCCGGCCGAGGCCCGGCCAGGCGCAGCGCCCCCGTAACGTCATGCATGCAAGGCGCCTGTTGAAGCGGAGCGGCATCGCGGCATCGCTGGCAGGTACGCTGGCGCTCGCCGCTTGCGTGTCGGTGCCGCAGGGCCCCACCGTCGCCGTGATGCCTGGCGCTGGCAAGAGCCTCGAGCAGTTCCGCGTCGACAGTGGCGTCTGCCAGCAGTTCGCGCAGTCCAGCATTGCCGGCGCGAGCCAGGCCGCGCAGGACAATTCCGCAGCCAACGCCGTGGGCGGCGCTGCGGTGGGAGCCGCCGTCGGCGCCTTGCTCGGTGCCGCCACGGGGCAGGCCGGCACCGGTGCGGCCTGGGGCGCGGGGACAGGGCTGATGATCGGCGGGGCCGCGGCCGGCAACACCGGCGCAGCGTCGTCGTACACGCTGCAACGCCAGTTCGACATCGCCTACATGCAATGCATGTACACGCGCGGCAACCAGGTACCGGCGCAAGTGGCGCGGCGCAGCGTGCCGGCCGGGCGCGCCGCGTCACCGAGCTATTCCGCAGCGCCACCGGCGCGCTACGGAGTGCCGCCGAACGCGGCAGTTCCGCCACCTGGCACCCCGCCGCCGCCGGGTCTCGGCGCGACGCCTGCGCCGCAGGACTGACGACTGCTCGCGCCTGCAAAGCAGGCCGTTCGGCAATCCCGCGGACATGGCATCGCTCCCAGCCCGATCGCTCGGCGTGGCACACCCGGGTCTGCAGCCCGTGGTCGCAGCGGCCAGCGCCGCCGGCGCGCAATGGCAAGCGCGATCCCCGAGCCCGAAACCGCGTCACACTTCAGGGCGATGCAACCGGAGACAGCGATGGATCACCTCAGCGGGCTGGACGCCACCTTCCTTTATCTCGAAACCCCCGAGAACCCGATGCACGTGGGCAGCCTGCACGTTTACGAACTGCCGCCCGGCTACGCAGGCGACTTCGTCGCGGACGTGCGCAAGCACATTGCCAGCCGCATGCATCTGGCCCCGGTCTTCCGGCGCAAGCTGCTGAACATGCCTTTCGAGCTGGCCAACCCGGTCTGGGTGACCGAACCCGACCTCGATATCGAGTACCACATCCGCAACACCGTGCTGCCCAAGCCGGGCAGCCGCGCGCAGCTCGACAGGCTGGTCGGCCGGCTGCACTCGAGCCTGCTCGACCGCAGCCGGCCGCTGTGGGAGTTCTACGTGATCGAAGGCCTGCAGGCGACGCCCGATGCGCCCGAGGGTGCGCGCCACGTGGCCTTCTACTCCAAGGTGCACCACGCCGCGCTCGATGGCGCCAGCGGCATTGCGCTGGCCAACGCGATCCTGGACACCGGCCCGGTGCCGCGCAAGGTGCGCGGGGCGCCCGCCCGGCGCCGCGCCAGCGCCGAGGCCATCGGCATCGCCGAGCTCGCTGCGGCCGGCGCGCGCAACACCGGGCAACAGGCGCTGAAGCTCGTCCGCACGGTGCCGACGCTGGCCCGCACGCTGTGGCATCGCCTGCGCCCCACCGCGGCCGAAGCCGCTGCCGCCGACAACGCGCCCAAGGGCAACTGGTTCGCGCCGCGTACGCCGCTGAACGTGGCGATCACCAACCAGCGGTCCTTCGCCAGCCTGTCGCTGCCGCTGGCCGAGGCGCGGCGGATTGCCAGGGGCAACGAGGTCACGATCAACGACGTGGTCCTGGCCGTCTGCTCCGGTGCGCTGCGCCACTACCTGGCCGAGATCGATGCCCTGCCCGACGACCCGCTGCTTGCCGGCGTACCGGTGAGCCTGCGCGAGGCCGGCAACACCGACATGAACACGCAGGCAACGATGGTGCGCATCAGCCTGGCCAGCCACATTGCCGACCCGCTCGAACGGCTGCAGGCCATCCACGCGTCGAGCACGGCCGCAAAGGCGCTGACGGCAAGCATGAAATCGGTGATCCCGACCGACTTCCCGTCGCTGGGCGCGCCCTGGCTGATCAGCGGCATCGCGGCGCTGTTCGGCCGCTCCAAGCTCGCCAACCGCATGCCGCCGATCACCAACGTCGCCATTTCCAACGTGCCCGGTCCGCAGTTCCCGCTCTACCTCGCGGGCGCGAAGATGCTCACCTACTACCCGGTGTCGATCGCCGTCCACAGCGTGGCACTCAACATCACGGTGCAAAGCTACAACGGCTCGCTCGACTTCGGCCTCACGGCCTGCCGCAAGGCCATGCCGGACGTGCCGCACCTGGCGCAGGCGTTGCGGGCGGCGCACGAGGAACTGCTCGAGCTCACGCCAGCCGAAGCGGCGCCGCAGGTGCCCGCGCAAGCGCCGGCGCGGCCCGACCGCCGCATTGCCGCGGCGCGCCACGCCGCGCCCGCGAAGGCAGGCAAGGCGGCCACCCCGGGCGCCTCCGCCAAGAAGACGCGAGCCCGGCGCCCCGCCGAGACGCCGAAGCCAGGGCCGAAGCGGCCCGCTGCGGCGGCGGCGCGTCGCGTCGCCAGCGACGAGCGCACGGCGCGCACCCGCCGCGCCGGCAGCACGCCTGCGTGACCCGACGCCCGCGATCCCGCGCCCCATCCACTTCGCCACCTGCCGATGATCACCGTCCACCACCTCGACAACTCGCGCTCGCAGCGCGTCCTCTGGCTGCTCGAAGAGCTCGGCCTGCCCTACGAGATCGAGCACTACCAGCGCGATGCGACCACGATGCTCGCGCCCGACTCGCTGCGCAAGGTGCACCCGCTGGGCAAGTCGCCCGTCATCACCGACGGCGAGGTGACGGTGGCCGAATCGGGCGCGATCATCGAGTACCTGGTCGAGCGCTACGGCAAGGGCCGCCTCGTGCCCGCGCCGGGCACGCCCGAGCGATTGCGCTACACGTACTGGCTGCACTTCGCCGAGGGCTCGGCGATGTCGCCGCTGCTGATGAAGCTGGTGTTCGACAAGGTCGCCAGCGCGCCGATGCCGTTCTTCGTCAGGCCGATCGCGCGCGGCATCTCGACCAAGGTGTTGAGCTCGTTCGTCGAGCCCACCCTCGAGCGCCAGCTCGATTTCATGGAGGCCGAGCTCGCGCGGCACGCGTGGTTCGCCGGCGAGGCCTTCAGCGCGGCCGACATCCAGATGAGCTTTCCCCTCGAAGCCGCCGGGCAGCGCGCCGGGCTGGGCGCCGGGCGGCCGCACCTGACGGCATTCCTCAAGCGCATCCACGCCCGCCCCGCATACCGACGGGCGCTCAAGCGAGGCGGACCGTACAGCTTCGCGAACGATTGAGCGCCGACGGGTGCTGCGCCGCGCCGGCGATCAGGGCACGAGTGCCCACCGCTCGCCCTGCTCGGCCGCGCGCGCCTCGTCGCGCAGCTTGAAGAGATGCGCCTTCAGGGAGCGCATCGCCATCGCGTGCATGCGCTCAGGCACGTCGTCGTAGACGCGGGGCAGCAGCGCGTCGGCTGCGGCCGGCCCGAGATCGCGCAACGCATCGACCACCTTCTCCTCGCGCCGCAGCCGGTGGTCGATGATCCACTGCAGTGCGCGCCGCGGCTGCGCCATCAGGAAGCCATGACCGGGGGCGAGCCAGTCGAGATCCTCGCCCAGCAGCTCGCGCAACGACGTCACGTAGGCCGCCATGTCGCCATCCGGCGGGTTGATGACGACTGTGGACAACTGCATCACATGGTCGCCGGTGAAGAGCGTCTTCTCTTCCTCCAGCAGGTAGCAAAGGTGGTTCGAGGCATGGCCGGGGGTGTGGATCACGCGCAGCGTGGTGCCCGGGTCCAGCGCGATGCGTTCACCGCCGCGAAGCAGGTGTTCGGGCGCGAAACTCGCGTCCTGCCACTCGGGGTGGGCGGCGACGCGGCCATGCACCTCGGCGCCCGTCAGTGCCTTGAGCAATGCCGTGGCCGGCGAATGGTCGGTGTGGGTGTGCGTCGCGAAGATCCAGCGGATCGGTCCCGGCGCCGCGGCGAGCACGTTCTCGACGTGCGAGGTGTCGAGCGGGCCGGGGTCGATCACCGCCCACTCGTTGGCTGCGCCGCTCCCGACGAGGTAGGTGTTGGTGCCCGGGCCCGTCATCACGTTGCCGTTGTGGGCGGTGACGCGGATCACGCGCGCCGACAAGCGCACCGGCTCGCCGGGGCGGATGTCGTAGCACGCCGTGCCGCGGCATTCGGGGTCGATGCGGCCGAGCTCGGCCCAGGCCGGTTCGTCCGGCGTGACCGGGCGCATCCCCTGGCTGCCGACGCCTATGTGCGGCATCACGAGGCCGATCTCGCGCGGCGCGCGCGCCCAGGCGAGCAGCGCCCGCGCGGAGTCGAAGCGGGCGATCGCCTCGAGCGTCTTCAGCGTCGGCGTCATCAGCTTGAGGGACGCGCTCTGCGCCAGCGCGTCGGCGGGGCGCAGCCACTGTTGCTCGACCATCTCGGTGTCGTCGTGGCGCGCGATCTGCCCGGCGGGCGCCTCGGCGATGAAGAAGCGGGTGTCGAAGCGCTTCGGCCGCCCGGGCGGCGTGAGCCAGTGGCTGAAATAGACCAGCCGGTCCATCGCGAGCTGCAGCCGGTGCTGCGCGCACAGCTCGGCCAGCTTGCGTTCGCCGCGGTGCAGCGGGCCGCGCCAGGCGGCCAGGTCCGCGGCCAGGGCGGCGTCGCACAAGCTCAGCATCGCGCCGCTGGCATCCCGGGCGAACAGCAGGCCGGCCTCCTCGAAGCATTCGCGCAATGCGGCCACGTAGTGGTCGAGCCCGCCGTGCGGCAGGCCGAGCCGTTCGCTGGCGGCGGCGTCGTCGAGTCCGGCGCACCAGGCGTGGCACTGGCGATCGCCCGGCTCGATCATGCCGCCCGGGAAGACCCAGGCGCCGCTGTTGTGGTCGCCACGCTCGGCGCGACGCAGCAGCAGCACCTCGATGCCCACTGCAGCGTCGCGCACGACGACCAGCGTAGCGGCGGCACGAGGCGCCGCCTGTGGCGAGCGAGGGGACGACGGCGAGGCGGTTGCGGCAATGTTCATGGCGGGTGGCGCAAGGCGAAGGAAGCAGGTGCAAGTCTGGCACGCCCTGGGCCGCCGCGCCGCGTGAACACCTGGCGGGAACGACGGACAGGCTCCGGCTCGTCGGGCCGGGCGCGGGAGTCTCGCGCCCGGCCCGCAACCGGGCGGTGTGCCTTCCGATTGCACTACCATCCGTGCCGCGACAGCACGCGCGCCAGCAAACGCCAACCCCTCCATGAGCCGAACCCCGATGAACACCCCGACCCATTTCCCCTCCCTGCCCCGCGCGGCGCGGCTGAGCGGCGCCATCGTCACGGCAACGCTGCTGGTGGCCTGTGGCGGTGGCGGCGACGGCTCGCCCGCGGGCGAGCCCACGGTATCGAGTGCGGTCGCCAGCCCCGTCAAGTACAGCCAGTCGCTGCTGGTCACGATCAACGGCAGCGGCCTGGACAGCGGGCTGAGCGTGGGCTCGGCGGGGTGCAAGGGCATGGCGCGCAGCACCGTGCCGAGCGAAGTCAGCACGGCGAGCACGGCGTACTACCGGTGCACGGCATCGTCGCTGGGCGCGAACACCGTCAACGTCGCGCGCGCAAGCGACGGGGCCATCCTGAAGACGGCCGCATTCGCGGTGGCGGTGCCGCAGGTCACGATGGCGGTCCGCAACGGCGCCGGGGTCGATGGCCTGATGGTCTTCACGCTGGCGCCCGACAAAGCGCAGGCAACGGTCGACAACTTCCTCGCCTACGTCAACAGCGGCTTCTACGACGGCACGGTCTTTCACCGCGTGGTGACGAACTTCGTGGTCCAGGGCGGCGGCTACCTGCCGATCACACCCGGGGCGGCGCCGGTGCTTCAAGCGCCACTGCGCGCCGCAATCCCGCTGGAGGTCGGCCGCGGCCTGAGCAACACGCAGTGGTCGATCGCGATGGCGCGCACCGGCGAACCGAACTCGGCGACCTCGCAGTTCTTCATCAACGCGGTCAACAACAGCGCGATCCTCGACCCGCACGCCGGCAGCGACGGCTACGCGGTGTTCGGCACGGTCAGTGCCGGCACCGCCGTGGCCAGTGCGATCCTCGGCGCGCCCTGTGCACCGCTGGCCGGCTTCTCGGAGTGCGTGCCGAACCCGAATGTCGTGATCGCGGCGGCCTTGCAGACGCAGTAGTCACCCGCGCTGCCCGGCCCTCTGCGGCGATATGCGCCCGGATGACTTGCGGCCGAGGGCTCCGCCGGGTCGATCTCGGGCCTCGGACCTTCGTCGAGCCGGGCGCGTCGCCATCGGCTATGGCCCGGTCCACACACCCCCCAGCCTCTGCCGGCGCATGGCGGACCGCTGGCCTTCCCGGTCCACAATCGGTCGGCCATGACGAGGAATCCCATGTCCAGCCTGCCCCACTTCATCGCCCCGGCGCGTTTTCACGACCCCGATGCCGCACTGGCCCAGGTGCGCGCCATCTACGACGGCAGCATCGCCCACTTGCGCGACGCACTGCTGCGCTTCGTGGCCGGCGAAGACCTGACGCAGCGCGTGCGGGCCTGCTACCCGTTCGTGCGCGTGCACACCGACACCGTGGCCCGCGCCGATTCGCGCCTGAGCTACGGTTTCGTCTCCGGCCCCGGCACCTACGAGACCACGCTGACGCGGCCCGACCTGTTCGGCGCCTACTACCTCGAGCAATTCCGCCTCCTGCTGAAGAACCACGGCGTGTCGCTCGAAGTGGGCACCAGCGCGCAGCCGATCCCGGTGCACTTCTCGTTCGCCGAGAACGACCACATCGAAGGCTCGATGAGCGCCGAGCGGCGCATGCTGCTGCGCGACCGCTTCGACCTGCCCGACCTGGCGGCGATGGACGACGGCATCGCCAACGGCACTCACGAACCGCGTCCGGGCGAGGCGCACCCGCTGGCGCTGTTCACCGCGCCGCGGGTGGACTATTCGCTGCACCGGCTGCGCCACTACAGCGGCACGCGGCCCGAGCAGTTCCAGAACTTCGTCCTGTTCACGAACTACCAGTTCTACATCGACGAGTTCATCCGCCTCGGCCACGAGCGCATGGGCGAGGCCGCAGGCGAGTACACCGCCTTCGTCGAGCCGGGCGGCGTGATCACCCGGCGCGCCGGGCTGGCCGCGGAGCCCGGCGATGCACTCGGCAGCGCGCCGCCGCGCCTGCCGCAGATGCCGGCCTATCACCTGGTGCGCCCCGACGGGGCCGGGATCACGATGGTCAACATCGGCATCGGCCCGGCCAACGCGAAAACGATCACCGACCACATCGCGGTGCTGCGCCCGCACGCCTGGGTCATGCTCGGCCACTGCGCCGGCCTGCGCAATACGCAGCAGCTCGGCGACTACGTGCTGGCCCACGGCTATGTGCGCGAAGACCATGTGCTCGATGAAGACCTGCCGCTGTGGGTGCCCATTCCGGCGCTGGCCGAAGTCCAGCTTGCACTGGAGGCCGCGGTCGCCGAGATCACGCAGTTGAAGGGCTACGAGCTCAAGCGCGTGATGCGCACCGGCACCGTCGCATCGACCGACAACCGCAACTGGGAGCTGCTGCCGCACCGCGGCCCGGAGCGCCGCTTCAGCCAGAGCCGCGCGATCGCGCTCGACATGGAAAGCGCCACCATCGCCGCCAACGGCTTTCGCTTCCGCGTGCCGTACGGCACGCTGCTGTGCGTCAGCGACAAGCCGCTGCACGGCGAGATCAAGCTGCCCGGCATGGCCAACCAGTTCTACCGCGAGCGGGTGGACCAGCACCTGCGCATCGGCATGCGCGCCGTCGAGCTGCTGCGCGAAGCCGGTGTGGACCAGTTGCACAGCCGCAAGCTGAGGAGCTTTGCGGAAGTGGCGTTTCAGTAGGGAGGTGTCGCTCGGCCGCGGCGGGGAGCTCAGCTGCCTTGGTCGCCGCGTCGCAAGACCTCCAGGGCGCGCTCCAGAACGACACGATCGAGCTTGTCCTTGTCGCGTGAGGTCTGCTTGGTTTTCAGCAGCCCCTCGAGGTCCAGCGTGCGCATCGGCACCCCGTCCAAGTCGACGCTGACGATGTGATCGCGCAGCGTTTCGACCGACTCGCCACAGGCGCTGAACATCAGGTCCACGACGAAAGCATCGGCGACCCGGATCGTCTCGCCTTCGGCAAACCAGTCGGGATCCATTTGTCGCGCCACCTTGTCGGGCAGCGTCAGCAGTGCGCGTCGCGCGCGCTCGCCCTGTTCGCGCGTCGGGCGCAGCAGCAAATCGATGTCGGTCGTGGCGCGCTGGTAGCCCAGGGCGTAGAGCGCGTAGCCGCCGATCAGCACGTAGTCCACTTGCTCTACGGCCAGCGCCGAGAGCAGGCGCTTGAGATCTTCTACCGTCGCCGGCCGGGCCGGCTCGGCGGCCAGCGCGTCGTCGTCGCTCACGGGCCGCGTTGGCGCCGCGCGGCATTGGCTGCGACCACCCGAACCAGAGCGTCCAGACGCTGCGTGTCCGCCTCCTGCTGCGTCCCGAAACGATAGACGCCTTTGGCGATGCCGGTGCTGTAGATCACGGCCATTGCCTGGCCGATGTTCTGCTGTAGCGCCGCGTCGTGCAGCCCCTGGGCGCTCGGCAGCACAGTGATCTTCGATACGGCCCGGCCGATGGTCTTCATGGAGACACTGTAGCGCAGCCGGCAGCCGGCGGGCGGGAACGTTCACCACTGGCGGGCCGTCCGCCTGCTGCCGCGCGCCGAGCGTGGCCCTCCCGCCCGCGGGTGGCCCAGCACACGCGCACTGGCATGCTCGCCGCGGAGCTCCTGCGCAAGGCGTGTGCTGGTTGCACAGCTGCCCACGCGCGGAGCGTTGCGGAGGTGGCGTTCAGCAGCGGCCGCTGCAACAGTGGGGTCTGCGGGCTCCTGGCTCCGCGGAGGGCGCAGTGTCAGGTGCGGCGGCGAGGCGCCACTGCCCCCACCAAGGCGAGCCCGGCCAAGAAGAGCGCGTAGGTCTGCGGCTCCGGCACAGCGGCCACATCGCCGGGGCGCACAGCCAGCGCATACCCCAAATTGCCCTTGTAGTTGCCGTACTGTCCACCACCGCCGAAGGTGAAGTTCCACGCGTTGAGCGGATTGGGCGCCCACTCTGTACCGGACCAGTAGTAGTTAGGATCCGTCGTCGGCTTCTGCAGGTTCTGAAACTTGCCTGGATTCGTCATTGGCCCCGGCGAATTGCCCAACTCTATGTACCACAGATGACCCATCTCGCTACTGGTGCAGTGGTGGCCCGTGCATGTGTCGCTTGTCGGCAGGCGCCAATCGGTGTAGCCACCGAAGCTATACGTGCCGGCCCAACTGACAGCAGCGTCCCAGTTCATCAGCCCGTTCACGTTGGCATCGCGCAGCCAGGTGATGTTGAGATCAGTGTCGTAGAAGGCGTCGACCACCGCGTCACCATTTAGATCGCGATCCTGAAGCGCCGCCTGCGCCACTCCGCTCAGCAGCACGGCTGCCGCTCCCGCTGCGCCGAATACGGCGCGCCTCACGAGCCTGGCTTGCATCGTCAACTCCTCATTCTTGATGTTGTTGCAGGGTCGCCGACGCGGCGACTCCGGAGCCAACCATCCCCCCCCCCGCGTTCGTTGTCAACCCCGCATCTCGGGGGGGGCGCAGTCAGTTCGTGCGCGCCGCGTCGGGCGACGGCGCGACGCCCGGAGCCGCGGCGACACGCGGCGGCTCGGCAGGCCGCGATGCCATGTCGGACCCGGTCAAGGCCGCCGTGGCGCCGGCAGCGCCCTGTTCGGCGGCCGCCGCGTCGAGCAACAGGCCGCACTGCGCGATGGCAGCGACGGCCGTGCCGGCCGCGATCAATAGCACCAGCAGGGGATGCAAGATGCGGGCGGTCAGCCCTCGAGGTTCATGCCGGTTGCGCACAAAGATCTCCTTGGCCGGCTCTGCCCACACCCGCCACTTCGGGGCGCCCTGCCCCGCAGCCGCGCCGAGCGACCGGTTTGCTTGCGCATTTCACGCCGGTTGTGTGACTGGGGCGGGTCAACACTGCAGCAGCGGCGTGTGCTGTATTCACACGGCGGCGCCGGGCGCAAGCCCTACCAGCGGCGCGGCGGCGCCTTGTGGACGACGATCTCGTCGGCCGTCATCGAAACGTAGCCGCCGGTGACGAGCTCCTTGAAGATTCGGCTGACCATCTCGCGCGACGAGCCTACGTGCTCGGCAAGGTCCTGCTGCGTCAGGCGCGGCATCGTGCGCGAGCCATCGGGGCGCTGGGTCGACTGATCGTGCAGCAGTTTGACGAGGCGACCGTAGACGTCCATCAGCGCAAGGTCGGTCACGCGCTCGGTCAGCGCGCGCACGCGCCCGATCAGGTGGCCGATCAACTGCACCGCCAGTTCGGGCTCGGTCGCCACCAACTGGGCGAATTCTGCCTTGGGCACCACCGCAAGCTGGGTCGGCTCGAGGGTCACGATCGAAGCGGAGCGCAAACCGTCGTCGAGCGAGAGCTCGCCGAAGTACTCGCCCCGCCCCTGCATCCCCACGACGACCTGGTCGCCTGCGTCGTCGCTGACGTATACCTTGACCCGCCCTTCGAGAATGAAGAACACCGTCTCGCCGCGGTCGCCCTGGCTGACGATGATGGTGTTCTTCGGATAGCGGCGGATCTGGGTGCAGCGCTCCAGCGCCGCGAGCGTCTTGTCGGGTAGGCGTTGCGCAGGGTGGAAATCCATCGTCAAAAGTGTAGGTCATTGCACCCCGCATGGCCCCGCTGCAGCGCCGCCTTGTCGGTTCAGGAGTCGGCTCCCACGCTCCGGGCCGGTCTGGCCTCCTGCGTGGCGGCCGTCGCCTGCCCGCGCTCGTGCACCGCGCGCGGCTCGTCGGCCTGGCGCGCATTCGGCACGGACGGCACGCCGACCGCGGCTGCGCCGGGCGCGAGCGACGGGATAGCGCTGGCACCGAACGCCACGCAAACGGCGCTCGCAGCAACGGCGAGCAGCACGGCGAGGAAGAAGCCCACGAGGGCGCGCTGGCTTTGACTGCTGAACAACATGACCGACTCCGAAACGACCAGCAGGGTCAGGAGCGACCCCATGGCTTCATTTCAGTCCATCGCAGGCCGCCTTGCCAGTGAAAGTGGCGCGCCGCGCTTGTGACGAATTCACGGCGCGACCCGAGCATTCGATCTGCCATTGACGCGGCCCGGCAGCGGCATCGGCAGAGCCTGCGGCGGGGCGTGCCCCGGGCGGGTATGGCCGACGCGCATCACGCAGTCGTGGCGCCGATCGAACCGGCGCGGGCCCGGCGCATGTCCTTGCACTGGCTCAAGAACCCCCGCTTCTGCACGGCAGGCGAGGCTCCCAGTCTGGCTATCATCACGCTTACAACGGCACGATCGAAAAGGACTCTCCATGCCCAGCCCATTGCCAGACGGCACCACCAGCATCCGCACCCTGGCCCTGGTGGGCCCTGCGGCCGCTGGCAAGACCAGCCTCGCCGAGGCCCTGTTGTGCCGGGCCGGCGCGATTGGTGCGCCCGGCAGCCTGGAGCGCGGCTCCACCGTCAGCGACTTCGACCCGCTCGAGCGGCGCGCCCAGCACTCGCTCAATACGGCGCTGATGCACCTGCAGCACGCCGACACACGCATCCACCTGATCGACACCCCGGGCACGCCGGATTTCCTCGGCCAGTCGCTGCCCGCGCTCGAGGCCGTGGAGTCGGCGGCGATCGTGATCGGCGCCGCGACCGGCGTCGAGATGATGGCCGAGCGGATGATGAGCTATGCCGCGCAGCGCGAGCGCTGCCGGCTGATCATCGTCAACAAGATCGATGCCCTCGGCGTCGATCTGCCGGCGCTGGTGGCGCAGATCCAGGCCGCGTTCGGCAAGGAGTGCCTGCCGCTGAACCTGCCCGCCGATCGCGGCGAGCGCGTCGTCGACTGCTTCTTCAACCCCGGCGACGCGAGCGACAAGGTCGACTTCTCTTCGGTGGCGCAGGCGCACCGCGCGCTCGTCGAGCAGGTGGTCGAGGTGGACCCGGGCTTCGTCGAGCGCTACCTCGAAGAGGGCGACGTCGATCCGGCCGAGCTGCACGCGCCTCTGGAGCAGGCACTTCGCGAGGGGCACCTGATCCCGATCTGCTTCGTTTCGGCGCGCAACGGCGCCGGCGTGGCCGAGCTGCTCGACGTGATCGTCAAGCTGCTGCCCAACCCGAGCGAGGCCAACCCGCCGAAGTTCCTGAAGGGCGAGGGCGCCGAAGCGGTGCCCTTGGTGGCGGTACCCGACCCGACGCTGCACGTGCTGGCGCATGTGTTCAAGGTCACGCAGGATCCGTATGTCGGAAAGATGGGCATCTTTCGCATTCACCAGGGTACCCTGACGCGCGACAGCCAGCTCTACATCGGCGACGGCCGGCGGCCGTTCAAGGTCGGCCACCTCTTTATGCTGCAAGGCAAGGAGCATGTGGAAGTCAGCCGCGCCTACCCGGGTGACATATGCGCCGTTGCCAAGGTCGACGAGATGCACTTCGACGCGGTGCTGCACGATGCTGCCGACGACGACCACCTGCACCTGCTGCCGCTCGACTTCCCGGTGCCGGTTCATGGCCTGGCGATCGAGCCCAAGCGGCGCGGCGACGAGCAGCGGCTGTGGGACATCGTGCAAAAACTCGTCGACGAGGACCCGTGCCTGAGGGTCGAGCACGTGGTGGTCACCAACGAGACCGTGATCTACGGCCTGGGCGAACTGCACCTGAGGATGCTGCTCGAACGGCTGGCCGATGTGTACAAGTGCGAAGTCAACACCCGGCCGCCGCGCATCGCCTACCGCGAGACCATCACCGCCGCCGCCGAAGGCCACCATCGGCACAAGAAGCAGACCGGCGGCGCGGGCCAGTTCGGCGAGGTGTTCCTGCGCGTGGAGCCGCTGCCCCGTGGCGCAGGCTTCGAGTTCGTCGACCAGGTCAAGGGCGGCACGATCCCCGGTCAGTTCATTCCGGCCGTGGAAAAGGGCGTGCGCCTGGCGCTGGATACGGGCGTGATCGCCGGCTATCCGGTGAAGGACGTGCGCGTGGTCGTCTATGACGGCAAGCACCACAGCGTCGACAGCAAGGACATCGCCTTCGCCACCGCCGGCCGCAAGGCCTTCATCGATGCGGTGAAGAAGGCCGGCCCGATCGTGCTGGAGCCGATCTCGAACGTCGAGATCACCGCGCCCGAAGGCGCGATCGGCGACATCACCGGCGACCTGTCGGCCAAGCGCGGCCTGGTCAGCGGCACACGCACCGCGCAGGCCGGTTCGCTCACGGTGGTGGGGCAGGCACCGCAGTCGGAGTTGAACGGCTACCAGTCGCGGCTGAACGCGATGACCAGCGGCCAGGGCCGCTACACGCTCGCGCTGAGCCACTACCAGGCCGTGCCGCCGAACGTGCAGCAGCAGCTGGTCGGGCAGTACCAGGCGAAGGAAGAAGACTGAGTTCGATCGGCCGGCGGCGCTCTGGCGGCCTGCCGCCCCGCCGCGGCGCGACCTCCTGCCAGCCTGGCGGCTGACTGCGGGCGACCGCAGGCACTGCTGGCCTACGGCTTGTTCTCGCCGGCCTGCGTCTCGGCGGCTTTCTCGTCGGCGACGGCGTGCATCTTGCGCAGTTGGTCCATCCACTGCGTCCAGTCCTGCGAGCCGGTGTCGAAGCGCTTCTTCAGGTTGCCGAGCACCGACGCCCACGCGCGGTCGAAGTACGCATAGGCCTGGTCCCATTCGCCGCCGTCGCCCCATCCGCTGTGGTGCAGCGTCACCCGCGTGAGCTGCTCGCCCAGCGGCTCGAAGCGCACGACGACGAAGGTGCGCTGCTTGCGCGCCTCGGCCAGGTGCGGCGGCGCGTTCCAGTCGAACGAGATCATCTTCTTCGGCTGAACGGCCATGAGGCGCATGTCGTCGGCGCCCTTCAGGCCGGGCCGCGCCAACGGGTCCATGTAGATCTGGAACGCGCCGCCCACGCGGGCCTCGACCTTCGCGTCGGGCGCGAAGAAGCTGGTGATGCCTTCGCGCGTAGTCCAGGCGTCCCAGGCCTGGTCGAGCGACGCGGCAACCTCCACCTGCTTGTCGATGCTCCGCTCCGCGGCCAGGCCGGTGCCCAGCGCGCAGGCAACGATCAGGCCGGTGGCCACACTTCGGGTGCTGTTCATGATGTCTCCTCGATGGCCGTGCTGCCTCGTGCTCAACGGCTGGCAGACTACCCGTTCTCGTAGGCGTATGCCAGACGCAGCACCGCCAGATCGGCCCGTGGCCGTCCCATCAGTTGCAGGCCCATCGGCAGGCCGGCAGGGCCGAAGCCGGCCGGCACGCTGATCGCCGGCAGGCCGCCGAGGGTGGCGTAGATCACCACCTCCATCCAGCGATGGTAGGTATCCATCACGCGGCCGTTGATCGACTTCGGCCAGTCCTGGTCGGCGTCGAAGGGCCACACCTGCGCCGTCGGCAGGGCAAGGAAGTCGTAGCGCTCGAACAGACCGAGCAGGTGGCGGTGGAACGCCGTGCGATCCAGGCTCGCGGCATAGGTCTCGGGGCCGGACAGCCCGTGGCCCTGCTCGGCCTCCCAGCGCGCCTCGGGCTTGAGGCGCGCCCGCTGCGCCGGATCGGCAAAGTACGGGGCGAGCCGCCCGGCCACCAGCCAGCGGCGCCACGTGAGCCAGGTCTGCCAGACCTGCCCCGGCGGATAGCCGAGCGCCGCGGGTTCGACGACGCAGCCGAGCCCCGCCAGGCGCTGCAGCCCCGTCTCGCACAGCTCGAGGATGCCGGGCTCGATGGCAAGATGGCCGTCGAGGTCGCCGAGCCAGCCGATGCGAAGGCCCTGCACCGGCGCGGCCAGCGGCCGAGCGAACGCTTCGCCGCCTTCGGCGATGGACAGCGGCGCCCGCGCGTCGTACCCGGCCTGAACCGACAGCAGCATCGCCACGTCGGCCACGTTGCGGCCCATCGGCCCCTCGGTGGCGAGCTGGCTCACGAACTGCTCGCCCAGCGGCCCGGAGGGCACGCGGCCGGGGCTGGGCCGGAAGCCGACGACGCCGTTGAACGCTGCCGGGTTGCGCAGCGACCCCATCATGTCACTGCCGTCGGCCACCGGCTGCAGTCGCAGCGCCAGACTTACGGCCGCGCCGCCGCTCGACCCGCCCGCGCTCTTGGTGGGGTCGAACGCATTACGGGTGACGCCGAAGACGGTGTTGTAGGTGTGCGAGCCGAGGCCGAACTCGGGCGTGTTGGTCTTGCCGATGACGATGCCGCCGGCGGCCTTCATGCGCGCGACCATGATCCCGTCCTGGTCTGGCACATGCCCGGCCAGCAGCGGCGAGCCGCTCGTGGTGCGGATGCCCGCGGTGGCCGCCAGGTCCTTGATCGCTATCGGAAAGCCGTGCATCCAGCCCATGCTCTCGCCACGCGCGAGCTGCGCATCGCGGGCATCGGCCTGCGCCAGCAGCACGTCACGCGGCTGCAGGCTGACGATGGCGTTGTGGCGCGGGTTCAGTGCGTCGATGCGGTCGAGATAGGCCGTCATCACTTCGCGGCAGCTCAGCTTGCGGGCGTGCAGATGCTCGCTCAGCGCGCAGGCACTCAGCAGGGTGATCGCGTCGGAGGCGGAGTCTTGCATGGTGTCTGGCGCGAGGCGGAGGACGGTTCCGGCGTTTGACGTGAGTGGCGATGCGTTGCCGCGATTGATGCCGATCAGGGCCGGTTCAGGCCACGGGTTTCGACCTCTTGAATCGACGGGCGACGCTCCTATTTTCGGGTTCTGGGTGACCGTGGGGTCACCGTTCTACCAGGAGTCATGACATGTTCTCACTGACCTCTCGCCCGGCCTCCGCGGCCGTGTCCGGCACTCGTGATCCGTTCAGTCTCATGGATTCGCTGTTTTCCGACTGGCTGGCGGCACGGCCGACCTCGTCGCTGGTGTCGAGCGCCCGCATCGAAGTGACGGAAAGCAATGGCGGCTACGAAGTTCGCGCCGAACTGCCCGGCGCGACGAAGGAAGACATCGCGGTGGAGATCGAAGGCGCCCGCGTCTCGCTCAGCGCCAAGACCAACAGCCAATCGGAGAAGAAGGAAGGCGACAAGGTGCTCTACACCGAGCGCAGCAGCGAGACGTACGCGCGCGCGTTCGAGCTGCCGCAGGCCGTCGACTCGGCAGCGGCGGTCGCCAGGTTCGAGAATGGCGTGCTGACCTTGACGCTGCCGAAGAAGGACGTGCCGCAGACCCGGCGCGTCGCGATCCAGTAAGGCGCTCGCGATGGTATGGCGACGGCGGGCGCCACGCGGGTGCCCGGCCGTCGCGAATTGCGGACCGCGCGTGTTCACGAAGCGTCCGATTCGACGAAGGCGAAACTCGTTCCGGGTGCGATGCGCAGGCCGAAAGTCTCGTCGAGCACCTGCACGATCTCATCGTCACCGGCGAGCCATCGGCTCATGACGAGCCGCCCCGTGTCGTGCGTCAGTTCGCGATTGCGCAGCCTGATCTTGACCTGCGGCGTCACGCGCTGCGCCACCAGGCATTGCGTGAAGCGCGAGTCCGGGTGGGTCGACGTGTAGTGGTTCGCCAACTCGTAGTCGACCTCCAGCTGCGGCTCCAGTGTGAAGGCATACAGATCCTCCCAGATGCCCTCGCGCGCCGATTGCATGACCCAGTGTTGGTCGCGCTCGAGGGCGCGAACCCACCACGCGAACTGGTGACTCGTCTGGCCCGATTCGAGCGGGACCGGCAGCAGCAGGCCCTCGGAGCCGAAGCCGACGTCGGCCAGCCAGCGTTCGCCGGCCAGCGTGACGAGCAGCAGCATGTGCGTGCGCGGCAGCACCTGCTGGACGCGAAACCGCACCCGCGCGATCAGGCCCTGCACATCGAAGCCGAGCGCGCGCAGCGCACCGGCGAACAACTGGTTCTGCTCGAAGCAATAGCCGCCGCGGCCGCCTGCCACCAGCTTGGCCTGCAGGCTCGCAAGGTCGAGCCGGATCGGCCGCTTGAGCAGGACATCGATGTTCTCGAACGGGATGTGCATCGCGTGCGCCAGGTGCACTGCGCGCAGCACGGGCAGCGTGGGTTCGACCGGGCCCGCGTAGGCGATGCGGTGCAGGTAGGCCGGGAGATCGAAATCGGCCGGCGCGTCGCGGTTCGTCGCATTCATGGGGGTGCGCAAGGCGGTGGCACGCTCGACAGTACACCGCTTGCCACGGCGGTGCCTGCGCGACGTTACGGTACCCGGAGCGCGGCTGGTGCACACTGCACCGCTCATCCTTCGGGAGCCCGACATGACCCCTTTCTCGGCCGGCCTGCTCGTCCGGCGCGACGACCTCCGCAAGACCCGTTGGGTCGGCGACGAAGCGCTCGCCAGCGCGCCGTTGCCGGCGGGCGCAGCGCGCTTTCGCGTCGACAGCTTTGCATTGACGTCGAACAACATCACCTATGCAGCCTTCGGCGAAGCAATGAACTACTGGCGATTCTTCCCGGCCGATGACGCCGCATGGGGTCGCATCCCGGTGTGGGGCTTCGCGACCGTCGCCGAGTCGCGCTGCGACGGGGTTGCTGCGGGCGAGCGCTTCTATGGCTACTGGCCGCTGGCGACGCATGCCGTGCTGCAGCCGGAGCGCGTCACGGCGGCCGGCTTCGTCGACGGCGCAGAGCACCGCCGCGAACTCCATGCCGTCTACAACCAGTACCTACGCTGCAGCGCCGATCCCGCCTACGACACCCGACGCGAGGCCCAGCAGGCGCTGCTGCGCCCGCTGTACATCACCTCGTTCCTGATCGACGACTTCCTGGCCGACAACGCCTTCTTCGGCGCGCGCCGCGTATTGCTGTCGAGCGCGTCGAGCAAGACGGCCTATGGGACGGCGTTCTGCCTGTCGCGACGGCGAGGCTCGTCAACCGCGGTGCGCACGATTGGGCTGACGTCGCCCGGCCACATCGCCTTCACCGGGGGGCTCGGCTGCTACGACCAGGTGCTGGGCTACGACCACATCTCCCGGCTGGCCACCGATGAGCCGACGGTGTATGTCGATTTCTCGGGCAGCACCCCCGTGCGCGCCGCTGTCCACACCCACTTTGGCGAGCGCCTCGCCTACAGCTGTTCCGTCGGCGGCACGCATTGGGACGAGCTCGGCAGCGCGCAGGGATTGGCCGGCCCGCGGCCGGTACTCTTCTTCGCCCCGGCCCAGATCAGCAAGCGCCTGTCGGACTGGGGGCCGGCCGGGCTGCAGCAGCGGCTCGCCGAGGCCTGGCAGGCATTCATGCAACCCGTCACCGATCCGCAGCGGCCCTGGTTGCAGGTCGTGCGCGGGCAGGGTCGCGAGGCGGTGGAAGCGGTGTACCGTGCGTTGCTCGACGGGCGCTCGATGCCGCAGGAGGGGCACGTGCTGGCGCTTTGAGCGCCCTCGAACCGGCGGGATCGGCCGCCCGCGAGTGGGCCTGAACGGCTTGCGCGAGCTCAAGCTTGCCGCATCGCGGCCGACATCCAGAGACGACCTGCCGCTTGCCATCTGCCATGGACTGCCTTCTCGAAGCTCCGCTGAGCCAGCCGCTGCCGGATCTGGAGGCCTGGGTGGCGCACTTCCGCAGCGCGCAGATCCCGGTGCTCGCCAGCACGGCCGACGCGCTCGAAGCACTGCGGGCGCACGAAGACGACGTCGACGCAAACCTGATCGGCGAGATGGTGGCCGGCGACCCCCTGATGACGCTGCGCGTGCTGTCCCATGCGGCGGCGAACCGTTCGCCGCGGATGGTGACCGACACCGGAACCGTCACGGCCGCCGTGGTGATGATGGGCATCACGCCGTTCTTCAACGCCTTTGGCCCGCCGCCGACGGTCGAAGCCCGGCTGCGCGAGCATCCGCAGGCGCTGGCAGGGATTCAGGCCGTCCTGCGCCGTTCGCACCGCGCCGCGACCTTCGCGATCGCCTTCGCGGTGCACCGGATGGACCCTGACGCGGCGCTGGTCCACCAGGCAGCGTTGTTGCACGACTTCGCCGAGCTGCTGCTCTGGTGCCACGCACCGGCGCTGGCACTGGAACTCAAGCACCTGCAGTTCGCCGACCCGACCTTGCGCTCCGCTGGGGCGCAGCGCATGGTGCTCAAGGTCGAGCTCGGCGATCTGCAACAAGCGCTGATGCGAACCTGGCGCCTGCATGAGCTGCTCGTCAAGACCGCCGACGAGCGCCATGCCGAACATCCCAGCGTCAGAACGGTGACCCTCGCGGTGCGCCTCGCCCGTCATTCGGCGCAGGGTTGGGACAACGCCGCGCTGGCCGACGATTACAGCGACGTCGCCGGCCTGCTCAACCTGTCGCTGGGCGCGGCGCGGCAGCTCGTTCACGACATCGGCGCGTAGCGGCGGTTCGTGGCCGCGGTTCGCCACCGCGACCTACACTGGTCGCATGACGCAGCCCCCAGACCTCACCCTCCCGGCGGCCGCCCACGGGCCGGACAGCGCGTTCTGGCAGCGACGCTTCGAATCCGGGGAGACGCCTTGGGACCGCGGCGGCGCGAACCCGCAGCTGTTGCGATGGCTCGCCGAGGGCGCTTTCGAACGGCTGTCGGGGACGATCGCCGTGCCGGGATGCGGCGCTGGCCACGAGGTGGCCGCGCTCGCGGCGGCGGGGCTCGAGCTTGTCGCGATCGACTACACGCCGGCGGCCGTGGCGTTGACGAGGCAAACGCTCGCGACGCAGAAGCTTGGCGGCGAGGTCGTGCAGGCCGACGTGCTGGCATGGCAGCCCGCCGCACCGCTGGCGGCGGTCTACGAGCAGACCTGCCTCTGCGCGCTGCATCCCGACCATTGGACAACCTATGCCGCGCAACTGCATCGCTGGCTGCGCCCGGGCGGGCGGCTGTTCGCACTGTTCATGCAGGCACCGCGCGAAGGCGGCGCCGAAGGCTTCGTCGAAGGCCCGCCCTACCACTGCCACATCCACGCGATGCGCGCCCTCTTCCCGGCGCCGCGCTGGGACTGGCCCAAGCCGCCCTACCGGCAAGTGCCTCACCCGAGGGGCTTCGGTGAGCTGGCGGTCGTCCTGACCCGCCTCTTGCCGAGCCACTAAGATAGCGGGCGCTGCAGCGGGCAGCGACCCCAAATCGGAGCACTCAAACAATGGACATGCAGGGCATACAGCAGTTCGTGGGCACCACGCTGATCGAGGTGGCGATGAAGATCGCCGCCGCGCTGGCCTTCTGGATCATCGGGCGCTGGCTGATCGGGCGCGTGATCGCCGTGATGCAGGCGGCGATGAATCGCAACCACGTCGACCCGACGCTGACCAAGTACATGGGTTCGATCGTCGCGGTGGCGCTGAACATCGCGTTGGTGCTCGGCATCCTCGGCTACTTCGGCATCCAGACGACCTCGGTCGCGGCGATGCTGGCCGGCGCGGGCCTGGCGATCGGCGCGGCCTGGAGCGGGCTGCTCGGCAACTTCGCGGCCGGCGCGTTCATGCTGATCCTGCGCCCGTTCAAGGTCGGCGACTTCGTCTCGATCGGCGGCGTGGTCGGCACGGTACACGAGCTCGGACTGTTCGGGACGACGATCGTGACGCCGGACAACGTGCACACGCTGATCGGTAACGGCAAGATCTTCGGCGACACGATCCAGAACTTCTCGGCGCTGCCGGCACGGCGCGTCGAGCGCGTGGCCCAGCTCGCCGCAGGCGTCGATCCGATCGATGCAATCGCCCGGCTGAAGGCCGCCGTGGCGCAGATTCCGAACATCTCGACAACGATGCCGCCCGAAGTCAGCCTGCTCGACATGAAGCTCGAGGGCCCGGTGATCGCGGTGCGGCCCTACACCCACACCGACCATTACTGGCAGGTCTATTTCGACACCAACGAGGCCATCGTCCGCGTCTGCACCGAAGCCGGCTGGCCGGCGCCGGCGAGCCCGCGGATCAACCGCGTGGTGCAGCAGGCCTGATCTGCCCCCGCGGCGGAACGATGACCGCCCCGACCATCGCCGGGCTGGAAGGGCGGGCCGAGGCTTGCCGGCGGCGCGAGTCGCGGCTGCCAGATCGCGCGAGCGCGACGCGGAAGGCCTTGCGAATGCGTCGTTGAGGTCGGTTCGTCCCGCGCTCCAGGGCGCAACAGGAGATGGCGCATGCAATTCACTCCCTGGGAAAACCCAATGGGCACCGACGGATTCGAGTTCGTCGAGTACGCGGCGCCGGACCCTGCTGCGCTGGGAGGCCTGTTCGAGCAACTGGGGTTCACCGCGATCGCCCGGCATCGGCACAAGAGCGTCACCTTGTACCGCCAGGGTGGCGTCAACTTCATCATCAACGCCGAGCCGAACTCGTTCGCGCAGCGCTTTGCGCGGATGCACGGGCCCTGCGTCTGCGCCATGGCGTTTCGGGTGGACGACGCGGCACAGGCTTACGCGCGCGCGCTCGAGCTCGGCGCCTGGGGCTTCGACAACCAGACCGGGCCGATGGAGCTGAACATCCCGGCCATCAAGGGGATCGGCGACTCGCTGATCTACTTCGTCGACCGCTGGCGCGGCAAGGGTGACGCCGCCGACGGCGCGATCGGCAACATCAGCATCTACGACGTGGACTTCGTGCCCGTCGCGAACGCCGATGCCACGCCCAAGGGCCATGGCCTGACCTACATCGACCACCTGACGCACAACGTGCATCGCGGCCGCATGAAAGAGTGGGCCGACTTCTACGAGCGTCTGTTCAACTTCAAGGAGGTGCGCTACTTCGACATCGAAGGCAAGGTCACCGGGCTCAAGAGCAAGGCGATGACGAGCCCGTGCGGCAAGATCCGCATCCCGATCAACGAAAGCTCGGACGACAAGAGCCAGATCGCCGAGTACCTGGACCTCTACCACGGCGAAGGCATCCAGCACATCGCGCTGGGTACCGACGACATCTATGCCACGGTCGACGGCATGAAGGCCGGTGGCGTGGCCTTCCAGGACACGATCGACGCCTACTACGAACTCGTCGAGCGGCGACTGCCCCACCACGGCGAGAGGCTCGACGAACTGCGCCGGCTGCGCATATTGATCGATGGCGCGACGCACCAGGGTGCGCCGAACGAGTTGCTGCTCCAGGTGTTCACGCAGACGCTGGTCGGGCCGATCTTCTTCGAGATCATCCAGCGCAAGGGCGACCAGGGCTTCGGCGAAGGAAACTTCCGCGCCCTGTTCGAGAGCATCGAGCTCGACCAGGTTCGGCGCGGTGTCCTTGAGGACCCTGGCGGCGCGGCATGAAACCCGCTGCGCAGGCCGACGTCAAGGCCGTCAATCTGGGGGTGGCGCCGGTGACCTATGGCACGGGCGACCGCCCCCCGCGCGGCGACTATGCCAGTGCCCGCCCGGATTTCACTTGCGAGCAGGACTGGGAACGCTATAGCGCGCAGGAGCATGACCTTTACCGGCGGCTGTACGAACGTCAGGCGGCGCAGTTGCCGGGCCTCGCCTGCGATGAGTTCGTCGAAGCGGTCCGCCATCTGGGCGATCCGCGGCAGATTCCGCGCTTCGACGCGCTGTCGGAGTCGCTGCACGAGGCCACCGGATGGCAGGTCGTCGCCGTGCCGGGACTGATCCCCGAGGAAGCCTTCTTCGCGCTGCTCGCGCAGCGCAGGTTCCCGGTCACCGGCTGGCTGCGCCGGCCCGAAGAATTCGACTATGTCGTCGAACCCGACGTCTTCCACGACCTTTTCGGTCATGTGCCGCTGCTATTCAACCCGATGTTCGCCGACTACATGCAGGCCTACGGTGCGGGCGGGCTCAAGGCCAGCCGCCTTCAGGCCTGCGAGTATCTGGCGCGTCTGTATTGGTACACGGTGGAATTCGGCCTGATCGATACGCGGGCCGGGCTGCGCGCCTACGGCGCGGGCATACTTTCTTCTGCCGGCGAGCTGCGCTACAGCGTGTCCAGCCCCGAGCCGCAGCGGCTTGGCTTCGATCTGACGAGAATCATGCGCACGCGCTACCGGATCGACAGCTACCAGGCCAGCTACTTCGTGATCAAGACGTTCGAGCAACTGATCGAAGCCACCGCGCCCGACTTCGCGCCGCACTACGAACAACTGGCCCACGCAACCGAGCTGGCGCCAGACGCAATACTTGCAACGGACCGCGTGTACTAGCCTGCTGCACTCCGGCCAGACGACAGCGGCCGCGACACGATGCCGGCATGACGCAGCACTTCGCCAAGCACCACATCCTGCCGCGCCAGCTGAACGTGCGCGATGCCTTTGACGTGCCGGTTGTCGGCACCCGGCAAGGTGGCGTTGGAAGCCGGGAAGACGATGTTGTCGCAGTGGCTGTAGAAGCAGGTGAAGGTGGCGTAGCGGGCGCGCGGCTCGCGCGCGGTGAGAGCGCGTTGCCAGGGGCTCAGCGGGCGCATCTGTCTGGCGTTGGGGGTGCACGCGAGGCCTGCGAGCAAGGTGCCCTGGTGCGGCGTACCGATCGTGATGACATGGCGGACCCTCGCGTCGCCCTGGCAGGCATCGAGCCAGGAGCGGACCGCAAGGCCACCCATGCTGTGCGCGACGATGAGTGGGCGCGTCGCGGTGGCACCCTCGATGCGCCGAACCGCCTGCTCGATGATCGAGACGTAGCCGTCGATCGATCCGAAGACCGGCTCGAGGTTGACCGCGACGAACGGAACCCCGAGCTGGCGAAGGCGCTGCAGCCAGGGATTCCAGAGCCCCCGGTTGCAGACGAACCCGTGCACGAAGACGATGCCGACCTGTGCGTCGCTTGTGCCCGGCAGATGATCTGGTTGCACCTGGGAGCGAAAGGGTTGCTGCCAGCAGAAGACCTGCGGAGCAGTCAACGCTTCGCCCCACCATGCCCGAACGAGATCGCGTGCAGAGGCTGCGGGCGCCGGATCTTCGCGGTTGGCGCGCGGGAGCAACAGGAACTCGAACGCGAGGAAGAACGCGTGAGCCCAGACCAGCAGGCAAAACGCCGCCATGGCCCAGAGCGGCTGCCCGCGGCTGACGAGCCAGGCCGCACACGCCATCGCAACGGCGAGAATCGCGAAAGTCGTGAACTGTTGCAGACGGGCCAACATCGTACGGACTCGGTGGCTTATGGAGAAGGTCGCCTAGGTACGCAATCGAAGCGCCCTCGGCACCGTCATCCCGTATGTAGCATCGACATGCGCGCGAGCAGCACGCGCCTCGAGTATCAAAATCATGAAGCATTCCTGCCTGACGAACTCATCACTTGACCGCATCGAGTCGCCGGCTGGAGCCTGCAGATGATGCGTGAGGTTCATCCATCGATCGTCGCGCACTTGCGCCAGGTCGCCGCCGAGCGCATGCGGCGCGAGAGCCAGCCGCAGTTGCATGCCGCGGTGCAAGCGCTGAAGCGATATCAGCAGCAGCGCTTCGAGCGCACCTATGCCGACTTGCTCGGCTCGCAGCGCTACGGGGCGGCGGCACGCTTCTTCCTCGAAGAACTGTATGGACCGAGCGACTTCACCCGACGCGATGCGCAGTTCCTGCGCGTCGCACCCGCCATCGAGCGTCTGTTTCCGGCGGAACTCGTCCATGCGGTCGATATCCTGGCACAACTGCACGCCGTTTCCGAAACGCTCGACAGCGAAATGGGGAGCCGGCTGCCGGAGCGTGAAGTCGACGCCCGGTCGTACATCCAAGCCTGGCAATCGACGGGGTATGCCTCGCAGCGCGAGCTTCAGATTGCCTTGACGCTCGAGATCGGCGCGACGCTCGATCGCTACACCCGCAAGCCCTTGTTGAGGCAGACCCTGCGACTCATGCGCGGGCCGGCGCGAGCCGCCGGCCTCAGCGAACTGCAGCACTTTCTGGAGACCGGCTTCGACGCTTTCAAGGCAATGAAAGGCGCCAGCGAGTTTCTGGCGCTTATAGGAGTTCGCGAACGCGAACTCGCGGCAGCGCTGTTCAACGCGCCGACTGGACCCATCGCACTGCAGGACCCGGATCCAGCAACCGCTTTCGCCCTCGCACACCTGCCCTGAGCCCGCTGCGCATTGTCAGTCGTCCATGAAAAATGCCCCCACCGCAAGCGGCAGGGGCATTCTAATTAATAGCCTGACAATGTCCTACTTTCACACGGGAACCCGCACTATCATCGGCGCTGAGGCGTTTCACTGTCCTGTTCGGGATGGGAAGGAGTGGGACCACCTCGCTATGGTCATCAGGCTTAACCGGTCACCGCCTTGCGCCAAGCGCAAGACAGTCAATTCGTAGAGTCAAGCGGCAGCCTTAGGGCTACCGAAATCAGATTCTTGATTGCGCCCACAGGGCATAACACACCCTGACGATTGTTCAGCGAACAACGCCAAAGTTATAGGGTCAAGCCTCACGAGCAATTAGTACCGGTTAGCTTAACGCATTACTGCGCTTCCACACCCGGCCTATCAACGTCCTGGTCTCGAACGACTCTTCAGGGGGCTCAAGGCCCCGGCAAGACTCATCTTGAGACGAGTTTCCCGCTTAGATGCTTTCAGCGGTTATCTCTTCCGCACTTAGCTACTCGGCAATGCCACTGGCGTGACAACCGATACACCAGAGGTGCGTCCACTCCGGTCCTCTCGTACTAGGAGCAGGCTCTCTCAATCTTGCAGCGCCCACGGAAGATAGGGACCAAACTGTCTCACGACGTTTTAAACCCAGCTCACGTACCTCTTTAAATGGCGAACAGCCATACCCTTGGGACCGGCTACAGCCCCAGGATGAGATGAGCCGACATCGAGGTGCCAAACACCGCCGTCGATATGAACTCTTGGGCGGTATCAGCCTGTTATCCCCAGAGTACCTTTTATCCGTTGAGCGATGGCCCTTCCATACAGAACCACCGGATCACTTAGTCCTACTTTCGTACCTGCTCGACTTGTCAGTCTCGCAGTCAAGCACGCTTATGCCTATGCACTATCAGCACGATTTCCGACCGTGCCTAGCGTACCTTCGAACTCCTCCGTTACGCTTTGGGAGGAGACCGCCCCAGTCAAACTGCCTACCATACACTGTCCCCAACCCGGATAACGGGCCAAGGTTAGAACCTCAAACACACCAGGGTGGTATTTCAACGTTGGCTCCACGACACCTAGCGGCACCGCTTCAAAGCCTCCCACCTATCCTACACAGATCTGTTCAAAGTCCAATGTAAAGCTACAGTAAAGGTTCATGGGGTCTTTCCGTCTTTCCGCGGGGAGATTGCATCATCACAAACATTTCAACTTCGCTGAGTCTCTGGAGGAGACAGTGTGGCCATCGTTACGCCATTCGTGCAGGTCGGAACTTACCCGACAAGGAATTTCGCTACCTTAGGACCGTTATAGTTACGGCCGCCGTTTACTGGGACTTCAGTCAAGAGCTTGCACCCCATCATTTAATCTTCCAGCACCGGGCAGGCGTCACACCCTATACGTCGACTTTCGTCTTTGCAGAGTGCTGTGTTTTTAATAAACAGTCGCAGCCACCGATTCTCTGCGGCCTCATTGGGCTCACCAAGTAAATGGATCACCTACTAAAGGCACACCTTCTTCCGAAGTTACGGTGTCAATTTGCCGAGTTCCTTCTCCAGAGTTCTCTCAAGCGCCTTAGAATACTCATCTCGCGCACCAGTGTCGGTTTGCGGTACGGTCGTGTGCAGCTGAAGCTTAGTGGCTTTTCCTGGAAGCAGGGTATCACTCACTTCGGAAGCAAGCTTCCTCGTTATCACCCCTCATCTAAGCCCGGCGGATTTGCCTACCGGGCACGACTACAGGCTTGAGCCGGACTCCAACAGCCGGCTGAGCTAACCTTCTCCGTCCCCACATCGCACTACACATCGGTACAGGAATATTGACCTGTTTCCCATCAGCTACGCATCTCTGCCTCGCCTTAGGGGCCGACTCACCCTACGCCGATGAACGTTGCGTAGGAAACCTTGCGCTTTCGGCGAGGGGGCTTTTCACCCCCTTTAACGCTACTCATGTCAGCATTCGCACTTCTGATACCTCCAGCAGGCTTCACAACCCACCTTCACAGGCTTACAGAACGCTCTCCTACCACGTACGCTTGCGCGCACATCCGCAGCTTCGGTAACTGGCTTAGCCCCGTTACATCTTCCGCGCAGGACGACTCGATCAGTGAGCTATTACGCTTTCTTTAAATGATGGCTGCTTCTAAGCCAACATCCTGACTGTTTTAGCCTTCCCACTTCGTTTCCCACTTAGCCAATTTTGGGGACCTTAGCTGGCGGTCTGGGTTGTTTCCCTCTTGTGTCCGGACGTTAGCACCCGGTGCACTGTCTCCCAAGCTGTACTCATCGGTATTCGGAGTTTGCAATGGTTTGGTAAGTCGCCATGACCCCCTAGCCATAACAGTGCTCTACCCCCGATGGTAATACTTGAGGCACTACCTAAATAGTTTTCGGAGAGAACCAGCTATTTCCAAGTTTGTTTAGCCTTTCACCCCTATCCACAGCTCATCCGCTAGTTTTGCAACACTAGTCGGTTCGGACCTCCAGTAAGTGTTACCTCACCTTCATCCTGGCCATGGATAGATCACTTGGTTTCGGGTCTACACCCAGCGACTGAACGCCCTATTCGGACTCGATTTCTCTACGGCTTCCCTATTCGGTTAACCTTGCCACTGAATGTAAGTCGCTGACCCATTATACAAAAGGTACGCCGTCACCCGTTTCCAGGCTCCGACTGTTTGTATGCATGCGGTTTCAGGATCTATTTCACTCCCCTCCCGGGGTTCTTTTCGCCTTTCCCTCACGGTACTAGTTCACTATCGGTCGATTACGAGTATTTAGCCTTGGAGGATGGTCCCCCCATATTCAGACAGGATTACACGTGTCCCGCCCTACTTGTCGCACGCCTAGTTCCACCACCAGCTTTTTTCATACGGGGCTATCACCCGCTATGGCCAGCCTTTCCAGACTGTTCTGATAAACCGATGGCTAAAACGTGCAGGCTGTTCCGATTTCGCTCGCCACTACTTTCGGAATCTCGGTTGATGTCTATTCCTCGAGCTACTGAGATGTTTCAGTTCACCCGGTTCGCCTCGCATGACTATGTATTCATCATGCGATACCCCTAAGGGTGGGTTTCCCCATTCGGAAATCTCCGGATCAAAGCTAATTTGCCAGCTCCCCGAAGCTTATCGCAGGCTATCACGTCCTTCGTCGCCTGTAATCGCCAAGGCATCCACCACATGCACTTATTCACTTGACCCTATAACTTTGACGCCTCGTCCCGCGTTCACGGCTCAAGGCATCGTCAAGGAACTCTATTGAGTATTACGCGTTATGCCGAGCTTCAAATCTTGCGAATTGAAGTCTGTTGACGCAATCAAAAATGTTGCCGACGCGACGGAACGCCATGAAGCGTTGACGTCGGCAACTCTGATTTGACTCTACGAATTGTTAAAGAACAACAGCCGATCTTTCGATCAGACACCCAAGGAATCCACGCGATTGCTTGGGTGTCTGACGGCTTCCTGTGAGTGGTGGAGGATGACGGGATCGAACCGACGACCCCCTGCTTGCAAAGCAGGTGCTCTCCCAGCTGAGCTAATCCCCCGTGGAGATGGTGGGTCTGGTTGGTCTCGAACCAACGACCCCCGCCTTATCAAGACGGTGCTCTAACCAACTGAGCTACAGACCCTTCACTCACGACGGTGAATCGCGAAGGGTGTTGCACCCTTGAACTCGGCTCTGCAGGGCGCAGAGTACCGAGATCTGGTTCAGCCGGGCCACGTTTCACACACTGTGTTCAACGACAGCCGATAAGAGTGGGCGCAAGAATTTGAGTGCGTTATCCAGAAAGGAGGTGATCCAGCCGCACCTTCCGATACGGCTACCTTGTTACGACTTCACCCCAGTCACGAACCCTGCCGTGGTAATCGCCCTCCTTGCGGTTAGGCTAACTACTTCTGGCAGAACCCGCTCCCATGGTGTGACGGGCGGTGTGTACAAGACCCGGGAACGTATTCACCGCGGCAAGCTGATCCGCGATTACTAGCGATTCCGACTTCACGCAGTCGAGTTGCAGACTGCGATCCGGACTACGACCGGTTTTCTGAGATTAGCTCCCCCTCGCGGGTTGGCAGCCCTCTGTACCGGCCATTGTATGACGTGTGTAGCCCTACCCATAAGGGCCATGATGACCTGACGTCATCCCCACCTTCCTCCGGTTTGTCACCGGCAGTCTCATTAGAGTGCCCTTGCGTAGCAACTAATGATAAGGGTTGCGCTCGTTGCGGGACTTAACCCAACATCTCACGACACGAGCTGACGACGGCCATGCAGCACCTGTGTCCAGGTTCTCTTTCGAGCACCAAGCCATCTCTGGCAAGTTCCTGGCATGTCAAGGGTAGGTAAGGTTTTTCGCGTTGCATCGAATTAAACCACATCATCCACCGCTTGTGCGGGTCCCCGTCAATTCCTTTGAGTTTCAACCTTGCGGCCGTACTCCCCAGGCGGTCAACTTCACGCGTTAGCTTCGTTACTGAGAAGAAACCCTCCCAACAACCAGTTGACATCGTTTAGGGCGTGGACTACCAGGGTATCTAATCCTGTTTGCTCCCCACGCTTTCGTGCATGAGCGTCAGTACAGGTCCAGGGGATTGCCTTCGCCATCGGTGTTCCTCCGCATATCTACGCATTTCACTGCTACACGCGGAATTCCATCCCCCTCTACCGTACTCAAGTCATGCAGTCACAAATGCAGTTCCCAGGTTGAGCCCGGGGATTTCACATCTGTCTTGCATAACCGCCTGCGCACGCTTTACGCCCAGTAATTCCGATTAACGCTTGCACCCTACGTATTACCGCGGCTGCTGGCACGTAGTTAGCCGGTGCTTATTCTTCAGGTACCGTCATTAGTTCGAGGTATTAACCCGAACCGTTTCTTCCCTGACAAAAGCGGTTTACAACCCGAAGGCCTTCTTCCCGCACGCGGCATGGCTGGATCAGGCTTGCGCCCATTGTCCAAAATTCCCCACTGCTGCCTCCCGTAGGAGTCTGGGCCGTGTCTCAGTCCCAGTGTGGCTGGTCGTCCTCTCAGACCAGCTACAGATCGTCGCCTTGGTAGGCTTTTACCCCACCAACAAGCTAATCTGATATCGGCCGCTCCAATGACGCAAGGTCTTGCGATCCCCTGCTTTCACCCATAGGTCGTATGCGGTATTAATCCGGCTTTCGCCGGGCTATCCCCCATCACTGGGCACGTTCCGATATATTACTCACCCGTTCGCCACTCGCCACCAGGATTGCTCCCGTGCTGCCGTTCGACTTGCATGTGTAAGGCATGCCGCCAGCGTTCAATCTGAGCCAGGATCAAACTCTTCAGTTCGATCTTGAAAATTTACTCAACGGAATCGAAGTGAACTTCACTTCTTTTACCGTGAGCGTCTGCAGGCCCGAAAGCCTGCGAGTCTTGCGACTCGTTGGCACTCGCCTTCAAACGCCCACACTTATCGGCTGTTAGTTTTTAAAGAGCGTCGCCTTGCGGCACTGCTGACTGCGCTGGGCATGTTCAGCTGAGAGAGCGATTCTTGCACGTTTTCTAAACCCGTGTCAAGCGCTTGGTCTCTCGGGGTCTTTGCGTCGGTGGCGTTTCGGCTTCTTTCGATGCCCGCCTCACTCAACGAAGAAGGTGACTGTAGCATGCTTTCACGCCCGCCCGTCCTGCGCGCTGCGCAGGCATCAGCGGACCAAGGCCGCCGCAGGGCTTGCCGCCCCGAAGGACGCGCAGCACATTGCGGCCGGATCGTCACTGGCCAGCACATTGGCCAGCCGCGCAGCCAAGCGCCGGGTGTCCGCGCGCAGGATGCGTTGCTTGACCGACGCGATCTGCGAAGGGTGCATCGAGAAGCTGCGCAGCCCCATCGCCAGCAGCAACTCCGTGAATTCGGTGTCGCCAGCCATTTCGCCACAAACGCTGACGTCCTTGCCCATCGCTCGTGCCTGGCCGATGGTCCTGGCGATCAACTGCAGGATCGCTGGGTGCCAGGGATCGTAGAGGTGCGCGACAGCCTCGTCGGCGCGATCGATCGCGAGCGTGTACTGAATTAGGTCATTGGTGCCCAGCGAGACGAAGTCAAAGTGGCGCAGGAACACTGGCAGGATGAGCGCCGCGGCGGGCACCTCGATCATCGCGCCGATCTCGATCTCGTTGAACGGGCGGTGGGCGTCGGCGAGCTGCTGCTTTGCCCGGGCAAGCGCCTCGAGCGTGAGCGTGATCTCGCTCAGGTGAGCCAGCATCGGCACCAGCAGGCGCACCTTGCCATAGGCGCTCGCGCGAAGAATGGCGCGCAGCTGCTGGCGAAACATGCTTGGCTCCGACAGGCTCCAGCGGATCGCGCGCAGGCCCATCGCGGGATTCAGCGCATGCTCGTGGCGAAGTTCGTTGATCGACATCCGGTCGAGCGGCTTGTCGGCCCCCACGTCCACGGTGCGGATCGTGACCGGCAGCCCCTTCATCGCTTCCACGGCAGCGCGATAGGCCTCGAACTGCTCGTCCTCGCCCGGCAGTTCGCCGGCCCGGTTCATGAACATGAACTCGCTGCGAAACAGTCCGACGCCGACGGCGCCCGCCTCGAGCGCGGCGATCGCGTCGGAGGGCTGTTCGATGTTCACCAGCAGCTCGACGCGTTCCCCGTCGAGGGTGACCGCCGGCGTGTGCCGCAGCCGCGACAGGCGGGCGCGCTCGAGCTCGCTTTGCCGCTGCTTGAACCGGTACTCCTCGAGCACGATCGGCGACGGGTCGACCACGACGATGCCGGCGTCGCCGTCGATCACCAACCAGTCGTCCTGGCGAATCAGGCGGCTCGCCTCGCGCGCGCCCACCACGGCCGGGATGTCCAGGCTGCGCGCGACGATGGCCGTGTGCGAGGTCTTGCCTCCCACATCGGTGATGAAGCCCGTGAACACACTGCGCTTGAACTGCAGCATGTCGGCCGGCGCGATGTCGTTGGCCACCAGCACCAGCGGGTCCTCGCCGCCGAAATCGCGCGCGACGGGCGCGGCCAGCCCCGCGAGCGACGCGCCGCGCGCCATCGCGCGCAACAGTCGCTCGACCACCTGCTCGAGGTCGGCCTTGCGTTCGCGCAGGTACTCGTCCTCCATCTCGTCGAACTGCCGCGCCAGCACTTCGAGCTGAGCCGAAAGGGCCCATTCCGCGTTGTAGTGCCTCTCGCGGATCCAGTGTTTGGTGGCGCCGGTGAGCGTCTCGTCGTGGAGCAGCATCAGGTGCACGTCGAGCAGGGCGGACAATTCAGGCGGCGCTTCGGCGGGCATGTCGCGCTGCAGTGTTCCCAGCTCCGTCGCGACCGCGTCGCGCGCCGCCCGCAGGCGATCAATCTCCGCCGCGACCTGGGCCTCGTCGATGAAGTAGTGCGCCACGTCGACGCGGCTCGACGCCACCAGCACCGCGCGCCCGATGGCCACGCCCCGGGAAACCGGCAAACCGAAGACCTGGAAGCTCATGCAGGGCATCCTAGCAGCGTGTCGGGCGGTCGAACTCGATACCCCACCCACCGTGGCGCGCCGCCCGACCTCCCGCGCGAATGCCTGCGGTGAACCTACTGCCCTTCGCCGAACTTGTCGTGGATCAGCGCCAGCAACGCCTCCAACGCCTGCTGCTCGTCCACGCCCTCGGTTTCGATCTCGACTTCAGTGCCCATGCCGGCCGCCAGCATCATCACGCCCATGATGCTCTTGGCATTGACGCGCCGGCCATTGCGACTCATGAAGACATCGCTGCTGAACGTGCTGGCCAGCTTGGTGAGCTTGGCGGATGCCCGGGCATGCAGCCCGAGCCTATTGCTGATGGTGACGGTGGTCCTGATCATTGGCGCCGGGTTTGAGAGTCTGATTCTGCGGGCGCGAGGTCGCGACCTGCATCACCCCCTGCGTCGCGCCGGTGACCGCCCGCGCGGCCATGGCATCCAGCGTTTCGTGCGCATAGCAAAGGCAGCGCCACAGCATGGGCACGTTGACCCCGGCGATCACCCGAACCTGCGCGCTGTCGGCCAGCCGCTGGGCTACGTTGCACGGCGTGGCGCCGAAGACGTCCGTGAACACGAGCGCCTCGGGGTTGAGCACGCGGCCCAAGAGCAGCCGCGCCTCGGCCTCGATCTCCTCGAGCGGCATGCCCGGTGCGACGTCGAGCGCCTCGATGCCGCGCGAGCAGTCGGGATAGGCGTGCGTGGCCACCGACTTCAGCGCAGAGGCCAACGGCGCATGGGCGATGATCAGGATTCCGGGCATGAAGCAGGATTATCGGTAGTTCACGCGCTCGCTTCGATGGCCGCTGAGCCGCGATCGGCGTCATCGAACCACAAAAACCACAAATACGAAGCGATGCAGCTCAATGACATCAACGCGAACGCGCCCTGGTAGGCTGACACGGTGCTCCATCCGGCCGCGGCCAGCAAGTCGATCGTGCGGCCGATCGACCACTGCAGCGCAAACACGCCGGCAAAGATCACCAGGTTGTAGGCCGACAGCGCGCGTCCGGCCAGTGCAGACGGAAACGCCTGGCCGATGGCCGGCTGTGCCAGAGAGACCAGCGTGCTGCCGATGCAGAACAGTGTCCACAGCGCGGCCGTTGCGCGCCCGCCAAGCGCCACAGCAACCACCAACACGGCCAGGCTGAGCGGCAACCCGCGGGCGATCAACGACTGGGCCGTCCAGCCCCGGGCATAGAGCCGAGGCACCAGCGCGCCCCAGGCCATGAACGTCAGCAGCATGCCCACATTGAGCGCGAACAGCCCTTGCGCCGCCTCCTGCGGCGTCCATCCGCAGACGCGAGACAGCCACGGCCCGATCCACAGCGACTGCAGCGCCACCAGCCCGCCATAGTGGAAGAATCCCATCGGCAGCAGCCGAATGAAGCTGCGATGCCGGAACACCTCGCGGTAGCCGCCGCGCGCCTGCGCCCCGGCACCCGCGGCGGGCGGCTGGGGCGCCGCGTCGCGCGGCACGACCCATGCGATCGCCGCCATCGCGAGCGTGAACAACAGCGCAAGCATCCAGAACATCCCGCGCCACCCCAGATGCGGCAGCAGCCACTGAACCGGCAAGGTGGAGGCGACCATCCCGGACGACCCGGTCATCAGCATCCAGGAGGCAGCGCGCATCTGCGCCCTCGGACTGAATCGGCGCCGAAAGCAGGTCATCGGCGCCATCAGGCAGGCACCCACGCCCATCCCGATCAGCGCACGCGCGGCAGTCAGCCCGGCAAAGCTGCGCGCCAGCGCGAACAGCGTGCAGCCGATGACGGCCAAGCTGAGAAAGGCCAGCAGCACGCGCTTGGGCCCGAGCCGGTCGAGGGCGCTTCCAAGTGGCAGCTGCACGCTGGCGAAACCGAGAAAGTAGGCGCCGGCCAGCAATCCGAGGTCGGTCGCCGTGAGGCCGAGGTCGCTGCTGAACACCGGCGCCAGCGTGGCGACGATCGCGCGCACCAGCGCCGAGAAGAAATAGGCAAACGCGAAGCACAGGAACATCGCGACCGCCGCACGGCGCGACAGGGGTGAGTCCGGCGTCTCGGATCGGACCTGCCGGCTCACCGGTGTACCTTCGTGCTTCGCACTCCGGTATTCGCCCTTGGGACGGCCCGGCGGGCTCATGAAGGCAGGCGCAGGCTCTCGAAGAAGACGCTGGCCGCGCCTCCATCCAGATGCGCGCCGAGCACCGCCGCCTGGTAGATCCGCGTTCCGCGAACGAACAGCGCCGCCTGCTCCTGCACCGGCGTGCCATCCGGCAGTTGGCCCGCCAGCCAGATCCGCACGGCCTGCGGACTTGGCGTCGAGCCCGCGAGACCGAACGCTTCGGAGCGGACCTCACCGGCCTCCAGGTTCGCCGCCAGCGCCGAGCGCAACTCGATGAGCGCAGGCGTCACGCGCGACGGATCGCCGAGTTCGGCATGGCTGAGCGCAAAGGTCACGCCCCCGGCCTGGCAGGAGGCCAGCGTCATCGGCGTCGCGGCGCCGGCCAGGGATGCGATGCGCGAGCGCGTCTCGTGCTTGCAGGGAAACAGCGCCACCACGCCACTGCCCTCGGGTCGCACTTCACGCCAGTCCAGCACAGGCGAGCAGCCGACGATCACGGCGCCGATCAGGGTCGCACACAACTTCGGGCCGCGCATGCAGGGCATTATCCGGCCTGTCGCAGAATCGTTCCCATGTCGCCGTCCGACGCGCCCGCCCTACAGCTCCTGGCCGGCGTGCGCGCGGTCGGCCTCCCGCGCGTGCTGGCCGGGCCGTGGTGCCGGCAGACATTTGCCCACCAGAGCGCCGATGTGATCAAGGTCGAGCGGCCCGGCTGCGTTGACGACACCCACGCCTGGTGTACTGCCCGATCACCGGTTTCGGGCCGGACGGCCCTCACCGCGAACGCGCCGGCCACGACGTCGCCGTGCAGGCAATGAGCAGCGTGATGAGCGCGAGCGGAGCGCTCGACAGGCTCCCCGGTGGCGGGCCGCAGACGGTGGGCGTCGCTGCGTTGGGCAGGCAAAAGGCGCCCAGAACCGCTGCGCCAATAGACCCTGCGCGCGCCGACGCGCCCGCCAATGGCCGTGCCACCCGCCCGCGGACCCGCCGAACCCCCGGAGGTAAGCGATGACCGACTTCGTTCTCGTCCACGGCGCCTGGCACGGCGCCTGGTGCTGGCAGCGCGTGCTGCCGGCCATCTGGGCCGCCGGGCACCGCGCGTTCGCCGTCACGCTCAGCGGCGTCGGTGAACGCGCCCACCTGCTGTCGAGCGCCATCACGCTCGAGACCCATCTTACCGATGTGCTGGCGGTGATCGAATCCGAGGAGCTGCGCGACGCGGTGCTCGTCGGCCACAGCTATGCGGGCCTCGTGATCACGGGCGTCGCCGATCGTCTCGCCGGCCGCGCCGAACGGCGCTTGGCGCGGCTTGTCTATCTCGACGCGGTGGTGCCGTACAGCGGGGAGCGCTGGTCGAGCGGACACAGCGCCGAGACGCAGGCGGCGCGCCGCGCGACGATCACGCAGCTGGGCGCACTCGCGCCGCCGGACCCGGCCGTCTTCGGCCTTGCCGGCGCCGACCGCGAGTGGGTGGCGCGGCGGCAGACGCTGCATCCCGGCGCCGTGTACGACGCGCCATTGCACTTCGATGCGCGGCGCGTGGCCACGCTGCCACGCACCTTCATCGACTGCACCGCGCCGGCGCTGGCGACGATCGACGTCAGCCGCCGGCGTGTACGCAGCGAGCCCGGCTGGCAGGTGGTCGAGATCGCGACCGGCCATGACGCCATGATCAGCGCGCCGGACGCGCTGCTGCACGCCCTGCTCGACCTCGCCTGAACACGCCGTCGCCGCGGCTCGTGAATTCCGCACAGACGCCTCGACCTGCGAGGACGAGTGCAGCGCGATTGCGCGCCCGGCGCGGGCAGACTCACGTCCATGCGGGGCGGCGATGCCGCGGCGTCGCCTCCAGCCCCGTTCGCAGCCTCCTGGGCCTGCAGGCGCGGGCCCGGGGAGCCCTGTCAACGAGGCCCGCCATGGACATGTCCGACATCAACCCCCACCCGCACTCGAAGCCGCGCGACAGCGGCGACGCGGCCGATCTGGAGCGCTGGCGCGGACTGGTTGGCGAGATCGGCGCCGAGATCGCCGGCCCGCTGACCGCCGCACTCGAGCGCATCGCCGCGCTCACCACCAGTGGCCACATCGACCGCAACGGCCTGCGCGCGTTGCGCGAGGAAATCGAGGGCGCGCGCCAGGTTGCGATCGAGGGCCAGCAACTCGCCCGCCTGGCGTCCGGGCGCCTGCGCCAGTCGCACGAGCGGGTGCACCTGTCCGACATGCTGATCGACGTGCTGTCGCATCGCGCACGCGAGACCCAGGCCCGCGGGATCGACGTCAAGCAGCCGGCGGCACAGCCGGTCGAGGTGCTGGTCGATGCGCCGTTGCTGTTCAGCCTGCTCAACACCACGCTCGACTGGGCGCTCGACTGCGCACGCTCGACGATCGAACTGCGCATCGAGATCAAGACCTGGCCGGCGCACGCGCAACTCGTCTGCCACTTCGCGCACCGCCCGGTCGACCAGCTCGACGACGGCGCCGCGACCCCGGGCGAGGTGTCGCTGCTCGACTCGATGCACTGGCGGCTCTTGCAGCAGACGGCGCGCGCGATGGCGCTGCCGCTCGAACGCGCCATCGGCGCCAGCGGCACCACGCTGACGATCGAGTTCCCGCGCACCGTGAACGAGTCGATGGAAGGCGTGAGCGCGATCGAGCTCGACGACGGCTTCGCGCCGTCGATCAACACCAAGCCGCTCGCCGGCAGCCATGTGCTGGTGGTGGCGCAGCGCCGCGAGGTGCGCGTGCAGGTGCGCGATGCCTTGCGCAACATGGGGCTGATCGTCGACTTCGTCGCCTCGGTCGAGGAGGCGGTCGATTTCTGCCGGGACGGGCTGCCGCACGCGATCATCGTCGAGTCACCGTTGTGCGGCGAGCGCTTCGCCGAACTCAGGCAGGACATCGCGGCCGAGGTGCCGCATTTCGTCTTCATCGAGATCATCGAGGACAGCACGGCCTTCGAGATGTCGGGCTTCAGCCAGGCCAGCATGGCCCGGGTCGGGCGCGACGCGATCGCGCATTCGCTGCCCTCGGCGCTGCTGTTCGAGCTCGCGCGCGGCGGCTGAGGCCGTGCAAGGCTGCCTTGGGCCGCGCGCGGCCGAAGGCAGCACAATCCGCGCATGACCCTGACCGAACTGCGCTACCTGGTGGCCCTGGCGCGCGAGCGCCACTTCGGGCGCGCGGCCGAGGCCTGCTTCGTGTCGCAGCCCACGCTCAGCGTGGCGATCAAGAAGCTCGAGGACGAACTGGAGGTGAAGATCTTCGAGCGCGGCAGCGCCGAGGTGGCCGTGACGCCGCTCGGCGAGGAGATCGTGCGCCAGGCGCAGGCGGTGATCGAGATGGCTGCCGGCATCAAGGAGACGGCCAAGCGCGGCAAGGACCCGCTCGCCGGGCCGCTGCGCCTCGGGCTGATCTACACCATCGGCCCCTACCTGCTGCCGGCGCTGGTGAGGCAGGCCATCAAGCGCGTGCCGCAAATGCCGCTGATGCTGCAGGAGAACTTCACGGCCCGGCTGCTGGAAATGCTCCGCGCCGGCGAACTCGATTGCGCGATCCTGGCCGAGCCCTTTCCCGACAACGGGCTGGCCGTCGCGCCGCTGTACGACGAGCCCTTCATGGTCGCCGTGCCACGCACGCACGCGCTGGCCGGGCGCGAGAGCATTTCGGCGGAAGAGCTCAAGCGCGAGACCCTGTTGCTGCTCGGCACCGGGCACTGCTTCCGCGACCACGTGCTCGAGGTCTGCCCCGAGTACGCGCGCTTCTCGAGCCACGCCGAGGGCATTCGCAAGAGCTTCGAAGGCTCTTCGCTCGAAACCATCAAGCACATGGTCGCCTCGGGGATGGGCGTGACCGTGGTACCACAGCTGTCGGTGCCGCACGAGAGGCAGCCGCACGTGGCCTACGTGCCATTCAGCGCGCCGGTGCCGACGCGGCGCGTGGTGCTGGCGTGGCGGCGCAGCTTTCCGCGCTACGAGGCCATCGCGGCGCTGCGCAATGCGGTCTATGCGTGCAAGCTGGAAGGGGTCAGGCGCCTGTCATGACGGCGTGAGCGCGCGGCGGCGCCTCAGGCCGGGCCGCGCGAGAGCGCCTCGTCGAGCACCTCGACCCAATGCCGGACCGGCGTCTCGGTGCCGGTCTGCAGGTGCTGAATGCAGCCGATGTTGGCCGACACGATGACCTCGGCCGGCTGCGGCGCCAGGTGGGCGAGCTTGCGGTCGCGAAGCGAATAGGCGAGCTCGGGCTGCAACACCGAATAGGTGCCGGACGAGCCGCAGCAGAAATGGCCCTCGCTGGCAGGCGCCCGAACTTCGAATCCCAGTGCCGCCAGATGCGTTTCGACGCCGCCCCGCAATTGCTGGCCATGCTGCAGCGTGCACGGGGAGTGGAACACCAGGTTCATGGCGTCCTTCGACACGGCCACAAGCGGCCGCAGCCGATCGACCAGGCCCGGCAGCAGTTCGCTCAGGTCGCGCGTCAGCGCGCCGACGCGCTGCGCCCTCTCGGCGTAGGCAGGGTCGTGGGCCAGCGCATGGCCGTATTCCTTGACCGTCAGACCGCAGCCGGAGACGTTCATCACGATCGCCTCCACCTCGCCCGCCGCCAGCATCGGCCACCAGGCGTCGATGTTGCGCCGCCTGTCGGCGAGTCCGCCCGCCTCGTCGTTCAGGTGGGCCCGGATGGCGCCGCAGCAGCCCGCGCCGTCGGCAACGACGGTCTGGATGCCCGCCGCGTCGAGCACGCGCGCGGTGGCGCTGTTGATGTTGGGCATCATCGCCGGCTGCACGCAGCCCATCAGCAGCAGCACCTTGCGCGGGTGGATGCGTGTTGGCCAAAGGTTCGCCCGCGGGCCGGCCTTGGCCGGCACCTTGTGCTTCAGCGCTGCCGGCAACAGCGGGCGCACGAGCTGGCCGAGCTTCATCGCCGGGCCGAACAGCGGCGAGGTCAGCCCCTCCTTGAGCGCCATGCGCACGAGCCTCTCGCCAGCCGGGCGCTCGACCCGCTGATCGACCACGCGCCGGCCGATCTCGACGAGCTGACCGTACTGGACACCCGACGGGCAGGTGGTCTCGCAGTTGCGGCAGGTCAGGCAGCGGTCCAGGTGCAGCTGCGTGCTGCGCGTGACCGGCGCGCCCTCGAGCACCTGCTTCATCAGGTAGATGCGCCCGCGCGGCCCGTCGAGCTCGTCGCCGAGCAACTGGTAGGTCGGGCAGGTCGCGGTGCAAAAGCCGCAGTGCACGCACTTGCGCAGGATGGCTTCGGCCGCTTCGCCGTCGCGCGTGCCCTTGAATTCCGGGGCGAGCTTCGTTTGCATCGTGCGTGGTGGCTCAAAGGCCCGGATAGAGGCGGCCCGGATTGAAGATCCGGTCCGGGTCGAACGAGCGCCTGAGTTCGCGCTGGATGCGATCGAGTGGCGCGCGCAAGGGCGTGAACACGCCGGCCGACTTGTCGAGCGCGCGGAAGATCGTCGCATGGCCACCCACCGCGGCGACGGCCTCGCGCACCTGTGTCGCGGGCGCCGCGCTGCACAGCCAGCGCTGCGCGCCCCCCCATTCGACGAGCTGCTCGCCGGGCAGCACAAGCGGCGCGGCGGTCTGCGGCACCGACAGGCGCCACAGTCTGGCGCCCGCGCTCGCCTCGATCTGGCGCATCGCGCCGACGAAGTATTCGTCGCTCTGCTCGCGCAGCGCGTCCCAGAAGGCGCTCGCCTGTCCGGCCTCGATGCGCTCGCCACCGAGCCGGGCCGCAGCCGCGTCGACCGCCGCGACGGCACCCTGCAGCCGTATCACCAGAGTGTCGTTCCACCATGCGCTGGCATTGAGCGGCAACGGCTGGCCGGCCCAGGCGTTGAGTTGCTCGATCGCCGCTGCCTGTGCGACGTCGAAGCGCAGCGTCGCCGTCGCCCGCGCCATCGGCAGCACCTTCAGCGAGACCTCGCAGACGACTCCCAGCGTGCCCATCGCGCCCACGAGCAGGCGCGACGCGTCGTAGCCGGCGACGTTCTTGATCACCTGGCCGCCGAAACTCAGCACCTCGGCCCGCCCGTTGAGCAACGTCGCGCCGAGCACGTAGTCGCGCACGCTGCCGACGGCCGCGCGCGCCGGGCCGGACAGTCCGGCCGAGACCATGCCGCCCACCGTGGCAGACGGGCCGAAGTGCGGCGGCTCGAAGGGCAGGCACTGTCCGGCCTCGGCCAGCGCGGCCTCCAGCTCGGCCAGCGGCGTGCCGCAGCGCGCGGTGACGACGAGCTCGGTCGGCTCGTAGCTCGAAATGCCGCGCAGCGCGGTCACGTCGAAGGCGTCGCCCTGCGCGGCTTCGCCGTAGAAGCGCTTGCTGCCGCCGCCGCAGATGGCCAGCGCCGCGCCGTCGGCCCGCGCGGCGCGCACACGGTCGACGAGGGATTGAAGTGTCGGGTCGTCGCTGGTCATGGCTTCGGCGCGCTCAGAAGCGCGGCAAGTCGGGGAAGGGGAGCAGACCCTTCTTCACATGCATCTTGCCGCCTTCGACGCACCGCTGCAGCGTCGGGATCACCTTGCCAGGGTTCAGCAAGCTGTGCGGGTCGAAGGCGCGCTTGAGCGCGGCCATCTGCTCGAGCTCATCGGGCGTGAACTGAACGCACATCGAGCCGAGCTTTTCCACGCCCACGCCGTGCTCGCCGGTCACGGTGCCGCCCATGCGCACGCTGGTCTCGAGGATGTCGGCGCCGAAGAGTTCGCAGCGGTGCAGCTGGTCGGCGTCGTTGGCGTCGAACAGGATCAGCGGGTGCAGATTGCCGTCGCCGGCATGGAAGACGTTGGCGCAGCGCAGGCCGTACTTGGTTTCCATCGCTGCGATGGCGAGCAGGATGTCGGCCAGGCGCTTGCGCGGAATGGTGGAGTCCATGCACATGTAGTCGGGGCTCAGGCGTCCGCTGGCGGGGAAGGCGTTCTTGCGCCCGCTCCAGAACTTCAGCCGCTGCGCCTCGTCCTTGCTGACCTCGACCCGCGTCGCGCCGGCGCCCGTCAGCACATCCAGCATGCGGCCGATCTCTTCCTGCACCTCCTCCGGCGTGCCGTCGCTCTCGCAGAGGAGGATCGCCTCGGCAGAGAGGTCGTAACCGGCGTGCACGAAGTCCTCGACCGCCGCCGTCATCGGCTTGTCCATCATCTCGAGCCCGGCCGGGACGATGCCGGCGGCGATGATGTTGGCCACCGCCTCGCCCGCCTTTCGCACGTCGTCGAAGCTGGCCACGATGCAGCGTGCGAGTTGCGGCTTGGGCACCAGCTTGACGGTCACTTCGGTCATCACCGCCAACATGCCTTCGCTGCCGATCACCAGCGGCAGCAGGTCCAGCCCGGGCACATCGAGCGCCTCGCTGCCGAACGCGACTTCGTCGCCTTCGACGGTGTAGCCCTTGACGCGCAGCACGTTGTGCAACGTCAGGCCGTACTTCAGGCAATGCACGCCGCCTGCGTTTTCGGCCACGTTGCCGCCAATCGTGCAGGCGATCTGGCTGCTCGGGTCGGGAGCGTAGTACAGGCCGTGCGGCGCGGCGGCCTCGCTGATCGCGAGGTTGCGCACGCCGCACTGCACGACGGCGGTACGCGCAGCCACGTCGAGCCTGACGATGCGGTTGAACTTGGCCAGGCTCAGCGTCACGCCCAGCCGGTGCGGCAGCGCGCCCCCGGACAGGCCGGTGCCGGCGCCACGCGCCACCACCGGCACGCCCAGGCCATGGCAGGCGCGCAGCACGGCAGCCACCTGCGCCTCGGTCTCGGGCAGCGCCACCACGAGCGGATGCTCGCGGTACGCGGTGAGGCCGTCGCACTCGTAGGGCGCCACGTCCTCCCCCTGCCAAAGCAGGCAGCGCGCCGGAAGGAGCGCCGACAGGGCGGCCACCACCTCGGCCTGGCGGGCCGCGCGCTGAGCGCGCTCGTCGGTGAGCGCCATCTGTTCGGCTCGCGTCGGGGCATTCATCGGCGATCTCCTGGTGCTTGCCGAACGCCGGCCCGCCTGCGAACTGTAGCCGCGCAAGCCCGCCAGCGTCGCCGCCCGGCCGGAAGCCCACCGCGCAATGCATGGCTCGGAGTGCGCACGGGCGGGCGCGGCGCCCCGGACCGATCACCCACGGGGCCGAGCACCGTCGGACCCTGCGGCAGTTGCCGCTCCGCTTCGCACGGCGACCCGCATGCTCAGTCCTCCACTCTCGTTGCGCTGCGTCGCGGTCGCGAGTGGCGAGTGGCGAGTGGCGAGTGGCGAGGGCATTGACTCGAGTCAACACGGGCACGGCCGAAGTGATCATGCTCTCAGCGCAGGGTGGAAGTTGCCTGCATCGCGCTGGCGTTACACGACGCAATGGAACTGAACTCCCTCACGCGCGCGCGCCGCACGGCCCAAGTGGCCGAGCATCGTGGCACCGCGCTGCGCGAAGTTCGGCATCTCGCCATCCTCGTGGCGATGGGCCTGCTCGCCCTGGCGCTCGGCACCCTCGTCTACCTGACCGACCGCGACGGCGTGCACGCGGTGCTGATCCCGGTCCTCCCGGCCCTGGCCGGCAGCCATTGGTTCGGTGCGGTCGGCCTGTGGCTCCCAAGCCTGGTCCATCCGTTCGCGTTCAGCCTCTTCACGGCGGTGGCCCTGCCCGCGCAGTCGGCCTGGCGCTACGGTGCGTGTGCAGCGTGGTTCGCGCTCGACGCCGCATTCGAGTGCGGCCAGCACCCGGCGATCGGCCCTCGCTTGGCCGCGGCCATCGAGCGCTGCTTGGGCTCAACGGCACTGGGTCGCACGCTCGCCAACTATTTCGCCGGCGGCGGCTTCGACGGCGCCGACATCACTGCCGCAGGGCTCGGTGCCCTGGCGGCCGCAGCCGTGTTGCACGCGGTCCGCGGACCCTGGGAGAACCATCATGCCCTCTGAGCATCGCCATCTTTCGCGCCGGATTCGTGGGTTCGCACTCGCGGGCATCGGGCTGCTCGGCCTCGTCACGCTCGTCGGCAGCGGTGGCGGCGGCGTCGGGTTTCTCGGCTCGATCTGCGACACCTATCCGTCGTCCTGCCTCCCCCCGCCGCCGGAGCCGCCTTCCCTGACCGTCGAGCCCCCTTCTGTCACGGCACAGGTCGGCACGCCGGTGAGCTTCGTGGCCGTGACGGCCCACACCAGCGGCACGTTCAGCTACCAGTGGCGCAGGTCGTCGGATGGCGGAGCGACCTTCGCCAACATTCCCGGCGCGACGGCCAGCAGCTACTCGCTCGCCAGCGTCAATCTCGCCGACGATGGCGCCGTGTTCATGGCCCTGGCATGGCAAGGGGACGGTGCGGCCCTGCAGGCCACGGCCCGCCTGGCGGTGTCGGCAACACCGGGCATCGTGTTCGCCGACGGCGACTTCCCGGCGAACCAGTGGCAGGCGTCGCCTGCGATCGTCGCGGGCTATCCGGCGTTCACGCATGCCGAAGAACGCGCCGACTCCGGCGGCAACCCGGGCGCATTCCGCAGGATGACTGTCCAGGTGGCGCCGGGCTCGGGCCTGTCGAGCGTCACCCACCTGTCGCCGCAGGCGGCCTACGACCCCCAGGCGCAAGGCGCGATTTCGGCCATCGACTATGCCGAGGACTGCAGCGTGTTGAATCCATCCGACACCACCTCCACCGAGTCGAGCGTCTTCTTCGAGCAGAACGGGCGAAGGTACTTTTCCGATCCGTCGCAGGCGCCTTGCAGTTCGGCCAGCTGGACTGCCAGGACTCAACACAGCCTTCGCCAGCAGGACTTCAGGCAGTTCGACGGTCCGGCGTGCAACGAGGGTGAATCCTGTCCGGACTTCTCTGCGACCGCCGCCCCGTTGCGTTTCGGCTATCGGCGTATCGCCTTCGCCTTCCCAGGCGACTCCATCGTGCACGGCATCGACAACTGGAAGGTGACGGTCTGGCGGCGCTGAGCGCGGCATCGCCGCACTCCGCACGCTGCCCTGCCCGGTGGCCCGATTCAAGCCCGCCGGGAGGCATGGGCCTCAGCAAGCCCCACGCCATGTCGACGCGTCGGCCGCATACAGCACGTGCCGGCACAGCCGGTGACCTTCAGGGAAGCGCGGGTGGTCGAACTCGCCGCGCAGGGTCAGGCCAATGCGCCGCATCACGGCCTGAGAAGGCTGGTTCGCCGGTACCGTGAACGACACGATCTGCGGCAACCCGAGCGCCTCGAAGCCGTGCTGAAGCGCCAGCCTCGCACCTTCGCTTGCGTAGCCCTGGCCCCAGGCGGCGCGCGCGAGACGCCAGCCGATTTCATGCGGATGGGGCACGATGCCCGGCAACGTCAATTCAAACGACACGCGCGCGCCGAGCCCGACAAAGCCGGCGAAGCCCAGGACCGGCACCTCGAGCGCCCACAGCCCGAAGCCATGGCTCGCGAAGTGCTCGCGGATGCTCCGCGCGAACGCGTCACTTTCCGCGCGGCTCAGGCGCCCGCTGAGATGGCGCATCACCTCGGGGTCGTCGTTGATCGCGGCGAAAGGCGCGAGGTCATCGTCGCGCCAGGGGCGCAGCAGCACCCGCTCGCCGTGCAGGCTGGTCATTCGCCGCTGACGAACACGGTCAGCACGCCGGTGTAGCCGTAGAGGTGGCGCCGCGCGATTTCGCCGGCGGCGAAGAAGCCGACCAGCGGCACCTCGCCCAGCGCGTGGCGCACGATCGCCAGTTCGGCCGAGGGGGCACCGAAATGCGGCCCGCCCCGGCCGCAGCAACTGACATAGACCGCACCGGCGATCCGTCGCGCCGGGACCACCGGCCGCCCGGCATCGATGTGCGGCGGCGCCCATGCGGTCTCCATTGGCAGCGCCTCCGCTTCGAGCTCTTCGCGGATCTCGGCGCACACGCGCACCAGGTCGCGCCGCGCGGCTTGCGCGTTGCGAACGCAGAACGCGAGCCTCATGCCAGGCTCGACCGCATCGCCGACGGCCACGCCGCGCCGCGGCGGGTCCAGGCCCACCAGATGCCGCACCCGCGCATCGGCGCCGAACTGGCCCGGCCGCGCCGGCATGTCGTCGCTGCCGTCGCTCAAGCCGACCAGCGTCTCGCGCAGGCGCGCCATGGCGCTGCGCGGGGCCGCACCTTCGAGCCGCAGATCGCGCAGCAGCATGTCGAGGGCGGGCTCGCCATCGAGCCGCAACACGAGGTTGCGCTCGGCCTGGGTCACCTGGCGCACCGGGCCGACCGGCTGGCAACCCTGCGTCACGCGCGAAACGAGGGCCACCGCCGGCCCGAATGCGACACCCGACAGGCCGCCCTCGAAAACGCCGTCGGCGATGTGCAGCGCAGGGCCGGCACCGCCGCGCGCCGAAGCGAGGCCGCCGAACAGATAGCCGGTGGCAGTGCGATCGCTCATCTCCGCGATCAGGCTGGGCAGGTCGGCGCTGGAGGGGTCGGCATGGACCTGCGCCGTCTGCGCCGCGAACGAGCGGAGCGGTCGCATGCCGGAGAAGACACGGAACTGCTCGCGCGGCAGGCTGCACAGCATCAGTGCGAGCGCCGGCTCGTCGAAGTATTCGACGCCGGCGGCGGCAATGCCCAGGCCGACTGCACCGACCCAGCCCACCCCGGGCCAGCGGCGACCCAGCTCGGCCAGCAGCGCGCCGGCATGCGCCGCATGATGATCGGTGAGATAGACCCAGCCGAGCGTCGGCTCGGCCGCGCCGGCCGCATGCTGCTGTCCCTGGATCTGCGCCGCTGCGAGCGCCAGCGCCATGCGCCAGTCAGGATGCGTGGCGTGCCCGTGGTGGAACAGGTTCATCGAGGCGGCCGCCGGCGTCGGCGCTGGCGCTGAGCGCGCTCAGGCGGTCGGATCGGCGCGCTTGCGCGGCGCCGGCCGGCGCGCCTTGGCAGGCCGGCGCGAAGCCGACTTGCGCGCGGCCGTTGCACCGCCCTCGCCTGCCAGCTCGGGCACGGCGCCGGTGAGATTCTTGGCTGCCCCGCTGGCGCCTTCCTTCAATGCGGCCGCGGCCAACTCGGTGAACTGCTGGGTCAGCGCGCCCCACCACTGCAGCGGGTCGACGCCCGGCGGAAGCGCCGCCTTTGGCGCCGTCGCAGCGGCTGGCTCTGCCGGCGGGGGCGGGGCGGCGGCCGCCGCGGCCTGGCTCGCCGCCTCGGGCGCCGTTGCCGGCGCCGCTGCGGGCGCGGGCATCGGGATCAGCAGCGAGTCGCGCAGGTCGCTCATCTGCACGTTCATCGTCTTCAGTGTCGACAGCGTCATGCGCTGCACCTCGAGTGCCTGGATCGTGGCGCCGAGCATGCGCGCGTTCTGCTCCAGCCAGAACTGAACGGTGCGCAGTTCCTGGATGCGCTTTTCGAGTTCCTCCGGGTTCAGCGTCGGCGCGACCCACTGGCCGATGCCGGGCATCGCGGCGCCAGCGTTCTTGACCAGCCCCTCCAGGAAATCGAAGCCGGGCACGAGTTTGGCGAAACTGCTTGGGTCGACCATGGTGTCTCCTTGTCGAGGGGATCGGTGCGCCTGGGCACCTCAGGCCATTGTGCATTCAAGAACTCGCTGCGCCAATTCACCCCATGCCTGCGGCAAGGCCGCCCCCGGCGGACAGCCCCCTAGAGCGCAGGATTGCACACGCGCGGCAGGCGGATAGATTGCGGGCAGGTGTTCTGCAGGGTCGATCGGACACCGCGGCTCCAAGTGCCCTATCCATGATCGACCGCATCTTTCAAGACGGAGTGTTCGCCATGGCCACCACGAGGATTGTCAAGATCAACCTGCACAAGTCGGAGTCGAACCAGCCAGACGAAGCCGCGGCGGTCGTGATCAAGAAGGCCGTCTCCAAGCCGCCGGCCGAAGGCATCGAACCCAAGACGCTCAAGCCCAATGCCGATGGCTCCGAAGGCATCGCCGGCTTCAAGCTGCCAAAGGAATCCGCCGCCGTTGGCGAGCGCTTCGTCGCCCCCGAGACGACCGCGCTGCGCGACATCGCCGAGGCGTCATTCGGCCCCCCGCCACCGGCGGCCGAGACCGTGCACGGGCCCGACAACCGCGTCCGCATCACGACCACCTCGATCTACCCGTGGCGCGTCCACGCCTCGCTGCTGATCACCGCGGCCGACAACTCGCAATGGATCGGCACCGCCTGGTTCATCGGCCCGCACACGCTGATGACGGCCGGGCATGTGGTCTACATCAAGAACAGCGGGGTGGCGGGGCGCGATGGCTGGGTCAAGCGCGTCCAGGTCATGCCGGGCCGCAACGGGGCCTCGTTGCCCTACGGGTCGGTGACGAGCTCGAACTTCCGCTCCGTCACCGGCTGGACCGGCAGCGGCGACGAGAACTTCGACTACGGCGCGATCATCCTGCCGACCAACCTGGGCAACACGACGGGCTGGTTCGGTTTCGGCGTGTACTCCGACGCGGATCTCAAGGCGTCGGTCGGCAACATCTCGGGCTACCCCGGCGACAAGCCGGCCGGCACGCAGTGGTACGACGCGCGCAAGATCGCGTCGGTCAACAGCCGCAAGGTCTACTACGACATCGACACCTTCGGCGGCCAGAGCGGCAGCGCCGTCTACCGGATCATCAACGGCGGGCGCTACGCCGTCGCGATCCACGCCTACGGCGGCGCGACGACGAACTCCGGCACGCGCATCGTGACGGCGGTGTACAACAACATGGTCGCCTGGAAGGCCTAGGCGCCGTCGGAGAGCGAAAACCCACGCCTTGCGTGCCAGTCGCGACATGGCCCTGCCCCCACGCTCGATCGCTGGCGTCGTGCGCGACGCCAGCGGCCGGCCGGTCGGGCAGGCGCGGGTCTATTTCCTCAAGGGGCCGGTGGCGCTGCCCGACATCGCCGAGCTGACCAGCGGCAACGGCAGCTTCGCGTTGACCGCACCGCAGCCGGGTGACTACGAAGTCGGCTGCAGCAGCGACGACCATGGCGCCACCAGCGCCACGGTGACCGTGGGGGCGGTCGATGTGAGCGTCGAACTCCGACTTCCGGCCTGAGACCGCGCGCCCGCCGCGGTGCGTGCCACGGCGAACCTCGCGACGGCGCCTTGACACCTCACACCCGGCCGTCAGGGCTCGAAGCTCACGCGCTGCACCTTGAAGCCGCGCTGCGCCAGCAGCGCGGGCAAGCCGACAGTGCCGACCATGTGCAACGCGCCGATCGCAGCGAACACGCGCCGCCCGGCCGCGTGCAGCGCGTCGATGCGTTCGGCGAGCGGCGGGTTGCGCTCGTCGAGAAGGCGCTTCAGCGCGGCACGGTCGGCATCGGTTTCGGCGCAGTCGCACCACTGTGCGTAGCGCGAGAGCTCGTCGTCGCGCCCGTCGGCCCAGACCTGCGAGATGCGCACCAGCATCGGCCGAACCTGGCCGCGTTCGAGCTGGGCCAAGCCCTGTTCGAGCCGCTCCGGTGCCGTCTGCGGGTCGCCCCTGAGCAAGGCCAGTTGCAGCTCGGGCGTTTCGAGCGACACCACGCTCTTGCCAGCGGCACGTGCATAGGCTGCGAGGAACGAATCGACGGCATAGGCCGGATCGAGCCCGTCCCAGCGCGCCGCCAGCGTCGTCAGCGCCGCCAGCTGCATCGTGGGGGCCAGTTGGGCCAAGGCCTCCAACGGCAGGCAGGCGGCCTGCCATTGCGTGCGCAGACGCAGCGCCAGCGCGTCGGGCACCCGCTCAAGGTCCGTCGCCATGCCGGCCGCCAGGCGGCGCTGTATGTCGGAGTCGAGCATGTCGAGCTCGAGCGCGAGCATGTCGCTGGCCGCCAGGGCCCGCGCTGTCTGCGGGCCGGGGAACATCCACTGCGGCCGCGCAACATGCACGGTGCCATAGAGGTAGGAGACGCGGCCCTCCCGCGTGATGCGCCACAGGAACCCATGGTCGCGGGCATCCTGCATGCCGACCTGCGCCTGTCCGGCCGACACCGGCTGCGCCTGCGGCGGGCAGGCGACCGATGCGGCGGGCTGTTGCGCGCTCGCCGCCCCCAGGTGGAGCGCGAGGGCCATGCCGAGCAGCCCGCCACGCAGCCGGCCCGGTCGATCACTGGGCGCCGTCCTGCGAAGCGGCTTCGCGCAGTGGGTGGCGGTCATCGCACGGGCGGCCGGTTCAGGAGCCTGCCGGGCGCGGCTGCAAGCGCAACACGCCGTCGTTCTGGGTCAGATGCAGCCGCGACAGCACGTCCATGCCGAGCAGCGGCGAAGCGAGTCCCGGCAGCACGGTCACGCGCAGCCGTTGCGCGCGGACGCCTCCGTCGAGATCGATGTCGGCGCGCGACAGCGCACCCTGAACCTGGCCCGCGGCTGTCGACGACGTGACGCGGCCCTCGGCCTTCAGGCCGGCGCGCTCGGCCAATGCCAACGGCAGCGCCGTCGACGTGGCCCCTGTGTCGATCAGGAACTCCGCCGCCACGCCGTTGACGCGCCCCGGCCAATGGTAGTGGCCGTCCGCGGCGCGGCGGATCTCGATCACGCCGCCGGCGCCGGTGGAGAACTGCATCCGCTGCTCTCGAGCCTGCCAGGCCTGCAGGCCGAGGAACAGCAGCAGGCCGAGCACGAGCCAGACGGTGGCGATCTTGAGCGCATGCGGAAACTCCCTCATGGCGCGCCGAGTCCGTGGGCGCCGGTCGCTTCTCGGGCCGGCTCGGCGCGGCCTGCGCGGCGCGGCCAGCCTGCGCGCTCGCGGCTTTCCGCCGGTTGCAAGCCGGTCGGCCGTGCGAGCGCAGCGCGCGGGGCGGGCGTCATGCCGGCGCTTCCTTCACGCACCGGCGTTCTCCGGCCTGCGCCGCAGCCACGCCACGGCCTCGACGAAGGCGGCGCAGGCCAACCCGGCCACCAGCCCGCAGGCGTGCGCCGCCGGCGCGATGGCAATGTCCCAGCCTGGCGGATGGCGCAGCGGCGCGCCCCAGGGCGATTCGCTCAGCACCTTGGCCAGCAGGCCGGCGAGGATCCCTCCGCCCACGAAGCGACGGCCGGCGACGATGAGATACACGCAGACGATGGCGACGCCCGCATGCACCACGCCGGAGAGGCCGCCGTAGTGCGCGAGTTCGGGCTGCCACAGCAGGCCGACTTGCGTCAGCGGCCAAGCCATGAGCCAGGCCAGCGCCACCCGCCCTGGCGCGCGGGCGGCGGCTCCGAGCGCCGCGACGAGCGCAAGGCCGGCAGCGTTGCCGGCCAGGTGCAGCATGCTGTAGTGGACGAACGCGGCGCTGAGGGCGCGCCACGGCTCGCGCCGCCACAGGGCGGGTTGCCAGTCGATCGTCGCGCTCGCCCAGCCTTGCGCCAGCGCGCTGCCGAGCGCCAGCAACAGGGCCACGGCGCACCAGGCCCAGCCTGGCCGGCGCCACCAGGGCAAGGTCACGTGCCCGACCCGAACACCGCATGCCACAGCGCCAGCACGGCATCGCGCTGCGCCGCCATCGCCTCCGGCGGGAGCTGGGTCGGCTGCTCGTCCAGGCGCGCCCGGTGCTGTGCCCGACGCAGCTCGCGGTAGGCATCGGCCGCGGCCGCGCCGACGCCCGTCGGCAACAGGCCACAGGCTTCGGCACGCTGCAGCAGCGCGATGTTGCCCGCGTTGGCCAGCAACTCGGGGTGCGCCGCGCTCTCGGTGAGCACCAGGTACTGCACCGCGAATTCGGCATCCATCATGCCGCCGGCGCTGTGCTTGACGTCAAACAGCCCGGCGCGCACCGGGCGCGCCGCGCGCACCTTCTCGCGCATCGCCTGCACTTCGGTGCGCAGCGCCTCGGGGTCGCGCGGCGCGCTGAGCACGGCGCGGCGCACGGCGTCGAAACGCTGGCCGAGGCCATCCGGTCCGGCACAGAAGCGCGCCCGCGTCAGCGCCTGGTGTTCCCAGGTCCACGCGGTGTTGCTGCCACGCCCGTGCTGGTAACGCTCGAACGAGTTCATCGACGTGACCAGCAGCCCGGAGTTGCCGTTCGGGCGCAGCGCGGTGTCGATGTCGAACAGTTCGCCGGCCTCGGTGCGCAGCGTGAGCCAGGGGATCAGCTTGCGGACGAAGGCGCCGTAGACCTCGGCCGCCCGGTCCGCGTCGGGCTCGTCGGCGTCGTCGTACACGAACACCAGGTCGAGGTCGCTGCCGTAGCCGAGCTCCTTGCCGCCGAGCTTGCCGTACGCGATGACGCCGAACTCGGGCCGCGGCCGATGGGCCTGCTTCAGGTGCTTCCAGGCCCACGCGATCGCGCAGTGCAGCGTCGCGTCGGCAAGCGCCGACAGGTCGTCGGCGACCTGCTCGACCGTGATGTGGCCCTCGACGTCGCGTACCAGCGTGCGAAAGACCTCGGCGTGGTGGGCGTGGCGCAGGGTGTCGAGCAGCAGCTCCTCGTCGGCCTCGCCTGACCGCTCCCAGGCGTCGTGGCGCGCCTCGAGGTCGCGAATGTAATCCGCACCGTCGAAGCGGCCGTGCAGCAGCCGCTCGTCGGCCAGTTCGTCGATCACGCCCGGGTGGCGCATCAGGTAGCGCATCGGCCAGCGCGCCAGGCCCAGCAGGCGCAACAGCCGGCGCAGCACCTCCGGCCGCTCGGCCAGCAACGCCAGGTAACTCTCCCGGCGCAGCAGCGGCTCGAGCCAGTCGATGAAGCGCAAGGCCGCGTCCATCGTGCACGCGCTTTCGTCCGCCGCCCGGGCGGCGCCGTGGACGAGGCGCGCCAGGCGCAGCTTGCTCTCGTCCCGCAGGAGCTGGATCCTCGGCTGCTCGCACCACGCCCGCACCCGTTCGCCCATGGCCGACGGCAATTGGGCGAGGAAGCTCTCGCTGTCCACCGGCAAGGCGGCCCCTGCGCAGCCACGGCAGCCCTTGCCGCCCTCGCCATCGGCCCCCGGCGACGGCGCGCGGCCATCGTGCAGCAGCGCGTCGAACTCGGTGGCGACGAACTCGCGTGTCTCGCCCAGCCGGTCGAGCAGCTCGCAGGCAGTGGCGTCGCAGGCCAGGCCCAGGCTGCCCGCCATCCAGGCCAGGTCGGCGTCGGCGGCCGGCAGCAAGTGCGTCTGCTGGTCGTCGAGGTACTGGATGCGGTGTTCGACGCGGCGCAGGAACGTGTAGGCCTCGGCCAGCCGCGCGGTGCTTGCCGGCTTCATCAGCCCCCCCGCGGCGAGCTTGTCCAATGCCCTGAGCGTCGAGCGGGTGCGGATCTCGGGGAACTGCCCACCGCGAACGACCAGCAGCAGTTGCACGATGAACTCGATCTCGCGGATCCCGCCGCGCGAGAGCTTCACGTCGTTGGCCCGCTCCGGGCGGCCGGCGGCGCGGCGCTGCGCCTCGTCGCGCACCTTGCGGTGCAACTGGCGCAGGCCCTCGAACACACCGTAATCGAGATAGCGGCGGTAAACGAACGAGGTCACGGTGCTGCGCAGCGCCAGTGCGCGTCCGCGCGCAACGCTGTCGCGCGGCGCGACGACGCGGCTCTTGAGCCAGGCGAAGCGCTCCCATTCGCGGCCCTGCACCATGAAATACTCTTCCAGCATTGCCAGGCTGACCGCCGGCGGGCCCGAGTTGCCGTTCGGCCGCAGCGCCAGATCGACCCGGAACACGTTGCCGTCGTCGGTGCTCTCGCCGATCAGCGTGTACAGGCTGCGCGCGAGCTGTGCGAAGTATTCGTGCGCGCTCACCCGCTGCGGCCCCGCGGTCTGGCCGTCTTCCTCGTACACATAGACGAGGTCGATGTCGGACGAGACGTTGAGCTCGCGCGCGCCGAGCTTGCCCATGCCGACGACCCAGAATTCGATGCGCTCGCCGGCGTCGTTGAGCGGCGCGCCGTAGCGGCGGTCGAGCTCGGCCCGCGCATGCGCAAGCGCGAGGTCGAGCGTCGCCTCGGCCAGCGCCGTCATCGCGCCGGTGATGTCGGGCAACGCCGCGCCATGTTCCACGTCGAGCACCGCGAGGCGTTCGAGCACGAGGTGGCGCGCGACCCGCATCGCCTGCGGCAGCGGGCGGCCGCCCGATTGCAGCGCCTCGATCAGCGCCAGGATGGACGCAAGGTCGGGCAGGCCGGCCGGCAGCCGCGAGAGATCGTCGGCGTAGCGGCGCCGGATGCGCTGCACGAAGCGGCTGTGGTCGGCGCGGGCGGTCGGGCGATCGGTCTGAAGCGTCGGCGGGATCATGCGGCGGCGACGTGCTAGATTGATCCGCGGCGCGTCATGGGGGAAGGCTGATCCAGTCTTCCGGAGCACCACGGCCCGAACCCGCCCGACGGATCGGGGGCACCGCCCCGGCTTCGCCGGCATCCCCGGTCTTCAATGTCGAACATCGCGCCCATCACCGCCCCCGTGCCCACGTCGCGCCTATGGCGCACCGGGGCAGCGCTGGCGCGCGCCCTCGCCGGGCTCACGCTGGTGCTCTTCGGCCTGATGCTGCTGGCGTGGCTGGGCTTGCATTGGGTCATTCTGCCGCACATCGACCGATGGCGTCCGCTGATCGAGACCGAGACCAGCCGCGCGCTCGGGGTACCGGTGCGGATCGGCAGCATCGAAGTGCGATCGAGTGGCTGGGTGCCCTCGGTCGAGTTGCGCGAGGTGACGCTGCTCGACGCCGAGCGGCGGCCGGCGCTGCACTTGCCGCGCGTCATGGCGTCGATCTCGGCGCGCTCGATGCTCGCCTCGGCGAGCAGCTTCGAGCTGCGCCTGGCGCAACTGCTGATCGACGGCGCGCAGCTCGAGGCGCGGCGCGATCCGGCGGGGCGAGTGTTCGTTGCCGGGATCGACTTCAGCGCCCCGACGGCCGACAGCGAACCCGCTGCCGCCGACTGGTTCTTCCGCCAGCGCGAGTTCGTCATCCGCGGTGGGTCGCTGCGCTGGACCGACGAACAGCGCGGCGCCCCGCCGCTGGCGCTGACCGGGGTCGACCTGGTGGTGCGCAATACGCTGCGCCGCCATTCGATCCGGCTCGACGCGACGCCTCCGCCCGCCTGGGGTGAGCGCTTCAGCCTGCGCGGCGAATTCACGCAGCCCCTGCTGGCCCGTGGCGGCGACTGGCGGCGCTGGTCGGGCGACGCCTTCGCCGACGCACCGCGCGCCGACGCGAGCCAGTTGCGCCAGTACCTGGATCTGCCGTTCGAGCTGAGCCAGGGCGTTGGCGCGGCGCGGGCCTGGATCGAGTTGCGCGAGGGCGTCGCCCAGGCCATCACGCTCGATATGGCGCTGCGCGCGGTCGCCTTGCGGCTGGGCGCCACGCTCGAACCGCTGGTGGTCGAGCAGCTCCAGGGGCGGCTGACGGGCGTCCGCCGCGCCAACGGCGGCAGCGTGTCGCTGCGGAAGTTCGAATTTCTCACCGGCGACGGCGTGCGCTGGCCTGCGGGCGATCTGGCGCTCGCGTGGACGCGCGGCGCCGACGGCGCCGTGAGCGGCGGCGAGCTCAGCGCCGGCCGGCTCGACCTGGCGGTGATCGCGCACACCGCCGAGCGCCTTCCGCTGGGCGAAGCCGTGCGCACGCTGCTCGCCGAGGCCAGGCCGCAGGGCATCGCGAACGACGTTCGGGCCGCCTGGGCCGGACCGATCGATGCGCCGAGCCAGTATCGCATCGACGCCCGGCTGAGCGGCCTCTCGCTCGACGCCCTGCCAGCGCCCGCAGGCAACGCCGTCGGGCGGCCGGGGCTGCGCAACGTGTCGATCGACCTGAGCGCCACCGAGAAGGGCGGCGAGGCGACGCTCGCGATGAACGACGGCACGCTCGAGCTGCCCGGCGTCTTCGCCGAGCCGGTCGTGCCGCTCGACGAACTCAAGGGTCGACTGCGCTGGCGCATCGACGCGCGCGTCGGCGCCGATGCGGCGATCCAGGTGCAGCTCGTCGACGCACGGCTGACCAACGCGGATGCGCAAGTGGCGCTGAACGCGACCTGGAAGACTGCCGCCGCGACGCGTCCGGCGGCACGTCGTGCACCGCGGACGGCGAGCTCGGCGGGCCTGGAGGAGCCGCCGGAGCCCGCCGCCGGGCCGCCCCGAGGCGGGCAGCGCCCCTCGGGGGCAGCGAACGCAGTGAGCTCGGGGCAGCCAACTGGCGCAGCAACGGGCCGGGAACGAGGTGAACGCTTTCCGGGCACGCTGGAACTCGACGCCACGCTCACTCGCGGCGTCGCGGCGCGCGCCGCGCGCTACCTGCCGCTCGGGCTGCCGGAGGCCACGCGGCGCTACGTGCAGCAGGCGGTGCAAGGCGGCACGGTCAAGCGCGCCCAGCTGCGGATCGCCGGCGACCTGCGGGACTTTCCGTTCCCTGCCGGAACCCCGGGCGAATTCCGCATCGCCCTCCAGGCCGACGACCTGACGCTGGCCTACATGCCTGGAGCGCCCCCGGAGGCCGCGCGCACCGGCGAAGCGCCCGTCGAGTCGCCATGGCCGCCGATGACGCAGCTCAGCGGCGAACTCATCGTCGACCGCGGAGAGCTCGAGTTTCGCGAGGCGCGGGCGCAGATCTACGGCGTCGAGCTCAGCACGCTGCGCGGCGCTTTGCGCAAGCCCGCCGACCAGCCGGTGCTGACGCTGGAAATGCAGGCCCGCGGGCCGGTGGCCGACATGCTGCGCTTCGTCGACACCACGCCGGTCGGCCACTGGCTCCATGGCGCGCTGCGCGAGATCACCGCCAGCGGCGATGGCGATCTGAAGCTTGCGCTGACGCTGCCGCTGCGCGAGCCGGGCCGGAGCGGCGTGAACGGCAGCCTTCAGCTCGCGGGCAGCGACCTGCGCATCCGGCGCGAGCTGCCGCTGCTCGCGGAGGCGCGGGGCCGGGTCGAGTTCACGCACCGGAGCGTGGCCGTTGTCGGCGCCAGCGCACGCGTGCTGGGCGGCGAAGCGGCCGTTCGACGGCGGCACCCAGGCCGACGGCTCGCTGCGCTTCAACGCCCAAGGCAGCGTCACTGCCGATGCGCTGCGCCGCGCGCCCGAGCTGGGCCCGCTGGCGCGCCTGGCCGGAGCGCTCAGCGGCCGGGCGGCGTATCGGCTGTCACTCGTCATGGGGCACGCCGTACCCGAAATCGAAGTGTCGAGCGACCTGGTCGGCCTGGTCTCGGACCTGCCGGCGCCGCTGCAAAAGGCCGCCGAGGCGGCGCTGCCGCTGCACTACCGGACCGCGCTCGCCCCCGGCGCGCCAGGAGCGATGCTCGACTCGCTGCAGATCGAGCTCGGTTCGGTCCTGCGGGTGCACTATCTGCGCGACCAGGCCGGCGATGCGCCGCGCGTGCTGCGGGGCGGGATCGGTGTCTTCGAACCCGCGCCCACACCGGCCAGCGGCGTGGCGGCTGCCGTCAGCCTGGAGAGGCTGGACCTCGACGCGTGGGACGCCGCCTCCCAGCGCCTGTTCGGCCCGGGCATGCTGCAGGGCGCCGGTGGTGATGCCGCCGTCGCGCAGGGCGGCTACGCGCCGACACAGATCAGCCTGAAGGTGCAGGATCTTGCCGTCGCCGGGCGCAGCCTCAGCCGCGTGTCCGCCGGGCTGTCGCAGCTCGAAGGCCAGTGGCGCGCCGACATCGACGCCGACCAGCTCGAGGGTCGCGTGGAATACCGCCCGCCCGGCCCCGGCGGCGGGGGCGCCCAGGCCGGCCGTGTGCATGCTCGGCTGGCGCGCCTGAACCTGCCCAAGAGCGACGCCGAAGGGGTGACGAGCCTGCTCGACCGGCAACCGGCCAGCGTGCCCGCGCTCGACATCGTGGTCGACGATCTCGAGCTGCGCGGGCGGCGGCTGGGACGGATCGAGATCCAGGCCGTGAACCGCCTTGCCCCGCAACGCGAGTGGGAGCTGACGCGCCTGAGCCTGAACGTGCCCGAGGCGCGACTCAGCGCCACGGGCCGCTGGGCGGCGACCGCCGAAGCCGCGGTTCCGCGGGCCGGCGCAGCGGGCCGGCGGGCGGACTTCCAGTTCGAACTCGACATCGCCGACAGCGGCGCGCTGCTGCGGCGCCTGGGCACCGCCGATGCCATCCGCGGCGGCAAGGGCCGCCTCAAGGGGCAGGTGGCCTGGCTGGGCTCACCGCTCGCACTCGACTTCCCCAGCCTGAGCGGCCAGGTCAACGTGGCCATCGAGCAAGGCCAGTTCCTACAGGTGCAGCCGGGCGCCGCGAGGCTGCTCGGGGTGCTCAGCATGCAGTCGCTGGCGCGCCGCCTGGCGGGCGACTTCCGCGACCTCTTCCAGGAGGGCTTCGTGTTCGACAGCGTCACCGGCGACGTCACGATCGTGCGCGGCGTGGCCCGGACGAACAACCTGCTGATGCGCGGCGTACAGGCCGCCGTGCTGATGGAGGGCAGCGCCGACATCGCCCAGGAGACGCAGGACCTGCGCGTGGTGGTGGTGCCCGAGATCGGCGTCGGCGCGGCGTCGCTGGCCTACGCGGTGATCAACCCGGTGATCGGCCTCGGCACCTTCCTCGCCCAGTGGTTCCTGCGCGAACCGCTGATCCAGGCGAGCACCCGCGAGTTCCACGTCACGGGGCCGTGGGCCGACCCGCAAGTCGAGCCGGTGGTGCGCGAGCCCGGACAGGCTGTACCCTACATCGGGCCGCCGCCGGCGGCGGCCTCCGGCGCATCGTCGCCAACGCCTTGAGCAACCTCCTGGAATGCTTCGCATGAAGATCGCCGCATTGCAGATGGTCTCCACGCCCGACGTCGCGCGCAACCTCGACGCCGCGCGCCGGTTGATCGCGCGGGCCGCCGCCGAGGGCTCGCAGCTGGTGGCGCTGCCCGAATACTTCTGCCTGCTCGGGCACAGCGACCGCGACAAGCTTGGCATCGCCGAGCACCCAGGCGACGGCCCGATCCAGCGCATGCTGTCGATGGCGGCGCGCGACCATGCGCTGTGGATCATCGGCGGCACGCTGCCGATGCGCATCGCCGGCGACGCCGAGCACGTGCTCAACGCATGCTGCGTCTATGGTCCCGGGGGCGCCCTGGCCGCGCGCTACGACAAGATGCACCTGTTCGGCTTCGACAACGGCAGCGAGCGCTACGACGAGTCCCGCGTGCTCGAGGCCGGCAGTGACGTGGTGGCGCTCGACATCGCGCCGAAGGCGAGCGATGTGCCAGCCGGCGGCGACGCCGCGACCCCGGGCGATGCCCCTGCACGGTGGCGCCTCGGCCTGAGCATCTGCTACGACCTGCGCTTTCCCGAGCTGTACCGCGCGCTCGGTGCAGCCGCACCATGCGACCTGATCGCCGTGCCGTCGGCCTTCACCTACACCACGGGCCAGGCGCACTGGGAGCTGTTGCTGCGCGCCCGCGCGGTGGAGAACCAGACCTATGTCATCGCGCCGGCGCAGGGCGGCCTGCACGAGAACGGCCGCCGGACCTGGGGCCACAGCATGGTGATCGACCCATGGGGCGAGGTGCTTGCCTGCCTGCCCGGCGGCGAGGGCGTGGTGACGGCCGAGCTCGACCGTTCGCGCATCGACGCGGTACGCCGCCAACTGCCCGCACTCGCGCACCGACGGCTGTAGCTGCACCCTGTCGGCAGGCAGGGTGCGGAGCCCGTCGGCCAAGGAGGCGCGGCGCGACGCATTGAAGTTGCCGGGCGCGACCCTTCGGTCGGCGCCGAAGCATCGGCGCTGCGGCGTTCAGTCGAGCGCGGCGCGCCAGCGGCGCACCGCGTCGGGCAGCTCGCCGATCGCGTTCAGCGCCCTCACGCCAGGCACCGGACGTCGCCGCAATACCGGCGCCGACCCACCCGCCCACAGCTCGACCGTGGTCGGCAACTTGGCGCGCAGTTCGGCCAGCCCCTCGACCACCTGGTTCGGGTTCATGCAACCGGTGAAGCTCAGCGCCACCAGATCGGCGCGATAGGCCTCGGCCGCGAGCACGAGATCCCAGACCGGCGTTTGCACGCCGAGCGAGAAGCAGCGCGCGCCGTCGGCCGTGAACAGCGCTTCGGCCATCAGCAGGCCGAGCCCGTGAGGCTCGCCGGGAAGGGTGCTCATCAGCACCCGAGGCCGCTGCAGCGCGCCGGCTTCCGGCAGGCTATGGATGCCCGCACGCAGCACCGCGTGCGCGGCCTCGGTGTAGCTGTGCTCCTGGAAGATGTCGAGCTGCCCGCGCATCCAGGCATCGCCGACCAGCGTGTTGAGCGGGGCGATCACACCGGTCACGAAGGCGCTCAGCCCCAGCCGCACCTGGGCCTGCCTGAGCTGCGCGCGCAGCCCCGCCACATCGTGCTCATGCAGCAATGTCAGCAACGACCGCAAGTCAGCGTCGGCTGCCGGCTCGTCGGGCGAGCGCACCGTTTCGGCGCTGAGCCGGTGCAAATCCTCGACCGACATCGAGGCCAGTTGGCCGGGGCGGTGGCCGGCGTCGATCAGGCGCTTGACGATGCGCAGCTTCTCGATCTGCGCCATCGCATAGGCCCGCTCGCCCAGGGCGTCGCGTTCCGGGGTCGGGAATCCGTAGCGTCGCTCCCAGACCCGCAGGGTGCCCCTGCTCAACCCGGTCTCGCGTTCCGCGGCCGAGATCGACAAGGTCTGCGGCTTCACTGGAGCGGGCCCGCAGCGCCGACGGCGGCGACCTTGGATGGAACCATGAGTTCACTTTTGTCCATGACAAACTATTGCCTCTACGACGAGAAGGCGCTACTATGGGCTCAGCTTCTACTTTTGTCCACTACAACACATGTCTCCTCTCTTTGTCCAGGCGAACTGAGCGCGCCGTCGGTGGGCTGGGCGATCGCGAGCAGCACGAAGGACCCAAGCCAGCGAATGGACGCCACAAGACCGCAACATGCGCTATTTGTACTGTTCGGTTATATTTGATACCATTCAGTCACTTAATCTTCTGACGCGTTGAGCCATGACCCACTCCCTTTGTTCCACATTGCGAAGCGTCGCCGCCCGGCGTCGGGTGATCCGCGCGCGGGAACTCTCCGCGCCCGCTTTCGCCGAAGCGCGGGATCTGGCGGTTCTCGGTTCCGTGTCGACGGTCGCCGTGGCGTTGGTCTCGGCCCTGGCCCTGGCCGTTCTGGGTGGCGCCTAGGTCATGGCCCGGATCGGTCAGTCGAGCGCCTTGCTGCCGCGAAGCCGGGCGGAAGTCCCGGCTGCGATCCCGGAGCGACTTCCCTCCTCCCTCCTCCCCTCCTGGTTCGCTCCGGGGCGCTTCGCGGCACGCTCGATCCGCCCCCGGGTCGGCGCCCGCGTTCCTCGACGCTCGCCAACCCCGAACCGGCCTCAGGCAGCCACGGGCGCGCCGGGCGTCGGAGGCTGAGCCGATGCGTCGCATCGCCGTCGTCGGTTCGGGCATCTCGGGGCTGTCTGTCGCGCGTGAGTTGTCCCGCCACGCGCGGGTCACGCTGTTCGAGGCGGGCGCGTATTTCGGCGGTCACACCCACACGGTCGACGTCACGCTCGGCGGCGCGACGCACGGCGTCGATACCGGCTTCCTGGTCTTCAACGAACGCACCTATCCGAACCTGATTCGCATGTTCGGCGAGCTGCAGGTCGAGACGGCGCTGTCCGAAATGTCCTTTTCGGTCCAGGTGCCGGCTGCCGGGGGCTCACCGCCGCTGGAGTGGAGCGGGTCAGACCTGAACGGCGTGTTCGCGCAACGAGGCAACCTGCTGCGACCGCGCTTCTGGCGGATGCTGCGCGACCTGTTGCGGTTCAACCGCTTGTGCACCGCGCTCGCCGAACGCCGCGCCGACGACGACCTCGCGCAACCGATCGGCGACTTCCTGGCCGAGCACCGCTTCTCGCGCGAGTTCCGCGACTGGTACTTCCTGCCGATGATCGGCTGCATCTGGTCGTGCCCGACCGAGCAGATGCTGCGCTTCCCGATCGCGACGATGATCCGCTTCTGCCACAACCACGGGTTGATCCAGGTCGCCAACCGTCCGCGCTGGTTCACCGTCCGCGGCGGTGCGCGCAACTACGTCGAGAAGATCGTCGCCGGCCTCGCCGATGCGCGGCTGGCGACGCCGGTGCGAAGCATCCGCCGGCTGCCGCCGGCCGGCCTCGCTGGCGGTGGCAGCGCCGGCGTGCTGGTAGGCACCGACGCCGGCAGCGAGCGTTTCGACGAGGTGGTGCTGGCCTGCCACAGCGATCAGGCGCTGGCGCTGCTGGACGATCCGACCGATGACGAACGCAGCGTGCTGGGCGCCATTGGCTACCACCGCAACCGTGCCGTCCTGCACACCGACACCACGGCACTGCCGCAGCGCCGGCGCGCCTGGGCGGCATGGAACTATGCGCGCGCGGCCGAGGGCTCGCGCGAACAGGCGGCGGTATGCCTGCACTACCTGCTGAACAAGCTGCAGCCGCTGCCCTTCGCCACGCCGCTGATCGTCTCGCTCAACCCGCTCGTCGAGCCGCGGGCCGAGACGGTGCTGGGCGACTTCGACTACGCCCACCCGGTATTCGACCTGGCGGCCATTGCCGCGCAGCGCCGCGTGCCTTCGCTGCAGGGTCGGGCGCGGACATGGTTTTGCGGCGCGTGGACGCGCTACGGGTTTCACGAGGACGGGCTGAGCTCGGGCCTGGCGGTGGCGTCGGCGCTGAAGGCACAGTGGGCACGTGCTCCGGGCGTTGATGCGCGGGAGGCGGCATGAACGCGAGCGAGCGCCCCGGGGCCTCGGCCGCTCAGGACGTTGCGGCGCGGCCGCTGCTGGGCGTCGGCACCGTGCGCCATGCGCGGCTGCGCCCGGCGCCCAACCGCTTCGCATATCCCACCTACTTCCTGATGCTGCCGATGCGCAGCCTGCGCGAGCGTGCGCATCCGCCGCTGCGTCGCAACCGCTTCGGCCTGATCGGCTTCCATGACCGCGACCATGGCGATGGCCGCGCCGACAGCCTGGCCTGGCTCGAGGAACTGCTGGCTCGCGAAGGCATTGCCGATGCGACCGGCGAGGTCTGGTTGCACTGCTACCCGCGGGTGCTGGGCTATGTCTTCAAGCCGGTGAGCTTCTGGTATTGCCACCGCCGCGACGGCAGCCTGGCGGCAATCGTGGTCGAGGTGAACAACACCTTCGGCGAGCGCCATTGCTACCTGCTCTGCGGTACGCAGCTGGGATACGGGCAGGAGATGCAGGCGAGCAAGGTGCTCCACGTCTCGCCGTTCTGCCGCGTGGAAGGCCGCTACCGGTTCCGCTTCATGCGCACCGCTGCGCAGGGCGCGAGCCAAGGCCGCACCGTGGCGCGGATCGACCACGACGACGACGCCGGCCCGCTGCTGCAAACAAGCGTCTCAGGAGACCTGCAGCCGTTCAGCGCGGCGAGCGCACGGCGCGCCTTCTTCGGCATGCCCTTGATGACGATCGGCGTGATCGTGCGCATCCATTGGCAGGCGGCGAGGCTCTTCGTCAAGCGCGTTCCGTTCGTCAGCAAGCCCCCAGCACCTTCCCACTTCATCACCCGCCAGTTGCCGTAGTTCGATGCCATGACCACGACCCGCATCCTGCCCCTGAGCCTGCCCACATCGGCACCCGCTGCCGCACGTTCGGTGTTTCACCTGCTGCGCCGAATGCGCCACGGCTCGCTCGTGCTGCAGCTGCCCGATGGCGGCACGGCGCACTTCGGCACGGCCCGTGATGGCGAGCCCCGCGCCGCGATGCGCCTGCGCAACTGGAAGGTCTGCTCCGCGGCGCTGCGCTCGGGCGATATCGGACTCGCCGAGAGCTTCATTGCCGGCGACTGGTCGTCGCCCGACCTGACGGCGCTGCTGACGCTGTTCGTCGCCAACCGCGAGCACTTCGAGCGCGTCGTCTACGGCACCTGGTGGGGCTCGCTGCTGTACCGCGCGAAGCACCTGCTCAACCGCAACTCGCGCCAGGGAAGCCGCAAGAACATCCACGCCCACTACGACCTGGGCAACGAGTTCTACCGGCTATGGCTCGACGAGACGATGAGCTACTCCAGCGCCTGGTTCGAGGGCAATCGTTCGGGCGACCTGGCGCACGCGCAGCGGGCCAAGGTGCGTCGGGCGCTGGCCGAGTGCGGCGTGCAGCCGGGCCAGCGCGTGCTCGAGATCGGCTGCGGCTGGGGTGGCCTGGCCGAATGCGCGGCGCGCGATTTCGGCGCCCACGTCACCGCTGTCACGCTGTCCGGCGAACAGCTCGCCTACGCGCAGCAGCGCCTGCGCGACGCCGGGCTGGCCGATCGGGCGACGCTGCGCTTGCAGGACTACCGCGAACTCGGCGTCGGCGATGCCGAAGGCCCGTTCGACGCGATCGTGTCGATCGAGATGTTCGAGGCGGTCGGGCGGGAGTACTGGGGCGGCTACTTCGAAACCCTCAAGTGCAGCCTCAAGGCCGGCGGCAAGGCCTGCATCCAGAGCATCACGATCCGCGACGACCTGTTCGGCCGCTACGTCAAGTCGACCGACTTCATCCAGCAGTACATCTTCCCCGGCGGCCTGCTGCCGAGCCCGGCAGCGTTCCGCGAGGCGGCTGCGAAGGCCGGGCTCGAGGTGGTCAGCGAACTCGACTTCGGGCTCGACTACGCCGAGACACTGCACCGCTGGCGCGAACGCTTCCTGAGCGTCGAGGGGCCGGTGCGCCGGCTCGGCTTCGACAGCCGCTTCATGCGCATCTGGGAGTTCTATCTGGCCTACTGCGAAGCCGCCTTCGCCACCGGCAACACGAGCGTCATGCAGTTCACGCTGCAGTGCAGAGCGTCGTGAGGGCCGCGTCGTCACGCCTGTCGCGCCGCGCGGCGCTGGCCTGGCTGGCCGGGCTCGCAGCCTCACCGGCGCCGGGTTGGGCGATGCGCTCGCCGCTGCCCGAGCTCGCCGTCGCGTTGCCCGGTGCGCGGCTGCAGGGCGCCGGCCGCATGGTCTTCCTCGGGCTCCACATCTGCGACATTCGCCTTTGGGTGAGCCCGGGGTTCAGCGCCGAGTCCTTCGCGCAGGGCGCGCTGGCGATCGAGATCGAGTACGCCCGCGCCCTCGCCGGCCGGCGGATCGCCGAGCGTTCGCTCGACGAAATGCAGCGCATCGCGCCGATCACGGCCGAGCAGCGGGCCGAGTGGCTGGCCGCATTGACGCGGGCCTTGCCGGACGTCACCCCGGGAGAACGCCTGACGGGCCTGCATCTGCCGGGCCAGGGCGTGCGCTTCTTCCACAACGGCAGGCTGCACGCCGAATTGCCCGATGCCGCCTTCGGGCGTGCCTTCTTCGCCATCTGGCTCTCCCCGAAGACGTCCGAACCGAAGTTGCGGCTGGCCTTGCTCGGACCGGGCGCGTGATCGCCGCCGCGCTGCCCGCGCGCGCCTGGCACGGAGGCTGGCGCGACGGGCTGTCCTACGGCGGGCTCGGCCTGCCGCTGGCGTTCGTGGCGCTGCCGCTCTACGTCGTGCTGCCCAACCACTATGCCAGCGTCTATGGCATGCCGCTGGCGCTGCTGGGCGCGGTGCTGCTGGGCACCCGGCTGCTCGACGCCGTCGCCGATCCGCTGATCGGCCGCTGGGCCGACGCGCTGTTCGCCGCCTCGCCGCAGCGGGCCTGGCACGCGCTCGCGGCGGCGGCGGCCGTGCTCGCGCTGGGGTTCAGGGCGCTGTTCTTTCCCGCCGTCCAAGGCACGACGGCGCTGCTGTGGTGGTGCGGCGCCGGCCTGGCCGTCACCTACCTCAGTTTCAGCACGGTGAGCGTGATCCACCAGGCCTGGGGCGCGCGCCTCGGCGGCGACGAGGCGCAGCGGGCGCAGGTCGTCGCCTGGCGCGAGGGGCTCTCGCTCGCGGGCGTGCTGGTGGCGAGCGTGCTGCCCTCGCTGGCCGGGCTCAACGCGTCCACGCTGGTGTTCACGGCGCTGCTGCTGGCCGGTGCGCTGGTGCTGTGGCGGGCACCGCTGCCAGCGGTCACTCGACAACCGACCGCCGCCGCCTCGCTCGCGCTGCCCTGGGCCACCCGCCCGTTCCGGCGCCTGCTGGCGATCTACCTGTGCAACGGCATCGCGAGTGCGGTGCCGGCGACGCTGGTGCTGTTCTTCATTCGCGACCGCTTGCAGGCGCCGGCGTTCGAGCCGCTGTTCCTGTCCAGCTACTTCGCTGCCGGCGCGCTGTCGATTCCGCTGTGGGTGCGGCTGGTCGCGCACCTGGGTCTGGCACGCACATGGCTGATCGCGATGGGCCTGGCGATCGCCGCCTTCGGCTGGGCGACCCGACTCGGCGCGGGCGAAGTGGCGGCCTTCACCGCCGTCTGCCTGGCCAGCGGCGTTGCGCTCGGTGCCGACCTCACATTGCCCAGCGCGCTGCTCACCGGCGTGATCCAGCGTGCCGGCCATGCCCAGCGCGCCGAGGGCGCGTACATGGGCTGGTGGAACTTCGCCACCAAGCTCAACCTTGCGCTGGCCGCCGGCCTGGCGCTGCCGGCCCTGCAGGCCTTCGGTTACGCGCCCGGCGTGCGCGACGAGGCCGCGCTGGCCGCGCTGACCGCCGCCTATTGCCTGCTGCCGTGCGCGCTCAAGCTGGCCGCCGCCGCACTGCTGTACTTCACCTGGATCCGCGACAAGGAAGTTCATCCATGAATCGACGCTGGCTCACCCTCCTGGCCGCCTTCGGCGCGGCACTGCTGATCGGCGCCTGCGCCTCGCCGACGCCAGCCGACTACGCGGCCGAGAAGCCGGTGCTCGACCTGCGGGACTATTTCAACGGCGACATCACCGCCCACGGCATCTTCACCGACCGCCAGGGTTTGGTCGTCAAGCGCTTCACCGTGCAGATGAAGGGCAGTTGGCAGGGCGACGAGGGCTTGCTCGACGAGGCCTTCACCTACAGCGACGGCAAGACCGAACGTCGCGTCTGGCGGATCCGCAAGCTTCCCGACGCGCAAGGCACGGGCCGCTACACCGGCCAGGCCGATGACGTGGTCGGCACCGCCGAAGGCCAGGCCGCGGGAAACGCGCTGCGCTGGTCGTACACGCTGCGCCTGCCGGTGGACGGGCGCGAGATCGACGTGCAGTTCGACGACTGGATGTACCTGATGGACGAGCGCGTGATGCTGAACAAGGCGGTGATGAGCAAGTTCGGCGTGCGCCTGGGTGAAGTGACGCTCAGCTTCTACAAGCATCCGTAGGCCGCGCATGTCGCTCAATCCCCGCCTGGCCGACTGGCGCGGCCGCAGTGTCTGGCTGGTCGGCGCCTCGACCGGCATCGGCCGGGCCACGGCGTCGCTGCTGCATGCGCGCGGGGCGCGTGTCGTCGTCTCTGCGCGCGGCGCGCGCGCTCTCGACGAGTTCGTCGCCGCGCACCCGGGCAGCATCGGCCTGCCGCTCGACGTGACCGATCGCGCGGCGGTGGCGGGCGCTGCGGCGCAGGCCTTCGAACGCTGCGCGTCGATCGACCTGGTGCTCTATTGCGCCGGGCACTACAAGGCGATGCGCGCGACCGACTTCGACCTCGACGAGGCGCTGCGCCACGTGCAGGTGAACCAGATCGGCGCGCTGCACCTGATCGCTGCGGTGCTGCCGCGACTGCTGGCGCAACGCAGCGGCCACCTCAGCCTGGTCTCGAGCGTCGCCGGCTACCGCGGGCTGCCCAACTCGATGGCCTACGGGCCGACGAAGGCGGCGCTGATCAACCTGGGCGAGACGCTGTACCTCGACCTGGCGCCGCTCGGCATCGGTGTGTCGGTGGTCAACCCCGGCTTCGTCGAGACGCCGCTGACGGCGCAGAATGCCTTCACGATGCCGGCGTTGATCTCTCCCGAACAGGCCGCCCTCGCGATCGTCGAGGGCTGGGCGGCGGGCCGGTTCGAGATCCACTTCCCGAAGCGCTTCACGCTCTGGCTGAAAGCCCTGCGGCATCTCCCAGACAGCATGTACTTCCGGGCTGTCCGTCGGGTGACCGGCCTGTGACCTCGCCACCGCGCCACGCCGATCCGCGCATCGCGCGCATCGTCGAGCTGTTCGAACGGCTCACCCCCGCAGACGTGCCGCGGCTGGAGGCGTTCTACACGCTCGATGCTCAGTTCAAGGACCCGTTCAACCATGTACAGGGCGTGACGCAGGTGCAGCGGATCTTCGCCCACATGTTCGAGGCACTGGCCGAGCCGCGCTTCGTCGTGCACGAAATCCTCGTCCAGGGCGAGCAGTGCTTCCTGACCTGGGACTTCGTGTTCCGCTTCCGGCGCTTCGGCGGCGAACTGCAGACGGTGCATGGCAGCTCGCATCTGCGCCTGGCCGGCGACGGCCGCATCGAGTTGCACCGCGACTACTGGGACGCGGCCGAGGAGCTGTACGAGAAGCTGCCCGTCGTCGGGGCGCTGATGCGCTGGCTCAGGCGCCGCGCCAATGCCTGACTAGAGCCAGCCCTTGCGCCGGAAGTACCAGAACGGCGCGATCACGCTGGCCGCCATCAGCGCCAGCGCAAACGGATAGCCGAGTTCCCAGTTCAGCTCGGGCATGACCTTGAAGTTCATGCCGTAGATGCTTGCCAGCAGTGTCGGCGGCAGCAGCGCCACGCTGGCGACCGAGAAGATCTTGATGATCCGGTTCTGGTTGATGTTGATGAAACCGACCGTCGCATTCATCAGGAAGTTGATCTTGTCGAAAAGGAAGGTCGTGTGGCTGTCCAGCGAGTCGATGTCGCGCAGGATCTGCCGCGCCTCCTCGAACTGCTCGGCATTGAGCATCCGGGTGCGCATCATGAAGCTCACCGCGCGCCGCGTGTCCATCACGTTGCGGCGGATGCGCCCGTTCAGGTCCTCCTCCTTCGCGATCGCGGCCAGCGCATCGCCTGCCGCCTCGTCGTTGACGTTGCGCTTGAGCACGCTCGCGCTCACCGCCTCGAGCGCGTCGTAGATGCTCTCGAGTGCATCGGCCGAATACTCCGCGTCGGCGTCGTACAGCTTGAGCAGCACGTCCTTGGCGTCCTCGATCAGGGCCGGGATGCGCCGTGCCCGCAGGCGCAGCAGCCGGAACACCGGCAGGTCCTCGCTGTGGACCGAGAACAGCACCTTGTTGTGGAGGATGAACGCTGCCCGCACGTTGCGCGGATCCTCGTTGTCGTCGATCAGGAAGTCGGAGCGGATGTGCAGCTCGCCGTTGTCTTCCTCGTAGAAGCGGGCCGATTCTTCCAGATCGTCGTCGACGATGTCGTCGGGGATCGTCAGGCCGAAGCGGCCGGTGATCCAGCCTTTTTCCTCGGGCGTGGGCGCTTCCATGTCGACCCAGACCGGCTCGACGCCGGTCAGCGCCTCGGCACTGCCGATCTCTTCCTGAAACAGCCGGCCATTGGCCAGCGTGAACACGTTCAGCATCGAACTCTCCAGCACGCGCGCGGCTCGTGGCCGGCAGTGCGGGTGGCGTTGGCGGATCGTGACCGTCTCACCCCCGCCCGGCGCTGGAGGGGACGGTCAACGAGGGTGAGAGCTGTCCAAGATGGTCCCAGAGATCGCAACCGGTGGATTATCGCACCGGGCCGGGCGCGGGCTGACCACCGCGAAGGCCCGACGCAGCGGCGTCGGGCAGGGTCGCCGGCAAGGCGCTTCGGGCAATGCCCTGTGCGGTGTCCCGTGCTGTGTCCCGTGCTTGTCACATCCCGCATTCGCGAGCACACTGAACCTGCCCCGGCCTTGCGCCGAAGCCCCCGCGACGCTAGGGTTTGCGTTGTCGAATCCGCCCCCAACCCCTGCAAAGGAGGATCTATGAACTTGACGATCAGCGGCCATCACCTTGAAGTTACGCCCGCGTTGCGTGAGTACGTGCTCACAAAGCTGGACCGTGTCACGCGTCATTTCGATCAGGTCGTGGATATCAACGTGCTGCTGTCGGTCGAGAAACTCAAGGAAAAGGAACGACGCCAGAAGGCCGAGGTCACGCTGCGCGTGAAGGGCAAGGACATCTTTGTCGAGAATGCCCATGAAGACCTGTATGCCGCGATCGACCAGTTGATGGACAAGCTCGATCGCCAGGTGTGCCGACACAAGGAAATGCTGCAGGATCACCACCATCACTCGCCCAAGCGGATCGACGCGGCGCCGCAGTGACGCCCACCCGATGCCGGGCCTTCCGGGAGAGCGGCCTTCGGGCCGCTTTTTCGTGCCCGCGCCTGGAGCGCCGCATCGCCGCCCCTCGATCGGGGGATGCCGATGTGTTGCTGCGTCGCAGCAGCCTGTGCACAATCTTGCAGCGATTGCCCCTTGCACCCCGCACGATGCCACCCGATTCCTATAATTCGGTCCCTTGGAAGCTGATGACATCGCCTCGGGCCGCCTGGCCTGGAGCCGCTGTCGTGACCCGATGAACCGTCTTGCCGCCATCCTGCCGCCCAGCAATGTGCTGGTGAATGTGGACGCCACCAGCAAGAAGCGAGCCTTCGAGCATGCCGGGTTGCTGTTCGAGAACCAGCACGCGATCGCGAGGGCGACCGTCACCGACAACCTGTTCGCGCGCGAACGCCTGGGCTCGACTGGGCTGGGCCACGGCGTGGCCATCCCGCACGGGCGCATCAAGGGCCTGAAGAACCCGCTCGCGGCGGCGGTCCGGGTTCAGCAGCCGATTCCGTTCGACGCGCCCGACGACGAACCGGTCAGCCTGCTGATCTTCCTGCTCGTGCCCGAGGCCGCGACGCAGCGCCATCTGGAGATCCTCTCCGAGATCGCCGAGATGCTGTCCGACCGCGAGTTGCGCGAACGGCTGAAGACCGAGCCCGACGCCGCCAAGGTCCATGAGCTGATTGCCAACTGGGAACCGCTGAAGTCGGTGGCCTAGGTGCAATACTGTTCGCTGAGCCAGCGCCGCGTCCGGGCTGAGCCTGTCGAAGCCTCGCTGCCGACGGCGCAGGCCCTTCGACAGGCTCAGGGCAAACGGCTAGCTGAACCGCATTGGGCCTAGATGAGGCGGCCGCAAGACACCGTCGGTGTCGCGCCCCGAGGCGAACCCCGTCTTCTTGCGGCGGCCCGGCGAGGGCTGAGGCTGCGCCCCTGGCTCCCCTGAACGGCCGCGAGTGAAACCCACCATCATCAGTGCCGAGGCACTGTTCGAGGAACACCGCCCGGCCCTGCGCTGGGAATGGATCGCGGGGCACGCCCACCCCGAGCGGCGGTTCGACGAAGCGGCGGTGCGCAGCGCGCAGTCGTCGGCCGACCTGGTCGGCTACCTGAACTACATCCACCCTTACCGGGTGCAGATCGTCGGCCGCCGCGAGGTGGCCTACCTGCTCAATTCGTCGCCCGAAGACCAGGAGCGGCGGACCCAGCGCATCGTCACGCTCGAGCCGCCGGTCGTCATCGTCGCCGATGCGCAGACGCCGCCCGACCAGCTCGTCGTGCTGTGCGACCGGGCCGAGATCCCGCTGTTCGTCACCGCCGAGCCGGCGGGCCATGTGATCGACGTCGTGCGCGGCTACCTGAGCCAGCACTTCGCCGAGCGCACCACGCGCCACGGCGTGTTCATGGACATCCTCGGCCTTGGAGTGCTGCTCACCGGCGAGTCGGGGCTCGGCAAGAGCGAACTCGGGCTCGAGCTGATCTCGCGTGGCCACGGGCTGGTGGCCGACGACGCGGTCGACTTGTACCGGGTGTCGCAGACCGCGCTCGAGGGGCGCTGCCCCGACATGCTGCTCAACCTGCTCGAGGTGCGAGGCATCGGGCTGCTCGACATCAAGGCGATCTTCGGCGAGACGGCGGTGCGCCGGAAGATGCGGTTGAAGCTGATCGTTCACCTGGTGCGCAAGGACACGATGGAGCGCGAGTTCGAGCGCCTGCCCTACGAGCCGCTGTACGAGGAGATCCTCGACGTGCCGGTGCAGAAGGTGGTGATCGCCGTCGACGCCGGGCGCAACCTGGCCGTGCTGGTCGAGGCCGCGGTGCGCAACACGATCCTGCAACTGCGCGGCATCGACACCTACCGCGAGTTCATCGAACGCCACCAGAAGGCGATGGGCCGTCCGCCCGGCTGAGCCGGCGGGGCCGGCGGGGCGCCCCTCGACCGGCTACTTGCCGCGGTGCGGGCAGTTCTCCTTGCTGCACACCGCGTACAGCGAGAGCGCGTGGTCCTGCAGTTCGAAGCCGCGCGCCTGCGCAACGTTGCGCTGGCGCTGCTCGATGTCGGGGTCGTAGAACTCCTCGACGCGCCCGCAGTCCAGGCACACGAGGTGATCGTGGTGCGTGCCCTCGTTCAGCTCGAAGATCGACTTGCCGGACTCGAAGTGATTGCGCGACAGGATGCCCGCCTGCTCGAACTGCATCAATACCCGGTACACGGTGGCCAGGCCAATGTCCGAACCTTCGAACAGCAAGGCCTTGTAGACGTCCTCGGCCGTCATGTGGCGTTGCGCCGTGCGCTGGAAGATCTCCAGGATCCTGATGCGGGGGAGCGTGGCCTTCAGGCCCGAGCTCTTGAGTTCGTCGGTGTGGGTCATGGCGGTCTCGATGCGACGCGGCCCACTGGCCCAGCCGCTAGAATCGCCGATCATATCGAGGTTGGCCGCCCGTGGCGCGGCTGCCCATACCATGTCCCAGATCCCTCTCCCGCTGCTTCCTTGCTGCATGCACGGCGCACCCGCGCGAGCGCTCGCTGCCGTGTTCGCGATGGGCAGTCTGGCGGGCTGTTCGTCGTTCGAGTCGAACCGATGGACCAACGTCTTCATGCCCTACCGGGTCGAGGTGGTGCAGGGCAACGTCGTCACCAGCGAGCAGATCGAGCGCGTCGTGCCCGGGATGAGCCGCACGCAGGTCCGCGACATCCTCGGCTCGCCGCTCGTCACCGACATCTTCCATGGCGACCGGTGGGACTACGTCTTCATGCTCAACCGCCCCGGCACCCCGCTGCAAAAGCGTGCCATCGTGGTGATCTTCGAGGGCGAAAAGCTGGCGCGCGTCGATGCGCCGGCATTGCCGACCGACAGCGAGTTCATCGACTCGATCGATCCCTTTCGAAGCCGCCAATCGGTGCCGATCCTGGCGCTGACCCCGGAGCAGATCAAGGCCCTGCCGGTGCCGCCGAGGCCCGCTGCCGCGGCCTCGGCGGCCGAAGGGCCGGCGCGCAGTTACCCCCCGCTCGAGCCGCGCTGATGGGCTCGCCGGCAAACCATTCGCGCGACGCCGCGGCCGGCACGGAGCCTTCGGGACTCGCCGTGGCCGGCGCTGAGCCCTTGGGTGTCGCGGTGGCCGGCCCCGCGCCCTTGAAAGTCGCCGTGGCCGGCGCCTCGGGCCGCATGGGCCGGATGCTGATCGAGGCCCTGTCCGGCGCCGACGACTGCATGCTCGCCGGCGCGCTCGACGTGGCTGATGGCCCGTCTGTCGGTCAGGATGCGGCGGCGTTCCTGGGCCGCGTCAGCGGCGTGCGCATCACCGCCGATCTGCGCGCCGGACTGTCGGGCGCGCAAATCCTGATCGACTTCACGCGCCCCGAGGGCACGCTGGCGCACCTGGCCGTGTGCCGCGAACTCGGGGTCAAGGCCGTCATCGGCACGACCGGCTTCAGCGATGCGCAGAAGGCGCAGATCGGCGAGCACGCGCAACACATCGCGATCGTGCTGGCGCCCAACATGAGCGTCGGCGTGAATGTGGTGCTGCGCCTGGTCGACATGGCGGCGCGTGCGCTCAGCGAGGGCTACGACATCGAGATCATCGAGGCGCACCACCGGCACAAGGTCGACGCGCCGAGCGGCACCGCGCTGCAGATGGGGCAGGTGGCGGCCGCTGCGCTGGGACGCGACCTGAAACAGTGCGGGGTGTTTGCCCGCGAGGGCGTGACCGGCGAGCGTGAGCCCGGGACGATCGGCTTTGCCGCGATCCGCGGTGGCGACATCGTGGGCGACCACACCGTGCTCTTTGCCGGCGCCGCCGAGCGCATCGAGATCACCCACAAGGCCGCGAGCCGCGCCATCTATGCGCAGGGCAGCCTGCGCGCGGCGCGCTTCCTGGCGGGGCAGACCACGGGGCTGTTCGACATGAACGACGTGCTGGGCCTCGGTCGATGACCGGCTTCGAGACCTTCTGGGAGCAGGGTGACGCGATCACCCGCGCCGTCGCGCTGCTGCTGCTGCTGATGTCGGTCAGCGCCTGGGTGACGATCTTCTGGAAGGGCTGGCTGCTGCGCCGCGCGCGCACCGACATCGAACGTGCGGTGCCCGCGTTCTGGGCCGCCATCACGATCGACGAAGGGCGCGCGCAACTCGAACTTTTCGACCGTGAAGGCGTTCTGCAAACGTTGCTCGCCGCAGCGATTGAGAGCGCCGATTCGAACGCTCTTGAGGGGCGGGCGCGCCTTGAATCGCAGCTCACCCGGCGCCTGCGCGGCGCTCTGCATGAAGTCGTGGCGCAGTTGCAACTCGGCCAGGTGCTGCTGGCATCGATCGGCAGCACGGCCCCTTTCATCGGCCTGTTCGGAACCGTTTGGGGCATCTATCACGCGCTGATCAGCATCTCCGCAGGCGGCGGCATCACAGTCGAGAAGGTCTCAGGTCCGGTCGGCGAGGCGCTGGTGATGACGGCCGCCGGCTTGGCGGTGGCGATTCCCGCCGTGCTGGCCTACAACATCTTCGGCAAGATGGTCGGCACCTGCGAGGCCGAGCTCGAAGGTTTTGCCCACGACTTGCGCGAGATGGTCGCTGACATCGTTGCGACTGAAGTGAAGATCCCACGACACCTGGCACGTTGTCCCCCTGGTGGATCAGACCCCCTGGGGCGGCCCGGCGAGGACTGAAAGTGTCCTTCGGCCGCCTCGAACGCACGCCCGCCCCGCAGCCGATGGGCGAGATCAACATGACGCCGCTGATCGACGTGATGCTGGTGCTGCTGGTGATCTTCATGATCACCGCGCCGCTGATGACGAGCAGCCTCAAGCTCGACCTGCCACGCAGCGACGCCGCCGGGCCGAGCGAGACCCCGAAGTTCCTGGCCGTCGCGATCACGCCCGACGGTGAGCTCTTCCTGGGCGACGAGAAGCTCGCCCCCGACACGTTCAGCGCGCGCGTCGCCGATGCAGCGCGCCAGACACCCGACCTCGAGGTGCAGCTTCGCGCCGACAAGCGCACGCCCTACGGGCAGGTGGCCGAGCTGATCGGGCGGGTGCAGAAGGCCGGACTCAACCGGATCGCCTTCGTCACCGAGGCTCCATCGGCCGCCGAGCCTGCCCCTGCCGCGCGACGCTGAGGCGTCGCGCGGGGTGCGCTTCCTATAATCGGGGCCACCTTTCACAGGCGCCCAGCGGCTGGCCCGCTGCGCCCGGCCCTTCCGTATGAGCACCGCAGAACCCACCCGCTACGACGCCCAGGCGATCGAGAAGGCCGCGCAGGCGCACTGGCAGGCGCGCGACGCCTATCGCGTGACCGAGGACCCGCACAAGCCCAAGTTCTACGCCTGCTCGATGCTGCCCTACCCGAGCGGCAAGCTGCACATGGGGCACGTGCGCAACTACACCATCAACGACATGCTCGCGCGCCAGCTGCGCATGAAGGGCATGAACGTGCTGATGCCGATGGGCTGGGACGCGTTCGGCCTGCCGGCCGAAAACGCGGCGATGAAGCACGGCGTGCCGCCGGCGCAGTGGACCTACGAGAACATCGCCTACATGAAGGCGCAGATGCAGGCGATGGGCCTGGCGATCGACTGGTCGCGCGAGGTCGCCACCTGTTCGCCCGAGTACTACAAGTGGAACCAGTGGCTGTTCCTGAAGATGCTGGGCGCCGGCATTGCCGAGCGGCGCACGCAGGTCGTGAATTGGGACCCGCAAGACCAGACCGTGCTCGCCAACGAGCAAGTGATCGACGGCCGCGGCTGGCGCTCGGGCGCGCTGATCGAGAAGCGCGAGATTCCCGGTTACTACCTCAACATCACGCGCTACGCGAGCGAACTGCTGACGCAGCTGGAGCATGGTCTGCCCGGCTGGCCCGAGCGCGTCAAGCTGATGCAGGCGAACTGGATCGGCAAGAGCGAAGGGGTGCGCTTCGCCTTCCCGCACCAGATCCGCGCTGACGACGGCTCGCTGATCCAGGGCGGCAGGCTGTGGGTCTTCACGACCCGCATCGACACGATCATGGGGGTGAGCTTCTGCGCGGTGGCGCCGGAGCATCCACTGGCCGCGCATGCGGCGCGGAGCAATCCGCAGCTCGCCGCGTTCATCGCCGAATGCAAGGCCGGCGGCACGACTGAGGCCGAGCTGGCGACGCGCGACAAGCTCGGCATGCCGACCGGCCTTGTCGTGACCCACCCGCTGAGCCACGAGCCGGTCGAGGTCTGGGTCGGCAACTACGTGCTGATGGGCTACGGCGACGGGGCGGTGATGGGCGTGCCCGCGCACGACGAGCGCGACTTCGCCTTCGCCAAGAAATACGGCCTGCCGATCACGCAGGTGATCGCGGTCGACGGCGAGCACTTCAGCTACGACCACTGGCAGGACTGGTACGCCGACAAGGCGCGCGGCCTCACCGTCAACTCCGATCTCTACAGCGGCCTGGCGCACCAGCCCGCGGTCGACGCGATCGCACATGCGCTCGAGGCCCACGGCCTCGGCGGCAAGACGACGCGGTGGCGCCTGCGCGATTGGGGCATCAGCCGCCAGCGCTACTGGGGCACGCCGATCCCGATCATCCATTGCGACGGGACCGCGCGGGCTCCCGGCTGCGGCGCCGTGCCGGTGCCCGAGCGCGACCTGCCGGTCGTGCTGCCCGAAGACCTGGTCCCCGATGGCAGCGGCAACCCGCTCGCCAAGTGCGCCGCGTTCCTGAACGTCGCCTGTCCGAACTGCGGCCGCCTGGCCCGGCGCGAGACCGACACGATGGACACCTTCGTCGATTCGTCGTGGTACTTCATGCGCTATTGCGACGCGCACGACAGCCGGGCGATGGTCGGCGCCGGCACGCGCTACTGGATGCCGATGGACCAGTACATCGGCGGCATCGAGCACGCGATCCTGCACCTGCTGTACGCGCGCTTCTGGACCAAGGTGATGCGCGACCTGAAGCTCGTCGCCATCGACGAGCCCTTCACTCACCTGCTGACCCAGGGCATGGTGCTCAACGAGGCCTTCGTGCGCAGCCAGGTGCATGGCGGCAAGCATTACTTCTGGGCCGAGGAGCTCGACATCGTTCGCGACGAGCACGCCGCCGCCGTCTCGGCGACCGCCAAGGCCGACGGCCTGCCGGTCGAGGTCGAAGGCTGGACGACGATGTCCAAGTCGAAGAACAACGGCGTCGACCCGCAGGAGCTGATCGCCCGCTACGGCGCCGACACCGCGCGCCTGTTCGTGATGTTCGCCGCGCCGCCCGAGCAGACGCTCGAGTGGAGCGACGCCGGCGTCGACGGCGCGCACCGCTTCCTCAAGCGCGTGTGGGCCTTCGGCAGCCGCAACGCCGAGACCCTTCGCGAAGCACGCGTGCTCGGCGGCGCCGGCGCGCCCGACGCCGCGAGCCGATCGCTCAGGCGCGAGGTTCACACCGTGCTTCGCCAGGTGAGCTACGACTACGAGCGCATGCAGTACAACACCGTCGTTTCCGGCGCGATGAAGCTGCTCAACGCCCTCGAAGGCTTCAAGGGCGACGCTCCCGCCGTGCTGCGCGAGTCCTACGGCATCCTGCTGCGCGTGCTCTACCCCGCCTGCCCGCACCTGACCCATGCGCTGTGGCAGGACCTCGGCTTCGCCGCCGCGCTGGGCGACCTGCTCGACGCGCCCTGGCCGCTCGTCGACGAGGCCGCGCTGGCGCAGGACGAGGTCGAGCTGATGCTGCAGGTCAATGGCAAGCTGCGCGGGGCGGTCACCGTGCCGGCCTCGGCCGACCGCGAAGCCATCGAGGCGGCGGCGCTCGCGAGCCCTGATTTCCGGCGCTTCTCCGAAGGGCGTGTCGTCAAGCGCGTCATCGTCGTGCCGGGACGGCTCGTCAACGTGGTCATTTGATGACGAGCGGCAGGTTCCGGCGCCGCAGCCTGGTGCTCGGCGCGGCGCTGGTCCTGGGCGTGGCCGGCTGCGGCTTCGAGTTGCGGCACACCCCGGACCTGAACTTCCAGACCGTGCAGCTGACCGGCTTTGCGGCCAAGTCGCCGCTGGCGCAGGAGCTGCGGCAGGGCATCGATGCCAGCCCGGGAACCAAGGTCGTCGACAGCGCCGCGCAGGCACAGGTGGTGCTGGAGGCGCTGTCGGACGCGCGCGAACGCAGCGTCGTCGCCTACACCTCCACCGGCCTGGTACGCGAAGTCCAGTTGCGCGCGCGGCTGAACTTTCGCCTGCGCACCGTGGGCGGCAAGGAACTGATCGCGCCGACCGAGATCCTCCAGGTGCGCGAACTCAGCTACAACGAAGGCATCGCGCTTGCCAAGCAGTACGAAGAGGCCTTCCAGTTCAAGGCGATGCAGACCGACATCGTCGCGCAAGTGCTCCGGCGTCTCGCCGCGGTGCAGGGCCCCTGAAGTGACGCGCACCGGCCCGCGACACGCGCGCCAGCGCAGGCTGCGCAGCTGCAGCGTCCCCACCCCGCGCCAGCCACGACGAGGCCGCCGAACGGCTCCAGCCGGGGCTCGGCCGCCGCACGGCATAGGGCCCGGGATCGACTGAAATGCAGCTGCGCCCCGAGCAACTCGCCGCCCACCTCGACAAGGGCCTGCGACGCGTCTATACGCTGCATGGCGACGAGGCACTGCTGGCGCAGGAGGCCGCCGACGCGATCCGCGCCGCGGCGCGTGCCGCCGGCTGCGCCGAGCGCCAGGTGCACACCGTCGCCGGTGCGCACTTCGACTGGAGCGGCCTCATCGGTGCGGCGCAATCGATGAGCCTGTTCGCCGCGCGGCAACTGATCGAGATCCGCATCCCTTCGGGCAAGCCGGGCAAGGACGGCTCCGAAGCCCTCCAGCGATACTGCGCGCATCTCTCCGACGACGTGGTGACGCTCGTCACGCTGCCCCGGCTCGACCGCGCGCAGCTCGCGAGCGGCTGGTTCGGCGCACTCGACGCGGACGGCGTGACGCTGAGGCTCGACACCATCGAGCGCGCCGCGCTGCCGCAATGGATCGCCCAGCGCCTGGCCGCGCAGGGCCAGCGCGTGCAGGACGGCGTGGCGGGCCAGAAGGCACTCGCCTTCTTCGCCGACCAGGTGGAGGGCAACCTGCTCGCCGCGCACCAGGAGATCACCAAGCTCGGCCTGCTCTACGGCCACGGCGGGCCGGGCCAGGGCGAGCTCAGCTTCGAGCAGATCGAGGCCGCGGTGCTCAACGTCGCCCGCTACGACGTCTTCAAGCTCGGCGAGGCGGTGCTCGCCGGCCAGGTGGCGCGCACGCTGCGCATGCTCGACGGCCTGCAAGCCGAGGGCGAGGCCGCCGTGCTGGTGCACTACACGCTGGCCGGCGACATCCTGGCCTTGAAGCGCGTCCAGGACGCCCTGCGAGCGGGCAGGCCGATGCCGATGGCCCTGCGCGAGAACCGCGTCTGGGGCGCCAAGGAGCGCCTGTTCGAGCGCGTGCTGCCGCTGCTCGGCGAGCGTGCGCTGGCCGAACTGGTCGAAGCGGCGAGCGTTTGCGACGGTCTGGTCAAGGGGCTCAAGCACCCGCACTGGCCGAACGACCCCTGGGACGGCCTGCGGCGCCTGGCCTTGATGATGTGCGAGCGTGTCGGCGCCGCGCCGACCAAGCGCCCGGCCGAGGCCGGGCTGCGCTTGGCGCTCATGCCCTGAGGCCGCCGCCGCGCTCGCACGGGCTCTCGAGAGTGCACCCACCCGCCTCAAGGCGGCGGTCTGGGGCGCGATCAATACGCGCGCGCGCGATCGACCAGGTGCTGCAACTGCCGGCCCTCGCGCAGCGCCGCGATGTTCGCCGCGACCACAGCCGATGCGCTGGCCGGATCGGTCTGCGCCGCCACGTGCGGCAACACCGTCACCCGAGGGTGCGTCCAGAACGGATGGGCCGCGGGCAACGGTTCGGTGGCGAACACGTCGAGCACCGCGTGGCGGATCTGGCCGCTCGCGAGCGCGGCCAGCAGGTCGGCTTCGACGACGTGCGCACCGCGCGCCAGGTTCACCACGCTCGCGCCGCGCGGCAGCAGCGCCAGCAGCCGGGCGTCGATCAGGCCACGCGTGGCGGGCGTCAGCGGCAGCAGGTTCACCAGCACCTGGGCATCGCCGAGCACGGCCGGCAGACTCGCATCGCCGGCGTGCGTTCGCACGCCGGAAAGGGCCGCCGGGCGCAAGCTCCAGCCGCTCACGCGGTAGCCGTGGCGCGCCAGCCGCAGCGCCGCCGCGCAGCCCATCTGGCCCAGGCCGAGCACCGCCACGCTCACAGCGCCCGCGGCGCGCTGGCGGTGCGGCGCCCAGCGCGCCTCGCGCTGCTGACGCGCGTAGTCGAAGAAGTCGCGCTGCAGCGACAACACGGCCCACAGCGCGGTTTCGGCCATCGCCTCGTTCATCGCCGGATCGACCATCCGCGCCAGCGGCACATCGACCGGCACGCTCGCGTCGGCAAGCAGCGTCTCGACCCCGGCCCACAGCGACTGGATCAGCCGCAGCCGCGCCAGCCCCGCCAGCGCGCCGGCGGGCGGGTTGGCGACGATCGCGATGTCGATCGCTTCCGCGGCGACCGCGCCGCGCTCGCGAAGCAGCGTCTCGTTCGGCATGGCACGGGCGAGCGCCGGCAGCCAAACGGCCCATTCGCCCGGCGTGAAATCGGCGGCGATGAGGATGCTCACGCGCGCTGGCTCCGCCGCTGCTCGCCTGAGCGCGTCATGAAGCGCGGTCCGCGGCCCATTCGCGCAACCGCGCCAGCGCATGCCGCACCGTCTGCGCCCGCACGGCGGTGCGGTCGCCCGGGAGCTGCAGCCGCTCGGCCCGGGCCGGTTCGCCGGGGCGCGCGAGCGCCAGCCAGACGGTTCCGACCGGCTTGCCGGGCACCCCGCCGGTCGGCCCGGCGATGCCGGTGACAGCCACGGCCAGATCGGCACGCGAATGTGCCAGCGCGCCGCTGGCCATGGCGCAGGCCACCTCGGCGCTGACCGCGCCGTGCGCCGCGATCAGCGCGACGGGCACGCCCAGCAGCTCGCACTTCGCCGCGTTGCTGTAGGTCACGAAGCCGCGCTCGAACCAGTCGCTGGCCCCGGCCGGCGCCGTGCAGGCGGCGGCGATCAGTCCCCCCGTGCACGACTCCGCCGCGGCAAGCTTCCAGCCGCGGGCGCGCAGCGCGTCGCCAAGCGCGGCCACGTCGCGATCGAGCGCGGGACCCTCGCTCACCAGAACCTCCACAGCGCAATCACGAGCAGCGTGCACAGCGCCGCGACCAGGTCGTCGAGCATGATGCCGAAGCCCTGTGCCCAACCGATGCGCAAGGCCCGGTCGGGCCCGTGGCGCGGCTTGAAGAGGGCGTCGGCCCACGCCACCGGGCCGGGCTTGGCGGCGTCGAAGAAGCGAAACAGCGCAAAGGCAACGCATTGCGCGAGAAGCCCGGCCGGCATCACCAGCCACAGCACGAGCCAGAACGCGATCACCTCGTCCCACACGATGCAGCCCGGATCGGCAAGACCCAGGTTGCGCGCGGCGATGGTGCAGGCCCAGCAGCCGAGCACGAAGCCGGCGGCCAGCAACGCAGCCCAGCCGGGCGCGCCGAGGCGCGGCTGCAGCACCAGGAAGGCCAGCCAGGCCCAAAGGGTGCCGACCGTCCCTGGGGCCTTGGGCGACAGGCCGCTGCCGAAGCCGAGCGCCAGCGCGTGCAGCGGGTTGGCGAGCATGAAGCGCAGCGTGGCCCGGCGCGGCGCGGCGCCCAGCGGCGGGTGGGGTCGCGGCGCCAGCGTTTCGCTCATGAGCGGAATTGGTCGAAGCCGGGATAGGTCTGCCCGAGGTCGTGCCCGCAGGCATCGCGCAGGCGAAGGCCCGGCGCGGCCTCGATGCAGCCGATTCGCGTCACCGCCACCCGTGCCTGTGCCGCAGCGGCCTGCACGGCCTTGGCGCGGGAAGGTGGCGCTGTGAACAGCAGCTCGTAGTCGTCGCCGCCGGCCAGCGTGCAGGTGCGCTGCACGGCCTGCGGCTGAGCGGCCAGCACCGGGCTGCGTGGCACCGCATCGGCGTCCACCGCAGCCCCGACGGCGGAACGCTGCAGCACATGGCCGAGATCGCCGAGCAGGCCGTCCGAGAGGTCGATCGCGCTGCTGGCCACGTCGCGCAGTGCGATGCCGAGCGCCACGCGCGGCTGCGGCTGCTCCATCGCCAGCCGCGCAGTGGCGAACGCCTCGCCGGGCAGGGTGAGCGTGCCGCGAAAGGCTTCCAGCGCCAGCCGCGCGTCGCCGAGCGCGCCGCTGACGTACACGTCGTCGCCAGCGCGCGCCCCCGATCGCAGCAGCGCCTGGCCGGCAGGCACTTCGCCAAAGACGCTGATGCAGACGTTCAGCGGGCCGAGGGTCGTGTCGCCGCCGACCAGTTCGCACTCGTGGGCGTCGGCCAGCGCGAACAGGCCTTGCGAGAAGCCTTCGAGCCAGGCTTCGTCGGCGCGCGGCAGCGCGAGCGCGAGCGTGAAAGCCAGCGGCTTCGCGCCGCAGGCGGCTAGGTCGCTCAGGTTGACCGCCAACGCCTTGTGCCCCAGGTGCCGCGGCGCGACCGTGGGCAGGAAGTGCCGCCCCTCGACCAGCATGTCGCAGCTGGTGGCGAGCTGCATGCCGGGCGCAAGCACGAGCAGCGCGCAGTCGTCGCCCACGCCGAGCACGGCGCGACGCACCGGGCGCGTGAAGTAGCGCGCGATCAGATCGAACTCTCCGAGGGGCATGGGCGAAGGGCCTGGCAGCGGGCAACGACGGACCGGGCCTTCATTCTCGGCCATGCCGCGACCGAGGGCGGCTCCTACAATCCTTCGACCCTGCCAGCGTGGCCGCGCCAGTGCGCCGCCACCCGAACCCACCGCGAGGACCCGCACCATGTCCCACAGCGACCAACAGCGTGCCGAACTGCGGCAGGCCGCGCTCGAGTATCACGAGTTCCCGACCCCGGGCAAGGTGGCGATCAGCGCGACCAAGCAGCTCGTCAACCAGCGCGACCTGGCGCTCGCCTATTCGCCCGGCGTCGCCGCGGCCTGCGAGGAGATCGTCGCCGACCCGGCGAGCGCGTTTCGCTACACCGCGCGCGGCAACCTGGTGGCCGTGATCACCAACGGCACCGCGGTGCTGGGGCTCGGAAACATCGGCCCGCTGGCGGCCAAGCCGGTGATGGAAGGCAAGGCGGTGCTGTTCAAGAAGTTCGCCGGCATCGACGTGTTCGACATCGAGGTGGCCGAGAACGACCTCGACAGGTTGATCGACCTCATCGCCGCGCTGGAGCCGACCTTCGGCGGCATCAACCTCGAGGACATCAAGGCCCCCGACTGCTTCTACGTCGAGCGCGCGCTGCGCAAGCGGATGAAGATTCCGGTCTTCCACGACGACCAGCACGGCACCGCGATCGTCGTCGGCGCGGCGGTGCTCAACGCACTCAAGGTGACCGGCAAGGACATCCGCCAGGTCAAGCTCGTGACCTCCGGGGCTGGCGCAGCCGCGCTCGCCTGCCTGGGGTTGCTCGTCAAGCTCGGCATCCGGCGCGAGAACATCTGGGTGACCGACCTCGCCGGCGTCGTGTACGAGGGCCGCACCGAGCTGATGGACGAGGACAAGATCGTCTTCGCGCAGAAGACGCCACTGCGGACGCTGGCGCAGGTGATCCAGGGTGCCGACATCCTGCTCGGCCTGTCGGCTGGCGGCGTGGTCAAGCCGGAGATGGTCGCTTCGATGGCGGCGCAGCCGGTGGTCCTGGCGCTGGCCAACCCGACACCGGAAATCACGCCGGAGGAGGTCAAGGCCGTGCGCAGCGACGCGATCATCGCCACCGGGCGCACCGACTACCCGAACCAGGTCAACAACGTCTTGTGCTTCCCGTACATCTTCCGCGGTGCGCTCGATTCGGGCGCGACGACGATCACGCTCGAAATGGAGATCGCCGCGGTGCATGCCATCGCCGAGCTGGCGCAGGTCGAGCAGAACGAGGTGGTGGCCGCGGCCTATTCGGGCGCCGCGCTGAGCTTCGGGCCCGAGTACCTGATCCCGAAGCCGTTCGATCCGCGCCTGATGATGATGATCGCGCCGGCGGTGGCCAAGGCTGCCGCCGACTCGGGCGTGGCCGCGCGACCGGTGCCCGATTTCGACGCCTACCGAGCCAAGTTGCAGACCTTCGTCTACGCCTCGGGGACGACGATGAAGCCGATCTTCAGCGTGGCCAAGCGCGCCGCGCGCAAGAACGTCGCGTTCGCCGAGGGCGAGGACCGGCGCGTGCTGCGCGCAGTGCAGGCGGTGGTCGACGAGGGCGTGGCGCGGCCCTGGCTGGTCGGGCGTGCCAGCATCATCGAGGCCCGCATCGAGAAGCTCGGCCTGCGCCTGCGCCAGGGCACCGACTATCAGATCGTCAACATCGACGACGACCCGCGCTACCGCGACTACTGGCAGACCTACCACCGCCTGACCGAGCGCAAGGGCGTGACCGAGCAGTTGGCCAAGATCGAGATGCGGCGCCGCCTGACGCTGATCGCCAGCATGCTGCTCTACAAGGGCGAGGTCGACGGCATGATCTGCGGCACCTGGGGCACGACCAGCCAGCAGCTGGCGCACGTCGACCAGATCATCGGCCACCGCGCCGGCGTGAGCACCTATGCCTGCATGAACGTGCTCATGCTGCCCGGGCGCCAGCTGTTCGTCGTCGATACCCATATCAACTACGACCCCACGGCCGCGCAGGTGGCCGAGATCGCCGTGCTGGCCGCCGAGGAGATGCTGCGCTTCGGCGTGCAACCGAAGGCCGCGCTGCTGTCGCACTCGAGCTTCGGGTCGAGCGACCAGCCCTCGGCGTTGAAGATGCGCCAGGCGCTGGCGCTGATCCGGCGCGATGCGCCCTGGCTGGAGGTGGATGGCGAAATGCACGGCGACGCGGCGCTCGACGCCGCCTTTCGCGCCGAGCTGATGCCGCGCTCGACGCTCGTCGGCGAGGCCAACCTGCTGGTGCTGCCCAACATCGATGCGGCCAACATCGCCTACAACCTGCTCAAGACCGCTGCCGGCGGTGGCATCGCGATCGGGCCGGTCCTGCTCGGCGCGGCCAAACCGGTGCACATCCTGACGCCGTCGGCGACGGTGCGGCGGATCATCAACATGGCGGCGCTCACGGTCGTCGACGCCAACGCCGAGCGTTGAGAGGGTGCAGCGGCTGACCCGGGCGCAGCGGGTGCGGACCTGCGCTGCCGCGGCGTCAGTTCCGTGCTGCAGTGCAAAATCATCCGCCTGCGAACGCGCAGGAGAGCCGGGCGGTGCACAGGTTTCCAAATGCTATCTGAAACTGTGAGCGCCCACTAGCATCTGCTCTGCATTGCCCTTTTTTGTGGCAAAGGCTTGAGCTTTCTGCCCGCTTTCTGTACCATTCGGGTTTCAGAATTCAGGGAAGGCCCGTGTTCTTCGCCGGACGGCCGTCGGTGTGGCAGACACCGCGCAAGTTGGGGCTCGCTATCACGGTCGCCGCAGCGTTGTTGACCTCGGTCAGCGCGCTTGCCAAGGGCCCCGCGCCGGGAGTCGGCACGGTGACTCTGGCAGAACTACCCCGCGAAGCGCAGGTGACCGAAGCCTCGATCCGCGCAGGTGGCCCGTTTGCCAGCAGCAAGGATGGCTCGGTGTTCGGCAATCGCGAACGCCTGCTGCCGGCCGAGGCCAAGGGCTACTACCGGGAATACACCGTCATGACGCCTGGCGCGCGCGATCGCGGCGCGAGGCGGATTGTCTGTGGCGGGCGTCAACCGACTGCCCCTGAAGCCTGTTACTACACCGCCGACCACTACGCGAGCTTTCGTCGCATCGTGCAGTGAGTCGAACGACTCGCACCGATTTTTTTGTGAACTGAGGAGGATCGCGACATGCTCTTGCAGACAGTCCGTCCAAATATCGTGCAATCGATCCGCGCCTATCGCGTGGAGGATCTGATGCGGGCCGCCGAGGACGTCGGCCAGCATTTCCTGTACGCCAACCTGACGGCGGCGCAATCGAAGCAGGAGGTGCTCGAGGGCATCGCCGAAGCGTTTCTGTTTCCGCCGCATTTCGGCAAGAACCTCGACGCGCTCTACGACTGCATGACCGACCTCGTGCACAAGGCGGGCCCGCAGCCCGGCTTCGTGGTGGTGCTCGAGCAGCTTCCCGACAACCCGCGCTTCGACCGCGAGGCGCGCGAGCAGTTGCTCGACGTCTTCCGCGATGCCGCCGACTTCTGGGGGGAACGCAAGATACCCTTCAGGTGCTTCTATTCTTTTCAGTAGCCCGCTCCCAGGAACAAGGGTCATGGGAGCGGGCGACGGATGGGACCCAAAGCATTGCGGACAAGCCGGTCAGGCCGGTGCCCAAGAGCGCGGCTGCGGCGAACTTCGGCATGAACATGCCGTTGATGAGCAGTGCCTTCGACACCGCCATGTGGCTGACCGCCGCATGACATGAAGCGCCGCGCGCGGCGCTCGATCAAGGCGGCCCGCGGGCCGCTTTTTCGTTGATTCTCCCAGCGGGGTCCGCCGCCGGCGCTATGGCAGGGCGGCCACGGATCGCGCAAGGGCCAGGTATTCGTCGACCGACACTTCTTCGGCGCGCCGCTGCAGGTCGAACCCGCCGCCGTGGCTACGCTCGGCCAGCCAATGTCCGAGCGTGTTGCGCAGCATCTTGCGCCGCTGCGAAAAGGCCACCCGGACCAGTTCGCCGAGCAAGGCGCCGTCGACATCCGGTGCGGGCGCCAGCGGGCGCATCCGCACGACCGTCGAGTCCACCCGCGGCGGTGGCTCGAAGGCGTCGGGCGGCACGTCGAGCACCGCCTCGAGCGTGTAACGCCATTGCAGCATCACGCTCAGGCGGCCGAAATCCTTGGTGCCAGGCAGCGCCACCATGCGGTCGACGACCTCCTTTTGCAGCATGACGTGCTGATCCACCACATGCTCTACGTGCGCCATCAGGTGGAACAGGATCGGCGTCGAGATGTTGTACGGCAGGTTGCCGACGATGCGCAGCCGGCTTCCCATGGTCGTGGCGAGCGCGCTGAAATCGACCTTCAGCACGTCGGACTCGACGACCTGGAGTTCGGTCCGTCGGCGCAGCCGCGCCGCCAGGTCGCGATCGAGCTCGATCACGGTCAAGCGGCCGCATCTCGCGACGAGCGGATCGGTCAGCGCCCCGAGCCCGGGGCCGATCTCGACGATCGCCTCGGCCGGGCGCGGATCGATCGCATCGACGATGGCAGCGACGATCGCCTCGTCGGCCAGGAAGTGTTGTCCGAAACGCTTGCGCGCGGTGTGCTTCATCGGCAGCGCGCCAGGCGCCTCAGCGCAGTGCGCCGTCCGGCCGAGCGCGAGCCAACGCCCGACGGGCCACCCCCCGCTTGCGACTGGCTCAATATGGCGGCTCGCGCATCTCGATGTACGCGCGGGCCCGCAGGTCGCGCGACCATTCCGCATACGCCGCTTCGAACCTCTGTTCACGGAGCACGTTGCGCGCCTGTTCGCGCTGCTGTTTCGGTTCGAGCGTCACATTGCGCCGATCGGTCACCTGAAGCAGGTGGGCACCGAATCGCGAGACGAAGGGATCGGCCATGCCGCCGATCGGCAGCGGGTTCATCGCCTGCTCGAACTCGGGAACGAACATTCCCGGCGAGGCCCACCCGAGGTCGCCCCCCTGCGCCGCGCTGGCATCTTCGGAGTTGTCGCGCGCGGCCTGCTCGAAGCTGAGCGTGCCGGCGTCGATCTGGCGCTTCAGTGCCGCCAGGCGAGTCAGGGCGGCCTGCTGCGACACCTGGGGCGAGGCGCGCAACAGGACGTGGCGCGCCCGCGTCTGGACGACGGTCACCGCGCCGGCATCGCGCCGATCGATCAGCTTGATGACGTGAAAGCCGGCGCCGCTGCGCAGGACGATCGGCGACACGCTGCCCGGATCGAGCGGACGCACGACCTCGACGAACAGGTCGGGCAGGCGCTGTGCCGGGCGCATGCCGATCTCGCCGCCATTGGCGCGGTTGCCGTCTTCCGACATCTCGCGCGCAACCTGCGCGAATGGCTCGCCGGCCTGAACGCGCGCCAGCGCCGCCTCGGCGCGAGCGCGACGCTCGGCCACGACTGCATCGGAGGCGCCTTCGGGCACCGTCACCAGCACCTGGGCGATGTTGTACTGGGTCGACGCTCCGGCTGCGGCGCGCTGCTGGTCGAGCAGGGCATCGATCTCCTGGTCGGTGATCTGGATCCGGCCCAGGACCTCGCGCTCGCGGATCCGCTCGACGGCGATCTGATCGCGCAGCGTTTCGCGAAAGCGCGCGTAGTCGATGCCCTCGGCGCGCAGGCGATCGCGCAGCTGCGCCAGCGTGATCTGGTTCTGCGCTGCCACGTTGGCGACGGCGCGTTCGACCTCGATATCGTCGACCCTGACGCCGCTGTCGCGCGCGTAGGTGATCTGGACGCGCTCGTCGATCAGCGCGTCGACGATCTGCTTGCGCATGGTGTCGACCGGCGGCAGGCGTGCGCCGCTGCGCGCCGACTCTTGCTGCGCGCGCGATACGCGCTGCTGCACTTCGCCCGCGGTGACGAGTTCGGAGTTCACCACCGCGACGATGTAGTCGCCGGGGCGCAAGGCGAGGTCGCGCGGCTGCGCCTGCACCGCCGGCGCGACCGCTGCGAGGGCGAGCAACAGGCAGGCCGTCAGCAGGTGCGAAAGCAGTGGCGGGATTCGTCGCGGATCATTCATAGGGCAGCAAGGGTGCAGGCGCCGCCCGCCGGTCGCGCAGCAGCTGGTAACCGGGGATATTGTCCTTCAAGACCTGCAGCGGGTTCGCGCCGATGCGCGACAGGCCCACCAGCTCGAGCTGCAGCATCCAGCGCGTGGTGGCCTCGCTGAGGCCGGTCGAGACGCGCTCGGCCACGACGCGCCCGATCCAGCAGCCCGCGTCGTACTCGAATCCGGCGATCGCATCGGTGATGCGGCTCTCCTTGAGGTTGTAATTCATCCGGCCCACCGTGTAGAGGCTGCCCCACTGGCAGTTGCCGCCCTGCGAGGAGGGCGCGAGCGTCGGGCGCGAACGCTCGAGCTCGGACGGCGTCGATCCGAAGACCGGCCATTGCCAACCCATCTCGAGCTGCTGGCTCGTCTGAGGCAGGTTCTGCAAGGTCTGGTCGCGCGTCTGCCGATAGCTCAGGTTGACGGTCCGGTACGGGCCCGGCGAGTAGCGCCCGCCGGCGACCAGCCGCGCCAGCTCGCGCAGGTCGGGGTCGTACTGCGCCGAGCCGGCCAGGGTCCACTTCGGCACCAGCGTGGTCGATCCGGCCACCAGCACATCGGAGAAGCGCCGCGACTGCGGCTGCCCGTCGGGCGTGACCCGCTGGTCGGCGAGTCGCACCCGCTGCACCACGGCCAGCCGGAGCGCCTCGGCGCCGCTGGCGGGGTCGATCACGCGGCTGGTCAGGCCTGCCGTCAGCTGGTTGCCGTCGGAAACCCGGTCCACGCCCGAGAACGCGTTTTCGGTGAAGATCGATTCGAAGTTGAAGTCCTTCGGCGCGGTGTCGAACAGCGGGTACATCGACTGGTTGACGTACGGCGTGTAGACATACATCACGCGTGGTTCCAGGGTCTGGCGAATCGCCTTGTCCAACCACGACACGTCGCGCTCGAACACCCAGGCGCTGTCCAGGCTGGCGGTCGGGATGATGCGCGACGCCGTCGTTCGCCCGTCGCTCATCGGCTGGTCGAGCGAGTACGACGCCGCGTTGAACGACAGCCGCGGCGTCAGCGTCCAGCCCGGCGTTTGGAAAGGCCGTGCGACCGACCCGATCGCGTGCAGCCGCAGGCCGGTCAGGCGCGACTGGGTCGATCACGCCGGTCGGGTTGGTGAACTGGTTGAACTCGGTCTCGAACGTGAGCTCGAAACCCTCGCCGAGCGCCCGGTCGGTGCGCGCCCCGATCTGCGGCAGGCGCTGGTACGGTACCTCCATCAGGTTGCTGGCGCCCGTCCCCTGCAAGGGCTGCCAGGCCTGGATCGCGGCGATCACGGTCCAGTCGCCGCCGCCGAGCAGGCTCGGGAAGACGCGCCGCACCTGCGCTTCGGTGGTCAGCAGGCGTCGCGTCAGGCTCGGCACGGCGTCCAGGAAGTCCTTCCAGTAGTCGTTGTCAGACACCCTCAGCGCGCGCAGCTGCAGGCCCCATTCGGGTGTCAGCATCCCCTCGTGCGAAAGGTTCAGCGCGTAACGCGTGCTGCCGGTCTGGCGGTCGTCGGGCAGCACGTCGAGCCTGAGCTGGCCGTTGTAGGAAGGCTCCAGATAGCGGAACTCGCCATTCACGCCCGGGCCGCGGCGGGTCCGCACGATGGGCGTGACCGTGGCGTCGCGGTTGGGCGCGATGTTCCAGTAATAAGGCATGGCGGCAATGAAGCCGCTGCCGCTGTCCTGGCCCACGATCGGGGGCAGCCAGCCCGACTTGCGGGCGTCGGTCAGCGGGAAGCTCACCGACGGCGCACCCAGGATCGGCACTCCCAGGAAGCGCAGCACGGCGCCCTCGGCAACGCCTTCGTTGGTCTCGAGGTTGAACGTGATCCGATCGGCGCTCAGCAGCCACGCCGGGTCGCCGGAGCCGTCGGCCGGGCAACTGGTGTAGGTCGCCGAGGTGGCGACGGCGCGATCGGCATCCAGGAAGTCGATCCGCGCCGCCGAGCCCCGGGCGCCGTTGCGGCCGATGAAGAACAGGGGCTCGATGGCAAAGCCCTCGAAACTCCCGAGCCTTACCTGCGCCTCGGGCCCGGTGAAGACATTGCCTTCGTGCGACACGCGGACATGGCCCGTTGCGCGGGCCGTGTCGTTGGCCTGCTCGTAGCTCAGCCGGTCGGCGCGGATACGCACGTCGGAGCGCCGCAGTTCGGCGTTGCCCACCGCCTCGACCTCGAGATCCGGCCGCCCGCGGATCTCGTCCGCGCGCACGAACACAGGCCTGTCCTTGGACTTCGTAGCCGGCGCCACCAGGACCAGCGTGTCGCTCATGCGCAGCACGATGCCCTCGTCGACGAGCGCGCTCTCGCCGGCACCAGCCTGGGCCGACGCACCCAAGGCGGACAGGAGCAGCGCCAAGCCGACGGCTCCGCCCGTGCAGTGGCCCGGCAGCAATGCGATACGGGGCGGGTTGATGGGACGCAGCGAACGCAACAAGGGCCGATCCGAGGAAAGTGGGCCGGCTGCGGCCGCACAGCCGATTGGCTCGGGCGCGAGCGTTCGCCCCAAGGGCTGGCCGATTTGTAGAATCGATTATCCATGAGCACCCCCGCGACAGGCGCCGGCCCCGCCAGCACGATCAGGCCCATGCGCGCCCCGTCGGCTGCCCCTCGTGGGGTTTGCAGCGGACATCCGAGCAGCCAAGCGCCGATGCGGGCGAAGCTGGCAGCCGATCTTTGCAAGGAGCGGATATCCCGGAACGAGTGCGCAATGTCCGACTTCGGCCCAGAGCAGGCCTTCGCGACTCACCCCGAAGCCGGCATGCCGACATGGGCGCGCGCAAGCCGGTGGGCAAGGCCGTTGGCGCTTCGCTTCGACGCCCGGCCCTGCGGGCCGGGTTCCCTGCGGTGCTCGGGCCTGGCAGGTGGCTGCGAAACTCGCCCTCCCGAGGCCGCGCTGCGCGCGACCCCGCTCGGAGCTCGGCCAGTCCTCGCCACCGCCGCGCCTGCGGCGCGTCGGAACCTGCCCGGCCCTGCGCTCCTCGGCGTCGAACAGGCGCGCCACCGGCCTCGCCCATCGCCTTGCCGGACACTGCGGGGCATTCCTGCAGGCAAAGCCCGGCGCTACCCCAAGGCCCGGGCGGGCGGGTGCGGCGGCGCCTGTGCGGCGCCGAGCACCGCAGCGCAGCGGGGGGAGTCCGCCGTACCCGGCGGACCGGCGAGAACGCTCTATGCAGCGCCGCGTCCAGCGGCACTGCGGAGTGATCGCAGCCGCCCCGCGGAGCGAGGAGCGCAGGGCACCCGCAGCGCAGCGAAGGGCGCCGCAGTGAAGCCGCCGCACCCGCCCGCCCCGGCCTTGCCGCGCCGATGCAAGCAGGCCGCAAAGCGGGCGTTGGCACTGACCGCAACGGGCCGAACGAAGACCTTGCCCCAGTTGCGCTTGCAACGCGCCAACCGGGCTGCGCGAATCATGCGAAAGGCACCTTCGGACCATGCGTCCTGGGCAGTGCGGAGCGCCGTGGATTCAACGACATGAAGCCGATACCTGTTGCCGACACTGTGGTGCAGTGGCCCGATCCGGCCCGCCGCGAGGCATTCCATCGCTGGTTTGCAACGCTTGCCGAGCACCGGCTCGACCCGGCGAGCCTGCGCCTGGCCAGTGCCGATGCGAGTTTCAGGCGCTACCTGCGCGTTGACGGCGCCGAGGGCTGCCGCATCGTGATGGACGCTCCACCGCCACAGGAAGACGTCCGTCCGTTCGTGCAGGTGGCGCGCCTGATCGAGAAGGCCGGGCTCAACGCGCCGCGCGTGCTGGCGCAGGACACGGTGCACGGCTTCTTGCTGCTGACCGATCTCGGCTCGCAGCCCTACCTGGCTGCGCTGCAGGACGCACTGGCCCGCGGCGAACCCGGCCGCGCCGACGCGCTGATGCGCCAGGCTTTCGGCGCGCTGGTGCGGTGGCAGCAGCGGGTCGATCCGGCCGGCCTGCCTCCCTACGACGAAGCACTGCTGCGGCGCGAACTGGCGCTCTTTCCCGACTGGTGCGTGAGCCGCGAATACGGCATCGCCTGGACGCCAGCGCAGCACGCGCAATGGCAGGGCGTGTGCGACTTGCTCGTGGCCAGCGCGCTCGCGCAGCCGCGCGTCGCGGTCCACCGCGACTACATGCCGCGCAATCTGATGGTCGCCGACCCGAACCCGGGCATCCTCGACTTCCAGGATGCGGTGGCGGGCCCGATCACCTACGACGCCGCGTCGATGCTGCGCGACGCCTTCATCTCCTGGGAGGAAGAGCAGGAACTCGACTGGGCGGTGCGCTACTGGCAACAGGCGTGCCAGGCCGGACTGCCACTGCACGCCGACTTCGGCGAGTTCTGGCGCCAACTCGAGTGGATGGGCCTGCAGCGGCACCTGAAGGTGCTGGGCATCTTCTGCCGCCTGAAGCACCGCGACGGCAAACCGGCCTACAGCCAGGACCTGCCGCGCTTCTTCCGCTACGCGCGGCGGGTGGCCGGCCGCTACAAGGTCTTCGACGCGCTGCTGCGCCTGCTCGACCCGATCGAAGGCATCGAAGCCGCCATCGGCTACACGTTCTGATCGCCGGCATCGCGGGCTTCGCGGGCCGTTTCGATGGCGGTCGTCTCGCAGCCCGCCGCGGCCAACCACGGATCGCGGTCTTCGCCGCCGAAGGTCGCAACCAGGAAGTCGATGAAGGCTCTGGTTCGCGCGGGCATGTGCTTGCGCGTCGGCGTCGCGGCGTAGACGGTGACCGTCAGCAGGTGCCAATGCGGCAGCACGCGCTCGAGGGCATGCTCGAGCAGCGCGTCCTCGGCGACGAAAGAGGGCAGCCCCGCGATGCCCATGCCCGTCAGCGCCACCGCGTAGTTCGTATCGATGTGGTTGGTGTTGAGGATCGACACTGGAGGCACGATGGTCACCGACACGCCGCCCGGCTCGTCGTCGCCCGCGGCACCGGCGTGAAAGCTCAGCTCGCGCGGCGCGCCCGGGGGCGTGGGCATGATCGCGTCGTGCTGCAGAAGGTCGTTCGGGTGCTGCGGCCGGCCGCGGCGGTCGAGGTACTCGGGCGTGGCGCACATCACGACTTCGGAGCGCGCCAGCCGCCAGGCGATGAAATCGCCGCTGAGCGGCTTGCGTCCGAGCATCAGGATCGTGACGTCGAAGTTCTCGTCGACGCTCTCCACCGGCCCGGGCACCGAGAACTCGAGCGTGATGCGCGGGTAGCGGGCGCGAAACCGCGGCAGGTGCTTGGCGATCTGGTGGACCGCGAAGGCCGGCGGCAGCAGCACGCGAAGGTGGCCGCGCGGATCGGTGGTGGCCGAGCCCGCCAGCGCCTCGGCCTCCTCGACCTCGATCAGGATCTGGCGCACCCGATCGAGGTAGGCCTCCCCGGTATCGGTCAGTGCCAGGCGCCGGGTGGTGCGATTGATCAGCCGTGCGCCAAGATGCTCCTCGAGTTCGGCGACGAGCCGCGTCACCACCGCCGGCGCGAGGTCGAGCGCGCGCGCCGCCTTGGCGAAGCTGCCCTCGTCGATGATGCGGGCAAACACCCGCATGGCTCTGAGCTGGTCCATCGTTGCCTCGCCCGGTTTCCGCGGCGCCGACGGCGCGTGCGGGGCATTGTCGCGCCATGGCCGGAACGGCCGCTGGCGCAAGCCGGGCCGCCGGTGCGTCGGCCGGGAATCGGCCGCACGAAGCCCGCTCCCCCCCGCTCGCGCCTGCGCGCCGGGTGCCCCTTCAGGGATGGGCGGCGATCACCTGTGCCACCGCAGCGGTCAGCTTCTTGCCGTAGGGCACGTGCAGGAATTCGTTGGGCCCGTGCGCATTGCTCTTCGGCCCGAGCACGCCGCAGACCATCATCTGCGCCGCGGGGAAGCCCGCTTGCAGCATGCTCATCAGCGGGATCGTGCCGCCCTGGCCGATGGTGCCCAGCGGCGCGCCGAAGTGCGCCTGCGAGGCCCGGTTGAGCGCGGTTTCGAGCCAGGGTGCGAGCGACGGCGCGTTCCAGCCCGTGGCCCCCTGCGCGCCGGCGCGGCCGTCCGCCGCGAAGGTGACCCTGGCGTTGTAGGGCGCGTTGTCCTCGAGCAGCGTCTTGAGCCGCAGCGCCGCCGCGTGGCCGTCGACGAGCGGGGGCAGACGCAGCGAGAGCTTGAAAGCGCTGAAGGGCCGCAGCACGTTGCCGGCATTGCCGAGCTCGGGAAACCCGTCGGCGCCCGTGACGCTGAGCGTCGGCCGCCAGGTTCGGCTGAGCAGGGCGTCGACGGGCTCGGTGCTGGTGGGCAGGCTCCATCCGCCGTCGGCGCCACAGGCCCACGGGAAGCGCTTCCATACCTCGTCGCCGAGGATCTGCGCCGTGGCGCGGGCCTGCTCGACCCGCTCGGCCGGAATCTGGCAATGAAAGCTCTCGGGCAGCAGGCGGCCGGTCTTCGAATCTTCCAGCCGGTCGAGCACCTGGCGCAGGATGCGAAAGCTCGACGGCACCAGGCCGCTCGCATCGCCCGAGTGAACGCCCTCGGTGAGGATCTCGACCCTGAGCACGCCGCTGACCATGCCGCGCAGCGAAGTGGTCAGCCAGAGCTGCTCGTAGTTGCCCGCGCCCGAGTCGAGGCACACGACCAGGCTCACATTGCCGAGGCGCGACCTGAGCAGGTCAAGGTAGGCCGGCAGGTCGGGCGAGCCGCTCTCTTCGGAGGTCTCGATGATGCCGACCACCCGCGGCCGCGGGATGCCCTGGCCGTCGAGCGCCATGATCGCCGTCAACGCCGCGTACACCGCATAGCCGTCGTCGGCACCGCCGCGGCCGTAGAGCTTGCCGTCTTCGTATTTGGGCGTCCACGGCCCGAGGTCGCTGCGCCAGCCGCTGAACTCGGGCTGCTTGTCGAGGTGGCCGTAGAGGCAGACGGTGTCGCTGCTGCCCGAGACATTCGCCCCCGAGGCGCCTTCGGCACCGGCCCTCCGTGGAGGCACCTCGGGACTTGGCGATGCCCGGCGACCCGAGGTCGCCGGCACCTCGAAGAAAATCAGCGGCGTGCGGCCTTCGAGGCGCAGGATCTCGAGCTTCAGCCCGGGCACCTGCTTGCTCTCGACCCAGCGCGCCGCGTCGCGCACCACGCGCTCGAGGAGGCCGCGTTGCTGCCATTCGGCATCGAACATCGGGCTCTTGGCGGGGATCGCGATGTAGTCCGTCAGCGCCGGGACGATCTCTTCGTCCCACACGCGGTCGCAGAAGGCGGCGAGCCGCCCGGCCTCGTCTGCTTGCAGGGGAAGGTTCGGGTCGCGGGCGTTCATGGGCGTTTCGATCCGGGGTTCGCGTTGGAGGCCCATTGTCCCCGCCCGGCCAGCCAGGCGCCAAGCGTCGCGCAAACAGCGTCTTTCTCGGGCTCGTTGAAGATCTCATGGAAGAGCGGCGCAAAGGCCTGCGCCCGCACGACGGCCGGCGGCGCGGTGGCGGCGAAGGCTTCGCTGCCCGAAGGCGCGACGCAGCGGTCGCTGCCCGCGTAGAGCAACAGCGTCGGCACGGCCCAGCGCGGCGCCAGGCTGCGCACGAGCGTACCGCCATCGAGAATGAAGCGTGCCAGCCGCGGCGTGACGCGGTCGTGCACCAGCGGGTCGGCCACATAGGCCTCCACGACGGCGGGATCGCGTGAGATCCACGCCGGCTTCAGGCCGTTGCCGACCGCCAGGCCGGGCGCCAACGGGCCGAGCACGGCAAGCAGCAGCTTCTGCGCCGCGTTCATCCCCGGGTCGAGCGCAGGCGACGAGAGCACCAGGGCATCGACCTTGCGATGCCATGCCGCCGGCTGCGCGCTCAGCCCTTCCGCGACGAACCGCGCCGCGACCAGACCGCCCATGCTGTGACCGAGCAGCACCAGCGGCCCGGCCCCGGCGGCGCGTGTGGCGTCGGTCATGAGGGCCAGGTCTTGCAGCAGGTCGTCGCCCTGCGCCAGGCCACCGCGCGGCCCGTCAGAGCGGCCGTGGCCGCGAAGATCGAAGCCCACCACCTGCCAACCCCAGGCGTTGAGCTGCGCTGCCAGCCGCGCATAGCGGCCGATGTGCTCGCCCAGGCCGTGGACGATCAGCACCGTGCCGCCTGAACCGTGAACGGGCCCACCAGACTCCTGCAGCGTCGCCTGAGCGGGCAGCAGCCAGGCCCGGCCATGAAGCCGCAGACCGTCCGCGGTGGCAAGCGTGGATCCGTCGAGCAGGGGGCTGGGGTTCGGATTCATCCGCCCAGTGTAGGCAGCTGGCGCTGCATCGAGCGTTTGCGTCGTCGGCGACCGACAGCGAACCGCTCCGCGCTATCGTGTGCGTCTTGCCTGCGGCCCCTCACGGAGACTCCACGATGAACGAATTCTTCCAGCTCAGCGTTGCCGACGCAGTCGCCCACCTGCAGCTCAATCGCCCCGAGCGCATGAACACGATGGCGCCGGCCTTCTTCCCGCTGCTGCGCGACGCCGTGCAGGCGCTGAGCGACGAAGGCCAGGTGCGTGCACTCGTCATCTCGTCCACCGGAAGGCACTTCAGCGCCGGCATGGCGCTCGACACGTTCTCCGGGAAAGGGGCCTTCCTCCACACCGACACGCCCCGCGCCCGCCTGGGATTCCAGGAGATGCTGCGCCGCCTGATGGCCTGCTTCGACGTGCTCGACGCAGCGCGCTTCCCGGTGATCTGCGCGATCCAGGGCGGCTGCATCGGCGGCGCACTCGACCTGGCCACGGCGTGCGACCTGCGCTACTGCACAGCCGATGCCTTCTTCTGCCTGCAGGAGATCAACATCGGCATGGCGGCCGACCTGGGCGTGCTGCAGCGCCTGCCCAAGATCGTGGCGCCCGCCGTGGCGCGCGAGATGGCCTACACCGGGGAACGCATCGCGGCCGATCGCGCACTGGCCGTCGGCCTGGTCAATGCGGTGCTGCACGACGCGCCGGCCCTGCTGGCCCACGCGATGGCCGTGGCGCGCACCATCGCCGCCAAGTCGCCGCTGGCAATCGCCGGCAGCAAGCTGGCACTCAACCATGCGCGCGACCACGGCACGGCCGCGGCGCTGGCCCAGATGACGCTGCTGCAGAGCGCCATCTTCGACAGCGCCGAAATGGCCGAGGCGATCGGCGCCTGGCAGGGCAAGCGCGATGGCGCCTTCGCCGCGCTGGGCGCCGTCGCGCCGGTCTGAGCCGGCGTCCCGGTCCGAGCCGGCGCCTCGACGCGATCCGCTACCATACGAGGCTGCGCGGAGCGCCGGCCCGGGCGGCGGCGCGAGGGCTGGCCCGGGCCCGACGGGCTCTGCCGACCGGCCGCAAGGTGCTGCCGCATCCCGCCGCAGCGCCACCGCCCCGAAACCCGATGCACAGGAACCAGCTCCTGCATGACCGTCTTGCGCTCCACATCGCCCCTTCGCTGCCTGCTCGCAATCGCCGTGCTCGGCCTCGTGCTGCTTTCGCAACACGCCCGGGCGGCTGACGAACAGGACGGCGGCAGCTTCAGCTTCGGCACGCCTGGCACGTCGGCCGGCCCGTCGGCCGGCGCGGCACGGCCGTCCGAGACCAGCACCGACGCCAGGGCACGGCCCGACGCGATGACGATCACGAACCCGCAGCGCACGCAGGGCGCCCCAGCCGGCGCCGACAACGCGCCGGGCGCACGCAGCGGCACCGGCAGCCGCACCGAGGCAACGCTGCGCCGTGCCGAGCCGCCGCCCAGGCCGAGCGAGTTCCAGAAGTTCGTCCAGGCGGCCACCGGGCGCCTGCTGCCGGTGTTCGGCAGCAGCTTCTTCACCGCGCCGGCCGACAGCTTCGCGCCGCTCGACAACGTGCCCGTCTCGGCCGACTACGTGGTCGGCCCGGGCGACGAGATCGTGCTGCGCGCCTGGGGGTCGATCGACGTCGACTACCGCAGCACCGTAGACCGCAACGGCCAGCTGAACCTGCCGCGGATCGGCAGCTTCACCGTGGCCGGCATCAAGGCGTCGGACCTCGAGAAGCAGCTCCGCTCGCAGATCGGCCGCCTCTACACGAACTTCAACCTCAGCGTGAGCCTGGGCCGGCTGCACGGGGTGAAGGTGTTCGTCGTCGGGCCGGCGCGCTTGCCGGGGGTGTTCACGCTGAGCAGCCAGTCGACGCTGCTGTCGGCCGTCGTCGCCGCGGGCGGGCCGGGCCCGAACGGCTCGATGCGCAAGGTCAGCCTGCGCCGCGACGGGCAAGTCGTCTCCGAGCTCGACGTCTACGCCTTCCTCGTCCAGGGCGACAAGTCGAAGGACCTCCAGCTCGTTGCCGGCGACGTGGTGGTGTTCCACCCGGTCGGTGCAAGGGTGGCTCTCAACGGCGAACTCGACAACGCGGCGATCTACGAGTTGAAGGGGCCGCAGGAGCCGGTCAGCGAGTTGCTGCGTTATGCCGGCGGCGCGTCGGTGCTGGCCAACCCGAACCGGGCGGTCGTCGAGCGCATCGACCCGTCGCAGCCGCGCGCCACGCGTTTCGTCGAGGAGTTCAAGCTCGACGCCGCCGGCCTGCAGAAGTCGCTGCGAGACGGCGATGTGATGACGCTTGCTGACGATCTCGCCCGCCTTCGCCAACGCGGTCACGCTCCGGGGCCACGTGGCGCAGCCGCTGCGCTATGCCTACTTTCCGGGGCATGCGCGTCAGCGACCTGATCCCGAGCCCCGAAGCACTGATCTCGCCCGACTTCTACCGCCGCAAGAATCTCCTGGTGCAGGTGTGCGAGGACGAGGTCGCGCGACGTCTCGGCGAGCCGGTTCGCAGACGGCAAACGCGCGCGGCGAGAGAGTGGGCGCCACGGCAGCCGAGCTCGAGCTGGCAACGGCTCCGGCCGTCGGGTGAGAACCGGCGAGGCGCTGAGCACGGTCGAGCGCGCGAAGAAGACACCGACGGCGCTGTTCGACGACGTGAACTGGGACTACGCGGTCATCGAGCGCCTGAACCCGAAGGACCTGAACACCGAGGTGATCCCGTTCAACCTCGGCAAGGTCGTGCTGCAGGGCGACCCGGTGAACAACATCGAACTGTTGCCGGGCGACGTGGTGACCGTTTTCGGGCAGAAGGATTTCAAGGTTCCCGTGGCGCGCCAGAACCGCCTCGTTTCGCTGGAGGGCGAAGTCGGCACGCCGGGCGTGTACCAGTTGCTGCCGGGCGAAACGCTGCGCCAGTTGCTCACGCGGGCCGGCGGCTTCACGCCGCAGGCCTACGTCTTCGGGTTGGAGTTCTCGCGCGAGGAAACCCGGCAGCGCCAGCGCGAGAACATCGCCGCGGCGATCGTGCGCCTGGAAACGCTGGCAGCCACGCAGACGGCGCGCGAAGCCGCGAACCGGCGCGACGAGGTCAGTGCCGATCGCGGCGCAGCCGTCAGCAACGCCGCGACCCAGGCCCAGCTGTCGCGCCTGGCCAAGGTGCAGCCGAACGGCCGGATCGCGCTCGAGCTGAGCCCCGAGGTGAACTCGATCGACGCGCTTCCGGACATCCCGCTCGAAAATGCCGACCGCATCATCGTCCCGCCCCGGCCCGGCTTCGTGACGGTCGTCGGCGCGGTGGTCAACAACAACGCGTTCCTCTGGCGCCAGGGGCGCACCGCGGGCGACTACCTCCGGATCGCCGGCGCCGACGAGGCGGCGGACACCTCCAACATGTTCATCCTGCGCGCCGACGGCACGGTGACCGGCGCGACCGAGCGCGCCCTTTTCGGCCGCAACGGAGTCGACTCGCAGACGATGAACCCCGGCGACGCGCTGATCGTCCCCAACCAGCTCGACTTCGAGACCTGGGGCCGGGCCTTCGTTCGCAACGCCAAGGACTGGACGCAGATCCTCGCCAACCTTGGCCTGGGCGTCGCGGCGATCAACAGCATCACCAAATGAGTGGCCCCCAGACCGACCCGGCTTCGCTGCGCTTCGTGGCGCCGAAGCCGCCCCGAGGGCCCACAAGGAACGCCGCATGAACGCACCGCAACCGGCGCTCGAAGGCGCGGCGGCGCCTGATCAAGAGTTCGACGACGGTCCGACCGTCGGCCTGGCCGACCTGCTCGCGTGGATCGGCGAGGGCAAGCGCCTGATCGCCGCGGTCACGGTGGCGGCGGGCGTCATCGCGCTCGGCGTCGCGCTGCGGCTGCCGCTCGTGTTCACGGCCCGCGCCACGCTGCTGCCGCCCGGGTCGCAGCAGCAGAGCGGATCGGCGGCAGCGCTCGCCGCACTCGGGGCGCTCGGCGGGCTGGCCGGCGGGCTCGGCGCCAAGACGCCCGACGAGCTCTACGTGGCGCTGCTCAAGAGCGACACGGTGCAGCGCGCGCTCGTCGAACGCTTCGACCTCGGGAAGCGCTGGGAGCGGAAGACTTACGAGGAGTTGCGGCGCGCGTTCGCGAACTTCGTCCGGATCTCGTCGGACAAGAAATCGGGCCTGATCAGCGTCGAGGTCGACGACGAGGAACCCGCCTTTGCCGCGCAGTTCGCTAATGCCTATGCCGAGGAGATCACCCGCCTGCTGGCACGGCTCGCGGTGTCGGAGGCGCAGTCGCGGCGGGTCTTCTTCGAGCAGCAGCTCAAGGACACCAAGGAGCGCCTGATCGCCGCCGAGCTGGGCCTGCGCAAGGTGCAGGAGAGCTCGGGCGTGATCGTGCTCGACAAGCAGGCCGAGGCCCTGATCACCGGCGCTGCGCGCGTGCGCGCTCAGATCGCCGAGCGCGAGGTGGCGCTCAGCGTGATGCGGCGAACGGCGACCGCGCAGAACCCCGACCTGCAGCGCCTCGCCGCCGAAGTCTCCGCACTGCGCGGCGAACTCGCGCGGATGGAGTCGAGCCCGGGCGGCGAGCACGCCAGCCCGCTCGATATGCCGGTGAACAAGCTCTCCGAGGCCGGCATCGAGTACGTGCGCGCGCGGCGCGAGCTCAAGCTGCAGGAAATGCTGCTCGAAAGCATGATCCGCCAGTACGAGATCGCCAAGCTCGACGAGGCCAAGGAGGGCCCGGTGCTGCAGCAGGTCGACATCGCCGCGCCGCCCGACCGAAAGTCCAAGCCCCAGCGCGCGGTGATCGTGCTCAGCAGCACGCTGCTGGCCGCGCTGGCGATGTGCGCCTGGGCCGTCTGGCGCGGTTATCGCAGGCTCGCGCGCGAGACCGATCCCGAGTCCGCACAAGCCTGGACGCGCGTCGGCGAAGCCTGGCGCTGGCGCCGCTGACGGCGCTGCAGCGACTGCGCGGCGGACGCTACGCCGAGGCGTCACTCAACACGCGCGCGAACACCGCACTGTCCACGTTGCCGCCGGACAGCGTGACGCCGACGCTGCGGCCGGCCCAGCGCCGGCGCTGCTGCAGCGCACCGGCCAGCGACGCGGCGCCGGCGCCTTCGGCCACGTTGTGGGTGTCGGCGAACAACGCGCGCATGGCCTGCGCCACCTCGTCGTCGGTGACCGCGATCACGTCGTCCACTTCGCGCCGGATGAGCGCCAGCGCGTCCTCGTCGGGCACGCGGCAGGCCATGCCGTCGGCAAGCCGCGTCGTGACCAGCGCCTCGACGACCCTGCCCGCACGCACGCTGTCGAGATAGGCGGTGGCGTGCGCCGAGACCACGCCGACGATGCGCGCCTTCGCGCCGTGCACTGCCCGCGCGCAGGCGCAGGCGCTGATGCCCGAGCCCTGGCCGATCGGAACGAACACCACCTCGGGCGGGTCGCCGGCGCTGGCTTCGAAGAACTCCATCCAGTAGCTCGCCACGCCCCGTACCAGGTCGCGGTGGAAGCTCGGCACGAAGTGCAGGCCGCATTCGGCGGCGAGCCGCGCCGCATGCTCGCGCGCTTGCTGAAAGTCCTCGCCGTGCTCGACCAACGCGGCGCCGAGCGCGCGCATCGCGGCGTTCTTCTCGGGCGAGTTGCCGTGCGGCACGACGATCGTCGCGGTCAGGCCGTGGCGCGCCGCCGCCAGCGCGATCGACTGGCCGTGGTTGCCACGCGTCGCGCTGATCACGCCCGGCAGCGAGGGCTCGCGCCGCGTCAGTTCGTGCAGGTACACCGCGCCGCCGCGCAGCTTGAAGGCGCCGACGCGGGTGTGGTTCTCGTGCTTGACCCAGGCGCGGGCGCCCAGCCGTGCGTCGAGCAGCGGCCAGCGCAGCGTGGGCGTTGGCGGCTGCACGCCGGCGACGACGTCGCGTGCGCTGGCGATTTCGGGTGCACTGAGCAGCTTCATGCGTTCTCCTGCGCCGGTTTGCGCCGGGCCACGGGGCAGCGTCTGCAGCGACGTCAGCGACCGGCCAGGATCGGCAGCCTCAAGAGCCGGTCCCGCGGGTGATCATCGCAGAGCCTGGGCTGCACCTGTCCGCTTCGCGGCGGCAGCTTCGATGCGAAGACGGGCGGACCCCCGGCCCGGACACTCCACCATGTGCAGCCTCTTCCACCTCGCCAACCACGTGCACGACCTCGACGAAGCGCGCCGCTTCTATGGTGGCATGCACGGCTGCCGCGAGGGGCGCAGCGCGCCAAGCTGGGTCGACTTCGACTTCTTCGGCCACCAGATCTCGCTCCACCTGGGCGAACCGTTCGCCACCGCCGACACCGGGCAGGTCGGCGGGCATCGGGTGCCGATGCCGCACCTCGGCGTGGTGCTGGCCCTGCCCGACTGGCAGGCGCTCGCGGCGCGCCTTCGCGACGCCGGCCAGCGCTTCGTGATCGAGCGTTCGCTCCGCTTCAAAGGCCAGCCCGGAGAGCAGTGGACGATGTTCTTCCGCGACCCGTCGGGCAACCCGATCGAGGTCAAGGGCTTCAGGTCGCTCGATGCGGTTGATGACGCCTGAACCGGGCGCGTGGCAGCGCCCGCTCACCCGCGCATGTCTGCGCCAGCGCATCCAACTGCCAGTCGATGCGAGTCCGGCCCGGCTGGATCCGGCCCACGAGCCGCCGTTCACGCCGGCGGCGCCACCCGCTGCTCGATCGCCCCGAACACGCTCAGACCGTCCGCCCCCTTCATCTCGATGCGAATGGTGTCGCCGTATCGCATGAAGTCTGTCTTCGGGCTGCCGCCCTCGATCGTCTCGATGGCGCGCTTCTCGGCGATGCAGCTGTAGCCGCGCGCCCGGTCCTTGTTGCTGACGGTGCCGCTACCGACGATGCTGCCGGCGCGCACATTGCGCGTCTTGCAGAGGTGCGCGATCAGTTGGCCGAAGTGGAAGCTCATTTCCGACCCGGCGTCGCAGAGACCGACGCGTTTGCCGTTCCACACACTTTCCAGGTTCAAGTGCACGCGCCCGCCGTGCCAGGCGGCGCCCAGTTCGTCGGGCGTCACCGCGACCGGGCTGAATGCGGTGGCCGGCTTGCTCTGCAGGAAGCCGAAGCCCTTGGCCAGCTCGGCCGGGATCAGGTTGCGCAGCGACACGTCGTTGGCGAGCATCAGCAATCGGATGCCCTCCAGCGCCGCTTCGGGCGCGGTGCCCATCGCCAGGTCGCCGGTCACGACCGCGACCTCGGCCTCGAAGTCGATCCCCCAGGCTTCGTCGGCACAGACGATGGGCTCGGTCGGGCCGAGAAAGTCGTCGCTCCCGCCCTGGTACATCAGCGGGTCGGTGTAGAAGCTCTCGGGCACCTCGGTGCCGCGCGCCTTGCGCACCAGCTCGACGTGGTTGATGTACGCGGAGCCATCGGCCCACTGGTAGGCGCGCGGCAGCGGCGCCATGCAACGGGCCGGTTCGAAGGCAAAGGCATGGCGTGCCTTGCCCTGGTTGAGCGTCGTGTACAGGTCTTCGAGCTGGGGCGAGAGGAACCCCCAGTCGTCGAGCACTTGCTGCAGGCGGGTCGCGATGGCGGTCGCATAATGGGCCGTGCTCAGGTCGCGCGACACGACCACCAGCTGGCCATCGCGTGAACCGTCCTTGTAGCTTGCGAGTTTCATGGTCAGGGTGTCGGGCGCCATGTCGATCAGCAGCGCCGCGTTGATTGCACGAGGGCGCTATTGTGCGTGCAGCGTCCGCACGCGCGCCGCGAGGCGTTGATGCGGCGCGCCACGCTGAACGCACGCCGCCTCGGGGCGATTGCTATCGTCGTGCTGGCGCTGCACGGGTTGCTGCTGCGGGGCGTCCATGACGCGCTCGCCGCGCTCGACACCGCCGCACCGCACCGGCCCCCGCCGGGCATCCAGGTGCGCATGGTGGTGCTTGCAGTGCCATTGCCCAACGCGGAGCCGAACGTCGCGATGCGCCCGACCACCGCGGCGCAGGCATCTAGCCTGGCGCGCCGCGGGCAAGGGGCGGCGCAGCGTTCCGCGGCACCCGCCGCCGAACCGTCGCGGCCGGCCCCAGCGGCAACCGCCCTGGCACCGACCCCGCCCGCTGCCACGACCCCTCCGCTTGCCGCGCTGCCGGCGCAGCCCATGGACGACGCAGCGGGCCTGGCGAGTGCCGACGTGGCCGCTCCAACGCCAGCGGGCGATCTGCCGATCTACCGCACCGTGCTGCCGCCCGCGTTCGCGTTTGGCTACGACCTTCGCCGCGGCTCTTCGAGCGGCAGCGGCGAGCTGAAGTGGCGGCCGCAGGGTGAGCGCTACGAGTCACGCTTCGTGGGCGCCAGCGAGGGCGTGCCGCTGCTGGCGTGGGAAAGCGTCGGCGGCTTCGACGCGGCGGGCCTGGCCCCGGCGCGCTACACCGACCGCCGCCGCGGGCGTGGCGCGCAGGCGGCGAACTTCCGGCGTGATGCGGGCAAGGTCACGTTCTCCGGTCCGGCGGTGGAGCATGCGCTGCCGCCCGGCGCGCAGGACAGGCTGAGCTGGATGCTGCAGCTCGCGGCCATCGCGGCGGCCGAGCCGGCACTCGTCGGGCCGGGCGGGCGGGTGTCGTTTCTGGTGGTCGGCGCCCGCGGCGATGCCGACGTGTGGACCTTTGTCCATGTCGCCGAGGAGGCCTTGGCGCTGCCGCAAGGGCAGCGCCCGACCCTGCACCTGCTGCGTGAGCCCGCGCGCGCCTTCGACACGCGGGTCGAGGTGTGGCTCGACCCCGAGCGGCACTACCTGCCGGTGCGCGCGAGGCTGTCCAATGGATCCGGCGGCCAGGCGCTGCAGCTCATGCTGCGCGAGGTGCTGGCAGCGCCCTGAGGAATCTGGCACCGAGCCCAGCGAGCCCGGCCTTCCCGCTTCGAGAGCGGCGGAAGGGCGGCTGCCGGCGCCCCGACGCGGCGCCGTCGAGCCTTGAAGACGGCGCCGTCACCCTCAGCTATGGTTGCGGGAGGTCCATTGATGAACATGCTCTACAACTCCGAAAGCTTTGCCGTGGTGCAATTTGAAGTGCCAGCCGAGCGTAGCCATGCCGGTGATGGTGCGTTGACCCGTGGTGGGTATGAAATCGTCGACAAGTTCGCGCGCAAGGAGATCTTCATCGAAGGCGCGTTGGCCGAGAGCTTCAAGCTGGGTGCGCAGGCGCTGATCGAGTCCTCGCCGTCGGTGGAGGAACTCGACGAGTACATTGGTCGCTTTGCCGCGCTGATGCAGCAGC
>CAVZXE010000003.1:0-26786 GCA_963779155.1 uncultured bacterium | reverse complement strand
GGCGATCGGACCGTGCACCGAGTCGATCAGGCGCGCACCAGGCGGCGTGCCCGGCCGGTGCAGCAGGACCTGACCGCGTCGCAAGCAGCCGCCCTCCTGGACGGCGAGGGCCGCACCGATCCGCTAGAGTTCGCGGATGAGTGCAGCTGCGCCCCCCGCCAGGATCTCGATGACGCAGGTGCTCGTCTGCGGCGCCGCGATCGTCACGCTGTCGATGGGCATCCGTCACGGCTTCGGGCTCTGGCTGCAACCGATCACGATGGAGCGCGGCTGGACGCGCGAGACCTTCGCCTTCGCGATGGCAGTGCAGAACCTCACCTGGGGCGTCGCCGGCCTGTTCGCCGGCATGGTGGCCGACCGCTTCGGCGCGTTTCGCGTGTTGCTGGTCTGCGCCGTCGCCTATGCGGCCGGGCTGGCAGGGATGGCGGTCGCCAGCACGCCGTGGGCCTTTCTGGCCAGCGCCGGCGTGCTCGTCGGCGTCGCCCAGGCCGGAACGACCTACGCGGTCGTGTACGGCGTGATCGGGCGCAACATTGCGGCCGAGAAGCGCTCGTGGGCGATGGGCGTGGCTGCAGCAGCCGGATCGTTCGGGCAGTTCCTGATGGTGCCGGTCGAGAACGGCCTGATCGGCGGCCTGGGCTGGCAGAACGCGCTGCTGGTGCTGGGCGCCGCCGCCATGCTGATCGTGCCGCTGGCCTTCGGCCTGCGCGAGCCCGGTCTGGCCAGTGGCCAGATGAGGCCCCAGCAAAGCATCGCGGCGGCGCTGCGCGAGGCATTCGCCTACCCGAGCTTCCAGCTGCTGATGGCGGGCTACTTCGTATGCGGCTTCCAGGTGGTGTTCATCGCCGTCCACATGCCGAGCTACCTGAAGGACCACGGGCTGACGCCGAACGTGGCCTCGACCGCGCTGGCGCTGATCGGCCTGTTCAACGTCTTCGGCACCTACGCCGCCGGCTCGCTCGGCCAACGGCTGCCGAAGAAGTACCTCCTGTCGACGATCTATGCGCTGCGCTCGGCCGCGATCGTCGTCTTCCTGAACGCGCCGCTGACGCCGTGGAGCGTCTATATCTTCGCGTCGGCGATGGGGCTGCTGTGGCTCTCGACCGTGCCGCTGACCAGCGCGATGGTGGCGCAGATCTTCGGCGTGCAGTACCTGTCGATGTTGGGCGGGTTCGTGTTCCTGTCGCACCAGATCGGCAGCTTCCTGGGCGTCTGGCTGGGCGGCAGACTCTATGACGCCACCGGCAGCTATGACGTGGTCTGGTGGCTCGCGGTGGCGCTCGGCGTGTTCGCCGCGATCGTGAACCTTCCGGTGCGCGAGCACGCGATCGCGCGCCCGGGGCCGGCCCCGGCATGAGGCGCGGCCCGCTGCGCCTGCGCCGCGTCGCGCTGTTCGTCGGCGCGCTGGCGGTGCTGCTGGCCGTGTTCGAACTCTATCTCAGGCCCGGCCTGGCGCTTGCGCTCGCCACCCAGCTCTGGAACTGCTTCTGAGATGTTCGCGTCCGTGAACGCTGGCTTGCTCGCCCACCGCGCGCCCGATGCGGCGCCGCTTCCGGCAAGCGCCGGATGACGTTGCAGCACGGCGGGCTGGCGCCATCGGCCTGGGTGCGGCGCTGGTCGGCGCTGGTCGCCCCCGGTGCCCGCGTGCTCGACGTGGCTTGCGGGTCGGGCCGGCATGTGCGCTGGTTCGCCGCGCGCGGGGCGCTGGTCACCGCGCTCGACCGCGACGCGCAGGCGCTGGCGCCGCTGCGTGCGCCTCCAGGCGCCGCGGACGAGGTGATCGTGGCCGACATCGAGGACGCGCCATGGCCGCTTGCTGGCCGCCGCTTCGACGCCGTGGTGGTGACCAACTACCTGTGGCGCCCGCTGCTGCCCACGCTCGTGGCCAGCGTCGACGACGGCGGGCTGTTGATCTACGAGACCTTCGCTTCCGGCAACGAGACGGTCGGCAAGCCGTCGAACCCGGACTTCCTGCTTCAGCCGGGCGAACTGCTGCGGGCCGCCAGCGGTCTGCGGGTGATCGCCTACGAGGACGGCTTCATCGCCGATGCCCCGCCACGCCTCGTGCAGCGCGTGGCCGCGGTGCGCGAACACGCGCGGCCCGCGACCGCGCCGCGCTATGCCTTGTAGCGGCGGCGCGGCTCGCTGCGGCACTCGGGGTCCTTGCCGCCGAGCGCGCAGGTAAAATCCGCCGATTCCGAGGAACCTGCATGAAACCCATTGTTGGCAGCATCGTCGCGCTGGTCACGCCGATGCGCGAAGACGGCAGCGTCGACTACGGCGCGCTGCGCTCGCTGATCGACTGGCACATCGCCGAGGGTACCGACTGCATCGGCGTGGTCGGCACCACGGGCGAGTCGCCGACGGTGTCGGTCGACGAGCACTGGGAGATCATCCGCGTCGCCGTCGAGCACGCACGCGGGCGGGTGCCGATCATGGCCGGCACCGGTGCCAACTCGACGCAGGAGGCTATCGAGCATTCACGCTTCGCGGCGAAGATCGGCGCCGACTGCACGCTGTCGGTCGTGCCCTACTACAACAAGCCGTCGCAGGAGGGCATCTACCGCCACTTCCGTGCCATTGCCGAGGCGTGCGACATCCCGATGGTGCTCTACAACGTGCCCGGCCGCACGGTGGCCGACATGCAGCCCGAGACGACGCTGCGCCTTGCGCAGGTGCCGGGCATCGTCGGCGTCAAGGAAGCCAGCGGCGACATCGGGCGCGCGGGGCAGCTCATCAAGCGGGCGCCGGCAGGCTTTGCGATCTACTCGGGCGATGACCAGACCGCCATCGCGCTGATGCTGCTGGGCGGCCATGGCAACGTGAGCGTCACTGCCAACGTGGCCCCGCGCGCGATGCACGAGATGTGCGTCGCCGCCATCGAAGGCCGGGTCCGCGAGGCCACCCAAATCCACCTGCGGCTGCTCGACCTGAGCTACGCGTTGTTCGTCGAACCAAGCCCGGCACCGACCAAGTGGGCGCTCTCGCGGCTGGGTCGCTGCGGCAGCGGCTTGCGCCTGCCGATCACGCCCTTGAGCGCCGCCGGCCAGGCGACCGTGGAACAGGCCTTGCTCGAGGCCGGCCTGCTACAACGGCAGTGAGCCCGGCACTGGCTGCCTTGCAGGCAACGGCAGCGAGCCTGTCGCGCGACCCTATGGAGATTCCCAACGTGACCCTCGCCTCCCCCGTTCGGCCACTGTGTCTGGTCCTGGCCCTGGCCCTGGCCCTTGCGGGCTGCGGCTCGCTGGACCAGGTGACCGGCAACGAAACCGTCGACTACCGAACCTCGGGCAACAAGACCGCGCCGCTCGACATTCCGCCCGACCTGACGCAGCTCTCGCGTGACCCGCGCTATGCCCCCCAGGGCGCGACCGTCAGCGCCAGTTCCTTCCAGGCCGGTGCCGCGGCGCCCTCCGCGGCGGCGACAGGCACGACCGCGGTCGCCGTGAACGCATCCACCGGCCCCGCCGGCGAGACCAAGATCGAGCGCTCGGGCAACGAACGCTGGCTGAGCTCACCGCTGACGCCCGAGCAGATGTGGCCGCAACTGCGCGCGTTCTGGCAGGAACTCGGCCTCGCCCTGGTTGTCGACCGGCCGGAGGCGGGAGTGATGGAAACCGACTGGGCCGAGAACCGCGCCAAGATTCCGCAGGACGCCGTGCGGGCCGTCATCGGCAAGGTGTTCGACTCGGCCTATTCGACCGGCGAGCGCGACAAGTTCCGCACCCGCGTCGAGCGCACGCCCACCGGCAGCGATGTGTTCATCACGATGCGCGGGATGATCGAGGTCCAGACCGAGAACGACAAGAGCCAGACGAGGTGGCAGCCGCGGCCGGCCGACCCGCACGTCGAGGCCGAGATGCTGGGGCGCCTGCTGCAAAAGCTCTCGGCCAAGCCGCCGCGAGCCGCCACCCCGGCAGCGGCGGCCGCGGCGGCCAGCGCACCCGAACCGGTGGCGCGTGCACGCCTGCTGGAGGGCCGCCCCGTGCCGACGCTGCAGGTCGACGACGGCTTCGACCGCGCCTGGCGCCGCGTCGGCCTCGCGCTCGACCGCAGCGGCTTCACCGTCGAGGACCGTGACCGCGCCCAAGGCCAGTATTTCGTTCGCTATGTCGACCCAGCGCAGGCCGGCAAGGAAGAGCCGAACTTCATCACCAAGCTCTTCACCAGCAAGAGCGACCCAACCGGACCGGTGCGCTATCGCGTCAGCGTCAAGGCCGAAGGCAACGTGAGCTACGTTACGGTGCTCAACAACCAGGGCGCCCCCGAGACCGGAGAAGCGGGACAGCGCATCGTCAAACTGTTGCTCGCCGACTTGAAGTGAGATGACGGGCTGCGGGCGCGATCCATCCGCGACCTGGCCGTCCGCCCGCGGCCGGTGGCGCGGCGCCTGCTGAACCGCGCCCCGCCCGATGCGCTTTTGCAGCCTGGGCAGCGGGAGCAGCGGCAACGCGCTGGTGATCGAGGCTCGCAGCGGCGCGACCACCAGCCGGGTGCTGGTCGACTGCGGTTTCTCGCAGCGCGAACTCCAGGCCCGGCTGGCCCGCGCCGGGCTGGCGATCGGCGATTTGGACGCGATCTTCATCACCCACGAGCACGGCGACCACGTCGGCTGCGCGTTCGCACTGGCGCGGCGCCATGGCATTCCCCTGTGGACGAGCCGCGGCACCTGGCGCGCGATTGGCGAGCCTGCGTTGGGTGCCGGGCTGCTCGGGTTCGCCCGTGACGGCGAGGCGATCAGCATCGGCGACCTGCAGCTGCAACCGTTCACCGTGCCGCACGACGCGCTGGAGCCGCTCCAGCTGACCTGCACCGACGGGCACCGGCGCCTCGGCGTGCTGACGGATGTGGGGTCGAGCACCGCCCACCTGATCGCCCAGCTTCAGGGCTGCGAGGCGCTGGTGCTCGAATGCAACCACGACCGTGCGCTGTTGGCCGCGTCGCGCTACCCGGCGTCGCTGAAAGCGCGCATCGACGGGCCCCATGGCCACCTGGCCAACGACAGCGCGGCGCAGATCCTCGCCCAATGTCATCACCCGCGGCTGCGACACATCGTCGCCGCCCACCTGAGCGAGCAGAACAACCGCGCGTCGCTCGCCGCCGAAGCCCTGGCCACCGCCTGCGGTGCCCGGCAGATCGACATCGTGATCGCCAACGCCGCGACGGGCGCCGAGTGGCTTGCCATCGCGTAGCGCGCGGGCGCAAAAAAGCCGCCCGAGGGCGGCTGATTTGCGCAAGGCCGAGTCCGCGAGGACGAGGCGACTACTTCTTCATCTCCGAGGCGGCGAGGTCGGCAGCCTTACCTGCGGCCGCGGCAGCGGCTTCGGCGGCACCACCGGCAACGCTGCTCGCAGAGTCTGCAGCGACGGCGGCAGCCGAGGCGGCAATGGCGGCGCCGGAGGCGGCCGCATCAGCAGCCGTCGCGGCAACGGCCGAAGCGGCGGTGGAAGCAGCCGATGCGGCCTCTTCCTTCTTGCCGCAAGCGGCGAGGGCAACGGCGGCAACCAAGGAAGCCAACAGGAGCGACTTGTTCATATTTATCCCCAATCAAAGAGTCAGACAATCGTCGGAGGCGTGGGAGCGAAATCCATTCCCAACACCCCATCGTTCAGTGGTGCAGTGACGCTTGAACGTGCACTTTGACCAGCCTCGAATTGTACCCGGATGCGGGAAATTACTTACAGACCAAGGGTCGTGCCAGGGAATGCTTCGACCGAGCGTTGCGAAATTGCATCAATCGTCTCGCGCGCTTCCAGGCCGTCGGCCGCCCGGCGCGAAACGATGCCCTGGTAGCGCAAGGGGTCGAGCAGGCGCAGCGTCAGCGCGCCGGAGGCATGCAACATGACTGGCACGTCGTCGGCCTGCAATTCCTGCAGCGCACGGCATTGCACCACATGGGCCCACTGCCGGCGCCATTGCGCCCAGCGGGCGTGGCGCCGCGCAACTTCGTCGAAGTGCAGCGCCAGCAGCGTCAGGCGACGCTGTGAGCCGGCCCACTGCGTCAGACTCTCGACCACGCTGCGCTCGCCGAGCGGCCAGTTCGCGAAGTCGGGGTCGCACAGCCACAGGTCGCGCCAGCCGGCGGCGGCAGCCTCGGCCAGCGCCACGCGCACGGCGGCGTGGAACGCCTTGCGGCCGTCGAGCCTTTCGACCTGGTCCATCGCGCCCGCCTGCCCCTCAGACCGGCGCCGGCGCGTCGCGAACCCAGCCGGCGCGCGACCACTCGCCGAGCATCTGTCGCGCCTCGGCGCTGAGCCGCGCCACGGCCGCGGCGTCGAGGCGCCGGCGGTCGGCCAGGCGGCGCATCGCGCGCGCATCGCGCCCGCCCGCGCGGTAGGACTCACCGTTCAGGTAGATGTGTTGCTCGTCGTACAGCATGCGGCTGCGGCGGTCGAGCCGCACCCCGCCCGACAGCGTGGCGGCCTTGCCTTCTTCGAACCAGACGCGTGGCTTGGGCTCGCTGAGCACCTCGCCGAGCGCGCAGGCCAGGGACTGCGGGTCGGCCATGAAGCGCGCGATCGCGTCGGCAGTGAACGCGGCCAGCGCCGGCGGGATGCGCCCGGGCTCTGCGGTCGCCTCCTGGCTGGCATCGCGGTACAGCGTGTCACTTTCGGGCGCCTCGGTCTCGTCGAGTGCACGCTGCAGAACGTTTCGCGCCAGATCGGCGCGACCGGGCACGCGCATGCCGATCGAGCAGGTCATGCAGTCGCCGCCGACCGCGCTGCCGTCGTGCGCCCAGTGCGGCGGCAGGTACAGCATGTCGCCCGGCTCGAGCACCCAGTCCTGCTCGGGCTCGAAGTTGGCCAGGATCTTGAGCGGCAGGCCCAGCCGCAGGCTGTGGTCGCGCTGGCGCCCGATCCGCCAGCGGCGCCGGCCCGACACCTGCAACAGGAACACGTCGTAGGAATCGAAATGCGGGCCGACACCGCCGCCATCGCTGGCATAGGAGACCATGAGGTCGTCAAGCCGCGCCTCCGGCACGAAGCGGAAACGGTCGAGCAGATCCCGGGCCGCCTCGACGTGCAGGTCGAGCCCCTGAACCAGCAGCGTCCATCCGGGCCTGGCAAACGGCGGCAGCGCGCGGCGCGCCACCGGCCCCTGGCGCAGCGACCAGCGGTCGGCGTGGCGCACGAGCAGGCGCGATTCGACGTCGTCGCGTTGGGCCAGCGCCAGCAGCGCCGCGCGGCCGAGCGGTGGCGAAACGCCGGCAATCGCCTGGCGAATCAGCAACGGCTTCTTCTGCCAATGCCGGCGCATGAACTGCGCCGGCGACAGGCCGCCCAGCAAGGGGGTCGAAGCCGCGACGTCGATCTCGCCGCCACCGGCTGGCCCCGGTGGCTTAGCCGCGCGTTTGGTCGCGGGTGACAACATGGACATGGGCAAAGCCTTCTTCAAGCGATGGTGGTTCGAGGGCGGCGAACACGTTCCGAAGCGCCACCTCGGGAACACACTCGTCGGCGGCGCGGCCCCGGTTTCTCTCCAGTGCGACCTGCAAGGGCACGTCGATCCAGACGGCGGTCGTCTCGACGCCATGGGCCGCGGCGAGCGCCAGAGCCTGCAGTCTATCGCTGCGCGCCGGCAGCACGGCATCGAAGAAGACTGCGTCAGGACCGATCCTGCCCATCGCGGCCCGGACCCAGCTCGACTTGCCGGCGCCCTGGACGCCGACCAGCAGGAAGAGCCGTGGCTTCGGTTCGGTCGCACGCAGTGCGTCCTCGAGCGCGGCGTATGCCTGCCGCCACGCCAGGGCATTGCGCTGCGACGTGATCACCCGCCCGGCCGTGGTCTGCAGGAAGTGGTCGGGGTTGATGTGTCGGGGCGGGTTCATCGGGCGAGCGTCCAGCTTGTCATTGTGCTGCCGCGCTCCTCGCGCCGGGCCTGTGCGATCATTCGCGGATGCTGATCACCGCGCCCTGCGTCGTCACGCTCACCTGGCGTCTCGAGGACACCCTGGGCAACCTCATCGACGAGCTTGCCGACCCGATTGAGTTCTTCTTCGGCGGCGAGGACCTGCTGGCGAAGGTAGAGGAGGCGCTCGCCGACCAGGAAGCCGGCTTTCACACCAAGCTGCACCTCGAACCCGAGCATGCGTTCGGCGACTTCGACGCGAAGCGCGTGTTCTTCGAAGACCGCTCGGTGTTTCCGCAAGGCATCGAAGTCGGCATGCAGTTCGACACCTTGCCCGAGGGTTGCCAGACCGAAGGCCTGCCCGCCGACGCGATCTACACCGTGACCGAGATCTATCCGTCGCATGTGGTGCTGGACGGCAACCACCCCTTGGCCGGCATCGCGCTGCGGCTGGACATCACGGTGCGCGACGTGCGCGAGGCGAGCGCCGACGAGATCGCGCGCGGCAGCGTCGGCGACGCGTCGCTGACGGTGCTCAGCACATTGCCGGCGAGCCCGCAGACCCACTGAGCGCCAGCGCGCCTGGGGCGCTGGCCAGCAGCCCATCCCGGTTCAGTGCTTGCCGGTCGAGCCGAAGCCGCCTGCGCCACGATCGGAGGCGCCGAACGCCTCGACACGGCGAAAGCTCGCCTGCATCACGGGCACGATCACGAGCTGCGCGATGCGCTCCATCGGTTGTACCGTGAATGCGCTCGCGCCTCGGTTCCAGCAGCTCACCATCAGCGGGCCCTGGTAGTCGGAATCGATGAGCCCGACCAGGTTGCCGAGCACGATGCCATGCTTGTGGCCGAGCCCGGAGCGGGGCAGGATCAGCGCCGCCAGGCCGGGGTCGCCGATGTGGATCGCCAGGCCGGTCGGGATCAACTGGGTCTGCCCCGGCTCGAGCACCAGCGGTGCATCCAGGCAGGCACGCAGGTCGAGCCCGGCGCTGCCCGGGGTGGCGTAATCCGGCAAGGCCTCCGCCATCCGGGCGTCGAGCACCTTGAGGTCGACCGTCGTCATCGCGCCGGCCCACCGTCGGCCTGCACCGCGGCGAGCGGCGCCGTCTGCTGGGCGTGCCCGGAATGCGAGCCGTCCGGCTCCGCGCAGGCCGACGCGGAGCCGCGAGACGGGGGCGGAGGCGCCTGTGCCGCCAACCGCTGGGCGATCTCGGCCACCAGCGCACGCGCCAGCGTCAGCTTGTCGGCGCGCGGCAACTCGCGCTCGCCCTGGGCGTCGATCAGTGTCAGCGCGTTGTCGTCGTGGCCGAAGGTGGCGGGCCCGAGGTTGGCGACGATCAAGGGCACATTCTTGCGCTCGCGCTTCTCGCGCGCGTGGCGAAGCAGGTCATGGCTCTCGGCGGCAAAGCCCACGCAGTAGGGCCGGTCAGGCAGCCGCGCCACGGCGGCCAGGATGTCGGGGTTCTCGGTCATCGCGAAACCGGGCGCCGCGTGCCCGCGCTGCTTCTTGATCTTGACCTCCGAGGGCGCGGCCGGGCGCCAGTCGGCCACCGCCGCCGTGGCGACGAAGACGCTGTGGCGCGGCGCCAGCGGCAACGTGGCGTCGTGCATCTGCAGCGCCGTCGTCACGTCGATGCGCCGCACTCCCCTCGGCGTGGGCAGATGCACCGGCCCGGCAACGAGCGTGACGGCGGCGCCCGCCTCGCGCGCGGCCCGTGCGATCGCAAAGCCCATCTTTCCGCTTGAGCGGTTGGAGATGCCGCGCACCGGATCGATCGCCTCGAAGGTCGGGCCGGCGGTGATCAGCACGCGCTGGCCTGCCAGCACCTTGGGCTGGAAGGACGCGACCAGTTCCTCGAGCAACTGCTCGGCTTCGAGCATCCGGCCGTCGCCGGCCTCGCCGCAGGCCTGCTCGCCGCAGTCGGGACCCAAGAGCGCGGCGCCGTCGGCCACGATACGGGCCACGTTGCGCCGCGTCGCCGGGTGGGCCCACATCTCGCGGTTCATTGCCGGGGCGATCAGCAGCGGGCAACGCTCGATCGGACGCGCCAGGCACAGCAGGCTCAGCAGGTCGTCGGCGTGGCCCTGTGCGAGCTTGGCGATGAAGTCGGCGCTGGCCGGCGCCACCAGCACCGCGCCGGCACTGCGCGACAGATTGATGTGCGCCATGTTGTTCGGCTCGCGTGCGTCCCATTGATTCGTGACGACGTGGCGGCCGGACAGCGCCTGCATCGTCACCGCGGTGATGAACTGCTCGGCCGCCTGCGTCATCACCACCTGCACGGTGGCGCCGGCCTTGACGAGCAATCGCGTCAGCTCGGCCGCCTTGTAGCAGGCGATGCCGCCACTGAGGCCGAGCACGATGTGGCGGCCGGCCAGGTCGGCGCGAAGGGGTGGGGCTGCAGTCATGGCGCGAAATGTAGCAGCCGTCGAGGCAATGCACGGCAGGCACGCGGCGCTGAGCCTAACCCTGGGCAGGCGCCGCACAATGCGCTGCGCCAGCCCCCTTGATTCGACGATCGCCCCGAGAGATTGGCATGACCCACAACGACCCGCCCAGCCCACGCGCGCCACGCTTCCTGCAACTGCACCGCGCCGACGCGCCGGCACTGCGCGCCGAGCTGGTCGCGGGTCTGCTGGCGCGGCCCGCCCGCACCTCGCCGAAGTTCCTCTACGACGCGCTCGGCGCGCGCCTGTTCGAGGCGGTGACGGAGCTGCCCGAGTACTACCTGACGCGCACCGAGGCACTGATCTTCGAGCGCCATGCCGCGGCGATGGCCGAGGCCGTCGGCCGCGACGCGACGCTGATCGACCTGGGCGCGGGCAGTTGCGCAAAGGCCGCGCGCCTCTTCGAGACCTTGCAACCGGCGCGCTACGTCGCGGTCGATATCGCGGTGGACTTCCTGCGTCACGCCCTCGCCAGCCTGCAGCGCCAGTTCCCGGCACTGGAGATGATGGGGGTCGGCCTCGACTTCTCGCGATCGCTGGCACTTCCAACCGAGGCGCTGGCCGGCAGGCCGGTGTTCTTCTACCCCGGCTCGAGCATCGGCAACTTCGGGCCCGACGAGGCGCTCGCCTTCCTGCGCGCGCTCCGCGCGGCGAGCCCCGACGGCGGAGTGCTGATCGGCGTGGATCTCGTGAAACCGGCCGCGCTGCTGGAGCCCGCCTACGACGACGCGCTGGGCGTCACCGCTGCGTTCAACCTCAACGTGCTGCTGCACCTGAACCGGCTGATCGGCAGCAACTTCCGGATTCCGCAATGGAAGCACGTCGCATTCTTCGACCGCACGCAGTCGCGGATCGAGATGCACCTCGAGTCGCGGGAAGCACTCACCGTGGGCTGGCCCGGCGGCGAGCGGCGCTTCGCCGCCGGCGAGCGCATCCACACCGAGAACTCCTGCAAGTACACGCCCACCGGCTTTGCCGCGCTGCTGGCGGCGGCCGGTTTCGGCGCCCAGCAGGCGTGGATGGACCCGCATCAGTGGTTCGCAGTGTTCTGGGCCGGGGCCGGGGGAGGCGGGACACCACGCGACTGATCGCTCATAGCCGTTGGAGCGCAGCAGCCGCGGCAGCATTCACATCAGGACAATGACGCATTGGAGCTGCGTCACGGGAAAGGCCTTGTCGATCAATGGGGGTCCGAAGCATCTATGGACGATCTCGAGCCGAGCTGCCGGTATGGCTGGCCCCTCCGAGGATGGCTATGGCAGGACGACGCGCGACGTAGTGAGCCGAACTTCTTGCGACGCATGCGCCATGCGCATGCTCAGCATGCCGCCTCATGCGCAAGCGCTCTTGACGCCGCGCAAACTGAGAAGCAAGGCCGGCACGTCCGTGACGACGATGCTCCACAAGGTGTCGTTGTCGATGCCGAGATACCCATGTATCAGCCGGTTGCGGGTGGCAATGACGAGGCGCCACGGTACTTGCGGATGTGCAGCGCGGACAACATCGGGCACATGGGAGGCAGCTTCGCCGATCAGTTCCAAGTTCCGCAATGTCGCGTCGTAGTTGAGACCGCTCACAATGAAGCCATCCCGATCAAATCCATCGGTGTACGCGATGACCTTCTCAGCGAACGAGATCATGTCGTCGATGTAGAAGCGCCACTCACGCGCTGAGGCATCAGACATGGACAGCCTCCTTCTCGATGAAGGGGCGGAGTTCAGGGCGAAGCGCCCTATCGGTGACCAGATCGACCGAGCGGCCCAGAAGATCCTCAAGGAAGAACTGGACGCCGAAGTAGCGCTCTGACGTGGCCGGGCCATCGAACGACACGAGGATGTCGATATCACTGTCGACCCGTGCAGCGTTACGCACCGTCGACCCGAACAGGGCAAGGTCGGTGACTCCGTATCGGGCCACCAGGGTAGGCTTGCATTGTGCTAGTTGCTCCATTACCTGCTTGAGCACCATCGGAATCTCCTGTACGTCGAAATCGTCATGACGATGCTGACAGCTTAACTGTTGCCCTCAACGCAGGGCCGGCGGATCATGCGTTTCACACGGCAGCCTCAAACCCCGCGCAGCACGCTGAACTCCCTGAACAGCCTCGCTGGCAGCAGTGTCTCAAGCCTCCAGACGATGCTCATGGGTCGGTCGCCCACGGTCGACTCCAACGTCACGCGCCCGCAGGCGCGGTACGCATCACCCTTGCGTGGCCGCACGAACAGCTGGAACTGCCATCCGTTGGTCGAACTTTCCAGATAGCGCCGGCCACCGGGCGTGTCGGGGCCGGCGCTGTTTTGTGTCTGCCAGTGGAAGCGCTCGGCGCTGATCGCGTAGTCGTGGTACGCGATGCGATCGTGGTAGCCCTCGCTCTTGTCGAGCGTGACAAACAGCAGCTCGGTCTTGCGGCTGGTCAGCGGCAGCACACCGGCCTGGAATGGCGCACGGCGCCCCGCCGTCAGCCAGCCTACCGCCGTGAGCACCTCGCGCGCGCCATAGGCGGCGTGCAGGCACAGTGGCGTGTCTTCGAGCCCAGGCACGGTCTTGGCGCTCAACGTGCTGCGGGCCTGCAAAAGGCCCGACAGCTCGACCAGCTCGGCGGCTATTGCCGAGTGACGTTCGATGCGCTCAATGAAGGCGTCGGGGCCTGCCGCCTGCTCGTGCCGGCCATCGATCTGGTAAGCCAGCATCTGCACACCCAGCGCATCCTTGGCATCGAGCGCCGGCGGGCGGCGCGATCGCGCACCGACCGCGGTCATCACGTCGAGCCGCTGCGGATCATCCACATGCAGCAGGTCACCGAAGCGGCGGCTGAAGTAGTCCTCTTCGGGACCCGGCTCCGCAACGATCAAGCCGGCATCGCGCTTCAGTGCCGTCCAGCCGCTGCGGCCCTGGCCGGTGCCCGCGCGGTAGACGTCTTCGAGCTCCAGTGCCTGGTCGTGCAGGAAGTCAGCCAGCCGCACAGAGGCAAGGCCGCGCAGGGCTGCATATGTCTGCAGCTCGGTCTTCAGGCGGCGCCAGTTCTGCGTCGTCAATGCGCGCAGGCCCTGCAGCACCTGCTCTCGCGTCTGGCGTTGCAGGTGGATGTGGCAGCCTGGCGGCAGGTTGCCGAAACCGTTCTCGACGCCGTCCACCAGCTCACGGCGCGACAAGCCGGTCAGGCTCGACAACAGGCGGTCGAACCGGAACTCGGTGCGGTGCTGGCCGACGAAGTCGAGCACCAGGCAGCTCTCCTTGCCCGGCGCCAGGCGCAGGCCTCGGCCGATCTGCTGCTGGAAGAGCACCGGGCTCTGCGTGGGCCGCAACAGCAACAGCGTGTCGACCATCGGCAGGTCGATGCCTTCGTTGTAGAGATCGACCGTCACCAGTGCGCACAACTCACCACTGAGCAGGCGTTGTGGTGCCCGCCGGCGCTCGTCGCCTGCCGTTGTGCCGACCACGCAGGCGGCCGGCAGGCCGGCGCGATTGAGCCAGGCCGTCATGAACTCGGCGTGCGCGACCGACACGCAGAAGACGATGGCGCGCGACCGCCCCGCGTCGGAGGCCAGCCGGCGCCATTCGTTGACCACGAGCCGGGCGCGCACATCATTGCCCGTGACCAGCTTGTCCACCGCCTCGCGTTCACCCGGTTTGTCCCAGGGCACGGCAGAGAAGTCGGTGGCGTCGTCGCAGGCGTAGTACTCGAAGGGCGCCAGCAGTTGCAGATCCAGTGCATGCCACAACCGCAGTTCCACGGCCGGGCTGCCGTCGGGGCGCGCATCGAAGTACTGCGCGATGGGTTGGCCGTCGCTGCGCTCGGGTGTCGCAGTCAGGCCGAGCAGAACGCTGGGGCGAACGACCTTGACGAAGGCATCGAAACGATCGGCGGCCAGCCGGTGGCATTCATCCACCACGACGGTGTGCCAGTGATCGGCGCCCACGGTGCGCACCAGGTCACGGCTGGTCACACTGTCGATGGTGGCGAAGAGGTGGTCCCAGCGCTCGGGCTGGTGGCTGCCGGTGAGCAGATCGCCGAACTCGGGATCACGCATCACCTCGCGATAGGTGCGCAGGGCCTGGCGCAGAATCTCCTCGCGGTGGGCCACGAACAGAAGGCGTGGGCGACCGCCCTCGATTCGACAGGTATTCCGATAGTCGAACGCAGCCACCACCGTCTTGCCGGTGCCGGTGGCCGCCACCAGCAGGTTGCGGCTGCGACCATGGGCACGTTCGGCGACCAATTGCTCCAGCATCTCCTGCTGATAGGTCTTGGGCTGCAAGTCGAAGAAGCTGATCGTGCCGGTGGGCTCACCGCCAAAGGACTCGCGGCCGAGCGCGGCGGCCAGCGCCCGACGATGGTCGACGTTGTCTGGGTCATAGCGCTGGAACTCGCTGTCGGCCCACAGCGTCTCGAAGTGAGCCACGGCCCGCGCGAACAGAACCTCTTGCGCTCGCTGGGTGAGCTTGACGGTCCACTCCAGCCCGCCAGTCAACGCAGCGCCAGACAGGTTGGCGCTGCCGACATAGGCCGAGCCAAAGCCGGACTTGCGCTGGAACAGCCAGGCCTTGGCATGCAGGCGCGTGCGCCGCCCGTCGAGCGACACGCGCACTTCGCACCCAGGCAGGCGCGCCAGTTCGTCCAGTGCGCGCGCCTCGGTCGCGCCGGTGTAGGTGGTGGTGAGGATGCGCAGGCGTGTGGCACTTTGGCCCTTGCCTTGTGATTGACCACCCGTGGCGGTGATCTGTTGCAGCACGTCCTGCAGCTTGCGGACGCCGGACACCGTGATGAAGCTGACCAGGATGTCCACTTGGTCGCTGGAGGCCAGCTCACGGCGGATCTCTTGCAAGAGCGAAGGTGAGCCCTTGCCGGCTGTGAACAGCCAGGGCACGGCCAGGCCGATCTCGGGCGAGGCAGGGAACTGCTGATCACGCTTGACGGCCCTGAGCACGCGCAGCGGCGATGCCACCAGATCGACAATGTCGGCAGACGCCATAGCCGCAGTCGAGCTGCCGCCCGCGCCGAGCCGCTGGCGCAGCATCACCAGCACGTCGTTGACCAGTTCGAGCTGGCGTCTGGGTTTGTCGGCGTCGTCACCAGCAACTTCGTCGAGGATGGCCCCGAGCTGACGCGTGATGAGCTCGGCCAGGAATTCGGCGGCGCCGCCCTTGAGCGCCAGCACGTCGGCGCAGATCGGATCGAGCGCTGCGAGCGATCGGGCCAGGCGCTCGGTCAGCAGCAGGTCGTAGAGGCCATCGGGCAATGACATCAGCTTGGCTTGGTCATCGCAAGGCGCGTGAAACCCTACATCAGAACAATGTCGTACTGCTCCGGCGACCCGCCCGCCTCGGCCTGCAGCGAGATTGGCTTGCCGATGAACTCCGAGAGTCCCGCCAGGTACTGCCCCTCCTCGTCGAGCAGCATCTCGACCACCGCCGCCGAGGCGATGACGCGGAACTCCTTCGGGTTGAACTGCCGCGCTTCGCGCAGGATCTCGCGCAGGATGTCGTAGCACACGCTGCGCGCCGTCTTCACCTGGCCCCGGCCCTGGCAGGTGGGGCAGGGCTCGCACAGCAGGTGCGCGAGCGACTCGCGGGTGCGCTTGCGCGTCATCTCCACCAGTCCGAGCTGGGTGAAGCCGCTCACCGTGATGCGGGTGCGATCCCGCGCCAGCTGCTTGCGCAGCTCGGCCAGCACGGCGGCCTGGTGGTCTTCGCGCGCCATGTCGATGAAGTCGATGATGATGATCCCGCCCAGGTTGCGCAGGCGCAGCTGGCGCGCAATGGCGAGCGCGGCCTCCAGGTTGGTCTTGAAGATCGTGTCGTCGAAGTTGCGCGCGCCCACGTAGCCGCCGGTGTTCACGTCCACCGTCGTCAGTGCCTCGGTCTGGTCGATGATCAGGTAGCCGCCCGACTTCAAGTCCACCCGGCGCGCCAATGCGCCGGCGATCTCGTCGTCGATCTTGTGCAGGTCGAAGATCGGCCGCTCGCCGGCGTAGTGCTCTAGTTTCTGCACGGAGGTCGGCGTGAACTCGGCGCCAAACTGCTGCAACAGCTCGAACTGCATCCGCGAGTCGATGCGCACCGACTGCGTGGCGTCGTTCACCATGTCGCGCAGCACGCGTTCGGCCAGACTCAGGTCCTGGTGCAACAGGGTGCCTGGCGGCGTCTTGAAGCTGCGCTCGCGCACCGCGGCCCAGGTCTTGCGCAGGTAGCGGATGTCGTCGGCCAGTTCGTCGTCGCTGGCGTCCTCGGCGTTCGTGCGCAGGATGAACCCGCCCCCGCCGTCGCCCGCCAGCGCCACGACCCTTGCCCGCAGCTCTTCGCGCAGTTCATGCGAGCCGATCTTCTGGCTGACGCCAACGTGGTCGTCCTGCGGCAGGAACACGAGCAGCCGTCCGGCGATGCTCATCTGCGTCGACAGCCGCGCGCCCTTGCTGCCGATCGGGTCCTTGATGACCTGCACCATCAGCGTCTGGCCTTCGAAGACGAGCTTCTCGATCGGCGGCGGCGGCGGGCTGCCGCTCTCGCCGCGTGACGTGCCCGCGCCGCCGCGCGGCCCGCTGCCCAGCTGCAGGTCGGCCACATGCAGGAACGCGGCGCGCTCGAGCCCGATGTCGATGAACGCCGACTGCATGCCCGGCAGCACCCGCGCCACGCGCCCGGTGTAGATGTTGCCGACCCGCCCGCGTTCCAGCGCGCGTTCGACATGCAGCTCCTGCACGGCGCCGTTCTCGACGATCGCGACGCGCGTTTCCTGGGGCGCCCAGTTGATGAGAATGTCTTGCATGGGGACCTTGGGCGTCGGTTCGCTGGTGCGCGACGCCGGGGGCGGCGCCTGGAGCCAGGGTCTAGAAATGAACGCCCGCCTGTCGCAGCAGCACGGCCGTCTCGAACAGGGGCAAACCCATGATACCGGAGTAGCTGCCTTCGATGCGCTCTATCCAGCGCGCGGCGGCGCTCTGGATCGCATAGGCACCGGCCTTGCCGAACGGCTCGCCGCTGGCCACATAGTGCGCCAGCTCGCCTTCGCGAACTGCCGCGAAACGAACGCTCGATACGCTCACCGCGAGCCGCGTGTGGCGCGGGCAGGCCAGCGCGACGGCAGTGAGCACGCGATGCGCGCGCCCCGACAGCAGGCGCAAGGTCGCAAGCGCATCGTCCGCGTCGATCGGCTTGCCGAGGATGCGCCGCCCGAGCGCGACCGTGGTGTCGGCGCACAGGACCGGCGCGATGGGCAGGCCGCGCCTCGCGAGACGGCGCCGCGCCGCTTGCAGCTTGGCCCGCGTCACGCGCTCGACATACGCCGCCGGCAGCTCGCCGGCACGCGTGGCCTCCAGCGCTTCCACGTCCTCGTCGGGGCCGGCCAGCAGCGGTTCATGGCGCACGCCGAGCTGGTCGAGCAGCTCGCGCCGGCGCGGGCTCTGCGAGGCGAGGTAGATGAACTCGTGCCGAAGGGTCGTCACGTCAGCCGGCGCCGGGCCGCTCCCAAGGCGGCTGAGCACCCCCTCGGGGGGCAGCGAACGAAGTGAGCGTGGGGGTCGTCATCCCTGCCGGCGCCGGGCCGCTCCCAAGGCGGCTGAGCACCCCCTCGGGGGGCAGCGAACGAAGTGGGCGTGGGGGTCGTCGTCATTCGCGGTGGTAGGGATGGTTCACCGTCAACGACCAGGCGCGGTACAGCGCCTCGGCCAGCAGCACGCGCACCAGGGCGTGCGGCAGGGTCAGGTCGGAAAGGCGCAAGGTCTCGTCAGCGCTGTCCTTGATCGCCGGATCCAGTCCGTTGGGGCCGCCGACGATCAGCGCGACGTCGCGGCCATCGTGCATCCAGGCTTCGAGGCGAGCGGCGAGCTGCATGGTGCTCAGGCGGTTGCCGCGCTCGTCGAACACGACCCGGCGCACCCCGCGGGGGATCGCGGCCTCGATGCTTTGCGCTTCGGCGGCCATCAGCTGCGCCGCGTTGCGGCCGCTGCGCGGCTGCGCCTTGCAGGCCTTCAGTTCCAGCCGCAGTTCGGGGGGAAAGCGCTTGGCGAATTCCTGGTAGGCCGCGTCGGCCCAGGCCGGCATGCGCTGGCCCACGGCTACCAGCCAAAGCTTCATGCCGTGCGGCGTGCGGTCTTGCGTGCCGGGCTCTTGCCCTTCGCCACCGGCGCCTTGCGCGCGGCAGGCGCCATGGACGGCGCTGCGCTGGACTTCACGCCAACCGTGCGTGTGACGGCCTTCCGCGCGGGCGGGGCCCTGCGCGCTGCGACCTTCGTCGCCGAGGCCCTCTTCGCCGGCGCCGGCCCGGCCGCGGGCTGCCGCGGCGCAGACTTGCGCACCGGGGACAGCGGAGTCTGCTTCGGCGCCGTCTTCGCCGCTGCCTTCTTCGCGGGCGTCCTGTTCGCCAACGCCTTCTTGGCGGGCGCCTTCTTGCCGGTTGACTTCTTCGTCGCGGCGGCCTTCTTGACCGCCGGCGCGGGCGCGGGTTCGGAAGCCTTGACCAGCCGGGGCGCCGCACTCGCGAGCTTGAGGTGGACCGGTTTGTCGCCCCAGATTTCCTCGAGGTGGTAGTACTCGCGGATGCTCGGCTGCATCAGATGCACCACCGCGGCGCCGCAGTCGACGATGATCCACTCGCCGTTTTCCTCGCCCTCGGTACGGGTCGGACCGAAGCCCTTGGCTTTCACCGCATCGCGCACACTGGCCGCGAGGGCCTTGGTCTGCCGGTTGCTCGTACCCGAGGCGATGACCACGCGCTCGAACAGGGCCGACAGGTGTTCAGTGTTGAAGACGACGATGTCCTGGCCCTTCACATCTTCCAGGCCATCGACGATGGCACGTTGCAGTTTTCGAATGTCCATTCAGCTCCTGAGGCGGTGACGGTAGAGACCGTGTGCGGCAATATAGCGTGCCACCGGCGCGGGCACCAGTGCGCCGATGTCCTGACCGGCCGCCACGCGGGCGCGGATGGCCGTCGATGAAACCGGCATCGCCGGTAGCGGCACATTGGCGATCGGCACCGGGGCGTCGGCCAGTTCGGGCGGCAGGCATGGGGCCTCGCCGCTGCGGCTGGCCACCGCCAAGGTCACGACAGCCACGAGTTCGCGCCAGCGGTGCCAGGTGTGCAGGCGAACCAGCTGGTCCAGCCCGAGCAGCAGGAACCATTGCGCCGCGGGTTCGCGCCGCCGCAGCTCGAGCACGGTGTCGATGGAGTAGCTCGGGCCGCTGCGCTCGAGCTCGCAGGTCTCGAGCCGGAAGCGCGTCTCGCCGGCGATCGCCAGCCGGACCATCTCGGCGCGCTGCACTGCCGGCGCCAGCCGGCGCGCCTTCTGCCACGGCACTCCGGCCGGGATCCAGCGGATCTCGTCGAGCGCCAGCACATCGAGCGCGCTCTTCGCCAGCGCAACGTGCGCGTTGTGGACCGGATCGAAACTGCCGCCGAAGAGGCCGACCCGCCGCGGGCGGTCGCCCACGGGCATCAAGCCGGGGCCCAGCGCGCCCAGTCGCGCGGCCGTAGGAAGTCGCTGTACAAACGCGCCTCGGCCGAGCCCGGCTCCGGCGCCCAGTTGTAGCGCCACTTCACGACCGGCGGCATCGACATCAGGATCGATTCGGTGCGCCCACCCGACTGCAGGCCGAACAGCGTCCCGCGGTCGAACACCAGGTTGAACTCGACGTAGCGTCCGCGCCGGTAAGCCTGGAAGTCACGTTCGCGCTCGCCATAGGACACGTCGCGGCGGCGCTGCACGATCGGCAGGTACGCGCGAAGGAAGGCGTCGCCGACCGCGCGCGTCATTGCGAAGCTCTGCTCGAAGCCAAGCTCGGAAAAGTCGTCGTAGAAGATGCCGCCGATGCCGCGCGGCTCGGCGCGGTGCCTGAGGTAGAAATACTCGTCGCACCACTGCTTGAAGCGCGGGTGCAAGCCGGCGCCGAACGGCGCCAGCGCGTCGCGGCAAGTGGCGTGGAAGTGCTGCGCGTCTTCCTCGAAGCCATAGTACGGCGTCAGGTCCATGCCGCCGCCGAACCAGGTGACAGGCTCGCCGCCCGCTGGAAATGCGGCCAGCATGCGCACGTTCATGTGCACCGTGGGCACATAGGGATTGCGCGGATGGAACACGAGCGACACACCCATCGCTTCGAACGGCGCACCGGCCAGGTGGGAGCGCTGCGCGGTCGCCGATGCCGGCAGCGAGGCCCCCTTCACATGGCTGAAGTTGCAGCCGCCGCGCTCGAGCAGGCCGCCCTCCTCCACGACCTGCGACAGCCCCTCGCCTTCGAGCCCGACGCCGGGCCGCCCCAAGCCGGGCGCTCCCCCTCGGGGGGGCGACGCCGCTGGCGTCTTGGGGGCGACATCAGCGCCGGGCCGCCCCAAGCCGGGCGCTCCCCCTTGGGGGGGCGACGCCGCTGGCGTCTTGGGGGCCAGGTTGCCGCCAGGCTCGCGCCTCCAGCCGTCGCGGAGAAACGGCGTGCCATCCTCGACCTGCATCGTTTCGATGATGCGGCCCTGCAGGCCGAGCAGGTAGTCGCGTACCGCGCGAGTGTCCATGCGCATCCTCAGCGTCTGATGGCCCGAAAGCCGATATCGCGCCGGTACTGAACGCCGGCGAAGTCGATCCCGGCGAGCGCCTCGTAGGCCCGCTGCTGCGCCATCTTGACCGAGTCGCCGAGCGCGGTGACGCACAGCACGCGCCCGCCCGCGGTCACGGTCTGTCCGGCGCGAGGCGCGGTGCCGGCATGGAACACCATCAAATCCTCGCTGTCGGGCGGCAGGCCGACAATCGGGTCGCCCTGGCGCGGCTCGAGCGGGTAGCCGGCAGCCGCCATCACCACGCCGAGCGCGACCCGCCGATCCCACTCCAATGCCACTTCGCGCAGCGTGCCGTCGGTGGCGTGCATCAGGACGTCGAACAGGTCGCTCTTGAGGCGCATCAGGATCGGCTGCGTTTCGGGATCGCCCATCCGGGTATTGAACTCGAGTGTCTTCACCTGGCCGCGCGAGTCGATCATCAGCCCGGCGTAGAGGAAGCCGGTGAAGGGCAGGCCGTCGCTGGCCATGCCCGCGATCGTCGGGTTGACGATCTCATGCATCACCTTGGCGTGCACGTTCGGCGTCACCACCGGCGCCGGCGAGTAGGCGCCCATGCCGCCAGTGTTGGGGCCGTGGTCGCCGTCGAGCAGGCGCTTGTGGTCCTGACTGGTGGCCAGCGGCAGCACATGGCGGCCATCGCAGATCACGATGAAGCTCGCCTCCTCGCCTTCGAGGTACTCCTCGATCACCACGCGTGCGCCACCGGCGTTGTGCTGCACGCCGCGCCCCTCGCCCGGCACGGCCTGGAGCATCCAGTCGATCGCCTGATGGGCCTCGCCGGCCGTCATCGCCACCACCACGCCCTTGCCGGCGGCCAGGCCATCGGCCTTGACGACGATCGGCGCGCCGTGGCGATCGACGTGCGCATGTGCAGCCGCAGGGTCGGTGAAGCTGGCATACAAGGCCGTCGGAATGCCGTGGCGCTGCATGAAGTCCTTCGCGAAGGCCTTCGAACTCTCGAGCTGCGCCGCGGCGCGGGTCGGCCCGAAGATGCGCAGGCCACGGGCGCGGAACTCGTCCACCACGCCCGCCGCGAGCGCCGCCTCGGGGCCGACGACGCTGAGCGCCACCTTCTCGGCCAGCGCGAAGTCGGCCAGGGCGCGCACCTCGGTGATCGCCACGTTCTGCAGCCGCGGGTCGCGCGCCGTGCCGCCGTTGCCGGGCGCAACGAACACCTTCTGCACCCGAGGCGAAGCCGCGATCTTCCACGCCAGCGCATGTTCGCGCCCGCCGGCGCCGATGACCAGCACCTTCATTCTGATCGCCTCCGCCAGGCCAGACAACCCGTCGCGCACGTGGGTCGGCGCCCCCGGCGAGTTCGCGCTTCGATCCCCGCTTCGCGGGGCCCCTCTTTCGCGCTCACTCTGAACGCCTCCGCAAAGCCAGACAGCCCGTCGCGCACTCGGGTCGGCGACCCCGGCGAGTTCGCGCTTCGATCCCCGCTTCGCGGGGCCCCTCTTTCGCGCTCACTCTGATCGCCTCCGCAAAGCCAGACAGCCCGTCGCGCACGTGGGTCGGCGCCCCCGGCGAGTTCGCGCTTCGATCCCCGCTTCGCGGGGCCCCTCTTTCGCGCTCACTCGCCGATCTCGGCGTTGTGATACACGTCCTGCACGTCGTCCAGGTCTTCGATCACGTCGAGCAGCTTTTGCATGCGGGCCGCATCGTCGCCCGTCAGTCCCACCGTGTTCTCGGGGCGCATCGTCACCTCGGCCAACTCGGGCTGCAGGCCCGCGGCTTCGAGCGCGGCTCTCACGGCTTCGAAGGCGGGCGCGGCGCAGAGCACCTCGACCGCGCCGTCGTCGTCGGTCAGCACGTCTTCGGCGCCGGCGTCGAGGGCCACTTCCATCACCTTGTCCTCGCTCGTGCCGGGCGCGAAGACGAACTGTCCACAATGCTTGAATTGAAACGCCACCGACCCTTCGGTGCCCAGGTTGCCGCCGTACTTGCTGAACGCGTGGCGCACCTCGGCCACCGTGCGCACGCGGTTGTCGGTCATGCAGTCGACGATCACCGCCGCGCCGCCAATGCCGTAGCCCTCGTAGCGGATCTCCTCGTAGCTCACGCCTTCGAGGTTGCCGGTGGCCTTGTCGATGTTCTTCTTCACCGTGTCGGCCGGCATGTTGGCCGCCTTGGCCTTCTCCACCGCCAGCCGCAGGCGCGGGTTCATGCCCAGGTCGCCGCCGCCCAGACGGGCCGCGACCATGATCTCGCGGATGACGCGCGTCCACACCTTGCCGCGCTTCTCGTCCTGGCGCCCCTTGCGGTGCTGGATGTTGGCCCACTTGGAATGTCCGGCCATGTCGTTGTGTGCTCCTGGTGACAGCCCGGGCCTGACGCGCCGGCTGCTGCGAATCTGCTGGGGTTCTTTGGATAGACTGCGATTTTACTTTGCAGTCTCCGGAGCACCCCATGGCCGAGCCGATTCTTCTTGCCCAGCGCAGCGACACCGAGTGCCATCTGCTGCCTGCGCTGGCCAATCGCCACGGCCTGATCACCGGCGCCACCGGCACCGGCAAGACGATCACGCTGCAGACGCTGGCCGAGGCCTTCAGCCGGCGCGGGGTGCCGGTCTACATGGCCGACGTGAAGGGCGACCTGAGCGGGATCAGCCAGCCCGGCAAGGCCAGCGCCAAGCTCGCCGCGACGCTGAAAGAGCGCGGCATCGAGCCGCCGGAATCCGTCGCCTGCCCGACGACGCTGTGGGACGTCTTCGGCGAGCAGGGCCACCCGGTGCGCGCGACCGTGAGCGACATGGGCCCGCTGCTGCTGGCGCGCATGCTGGCACTGAATGAAACGCAGCAGGGCGTGCTGAGCCTGGTCTTCAAGGTGGCCGACGACAACGGCCTGCTGCTGCTCGACCTGAAGGACTTGCGCGCGATGCTGCAGCACGTCGGCGAGAACGCGGCGCAGTTCACCACCGAATACGGCAATGTGAGTGCAGCCAGCATCGGCGCCATCCAGCGCGGGCTGCTCCAGCTCGGCGAACAGGGCGCCGACACCTTCTTCGGCGAGCCGATGCTCAACATCGCCGACTTGATGCAGACCGATGCCGGCAGCGGCGTCGTCAACATCCTCGCCGCCGACCGGCTGATGAACAGTCCGCGCCTGTACGCGACCTTCCTGCTCTGGATGCTCTCCGAGCTGTTCGAGGCGCTGCCCGAGGTGGGTGACCTCGACGCCCCGAAGCTGGTGTTCTTCTTCGACGAGGCGCACCTGCTGTTCAAGGACGCGCCGGCGGCGCTGGTCGAGCGCATCGAACTCGTCGTGAGGCTGGTGCGATCCAAGGGCGTCGGCGTGTACTTCGTGACACAGAACCCGCTCGACATCCCAGACAGCGTGCTCGGCCAGCTCGGCAACCGGGTCCAGCACGCGCTGCGCGCGTTCACCCCGCGCGACCAAAAGGCGGTGAAGGCGGCGGCCGACACCATGCGCGCCAATGCCGGTCTGGACATCGCGACCGCCATCACCGAGCTTGCGGTCGGCGAGGCGCTGGTGAGCCTGCTCGATGCCAAGGGCCGGCCATGCCCGACCGAGCGTGTGTTCGTGCTGCCGCCCGGCAGCCAGATCGGGCCGATCACGCCCGAACAGCGCCAGGCGCTCATCGCCGGCTCGCTGGTGGCCGGCGTGTACGAGAAGGCGGTCGATCGCGAATCGGCCTACGAGAAGCTCAGGGGTCGTGTCGCCGCGCCGGGCGAGGCAACGGGCAGCCTGGCCGGTGAAGGCGCGCGCGCCACATCTGCGGGCAGCGCACGCGCTCCGGCCGAGGCAGCCGAGGGCGGGCTGCTCGGCGGCCTGAAGGACGTGCTGTTCGGCTCCACGGGCCCGCGCGGCGGCAAGCACGAGGGTTTGGCCGAATCGGCAGCGCGCTCGGCGATGCGCAGCATGGGTTCATCGGTCGGGCGCGAGATCGTGCGCGGCGTGCTCGGCTCGCTGCTGGGCGGATCCAAGCGCCGCTGATCCGGCGGGCGGTTCGGCCGGCCGGTCGGTGAAGGGCCTGGCGCCGATCGGCCCTGGGGACTACAGTCGAATCAAGCTTGGCGCGGTGCGCGCGCGCGACCACACCGCGACTTGCGCGGCAGGCCGTGGAACGCCGGCCGCCGCGTGAGAGGGGATTGACCATGAAGACCTGGTTCGCCTGCCTGCTCTGCCTGCTGCTCGCGGCCTGCGCCGCGCCGCCCGAGCGGCTCGCCGACGCGCGCTTCTTCGCCGACGCGCACTTCGCCCCGCCCGCAGAGCGCATCCGCGCCGAAGACGTGTTCGCGCTCAGCCCGGCGATGCGGCACTTCCTCGCCCACGATATGGCCGACAAGCTGCGCAGCCGCGGGCGTCAGCAGGGGCTGGTCGATGCGCTCTACGCCAAGGGCGAACTGAGGCTCGAATACGACTCGGCGATGACGCGCAACGCGGCGCAAGCGTTCGAGGCGCGTTCGGGCAACTGCCTGTCGCTCGTCATCATGACGGCGGCGTTCGCCAAGGAGCTCGGCGTGCCGGTGCGCTACCAGAGCGTGTTCACCGACGAGACCTGGGCCCGCAGCGGCGGCCTGCACTTCGTGATCGACCACATCAACCTGAGCCTGGGCAAGCGGCTCGGTGAATGGGCCGGCGCAGCGCAGGGGCGCGACGTGCTGACGATCGACTTCCTGCCGGCGCAGGACCTGCGCAACCAGAGGGTGCGGCCGTTGCCCGAGAACACGGTGGTCGCGATGTACATGAACAACCGCGCCGCCGAGACGCTGGCGCGCGGGCAGGTCGACGAGGCCTACTGGTGGGCGCGCGAAGCGGTGCTGCAGGACCCGGCGTTCGCGCGCGCCTACAACACGCTCGGCGTCGTCTATCGCCGCCACGGCGACCTGGCGCTGGCCGAAGGCGTGCTCGGCCACGCGCTGGCGCAGGAGCCGTCGAACCCGCAGGTCGTCTCCAACCTGGCGCAGGTGCTGGCCGAGCAGGGGCGCGCGGCCGAGGCCGGTGCGCTCCGGCAGCGGCTGGCGCAACTGGAGTCGGAGCCGCCGTTCTTCTTCTTCGAACGCGGCCAGGCGGCGCTTCGCAACGGCGACTACGCGGCCGCACGCGACCTGTTCGCCCGCGAGGTGGCCCGCGCGCCGCACTACCACGAGTTCCACTACGGGCTCGCCGTCGCCTACGCCAAGCTGGGCGACGTGGCGCAGGCCAGCAAGCACCTTGCGCTGGCGATGGAGAGCAGCACCACGCGTGGCGACCACGACCTGTATGCCGCCAAGCTCGACCGCATCCGTTCCATCCCCGTCCACTGAAGGGCCGGCATTCCGCGCCCTGCGGGCCACGCCGGCCGGCTGCCGCACAATCGCGCGTCCCCGGCACAACGAGGCTCCCGCATGCGGATCGTGAAATGGCTGCTCACTGCGGTCGTGCTGCTCGCTGCCGCCAGCATCGGCGCCGGCTGGCTCGGGCTGCTGCAAGGCAGCGCACCGCCCGACCTGGGCGTGCAGGGCGGCCGCCTGAAGCCGCCCTCGACGACGCCGAACAGCGTCAGCAGCCAGGCAGCGCTGTACCCGGAGCATCCGCGCCACATCGACGCGCAGATCGCGCCGCTGCGCTTCCAGGGCGATGCCGCCGTGGCCATGGCGCGCCTGAAGGCGCTGGTCGAGGCGAGCGCGGGCGCGCAGATCGTGAAGAGCGAGCCGGGCTATCTGTACGCCACCTACACCACGGCGCTGATGCGCTATGTGGACGACGTCGAGTTCTGGCTCGATCCGGCGGCCGGCGTCGTCCAGGTGCGTTCGGCGTCGCGCCTCGGCAAGAGCGACCTGGGGGCGAACCGGGCGCGCATCGAGGCACTGAGGGCGCGGTTCGAGCAGCCGTGACGCGGTAACGACACCATGCCGTCGTCGCTGAAGCCGACACGGATCGCAGTGGCTCGCCAGCGCTTTGGCGATGGATGCTGGCAGGTGCCAAGCGCCGATCTGCGAAAG
>CAVZXE010000002.1:0-31740 GCA_963779155.1 uncultured bacterium | reverse complement strand
GGCCTTGAAAGCCAGCGGAGCAGCCCTATAATCTTCTTTGCTAGCACTCGCCAAGCTTGAGTGCTAACAATAAATGGCGGTGCTTCGGCGCCGTCCTGGGTTGGAGGCCGATGCTCGCAGGTCTTTCGCCCGTTCACCCCTCAAGCTCGTTGTCAGACATGAAGGAGATCCAATGAAACTTCGTCCTTTGCACGATCGCGTGATCGTCAAGCGCCTGGAACAGGAAACCAAGACCGCCTCGGGCATCGTCATCCCGGACAACGCCGCCGAAAAGCCCGACCAGGGTGAAGTGCTGGCCGTCGGCCCTGGCAAGCGCAACGAGAAGGGCGACTTCGTCGTCCTGAACATCAAGGTCGGCGACCGCGTGCTGTTCGGCAAGTACAGCGGCCAGACCGTCAAGGTCGATGGCGACGAACTGCTCGTCATGCGCGAAGAAGACCTCTTCGCTGTTGTCGAGAAATAAAGCTACTGCGCGCCACGCTGGCGTCGGTGGGCGGTGCTCGCAATCCTCACGTACCCAAGTACGTTCCGGTTGCTGCGCTCCGTCCGCCTAGCCAGCCCGGCGCTCGCTACGCTTTCTTTCCCGACAACTGAGCGGTGAAGGAAAGTGCTCACCCATATCCACGGAATTTCGGAGAAACAAAATGGCAGCAAAAGACGTTGTATTCGGCGCGGACGCGCGTCATCGCATGGTCGAAGGTGTGAACATCCTGGCCAATGCGGTCAAGGTCACCCTCGGCCCGAAGGGCCGCAACGTGGTGCTCGAGCGCAGCTACGGCGCCCCCACGGTCACCAAGGACGGTGTTTCGGTGGCCAAGGAAGTGGAGCTGAAGGACAAGCTCCAGAACATGGGCGCGCAGATGGTCAAGGAAGTCGCTTCCAAGACCAGCGACCTCGCCGGTGACGGCACCACCACCGCCACTGTGCTGGCCCAGGCCATCGTTCGCGAAGGCATGAAGTACGTGGCCGCCGGCATGAACCCGATGGACCTGAAGCGCGGCATCGACAAGGCCGTGACGGCATTGGTCGAACAGCTGAAGAAGGCGTCGAAGCCGACGACCACCAGCAAGGAAATCGGCCAGGTCGGCGCAATCTCGGCCAACGCCGACGAGTCGATCGGCAAGATCATCGCCGACGCGATGGACAAGGTCGGCAAGGAAGGCGTGATCACGGTCGAAGACGGCAAGAGCCTCGACAACGAGCTCGACGTCGTCGAGGGCATGCAGTTCGACCGCGGCTACCTGTCGCCCTACTTCATCAACAACCCCGAGAAGCAGAGCGCCACGCTCGACAACCCGTTCGTGCTGGTCTACGACAAGAAGATCAGCAACATCCGCGACCTGCTGCCGACGCTCGAGCAGGTGGCCAAGTCGGGCCGTCCGCTGCTGATCATCGCCGAAGAAGTCGAAGGCGAAGCGCTGGCGACCCTGGTCGTCAACACGATCCGCGGCATCCTGAAGGTCGTCGCCGTCAAGGCGCCGGGCTTCGGTGACCGCCGCAAGGCAATGCTCGAAGACATCGCCGTGCTGACCGGCGGCAAGGTCATCGCCGAGGAAGTCGGCCTGACGCTCGAAAAGGTGCAATTGAGCGACCTGGGCCAGGCCAAGCGCGTCGAGGTGGGCAAGGAAAACACCACCATCATCGACGGCGCAGGCGCCGGTGCCGACATCGAAGCGCGCGTCAAGCAAGTGCGCGTGCAGATCGAGGAAGCCACCAGCGACTACGACCGCGAGAAGCTGCAAGAGCGCGTGGCCAAGCTGGCCGGCGGCGTGGCAGTCATCAAGGTCGGTGCCGCGACCGAAGTCGAGATGAAGGAGAAGAAGGCCCGCGTCGAAGACGCGCTGCACGCCACCCGTGCCGCCGTCGAAGAAGGTATCGTGGCCGGTGGTGGCGTGGCGCTGTTGCGCGCCAAGCAGGCGGCCGGTGCGATCAAGGGCGACAACCACGACCAGGAAGCCGGCATCAAGATCGTGCTGCGCGCGATCGAGGAGCCGATCCGCATCATCGTGCAGAACGCCGGCGACGAGCCGAGCGTGGTCGTCAACGCGGTGCTGGCCGGCAAGGGCAATTACGGCTACAACGCGCAGAACGGCGTGTATGGCGACATGATCGAGATGGGCATCCTGGACCCGACCAAGGTGACCCGCACGGCGCTGCAGAACGCGGCATCGGTCGCCTCGCTGATGCTCACGACCGAGTGCATGGTCTCCGAGACGCCGAAGGAAGAGTCGGCCGGCGGTGGCATGCCCGGTGGCATGGGCGGCATGGGCGGCATGGGCGGCATGGACATGTGATGTCCGCACCGGGCCCCGCAGGCCCGATGTTCGCCAGTCAACAAGAAGGGCCGCAGCGATGCGGCCCTTTTTTCGCCTTCCGGTCGCCCGATGGCCTGCACGCGAGCTTGGCGGGCGCGTGAAGTGATGCCCTCGCGGCCGTCCCCCGCCCAAGGGGTTTGTTCGCCCGCACTGGCGACCGGGCGGATAATCCGCGGCTGCGCCGTAGCGCGCCACCTGCCCAGCCCCCCATGACCCTGCCCGCCGCGCTGCAAAGCTTCGTCGCCGCTGAACTGACGCACATGCCGATGCTGATCGAGCAGGTGCGCCGGCAGACGGTCGATGCGTTGCGGCAGCCCGCCGACGCCGCGTTGTCGCCGGCCGAGCGCATGCTGCGCTTCGACATCGCGCAGTCGCTCGAGCTGCATGCGCAACGCTTTTGCGAAGCCTTCGTCGCCGCGCTGGCCCGCCGCGTGCAAAGCGAGACGGCGCCGACCCTGGCCGAGCCCGCCCCGCCTGCAGGGCTGCCGCGCGGCCTGGCGCTGGTCGACGATGCGGCCCACAGCGCAGACATCGAGATCGCGCGCTGCGCGGCATTGATCGGCAGCGCCGCCGAGTGGGAGCTGCGCGAGCTGCAGACCTTCACCTCGGCACTGTCCGGCCTGCCCTACGTCTCGGTCAACTCGAACCCGTTTCGCCCCGACGCCTTCGCCCATGCGTTGTGGCAGGCCGCCGACACGCTGCCGACGGCCCGGAACAGCCCGTTGCTGCTGCGCGCCGCAGCCGGCGCACTGGCCGAGGCGCTCCGGCGCGCGCTGGCCGCCAGCTGCACCCGGCTCGAGGCCGAGGGCGTGCAGCCGAGCCTGTACCGTACCGCCGTGCCGACGCCGGGCGAACGCGCCAGCGTACTGGCCGACCTGCTCGACAGCGTGCCGCCCCAAGCCGGGGCGCCGGCAGGCAGCCGGCAGCCGGCTGCCGCGGCCGCACCCCGCTCGGGGCCGGCGCCCGACGCGGCGACGGCCGAGCTCCTGAAGAACCTGTTCGACGCCATTGCCCATGGCAGCCAGATGCACCCGGCCCTGCGTGCGCTGACCGGCCTGGTGGCGGCTGCGGCGCCGGGTCTCGCGTCGCGCGACCCGAAGTTGCTCGACAACGCCGACCACCCGCTGTGGCAACTGCTCGACCGCTTCGCCTATCAGAGCGCCACGCACCCCAACGCCGCCGACCCGCAACTGCTGGCCTGGGTCGGCTACGCGGCCGAACTGGTGGCCAAGTTGCAGGCCACGCCGCTGCCGGAGGCGCAGCACTATCGCGCCAGCGTCGAGCAGCTCGACGCTTATTCGGCGGCGCAGTTCAACGTGCAGTTGCAGCAGGCGGCGGCCGACATCGACGCGTTGCGCCGCGACGACCCGGGCGTCGCGGCGATGGACATCGCCTCGATGGACACCGTGCCGGCCGACCTGCTTGCCGACGCCGTGCCCGCAGAGGCCGACGCGCCGGCTGCAGCGTGGCTCGAGCAGCAGGCGCCCGGCGCCTGGTACCGCATGTTCCTGCGCGGCCGCTGGACGGTGATGCGCCTGCTCTGGCGCAGCGACTCGCGATCGCGCTGGCTGTTCGCCAGCCCGTACCCGCAGCGCAATGACGCCTTCGACCGGGGTGCGCTCGTGCGCCTGCGCGCCGAAGTGCTGATCCGCACGCTGGTCGAGCGTGCCGTGGTCGTGCGCGCGGCCGAGAGCGTGCGGCGGCGCCTGGCCGACAAGCGCAAGACAGTCTGATCCAGCGCGGTTCGGTTTCGCCCGGCCGCACCCGCGCGCGGCGTCGCGGGCCAGGCGCTCAGGCCTGCAGCGTCGCGTCGATCTCGCGCGCGACCAGCGCCGGCTGCTCGTGCACGATCCAGTGCGTTGCGCCGTGCACGCGCACCAGGCGCATCCGCGGCACGTAGGCCTCCAGGCCATCGAGCAATGAGGGCGGTAGCGCCACATCGGCCTCGCCCCAGATCACCAGCGTCGGCACCTGCACGGTGACGAACTCGGGCGGGAACTGCAGCGTCAGCAGCGACTGGTCGCCCGGCGTCGGCGGGCGAAGGGGCGACGCGCGGTAGTAGTTGAGCCCGCCCTGCAGGCCGGCGCTCCAGACAGCGCGGTACTGCGCCCGGACCTCATCGGTCAGCCAGCCGCCGCCCGCGGGTGGCGCCGCGGTGGCGCTCAGGGTCGTCAGGAACGGCCACATGCGCGCGAAGTCGTTGGCCGAGAGCAGCGCCGCGGCATCCGGCCGGCACAGGAAATTCATGTAGGCGCTGGCCGCCTGTTGCGTGGCGGAGTGCTGAAGGTCGCGCAGGAAGGTGGCCGGGTGCGGCGAATTGACGATCACCAGCCGCTTGAGCAGCGCGCGCCGCTGCGCCGCGATGCTCCAGGCCACTGCGCCGCCCCAGTCGTGCGCGATCAGCGCCTCCAGCGGCGCGTCGGCGGCGCGGCCGGCGACGCGATTGCAGTGCGCGATGAGCGCTTCAATGTCGGCCATCAGGTGCTTGACGCGGTAGGCCTCGACCTCCGCTGGCGCGCTCGACTGTTCGTAGCCGCGCAGGTTGGGCGCGACGCAGCGGTAGCGGCCGGCGAAGTGCTGGAGCAGTGCATCCCAGACGAAGGCGGCCTCCGGGAAGCCGTGCAGGAAGATCAGCAGCGGCGCCTCGGGCGCGCCGGCCGCGCGGCAGGACAGCGTGATGCCGTGTGGCAGTGCGGCGTGAAAGGTCTGGATCATGGCCCGCTCCGTCTTGAGGGGGTTGGAAGCGCGGGCTCGGCCATGCCTGCCGGCCCGCGGCGCAGCGCCTGGCTGCGCGAAGGGTGCGCCCAGCCGTGCAGCGCGAGGGCGGCGTCTTCGATGCCGGTCATCTTCAGGGCCGAGAACAGCGCGACGCCGATGTCCGAAGTCTCGGTGCCGTATTCGCCGAGCAGCGCCTGCATCGCGGCGAGCGCCGCGTCGGCCTCCTTGCGGTTGAGCTTGTCGGCCTTGGTCAGCAGCACGAGCAGCCTGACCTCGCCGCTGCCCACACGCGGCGCGATGAAGCCCAGCAACTGGCGGTCGAGGTCGGTCGCGCCGAGTCGCGAGTCGATCATCAGCACGATGCCGCTCAGGCTGCGCCGCTGCTCGAGGTAGTCGGCCATCACCTGCTGCCAGCGCAGCTTGGCGCCGCGCGCCACGGCGGCGTAGCCGTAGCCCGGCAGGTCGGCGAAGAGCGCGTCGGGCGCGTCCTTCGGGCCGAGCTCGAACAGGTTGATGTGCTGGGTGCGGCCGGGCGTCTTGGAGGCGAAGGCGAGGCGCTTGTGCTGTGCCAGCCGGTTGATCGCGGTCGACTTGCCGGCGTTCGAGCGGCCGACGAACGCGATCTCGGGCAACTCGGTGACCGGGACTTCCCTGAGCTGGCTGGCCGTGGTCAGGAAGCGCGCGGTGTGGGTCCACGCCAGCGCTGCCTTGCCGGGCGAAACCACGGCCCGCGCTGCGGCCGGCGGGGGCTGGCCGGAAGGGGTTCTGGGCTTGTTCTTGTCGGTCATCGCGTGGCGCCAAAGCCGTCATTGTAAAATCTGCGGGTTTTGCAGCTTGAAGCACCTCATCCCATGAAGCCTTTCGCCCCCCTGCTGCCCCGCCTGCTCGCGACCGCCCTCGTCGCCGCGTCGCTTGCGGCACCCGCCTTCGGCGCAGAGACCCCGGCTGCGGCGAAGCCCGACCTGGCCCGGGGCCAGGAGATTTCGACCCAGGTCTGCGCGGCCTGCCACACTGCCGACGGCTCGCGCGGGATCCCGGTGAACCCGATCCTCCAGGGCCAGATTCCGGAGTACCTCGTCAAGCAGCTCACCGAGTTCAAGTCCGGCAAGCGCGACAACGCGATCATGAAGGGCATGGCCTCCACGCTGAGCGATGCCGACATGAAGAACGTGGCCGCCTTCTATGCCAGCAAGCAGGCCCAGCCCGGCTTCGCGAAGAACAAGGAACTGGTGGCGCTCGGCGAGAGGATCTACCGCGGCGGCATCGCCGATCGGCAGATTCCGGCCTGCGCCGGCTGCCACACGCCCAACGGTGCCGGCATTCCGGTGCAATACCCGCGCATGGCGGGCCAGCACGCCGAGTACACCGAAGCGCAGCTGATCGCCTTCCGCGGCGGCGTGCGCAACAACAGCCTGCCGATGACGGGCGTGGCCGCCAAGCTGAACGACCGCGAGATCAAGGCGGTGGCCGACTACATGGCCGGATTGCGCGACGACGGCAAGCGCTGATCTCCCGGCACCGGAGGCGGGCTTGCACCGCCCCGGGATCGTCGGAGTGTCGCCTCGCTGGCGGTCGCGCCCCGGTGCCCGTGCCGAGACCCGCCGCGAGGGCGGGCACCGGTGGCGCCGTTCGCAACCTCACCGCTGGCCTGCGGCTGGCTGTAAGAACGCACCGCCGCCGGCGACACAGCGTCAACTCCACGGCCTGCTCGCACCATGCATTTCCATCCCGACCGCGGCTTCATGCATCGCCACGCAGCAGACCTCACGCCGCGCTCGATCTACGAGCAACGGCGTGCATTGCTCAGGCTGATTGGCGGCGGTGCGGCCGGGATGGCGCTGGCCGGCTGGGCGCAGCGCGACGCGCTGGCGCAGCCGGCGCGGCCCGGCAAGCTGCCCGCGCTGCCGGCGGCCAGGAGCGGTGTGGCCGGGGCCGTGGTGATGGACAAGGCCAACAGCCCTGCCGACATCACGAGCTACAACAACTTCTACGAATTCGGCACCGACAAGTCCGACCCGGCGAAGCATGCGCACGCGCTGAAGACGCGCCCGTGGACCGTCGCGGTCGAGGGCGAGGTGAAGAAGCCCAGGGTGTACGACATCGAGGAACTGCTCCGGCTCGCCCCTCAGGAAGAGCGCATCTATCGCCTGCGCTGCGTCGAAGGCTGGTCGATGGTGGTGCCCTGGATCGGCTATTCGCTCTCCGAGCTGATCAAGCGCGTCGAGCCCACCGGCAGCGCCCGGTTCGTCGAGTTCGTGACCCTCGCCGATCCGAAGCAGATGCCTGGCCTGGGCTCGCGCGTGCTCGACTGGCCCTACGTCGAGGGCCTGCGCATCGACGAGGCGATGAACCCGCTGGCGCTGCTGAGCTTCGGCCTCTACGGCGAACTGCTGCCGAACCAGAACGGCGCGCCGGTGCGCATGGTCGTGCCCTGGAAGTACGGCTTCAAGAGCGGCAAGTCGATCGTCAAGATCCGCTTCGTCGAGAAGCAGCCCGCTACCAGCTGGGAGAAGGCGGCGCCGAGCGAGTACGGCTTCTACTCCAACGTCAACCCGAACGTGGACCACCCGCGCTGGAGCCAGGCCACCGAACGCCGCATCGGCGAGGACGGCCTGTTCGCCAAGAAGCGCCCGACGCTGATTTTCAACGGCTACGAGGCGCAGGTCGGGCAGATGTATGCCGGCATGGAGCTGAAGAAGTTCTACTGAACCTGCGTTGACCCGCGCCTAAGGCCCCGGGACGCTGGGCACGGCGCGAGATCCGCGGGAACTCTCCGCCACCGATGAAACCCCTGCTGCTCCGGCCCGCGGCCAAGGCCGTGCTCTTCGCCGCCTGTCTGCTGCCCTTTGCCTGGCTGTGCTACGGCGCGTGGGCCGGCCAGCTCGGCCCCAACCCGGCCGAGGCGCTGATCCGCGGCACGGGCGACTGGGTGCTGCGCATGCTGTGCGCGACCCTGGCCGTCACCCCCCTGCGGCAACTGGGCGGCTGGCATGCGCTGGCCCGGTTTCGGCGCATGCTCGGCCTGTTCACTTTCTTCTACTTGGTGCTGCACTTCCTGTCGTATGCGTGGCTCGACATGGGCTTCGATGCACAAGCGATCGCCCGCGACATTCCGAAGCGCCCGTTCGCCCTCGTCGGCTTCACGGCCTTCGCGCTGATGCTGCCGCTGGCCGCCACGTCTTTCAACCGCACCATCAAGGCGCTCGGCGCCGCGCGGTGGCAGGCGCTGCACCGCCTTGTCTACGCGATTGCGCTGCTCGGATTGCTGCACTTCTTCTGGATGCGCGCGGCGAAGAACAACTTCGGCGAAGTGGCGGTGTACGCGGCGATCGTCGCGCTGCTGCTTGGCTGGCGTGTGGGCAGGGCCTGGATTGCGCGTGGCAGTGGCCGGCGAGCAGCGGGATAGCTTGAAGTCGGGCTCGCGGCGCCCGCGCCTACGCGTCAACCGAGGGCGAACCGCGCCCGCAAGCGCTCGCTGCGAAACACCAGTGCCGAGGCCGCGGTGAGCAAGGTCACCGCCCCCAGGATCAGCGCCAGGCGCGTCCAGGGCTGGCCCATGGCGATGCGCTGCTGGACGAAGGCGTAGGCCGTCCAGGCCCATTCGAGCGCGCCGGCGAACAGGCACGCCTGCACGAGACGCGCGACCCAGGCACGCGGCCAGGCGAGCAAGGCCACCAGCACCACGCAGGCAAGCATCAGCGGCCACGAGCCCGCGCGGTAGAAATGCGCGCCCAGCAGGGCCAGCGCCAGGCCCGGGACGATCAGCAACGCGGCATTCATGGTTGCGAGCGGTGGAGTCGGGCTGGCCAGCTTATCGTGCAAATCTGGCCGTGGCTTGACATGGCTCAGGGCTCGGCGGGCGCGCGCAAGGCACCCTGGGCATATGGATGCGTCATCGACCCCTGCCGGATCGGCCGGTGCGGCACGCCGCGCGGCGCAACTTGCGACGCCTCGGATGACACGCGAGCTGAACACCATCGCGGCGATGCTGCGCATCTACTGCCGCGCTCATCACGGTCCAGCCATCCGCGGCGCCGCCGATCGGTGCGAGGAATGTGCCTCGCTGCAGGAATACGCCCGCCAGCGCCTGGCAGGCTGCCCCTTCGGCCCCGACAAGCCGACCTGCGTCAACTGCCCGATCCATTGTTACGGGAAGCGCCAGCGCGAGGCCATGCGTACGGTAATGCGCTATGCGGGGCCACGCATGCTCTGGCGACATCCGGTGCTTGCGCTGGCGCACCTCGTCGACGGCCGGCGCCCGGCACCGCCCCGACCGAGCGCACGGCCCCCCGCGCAGAGCGACCCGGGCCCGGCCCCGGCCCCACCGGACTGACGCAAACGCCGGCCGAAAGCGGCCACAGGTGCGCGTCCAGCGACGGGCGTGCCGGCGACGGCGAAGCCGCGGCACGAGGTGCCGCCGGGCTTCGACCGAGCGTTCGAGGCCGGTCGATCCCGATCTGGCCGAAGGAATTGGCCTGCGGCACGGGGGCTGGCGGCAGGCAAGTTGTCCGCGAAAACCAACGGCGCCCGTTGGGTGCCGCCTTGCACACCGGCACAATCGGTTGATGCAGACGCGGCTCGTCTTCCTGGTGCCGGGCTTCTTCGGCTTCACGTCCGTGGGAGCGGTGAGCTATTTCGAAGACGTTGAGCAGGCGCTCGGTCGCGCGCTGCGCCGACGCGGCGTCGAGGCGCGCATCGTGCGCTGCAAGACGCAGCCGACCGCATCGATCCCGCGGCGTGCCGATGCGCTGCGCCGCCAAGTGCTCCGCAGCGGCGGCCTCAAGGCCCAGGAACTGCACTTCATCGGCCACTCGACGGGCGGGCTCGACGTGCGCCTGCTGCTGACGCCGGGGCTGCGGGTCGCGGGCGGTGAATCTGGCGAGCGCATCTCCCGCCTGACGCGAACGGCCATATCGGTTGCCACGCCGCACCACGGCACACCGCTGGCCAATCACTTCATCAGCGTCCACGGCCAGACCCTGCTGCTGGTGCTCAGTGCGCTGGCGACATCGGGCCAGGGCCGCGGCGCGATTCTCGCCGCCGCGAAGGCCATCGCGCTGGTCGCGCGGCTCGAGGACTGGCTGGGGCGCGCCGAGGGCCCGCTCGATCGGATCGCCGAAGGCCTGCTGCGCAAGATCCGGTTCGACCGCAGCGACCCGGTGTGGAGCTACCTCGGCGAGATCGAGCGCGACCAGGGCGCCGTTCTGCAACTCACGCCCGAGGGCATCGATCTGTTCGATGCCGCGGTGGCCGATCGTCCGGAGATCGACTACGGCTGCGTCGTCGCAGGCGTGCCGAAGCCGCGCGAGGCGCTGAAGCTGAAGGAACTGCTGGACCCCGAGTACGTTGCCCTGCGGGCGCTGTTCAGGGTGCTGCACGGGCTGACCGCGCGGCCGCATCCGCACTATCCGTACCCGAAGGCAAGCCAGGCGACGCAAAGGCTTCTCGATCGCGGGCTCGGATTCAAGGCCACCCCGCGAACCAGCGACGGCATCGTGCCGACGCTGAGCCAGTTGCACGGCCGCGTGCTGCATGTCGCGCGTGCCGACCACCTCGACGTGGTCGGGCACTACACGCTGGCAGGCGGGCGCACGGCGGACTGGCTCCCGTCCGGCGCCGGCTTCACGCCCGAGGCATTCGAGGCGACGTGGGAAGCGGTGGCTGCGGCGATTGCAGGGCGCCAGACTGGCGGCCCGAACGGGGGTTGAAGGGACCGCAGGCCACCCCGCGAGGAGCCTCGGGCGGCGTTTGGCGCGGCCGCAAGGCCCTCTTGACGATCACGCGGCGGCCGGCCGCGCGAGGTGGCTCGAAAGGCGGGCCAGGCGTGCACGGGTTCCTACAATCGACGCTTCACCCTGTCAGCCGAGTTGCTCATCATGGCCGTCAACCTTTCCGCCCCGAATCCGCAAGACCTCCATCCGGTGCCGGGCGTGCGGCTCGGCATCGCAATGGCCGGGATTCGCAAGGCGGGCCGCCCCGACCTGACCGTCATCACGCTGGCCGAGGGAGCGCAGGTCGCCGCGGTGTTCACGCAGAACCGCTTTTGCGCCGCCCCGGTGCAGGTGTGCCGCAAGCACCTGTCGGCGGGCGCGGGCATTCGCGCGCTGGTCATCAACACCGGCAACGCCAACGCCGGCACCGGTGATGACGGTCTTGCGCGCGCCGAGGCCACGTGCTCGTCGCTGGCGCAGCTTCTCGGCCTCACCCCAGGGCAGGTCCTGCCGTTCTCGACCGGCGTGATCATGGAGTCGCTGCCGGTCGATCGCCTCACGGCGGGCCTGCCGGCCGCGCTGGCCGACCTCGCCGAAGGCCGCTGGGCGCAGGCCGCCGAGGCGATCATGACCACCGACACGCTGCCCAAGGCAGCATCGCGCCAGGTTTGCGTCGACGGCCGGACGGTCACCGTCACCGGCATCAGCAAGGGCGCCGGAATGATCCGCCCGAACATGGCGACGATGCTCGGCTTCGTGGCCACCGACGCCGCCGTCGAGCCCGTGCTGTTGCGCGCGCTGGTCAAGGAAGCGGCCGATCGCTCGTTCAACCGCATCACGATCGATGGCGACACTTCGACCAACGATTCCTTCGTGCTCATCGCCAGTGGGCAGGCCGGCAATGCGCCGGTCGCGCAGTTCGACAGCGCCGACGGCGCCGTGCTGCGCGACGCGGTGATCGCGGTGGCCGAACAACTCGCACAGGCCATCGTGCGCGATGGCGAGGGCGCGACCAAGTTCATCACCGTGCAGATTGACGGCGGGCGCAGCGAGGCCGAATGCCGCCAGGTCGCCTATGCAATTGCCCACTCGCCGCTGGTGAAGACGGCCTTCTTCGCCAGCGACCCGAACCTGGGCCGCATCCTGGCTGCGGTGGGCTATGCGGGGATTGCCGACCTTGACCAGACGCTGATCGACCTCTATCTCGACGACGTGTTGGTGGCGGTGAGTGGCGGCCGCAACCCGGCCTACCGCGAAGAAGATGGCCAGCGCGTGATGAAGCAAAGCGAGATCACGGTGCGCGTCGATCTGGGTCGCGGCGACGCGCAGGCGACCGTGTGGACCTGCGACCTGAGCGTCGACTACGTGAAGATCAACGCGGACTATCGGTCTTGAGCGCTTCGGTGCGGGGCCGGCGCTTGCCGGCCCCTAGGCCTAGGGGGTCGGGTGCAGATTCGTCGGTTGCGCACCACGATGCGGGCTTGCCGCACTTGAGCCGGGGCAGGGCTGGCTGCTAGCATCCAGGCTCAGACTTGGAGTGCAGCCCATGAAACCACTCAACCCGATCCGCCTGCACGCCGCCCTGCGCGGTGGGCCGCGCATCGGCACCTGGGTGGTGCCGCTGCCGGCAGTCAGCTCGCTGACCGCCCACCGTGCCGGCTCCCGCTTCGGCGGCCTGCCGGTACCGATCTAGCCCTCCCAGCGCAACGCCGCCTGCCGGTCGCCGTTCCGCTGTGAGCCGCCACAGCGAAGCGCCTGTGCAACTGCGCAGCGTCGGCGGCTCGATCTCGCGCCTGCCCTGCACAACTGCGTAGGTGCTTCGGTCCGGCGCGAGTCCAGCGGAAGGCCCGGAGTTCTTCTTTCGCTGCCGTTGTTGTTGATGTCGATGATCGCCGTGGCCCACAAGGCCGGCGGTGTGCCAGGACCCCACCGGGACCCGGCCATGAGGGAGACGTTCGTGAGCAAGACCCTGAGCCTGTTGCTGCTCCCGCTGTGGATGACGTTGTGGCAAGGCGTGCCGACGGCGCTGCGCCGCCGCCTGCGCGTGCCGGCGGGCGACCTGCTGCGCGACGCCACCTACCGCCGCCTTTGGACGTCGATCCTGATCAGTTCGTTCGGCGGCCAGGTCACGATGCTCGCGCTGCCGCTCACGGCCGCCGTGCTGCTGCAGGCCACGCCGACGCAGATGGGCCTCCTGACCTTCACCGAGATCGTGCCCTTCGTGCTCTTCTCGCTGCCCTCGGGCGTGTGGCTCGACCGCGTGCGCAAGCTGCCCGTCTATATCCTCGGCGAGACCTGCCTCGCCTTCGTCGTGGCGAGCGTTCCGCTGGCCTGGGCGATGGGCTGGCTCGGCATGCCCTGGCTGTACGTGGTGGGCTTCGTGATCGGTACCGTCTATACCACCGCCGGCAGCGCGGCGCAGATCGTGTTGACGCAGGTGGTGGCGCGCGAGCGGCTGGTCGAGGCGCACGCGAAGAACGCGCTCGCGAGTTCGGGCGCCGAGGTCGCCGGGCCGGGCCTGGCGGGCGTGCTGATCAAGCTGCTCGGCGCGCCGCTGGCGCTGCTGGCCGATGCGGTGCTGCTGCTCGTCTCGGCGGCCATCCTGCGCGGCATCCGCGTCGACGAGCAGCGCCTGCGTCGCACCGACGCGCACTTCTGGCGCGACCTCAAGGCCGGCGTGCGCTTCGTGCGCAGCCAGCGCCTGCTGGTGTCGCTGGCAGCGACGGTGGGCGGCTGGCAGATGTGCCACAACGCGGCGATGGTGGTGCAGATCCTGTTCGCGACGCGCACGCTGGGCCTGTCGGAGCAGGCGGTCGGGCTGAGCTACATCGGCATGGGGGCGGGCACCGTGCTGTCGAGCCTGTTCGGCAACCGCATCTCCAGGCGCCTCGGCCCCGGCCCCTGCCTGGTGCTGGGCATCGCGGTCTGCGGCCTGGGCTGGCTCGCGGTGTCGGTGGCGCCAGCGAATGCCTGGGGCGTGGCCATCTTCTCGCTGATGCTGCTGTGCTTCTCGTTCGGCGCGGTGCTGATCTTCATCAACTTCCTCGCGCTGCGCCAGGCGGTGACGCCCGAGCCGCTGCTGGGCCGGATGACGAGCACGATGCGCTGGCTGATCCTGCTGCCTGCCGGGCCCGGCGCGCTGGCCGGCGGCTGGCTTGGCGAGCATTTCGGGCTGCGCGCCTCGCTTGCCTTTGCCGGCGGCGCTGCGCTGCTGCTGGCGTTCGTCGCCTGGCGCCATCCGGTGATCCGCAACGTGCGTGCGCTGCCCCAGCCCGAGTCGCCCGACGACTTGCTGGGCGCCGAGGCGACGGTGCGCCCGGCGCCCGACACGATCTGAGTCGCCGAATCGACGCGCCTATGAAATTGCGCAGACTAGGCGACTCATCTTCGGGCCTTCCCTGCACAACTTCGCAGGTGCTTCGTTCCGGCCCGAACCTGAAGGCGCCGCGATGAACCCGCTGCTGATGGATGTGCCCGAACGCATCGAGACCGCACGCCTGTTGCTGCGCCGGCCGCAGCCGGGCGACGGCGCGGCGCTCAACACGGCTGTATGCGAGTCGTTGGCCGAGTTGCGGCCCTGGATGCCGTGGGCCCAGGCCACGCCGACGCCGGAGGAGTCGGAGCTGCACTGCCGGCGAATGCATGCGCGCTTTGCCTCGCGCGAAGACCTGGCGGTGTTTGTCTTCGAGCGCGGCAGCGACGGCGGCGCGGGCGCGCTGCTCGGCGGCAGTGGCCTGCACCGCATCGACTGGAACCTGCCGCGCTTCGAGATCGGTTACTGGCGGCGCAGCGGCCACGGCGGGCAGGGGCTGATCGGCGAGGCGGTCCAGGCGCTCAACCGTCTCGCATTCGACAGGCTCGGCGCGCGCCGGGTCGAGATCCGCATGGACGCGCGCAACGCGCGCAGTGCTGCCGTGGCCGAGAGGGCCGGCTTCACCTTCGAGGGCGTATTGAGACAGGATGCCCTGGACGTCAACGGGCAGCCGTGCGACACCCGGGTGTACTCACGCGTGCGCGGGGTCGAGGAGACCTGATGCGGTCGTTCGCCGCGTTGGATCCGGCCGGACCACCCACACGGTCACGTGCTGCATCGAAGACACCTCGGCAAGCCGAGGCGTCCTGCACGCAGGCGCGGCGGTTCAGCCCTGGCCGCGCCGCCGCCGTGCTACGAACCCGATGGCGCCCAGCCCGGCCAGCAACAGGGCATAGGTCTCGGGCTCGGGCACGGCCGTCACCGACACGGCATCGAGCGAGCCGCCGTAGGAGTCGGACGTGCCCACGGCCTTGAACATCAGCAGTGTCGAGGCCGCAGCGCCCGTCACCGTCAGGTTCTGGAGGCCCCAGACGTTGCCGCTTGCTGCGCCGTTGCCGGTGAAGACGCCCTGCGAGAGGCCGTTCCAGAACACCTCGATACCGTTGGAAGAACTCGCGACGCGTTCGCGAGGCGAATAGGCGAAGCTCAGCTCGTACTGCTGGCCGAGCGACGTGCCGATGGCCTGGCGACATCTGGCTGTTCGAAGTTGGTGTCGAGTTCGACGTAGTTGACGCCGTCGTAGGCCGCGCCGGCCACGTTGTTGCGCAATTCGATGTCCGGGCCGCCGGTCCAGCCGATGAGCGTCGGGTAGATCGACCAGTGTTGGCGCCTGCGCATTGGCTTCGAAGCTCCCGTTGACGACGAGGTTGCTGGCCGAGGCCAGCAGGGGTGCCGCGAGTGTGGCGGCAAGAGCGATTCGACGCATGAGAAGGGACTCCGATTGAGTGCACGAGTTGCGCACGACGAGCCCAGTGTCCCAACGCCTCGTGGCTCGCGCCACCCTGTGCTCCGGGGGGCAGCCGCGTCAGCGCCCGGAAGCGTGCATTGCATCACGCGGCGCGAACCGATCGACCGCGTCGGTGATGAGGCCGTCGATGCCCAGGCGCAACAGCCACTGCGCAGTGGCTGGGTCGTTGACCGTGTAGCACAGCGCGCGCAGGCCGGCGCCGTGCAGTCGCGCCAGGACGTGGGCATCCATCAGCGGATAGGCGGTCACGACCGCCGTGCAGTCGAGCGCGATGGCGAGTTCGAACCAGTCGCTCGGCAGGCTCTCGAGCAGCAGCGCGCGCGGCAGTTCCGGCGCCGCCTCGCGCGCCGCGGCGAGCGAGGCCGCCTCGAACGAACTCAGCAGCGGCGGCACGGTCGCACCGCGCCATAGCCGCGCCGCTTCGCCCGCGACCACCCGGCCGGTCTCTTGTTCCTGTCCCGTCGTGGGCTTGATTTCGATGTTGAGCGCATGCCCATTGCGCAACACGAAGGCGGCAACCGCCTCCAGGCTTGCGATCGGTTCACCGGCGAACGCGCAGCTGTGCCAGCCCCCCGCGTCGAGGCGCGACAGTTCGCTCCAGGGGCGATCGCCGGCCATGCCGCGCGCCGGTGTCGTGCGCTGCAGCGTGTCGTCGTGGAGCAGGAAGGGCACGCCGTCGGCGCTGAGCTTGACGTCGCACTCGTAGGCCCGGTAGCCGTGGCTCGCGCCGATGCGGAACGCGGCCAGCGTGTTCTCGGGCGCCAACTTGCCGGCGCCCCGGTGGGCGATCCAGAGCGGGTAGGGCCAGCGGTTCATGACGTGACGCGGGCCAGTGTCGTGGCGTCGAACCAGTGCAGTCGCTCCGCCGCGACCTGTAGCGGCAGCATGTCGCCGGTGCGCGGCGGTGGCAGCGTGCCGTCGATGCGCACGGTGAAGAGCGTCTCGCCGAGACGGCAGTACACAAGCCGCTCGGCGCCGAGCATCTCCACCACGTCCACCTGCAACTGCCAGCCGTCGGTCCCGCTGCCGCCCCAGAGCGCATGCTCCGGGCGCAGCCCGAGGATCAGCTCACCGTTGCGCGGCGCCGCCTGCTGGAGCGGCAGCGTCTGGCCGCCGGTCGTGAAGCGGGCGCCGTCGGCCACGCCGCGCAGCAGGTTCATCGGCGGCGAGCCGATGAAGCCGGCCACGAAGGTGGTGGCCGGTCGCGCGTAGACCTCTTCGGGCGTCCCGATCTGCTCCATGCGGCCGCCATTCATGACGATCATCCGCTGCGCCAGCGTCATCGCCTCGACCTGGTCGTGGGTGACGAAGAGCGACGTGATGCTCAACTCCTGATGCAGCTTCTGGATCTCCAGTCGGGTCTGTGCGCGCAACTTGGCGTCAAGGTTGGACAGCGGCTCGTCAAACAGGAAGACTGAGGGCTGGCGCACGATGGCGCGGCCCATGGCCACCCGCTGGCGCTGGCCGCCCGAGAGTTCACGCGGCTTGCGTTGCAGGTACGCGCCCAACTCCAGTATCTTGGCCGCCTTCTGCACCCGCACGTCGATCTCGGCCTTGGGCACCTTGGCGATCTTCAGGCCATAGGCCATGTTGTCATACACGCTCATGTGCGGGTAGAGCGCGTAGTTCTGGAAGACCATCGCGATGTCGCGCTCGGCCGGCTCGAGCTGATTGACCACACGACCGCCGATGTCGATCTCGCCGCCGGTGATGTCCTCCAAGCCGGCCACCATGCGCAGCAGCGTGCTCTTGCCGCAGCCGCTGGGTCCGACGATGACGATGAACTCGCCGTCCGCGATCTCGGCACTGACGCCGTGAATGACCTTGACGCTGGACGGCCCGCGACCGTAGGTCTTTTCGACGTTGCGCAGTGAGATGGCACCCATGTCTTGCTTCGCCCTACTTCTCGGTGTCCACGAGGCCCTTGACGAACCAGCGCTGCATGAGGATGACCACCGCCGCCGGCGGCAGCATGGCCAGGATGGCCGTGGCCATGACGACATTCCAGTCGATGGCCGCGTCGCCGCCACCGGAGATCATGCGTTTGATGCCCATCACGATGGGCGCCATGTCTTCGCTGGTCGTCACCAGCAACGGCCACAGGTACTGGTTCCAGCCGTAGATGAACTGGATCACGAACAGTGCCGCAATCGACGTGCGCGACAACGGTAGCAACACGTCCCAGAAAAAGCGCATCGGGCCAGCGCCGTCCATGCGCGCCGCCTCCACCAGTTCGTCGGGTACCGTGAGAAAGAACTGTCGGAACAGGAAGGTGGCGGTGGCCGATGCGATCAGTGGCACCGTGAGGCCGGCATAGCTGTTGAGCATGCCGAGGTCGGAAACCACCTTGTAGGTCGGCAGGATGCGCACCTCCACCGGCAGCATCAGCGTCACGAAGATCATCCAGAACACGAGGTTGCGCAGAGGAAAGCGGAAATAGACCACCGCGAACGCGCTGAGCAGACTGATGGAGATCTTGCCGATGGCGATGACCAGTGCGGTCACCAGGCTGATCCAGAGCATGGGAGCCACCGGTGGCGTGCGGGCACCGTTGTCGGTCTGCCCGCCGAACAGGGCCAGGCCGTAGCTCTGCACCAGGTTGCTGCCCGGCAGCAGCGACATCGGCGCGTGCTGAGCGATGTCTTGCGCCGTGTGCGTGGAGGCGATGAAGGTCAGGTACACCGGGAATGCGACGATCAGCACACCCAGCACCAGCACCACGTGCGAGATCGCGCGCGCGACAGGGCGGTTCTCGATCATCAGTAGTTCACCTTCTTCTCGACGTAGTGGAACTGCACCACGGTGAGCGTGATCACGATCGCCATCAGCACCACCGACTGCGCCGCCGAACTGCCCAGGTCCAGCGCCTTGAAGCCATCGAAGTAGACCTTGTAGACGAGGATGGCGGTGTCCTTGCCAGGGCCACCCTGGGTGGCGGCATCGACGATGGCGAAGGTCTCGAAGAACGCGTAGATGATGTTGATCACGAGCAGGAAGAAAGTGGTCGGCGACAGCAGCGGAAACTGCACGGTCCAGAAGCGGTGCCAAGGGCCGGCGCCGTCGATCGCCGCGGCTTCGATCAGGCTCTTGGGGATCGATTGCAGCCCGGCCAGGAAGAACAGGAAGTTGTACGAGATCTGCTTCCACACCGCGGCCAGCACGATCAGCGTCATCGCATGGTTGCCGTTGAGCAGGTGGTTCCACTCGAAGCCCAGGTGGCGCAGCGCGTAGCTCACGACGCCGATGGAGGGCGCGAACAAGAACAACCACAGTACGCCAGCCACTGCGGGCGCCACGGCGTAGGGCACGATCAGGAGCGTGCGGTAGAACCCCGTTCCCTTGACCACGCGGTCGGCCATCACCGCCAGCAGCAGCGACACCGTGAGACCGATGCCGGCCACCAGCACCGAGAACACGGCCGTGGTCTTGAACGAGTCGAGGTAGGTCTCGTCGGCGAACAGGCGGGTGAAGTTCTCGGCGCCGACGAATTGGGTCGAGGTGCCGAAGGCGTCTTCGAGCATCACGCTCTGGTACAGCGCCTGACCGGCCGGCCAGAAGAAGAACACCAGCACCACGGCCATCTGCGGTGCCACCAGCACCCAGGGCAGCCACCAGCTCTTGAAGCGGACGCGCTTTTCGACAGCCAAGAAGTCGTCTCTCTGGCTAGGCCCTCCCCGCGCGGCGGGGAGGGACGGGGAGGAGTGCCATCACTTCAGCCGACAAGGCAGGGCCATGGGCCATGCCGGCAGGCAAGCAAGGGTGTCAGCCCTTGTTTGCCTTCTCGAAGCGCTCGAGCAATTCGTTGCCGCGCTTGACCACAGCGTCCAACGCCTCCTTCGGCGACTTCTTGCCACCCCAGACCTGCTCCAGTTCTTCGTCCTCGACGGCGCGGATCTGAACATAGTTGCCGAGGCGGATGCCGCGCGACTTGTCGGTGGTCTTGCGGATCATCTGGTTCACCGCGGTGTCGGTGCCGGGGTTCGCCTTGTAGAAGCCCGACTTCTCGGTGAGCTCGAATGCCGCCATGGTGATCGGCAGGTAGCCGGTGCGCTTGTGGCTGGCCGACTGCACTTCCGGGTTCGAAAGGAAGTTGAAGAAGGCGGCCACGCCCTTGTATTCGTCGGCCTTCTTGCCAGAGGTGACCCAGAGGCTGGCGCCACCGATCACTGTGTTTTGCGGGGCCCCCGGTACGTCGGGGTAGTAGGGCAGGGTCGCCAGCGCGAAGTCGAACTTGGCATTGCGCTTGACGTTACCGTAGAAGCCCGAGGACGTGGTGATCATCGCGCACTCACCGGAGATGAACGTCGCCTCGGGCACGTTGCCGCGGCCCTTGTAGACAAACAGACCCTGCTTGGCCATGTTGCCCAGGTTCTCGATGTGCCGTATGTGCAGTGGCGAGTTCAGCACCAGCCGCGCATCCATGCCGCCAAGACCATTGCGCTTGGTGGCGAGTTCCACGTTGTGCCATGTCGAGAAGCTCTCGAGTTGGGTCCATCCCTGCCAGGCGATGGTCAGAGGGCACTTGTGGCCCGAGGCCTTGAGCTTGGCCGCGGCGAGAGCGACCTCGGGCCAAGTGGTGGGCGGCTTGGTGGCATCCATGCCGGCAGCCTTGAAGGCGTCCTTGTTGATGTAGAAGACGGTCGTCGAGCTGTTGAACGGGAAGCTCAGCATCTGCCCATTGGGCGCCGTGTAGTATCCGGCGACGGCTGGAACGTAGGCCGCGGGATCGAACTTGAAGCCGGCGTCCTTCATCATCTGACCCACGGGCATGATCACGCCCTTGCTCGCCATCATGGTGGCCGTGCCCACCTCGAAGACCTGCAGGATGTGCGGCGCGTTGCCGGACCTGAAAGCGGCCACCGCAGCCGTCATCGACTCGTCGTAGGTGCCCTTGAAGGTGGGCACGATCTTGTAGGCCTTCTGGCTGGCGTTGAACTCCTTGGCCAGGTCGTTCACCCACTCGTTGTTGACTGCGGTCATCGAATGCCACCACTGGATTTCGGTTTGCGCCTGCGCTGGCAGCGCGAACGAAAGGGCCAGGGCAGCGGCCGGAAGAGCGAGCGACTTCAGATTCATGACAACTCCGTGAGGGGCAGGGGATTCGACGCGGCCAAGGTGCCAATGCGCGGCCGTTCCGCGACAAGGCCGTTTCTGGCATGGAAGTCCGAACGAGGCAACGGGATTAACCCCGCAGCGCCGCCAGGGCGGGTTGCGCAGGATCAAGGAACGATGTTGCACTGCGGTAGGATGGCCCTTCATGCGCGAAGGCCGCGCCCATGCAGGGCGCTGGCCGGCGGCTGGAACCCATGAACGCACCCCTTGCCCTGAACCCGATCGTCGCCGTGCAGGCCGGCGAGCGCTCGGCCGCGGTCGCGCCGCGCCTGCGCGAGATTCCGTACAACTACACCTCGTTCTCCGACCGCGAAATCGTGATCCGCCTGCTTGGCACGCTGGCCTGGGAGATGCTCAACCGGCTGCGCAGCGAGCGCCAGACGGGTCGCTCGGCGCGCATGCTCTACGAGGTGCTGGGCGACATCTGGGTCGTGCAGCGCAACCCCTACCTGCAGGACGACCTGCTGGACAACCCGCGCCGGCGCCGGCTGCTGATCGAGGCGCTGCATCACCGGCTCGGCGAAGTGCAGGCGCGGCGAACACCCGACCGCGATGCCGAACGCGACGCCGTGGTCGGCCAACTGCTGGTCGCGGCGGGCCAGGCGGTGAAGGCCTTCGCCACACAGTTCGACGAGGTGGCCGAATTGCGGCGCCGCGCGACGCGCGCGCTGCTGCGCGTGACGGCGCGAGACAACATCAAGTTCGACGGCCTGTCACGCGTCTCGCACGTGACCGACGCGACCGACTGGCGCGTCGAGTATCCCTTCGTCGTGCTGACGCCCGACACCGAGGCCGAGACGGCCGGGCTCGTGAAGACCTGCATCGAACTCGGCCTGACGATCATCCCGCGCGGCGGCGGCACCGGCTACAACGGCGGCGCCATTCCGCTGGTCTGGCAGAGCGCGGTCATCAACACCGAGAAGCTCGATGCGATCACCGAGGTCGAGCACATGGCGCTGCCGGGGCTCGCGAGGCCAGTCGCGACGGTCTGGACCGAGGCCGGCGTCGTCACCCAGCGCGTCGTGGAGGCGGCCGAGCGTGCCGGGTTCGTGTTCGCGGTCGACCCCACGTCGGCCGAGGCGAGTTGCATCGGCGGCAACGTGGCGATGAACGCCGGCGGCAAGAAGGCCGTGCTGTGGGGCACCGCGCTGGACAACCTGGCGTCCTGGCGGATGGTCACGCCCGACGCCAAGTGGCTCGAGGTCGTGCGGCTGAACCACAACCTCGGCAAGATCCACGATGTCGAACTGGCGAGCTTTGAGCTGCGCCATTTCGAGACCAACGGCCGCGCGGTCGACTGGACGCGGCCCAGCCGCACCGAGCGGCTCGACATTCCCGGCCGTACCTTCCGCAAGGAAGGCCTGGGCAAGGACGTCACCGACAAGTTCCTGGCCGGCCTGCCCGGCATCCAGAAGGAGGGCTGCGACGGCCTCATCACCAGCGCGCGCTGGGTGGTGCACCGCATGCCGGCGCACGTGCGCACGGTGTGCCTGGAGTTCTTCGGCAACCCGAAGGACGCGGTGCCGAGCATCGTCGAGATCAAGGACTACATGTTCTCGCTCGGCAAGGGCGTCGCGAACACGGATGCCGGGGGCCCTTCGCCGGTGCTGCTGGCGGGGCTGGAACACCTGGACGATCGCTACCTCAAGGCCGTGGGCTACGCGACCAAGAGCAAGCGCGGCGGACTGCCGAAGATGGCGCTGTTCGGCGACATCGTCGGCGACGACGCCGACGCGGTGGCGCGGGCGGCGTCTGAAGTGGTGCGCATTGCCAACAGCCGCGGCGGCGAGGGCTTCACCGCCGTCTCGCCCGAAGCGCGCAAGAAGTTCTGGCTCGACCGCAAGCGCACCGCGGCGATCAGCAAGCACACCAATGCCTTCAAGATCAACGAAGACGTGGTGATCCCGCTGCCGCGCATGGGCGAGTACACCGAAGGCATCGAGCGCCTCAACATCGAGCTCAGCCTGCGCAACAAGCTGGCGCTCGTCGATGCGCTGGAAGCCTTCTTCCTCGCCGGCAACCTGCCGCTGGGCCAGAGCGACGATGCGGGCGAGATCGCCCCGGCCGAGCTGCTCGAGGACCGGGTGCAGCAGGCGCTGGCGTTGCTGCGCGAGGTGCGCGCGCTGTGGCGGCACTGGCTGACGGACCTCGACCGCAGCGATCCCGACAACGGGCGCAGCTTCTTTGCGCAATTGCAGGATCACAGCCTGCGCGCGTCGTGGAAGACGCAGCTGCGTGCGCCGCTGCAGTCGATCTTCGCCGGCGCGGTGCTTTCGCCGATCGTCGACGCCTGCGTGGCGATCCACAAGGAGGTGCTGCACGGGCGCGTCTGGGTGGCGCTGCACATGCACGCCGGCGACGGCAACGTGCACACCAACATCCCCGTCAACAGCGACAGCTACGAGATGCTGCAGACGGCGCACGAGGCGGTCGCGCGGATCATGAAGCTGGCGCGCTCGCTCGACGGCGTGATCTCGGGCGAACATGGCATCGGCATCACCAAGCTCGAGTTCCTGAGCGACGCGGACATGGCCGCCTTCACGGCCTACAAGCGGCGCATCGACCCCGACGGCCGCTTCAACAAGGGCAAGCTGCTGCGCCAGCCCGGCCTGAAGGCCGACCTGACGAACGCCTACACGCCGAGCTTCGGCCTGATGGGCCACGAGTCGCTGATCATGCAGCAGAGCGACATCGGCGCCATTGCCGATTCGGTGAAGGACTGCCTGCGCTGCGGCAAGTGCAAGCCGGTCTGCGCCACGCACGTGCCGCGTGCCAACCTGCTGTACAGCCCGCGCAACAAGATCCTCGCCACCTCGCTGCTCGTCGAAGCCTTTCTCTACGAGGAGCAGACGCGCCGTGGCGTGAGCATCAAGCACTGGCAGGAGTTCGAGGACGTGGCCGACCACTGCACCATCTGCCACAAGTGCCTGAGCCCCTGCCCCGTGAACATCGATTTCGGCGACGTGTCGATGAACATGCGCAATCTGCTGCGCAAGATGGGCCAGAAGAGCTTCCGCCCCGGCAACGCCGCGGCGATGCTGATGCTCAACGCCACCAGCCCCGAGACGATCAAGCTGGTGCGCTCGGCGATGGTGGGCGTCGGGTTCAAGCTGCAGCGCCTGGCCAGCGACCTGCTGCGCGGCCTGGCCAACCGGCAGACCGCCGCGCCGCCGGCGACCGTGGGCACCGCGCCGCTCAAGGCACAGGTGATCCACTTCATCAACAAGAAGCTGCCCGGCGGGTTGCCGACGAAGACCGCGCGCGCGTTGCTCGACATCGAGGACAAGAACTACGTTCCGATCATCCGCGACCCGAAGGCGACGGGCGCCGACACCGAGGCGGTGTTCTACTTCCCCGGCTGCGGCTCGGAGCGCCTGTTCTCGCAGGTAGGCCTGGCCACGCAGGCGATGCTCTGGCACGCCGGCGTGCAGACCGTGCTGCCGCCGGGCTACCTGTGCTGTGGCTACCCGCAGCGCGGCAGCGGGCAGTTCGACAAGGCCGAGAAGATCATCACCGACAACCGGGTCTTGTTCCACCGCGTTGCCAACACGCTGAACTACCTGGACATCAAGACCGTCGTGGTGAGCTGCGGCACCTGCTACGACCAGCTCCAGGGCTATCAGTTCGACAAGATCTTTCCCGGCTGCCGGATCATCGACATCCACGAGTACCTGCTTGAAAAGGGAATGACCCTGGGCAATTCCCTTTCGGCGAAGGCAAACGTGAGCGAAGCGAACGTTGAGCAAGGCGGCCGAAGCCAAAAGGGAATGACCCTGGGCAATTCCCTTTCGGCGAAGGCAAACGTGAGCGAAGCGAACGTTGAGCAAGACGGCCGAAGCCAAGAGGGCATCACCCTTGGTGGGCCGTCGGCCGGCGGCTACCTCTATCACGACCCCTGCCACACGCCGATGAAGCTGCAGGAGCCGATGAAGACGGTGAAGGCGCTGCTCGGCCCGAACGTGATCGAGAGCAAGCGCTGTTGCGGCGAAAGCGGGACGTTGGGCGTGACGCGGCCCGATGTTTCGACGCAGATCCGCTTTCGCAAGGAGGAGGTGCTGCGTCAGGACGAGGCGGCGCTGAGGGCGGTCATGAAGGGTGCCGAAGGTGCGGCGGCCGAGAAGGGGCCGATCAAGATCCTCACCTCGTGCCCGAGCTGCCTGCAGGGCCTGAGCCGCTTCACCGGCGACCTGGCCAACGGGCTGCTCGAGGCCGACTACATCGTCGTCGAGATGGCCAACCAGATCCTCGGGCCCGACTGGATGCCCGACTACGTGGCGCGCGCGAACGGCGGCGGGATCGAACGGGTGCTGGTGTAGCGTCGCGGCGCTATGCTGTGGTATCCAAGACGGAGGTAGCCCATGAGCGCCGTTCCCACGCCCACCCGCATGACGCCCGACGAATACCTGGCTTGGGAGTCCACGCAACAGGAACGGCACGAGTACATTGGAGGCGAGGTCTTCGCGATGACGGGGGCCCGAGTGGCTCACAACCTGATCGTCGGCAATGCGTACATCTTCCTTCGCCGGACGCTGCGCGGCATGCCCTGCCAGGTGTTCGGTTCCGACCTGAAGTTGCAGATCGACGCCGCAAACGTATTCGTCTACCCGGACGTGATGGTCACCTGCGATCCACGCGACAGCACAGACGGGACCGGCCTCTCGGTCCGCCACCCCTGGTTGATCGTCGAAGTGCTCTCGGAGAGCACCGCAGCCTTCGACCGCGGTGGCAAGTTCGAGCTCTACCGCCAGGTGGATTCGCTGACGCACTACCTGCTGGTCGAGCAGACCCGCGCCTACGCCGAGCTGTTCCGCAAGAACGCCCAGGGCGAGTGGGTGCTGCAGCCGCTGTCGGCCTCCGACACGCTGCATATCGAGCAGCCGCACGCCCTCGACTGGCCCGTTGCCACGCTCTTCGATGAGGTGCCGTTCGAGCCGGCCGTGCCGGCCATCGCTGAGCGCTGAGCCCCGCGGCGCGTGTCACAACTCCCTGTGACCTCCGAAGCCCTCCCCGGCTGCCCGTTGTGCACCCAGACCGGCGGCATCCTGGTGCAGCGCGTGGCACGCTGGCGCGTCGTGCGCGTGCCCGATGAGCACTTCCCGGCCTACTACCGAGTGATCTGGAACACGCATGCGCCCGAGTTCACCGACCTCGCGGCACCCGAGCGCGCCGAGTGCATGGACATCGTGGCCCGGGTCGAACGGGTGCTGCGCGACCAACTGCGGCCGACCAAGGTCAACCTCGCGTCGCTGGGCAACATGGTGCCGCATCTGCACTGGCACGTGATCGCGCGCTTCGAGTGGGACAGCCGCTTTCCGGACCCGGTGTGGGCACCGGCGCGGCGCGCTGTCGAACCCGCCGCCGCGAGCCGGCTCGCGGTGTTGCTCGATCGGCTCGACCTCGCGGTCGAAGCGGCGGTGAATCCACCGCTGTGAGTCCACTGCTGCAGTGAAGCACTACACTTTCCCCCTTCCTCTCAACGGTCCCCGTCACCCATGGCCGGCCTCAAGACTTCCACTCCGCAACCGACGGCCATCACCGTCCACCAGCAGTCGCGCGTGCTCGAGGTGGGCTTCGACGATGGCGCGACCTTTCGCCTCCCCTTCGAATTGATGCGCGTCTATTCACCGTCGGCCGAAGTGCAGGGCCACGGGCCGGGGCAGGAAGTGCTGCAGACCGGCAAGCGCGAGGTGGGCCTGCTCGGCCTGGAGCCGGTCGGCAACTATGCCGTGCAGCCGTCGTTTTCCGACGGGCATGACACGGGCATCTTCTCGTGGGACTACCTGTACTTCCTCGGCTCGCAGCAAGAAGCGCTTTGGAAGCAGTACGAGCAACGCCTGGAGGCCGCAGGCATGAGCCGCGACGCGCCGATGGCCGTCGCCTCGGCCGGCGGCGCCTGCGGTCACAAGCACTGACGCGCGGGCCACTGCAATGAGCGAAACCCATTTCGGCTTCCAGACTGTCGAAGAGCGCGACAAGGTTCGCCGCGTCCGCGGAGTGTTCGATTCGGTGGCGTCGCGCTACGACGTGATGAACGACCTGATGTCGCTCGGCCTGCACCGGGCCTGGAAGGCCTACGCCGTGGCCGTGGCAGCCGTGCGCGAGGGCGACAGGGTGCTCGACATCGCCGGCGGCACCGGCGACCTGGCACGCGCCTTCGCGGGCCGGGTCGGTGGCAGCGGCATGGTGGTCTTGACTGACATCAATGAAGCCATGCTGCGCCGGGGCCGTGACCGCCTGCTCGACGAAGGCGTGGTGCTGCCGACCGCGCTGTGCGATGCCGAGGCGTTGCCGTTTGCGCCGGGCAGCTTCGACATCGTGACCGTGGCCTTCGGCCTGCGCAACATGACGCACAAGGACCGCGCGCTGGCCGAGATGCAACGCGTGCTGCGCCCGGGCGGTCGGCTGCTCGTGCTCGAATTCTCGAAGGTCGCGGCGCCGCTACAGAAGGTCTACGACTGGTATTCGTTCAAGGTGCTGCCGCGCATCGGCAAGCTGGTCGCCGACGACGGCGACAGCTACCGCTACCTGGCCGAATCGATCCGCGTCCACCCCGACCAGCAGGCGCTGAAGGCGCTGATGAAAGAGGCCGGTTTCGGTCATGTCGATGTGCACAACCTGAGCGCCGGCGTGGTGGCGCTGCATGTCGGAATCAAGTGCTGAGTAGCCGCTCGACCCGCCCGATTGCCTCGCATGCCACGCTAGGCCGGAACCAAAATCCGGCGCGCATGTCCCACGAGGCGGAAAGCCTCAGTGGAAGTGGCGGCTTGGAAACAACTTGTTCACGAACCGGTGTGGTTTGTGCCCCACTTCCCGCGATCACGGGGTATCCGAGGCGTCATGCTTCGCCGGTACACTCTCTCGGTTCTGCCGACTGGGGCTTCGATCGGCCCTAGCGAGCGGCGTGGCAGAAAGAAGGATGGGCGCCGAAGCTCGATCGCCTTCCCAAGAAAAGCAGTCAGTTTGATCGGAGTATCCCGAAATGAATTTCGATTTCATCAGTCTGGACGGGCCGGCCTTGGCTGTGTCGCCATCGCGGTTGCGGTGGTCATGGCGATGCTTCTGGCCGGCTGTGGCGACAAGAAGAAGGCGGCCGCCAGCCAGACCGCCGCCAAGGTCAACAAGGACGAGATCACCGTCCACCAGATCAACTTCGTGCTGCAGCAGCAGCGCGGCCTGCGGCCCGAGCAGGCCGATGCCGCCGAGCAAGCAGATCCTGGAGCGGCTGATCGACCAGGAACTGGCGCTGCAGAAGGCCGACGACCTCAAGCTCGACCGCGACCCGCGCGTGGTGCAGCAGACTCGAGGCCGCCAAGCGCGAGATCCTGGCCCGCGCCTACCTGGAGAAGGTCGGCGAAGGCGCCGCCAAGCCCACGCCCGAAGAGATCAAGAAGTACTACGACGACAAGCCCGCCCTCTTCAAGGAGCGCCGCATCTACAGCATCCAGGAGATCGCCATCGAGGCCAAGCCCGAGCAGGTGGACGCCCTGCGCGACGCAAGCTGAGCGCGCCAAGAACATCGACGACTTCATCGAATACCTGAAGGCCAACGACTTCAAGCTTCGCCGGCAACCAGGCCGTGCGCGCCGCCGAGCAGTTGCCGCTGCACAGCCTGGACGCGTTCGCCAAGATGAAGGACGGCCAGGCCATCCTCTCCCCCTCGGCCAACGGGTGCAGGTGATCGTGCTGGCCGGTTCGCGCAGCCAGCCGGTGACTGAAGAGCAGGCCCGCCCGGCGATCGAGCAATTCCTGCTCAACGAGCGCAAGCGCAAGCTGATCGAAGACGACGTCAAGGCCATGCGCGCTGCCGCCAAGATCGAGTACGTCGGCAAGTTCGCCGAAGCGGCAGCCTCGCGCCGCGCGGCACCGCCGCGCCGGCTGCACGTCTGCGGCGCCGACGCCGGCGCCCAGCCGCCAGCGCCGGGCTCAACGCCACCGACATCAACAAGGGCATGGGCCTCAAGTGATGACCACCACTGATCAGCAATCAGTGCCTGGCCGTCGCGCGGCACTGGCGCTGCTGCTGGGCGCGCCAGCCTGCCGCTTGCCGCGCACAGCCCGCAGTGGCGACAGCCACAGCCAAGGCCGCACCCGAATACCGCCTGGGCTCGGGCGACGTGGTGCGCATCAACGTCTACCAGAACCCCGACCTCACGCTGGAGACCCGCATCACCGAGGCCGGCATCGTCAGCTATCCGCTGCTGGGCGCCATCCGCCTGGGCGGGCAAGAGCGTCACGGCGGCCGAGAAGCAGATCGCCGACGGCCTGCGCAACGGCAACTTCGTCAAGCAGCCGCAGGTGACGATCGTGGTGCTGCAGGTGCGCGGCAACCAGGCCAGCGTGCTGGGCCAGGTCAACCGCCCGGGCCGCTACCCGATCGAGGTGGCCGACATGCGGCTGACCGACCTGCTGGCCATGGCCGGCGGCGCGGCCGCCAACGGCGCCGACATGGTGGTCGTCACCGGCACGCGCAACGGCACAGCCGTTCCGCAAGGAGGTCGACCTGCCCACCGTGTTCGCCGCCGGCGGCAGCGACAAGGACATCCTGATCCAGAACGGCGACAACATCTGGGTCGACCGGCACCCCTGGTCTACATCTACGGCGAAGTGCAGCGCCCCGGCCCGATGCGGCTGGAGCGCGGCATGACGGTGATGCAGGCGCTGGCCACCGGCGGCGGCCTGACCCTGCGCGGCACCGAGAAGGGCATCCGCGTGCACCGCAAGGCCGCCGACGGCAAGGTGCAGGTGGTGCAGCCGACGATGGACGACAAGGTGCAGGACGGCGACGTGGTCTACGTGCGCGAGAGCCTGTTCTGACCGCGGCAGGGAACCACGATGACCTTCGGCCAGTTCCTCTCCATCCTGAGTGCGCGCAAGTGGATCGCGCTGCTGGTGTTTGCGCTGACGGTGGCCACCACCGTGGTCGTGAGCCTGCTGCTGCCCAAGCAGTACACCGGCACCGCGTCGCGTGGTGATCGATATCAAGCCCGATCCGGTCTCGGCCATGGGCTTCCCTGCGATGGCCATGCCCGGCTTCATGGCCACGCAGGTCGACATCCTCAGCAGCGACCGCGTGGCGCTGCGCGTGGTCCGCGACCTGAAGCTGCTGGACAACCCGCAGATCCGCCAGCAATGGCAGGACGAGACCGACGGCAAGGGCACCATCGAGCAATGGCTGGTCGACCTGCTTCAAGAGCAAGCTCGACGTCAAGCCCTCGCGCGAGAGCAACGTCATCAGCATCGCCTACAAGGCGCCCGACCCGCGCTTTGCGGCCGCCCTGGCCAACGCCTTTGCGCAGGCCTACATCGGCACCACGCTCGAGCTGCGGGTGGACCCGGCCAAGCAGTTCGACAGCTTCTTCGACGCGCAGTCCAAGGACGCCCGCGACGCGCTGGAGCGGGCGCAGGCGCGCCTGTCGGCCTTCCAGCAGCGAGAAGGGCATCATCGCCAGCGACGAGCGGCTGGACGTCGAGAACGCGCGCCTGAACGAGCTGTCGTCGCAGCTCGTGCAGACTGCAGGCGCTGGCCGTCGAATCCGGCAGCCGCCAGGCCCAGGCGCAGGGCGCCTCGGCCGACAAGATGCAGGAGGTGCTGAACAACCCGCTCGTCTCCGGCATGAGCGCCGACCTGGCGCGCAACGAAGCCCGCCTGCAGGAGCTGAACTCCAAGTTCGGCGACAACCACCCGCAGGTGGTGGAGGCCAAGGCCAACATCGCCGAGCTGCGCAGCAAGATCGACGGCGAGATCCGCCGCATCACGGGCGGCGTGGGCGTCACCAACACCATCACCCGCCAGCGCGAGAGCCAGGTGCGCGCCGCGCTCGAAGCGCAGCGCGCGAAGGTGCTGCAGCATGAAGGCGGTGCGCGACGAAGGCCAGGTGCTGGTGCGCGAGGTCGGAAAGCGCCCAGCGCGTCCTACGAGAGCGTGATGGCCCGCCTGAACCAGACGAGCGCTGGAGAGCCCAGACGACGCAGAGCTACGTCAACATCCTCAGCGTCGCCCAGCCGGCGACCGTGCCTTCGTCGCCCAAGGTCCTTCTGAACACGGCGCTGTCGGTCTTCTCGGGCATGCTGCTGGCGCTGGGCGCCGCGCTGCTGCTCGAGCTGACTCGACCGTCGCGTGCGCTCCCCCGGCGACGTGGTGGCCGCACTCGGCCTGCCGGTGCTGGGCGTCGCTGCCCAAGCCCAGTGCCAAGCGCTTCGTGTCGGGCAAGCATGCGCTCGCTGATGCAGCAGCGTGTGATCGGCCTGCCCGGCCCCGCACAAGCCAAGGGCGCCTGATGGCCAGGTTTCGGATTCCGCCGTGCACGACAGTCCGACGACCGTGCGCACGCCGACGAAGGCACGGCGGTTGCTGACCGCGTCGATCGGCTCGATCATCTGCCGAGACGCGGCACCTCACGGCCGAGCAGGTCGAGACGCATCCTGCACCACCAGCGCGAAAAGGGCATCCGCTTCGGCGAGGCCGCCATCGCGCTGGGCCTGGCCAGCACCGACGACGTGCTGTTCGCGCTGGCGCAGCAGTTCCACTACCCCTACGCCGCCGAAGACACGCGCAAGGCCAACCCCGAACTGGTGGCGCTGAACCAGCCGTTCGGCGTGCAGGCCGAGGCCTTCCGCGCCATCCGCAGCCAGATCATGATGCGGCTGTTCAACGAGGGGCAAGAGCGCCGCGCCATCGCCGTCGTCAGCCCCGACAGCCTGGCGACGGCAAGACCTTCTTCGCGGCCAACCTGGCCGTCACGCTGGCGCAACTGGGCGGCCGCACGCTGCTGGTGGATGCCGACATGCGCGGCCCGCGCCAGCACCAGGTGTTCGGCATCGACAACAGCGCCGGCCTGTCGGGCATCCTGAGCGGCCGCGCCGAGGCCAAGGTGATCCAGCAGGTGGCCGGCGTGCCCAGCCTGTTCGTGCTGCCGGTGGGCATCACGCCGCCCAACCCGCTGGAGCTGGTCGAGCGCCCGGCCTTCGGCCTGCTGATGCGCGAACTGCTGGCCAAGTTCGACCACGTGGTGGTCGACACGCCGGCCGCCGTCTACGGCAGCGACAGCGCCGTCATCGCCGCGCGCTGCGGCGCAGCGCTGGTGATCGCGCGCAAGGACCATT
>CAVZXE010000001.1:0-33160 GCA_963779155.1 uncultured bacterium | reverse complement strand
CCTGTCGTCTCCGCGCTGAGCCGGCAGGCAGCTCCGACAGCGTTGAAGCACCCGTGGCCCGACCTCGCGGCGGCACCACGGGCCGAGCACTGTCGTCGCGCTCGACGCCTTTGCGCCCGAGAAGCCATGAGACGCATGATGGCGGGCGCCCAGCCCAAGCCCCGGCGGGCGGCGACCCGGCTTCCCCCCTTTGCGACCCGAGCGCTACCTGCCGATCTGCCGCTGGGTGAACTCGGCGCAAGGGTCGGGCCGTTCGGCCGGCTCGGTCAGAACGACCGCATCGAAGGCCGATGGCCAAGCCGGTTCATCGTCGCCCTCGAGGTAGCCGACCGCGAAGACCCGGTCCTGCCAGCGACCGTCCAGCCAGCGCGCCACCCCGATGTCGCGTCGGACATGGCCGTTCCCCGCCAGCAGGACGATGCCGCCGCCGCCATGCTGCCGCAGCACCTCGGCCATGATGGCGTCGCGCCCGAACTGGGCGCGTGCCATCCGGGGCCACACGGATTGCGGCAGCGCACGGCAGTGGCCGGCGTCGATCTCGCGCTCCTGGGCGGCCTGCCACTCCGCCGCGATGGGCTTGTCCAGCCCCAGGCGCGCGATCGTCGCCTCGTCGAAGACGGCCGCGTAGCCGCCCTTGACGATCCGGTTCGTCTCGGCGTTCGACAGGTTCACCGCGATCAGCGGCAGCTCGTATTGCAGTGCCAGGGCCACGTAGGGGCGGTAGAACTCCCAGTTCCATCCACTGCCGGCGCGGGTGCCTGCCGGGGCGGCCTGGTCGATCAGGTGCTGGGCATCGCCGGGTCTCTCGCGCCGTGCACGGTCGATGTCGGCCTGGCGCTCGCGGTCGAACTGCTCCATCGCGATCGCAGGCCGCCAGCCGGCGGCGAGGGCTCGGCGCAGCAGCTCCAGCCTGAGCCGGTGCTGCTCGGCGTTGTCGTGCACCTCGCCGAGCATGACCACGGCGTTGCCGCGCAGGCGATGCTCCCAATCGTTGCTCGCCGTGGCGCTTGCGCCGGCGCTGCACGCCACGGCCAGCAGGAATGCCGCGATGCGCCTGCAGGTGCTGAAACGAGGTTTGGTCATCGGGGTCCTCGTCTCAAGCCGCGCGCAGGCGCTCGGCCAGCGCATCGCCGACGAACTGCATGAACGCACGCACGCGGGCGGTCCGGCGAAGGTCGGGGTGGGTGATCATCCAGACGGGCAGCGCGAGTTCGGGAATCGGCTCCGACACTGCCACGAGTTCCGGATGCTTGGCCTCCATGAAGGTCGGCAGCACGCCGACGCCGATCCCGGTGCGCAGCATCGCCGCCTTGGCGTTGAAGATGTCCACCCGCACGCGCACGTTGGCCTGCGCCAGGCGCTGGTGCAGCCACAGGTCGTAGACGCGCGCAGACGCGTCGCGCTCGAAGGCGACCCACGGCGCGTCGCGGGTCAGCACATCGAGCGAAGTCGGCTCTTGCGGCAGGCCCGGCGCGCCGCGCAGCGCATAGACACGGCACTGCGTCATGCCGAGCTGGCGGCCGACCAGGTGCTCGGCGACGTGCCCCGACAGACGCAGCGCCACGTCGGCCTCGCGGCGCGCCCAGGCCTGCTCGGTGTTGCCATGCCGGCTCGACAGGTCGACGAGGATCGCGTTCTCGACCACCTCGACCTCGATGCCCGGGTAGGCGCGCGCGAAGTCGGCCAGGGGCTGCGGCAGCAGGTGGTCCATCACCACGAAGGCGGTCGTCACGCGCAAGGGGCCGGTGAGTTCTCGGTCGCGCCCGAGCACCAGGCGCTCGATCTCGTCGGCGCGGGCGGCCATGTGGCGTGCCTGCTCCAGCAGTGCGAGCCCGGCCTCGGTGGGCTGGTAGCCGCTGCGCAGACGGTCGAACAGGCGCGAGCCGAGGTGCGCTTCCAGCGCGTCGAGCCGGCGCAGCACCGTGGTGTGGTTGACGCCGAGCGAACGCGCCGCACCGGCCAGCGAACCGGCCGCGCCGATGGCAACGGCATGGCGGAGGTCGTCCCAGGCGAGCGAAGGCATGGCGATGTGTGCGTTTTTGCAAGCTTGAACTGCAATGCGCCACATTGTGCTCGCTGATGAGCAGTCGCATAGTGCACTTACTGCGCAGCGACCCGAATTTCCGGGTTTCGCGCATCCTGTCGCCGGGAGCCGCCATGAATACCCGCACCGCCCATTTCGGATCGAGCTTCCACGCCCCGCACGCCGCACTGCGTCCGTTCCGCCGCGCGCCGGAACCGGCCCAGGCGCCGGTGCAGGCCGCGACGCACCCAGGCTGGGTCGAGCGCCTCGCGGCGTGGGCCGACCGGCAGCCCATGCATCACCGCATGGGCAGCTGGACGCGGCTGGGCTAGCGGGGAGCCGCGCGCGCCGCCCCGCGGTGCACGAGCGAAGACAGGGCGCCGCGGACGCCGGCGCGACGCGGACGCTGCGCGGACTGCCAGCGGCGGGCCGCCAGCGCCGGGTCGTCCCAGCGGGGCGCGTCCTCGGCCGCATCCGGGCGGACAATTCAGCGGTGTCCGACCCGCCCGCGCCCGTCGCTCGAATCGACGCGCCGCCCAGCCCATGTCCAGCCTCGACGACCCCCTGCACGACCGCGAGATCGGTAGCCGCGACAGCACGCTCGACACGACCCGCATCGACGACGTCCGCATCGGCGCCGTCCGCCCGCTGATCACCCCCGCGTTGCTGCAGGAACGCGTCCCGGTGCGCGACGACACGCTCGCCCTCGTCGAGTCGAGCCGCGCGGCCATCGCCGAGGTGCTGCAGGGCCGCGACGACCGCCTGATCGTCGTCGTCGGCCCGTGCTCGATCCACGACCACGAGCAGGCGCTCGAGTACGGCAGCCGCCTCAAGGCGGTGGCCGACGACCTCTGCGACGACCTGATGGTGGTGATGCGCGCCTACTTCGAGAAGCCGCGCACGACCGTGGGCTGGAAGGGCTACATCAACGACCCGCGTCTGGACGGCAGCTTCGCGATCAACGAAGGCCTGGAGCGTGCGCGCCGCCTGCTGCTGGAGCTGACCACGCTGGGCCTGCCGACCGGCACCGAGTTTCTCGACCTGCTGAGCCCGCAGTTCATCTCCGACCTCATCAGCTGGGGCGCCATCGGCGCGCGCACGACCGAGAGCCAGAGCCACCGCCAGCTCGCCTCGGGGCTGAGCTGCCCGGTCGGTTTCAAGAACGGCACCGACGGCAGCATCCAGGTCGCGGCCGACGCGATCCTCGCCGCGCGGGCATCGCATGCCTTCATGGGCATGACGAAGATGGGCATGGCGGCGATCTTCGAGACCCGCGGCAACGCTGCCTGCCACGTCATCCTGCGCGGCGGCAGGACGCCCAACTACGACGCCGACCACGTGGCCAGGAGCTGCGCCACGCTGCGCGGCGCCGGGCTGCGCGAGCAGGTGATGATCGACGTCTCGCACGGCAACAGCGGCAAGCAGCACCTGCGCCAGATCGCGGTTGCGCAGGACGTGGCCGCACAGGTCGCGGCCGGCGAACGGCGCATCAGCGGCGTGATGATCGAGAGCCACCTCGAAGAGGGGCGCCAGGACCTGGTTGCCGGCACGCCGCTCAAGCGCGGCGTCTCGATCACCGACGCCTGCATCGGCTTCGCGCAGACGGTGCCCGTGTTGCACGTTCTGGCGGCGGCGGTGCGGGCGCGCAGGGAGCGTACCGCCTGAAACTGCCGCCGACAACCCCGGCGCGGCCGATGCTGCAGGCCGCGATGGAGGCAGGCACGCGGTACCCGCGCGCGGGTCGGGCGGCCGCGCGTTGCCCGCTCGCGTGTCAGGCGGTCGGGCGGTACCTGTGCGCGAATCCGGGTGTGCAGTACCCGCGTGCGAATCAGGCGGCGGTGCGGTACCCGCGCGCGAGTCGGGCGGCCGCGCGTGACCCGCTCGCAAATCAGGCGGCCACGCGGTACCCGCGCGGAATCAGGCGGCCACGCGGTACCCGCGCGGAATCAGGCGGCCACGCGGTACCCGCGTGGAATGGCCCCCAGCAGCCGCTTGGTGTACTCCTCGCGCGGGCTCTCGAGGATCTGCTCGACGCTGGCCTGCTCGACCACGTCGCCGTCCTTCATCACCAGCACCTCGTCGGCCATGAAGCGCACCACCGCGAGGTCGTGGCTGATGAAGATGTAGGCGAGGCCAAGCTCGTCCTGCAGGTCCTTGAGCAGGTTGAGCACCTGCGCCTGCACCGACACGTCGAGCGCGCTGACGGCCTCGTCGAGCACCAGCACCTCGGGGGCGAGCGTCAGGCAGCGCGCAATCGCGATGCGCTGGCGCTGGCCGCCGCTGAATTCGTGCGGGTACTTGGACGTCACGCTGTCGGCGTCGAGCCCGACGCGCCGCAGGATCGCGCTGGCGCGCGCCTCGCGCTCGGCGGCGTTCGCGCCGATGCCGTGGATCGCCATCGGCTCGACGAGCGTCTGCCCGATCGAGAAGCGCGGGTTCAGCGACGCATACGGGTTCTGGAAGACGATCTGGATGCGCCGCCGCATCGGCTGCCACTGCTGCTTGTTCAGCGTCAGCAGGTCCTGCCCGTCGAAGATCACCTGGCCACCAGCCGGCCCGCCGTTGGGTTCGTGCAGGCGCAGCAGCGTCAGGCCCATCGTCGTCTTGCCCGAGCCCGATTCGCCGACCACGCCCAGCGTATGGCCCTTGCGCAGGCGAAAGCTCACGCCCTCGCCGTGGCGGCCGACGGCCTTGAACTCGCTGCGGCCGAACACGCCCTTGCGCAGCCAGAAACTCTTGGTCAGCGCGGTGGCCTCGATCACCACCGGCGCGTCCGGGTCCTTCGGTTTGCCCAACTGCCGTGCCGGCGTGCCGTCGATGTGGTCGTCGATCACCATCAGCCGCGCGCCACGCTGTTCCAGCGTCGGCCGGCAGGCGAGCAGCGCCTTCGTGTAGGCGTTCTGCGGCGCGACGAAGATGTCGGCCACGGGCCCCTGCTCGCGCACGGTGCCCTCGCGCATCACGACCACCCGGTCGGCGATCTCGCCCACCACGCCCAGGTCGTGGCTGATGAAGAGCATGCTCATCCGGTGCCTGGCCTTCAGGCCCGCCAGCAGTTCCATGATCTGGCGCTGGATCGTCACGTCGAGCGCGGTCGTCGGCTCGTCGGCGATCAACAGCTTGGGTTCGCAGGCCAGCGCCATCGCGATCATCACCCGCTGCTGCTGGCCGCCCGACAACTCGTGCGGGTAGGCAGACAGGCGGCGCCGCGGCTCCGGCATGCCGACTTCGACCAGCAGCGCCTCGGCGCGCGCCAGCGCCTCGCGCGCGCCGAGGCCGAGGTGGCGCCGCAGCGGCTCGCAGATCTGCCGCCCGACCGTGAACACCGGGTTGAGCGAGGTCATCGGGTCCTGGAACACGCAGGCGATGTCCTTCCCGCGCAGGGCCTGCAACTCGGGCAGCGTCGCGGTGAGCAGCTCGCGGCCCAGGAACTCGATGCGCCCGCTGCGCTCGGCGTTGTCGGGCAGCAGGTTGAGGATCGACATCGCCGTCACGCTCTTGCCCGAACCCGACTCGCCGACCAGCGCGACCGTCGTGTTTTCGGGGATGTCGAAGTTCACGCCCGCGTCGCCACGGCCGACGGCCTGCACGCGCTGCGCGACGCCGCCCGACTTGCCGAGCCGGAAGGCGACGCGCAGGTTGCGGATGCTGAGCAGCATCAATCGGCGCCTTCCTGACAAGTGTCGTTATTCGTTGCGCCGTGGTGTCGGCGCTGGCTCGAATTACGCTTGTCGAGCCCCCTGCGGGGGCCCCTCGCCCTTCGCTTCATTCGAGCCCTCTCAGCTTGGGATCGAGTGCGTCGCGCAGCGCATCGGTCAAGAGCGAGAACGCGGTGACGAAGGCGGCCATGAACGCCGTCGCCGCGGCGAGCTGCCACCAGTGGCCGAGGATCAGCTCGCTCTGCGCCTCGGCGAGCATCGTGCCCCACGACACCTGGTCGACGCCCACGCCCAGCCCCAGGTACGACAGGATCACCTCGGCCTTGATGAAGCCGACCACGTGGATCGACAGCTGCACCAGCGCGACATGGCTCACATTGGGCAGGATGTGCCGGAACATACGCGACAGCGTGCCCGCGCCGATGGCCTCGGCCGCGCGCACGTATTCGCGCACCGAATGCTTGATGAACTCGGCGCGCACCAGGCGGTAGATGCCCGTCCATCCCGTGAGGCCGAGGATCAGCACGACGCTCTGCACGCCGCGACCGGCCACCGCGGCGAAGGCGAAGATCAGCAGGATGCCGGGGATCGACGTGAACACGTTGTAGACCCACTCCAGCGCGTCGCCGACCTTGCCGCCGAAGAAGCCCCCGAAGGCTCCGAGCACGGTGCCGATGAAGGTCGCCAGCAAGGCCGCGAGCACGCCGACGAAGATCGAGATCTGCGCCCCCTTGACGGCCTTGGCCAGCACGTTGCGTCCGAGGCGGTCGGCGCCGAAGGGCAGCGTGGCGAGCCGGGCAGCCTCGGTGGTGCGGTACTTGGCGACGCCGGCTTCCCACTCCTTGTAGCGCGGCGCGAGCGGATCGACGTCGCTCAGGTCGACGTTGGGTCCGGTCGGCACCGCGATCACCGTGGCCGCGGTCTTCGGCGCCGGACCCATGAAGCCGGGCGGCGCGTTCGGCAGCGCGAGCTCTTGCTGCCAGTTCCCGGCGACGAGGCCGAGCGAGGACAGCAGGATCAGCAGCAGGAAAGCGCCGACGATCGCGAGCGAGACCATGCCGACCCGGTCGCCGCGAAAGCGCCGCCACACGGCCGACCACACGCCGCCATTGCGCTTCGTCGGCGCCAGGGTTGCGGGCAGGACGGCGCTCATGTCAGTGGTTCAAGAGGTTGGCCCGACCAATCTGGCCCGACCAATCGCCGATTTGCTGCGACGGTCGGCTTCCGGCCCGTTGCGGTCATTGCGAACGCCGGCTTTGCGGCATGCATGCATCGGCGCGGCAAGGCCGGGGCGGGCGGGCGCGGCGGCTTCACTGCGGCGCCCTTCGCTGCGCTCCGGGTCCCCTGCGCTCCTCGCTCCGCGGGGCGGCTGCGATCACTCCGCAGTGCCGCTGGACGCGGCGCTGCATAGAGCGTTCTCGCCGGTCCGCCGGATACGGCGGACTCCCCCCGCTGCGCTGCGGTGCTCGGCGCCGCACAGGCGCCGCCGCACCCGCCCGCCCCGGCCTTGGGGTAGCGCCGGGCTTTGCCTGCAGGAATGCACCGCTGCTCCTGGCAAGACGGTGGGCGAAGCCGGTGGCGCGCCTGTTCGACGCCGAGGAGCGCAGGGCCGGGCAGGTTCCGACGCGCCGCAGGCGCGGCGGTGGCGAGGACTGGCCGAGCTCCGAGCGGGGTCGCGCGCAGCGCGGCCTCGGGAGGGCAAGTTTCGCAGCCACCTGCCAGGCCCGAGCACCGCAGGGAACCCGGCCCGCAGGGCCGGGCGTCGAAGCGAAGCGCCAACGGCCTTGCCCACTGGCTTGCGCGCGCCCATGTCGGCATGCCGGCTTCGGGGTGAGTCGCGAAGGCCTGCTCTGGGCCGACAGCAGGCAGCCAATCGGCGTGGGTGTGTGGGCTCATTTCAATACGACCCGCGGGTCGGCGAAGGTGTAGAGCACATCGGTCAGCAGGTTCACGCTCATCGTGATCACCGCCAGGTAGATCGTCACCGCCTGGATCACCGGGTAATCGCTGCGGTTCACGGCGAGCAGCACTTCGCGCCCGAGACCGGGAATCGAGAAGAAGGTCTCGATCAGGAACGAGCCGACGAAGATGCCCGGCAGCGCCACCGCCACGTTGGTGAGGATAGGGATCAGCGCGTTACGCAGCACATGCCGCAACAGGATCGCCGGCTCGGTTTCGCCCTTGGCGCGCGCGGTGCGCACGTAGTCTTGCCCGATCTCGTCGAGGAAGAAGGTGCGGTACAGCCGGGTCTGCGGCGCCATGCCCACCAGCAGGGCCAGCATCACCGGCAGCGGCGTGTAGACGGTCAGGTTGGTCCACAAGCTGTCGCTCCAGCCCTGCACCGGAAACCAGCCGAGCTGGAATGCGAACACGTACTGGCCGACGATCACATACACCAGGAACGAGATCGACAACGCGAGCGTCGAGACGACCATGATCGTGCGGTCGGTCAGCGAGCCGCGCACGTAGGCCACGGTCAGCGCGCCCGGGATGGCCAGCAGCACATCGAGCAGCAGGATCGGCGTCATCACCGTCAAGGTGGCCGGCAGGCGGGTCATGAACAGCGTCGCGACCGATTCGTTGGTGGCCCAGCTGCGGCCCCAGTCGAAGGTGACGATCTGCTTCAGGAAGATCCCGAACTGAACCCACCACGGCTCGTTCAGGCCGAGCTGCTCGCGGATCGCGCCCACCTGCTCGGCGCTGGCGTTCAGGCCGCCGAGGATCTCCGCCGGATCGCCACCGAAGGTCTTAAAGAGGAAGAACACCAGCAGCACCACGCCGAAGAGCGTGGGCACCATCTGCCACAGGCGTCGTATCAGGTAGGCCGCCATGGGCGGGTGTCTCCGGCGAGGGTCTTGTGATCGGCGTACGCCGGCTGGCGCTGGCGAGAGTCTAGGCCACGCCGCACCGGCCGCGCCCCGCGTTTGCCCTCGCCGCGCGCCGTTTGGCAGGCGATCCGGGGGCTTGTGCGCATTGGCGCGCGGGGTTTGCCCAGCCTAGACTTTGCGCCTCGGCTCGCTGCCCGCAAGGCCGCGCCACAGTGACGAAGGAACCGACATGACGACGCAAAGGCGCCGCCTGATCCAGGCCGCCATCGGCCTCGCCGGCAGCTCGCTTGCGGGGCTGCCGTGGCCGGCGCGCGCGGCGGCAGCGGGCGCGGCGCCGAGGACGCTGCGCTGTGCCTTCCAGATCGCCGAAACCGGGTTCGACCCGGCCCAGATTTCCGATCTGTACTCGCGCACCGTGGCGGCGGCGATCTTCGATGCACCGCTGCAGTTCGAGTTCATGGCCCGGCCGTACCGCCTGCGCGTCAACACGCTCACCGACCTGCCCGAGGTGTCGGCCGACTACAAGACCTTTACCTTCCGGGTCAGGCCGGGCATCTTCTTCGCCGACGACCCGGCGTTCACCGGCGCGGCGGCTGGTGGCCGGCGCGAGCTCGTCGCGCAGGACTACGTCTACGCCATCAAGCGCCACTACGACCCGCGCTGGAAGAGCAACAACCTGTACCAGCTCGAAAGCGCGCGCCTGCTCGGCCTGTCCGAGCTGCGGCGCGAGCTGATGGCGGCGAAGAAGCCGTTCGACTACGACCGCGATGTCGACGGCATTCGCGCGCTAGACCGATATACCTACCGCATCACGCTGGCCGAGCCCAGCCCGCGCTTCCTGTCGATCATGGCCGATGTCGCCTGGGCGGCCGTCGCGCGCGAGGTGGTCGAGCGCTACGGCGACAAGCTGATGGAGCACCCGGTCGGCACCGGCGCCTTCAGGCTGAAGGAGTGGCGCCGCGCCTCGCGCATCGTGCTCGAGCGCAACCCCGGCTATCGCGACGAGTTCTACGACGAGCATCCGCCCGCCGGCGATGCCGCCGCGGTGGCTGCTGCAGCGCAGCTCAAGGGCCGCAAGCTGCCGCTGGTGGACCGGGTGGAGGTCTCCATCATCGAGGAGGCCCAGCCGCGCTGGCTGGCGTTCCTGAACGGCGAGATCGACGTCCTCGAGAACGTGCCGGCCGAATACGCCGACCTCGTGATGCCGAACAACCGACTCGCGCCCAACCTGCGCAAGCGCGGCATCCAGATGGTGCGCTACCCACGTGCCGACGTGGCGATGAGCTACTTCAACATGGAAGACCCGGTGGTCGGCGGCTACACGCCCGAGAAGGTGGCGCTGCGCCGCGCGATCGGCCTGGCGGTGGACGTGGACAAGGAAATCCGCCTCGTGCGCAAGCACCAGGCGGTGCCGGGCCAGTCGTTGGTGGCGCCGGGCACCTGGGGCTACGACCCGGCCTTCAAGAGCGAGATGAGCGAGTTCGACCGCGCCAAGGCGGGTGCGCTGCTCGACCTCTACGGCTACGTGGACCGCGACGGCGACGGCTGGCGCGAGCAACCGAACGGCGCGCCGCTGCAGCTCGAGTACGCGACGCAGCCCGACCAGGCCTCGCGCAACCTGGTCGAGCAGTGGCAGAAGAACATGGACGCGATCGGCATCCGCATCGTCTTCAAGCCAGCCAAGTGGCCCGAGAACCTGAAGGCCTCGAGCGCCGGCAAGCTGATGATGTGGGGCGTCGGCTGGGTTGCCGGCACGCCCGACGCGAACGACTTTCTGGTGCTCGGCTACGGCCCGAACAAGGGCCAGGCCAACAAGGCGCGCTTCGACCTTCCGGCCTACAACAAGGCCCACGAAACGCAGAGGGTGTTGCCCGACGGCCCCGCGCGACAGGCGGCCATCGACGAGATGAAGTTGCTCACGGTCGCCTACATGCCGTACAAGATCCACGCCCACCGCATCTTCACCGACCTCGCGCAGCCGTGGGTCGTCGGCTACGAGCGCAACGTGTTCATGGGCCTCGGCCGGGCCTGGCGCTACATCGGCATCGACGAAGCGCTGCATCGCGAGGCGGCGCCATGAGGCGGCTCGCGCGCCGCCTTGGCGCGGCCGCGTTGTCGCTCGGCGCGGCGGCCTGCGCCGTCGCGGCGGGGGCGGCCACCGAGCCCCGGATGTTCCGCTACGCCTTTGCGGCCGCCGAGACCGGCTTCGATCCGTCGCAGCTGTCCGACATCTACTCGCGCACCGTCACCGCCCACCTGTTCGAGGCCCTGTACGGCTACGACCCGCTGGCGCGGCCCTTCAAGGTCGTGCCGAGGACGGCGGCGGGCATGCCCGAGGTGTCGGCCGACTTCAAGACCTGGACGGTGCGCCTCAAGCCCGGCATCTACTTCGCCGACGACCCGGCCTTCCAGGGCCGGCGGCGCGAACTGGTGGCGCAGGACTACGTGTACTCGATCAAGCGTTTCGCCGACCCGGCGCTCAAGAGCCCGGCCTTCTCGGAGGTCAAGGACCAGGGCCTGCTCGGCCTGCTGGCGCTGCGCGAGGAGGCGCTGGCCACCAAGAAGCCCTTCGACTACGAGCGCGAGATCGAAGGCCTGCGCGCGCTCGACCGCTACACGATCGAGTTCCGCCTCGCCGAGGCTCGGCCGCGCTTCCTGTACTTCATCGCCGCGGGCGACCTCTATGGCGCGCTGGCGCGCGAAGTGGTGCAGGCCTATGGCGACAAGATCGCCGAGCATCCGGTGGGCACCGGGCCGTTCGTGCTGAAGAGCTGGCGCCGCAGCTCGCAGATCGTGCTCGAGCGCAACCCCGGCTACCGCGAGGTGTTCTACGACGCCCAGCCGAACGCCGACGACGCGGCCGGCCAGGCCCTGCTGGCGCGCTTCAAGGGGCGCCGCCTGCCGATGCTGGACCGGGTGCAGGTGAGCATCATCGACGAGAGCCAGCCGCGCTGGCTGGCGTTCCTGAATCGCCAGCTCGACCTCGTCACCGTGCCGCTGGAGTTCGCCAGCGTCGCCGCGCCGAACGGCGTGCTGGCGCCCAACCTTGCCCGGCAGGGCATCCAGATGTCGCGCGTCGTGAACGCCGACACGACGCTGACCTACTTCAACATGGAAGACCCGGTCGTCGGCGGCTACACGCCCGACAAGGTGGCGCTGCGCCGCGCCATCGCGCTGGCCAGCGACGTGCGGCGCGAGATCGACCTGGTGCGCCGCGGCCAGGCCATTCCGGCGCAGTCGGGCATCGCGCCGCACACCTACGGCTATGACCCGGCGCTCAAGTCCGTCAACAGCGACTACGACCTCGCGCGGGCGAAGGCGCTGCTCGACGTGTACGGCTACGTCGACCGCGATGGCGACGGCTGGCGCGACCAGCCCGACGGCACGCCGCTGGCGATCGAGGTCGCGACCCAGCCCGACGCGATCTCGCGCCAGTTCGACGAGCTGTGGAAGAAGAACCTCGACGCGCTCGGCGTGCGGCTGCGCTTCAAGACCGCGCAGTGGCCCGAGCAGTTGAAGGCCGCGCGCGCCGGCAAGCTGATGGTGTGGCAGGTCGGCTCCACGGCCGCCTCGCCCGACGGGCAGGACGGGCTGCAGCGCGTCTATAGCCCGGCCGCGGGCGGGCAGAACCTGGCGCGATTCAAGCTCGACCGCATCGACGAGATCTACCGCCAGCTGGCCGGCCTGCCCGACGGGCCCGAGCGGCTGGCGCTGTTCGGCGAAGCGAGCAAGCTCACCTCGGCCTACATGCCGTACCGATACAACGTGCACCGCATCGTGACCGACCTGATGCAGCCCTGGCTGATTGGCTACAAGCGCCCGACCTTCTGGCAGGATTTCTGGCAGTTCGTGGACATCGACAACGCGCTGCGGCCGAAGGAGTGATCGCGATGACGCCGCCCGAGCCGCAGATCGCCCGCTACCAGCGCTGGCTGCACGAGACGCGCGGCCTCGCATTCGACGACTACGACGCGCTGTGGCGCTGGTCGTGCACCGACCTCGACACGTTCTGGCGCTCGATCTGGGACTGGTTCGAGATCGAGTCGCCGACGCCGTTCGAGGCGGCGCTGGTCGAAGACCGGATGCCGGGCGCGGTGTGGTTTCGCGGCGCGCAGGCCAACGTCGCGCGGCAGGTGATGCGCCATGCCGACGCGGCCCACGCCGCCGGCCACCCGGCGATCGTCTTCAGCGACGAGCGGCTGCTCGCCGCCGGCGAGCTGCAGGCGCTGGCCTGGCCGGAGATGCGGCGCCAGGTGGCCGCGCTGGCCGCGCAACTGCTGGCGATGGGCGTGCAGCGCGGCGACCGCGTCGTGGCCTACCTGCCCAACATCCCGCAGACGCTGGTGTGCTTTCTCGCGGTGGCGAGCGTCGGCGCGGTGTGGTCGGTCTGCTCGCCCGACATGGGGCCGGTGGCCGTGCTCGACCGTTTTCGCCAGATCGAGCCGGCGGTGCTGATCGCCTGCGACGGCTATGTGTACGGCGGCGAGGCGCACGACCGGACGGGCCTCGTCGCCGAGCTGCTGGCGCAGCTCACCAGCGTCCGGCACGCGGTGCTGCTGCCCTGCCTGGGCGAGGCCGCCGACTTGCAGCCGTGGGCCGGGCCCGGGCGCACGCTGCACCGCTGGGCGGATCTGCTGGCGGGCGAGGCCGCGTGCGAGCCGCTGTGGTTGCCGTTCGACCACCCGCTGTGGATCGTCTATTCGAGCGGCACCACAGGCCTGCCCAAGCCGATCGTGCACGGCCACGGCGGCATCATGCTCGAGTCGCTGAAGATGGGGTCGCTGCACAACGACCTCGGGCCCAGCGTGCAGGCCGGCGACCGCTTCCACTGGTACAGCTCGACCGGATGGATCATGTGGAACGTGCAGCTCGGGGCACTGATGGGCGGCACCACCGTCTGCGTCTTCGACGGCAACCCCGGCGGCACGCGCGAGCGCCCCGACTGGGGCACGCTGTGGCGCTTTGCCGCCCTCGCCAAGGCGACGTTCTTCGGCGCAGGCGCGGCCTTCTACGCGAGCTGCCTGAAGGCCGGCGTCGAGCCAGCGCAACAGGGCGACCTGTCGCGCCTGCGCGCGATCGGCTCGACCGGCTCGCCGCTGTCGGACGAGTGCTACGAGTGGATCTGGCACCACCTGCCCAAGGTGGACGGCGCGCCGATCTGGCTCGCGCCGATCGCCGGCGGCACCGACTTCGCCGGCGCCTTCCTCGGCGGCAACCGCCTGCTCCCGGTCGTCAGGGGCGAGATGCAGTGCCGCTGCCTGGGCGCCGCGGTCGAGGCCTATGGCGAGCCCGATGCGAGCGGCGCTGGCCAGCCGCTGATCGACGAAGTGGGCGAACTCGTCTGCACGCGGCCGATGCCGTCGATGCCGCTGCGCTTCTGGGGCGACGCCGATGGGTCGCGCCTGCGCGAGAGCTACTTCGACATGTACCGCCACCCGGACGGCGCGGGCATCTGGCGCCACGGCGACTGGCTGCGCATCACGCCTCATCCCGAGTCCGGGTCCAGCGGGGCGATCATCTACGGCCGCAGCGACGCCACGATCAACCGCCATGGCATTCGCATGGGTACCGCCGAGCTGTACCGCGCGGTCGAGGCGCTGCCCGAGGTGCTCGACAGCCTGGTCGTCGATCTCGAGTACCTGGGCCGCGAAAGCTACATGCCGCTGTTCGTGGTGCTGCGCGACGGCCTGACGCTCGACGACGCGCTGGCCCGGCGTTTGCGCGAGGCGATCAAGACGGCGCTGTCGGCGCGCCACGTGCCGAACGAGATCTTCCAGGTCGGCGCGATCCCGCGCACGCTGTCGGGCAAGAAGATGGAGCTGCCGGTGAAGAAGCTGCTCCAGGGCGCCGACGCGGCCAAGGTGCTCAACCGCGACGCGATGGCCAACGCGGACTGCATCGACTGGTACGTCGCCTTTGCACAGCGCAGGTTGAGAACCGCCCGCTGAGCCTGCGGAGGGCGACGGCCAAGACCTGCAAGTCGCGCGTCCGCGCGCGGGCGCAGCCACTCGTCCGGCGCAGACATTCGCAAGGAAGCGCCGGGCCGCCCAGAGCCTTTTTGACCCCCGCGCGGGAGGTCCTCGCAGGGACGCGCCGGACCGCCCCGAGCTTCCTTGACCCCCGCGGCGGGGCGGGTCGGGCGTCGCCCGACCCTGGGGCCCTCAGTGGTTGTGCACCACGCCGTCGCGCAGGGCCAGGACGGCGTTGCCGGCCAGTTCCGCCACCAGCGCCTCGCACCATGCCGCCATGCTGCCCTGCGGCCGGCCGAGGCGCTGCCACATGCCCTGCATCAGCGGCGCCGCGCCGAACCACCCGCACAGCGCCGGCAGCGGCTGCGCCTGCTCCTCGAGCAGGTGGTACTTCAGCAGTACCTTGGCGGCATGGCGGGCGTGGCGCGCCGGGTCGGCCCGAAAGCCGGCCAGGCGCGACCGGGCCCGCGCCAGCGCCGCCGCCACGTCCTGGAACGGCGCGCCGTGGCCGGGCAGCACCCATTGCACCGAAAGGCGCTCGATCAGGTCGAGCACGGCCGCCACGTCGTCGAAAGCGTTCACGCCGTCTAGCTCGGGGAACACGACGCCGAAGCCGTTCTCCCACAGTGCGTCGGCCGAGACAAGCACACCCTGCGCGGCGTCGAACAGCATCACCGAGTCGGGGTCGTGGCCAGGCGCCGCGAGCACCTGCCACTCGCGGCCGCCGCTGCGCAGGACGCTGCCGGGCGCGATCTGCGCGTCGGGGGTGAAGCGCTCGCAGCGCTGGCGCGTGGGGCGGTACGACAGCGCGTCTTCGTCCCACCGCAATGCCGCCTGCCACTGCCCGGGCGGGATGTGGATGGGCATGCCGAATTCGCGCTGCAGTGCCGCGTTGCCGCCGCAGTGGTCGGAGTGCAGGTGGGTGTTGACGAGACGCGCCAGCGCTTCGCTGCCGAGCGCATGGCGCACGAGCGCCAGCGTCTGTTGGGCATGAACGCAGTGGCCGCTATCGACCAGCGTCGCACCTTCGCCCGGTTCGCCATGCAGCAGGATGTTGTTCGACGACAGCCAGCCGCGCTCGAGCACGGTCAGGCCGCTGAGCGCGGGAGGCGGGGGCTGCTTCACGATCCGAGGATAGGGCAAGCGATCGCCGAGGCTGCGAGGTCGGCGCTCCCGGAGGCCCGACGCTACAGCGGCAACTCGGTGAAGAAGCGGCCGCCGTGAAAGATCAGCGGCGACGCGCCGGCGCGGCATTCGCAGCGTTCGACCTCGCCGACGAAGATGATGTGGTCGCCCTCTTCGTAGCGGCTGCGGTTGAAGCACTCGAACACCGCCGCCGCGCCCTCGATGATCGGTGCGCCGCCCGCGCCTTCGCGCAGTGCCAGGCCCTCGAAGCGATCGCCCTCGCGGGCCGCGAAGCGCTCGGCAAGGGCGCGTTGGCCGGCCGAGAGGATGTTGATCGCGTAGTGCGATCCGCTGCTGAAGGCGGGCACCGAACCGGCCTGGCGCGACAGACTCCACAGCACCAGCGGCGGGTCGAGCGAGACCGAGTTGAACGAGTTTGCCGTCAGCCCGACGCGCAGCCCGCTGGCGTCGCGCGCGGTGACGATCGTCACGCCGGTGGCGAACATGCCGAGCGCCTGGCGAAAGTCGGCGGGGGTGAAGCTCGGCAGGCGAGCCTGGCGCGGCGAAGGCATGCAGGGATTGTGAAGGAAGGCCCGGCCGTCGGCAGCGCCGCCGCGCCTTGGCCCCACGCGGAATAAGCTGTCGCCCAGCGCCGTATACCCTGCGCCCACCGGCCCCGCCCCCACAGCATCGCACGTGCACGCCCCCGCCGTCTTCCGCCAGCAGTTGCTCGGCGCCATTCCGCGCCTGCGCCGCTACGCGCGATCGCTGGTGTTCGACGCTGCCGCCGCCGACGACCTGGCCCAGATCGCGCTCGAGCGTGCGCTCACCCACTGGCACCAGTTCGACCAGCGGCGCGACATCCTGGTCTGGCTGATCTCCATCGCCCACAACGCGCACATCGACGAGCGCCGCCGCAATGCGCGCATGAGCCTGGTCGAGCCGCCCGATGGCGAGGCTGCGCCGCACGGCCACCTAGACCGCTGGGGCAGCGACCCGGGCGCCGACGTCGGTTTGCGGATCGACCTGATCGCCGCGCTGCGCAGGCTGCCGCTGGAGCAGCGCGAGGCGCTGCTGCTGGTAGGCGTCGAGCAGTTCAGCTACGCCGAGTGCGCCGAGGCGCTCTCGATCCCGATCGGCACCGTGATGTCGCGCGTTTCGCGCGGGCGCGTCGCGCTGCGCGCGCTGCTCGACGGCGGCGCACCGGCTACTTCGCATGGCGCACCCACGCTGCGCCGGGTGATCTGAGATGAAGGTTCGCCGCACATCGAGTCGCTGGCGGTCGGCTCTCGGCCCGTTGCGGTCATTGCGAACGCCGGCTTTGCGGCATGCATGCATCGGCGCGGCAAGGCCGGGGCGGGCGGGTGCGGCGGCTTCACTGCGGCGCCCTTCGCTGCGCTCCGGGTGCCCTGCGCTCCTCGCTCCGCGGGGCGACTGCGATCACTCCGCAGTGCCGCTGGACGCGGCGCTGCATAGAGCGTTCTCGCCGGTCCGCCGGATACGGCCCGGCCCGCCGCAAGACGCGGCCGGCCTTCGCCAGGCACAAAGCCTGCGCAGGCAGGCTTTGTGTCCGGACTCAGCCCCCGCTGCGCTGCGGTGCTCGGCGCCGCACAGGCGCCGCCGCACCCGCCCGCCCCGGCCTTGGGGTAGCGCAGGGCTTTGCCTGCCGGAATGCACCGCTGCTCCTGGCAAGGCGATGGGCGAGGCCGGTGGCGCGCCTGTTCGACGCCGAGGAGCGCAGGGCCGGGCAGATTCCGACGCGCCGCAGGCGCGGCGGTGGCGAGGACTGGCCGAGCTCCGAGCGGGGTCGCGCGCAGCGCGGCCTCGGGAGGGCGAGTTTCGCAGCCACCTGCCAGGCCCGAGCACCGCAGGGGACCCGGCCCGCAGGGCCGGGCGTCGAAGCGAAGCGCCAACGGCCTTGCCCACCGGCTTGCGCGCGCCCATGTCGGCATGCCGGCTTCGGGGTGAGTCGCGAAGGCCTGCTCTGGGCCGAAAGAAGAACTTCAGTTCGGGCCGGCATCTGGTATCCGCCACCTTTGCTGCGCGAAGCTGGCAGACCGCGCATGATCATGCGTCACGGGTTGCGCGACGCATGGTCGAGTCAACGAGATGACGATTCCCATGGACATCGACGACCCCACCCTTCACGCCTGGTTCGACGGTGAGCTGCCGCCCGAGCGGGCCGCGGCGGTCGAGGCGCACCTGCGCGAGCACCCGGAACTCGCCGCCCGCGCCCGCCTGTGGCAAGCCGACCGCGAGGCGCTGCGCGCGCAGCTCGACGCGGTGCTGCTCGAACCGGTGCCGCCACGCCTCGCCGCGGCGGTATGGCAGGCCCCGGCCCGACGGCGGATGGGCCTGTGGGCGGCGGGGCTGGTGCTCTTCGTGCTGGGCGGCGCCACCGGGGCCGTGTTGCGGGCCGGCCTGAACCCGTCGCAGCCCGCATTGCAGGCTCGTACCGGCGAATGGCTGCAGCGCGCCGCGGTGGCGCATGCCGTTTATGTGCCCGAAAAGCGCCATCCGGTGGAAGTGAGCGTCGAGCAGAACCAGGACGGCCACCTCGCGCGCTGGCTGACCAAGCGGCTCGACGTACCGGTCAAGCTGTTCGACCTCAACCCGCAGGGATTCGAGCTCGTCGGCGGCCGGCTGCTGCCCGACGAACGCGGGCCGAGCGCGCAGCTGATGTACCAGAACGCGGCAGGCCAGCGGGTGACGGTGTACCTGCGCAAGCCCGACACCGGCCCGACACAGGCCGACCCGGCCAACGCAGCGTTCCGCTACGAACGCCAGGGCGAGCTGGGCCTGTTCTACTGGGTCGAAGGCCAGGGCGCCACCGCCACCGGCTACGCACTGGTGGGCAGCCTGCCGCGCGAGCAATTGCTGGCCCTGGCGGAGGCGATCTATCAGCAGGGCGGGGCGGTGGGGGCGAGATGAACCTCGCGATGAAGATCACCGGCGAGTAGGGGAACCGCATCGATGCCTTGTGCCAGCACTACCGCGTGCGGCAAATTCGCATGTTCGGGTCGGCCGCCACGGGCGACGACCGGGCCGCCTGCGACGTCGATCTGCTGGTCGAGTTCGTCCCCGGAAAGGCCCCGAGCGCGTTCGCGGGCGCGGATCTGCAAGACGAACTGTCAGCGGTGTTCAATGGACGCGCCATCGATCTGGCGTTCGATTCGGTGCTGAACAGTCCTTACCGGCGCCGGGCGATCGAGCCCCAGTTGCGCGCCTTGTATCCGGCCCGGGAATTGGCTGCATGACGATCGATCGGGCACCCGCTACCTGAGCGACTGCTGTCCTTCCTGCGCGAGTTTCGCACGCTCCTGCATAACCGGACGCTGGCGCAGTACGAGTCTGATCGGGTGCTCAACCAGGCGGTGGAGAAGCTGTTCATCATCCTGGGCGAGGCGGCCGGGCGACTCTGGAAAGCGCAACGCGCGCAGATCGGCGGCGTGCCGCGGCGGCAGATCATCGGGCTGCGCAACATCCTGGCACACGGCTATGAACACGTGTACCACGAAGCGCTGTTCCGCACCGTCACTGCCGACCTCGGCGCGGTGGGAGCTGCGCTCGCCGAAGCGCTGGCTTGCGCCGGGGGCGACGGCCCACGCTGAGGCGTTGCGACTCAAGTGACGCCGGCACTGCGTACGCGCCGGGGGGCTTGCGCTGCCGGCAGAGGCGGCCTGATGGGTTGATACAGTTCGAACAGGAAGGCCACGCGCTCCGCGTCGGTCTTGAAGGTCTTGCGGCCGCAGACGGCATCGGCCGCCGCATCGAACCTCTGGCGCGCCTTCAGCAGCGCGGGCGGCATCGCGAGCGGGTTGCACGGGTCGGCCAACTTGGCGCCGGTACACCGCGTGGAGAGGCTTGGCACGGCGATGGGCGCCGATAGGCAGTCATCGGTCCGCGGCGCGGCGCGCGCGGCCCATCCCGCAGGTGTCGGGTCTGCCGTCGCGACCCCTCCCTAGAATCGCCCAATGACCGATGCTGCGCCACGACCCGCCTACCGACGAAAGTTGTTCTGGGTCGCGCTGCTGTATTTCAGCGAGGGGCTGCCGCTCGGCGTGTTCTTCGACATCTTCCCGGTCTACTTCCGCCAGCAGGGCGTGAACCTGGCCGACATCGGCCTGTTGAGCCTGCTCGGCCTGGCGTGGACGGTGAAGTTCCTCTGGGCGCCGCTGATCGACTGGGCGCGCCGCCACCGCTGGTGGGTCAGCGGCGCCAACCTGGGCATGGCCTGCGTGATGTGGTTCTTCGCCAGCCATGCCGGCGACGCCACCAGCGCCGTCGGCGGGCCGTGGCTGTGGATTGCGATCGGCGCGTTCACGTTCCTGTCGGCCACCAACGACATCGCCACCGATGGCTACACGATCGAGTTGCTCGACAAGCGCGAATTCGGGCTCGCCAACGGCGTGCGGATCGGCTTCTACCGCGTCGGCATGCTGTTCGCGGGGGTGGTGCTGATGCTCTCCGGCTGGTTCGGCTGGACCTGGGCCTACGGGCTCGGCGGCGCGGTGTTCGCCGCCAACGCGCTGATGGTGCTGCTGGCGCCGCGCGAGCAGCCGCGCACGTCCACGCGCGGCACGGTGGCCAACGAGATCCGCCTGTTGCGCGACCAGCCGCTGTGGGTGCTGGCGCTGGCGCTGGTGATCGGCGGCCTGCTCTGGCCCACGCTCGCGCCGCTGGCGCGTGCGCTCGGCTGGCAAACGGTGGTGGCCGCGAGCGCCACCTGGTGGTTCAAGGGCGCGCTGCCGGTCGGCCTGATGCTCGCCGGTGCGACGCTGATGGTCAGCGCCGCCCGCGGCCCGCGCGCAGCGCTGATGCGCGAGGGCCCGGTGTTCGGCGCCTGGGTCGAGCTGCTGGCGCGGCCGGGGATGATCGCGATCCTGCTGTTCATCCTGCTCTTCAAGCTCGGCGATGCGGCGATGGGCTTCATGGTCAAGCCGTTCTGGGTCGACTCGGGGTTCACGAACCAGCAGATCGGCCTCGTCAGCGTGAACCTCGGCCTGGCGCTGTCGATTGCCGGCGGGCTGCTCGGCGGCTGGTACGTGGACAAGGCGGGCATCTTCCGCGGGCTGTGGGTGCTCGGCCTGTGGCAGGCTTTGTCGAACCTCGGCTATGCGGCGGCGGCGTGGGTGGTGCCGCACGCGGCGCAGGGCAGCGACATCGCCATGGCGCACCAGGCGATGGTCTATTCGGCGAGCGCGCTCGAGAGCTTCACCGGCGGGCTGGGCACCGGCGCCTTCCTCGCGTTCCTGATGGCCATCACCAGCCGTGAGCGGGCGACGACCGAATACGCCATCCTGTCGAGCATCTTCGCCTTCAGCCGCGCCGTGGCCGGCTGGGCCGGCGGCATCGGGGCCCAGGAAATGGGCTATGCGGCCTACTTCTTCCTGACTTTCTGGCTCAGCTTCCCGGCCTACCTGCTGCTGCCGCAGGTGCGCCGCATGCTCGGCGCCGCGGGCGCACGTTGAACTCCGCCGAGCGGCCACCATCTGACGACAGCATGAAAGCTGATTTCGACCCTGCTTCCGACGCGCTGGATGGGTGCAACGCGTTCGCGCTTCGCCACCGCGCGGGGTGTGCTTGTGCGCAGGGCTTCGGGGCACGGCGTCGGCTGTTCACCGTGGCGCTGCTCGGCGCGGCGGCGCTGGCCCAGGCGCCGGCGCGCGAAGGCGTGGACGTCGGCAAGAAGTCGTGGGTCGCCGGGCTCGTGCCGCCCGAACAGCTCGAGAAGGCGGCCCAGCAGCAATACCTGCAAATGCGGCAGCAGGCCGCGCAGCAACGCGCGCTGGCGCCCGACGACAACCCGCAGCTGGTGCGCCTGCGCGCCATCGCCAAGCGAATCGTTCCCTACAGCTACCAGTGGAACGACCGCGCCCGGCAGTGGAAGTGGGAGGTCAACCTCTTCGGCGGCAAGCAGATCAATGCGTTCTGCATGCCGGGCGGCAAGATCGCGTTCTTCTATGGCCTGCTCGACCAGCTTCAGCTCAGCGACGACGAGGTGGCGATGGTGATGGGCCACGAGATCGCGCACGCGCTGCGCGAACACGCGCGCGAGCGGATGGGCAAGACCGCGGCCACGCGCGGCGCGATCGAGATCGGCTCGGCACTGCTCGGGCTGGGCGGCGGCGGGCGCTACCTGGCCGACATGGGTGGGCAGCTCGTGACGCTCAAGTTCGGCCGCGACGACGAGACCGAGGCCGACCTCGTGGGCATGGAGCTCGCCGCGCGTGCCGGCTACGACCCGCGTGCCGGCATCACGCTGTGGAACAAGATGGCAGCGGCCAGCAAGGGCGCACCGCCGGAATGGCTGTCCACCCACCCGAGCGGCGGCTCGCGCATCAAGGACATCGAGGCCAACCTGGGCAAGGTGATGCCGCTTTACGAAAGGGCCGACAAGCCCGCGCAGCGCTTCGGCCCGCCCGCGTCCCGTGCCGCGCCGGCAGCGTCGGCAAGCGCCGGCTGAGGGTCGATGCGAGAGGACGGGACTGGGCGCAATCGCGCCGCAGACGTTCAGCACTGCGCCATTGACCGATATCAATGGCCAGGCGCAGCGCGAATGGATACTGGTTGCACGTCCGGAGTCGGACGCCCAGGTTTCAGACCATCAGGAGGTCATGATGCGATACACGGGTTTCTTGATCTCGACCATGGCGTGTTTGGCGATGTCGATGGCCGCGACGGCCTCGGCACAGCAGAAGGTGGACTTGGGCAAGCGCGAGTACGACAGCAAGTGCGCGGCGTGCCACGGCAAGGACGCCAAGGGCGGCGGGCCCTACAGCGCAGAGCTCAAGCGCAGCCCGCCGGACCTGACGACGCTCGCGCGGCGCAATGGTGGCGTGTTCCCGTACCCCCGGATGTACGACATCATCGAGGGCTCCGGCACGGGGCACGGCACGCGCGAGATGCCGATCTGGGGAATGGACTACACGGTCCAGGCTGCCGAGCAGTTCCCCGACATGCCCTACAACCAGGCCTCGTATGTGCGTACTCGCATCACGGCGTTGCTGGATTACCTGAACCAACTCCAGGTGAAGTGATCGTGGCGCGCCCGGGCCCTGGGATGACGAGCCCGGGGCAGTTGCAGGGCCGTCCCCCGGGGAATCACCCCACTCGGGGCGGCCCGGGGGGGTTGCTAGGCCTTGTCGCGCAGCTCCCGGCGCAGGATCTTGCCGACCGGTGTCTTCGGCAGGTCGGTGCGGAATTCGACGACCTTGGGGCGCTTGTAGCCGGTCAGGTTGGCCTCGCAATATGCGCGCACCTGCGCTTCGGTGACGGTGGGGACGCTGCGCACGATGACGAGCTTGACGGCTTCGCCGGCCTTGGCGTCAGGCACGCCGACGGCAGCGCATTCGAGCACGCCTTCCATCTGCGACACCACGTCTTCGACTTCGTTCGGATAGACGTTGAAACCGCTGACGAGGATCATGTCCTTCTTGCGGTCGACGATCCTGAAGTAGCCGCGCTCGTCGACCGTGCCGATGTCGCCGGTGCGGAAGAACCCGTGGGCCGTCATGACCTTGGCCGTCTCGTCGGGGCGCTGCCAGTAGCCGGCCATCACCTGCGGGCCGCGAATGGCGATCTCACCCGGCGTGCCGAGCGGCACTTCGTTGCCGTCGTCGTCGAGCAGTGTGAGCTCGGTGTTGGGCATCGGCAGGCCGATGTTGCCGCTGTAGGCCGTGCTGTCCACAGGGTTGCAGGTGGCCGAGGGCGAGGTCTCCGACAGGCCGTAGCCCTCGACGATCGGGCAGCCGGTCTTCTCGAGCCAGAGCTTGGCGGTGCCACTGGTCACGGCCATGCCGCCGCCGACCGAGATGACGAGCGAGCTCCAGTCGACCGTGTTGAAGTCCGGGTGGTGCGCCATCGCGCCGAAGAGGGTGTTGACGGCCGGGAAGCTGTGGAACTTCTGCCCCTTGAGCTCCTTGAACACGGCCGGCAGGTCGCGAGGGTTGGCAATCAGGATGTTGCAGCCGCCCATGCGCATCGACAGCATCATGTTCGTGTTGAAGCCGAAGATGTGGTACAGCGGCAGCGCGCAGATGGTCACGATCTGCTCGCCGGGCGGGATCTTCTTCAGCGCCGGCTGGTACCAGGCCTCGGCTTGCAGGATGTTGGCGACGAGGTTGCGGTGCAGCAGCACCGCGCCCTTGCTGACGCCGGTGGTGCCGCCCGTGTACTGCAGCACGGCGATGTCGTCGGGGCCGATCTTCGGCGCCCGCACGGTTTTGCCGCGGCCCTGGGCGAGCGCGTCGTTGAAGTTCACGGCGCCGGGCAGTTCGAAGGGCGGCACCATCTTCTTGACCTTGCGCACGACGTAGTTGACGATCAGCGCCTTCGGAAAGCCGAGCATGTCGCCGAGCGCAGTCAGTATCACCTTCTGCGTGGGGACGTTGGCCAGCACCTTCTGCAAGGTGCCGGCGAAGTTCTCGACGATCACGATCGCCTTGGCGCCCGAGTCCTTGAGCTGGTGCTCGAGCTCGCGCGGCGTGTAAAGCGGGTTGACGTTGACCACCACCAGGCCGGCGCGCAGGATGCCGGCCACGGCCACCGGATACTGCGGCACGTTGGGCATCATGATGGCCACCCGGTCGCCGCGCTCGAGCCCCAGGCCCTGCAGATAGGCGGCGAAGGCGCGCGACTGGTCGTCGACCTGCGCGAAGCTGATTGTCTTGCCCATGAAGCGGTAGGCCACCGCGTTGCGGTGTTTCTTGAAGCTCTCTTCCAGCAGTTCGACGAGCGAGCGGTACTGGCCGACGTCGATTTCGGCAGGGACGCCCGCCGGGTAGTGCTTGAGCCAGGTCTTTTCCATCAGATCCTCCAGAGTGGCGCGATTCTGACGCAAGGCTGACGCACCGGTATCGGGTGTTTCGATAGCCCGCGGCGGGCCCTGTCCCCCTGGGCCGACCTCAAGTTGCCGGGCCGGGGGTCGAAATGGAGGGCAATCCGGCGTCTTGCCTGCCCCCTTTCGCGCCTTTGCCCCCAATGCCCGTCAGCCAACTGCCGCCCGAACAACTGCGCATCGGCCATCCCACGCCCTTCGGCCTCTTCGACGCCGACGGCCACCTGCTGATGGCGCGCGGCGTGGTGATCGAGTCGGCGGCGCATCGGCAGCAGCTGATCGAGCGCGGCGTGTACGTCGACCAGCAGGACAGCGAGGCCTATTGCCGGTCGATGGCCGGCAAGCTCGATTCGATGCTGCGCCAGAACGAACTGCTGGGGCGGATCGCACAGGCCCATCCCGATGCGGCGGAGATCGAAGCCGCACTGCCGGCACGCAGGGCTGCAGACCCACTGGCGGCCTTCAGCGACATGCAGATGCACGTGGGCAAGCTGCTGCGCGAAGCGCCGCAGGCCGACTTCGCGACCCGGCTGCGAAAGGTGCAGGACGAACTGTTCGCCCTGGTCAACGGCGACGCCGACATCGCGCTGCTCTTGCTGATCGACGCCACCACGAGCGAACTGCGGCAGTACAGCGCGACGCATGCGATGCTGGTCGCTGTGGTCTGCGAGCTGGCGGCGCGCCACCTGCCGAACTGGCCGGCCGAGTGGCGCGAGCCGCTGCGCTGCGCGGCACTGACGATGAACATGGCGATGACGGCGCTGCAGGACACGCTCGCGCTGCAGGCCTCGCCCCCGAACCCGCACCAGCGCGCCCAGATCGACAGCCACGCCGAGCGTGCGGCGCAAGGCCTGCAGGCGGCCGGCGCTGGCGACGCGCTGTGGATCGACGCGGTGCGGCACCACCACGCCTCGCCGCCCGGGCCCCTGTCGGCGCTGCCTCCGGCGCGGCAGCTGGCGCGCCTGATCCAGCGCGCCGATATCTTCGCTGCCCGGCTGAGCCCGCGCAGCAGGCGCGCCGCGCTCTCGGGCGCTGCCGCCGCCAAGGCAGCCTATCTGGACGAGCGCCAGCAGGCCGACGAGGCCGGCGCCGCCATCATCAAGGCGACCGGCATCTACCCGCCGGGAAGTTATGTGCGGCTTGCCAGCGGCGAAGTGGCGGTGGTCTTGCGGCGCGGCTCGCGCGCCAACGAACCGCTGGTGGCCAGCGTGCTCAGCCGCGCCGGCACGCCGCTGGGCGAACCGTCGCTGCGCAACACCCGCCTGGCGCAGTACGCCGTGTCGGCCGGCGTCTCGCCGCAGGACGTTCGGCTCCGGCTCAATCTCGAACGCCTGTTGCGGCTGCTCTGAGCGCCCCCAAGGCCGCCGCCTTGCGGCGTCCGCCCCCCGAGGGGGAGCAGGAAGACTTGGAGCGGCCCGGCGTCTTCTTCAGACGCGCCCCCGGCCGGGACGCCGTGCCGTTCCCGGGCCGGCCGAGCGGCCTCTCGGGAGGGGCATCGAACGCAGTGAGCCTGGGGCTGCCAGCTACGCCGTTTCGAGTTGTGTGAACAGCCCCGCCGCATGGCGGCAGCGCGGCTCGTAGCGGCCGACGCGCTGCGCGATCTGGGCGATGTGCTCGGGCGTGGTGCCGCAGCAGCCGCCGGCGATGTTCAGGAAGCCGGCGCGGGCGAACTCTTCCATCAGGCTGCCGGTGACCTCGGGCGTCTCGTCGAAGCCGGTCTCGCTCATCGGGTTGGGCAGGCCGGCGTTCGGGTAGCAGCTGATGAAGGTGTCGTCCGCGACCTTGGCGAGCTCCTCGATGTAGGGCCGCATCAGCGCCGCGCCGAGGGCACAGTTCAGCCCCACCGCCAGCGGCCGCGCGTGACGCACCGAGTGCCAGAACGCGCTCACCGTCTGGCCCGACAGGATGCGGCCCGAGGCGTCGGTGACGGTGCCCGAGACGATCACCGGCAGGCGCTCGCCGCTGTCTTCCATCAACTCGTCGAGGGCGAAGATCGCGGCCTTGGCGTTCAGCGTGTCGAACACGGTCTCGACCAGGAACAGGTCGCAACCCCCCTCGAGCAGCCCTTCGGCCTGCTCGCGGTAGGCCGCGCGCAGTTCGTCGAAGCTCACGTTGCGCGCCGCAGCGTCATTCACGTCGGGGCTGATGCTCGCCGTGCGCGGCGTGGGGCCGAGCGCGCCGGCCACGAAGCGCGGCTTGTCGGGCGTGCTGAAGGCGTCGCAGGCCTGGCGCGCCAGGCGCGCCGCCGCGACGTTCAACTCCCGCGCCACATGCGCCAGGCCATAGTCCTCCTGTGCGACCGCCGTGGCGCCGAAGGTGTTGGTCTCGACGATGTCGCTGCCGGCGCGCAGGTACTGCTCGTGGATCTCGCGGATCACGTCGGGCCGCGTGAGCTGCAACAGGTCGTTGTTGCCCTTCAGGTCCTTCGGGTGATCGGCGAATCGCGTGCCTCGGTACTCGGCCTCGCCGAGCCGGTAGCGCTGGATCATCGTGCCCATCGCGCCGTCGAGGATGACGATGCGCCGCTGCAGGATCTGCGGCAGGGCGGCGGCGCGGGTGTAGGTCAGTGAACTCATGACCCGAATTCTAGGCGGGGCTCGCGTGCCACTTCAGCCCGCCGAGGGCCGCGCCGGCCTGCCTGCGGGCGTCGAGGCGTCAGCAGGCCGCCGCGGTCTCGCCGAACAGCGATGGCCGGAAGTCGAGATTGCGCGGGCCTTCGTGGTTCATCGCCCATTGGGCGAGGGCGCGCGCTGACATCGGCTTGGCGAACAGGTAGCCCTGCAGCTCGTCGCAGCCAGCTCGGCGCAGGATCTCGCTGCTGGCGCTCGGTCTCGACGCCTTCGGCCACCACCTTCAGGTCCGAGCGCCTGCGCCAGCTTGACGACCGCGTCGACGATCGCCCGCGCATCGCCGCTGGTCTCGAGGTCGAGCACGAAGCCGCGGTCGATCTTGAGTTCCTCGGCCGGCAGCTTGCGCAGGCAGCTCAGGTTGGAGTAGCCGGTGCCGAAGTCGTCGATCGACAGGTGCACGCCGACCGCGGCCAGCTGCTCGATGACCTGCAGCGTGTCCTGGCTGTCGTCCATCGCGATCGATTCGGTGATCTCGCAGGTCAGCACGCGCGGCTCGAGGCGGTTGCGTCGCAGCGCTGCGCCGATACGCTTGGCCAGGTCGGCCTGGCGCAACTGGTGCACCGACAGGTTGATCGCCACGCGCATGCGCAAGCCCTGGTTGCGCCAGGCGCGGATCTGGCGGCAGGCGTCGTCGATGACCCAGTTGCCGAGCGCGTTGATGAGGCCGTAGCGCTCGGCGAGCGGGATGAACACCAGCGGGCTGACCAGGCCGCGCTGCGGGTGGTGCCAGCGCATCAACGCCTCGGCGCCGGTGATCTGGCCGCTCGGCGCGTGGATCTTGGGCTGGTAGAAGAGCTCCAGTTCGCGCTGCTCGATGGCGCAGCGCAGGTCGCGCAGCAGCTCGGCCTCATCGCGCCTGCCAGCCACCATGCTGGCCTCGAAGAAGCAGTAGGTCGCGCCGCCCATGCGCTTGGCGGCGTGCAGCGCGGCGGCTGCGTGCGGGAGTCAGCCGCGACAGGGCGCCGTGCTCGGGGTACAGCGCGATCCCGATCGAGGCCGTACCAGCACTTCGCGCTGCTCGATGCGGCACGGGCGGGCGATCTCGTCGAGCACCTGGGCGGCGCGGCGCGACGCCTCGGCGGCGTCGGGGTCATCGTCGAGCAGCAGCAGGAATTCGTCGCCTCCGGCGCGTGCCAGCAAGTCGCGCCCAACGGCGCACAGGCGCTGGCCCATCACGCGCAGCAGCGCATCGCCGGTGTCCTGGCCGAAGGTTTCGTTGACGCCTTTGAACCCGTCAAGGTTGACGAACAGCAGCGCCAGGCACCGCCCGGCGCGATCGGCGCGGTGCACCGCGCGTTGCAGGCGCTCCTCGAACAGCAGTCGGTTCGGCAGCCGGGTCAGCGCGTCCGTGTAGGTGGCGCGCTGCATCTCGGCGCGTGCTCGCGCGAGCAGGTCGTGGAGGTGGTCTTCGAGCAACGACGACGACAAAAGCAGGGCGAGCACGGCGGGACCTGCGAGCAAGGCCAGCATGGTCAGTGCTTCGCCTCCGACCTGGCCCACCGGGCTCGCCACGAAGTTGGCGGGCAGCCTGGCAGAGCAGACCACCGCCACATCGACGGTCACCACGGTCGCGCCCATCAGCAACGTCGCCAGCAGGGGCCGATGGCGAGGGCCGTGTGCCTGAGCGGGGCGTGCAACGTGCCCCAGTGCCAACGCCGCGCCAGCGCCGATGCCAGCCAGGAGCCAGGCTGCCGCCAGGCCCGCGCGATCCCAGGCGACCGCGGGCTCGCCCTGCAGGGCGAGCATCGCTACCACCGGCGTGGCGCACAGTACGCTGCCGAGCGTGAGTGCGGCGCCGGCCAGCCGGCCTGCGGAACACGCCGGGCCGGCCAGCAAAGCCTGCGAAAACAGCGCGCCGGCCACGGTCAGGCCGAACGCGGCAAACAGCAGCAAGCCTTGGTAGCCGGGCGCACCGGGAAGCGACTCGCCCGACATCACGATGAAGTGCGCCGACCAAGCGCCAGTGCCCAGGGCCATGCTGGCGCTGGCGCGCCGCCACCAGCGCGCGCCGCGTTCCACTGCCGTGACTCCGCGCATCGGGTTCAGGGCAACGAAGGCCGCCAGCACGGCCACGGCCGCCGCGCCGGCCAGCAGATCGGCGGGCAGGCTCCAGGCGACGTTGGTCGCGCTCATCCCGCGCTTGGGCAAGTCACCATCCCGGGTCTATCGGACGCACCAATGCCGACTTGAGCGCAGGCGACAAGGGGCGGGGGACCGAACGCGTTCAATTCACGAAGCCGCTGCAGCTTCGCTGGCAAACTTCGGTCCGTGCGCGATGGTCGGCCGCGAGCTGCGACGGGACATCGTCAGGTCCGAACGCCTCAGCCAGCACCGCGATCTGGCGCTTGGCGGCAGCGAAGTCGCCGGCGCAGGCGCGTCGAGTAGGCACAGGCGCGCTGTTCCACCAAGCCCAGCCCGGCAACATCGCCGCGCAGCGCATCGGCGATGAACCCGCGCTCGCGCTGCACGGGCTTGAGCGGCTTGAAGCGGAGCTTGAAAGTGAAGCGCCGCAGCGCGGACGCGTCGAACAGCCTGGTCATGCAGAGGAAGACATCGCAAAGGTTCCGCATGCGCTGCAGCATCGCGTTGGCTTCACTCGGCTCGTGATCGCGCTTGGCCAGGCACCGGCGGCGCAGGTAGTTGTTGTCGGTCTCGTCGAGCAACGGCAGCGCCGCCCATTCTTCGCAGGGGCAGGTCAGTGGCCGTGGCGCTGCAGGCAGGTGTCGCTGCTCAGCGCCTCCTGGCCCTTCCACAGATCGCTCTCATGGCGAGCATCTGCGCGCACGAAGCTCCGCTGATGGCAGCACAAGGGAATCGGCGCGGCACTCCGAGCTGCAAGCTCCATTGGCTCGACCGCCAAGCTTGATCGTGGCTCCATCACTGTGCACGAGGCCAAGCCCCTGCCGCAAGCCTATTCGTTCAGTGCAGCACCAGCGGCTGCTGCATCAGCGCGGCAAAGCGACCAATGTACTCGTCGAGCTCCTCCACCGACGGTGAGGACTCGATCAACGCCTGCGCACCCAGCTTGAAGCTCTCGGCCAACGCGCCTTCGATGAAGATCTCCTTGCGCGCGAACTTGTCGACGATTTCATACCCACCACGGGTCAACGCACCATCACCGGCATGGCTACGCTCGGCTGGCACTTCAAATTGCACCACGGCAAAGCTTTCGGAGTTGTAGAGCATGTTCATCAATGGACCTCCCGCAACCATAGCTGAGGGTGACGGCGCCGTCTTCAAGGCTCGACGGCGCCGCGTCGGGGCGCCGGCAGCCGCCCTTCCGCCGCTCTCGAAGCGGGAAGGCCGGGCTCGCTGGGCTCGGTGCCAGATTCCTCAGGGCGCTGCCAGCACCTCGCGCAGCATGAGCTGCAGCGCCTGGCCGCCGGATCCATTGGACAGCCTCGCGCGCACCGGCAGGTAGTGCCGCTCGGGGTCGAGCCACACCTCGACCCGCGTGTCGAAGGCGCGCGCGGGCTCACGCAGCAGGTGCAGGGTCGGGCGCTGCCCTTGCGGCAGCGCCAAGGCCTCCTCGGCGACATGGACAAAGGTCCACACGTCGGCATCGCCGCGGGCGCCGACCACCAGAAACGACACCCGCCCGCCCGGCCCGACGAGTGCCGGCTCGGCCGCCGCGATGGCCGCGAGCTGCAGCATCCAGCTCAGCCTGTCCTGCGCGCCGGGCGGCAGCGCATGCTCCACCGCCGGACCGGAGAACGTGACCTTGCCCGCATCACGCCGGAAGTTCGCCGCCTGCGCGCCACGCCCGCGGCGGCGGTCGGTGTAGCGCGCCGGGGCCAGGCCCGCCGCGTCGAAGCCGCCGACGCTTTCCCACGCCAGCAGCGGCACGCCCTCGCTGGCGCCCACGAAGCGTGACTCGTAGCGCTCACCCTGCGGCCGCCACTTCAGCTCGCCGCTGCCGCTCGAAGAGCCGCGGCGAAGGTCGTAGCCAAACGCGAACGCGGGCGGCAGCACGGTGCGGTAGATCGGCAGATCGCCCGCTGGCGTTGGAGCGGCCACGTCGGCACTCGCCAGGCCCGCTGCGTCGTCCATGGGCTGCGCCGGCAGCGCGGCAAGCGGAGGGGTCGTGGCAGCGGGCGGGGTCGGTGCCAGGGCGGTTGCCGCTGGGGCCGGCCGCGACGGTTCGGCGGCGGGTGCCGCGGAACGCTGCGCCGCCCCTTGCCCGCGGCGCGCCAGGCTAGATGCCTGCGCCGCGGTGGTCGGGCGCATCGCGACGTTCGGCTCCGCGTTGGGCAATGGCACTGCAAGCACCACCATGCGCACCTGGATGCCCGGCGGGGGCCGGTGCGGTGCGGCGGTGTCGAGCGCGGCGAGCGCGTCATGGACGCCCCGCAGCAGCAACCCGTGCAGCGCCAGCACGACGATAGCAATCGCCCCGAGGCGGCGTGCGTTCAGCGTGGCGCGCCGCATCAACGCCTCGCGGCGCGCGTGCGGACGCTGCACGCACAATAGCGCCCTCGTGCAATCAACGCGGCGCTGCTGATCGACATGGCGCCCGACACCCTGACCATGAAACTCGCAAGCTACAAGGACGGTTCACGCGATGGCCAGCTGGTGGTCGTGTCGCGCGACCTGAGCACGGCCCATTATGCGACCGCCATCGCGACCCGCCTGCAGCAAGTGCTCGACGACTGGGGGTTCCTCTCGCCCCAGCTCGAAGACCTGTACACGACGCTCAACCAGGGCAAGGCACGCCATGCCTTTGCCTTCGAACCGGCCCGTTGCATGGCGCCGCTGCCGCGCGCCTACCAGTGGGCCGATGGCTCCGCGTACATCAACCACGTCGAGCTGGTGCGCAAGGCGCGCGGCACCGAGGTGCCCGAGAGCTTCTACACCGACCCGCTGATGTACCAGGGCGGGAGCGACGACTTTCTCGGCCCGACCGAGCCCATCGTCTGTGCCGACGAAGCCTGGGGGATCGACTTCGAGGCCGAGGTCGCGGTCGTGACCGGCGACCTGGCGATGGGCACCGCGCCCGAAGCGGCGCTGGAGGGCATCCGATTGCTGATGCTCGCCAACGACGTGTCGCTGCGCAACCTGATCCCGGCCGAGCTGGCCAAGGGCTTCGGCTTCCTGCAGAGCAAGCCGGCCACCGCATTCAGCCCGGTCGCGGTGACGCCCGACGAACTGGGCGCCGCCTGGCACGGCGGGCGCGTGCACTTGAACCTGGAAAGCGTGTGGGACGGCAAACGCGTCGGTCTCTGCGACGCCGGGTCGGAAATGAGCTTCCACTTCGGCCAACTGATCGCGCACCTCTGCAAGACGCGCAATGTGCGCGCCGGCAGCATCGTCGGCAGCGGCACCGTCAGCAACAAGGACCGGGCGCGCGGCTACAGCTGCATCGCCGAGAAGCGCGCCATCGAGACGATCGAGGGCGGCAGCCCGAAGACAGACTTCATGCGATACGGCGACACCATTCGCATCGAGATGAAGGGGGCGGACGGTCTGAGCGTGTTCGGGGCGATCGAGCAGCGGGTGGCGCCGCCGGCGTGAACGGCGGCTCGTGGGCCGGATCCAGCCGGGCCGGACTCGCATCGACTGGCAGTTGGATGCGCTGGCGCAGACATGCGCGGGTGAGCGGGCGCTGCCACGCGCCCGGTTCAGGCGTCATCAACCGCATCGAGCGACCTGAAGCCCTTGACCTCGATCGGGTTGCCCGACGGGTCGCGGAAGAACATCGTCCACTGCTCTCCGGGCTGGCCTTTGAAGCGGAGCGAACGCTCGATCACGAAGCGCTGGCCGGCGTCGCGAAGGCGCGCCGCGAGCGCCTGCCAGTCGGGCAGGGCCAGCACCACGCCGAGGTGCGGCATCGGCACCCGATGCCCGCCGACCTGCCCGGTGTCGGCGGTGGCGAACGGTTCGCCCAGGTGGAGCGAGATCTGGTGGCCGAAGAAGTCGAAGTCGACCCAGCTTGGCGCGCTGCGCCCCTCGCGGCAGCCGTGCATGCCACCATAGAAGCGGCGCGCTTCGTCGAGGTCGTGCACGTGGTTGGCGAGGTGGAAGGGGCTGCACATGGTGGAGTGTCCGGGCCGGGGGTCCGCCCGTCTTCGCATCGAAGCTGCCGCCGCG